>CAVWYF010000036.1:0-401763 GCA_963759095.1 uncultured Alphaproteobacteria bacterium | reverse complement strand
TATTATATAAAATATATGTGGTATTATTTTACCTCATATAGAACCCATGAAATACGTCGCTTCTGAGCTTGCTACCAGCTTGCCGTCTGCCTCGGATATGATATCCACCCGCGCCACTGTGAGGGTGCGGCCGTGTTTTATCAGCCGGACCTGAGCCACGATGGGGCCTGGTTGCGGTTTGCGCAGGAACGAGATTGCCAGATTGGTGGTTACGGCAAGACGTGCTGCTTCCTTGTGGTGTGCGAGCAACAGTACGTAAATCGAGAAATCCACCATTTCCATCATGGCCGGCCCGGAAACAGTGCCACCGGGACGCAATTGCTGTTCGCCGGCCAGCAGGCGGACATGGGCTTCTTCCGGCTCCAGCTTGATCACTTCATAATTTACCCCGTCGCGCAGTGCCTGCGGGAATTCCGCCTTCACGAACCCGAATACCTCTTCTGCCGACCATTTGAGTGCCATTTACCCGCATCCTGCTAAAGCCCGTTCAAATTGTTCACTGGTTTTGAGCAACTCAGGCATTCTCGTCAATGGTACTTCCCCCGCAATCTGCCGTGCCCTACTATCTGTTTTCATGAAGGGTACCGGAGACATAGCTGTTTTGATGAGCGCCGCGTTCGTTATCATGTGCGCCGAGCCTGTGCTGGCGGCAAAGGACCAGACGCGCCTGCCGGAGATGGAAAATCCCGCTGCAGCAGTCGGCGGGTTGGGCGTTGCACCGTTTGCTCCGTCGCCCGGTAACGAACCGTTGCTTCAGTTATCCCCTGGTGACGACGCCAACACCGACAACGACAATACCAATGATAACAATAACACCAGGGAGATGGCTCCTGCCATTTCCACGGTGGAAACCGTTGAATTGACACCGGACATGGCCAAACGGGCAATTGACGGATTTGTCAAACTCAAGAACAGCTACCAGGATACCGATATCGCAGAATATGAATCGCTTGAGCAATTCGTGGCCCAGGCCAAGGAAGGCCCGGCGCTTGAGAAAGACATCAAGAGTTTTGGTTTCAAGACAGTCGGTGAATGGAATACAGCGATCACGTCAGTGAGTTTCGCCTATGCGGCATTGTCGGGAACCCACGAAGATGAGATCAGGCAGGAGCTGGAAAACATCGAGAACGAAGTCGATCTCGACCAGCAAATGAAGAAATCGCTCATTGAAGGGCTGCAATCCATGCTGCCGTCTGACAACAACAAGAAAATTGTCGCTGATCTCAACAAGCAAAAGGACTGGGCCGAGAAGTTGAAACTGCTTGAAGAAGCCGCAGAAGGGGCTGATCACTGATGAGCCAGGCACCGTTACTGTCCGTTGAAAACACCGGCAGCATCCTGCGGCTGACGCTGATGCGCGGTTCGCAACGCAATCCGCTGTCCAGCGCCATGCTTGATGCCATTGTGGCCGCGCTTGAGGCAGCGGCAACCGACAAGTCGGTTCGTGCCATTGTCATTGCAGGCGAAGCGCCGGGTTTTTGCGGCGGCCATGATCTGAAAGAAATGACAGCGCATCGCACGGACACCGACGGCGGGCGGGCGTTCTACGAAGCGCTGTTTGCACGGTGTTCCGAGATGATGCAAATGATTGTTGCGCATCCGAAGATCGTAATCGCGGAAGTAAACGGCATTGCCACGGCTGCAGGCTGCCAGCTTGTAGCAGCATGTGACATGGCGGTTGCAGGTGCGTCTGCCCGGTTTGGTGTCAACGGGATCAATTCAGGTCTGTTCTGTTCCACGCCGATGGTGGCACTGTCACGCAATATTGGCCGCAAGCGCGCCATGGAACTGTTGACTACGGGTGGGCTGCTGAATGCGGATGAGGCGATGGCGGCAGGTATCGTCAACCGGATTTGCGCCGATGATGATCTTGAAAGGGTCACGCAACAGCTCGCAGCAACACTGGCTGAACGTTCCCAGGCGGTATTGGCGCTGGGCAAGAAGGCGTTTTACGAGCAGCTTGAAATGCCGCTGGATCAGGCCTATCAGTACACGTCTAAAGTCATCGTCGACAACATGATGATGAAAGATGCGCAGGAAGGCATTGGCGCATTTCTTGAGAAACGCAAACCGGAATGGACCGACGAATGACCGGCCTTGAACCGCGCATCTCGATTGTGACGCTTGGTGTAGATGACATGAAACGGGCCAGGGCGTTCTATGAGCGCCTGGGATGGAGCGCTGCAGCGTCGTCCAATGACGATGTTACGTTTTTCAATATGGGCGGCATGATCCTTGGCCTGTACGGCCGAAAAGCGCTTGCCGACGATGCCCAGGTCGAGTTTTCGCCAAGCTCGTTCACCGGCGTATCGCTGGCTCATAATTGCGAAAGCGAAGACCGGGTGGACGCGGTCATGGCTTTTGCCGAAGCAGCCGGGGCGAAGGTTGTCAAACAGCCCGAAAAGGTGTTCTGGGGCGGGTATTCCGGGTATTTTTCAGACCCGGACGGTCATTTGTGGGAAATTGCCCATAATCCCTTTTTCCCGCTGGATGAAGACGGGCGGATCACCGCACCATGAATCACGATACCTACGACGCCGCCTACATCCGCAAAATTCTGGAGGATGTCAGAACTATCGCCATTGTCGGGGCATCTTCCAACGAAGCCAGGCCGTCGTTCTTTGTAACCAAATATCTTGTCGACAAGGGCTACAAGGTGTTCCCGCTTAATCCGGGCATGGCGGGCGGGGAAATCTGCGGACGCAAGGTCTATGCATCTTTGAACGAAGTGCCGGAACCTGTCGACATGGTCGATATTTTTCGCAATTCCGCAGTTGCGGCGAGTGTTGTCGATGAGGCGTTGACGCTGGCGCCTGTGCCAAAAGTCATCTGGATGCAGTTGACGGTGCGCCATGACGAGGCGGCGGAAAAAGCTGAAACGGCCGGGGTGCGCGTTGTCATGAACCGGTGCCCGAAAATCGAGTATGGCAAACTGTCGGGCGAATGGGGTTGGGTCGGCGGTAATTCCGGGGTGATATCGTCGAAAAAGCAGTCGCTGCACGGGTCCGGCAAGATGCAGAGCCTCGGGATCGTCAAGCAGTAGGTTGTTGTTCTCTAAAAAGAACAATTGTTTGATTTGCCGTCCTTTGCTAGAACGCTCTCCTTGCGTCGACTATTCTCAAGCGTTCTCAAGGAGCATTTCACATGAGCGATCAGCAACCGGGCTTTGACACACTCGCCATTCACGCAGGCGCAAAGCCTGATCCGGCAACCGGCGCGCGCGCCACGCCGATCTATCAGACCACATCGTTCGTGTTCGATGATGCCCAGCATGCTGCTGATCTGTTCGCCCTGCGCGCCTTTGGCAATATCTACACCCGGATCATGAACCCGACCCAGGCGGTGCTGGAAGAAAAGGTTGCGGCCCTTGAAGGCGGCACGGCAGCCCTTGCGACCGCATCGGGTCATTCCGCACAGCTGATTATCTGTCATTCGCTGATGATGCCGGGTGACGAGATCGTCTGTGCCCGCCAGCTCTATGGCGGTTCGATCAATGCCTTCAACCATTCGTTCAAGTCGTTCGGCTGGAACGTGGTGTGGGCTGACATTGACGACATCTCATCCTTCGAAAAGGCCATCACGCCGAAAACCAAGGCGATCTTCATTGAATCAATCGCCAATCCGGGCGGCCGCGTCACCGACATGGAACCGATTGCCGCCATTGCCAAGGCCGCTCATGTGCCGCTTATCGTCGACAATACGCTGGCCTCGCCCTATCTGTGCCGGCCGATTGAACATGGTGCCAACATCGTGGTGGAATCGCTGACCAAGTTCCTTGGTGGCCACGGTAATTCCATGGGCGGTGTTATTGTCGACGGCGGCAATTTTGACTGGGGTAAGAACAAGGGGCAGTTCCCGATGCTGTCGGAGCCTAATGCGTCTTATAACGGCGTGACCATGTACGAAACCTTCGGCAATATCGCCTTTGCGATCACCTGCCGTGTATTGGGCCTGCGCGATCTCGGCCCGGCAATCTCTCCGTTCAATGCCTTCCAGATACTGACCGGCATGGAAACCCTGTCACTGCGCATGCAGCGCCATTGTGACAATGCGCTGAAAGTGGCCGAGTGGTTGTCCAGCGACCCGCGCGTGTCATGGGTCAGCTATGCAGCCCTTCCCGGCGACAAGGATCATGAGATGCAGAAGAAGTATGCGCCGAAAGGTGCCGGCGCTGTCTTCACCTTCGGCCTGAAAGGTGGCTATGACGCCGGTGTCGGCACAGTGTCCAAGGTCGAACTCCTGTCTCACCTGGCCAATGTCGGTGATACCAGGTCGCTGATCATTCACCCGGCTTCAACCACGCACTCACAGCTCACGCCTGAACAACTTGAAAAGGCCGGTGCCGGTGCAGACGTCGTGCGCCTGTCCGTCGGTATCGAGGACGTTGCCGACATCATTGCCGATCTTGACCAGGCAATGAGCTGATTTTCAAATTGCCTGCGCCGCAGATGATGCAGTCGTTTGCGGCGCAGCACACACTTCATGCAAATGCCAGATGCAGGTTGCCAGCACGACAAGGGCGCCGCCCTGGTGGATCAGGCCCAGTGTAATCGGCACGTGGGCCAGCAGTGTCCAGATGCCGAAACCAACCTGCGCCAATACGGCAAACAGGATTGCCAAACCCGACATGCGCACGGCCGGAGAATTTTTCTCGCTCACTGCGCGTGCGGCATGCAGCAATGCCAGTAGGGCGATGACATAGGCGATGATCCGGTGCTGAAACTGCACCGTGAGCACGTTTTCAAAGAAGTTGCGCCAGGCCGGCTCCATTGCCATCAGCCCGTCGGGGATGAACCGGCCATCCATCAACGGCCAGGTGTTGTGGGACAGGCCGGCATCAAGACCGGCCACAAACCCGCCCAGTGCCGTTTGCGCGATGACCAGCACGGTCAGGGCCAGGGCGGACCAGCCCAGGCTGACAGTTGAGGCGAGCCGGCGCTTGTCCCGGCCAATGCCGAGTGCGGTCCACACGATTGCGGCAAATATGACTGTCGCCAGTGTCAGGTGAGCGGACAGCCGGTACTGGCTCACATCCGTGCGGTCTACCAGACCCGACATAACCATGTACCAGCCAAGCGCACCCTGCAGCCCGCCAAGTACGAAAAGCACCAGCAACCTGGGAATCTGGGATTTGTGCAATTTGCCGGTCAGCCAGAAGAACACGAACGGTATAAAGAAAACCACGCCAATGGCGCGGCCCAAAAACCGGTGCCCCCATTCCCACCAATAGATGAACTTGAACTCGGCCAGGCTCATGCCCTTGTTGATGAGCTGGTATTCCGGGATCTGGCGGTATTTTTCGAGTGCTTCCAGCCAGTGAGCATCGCTCAAAGGCGGGATGGCGCCCAGCAACGGTTTCCATTCTGTGATGGACAGGCCCGAATCCGTCAATCGGGTTGCGCCGCCGACAATCACCATGGCAAACACCATTGCAGCCACAAATACCAGCCACCAGCGTATGTAGGGCAGGGATGTGAGCTGTTTTTCGGTCAGGGTTGTCATATCCCTGACCTATTGCGTGTCAGGGCGGGTTTGAAGGGCGCACAGCGCCGCACCCCGGCCTGCCGCTGGGGCAATTAACCGTGTCATTGTTGCTCTAGCACACGCCCCTAAATTCTTGGTACATATGGTTTACAAAAAATGGCGAACCGGGATGTGCGCCAGTACGGAGTACCAGACTAAAGTGAAGCAAAAGATCGAACAGGCGGCGCAGCTGTTCCAGGCGGGACAGCCACGTGAAGCGCTTGAAATTCTGCAACCTGTGACCAGCAAAGCGCCGGGCATGATGCGCGGGCAAACGCTGTCTGCGCGCTGCTGGCTGGCGCTCGGCCATCGCGACAAGGCGCTGGATCATCTGGCTACGGTTGCCGGTTATATCGACAAAGCCCCGCGCCCGGCACTGGCCAGGGCCAACCTCGCCAGGTTTTATGCCATGGCCGATGAGTGGGACACGGCAACGTCAATTCTCGAAGTGGCCGTTTCGCAGGAACCGGACAATATTGAACTGAAGGTCAAACATGCCGACATGCTGGCCAATGCGGGACATTGGCGCGATGCCCTGATGATCTTTGAAGCTGCGGTCAAGAAGTTCCCGGAAAACGCATCACTTTTGCGCTCTACCGCGATTTCGGCCCAGATGAGCAAACAGAATACCCGGGCTGTCGAACTATATACCCGCACCATTGCGGCGGGCCTTGTGGACAAGCAGATTTACTCCAACCTGATAGCCGCGCTGATTGAACTTGGCCGCGTTGATGAAGCACATCGCCACGCGGTAGACTGGTGTGCCGCCATGCCGGCGGACATAGAGGCGATGGCCTTTATGGCCCTGCTCGAGGTCGAGGTGGGCAATCATGATGCCGCGGCACGCTGGTTTGACTTTGGCCGGTTCGTAAAGGGACACACCATTGAAGTTCCCGCCGGCTATGATGATCTGGATGCCTTCAACAAGGCCATTGAGGCTGTTGTACTCGGGCATGACCAACTGGAAACCCCACCTGAAGACCATCCGACCTGGCATCATCCTGCGCTGCGCATAGGCCCGGATATCAACATTGATCACTCCGGCCCCGTGGGCGAGCTGGAAAAACAAATGCGCATTGCCGTCGACAGGTATTTTGCCGACAGCCCCAATGACGACAATCACCCGTTCCTGACAACCAAGCCGAAGGATTATGACATTGTGGCGTGGTCTGCGGTGCTGGACGGCGAAGGCAATCAGAAGCCGCATATCCACATGTCAGGTTATCTGTCGGGTTGCTATTATGTGACCATTCCGGATGAGGTGTCGGGATCAGGCGCTGACAATGCCGGCGCCTTTGAGATGGGCAGGCCCCCGAAGGAGCTGCCGTTCAAGGCGGAGTTTCCGGTTGAAACCGTTAAACCACATGAAGGTCTGATGTTGTTGTTTCCAGCCTTCATGTATCACGGTACGGTGCCCTTCAAGTCGAAGCAGAAACGCATCTGCGTTGCTTTTGACGTGATCCCGAAACAGGCGGCCTGAAGCCGGATTTATTCGGCAGCCTGGCGTGCTGCCGTGGCGTCCGCCACGACCGCCAGTGCGCGATGAATGATTTCGACACCGGCACCGTCGCGGCGTGCGTCTTCCGACAGGATGCGCCGCCACAGCCTGCCGCCGGGCTGGGCGTGAAACAGACCCATCATGTGCCGGGTGATGCGGGTAATGTAGTCACCTTGCGCCAGGCGCTGCTCAATATAGCCGGTCATGCGTTCAGCCGCGTCCATCCGGTTTGTAACCGGATTGCCGGGCGCACCAAATATCAACCGATCCACGTCAGCAAGAAGCCAGGGGTGCTGGTAGGCCGCGCGGCCCAGCATGACACCGTCCACATGCGTCAAATGCCCAAGCGCTTGTGCAAGGGTTTCGATGCCGCCATTGATTGAAATATGCAGGTCCGGCCGGGCTGCCTTGAGCCGGTAGACCCGGCCATAGTCCAGCGGCGGCACATCGCGGTTCTGCTTCGGGCTGAGACCGTCCAGCCACGCCTTGCGGGCATGGACGATGAAGGTGTCACAGCCCGCTGACGCCACGGTTTCGATGAAGCGGGTGAAGTCTGTCTCGCTGTCCTGATCATCAATACCGATACGGCATTTGACCGTGACCGGAACGGACACCGCCTTGCGCATGGCGTCCACACCACGCGCCACCGTGTCCGGTGCCGCCATCAGGCAGGCCCCGAAGCGGCCGGACTGCACGCGGTCTGACGGGCACCCGCAATTCAGATTGATCTCGTCATAGCCAAGGTCTTCACCAATACGGGCGGCTTCTGCCAACTCTGCCGGGGCGGACCCGCCAAGCTGCAGGGCAACCGGATGCTCGCATGCATCAAAGCCAAGCAGGTGATCGCGGTCGCCATGGATCACAGCACCGGTTGTCAGCATTTCGGTGTAGAGCAGGGCGTTACGGGTCAGTTGCCGGTGAAACACGCGGCAATGCCTGTCCGTCCAGTCCATCATCGGTGCCACGGAAAGCCGGCGCGCATCATTGGCGGATATGTTGGCATGATTGCTCATGGCGTCAGTCCATACAGAGACTGATTGCCTGATGTCAAACTTCGGATGCAGCCCGCTGCAGCTTATGACCGACGAAGTCTTTCGCCAGCGAACACGCCTGGTGTCTGGAGTGGCCCAGGCTGAGATTGGCGGCGATGGCGCTTGCCAGCATGCAGCCGGTGCCGCGCAGGCTTGTGTTCAGTCGCGGGGCTGCGAATTCTGCGGCGGGCAGGTCGCTCTGAAACAACCGGTCAATGGACATCTCGCCATCACCGTGACCACCCTTGACCAGGACAGCCTCTGCACCCAGTTCCAAAATGGCTTTCGCCTGCTGTTCAGGGTGTTCGCTGCCTGTCAGTATTTGGGCTTCCGGCAGGTTGGGTGTGACCAGTGTGCACAGGGGCAACAGATGTGTCTTGATCGCGGCGATACCATCGGGGTCGAGCAATGGTGTGCCGGAAGATGAGACCAGCACCGGGTCGATGACCAACGGGACCGCTGCAAAGTCAGCCAGGACTTTGGCGACCGCGACAACCGTTTCACCTGAATGCAGCATGCCCGTCTTGATGGCACTGACAGGGCCGGTTGCGAGCGCCGATGACAATTGTTGCGCGACATGGTTCGCTGAAATGGCCGTAACGGCCTGAACCGCCATATCGGTCTGCGCCGTGACGGCGGTGACCACCGGCCTTGCCTCACACTCCAGTTCGGTGAGCGTGGCGATGTCACGGGACAGGCCGGCGCCACCGCTGGAATCCGTGCCGCCGATGACAATGACCACCGGTTTCATATTGGCGCTATCCCAATGCGATCAGGGAGATGTCGGTACAGCCTGCCTGGCGCAGGCGAAGACCGGCATTCCAGGCCCGCAGACCGGAGCGGCAGCACAGAATTGTGCGATGCTTGCGGGCGGCGCCGGCAAGGGCTTCCACGTCACCTACGGTCGAACGACGGGCGGCGGCGGTGACGATCGCAGGTGCTTCTTCAACATCGCGAAGATCTACAACAAAGTCATTGTCGGCGATGTCTTCGACGGAGACAAAGTCGAACCCGTCCCCAGGTTCAGGGGCATTATCAAATAAGAACGAGGAGGTCGTGAACTGGCGCAGGTCGAGGCTGATCATGCGGCCCAGGGGTGACGGTTCCAGGCTCAGCAGACAACTCAAGGCCATTTGTGCCTGCAGAGATCCGAGGATGCCTGCAGCAGGTCCGCTGACGCCGGCTGTTGCGCAGTTGGCGGCAGACCGGGGCAAATCCGGGAACACGGCCCTGACGCTGGGTGCACGGCCACCGCAGAAACCACCGGCATAACCGGTAAATCCCAGAACGGATGCCGACACGAATGCCTGACCGGATGCCAGACAATGGTCCGACAGCGTGTAGGTGACGGCGAAGCTGTCGGCGGCATCGATCACAATGTCAGCGTCTATGCACAGTGATGGCGTGTTTGACGGTTCAAGTCGGCGAACTTCGGCCAGGATTTCAACATCCGGGTTGTAGGCAGCCAGCACTCGCCTGGCCGCCTCGGCCTTGGCCTGGCCGATATCTGCCACGGAGTAAAGCGGTTGGCGATGCAGGTTGCATTCTTCCACTACGTCCGCGTCGACGATCTTGATGCTGCCGACACCGGCACCGGCCAGGTAGCTCAGCACCGGGCAGCCCAGGCCGCCTGCGCCGACAACAAGAATTCGGGCATTGGCCAGCCGGGCCTGACCGTCAGCGCCGATTTCGGGCAAAACCGTCTGGCGGGCATAGCGGCTCATCAGGCATGGCTCCGCGTTGCCGCAAGCCACTCACACGTGCGAGATTCAGGGTCCGGGTTGAGCGTAACGTCGGTGACAACGGCGGCACAGTCTGCACCTGCTGCAAACACGCCGGGCAGGCGATCCGGGTTCAAGCCACCGATGCCTACAAGCGGGCGGTCTCCGATCAGTTTTTTCCATTCGCCCAGCTTGTCCAGGCCTTGCGGTGCCCACGGCATCTTCTTCAGGATGGTCTGATAAACCGGCCCAAGTGCCACATAATCGGGATCATGCGACATGGCTCGCTGCAGCTCTGCATGGTCATGCGTGGACAGTCCGAGCCGGACACCAGCCCGGCGAATGGCCTTGAAATCTGCTGTGTCCATGTCGCCCTGGCCCAAATGGACATAGTCGCAATCAAGCTCGATGGCCGCCTGCCAGTAGTCGTTTATCACCAGTTGGCAATCGTGTTCCGCACACACGGTCCTGGCCCGCCGGATCTCGCTGCGAACGGTTTCGTCGTCCATGTCCTTGCAGCGCAGTTGCGCCAGCCTGACGCCCAGCGGCACCAGCCGCTCAAGCCAGGCGGCGTTGTCGACGATGAGGTAAAACGGGTCAAGGTTGCGGGTCATCCGAGGCTGGCCTTTCCCAGAACCGGCGTTGACGGACTGGCCATGTCGCGGGGCTCCATGGGATCAGCGCTGCGTGCCAATGAACCGGCTTCGACGGCTTGCGCGAAGGCGCGTGCCATGGCTACGGGATCACCAGCTTTGGCGATCGCGGTGTTCAGCAACACGGCATCAAATCCCAGCTCCATGGCTTGTGCAGCATGTGACGGCAGGCCCATACCGGCATCGATGATCAGCGGTACATCTGCGAAATGAGCCCGCATGGTGCGCAAGCCATAGACATTGTTGAGGCCGAGGCCGGTGCCGATAGGCGCTCCCCAGGGCATCAGGACCTTGCACCCGGCTTGCAGCAGATGCTCTGCCACGATCAGGTCTTCGGTGGTATAGGGGAAGACTTCGAAACCGTCTTCGCTGAGCAGGCGAGCGGCTTCAACCAGGTCAAAAACGCTGGGGCACAATGTGTCATTGTCACCGATGACTTCCAGCTTGATCCAGTTGGTGTCGAACACTTCGCGGGCCATTTGCGCCGTGGTGACAGCTTCTTCCACCGTGTGGCAACCTGCGGTGTTTGGCAGGACACGCACACCCATGTCGCAGATCAGTGTCCAGAATGCCTGGCCGTGCTGGCCGCCGCCGGCTTCACGGCGCAGCGACACGGTGACAATCTCCGTACCGGAAGCCTGTACCGCATCACCAAGGACGGCAGGCGAAGGATATTGCGCTGTACCCAGCAGAAGGCGGGAGGCAATGTCGACACCATAAACCTGCACCGGATCAACCTCCCTGCATGGGGGCGAGGATTTCCAGCCGGTCGCCATTGCCCAGGCTTGTCGAGGCACGTGCCGGGACGGGCACGAATTCACCGTTCAGGGCTGTTGCGACACGCGCTTCACCATAGCCAAGCTCGCCAAGCGCTGCGTCAAGCAGCGTGGCCGTCACTTCAAGCGATTGACCGTTCACGATGATCTTCATCCATCAACTCCGGTTTGTAGCCAGGACTGCTTATGGCTTCGGCCGCCATGCGTGCACACGCCGGTGCCAGCAGGAAGCCGTGCCGGAACAGGCCGTTCACATACAGCGTACGGCCGTGCCAGCGCAGTCTGGGCAGGTTGTCGGGAAATGCCGGCCGCACATCTGCGCCGGTTTCAATTATTTCAGCTTCGGCAAAAGCGGGATGCACGGCATAAGCCGCGTTCAGCAGATCAACCATGCCACGCGCGGTTATGCGGCCGCGGTCCTCGGCTTCTATCTGGGTGGCGCCGACCATGAAATGACCGTCTCCGCGCGGCACGATGTAGACCGGCAGGCGCGGATGCAGCAGCCGGACGGGGCGTGAAAATTCCACGCCGGTTGCCTTCAGCACCAGCATCTCGCCCTTTACGCCGCGCAGGTCTTTCAGCACATCGCGGGCTGCAAACCCGCGCGTGTCGACCACCACCGATCCGCTGATCTTGTGATCTTCAAGGGCCTTGCCATAGGTGACGGTCACATCCGATCCGGTCAATCGCCCAGTCAGTGCAGCAATCGCCTTGCGCGGGTTCAGATGCGCTTCCCCATTGAAAAACAAGGCTTGCCGGAAGCGACCTTCAAGATCCGGTTCAAATTTCGCCAGCCCAGCTGCATCAATGGTCTCATGCGCCTGTGTGCGCCGGGCAAAGCGGGCAAGCTCGCCCGCGTCACGGGATGGCGCCACAACCAGCGAGCCTTGTTCAATCACGTCCGGCACATGCCGGCGCCACCAGCCAATGGCCTCCTGGCCAAGGCGCACGACAGGTTCTTCTGCCGTGTCGCCTTCGCACCAGGGTGCCAGCATGCCACCGGCATACCAGGAACAGGTGTCGCGACCAAAGCCTTCTGCCCGGTCGATGACCTCTACCTTGCAGCCGCGTTCGACAAGCTCTGTGGCGACGGTGAGGCCGGCAACGCCGGCCCCGACCACGGTGACGTTCATGGCCCGGCTACTCCGCAGGCTCGGCGGTCTCACTGACCGGCATGTAAAGATCGCCCCCTTCACGATATTTCAGTGCCATTGCCTCCATGCCTTCCTTTTGCGCCTCGGCACGAATGTCGTGACTGATGCGCATGGAGCAGAATTTCGGCCCGCACATGGAACAGAAATGTGCCACCTTGTGGGCTTCCTTCGGCAAGGTCTGATCATGGAAGTCACGTGCCGTTTCAGGATCAAGCGCCAGGTTGAACTGGTCTTCCCAGCGGAATTCAAACCGGGCACGTGACAAGGCGTCATCGCGAGCTTGTGCGGCCGGATGACCCTTGGCAAGATCAGCCGCGTGAGCGGCGATCTTGTAGGTGATCACCCCGGTTTTCACGTCGTCACGATCCGGCAGGCCAAGATGTTCCTTTGGCGTGACATAGCAAAGCATTGCCGTGCCGTACCAGCCGATCATGGCGGCGCCAATACCGGAAGTAATATGGTCATAGCCCGGTGCAATGTCGGTGGTGAGGGGGCCAAGCGTATAGAACGGCGCTTCGCCACAGACTTCGAGCTGCTTGTCCATGTTCTCCTTGATCTTGTGCATCGGCACGTGGCCGGGGCCTTCGATCATCACCTGGCAATCTTTCTTCCAGGCGATCTGGGTCAGTTCACCCAGGGTTTCCAGCTCGGCAAACTGGGCCGCGTCATTGGCGTCGGCGATGCATCCCGGGCGCAGGCCGTCGCCCAGCGAGAAGGTCACGTCATAGGCCCGCATGATGTCGCAGATGTCTTCAAAGTGCTCGTACAGGAAGCTTTCCTTGTGATGGTGCAGGCACCATTTGGCCATGATCGAACCGCCGCGCGACACGATGCCGGTGGTGCGGTTTACCGTCAGCGGCACATAGTGCAGCCTTATGCCGGCATGGATGGTGAAGTAGTCGACGCCCTGTTCTGCCTGTTCGATCAGCGTGTCGCGATAAACCTCCCAGGTCAGGTCTTCGGCAATGCCGTTGACCTTTTCCAGCGCCTGGTAGATCGGCACTGTGCCGATCGGCGATGCTGAATTGCGGATGATCCATTCGCGGATATTGTGGATGTTGCGGCCTGTCGACAGGTCCATGACATTGTCGGCGCCCCAGCGGGTGGCCCACACCATCTTTTCAACCTCTTCCTCCATGGAGGAGGTCACGGCGGAATTGCCGATATTGGCATTGATCTTGACCAGGAAGTTGCGGCCGATAATCATCGGTTCCACTTCAGGATGGTTGATGTTTGCCGGAATGACGGCGCGGCCGCGGGCCACTTCGTCACGGACAAATTCAGGCGTGACATGATCGGGGATCGACGCACCAAAGCTCTCACCATCGCGTTCCAGCTTGTCCCGCGCGGCATCGCGGCCGAGGTTTTCGCGGATGGCGATGAACTCCATCTCCGGGGTGATGATGCCGGCCCGCGCATAAGCCAGTTGTGTAACAGCCTTGCCGTCCCTGGCCTTGAAAGGCTGGTTGCGGACGGGGAATTCAGGCGTCAGCTTGTCGCCGGTAACAAAGCCGTTGTCTTCCGGTTTTATATGACGGCCTTCATAGCGTGCCACATCACCGACGGTTTCAAGCCAGCTTTCGCGATGGCGGCTCAAGCCTTTTGCGATGTCGATCTTGACGTTCGGATCCGTGTAGGGACCGGAGGTGTCATAGACGGTTACCGGTTGCTCGCCGGATGTCGGATGGACGGAGATTTCGCGCATCGGCACACGGACATAGGGGTGCAATGTTCCTGACTTGTAAACCTTGCGCGAGGCAGGCAACGGACCTTCGGTAACTGTGGGTGTAATGGCGTTCATTGTGGGCTCTCCCTGATCGGTTGAAGACCCAGTTCACGTTTCGGGAGAGGGGGTTTGGTACCGGGTATAAGGGACCTTGCATGGTCCTCGTCCGGTGTCAGCATCCCTCCGCCAGCGTTAACTGGATCAGGTTCGAAGGGTCGCCGTGCTGACGCGTTACACGTCTTACCGGCCTCTCAGCTCCTTTTCGCGGAGCTCCCCTGGCTACGTTTCAACAGATGGACCTGTGTACTGCGCATGTCAAGTGGGGTGGTGGACAACTCCCGTCCAACATGTATGCACACCAACAAATTGCATTCTTGCGACTTTGCTGCCAACATTGCCATGATCTGTTTCGTACTCAATGGACACGGTTCATGCCAGATAAACCAGCGTCAGGAAAAACGCCTCCCAACCCGCCCTACAGGCTGGATGATCAGGTGGGGTTTTTGTTGCGCCGCGCGCAACAGCGCCATTTGTCGATTTTTTCCGAACACATCCCGGATTTCACGCCGACCCAGTTTGCCGCCATGGCCAAACTGTATGAAACAGGCGCGCTGTCGCAAAACGAACTTGGCCGGCAGGCAGCCATGGATGCTGCCACCATCAAGGGTGTGATTGACCGTTTGCGCAAACGCGGCCTGATCTCGACGCGGCGTGATGACCGCGATCAACGCCGCATCTATCTCGACCTGACGGCGGAGGGTCGCAATCAGTATCTCACCCAGGTAGCCAGGGCTGCGACTGTTACGGCGCGCACGGCGTCGCTTCTCAGTGATGCCGAACACGCACAGCTAGTCAGTCTTTTGAAAAAACTAGTCTAAAGCAGAAGGTAAATCCCATGACCGAACCAGCAAAACTTGTCATCCAGAACATCGGACTAATTCTGTCCGGCAAGATTGAACAGCCGATACTGGATGGTGATTGCATCATCGCGCTTGATGGAAAAATATCCGAGGTCGGTTACGCCAAGGACCTTGATCTCGACAATGCCGATACGCTGATTGATGCACACGGGACCTGCGTTTCGCCGGGTCTTATCGACAGTCATGTGCATCCGGTTATTGGTGATTACACACCGCGCCAGCAGCAGTTGAACTGGATCGACAGCACGCTGCACGGTGGCGTCACCTGCATGATTTCTGCCGGTGAAGTTCATGCGCCGGGCCGGCCAAAGGATATTGTCGGCCTTAAAGCCATGGCGATTGCGGCACAGCGCTGGTACGAGAATTTTCGGCCCTCAGGCGTCAAGGTACTAGCCGGTGCGCCGGTGCTGGAACAAGGCATGGTTGAAGAGGACTTCAAGGATCTTGCCGATGCCGGTGTGAAACTGCTGGGCGAAGTGGGGCTCGGCACAGTCAAGACTGGTGAAACCGCCAAGGAGATGGTCGCCTGGGCGCGCAAATACGGCATTCAGTCGACCATTCATACCGGCGGTCCTTCCATCCCCGGATCGGGACTCATCGACAAGGACGTGGTGCTGGAAGCAGATGCCGACATTATCGGCCACATCAATGGCGGCCACACGGCGCTGCCGGACAGCCAGATTACCTGCCTGTGTGAAAGCTGCCTGCGCGGCATTGAGATTGTGCACAACGGTAATGAACGCGCCGGCCTGCTTGCCATGCGTACCGCATTCGACCTGAAGCAGCCTGAACGCATTATCCTTGGTACGGACGGGCCCGCCGGATCCGGCGTGCAACCGCTCGGCATTCTGCGCATGATTGCCATGCTTTCAAGCCTTGGAGACGTGCCTGCGGAGATCGCCTGGTGCTTTGGTACCGGCAATACGGCGCGCATGCGGGATCTGGATTGCGGCATTATTGAAGCGGGCAAGTCTGCTGACCTGATCATTGTCGACCGGGCTCAGCACGCGCCGGGCAAGGACATGCTCGCATCTATCAGGCAGGGCAATCTGCCGGGGCTGGGCATGACCATCATTGATGGCGTCGTGCGTTCGCACCGGTCACGCAACACACCGCCTGCCGAAACGCTGCCGGAACTGGTCAAGGCACCGCCGGCCACGGCCGGGGGCGGACACTAAGCCGCAAGGGTTGCCGGCAACCGGTCAGCCGATGATGTTGAAAGCTGCGTAGACAACAATCGCAAGTGCCACAGCGATTGCGGCAATGATGCCATAAGCGCCCTTGGTCAGGTTGGCGATGACCTTCTTGACCGCGGCTCGGTCGTTTACATTGGGAAACTCATCCGCCGGTTCCGGCACGTCGAGAAACTTGCATAGCGGACCCCAGCCCTGATCAGCCGTGAATATCAAAAGCCGGTCAGCCGGGACTGCGGCCTTTACGTCCTCAATATGCTGGTTGTAGTGGGCAACCGCACTGTCCCGATCGTCCATAGTGCCTTTGTGCGAGCGTTGCCATATCAGTTTACGTGACATGTTGCCGAACTTCCGGCCAAACGGGGTAAACCATTCAATCACCTTGAACTGCCAGAGATTTTCGGTGAAGTAGATTGTATCAATCGTGCTGTTGTACCACGCTTCTGCGCCTTTCGGGTGCAAGGTCAACAGTACTTTGGCGTCGGGGTAAGCTTCTGTCAGTTCGCGCCATACGCAGGCGGCCGGATTGTCAACTGCGGCAGTGTAATTTCCGAAAACGTTCTCCCAGTTGTGCTGCGCTCCGGCTGGTGAGTTGGCCACCTTGTTCCAGAAGTCCAGATGGGTTTTGTTGGCCGGGTTATCCAGAACCTCGAACATGTGATAGCACGGGAAACCCAGTTGATTGAGGGCGGTGAAAGTCGACATTGTTCCTGTGCGGCCAAAGCCTGCACCGATGATTTTCAGAGCCATTGTTGCTGTCCTCTTTGCAATCGGGAGTTGCTAAACCAGAGGTCAACTCTATTTGACTTGGTCATCCAAATATACGTGTAAAAACCTTTTGCCTAATGCATGCCAAGTATGCGTCAATTGTTTCTTGTTGCAGGCCCGCATGACGCTTACAAGGACGATCCTCGTCGGGCCTGCGGCCAGGCTAACTGCATTAACGGGAAATTTGTCATGAGTGTTAATTCTTCGATGGTTGATCCTGACGGCCTGATGGAGTTTTCGGTGGTTTTCACCGACCGGTCCCTCAACCATATGTCTGCTGCCTTCCGCAAGGTCATGACTGACATTTCCGGGCTGCTGAAACAGGTCTACAATGCCGAAGCCGCTGTCATCGTACCCGGCGGCGGCACCTATGCCATGGAGGCGGTTGCACGTCAGTTTGCAACAGACCGCAAGACGCTGGTCATTCGCAATGGCTGGTTTTCCTACCGCTGGAGCCAGATATTCGATGCGGGCAATATTCCCAAAGAGCAAGTTGTGCTGAAGGCGCGTGCCGTGGGCAATGAACTGCCGGCTCCTTACGCGCCTTGTCCGATTGATGAGGTGGTCAAGTCCATTCGCGACCAACGTCCCGACGTGGTGTTCGCGCCGCATGTCGAAACCTCATCGGGCATCATGCTGCCGGACAGTTACATGAAGGCCGTGGCAGACGCAGCTCATGACGTTGGAGCGCTGTTTGTGCTGGATTGCGTGGCATCGGGAACGGTTTGGGTCGATATGAAGGCTGTTGGTGTCGACGTCCTCATCTCCGCGCCGCAAAAGGGGTGGAGCGCTTCTCCGTCTGCCGGTCTGGTGATGTTAAGTGAACGCGGACTGGCCAGGTTGCAGGAAACCAAGAGCAGCAGTTTTGCGGTTGATCTCGGCAAGTGGCATCAGATCATGCAGGCTTATGAAAACGGCGGCCATGCCTATCATTCCACAATGCCGACAGATGCCCTGACCGGGTTTCGCGATACCATGCTGGAGACCCAGGCGCTTGGGTTTGACAAGTTGCGCGACCAGCAACTGGAACTGGGAAAAGGTGTCCGGAAACTGCTGGCGGAACGCGGGTTCAAGAGTGTTGCCGCTGCCGGGTTTGAAGCGCCGGGCGTCGTGGTCAGCTACACGGATGATCCGGATATCCAGAACGGCAAGAAGTTTGCCGAACACGGCATGCAGATTGCAGCGGGCGTACCCTTGATGGTTGATGAACCTGATGGTTTCTCGACTTTCCGACTGGGCCTTTTTGGCCTCGATAAACTGGCTGATACAGCGGCGGCTGTTGGCAAGCTCGATGCAATTCTATCCAAAATGAAGCCGGTGTGACGGCATCATCCAGCGCGGCCGTAATGAACACCTTTCGCGAAGCGCCGTAATTGTGGCTGCGTCCGCCGGCAGGACCGTGCGCTTGTGCTTCCGGAATGGCTCCATCGACTTCAGGCCCGGCAAATGATCCTCGATATCAATGTTCATCTCCACTATCGCCTCGCGCAATCGACCGATCTGCTGTTGCAGATAGAAGCAGCCGATGGCGGGGGACAGCGGCTGGTGAACGCCAATATCAATCTGAGCGAAACCGAGCACTTTTCCCGTATAGCGGCTGAGCACGGCCTGGGTGAGCGCATCTGGTTGCGCGGTGACGGCGATTTTCTGTGTGACTACTCGGCCAGGATAGATATCCAGCGTCCTGTGCTGGAGATCGGGTCTCTGGATGCTGTGGCACCACATCTTCTGCCTGCAGATGCGGTCAGGTACCTGATGCCGTCGCGGTACTGCCCGTGTGATGAATTGCAGTCGTTCGTATCGGCAGAGTTCGGGCAGCTTTCCGGTGGTGTCCGCATCGCGGCAATGCGAGACTGGATTGGTGACAAGTTTCAGTATGTCGTGGGTTCAAGCACCGTTCAGACAACGGCACTGGATACATTCGTGCAGCGGCAGGGGATTTGCCGCGACTTTGCCCACGTGATGATCTGCCTTGCGCGGGCCTCTGCCATACCGGCCCGGTTTGCCAGTGTTTATGCACCGGACGTCTCGCCACCGGACTTCCATGCCATGGCAGAGGTGTTTCTGGACGGTGCCTGGCATCTGGTAGATGCCACGGGAATGGCACGCGCGGACGTAGCTGCCGTTATCGGCGTTGGGCTCGATGCTGCCGAAGTTGCCTTCCTGAGCAGTTACGGCGCAATGCAGCTGATCAGTCAGTCTGTTGACGTGTGCGTCGTTCAGGAGTGAATCAGGCAGGCTGCGCCAGACTGGTAACCGAGTCACTGGCTTCCGCAATGAGCCATTCACGGAAGGCTTTGACCTTTGGCCGTTTCAGGTTGGCTTCAGGACACACCATGTAATAGGCGTACTCGCCGGGGATGGCGAAATTGAATGGTTTCACCAACCTGCCAGTTGTCAGCGCATGCTGTACCAGTACGCTGCGTGCCAAAGCAACGCCGTCACCCTGTTCAGCCGCCAGCAGAACCAGGTTGGAATGCTGATATCCGGGTCCCTTGCTTGAATCGACGGTTTCCTCACCCGTAGCCATCAGCCACATCCGCCAGTCCACCCGCAGGTCGTCGTGCAACAAGGTATGGTTCTTGAGATCTGCCGGGCAGTTGAGGGGGGAGCCTGATTGCAACAGGGATGGCGCACAGACTGGAAATACTTCTTCTGTCATCAGCCGTTCGACATGCAGGCCGGACCAGTCTCCGGCACCGTAGCGAATTGCCATGTCCATATTCACCCGATCAAAATCGATACTTTCATCCGACGTTGAGATGCGGACATCGATATCCGGATTTGACCGTCGGAAGCGGCCGAGCTTGGGGACCAGCCAGGTCGCGGCAAACGAATCCATGGTTGTAACCGTCAGCACGCCGGATTGATCCTGATGATGCAGCCTGTCGACGGCAGATGCCATGATATCGAGTGCTTCGCTGACCGCCGGAAACAGCGCCTGGCCGGCGGGCGTCAGTATCAGGGCGCGGTTCAGGCGTTTGAACACCGGCATATCCAGATGTTCCTCCAGTGCCTTGATCTGATGGCTTACAGCCGCCTGGGTCACATGCAGCTCTTCTGCCGCAAGGGTAAAACTCAAGTGCCGTGCGGCCGCCTCAAAGGCGCGCATTGCGTTCAGGGATGGTAATCGTCTGGTCATAGTATTCTGATAAGAAAAATTAATTCAAAAATCAACCATATATCTGACAAAAAGCGGTATTTAATAGTCAATTTGTCCTAAATCAGGCCGTTGTGAGAATTTATTATTATATTTTCTAATGCGATACGTAATTAAGATCGTTTGTTGGCGCATGACCGGTTTCGTATAAATGCTTCCACGTTAACCCGCCCCATTCGGTCCCTTGATCGTCATGGGAAGCCACAAAACCGGAGCATTATCATGAAGACTTCATCGTACAGCAGCCTGCCCAGAATATCTGCCTCCAAACCTGCTTCTGACGCACTTTCGTGGACGGCAACCGTGCGCCACTGGTCTGGCATAACGTTCAGAAAATTGGCCCAGTGGCAGGATCGCGCAACCCAGCGCAGGCAGTTGAGTGAGTTGAACGATCGCCAGCTGGCCGATATCGGTGTGACCCGTATTGATGCCGGTCGTGAGAGCGCCAAGCCTTTCTGGAAGGTCTGACGAATCCAAAATTCTGTTTTCTGAACACCTGCGAGTGCCCGTGTGCTCTCGCTGCGACACCGGAGTATTGACCATGACTGATATTCACCACCCGTCCTACCTGTTGCCCGATGCGGATGACACGCAGACAAATCCAGCCTGGACAACCATCATTGGCGCGTTGATTGCCATACTGCTCGTCCTTGGTGCCGCCCATCTGGGCGAGCAGGCCACCGGCGATGCCGGCCAGGTTCAAAGCACCGAAGATGGCAAAGCCAAGCTGGACGGTCGCGGCAAATGGATAGGCTATATGTAACTTTTCTCAGATGCCGTTGCGGCATTTGCCCGGCCGGTGCTGGTGATGAATATGGCCTATTCACCCGGGCTTTCAGTTCACCACCACCGGTCGGGCATCAGCAACACATCACGCGACAGGTCGTTCACATCGCGCAGGCCACACAAGGCCATGGTGGTGTCGAGTTCCTTCTGGATGATGTCCAGTGCCGTGGTGACGCCCTGTTCGCCCATGGCGCCCAGGCCATACAGGAAGGCACGCCCGATATAGGTACCGGCAGCGCCGAGTGCCTTTGCTTTCAACACATCCTGGCCGGTGCGGATACCGCCATCCATGTGGACTTCGATCTTGTCGCCCACTGCATCAATGATTGCCGGCAATGCCGAAATCGATGACAGGGCTCCATCCAGCTGACGCCCGCCGTGATTGGAGACAATCAGTGCATCCGCGCCAACCTTCAGGGCCATCTTCGCGTCTTCCGGGTCGATAATGCCTTTCAGGATAATCTTGCCGCCCCAGCGCTTCTTGATCCATTCCAGATCTTTCCAGTTGAGCTGGGGGTCAAACTGCTCATTTGCCCAGCTGTTGAGAGATGAGATGTCATCAACGCCCTTGGCATGGCCAACGATGTTACCGAACGTCCTGCGACTGGTACCCAGCATACCCAGACCCCAACGAGGTTTGGTTGCCATATTGATCATGTTGGCGATGGTCAGCTTCGGTGGTGCGCTCAATCCGTTCTTGAGATCCTTGTGGCGCTGACCAAGCAATTGCAGGTCGACCGTCAGCACAAGAGCAGAACATCCCGCGGCCTTCGCCCGGTCGATCACGTTTTCGGAGAACTCCCGATCACGCATGACATAGAGCTGGAACCAGAACGGTTTGGATGTGTGCTCGGCGACATCCTCGATCGAACAGATGGACATGGTTGAAAGCGTAAAGGGAATGCCGAATTTTTCCGCCGCCTTGGCACCCAGAATTTCTCCATCGGCATGCTGCATGCCGGTTAGCCCAGTCGGCGCAATGGCGACCGGCATGGCCACATCTTCCCCGATCATTTTCGTTTTGGTGGTGCGGTTGTCCATGTCCACTGCGACGCGCTGGCGCAGTTTGATTTTTGAAAAATCGTTTTCATTGGCCCGGTAGGTTCCTTCCGTGTAGGAGCCGGAATCCGCATAATCGTAAAACATGCGCGGAACCCGGCGTTGAGCGAGCACGCGCAAGTCTTCAATACAGGTGATGATCGGCATGGTTACTCCGGCGTCAGCTACAGGGTCGGGCAGATTGGTAAAATAAACTGACCGGAAAATCCAGTGTCAACAACAGTCATACCCACTCGCAGTTCAGCCCCGGCAACTGCAACAGCCAGCCGCCAGGTGCACCATACCGATTAGCTGTCCGTGGTCCCTGTCCGCTCGCGAAGCTGAGTGTATCGCTGCATGGCCTGGCCGAAAGCCTGGAATAATCGGGCCGAGTCCGGATTGTCCTTTGCCCGGTATTCCGGGTGCCATTGCACCGCCAGCACAAAACTGTCCGTATCCTTGGCTGTGGTGACAGCCTCGATTACACCGTCAGGTGCGCGTGCCATGACCTTCAGCCCGCTGCCCAGATTGGCAATGGCCTGACGATGCACCGTGTTCACAATTGTGCCTGACTTCTTCAGAATCGAGTGCAGTATGCTGGCCGGTTCAATGGCAATCGGATGGGCCGGGCCGTACCGCACTTCAATGTCGTCGCTGTCTGCTGCACGGTGATCGAGATGGCCGGATTTTTTTTGAATCTCGGTATCAAGAGTGCCCCCAAACACAACGTTCAACTCCTGAAAACCACGGCAAATGCAGAAAAGCGGCATGCCCCGGTCCAGCACCGCACGGATCAGCGGCAGCGTCAGGCTGTCGCGAAGCTGGTCATAGGGTTCATGGTCTGCGCTCGGTTTTGCACCAAACCTTGGCGGATGGACGTTGGACGTGGCCCCGGTGACCAGCACACCATCCAGCCTGTCCAGCAAATGCTCCAGATCAAGGTCGCCGTCCATTGCCGGAACAATGACCGGCATTGCATTGGAACAATCCATGAGGGCACGGATGTACTTGTCCCCGGCTGAATGGAAAAGCAGCCCGTCCTTGTCCGATACATCGGCGGGCACGCCTACAAGAGATGGTCTGGGAACTGTCGACATCGGCTGGATCCTGAAAACGAGTGAGGCTTTGGTAAACTGGCGACGGCCAACATGTCCAACAGTTTCTCCATGCCGCAATTCGTAAATGAATTACCGCCTCGCGCGTTCACTACATTGCCGGAATGTTATCTCGAAAACTGCATCTTGCTGTTGTATCTGTGAAAAGTTTGGGGTTTATTCATGTCATGCAGGCCGAAAGGGTCGGCTATGGGGATCAAGCAGCTCGCGACAGGGCGTGTTTGATCCTTAAATTATGCCCGTTCCAGTTGAACGGGGTACATTCGAAAACAAGGGAGTAACCGAATGGATCGTCGTAAGTTTATCAAATCTGCCGGCATTGCTACGGGCGCTGCAGCTGCTGCAACCACACTGTCGGCACCGGCCATTGCGCAGGCCAAGAAAGACATGGTCATCGTGGCAACATGGCCGCGGGATTTTCCGGGTCTGGGTACAGGTGCGCAGCGCCTTGCCGCACGTATCGGTGAACTGACCGAAGGCCGCATCAACGTGCAGTACTTCTCTGCGGGTGAGCGCGTAGGCGCCTTTGACTCGTTTGACGAAGTCGCATCCGGCAACGCACAGGCCTATCATGCCGCTGATTACTACTGGAAGGGCAAGCACCCTGCATGGGCGTATTTCACTTCCGTACCGTTCGGTCTGACCCATAATGAACAGAACGCCTGGATCAATCACATGGGCGGTCAGGCGCTTTGGGACGAAGTGGCCTCCGGATTCGGGCTCAAGTGCCTGATGTCCGGCAGCACCGGCGTTCAGATGGGCGGCTGGTTCAACAAGGAAATCAACTCGGCTGACGACCTCAAAGGTCTGAAGATGCGTATCCCGGGCCTCGGCGGTGACGTCATGGCGAAACTGGGTGCGTCTCCTGTGTCCCTGCCAGGCGGCCAGATTTATGAAAACCTTGTCTCAGGTGCGATTGACGCAACCGAGTGGGTTGGTCCATGGAACGACTATTTCATGAAGTTCTATGAAGCTGCCAAATACTACTACTACCCGGGCATGCACGAAGCCGGCTCAACGCTGTCCCTCGGCATGAATGAAAAGTGGTGGTCCGACCTCGGCAAGACCGATCAGGAAATCATCAGGGCTGCATGTGGCGAAGAGCACACGTACTCGATGTCTGAATACAACGCAAATAACGGTACCTTCCTGACCAAGCTGGTCAAGGAAAACGGTGTCGAACTGCGTGAGTTCAACGACGATATCTATGACAGCTTCGGTGTTGCTGCTGAAGAAGTGTTTGCAGAAACAGTTGCACACTCCGATCTGGCCAAGCGCACTCATGACAGCTTTGTTGCAGCGCGTACCGATGTCGGTGGCTGGATGAAGCTTTCTGAAGGTGCCTACTTCCAGCAGCGCAACCGCGTTCTGGGCCTGTAATCAGGTCTTTGGTCTGACAGACAATGACGCGGGTGGAGCAGAAACTGCTGCTCCACCCGCTACGCCAAAAACCCGAAAAGAGGTAAAGAGCGTTTAGTGATTAAGGTTTTGCTGAGGTAATCAAGGGTGGGTGCCGACTGTGAGCGATCAAACATATCAGGCGTCGATGGCGACGCTGGGCTGGCGGATGTTTTCATGGGCCGTCACTTTTTTGATGTTCGTTTTTCTTTTTAACAATTTTCTGACCTATTGGTTCAACTGGCCGGGCGCCACGTCGATTTTCGCCAACGGAGGTGCACTTGCCTGGTTGCAGGCAGCGCTTTACGGAGTGGGGCTGGCGGGTGCGGTATGGTATGTGCGCAAGTCGCCACAACTGCCATTGCGTGATGACGCCAATCGGCTCTACGGGCTGACCGCCTATATCATCCGCTGGGCGTTTTTCTCGGTGCTGCTGGTCGGACTGGTTGATGCATTTATTTCATTTTTGCGCGTCGAAGGCTTTCTCGAAAGCGTTGTCGGCAGCAGCTTGACGGCCGAGCTTGGCAGGCCGGTGTTTCGGGGGCTTTGGGTGCATGTTCCCTTGCTGCTGATTTCATTCGTCATCGCGGCATTCACGCGGACTTTAGGGTTTATATGGCTGGCTTTGCTGGTGGTGATCGCAGAGCTGATAATCGTATTCACCCGGTTCATTTTCTCATATGAGCAGGCCTACATGGGTGATCTCGTACGGTTTTGGTACGCCGCCCTGTTTCTGTTTGCCAGCGCCTATACGCTTATCGAGGAAGGCCATGTCCGGGTGGACGTGCTTTATGCGGGCTTCACCACCAGGGCCAGGGGCATCGTCAACCATATCGGATCGATTTTGCTGGGCATGTCCTTGTGCTTTACAGTTCTGTTTTTCGGCATGGAAGGCAAAGCCAGCGTGATCAACTCGCCATTACTCAATTTCGAAGTCTCGCAATCGGGCTTTGGCATGTATGTGAAATACATGATGGCAGGTTTTCTGGCGGTTTTTGCCGTAACGATGATGGTGCAGTTTGCCGGCTACCTGCTGGATGCTGTGGCTGATCAACGCAATGAACCCGGCAAGCGCAAGGTCGCTGAAGCCGGCGAACACTGAACTGATGAGAATAGGGCAACCTGGGTTCAGGTTAACACTTAAAACCTGATCTAGTGCTTTGAGGGCAATTCGGATATGGAACTTTTCTTTCTTGCAATGCTGGTGCTGGTCATGGCAACGGCGCTTGGGTCAGGCTATCCGGTGGCTTTCGCGCTGCCGGGTGCAGCCATTCTCACCATCAGTGCAGCAGCGGTTTCCGGCTATCTGTTTGCCGGTGACAGCGCGGCCTATTTTGCACAAGGCTCGCCGTCGCAATGGCTGAGTGCAGGGGTCACCAACTTCCGGGGCATCTACTGGGAGGTCGAGCGAGACACGCTGATCGCCATTCCGCTGTTCGTGTTCATGGGCATCATGCTGCAGCGCTCGAAAATCGCAGAAGACCTGCTGGTCACCATGGCCCAGCTGTTCGGCCCGATACCTGGCGGTCTCGGCATTTCGGTGGTGTTCGTGGGTGCGCTTTTGGCAGCAACTACCGGTATACTGGGCGCAACGGTTGTCGCCATGGGCCTGATCTCGCTGCCGGTGATGATGCGCAACAATTACTCGCACCCGCTTGCCACCGGCACAATTGCAGCTTCCGGTACGCTGGGTCAGATTATTCCGCCATCCATTGTGCTGATCATCCTGGCTGACCAGCTTGCCAGCGCGGTCGATCAGGCGGATACGGCCCGCAAGTCCCTGTACAAGGCAACTACGGGCGAGTTCTCGATGCCGTCCGAGTTTGCGGTCACATCAACCAGTGCCGGAGACATGTTCCTGGGTGCGTTCATTCCGGGCCTGGTACTGGTCGGATTGTATATGGCGTTCATTCTGGTGCTGGCGCTGATCAAACCGAAGCTTGCACCCGCAGTGCCGCTGGAAGGCGGTTATGACCGCACCCTGATTGCCAAGGCAATGATCACCTTGGTGCCGCCACTGGTGCTGATTTTCATCGTGCTGGGATCCATCATCGCAGGCGTTGCGACAGTGAACCAGGCCGGCGCCATTGGCGCTGCCGGTGCCATGATCATGGCAGGCTACAGGCTCAAGGAAGGTCAGCCGCGCGCTTACTGGCCGGCCATTCTGGCGATGACTGCGGTTGTTTGCATTTTCGTATTGTCATCGCAGTTCAACATGAACGTCAAGAATATCCAGACTTCGACCGATGCTCTGGGGATTGGTCTCGGTGTGGTGGCGCTTGGTGCGCTGATTGTTGCTCTATTGTGGAGCGGCAAGCGCGCTCTGCAGATTGACAATACTCTGCGCGGTGTAATGCTCGATACCGCCAAGACGACATCACTCGTGTTCATCATTCTGCTGGGCGCAGCGATGCTGACGGCAGCGTTCCGCGCATTTGGCGGTGAAGAGCTGGTAAAGGAGTTTCTGACCAGCCTGCCGGGCGGTTTCTGGGCTCAGTTCATCATCGTGATGGCGGTGATTTTCCTGCTCGGCTTCTTCCTCGACTTTATCGAGATCGCCGTGGTGGTGGTGCCGATCGTATCACCGATCCTGCTGGCTGACCCGCAGGCGAACATTACCGCGGTATGGCTTGGCGTGATGATTGGCCTGAACATCCAGACGTCGTTCCTGACACCGCCGTTCGGCTTTGCGCTGTTCTATCTGCGCGGTGTGGCGCCGGCAGCGGTGAAAACCACATCAATCTACAAAGGCGTCGTGCCGTTTATCGGCCTGCAGTTACTTGCGCTCAGCATTGTGGGGTACTTCCCAAGCCTGGTGAATTACCTGCCGACCAGACTGTCCTTGCTGGGCGAGCAGGCACCGCCGCCGATCAATCCGAAGCTGCAGACCTGTATCGAAGAAACCGTGTTTGCGCAGTTCCAGAGCAATGGTGACCGCATCAAGTCGGCCATAGGTGAAGCAAAAAATCTCAATGTGTCGAGCCTGCCGCCAAAGCTGGCAAAATCGTTCGGCGACAGTCTCGTCAAGGCCGAGAACACCTTCAAGCTGCTGGACGATATCAAGGCGACAGAAGTGACTCTGAAACAGGCTGTTCCTGCCTATTCGCCTTTGCATGTCCGCGTGCGGCAAATTCAGCGTGACATCCGCAAGGCACAGGAGGAAGTGAAACTGCTGCGCACCTCGCTGAGCCGGACCCGCGGCGATGATGATGCTGCCAAGGCAGCACGTGAACGCCTGCAGGCCAGGATTGACAAGGATATGGCCAAAGTCGAACGTCTCAAAGCTGAGATACCGGCGGATTGGGAAGAGAAAAACAAGGCGTTCAAACTGCTGCTGAATGCCGACAAGAAAGCCCGCACGACCTACCGGCGCAACACTGACCAGTCCTACAAGCCGGTGATCGAAATTACCGACATTCTTGAGACAACCGATGCCCTGGGTGAACTTGCGCCGGACTTTGCGGCGCTGACGAAGCTGGCTGACAGTGGCGATGCCAAGGCGGTTGAAGCTGCTGCCAAAACCCTTAGCTCGAAACTTGGCCCGGTAGCCGGTACCAATGACATCAAGAAGGAACTGCGCAAGGTGTCGCGCCATGCGGCAAAGTCGCCTGACGATGTGCCGGAATTAAAGAACCTGCTGGTTGAAACGACCCGGGTTTATGATGACCAGGTGCGATGGCGCACGGCTGCAAAGGCAAACCTTGCTGACGGTCTCGGCAAATACGAAGCCACCATCAGGAATACCATTGGTCTGCGGTCTCTGAGGCGTCTGCCTGAAGATACCGCGCTGAATGTCGCAACATGCATGTCGCATCACACTGATGTGTCGCTGAGTTTCTGACGGGGGCCTTATGCACGCAAGTCAACTGTTTGATTTGTCCGGCGAAGTCGCGCTGGTCACTGGCGCGTCTTCCGGATTGGGAGAACGGTTTGCCGAAGTGCTGGCTGCCCATGGCGCCAGTGTCGTGGTGGCAGCACGGCGTGTCGACCGCCTTGCATCACTTGTTGAGCGAATATCCGATGCAGGCGGAAAAGCCCGGGCGGTGGACCTTGATGTCTCCGACCAGGGCGCAATCGCAGGCGCTTTTGATGCGGCTGAAACCGCATTTGGCATTGTCACGATACTGGTCAACAATGCCGGTGTCGCCGGCAACAAGGCGGTATTCGACGTGACGCCGGAGGACTGGCGCACTGTCATGTCCGTCAATCTGGATGGGGTGTGGTTTGCCGCCCAGGAGGCGGCGCGGCGAATGAAGGATGCGGGCAGGCAAGGCAATATCATCAATATTGCCTCGGTGTTGTCTTTCAGGGCCGCCCGCACGGTCGTCGCCTATGCCGCTTCAAAGGGAGCAGTGCTGCAACTGACCCGCAACCTGGCGCTGGAATTTGCACGCTACAATATTCGTGTAAACAGCATCGCGCCGGGATACATTTTGACCGAGATCAACAAGGAATATTTTGAATCACACGACAGTGCTGTGATGATCAAGCGTATTCCACAGCGCCGCATTGGTGATGTATCGGATCTGGACGGCACCTTGCTGCTGCTGGCTTCAAACAAGGCGTCAGGTTACATGACCGGAAGCACGGTAGTAGTGGATGGCGGGCATCTGCTGCCGGTCGACTAGCCGCTCGATTCATCTGCGACATTTCAAGGCCCGAAAGGCAGTACTATGGATTTCACAATCTCACCGGAACTCGACAAACTAAGGCTGCGGGTGCGGGACTTCATTGCCGGCGAGGTGCTGCCGCTTGAAGACAACAAGGACAACTTCAACGAGTTTGAGAATATCCGGTTGTCGCTGCTGAAGCCATTGCGTGAAAAAGCCCGCAAGGAAGGTTTGTGGGCGCCGCAAATGCCACAAGACCGCGGCGGACTGGGATTGGGCGTTGCTGAATGGGCGGTGTTTTACGAAGAAGCCGCCCGGTCGATTTTCGGGCCGGTGGTGCTGAATTGCCAGGCACCTGATGACGGTAACATGTCGGTCCTCAACAAGGCGCTGGCAAGCGAGGAAATGAAGGACAAATGGCTGCAACCGATCATTGACGGTGATGTGCGGTCGTCTTTCGTGATGACGGAACCAGCGCCTGGATCCGGCTCTGACCCCGGCGGCATGATGCTGACCAGCGCTGAACGCAAAAACGACCGCTACATCATTTCAGGTCGCAAATGGTATATTTCCGGTGCTGCCGTTGCATCCCACTTTATCCTGATGGCGCGGACCTCCGACGATCCGCGCAATGGCCTGTCAGCCTTTCTGTTCCACAAGGACGATCCGGGATGGCGCATTGTTCGTCGCATCGGCAATATGGGGCCGGATGAACATGGCGGCGTATGTGAGCTTGAGTTTGACGGCCTTGAAATACCGATGGCCAACCGGCTGATGGAAGAAGGCGATGGCCTGAGGCTGACCCAGATGCGGCTTGGCCCTGCACGGCTCACCCACTGTATGCGCTGGCTTGGCATGGCGAAGCGGTGCATGGAAATTGCCAATGACTATATTTCAAAACGCGAGGCGTTTGGCGCAAAGCTGGTTGAGCGCGAATCCATCCAGATCATGATGGGCGATGTGGCGGCTGCCATACAGACCGGCAAACTGCTCACCATGCACGCGGCCTGGTTGATCGATCAGGGTGACAAGGCGCAACGGGAAGTGTCGATGGCCAAAATTCATGTTGCCGATACACTGCACCAGGCGGCCGATACGGCACTGCAACTGATGGGCGCCAAAGGCTACTCGGAAGACAGCGTGGTCGAATGGATTTACCGCTATGCACGCTGCGCCAGACTGGTGGACGGTGCGTCGGAAGTTCACAAGATGGTGCTGTCGCGGCACTATCAGAAACGCGGCAATGATTTCTGGGACTGGCAGGTTAACGGTCACGGCAATAGCTAAAATTGTAGCTATCGGGTTAAGCGCTGTTTGGTAACAGATGCAGTATTCTGATTGCAGGATTTCCAGAAGGGATTTTGCAGGAAGATGGTACTCGGTCGGATGATAGATATTGTACTTGCGGTTGCCGCGGCGACCTGGATTGCCGTAGCCGGCATGACCGGGGAAGTGCAAGCAGCTGCATACGACACATCGCGTCTGGACAGAATGCCCGACTTTTCCCAGACTGATCGAAGGTTGAAACTGCCCGGCGGCGGTTCGCATTACTGCGTGCCGGTTGCGACCGCCAATGTACTGGTCTGGCTGGCTGAACAGCGCGGGTACAAGAAATTGCTGCCGGTACAGGGTCTGACGACCATCGAAAAGGTGGCAAGTGTTGCAACCGAACTGGGCAGCGCGAGCCTGATGTCGACCGCGCCGAAAGGCGGCACAAACCTGCAGAAATTTGTCGACGGGTTGTCGGGTTTTATCAGGAAGTCGGGTTACCGGCCGTCGCTCGAAGCCCATAGTCCCTGGAAATACCGCAATGTCACCCGCAACAATACCGGCGCGCCTGACATGTTCAAGATCCGGTCAGAGTTTGCACGTGGCGCCGGTGTCTGGATATCGGTCGGTTTCTTCAAGGAAGGCAACCGCTCAAGTGACCTTCTGCGTGTCGGCGGCCACATGACGACCATGGCCGGTTTCGGGGTCAACAAGAATGGCGCAACCGACCGCGATGTGATCATTCTGCATGATCCCGATGATGGCCACAAAGCCAGCGTTCAGCGCCGCTACCTGCATCCGGAGCGCATCCGCAACGCATTTTATGTTGACAATGGCGGCAAGCAATTAGCCCGTCTCGACGGTTTTCTCGATGTATCCGGCGCCTTCAATATGCGCCGGGGGTATCGGGCAATACTGATGCATGTCTTCGTTCTGGATATGTGATCGGTCAGGTCATCAGGCCAATCACTGCTCCCAGTATCGCACAAACGCCCAGCGTTTTGGCCAATCCGGCGTGTAGCTTCAACAGCATCAACCCGGACAAGACAAATAGCCCGACCGCCACAATGTTCACGCTGGACCAGACCGGCCAGGTCATGGTTACCGGACCGGCCTCGATTCTTGTCAAATCACCAAAAAGCACGTGCAAACCGAACCACAATGCCAGATTTGCAATGACGCCAACAACACCTGCGGTAATGGCGCTCAGGGCGCCGGAAAGCCGCGGCATGTTGGCCAGGCGTTCAATGTAAGGCGCACCTGCGAATATCCACAAGAAGCATGGGGCAAAGGTCACCCACAAAGCCATTGTGGCTGTTGCCAGACCGCCCACAATGGAACCTTGCAGCCCGGATGCGCGAAAACCCGCCATGTACCCCACGAACTCTGTCACAAGGATCAACGGCCCAGGTGTGGTTTCCGCCAGGCCCAGCCCGTCGACCATTTGCGGTGCGGTGAGCCAGCCGTGGTTTTCCACCGCCTGCTGACCCATATAGGCCAATACGGCATAGGCACCGCCGAAGGTCACCACGGCCAGCTTGGAGAAGAACAGCCCTACCGACACCAGCAGATGATCGGGATAGGTGACCAGGGCGACGATGGCGATCGGCGTAAACCAGATGACCAGCCAGATGGCGATGGTGCGTACGGTCTGCAAAACCGGTACCGGCGTGACCTGTTGCAATGCGGTATCAGGCGCATGGCCCCTTGTCATCAGATAGCCGGTGATGCCGGCAACCGCGATGACGGCCGGGAACGGTATGTTGAAAACGAACAGGGCAAGAAAGGCGGCAATGGCAACCATCCAGTGCCAGGGCAGGTTCAAGGCGCGGCGCGAGACTTTCAGCAGGGCTTCCAGAACGATGGCCAGCACGGCAGCCTTGATGCCGAAGAATACGGCTTCAACCAGAGGCAGTCTGCCGAACAGTGAATACAGCACCGAGATGATGAGCACGACGGCAGCGCCAGGCAATACAAACAGCAGGCCGGCCATCAGGCCGCCGCGCACACCGTGCAGACGCCAGCCGGCATAGGTTGCAAGCTGCATGGCCTCCGGGCCGGGCAGCAACATGCAGAAATTGAGGGCGCGCAGATAGTCCTGCTCGCTCAGCCACGGGCGCTGTTCCACCAGTTCACGATGCATCAGGGCAATCTGTCCTGCCGGGCCACCAAAGGAGAGGCAGCCGATGCGTGCAAAAACACGCATGGCCTCACGAAATGAAGTTGTGGGTTGATTTGACATTGCTGCTGCCTCTCAAGCTGTCATTGGCTGCCAGCCGTGGGTTTCATTACGCGACAGTTTCAGACGTGCATAGAGTGCGTCGTAAACCGGAAGCCCAAGCCGCATAACATCGTGATCGGTTTTGCCCACAATGGAATTGCCCAGCATGATAGACAACAGCCCGGCTGCCTCGGGAGCCAGATTGTTTCTGTCCGTATCGGCACCGCGCACGATGGTTGCCAGTTGAGCGAGAACCGGATCGTTCAGGTCAAATTCGCGCAGTAGTGTGTCAAAACTGCAAAGGTCGCCATCATGCTCAATGACAGCACCGGATGTGTCGAAGGCGATGCCGGAAAGCTCGTCTGCGATATCAATAACCCATTCAGCTTCTGCGAAATGAAACACCGCGTCCGGGTCGATGAAGCGGGATATCAGCCATGGACACGCAACGCGGTCAATCTTGGGGTTGATGCGCGTAACCCAGGTGCCCGGCCTGGCATCCACCGGGCACAGCCGGCTTTGCCCGACGGTCGGCAGGCCGGCCTCAACCCAGCCGTCTACGCCACCTGCCAGTGCGCGGGCATTATAGCCTTTTTCCCGGAGCAAGGCTGTGGCGACCTGCGATACATTGTGACCGTGCATGCAGTTCAGCACGATCAGGCTGTCGCGAGACAAACCTTTGGCCCAGTCGAGCGCCTCAACATGATTGCGCCAGCGGCTGCCCGGCAGAAACCTCGAACCCGGTTCGATGGCAGGTGGCCGGCGCACGTCAAAAATGCGAAGCGGTTCGGCTGTTGCCAGCCGGTGTGAAAGATCTTCAGTAGAAATAAAAAAGTCGCCCATAATGCGGGTTCCCTCCATAACAGAGTGAACGGCGCTTGGGCGACTTGCCTGACGGGGTGGCCAATAAAACCCCGTACCACAAAAACTAGATCATAGACTGCACTGCGGCAAGCGATTTCATCAGGCGGGTCCGGTGCTTGCCGAAGACCGGCCATTGGCACACACTGCAGCAGGTTTACAGGTATCTACAGATACCCTGTCGGACTTGTAATGAAAGTTGATTTGACGTACGGCCGAAAAATATGTCAGCATTACTGACCTTTTTCGAATTATACGGAGTATGAGTAATGGCATTGAAGCCGGTAAAACTCGACGATAAATTCGACCTTTCGAAATCGCATGTCTTTATGACCGGGACCCAGGCAATTGTGCGGCTGACGCTGATGCAGCGCGCGCGCGATGAGCGTGAAGGCCTGAATACCGCTGGCTATGTGACGGGCTATCGCGGCTCGCCGGTCGGCGGGCTCGATCAGCAGTTCATGCGGTCGGTGAAGTATACACAGCCTGCCAATGTTCGCTTTGAGCCGGGTATCAATGAAGATCTGGCAGCAACCGCTATCTGGGGAGCCCAGCAGGCGGAAATGCGCGGCGAGGGTGCCTATGACGGGGTGTTTTCGATCTGGTATGGCAAGGGACCCGGCGTTGACCGCACAGGCGATGTGCTGCGCCATGCCAATTCCGCGGGCTCCTCCAAACATGGCGGCGTGCTGGCCCTTATGGGTGACGACCACGGCGCTGAAAGCTCCACCATCCCCCACCAGTCCGAATTTGCTATGATGGATGCGATGATCCCCATCCTGCACCCGGCAGGTCTGCAGGAAATTCTTGACTACGGTGTCTATGGTTTCGCCCTGTCACGCTATTCGGGATGCTGGGTCGGTCTCAAGTGTGTGCACGACAATATCGAGTCGGCCGGCATTGCAGATGGCTCCGTGGATCGCATCGAAATCAATTTGCCCAAGGATTTCGACATGCCGGAAGACGGGCTGAACATCCGCGCGTCCGATGATCGTTTTGAACAGGAATACCGGCTGCACAATCACAAGCGTTATGCCGCTGTTGCGTTTGCGAGGGCCAACAAGCTCGACAAGATCATTCTGTCCGGCGGCAAGACACCGAAGATCGGCATTGTGTCTACGGGCAAGAGTTACCTGGATGTGCGTCAGGCGCTTGATGATCTGGGTATTGACGAGGTGGCGTCGTCGAAACTTGGTTTGCGGCTGTTGAAGGTGGCCATGGTCTGGCCGCTGGACCCGCAGATCGTGGACGATTTTTCCGAGGGACTTGAGCTCGTCATCGTGGTTGAAGAAAAGCGCTCGTTGCTGGAGAGCCAGATCCGTGAACAGCTGTGCAATGATGCGAAAGCGCCGATAGTTATCGGCAAAAAGGATGAAAAGGGAAACACGCTGTTTCCGGCCTGGGGTACGCTGGAGCCCAACCAGATCGCCATCGCGGTTGCTGACCGGTTGCTGAAGAAGCGCAAGTCGAAGCCGGTGGAAGAACGCCTTGGTATCATCAAGGCCTCCATGGCCAGCGTCAGCAACTCGCCGAACCTTGCCGAGCGCATTCCGTATTTCTGTTCCGGCTGTCCGCACAATTCATCGACAGTGCTGCCGGAAGGCGGCCGCGGTTATGCGGGTATCGGGTGTCACTGGATGGTGCAGTACATCCCTGAACGCAATACCGAAGGTGCCACCCATATGGGCGGTGAAGGCGCCAACTGGATTGGTGAGGCGCCGTTTTCGACCCGCAAGCATGTGTTCCAGAACCTGGGCGACGGCACCTACAATCATTCCGGCCTGATGGCCATTCGGGCCGCTGTCGCTTCCGGCGTGAACATGACTTACAAGATCCTGTTCAATGATGCGGTCGCCATGACCGGCGGGCAAACCCATGAAGGCGGATTGACCGTGCCGCAGATCGCCCATCAGGTGAGGGCAGAAGGCGTTGACCGCATTGCCATTGTAACCGATGAGCCATGGAAATATCCGTCAAATGTAGGCTTTCCGGACCGTGTCAGCGTGCATCACCGGTCTGAACTGCAGACAGTTCAGAAAGAGATGATGGAGGTGCCTGCCATCTCCTGCATCATTTACGACCAGACCTGCGCTGCGGAAAAACGCAGGCGGCGCAAGCGCGGCACATTCCCCGATCCGAACCGGCGCGTGTTTATTAATGAACTGGTGTGTGAAGGCTGCGGCGATTGCGGTGTGCAGTCGAACTGTGTGGCAATCGCGCCGAAGGAAACCGAGTTTGGCCGCAAGCGCCAGATTGATCAGTCTGCATGCAACAAGGACTTTTCGTGTCTGAAAGGGTTCTGCCCGAGCTTTGTCACCATTGAAGGCGGCGAGTTGATCAAGGGTGTATCAAACCCGGTCAATACAGAAGGAACACCGTTTCCGGTTTTGCCGGATCCCAAGCAGGTAGCGCTGGATCAGCCATGGGCGATCATGATTACCGGGATCGGCGGTACCGGGGTTGTCACCATTGGCCATCTAATCGGCATGGCAGCAAACCTTGACGGCAAGGGTGTTGCGATGATCGACATGGCGGGTCTATCGCAGAAGAACGGTGCGGTGGTGACCCACCTGAAGCTGGCACAAACGCAGGACGAGATCGCGTCTATCCGAATTGCTGCAGGCGGGGCGGATGTGCTTTTGGGGTGCGATATAGTCACGTCCGCATCAGAGCGGATTTTGTCCGGCGCCTCGCGTTCACGCACGCACGCCATCGTCAATTCATACGAAGTGATGCCGGCCCAGTTTACCCGTGATGCAGACTTCAATCTGCCTGGCTCACAGATGCAGGTGCAGATCGAAGCGCGCACGAAACAGGGTGCGACCGAGTTCATTGACGCAACCCGCATTGCCACGGCCCTGTTGGGTGATTCAATTGCGTCGAACCTGTTCACGCTTGGGTATGCCTGGCAGCAGGGCCTGGTGCCGGTGTCGGAAGATGCCATCAATCGTGCCATTGAACTCAATGGCGTTGCCGTCAAGATGAACCAACAGGCGTTTTTGTGGGGCAGGCGCGCGGCCCACGATCTGGCGGCGGTTGAGGCAGTGCTGTCTGCCGGAACCAAGCAGGTCGAAGAACGGCCCGGGACACTGGATGATGAGATCAACCGGCGCGTGGAGTTTTTGATCGGCTATCAGAGCGCCGCTTATGCGGAGACCTACAGGAGTTTTGTTGGCGATGTGATGTCACGCGAAGCGAAAGCTGTCAAGGGATCTGAAAAACTGACCGCAGCGGTCGCGCGTTATCTGTTCAAGCTGATGGCCTACAAGGATGAGTATGAAGTTGCCCGGCTTTATTCCGACGGGTCGTTTGCAAAATCTGTCGCGGCCAAATTCAAGGGTGATTATGAGGTCCGCCACCATCTGGCACCGCCTGTGCTGGCAAAGCGCGATCCGGAAACCGGGCACCTGCAGAAACAGGAATATGGTCCCTGGATGATGCAGGCGTTTTCTGTCCTGGCGAAACTGAAAGGTTTGCGCGGCACGACATTTGATCCGTTTGGCCGAACCGAAGAACGCCGGATGGAGCGTCAGTTGATCACGGATTACCGTGACACGCTGTCTGTGGTACTGTCGGGTCTCAAGCCTGCCAACCTGGATCTTGCTGTCGAGATCGCCTCGGTGCCGGAAGGCATTCGCGGGTTTGGACATGTGAAAGAACGCCATGTTGCCGAAGCAAAGACAAATGAAGCGACGCTGCTTGATGCCTACAAGGCCGGCAAGTCACGGGCACCGGTATTCCTGGCCGCAGAGTAAGGCATATCCCATAGCGACGGCACTATCATGACTCCTGATGAACTGGCTGACATTGCGGTCTGGGCCGGCGAACTGACCCGGGAGGAACTGGCGCATGCTGCGTCCGGTGTCAGGATGAAAAGCTTTGAGCGGGGCCAGCATGTGGCGCATTTTTCTGACCGGGTTGATGCCTGGCACGGCGTCATCGGCGGTGTCCTGCGCATAGGCCATGTGTCGGATACCGGTCAGGTGGCCGGCGTGTCTGCCATTTTAGGCGGTGGCTGGTTCGGTGAAGGCTCGATCATCAAGGACGAGGCGCGACGCTATGATGTTGCCGCGGTGACCAATGCTGACGTGGCAATCATGCGTGGCGACACGTTTCGCTGGCTGTTTACCAACTCGGTCGGTTTCAACCAGTTCCTCGTGCAACTGCTGAATGAGAGGTTGGGGCAGTTTATTGCCATTGTCAGCCGCGACCGGACCAGCAGTGCGGTGGTGCGGTTGGCGCACACCATAGCGGCAATGTACAATCCGGTCCTGTTTCCACGTACGCCGCCTGTGATTGAAATGCCGCAGGAAGATCTCGGCCTGTTTGCCGGTATTTCGCGCCAGATTACCAACAAATCACTGCATACGCTTGCCGATGACGGCCTTATCAAGCTGATGCCGACCGGCCTGAAAGTGCTGGATGTTGAAGGGTTGAAAGACTATGGCGGGTGACTGAAGTATCATTTAGATCAGGATGATTTTTGGTTGAATTAACCAAAAATCATAAACCTGATCGCTTTCGAAATGACCGAGCAACTTTATGGGTTCATCTGAACCCATGTTGCTCTAGGCCCAATCCGAGAGCATAGAACACAAGAATATGGTCTGTCTGTCAACTCAGTACTGGTGCGCAGCATTTTTTTTCGGCACACTCCCTCCCAATCGTCGGCATAAAGACCGGTAACTGGAAGCGAACATGCAGCTTGCTGAGGGCTGCCTGTCAGGGTGGAAATGACATATGACTGCTGAAGCGCGTGACGCGTCGGTGCACGACACAATTCCAAAACTGCTGCTGCGAAATGCCAAGATCAGGGGCGCACGTCCCGCGATGCGTGAAAAGGATCTTGGCATCTGGCAGACCTGGAGCTGGGCTGAAACGCTGGCGGAGATCCGCGACCTGGCCATGGGCTTGCGGGCGATGGGCCTCAAGCGCGGTGACCGGGTGGCGATTGTCGGCGACAACCGGCCTCGACTGTACTGGGCGATTTGTTCGGCCCAGTCGCTCGGCGCTATTCCGGTGCCGGTGTACCAGGACTTGGTAGCTGAAGAGATGGGCTATGTGCTGGACCATGCCGGCGTCAAGTTTGCCGTGGTGGAAAACCAGGAGCAGGTCGACAAGCTTCTAGAAATCCGTGAAACCTACAAAGACCTGAAGGAAATCGTATTCGACGAAGAACGAGGTCTGCAGAATTATGATGTTGACGGCGTGCGCTCGTATGAGGCGGTGCAGCAGCTTGGCCGCGACAGCGGTGTAGGTGAAGATGTATGGCGCAGCGAGATTGCCAGGGGCAAGGCCGACGACACCGCGATCATCCTGTACACGTCGGGCACGACCGGCCGCCCCAAGGGAGTGGTGCTGACGCAGGGTGCGTGTGTCTGGGCCGCAGACACGGCAGAGGAATTCGACAATCTTACCGAGAAGGAAGAGGTCATTGCCTATCTGCCAATGGCCTGGGTCGGTGACCATGTGTTCTCCTACGCCCAATCCTATGTTTCAGGATATTGCGTCAATTGCCCGGAGAGCCCGGAAACGATTATTGTCGACCGGCGCGAGGTCGGCACGACCTACGCATTTGCGCCGCCGCGGATTTATGAAAACCTGATTACCCAGACCACTGTCGCCATGGAAGACGCCAGTGCGATCAAGAAGAAAATGTTCGAGTATTTTCTGGGTGTGGCGCGCGAGTATGGCGAAGACATCCTCAACGGCAAGTCCGTGCCACTGATGGCCAGGCTGAAATACTGGCTGGGCAATTTCATGGTGTATGGCCCGCTGAAAAACCGCTACGGCCTCAGCAAGGTGCGTATCGGATATACTGCGGGCGAGGCGATCGGGCCTGAGATTTTCAAGTATTACCGGGCGCTCGGTATCAACCTGAAGCAGCTCTATGGACAGACCGAAGCAGCGGTTTACATCACCGGCCAGCCTGACGGCGAGATTTATGCCGACACGGTCGGTACACCCATGGGCGGCGTGGAAATCAAGGTCGCTGACAGCGGCGAGGTAATGTACCGCTCGCCGGGCATCTTCACCGAGTACTACAAGAACAAGGAAGCGACCAAGGATACCAAGACCGCGGATGGCTGGGTGCATTCCGGTGATGCCGGGTTCATCGATGAAAACGGTCATCTGAAGATTATCGACCGGGCCAAAGATGTGGGCCGCCTGAATGACGGCACGCTGTTCCCGCCGAAATACATTGAGAACAAGCTGAAATTCTTCCCGAACATCAAGGAAGCAGTGGCTTTCGGCGACGGCCGGGACGCAGTGACAGCGTTTATCAATATTGACCTGACGTCGGTGGGGTCGTGGGCGGAACGCAATAACGTCGTCTATGCCAGCTACCAGGAACTGGCCGGTCATCCTGATGTTTACAAGATGATTGAAGAGCACGTCGATGCAGTGAACCGGGAATTGTCGCGGGAAGAGCGTGTTGCCGGTGCACAGATTTCGCGCTTTTTGATCCTGCACAAGGAACTGGATCCCGATGACGGCGAGATTACCCGCACTGCAAAGGTGCGCCGCTCGCTGGTCAATGAGCGCTATGCGGTGCTGATCGATGCGTTGTATGACCCGTCCAAGAAACGCCAGAAGATCAAGACCGAGGTTACCTTTGAAGACGGCAGACGTGGCGACATTGAAGGCGATGTCGAAATCAGGGACATGAAACTGCATGCCATTGACCGGGCAAGCTTCAAGGAGGCTGCAGAATGAATGTGGCGGTGAAACCGGCAGAGGCAGGCAACGACCGGGCCAATGCGCCTGAAGTCATGCTTGATATACGCAATGTGTCATTGTCGTTCGGTGGTGTGCATGCCATCAAGGATGTCAGCTTCAATATCAACAAGGGTGAAATTCGCGCGATCATTGGCCCCAACGGGGCCGGCAAGACCTCTATGCTGAACGTGATCAACGGGTTTTATCATCCGCAGGTCGGTGAGATTACCTTCAAGGGCAAAACCCGTACGCAGATGCGGCCTTATGTTGCCGCAACTCAAGGCATTGCCCGCACGTTCCAGAACGTTGCGCTGTTTCGCGGCATGTCGACGCTCGACAACATCATGTCCGGCCGCACGCTGAAAATGCACAAGAATTTCTTCTGGCAGATGTTGCGCTTCGGGCCGGCCATGCAGGAAGAGGTCGAGCACCGCGAACGGGTTGAGGAAATCATCGACTTCCTGGAGATCCAGCATATCAGGCGGACACCGGTTGGCCGTCTGCCATACGGACTGCAAAAACGGGTCGAACTGGCCCGCGCGCTGGCTATGGAGCCGGAACTTTTGCTGCTTGATGAGCCGATGGCAGGCATGAACCTTGAAGAAAAAGAAGACATGTCGCGCTTCATTCTCGATGTGAACGATCAGTTCGGCACGACGATTGCGCTGATTGAGCACGATATGGGGGTGGTGATGGATCTGTCGACACGGGTGGTGGTGCTGGATCATGGCGAGAAAATCGCAGACGGCACACCGGGCGAGGTCAGCTCCAATCAGGATGTGATTGATGCTTATCTCGGCGTAGCGCACTGACAGATCAGGGGAACAGGCAATAATGGATATTCTTTACAACATTCTGATCGACCCGTTTGTGCAGATGGGGTCCGCGCCGGATTTCTTCCTGCAGGTCTTGTGGTCGGGGTTTGTGGCGGGAACGCTGTACTCGCTGATTGCGCTGGGCTTCGTGCTGATTTTCAAGGCGTCCGGCGTGTTCAACTTTGCGCAGGGCATCATGGTGGTGTTTGCAGCACTGACCCTGGTTGGCCTTTACCAGGCAGGCATACCGGCCTGGATTGCGTTGATCCTGACCATCGGGGCGATGTTTGTACTGGCGTGGCTGGTGGAGCGCATTGTGCTGCGAAACCTGGTGAACCAGGAGGAAATCATCCTGTTCATGGCCACAATCGGGTTGAATTACTTTCTCATCGGGTTTGGCGAATACGTGTTCGGCGGTGAGCCGAAACCGATGATTGCCGCGGAACTCGGGCTGCCGACCGGATCGACGACATTTGAACCTTTCGGCGGAATTCTCATTATTGAACATCTCGATGTGGCCGCCGTCATCATGGCGATCATCCTGGTGACGGCGCTGGCGATATTTTTCAACAAGACCCGCATTGGCCGGGCCTTGCGCGCCGTGGCAGATGACCACCAGGCAGCCTTGTCGGTTGGTATTTCGCTCAACCAGATCTGGGTTATCGTGTGGTTTGCCGCCGGTATCGTGGCGCTGGCAACCGGCATCATGTGGGGCGCCAAGTCGGACGTGTCGTTTGCCTTGCAGATTGTTGCGCTGAAAGCCCTGCCGGTACTGATCATAGGCGGATTCACCTCCATTCCCGGCGCCATTATCGGCGGCCTGGTGATCGGATTTGGCGAGAAGCTGTTTGAGATTTACTGGGGCGGGCTTTTAGGCAGCGGTGTCGAGGGCTGGTTTGCATATGTGATTGCGTTGATCTTCCTGCTGTTCCGGCCACAAGGGCTGTTCGGCGAAAAAATCATCGAACGGATTTAGGGCGAGGCTGGGAACAAAAATGTTTTATCGTGAAGTAGGCCAGTTCAAGACGAACTACACTGCCGACAGCCAGGTGTTTCCGATCCTGCAGGACAAGCTCGGCATTATCGCCATGCTGGTGATTGCCTATGTGGTGATACCGATGGCCGGGAATGATTTTTTCATCACTACGGTGATGATCCCGTTTCTGGTGTTTACGCTGGCCACCATCGGCCTGAACATCCTGGTTGGTTATACCGGGCAGCTGTCGCTGGGCACCGGTGCCTTCATGGGGGTAGGGGCGTATTCCTGTTACAAGCTGACGACCATTTTTCCTGACGTGAACATCATCATCATGGTGCTGTTGTCCGGGTTCTTTGCCGCCGGTGTCGGAATCCTGTTCGGCTTGCCGTCGCTGCGCATCAAGGGTTTTTATCTTGCGGTTACCACACTGGCGGCACAGTTCTTCCTGGAATGGGCCTTTATCCGGATACCGTGGCTTTACAACTACAATGATTCCGGTGCCATCGAAGTACCGCAACGCGAAGGCTTCGGCGTGATCCTTTCAGGTGCTGCCGCACAGCCTGTGACCCGCTATCTGGTTGTGCTGTCTATCGTGCTGTTCATGACGTGGATTGCATCCAATATCATTCGCGGCCGCATCGGGCGGTCCTGGATGATGATCCGCGACATGGATATCGCCGCCGAGCTGATGGGCGTGCGCCCGCTATATGCCAAGCTGTCGGCTTTTGCGGTGTCATCATTTTATTGCGGTGTCGCAGGTGCCATGGGTGTGTTTTTCTGGCTTGGCGCGGCTGAAGTTGAAAGCTTTGATATCAATCATTCGTTCCTGTTCCTGTTCATGGCAATCATCGGCGGGCTTGGTTCACTGATCGGTTGTTACATGGGCGCGGCTTTCATCTGGATATTGCCGATCATAATCCGGGCGCTGCCAGGTGCGCTGGGGCTGGACATTAATGCTGCAACCGTCGAGCACATCAACTTCATGATGATAGGTGGTATGATCATCTTTTTCCTGATCGTTGAGCCACACGGGCTTGCTCGACTGTGGCAGATTGCAAAAGAGAAACTCAGGACGTGGCCGTTCCCCTACTCCTGATCTGAGAGATGAAGCATTTACTGGGAGCAAGAAACTGAAGTGTCGTCAGTCCGGGAGTACGGATCAGATGGCGCAAATTTTAGCAAAAGCAACCGGATCCACAATGGGACGGTATTCAGGGAGGAAACTAATGAAGAAGCTTTTGATGACTGGTGTAGCCTTTGCCACTTTGGCGGGTGCTACATTTACCACGGCCCAGGTGGCACAGGCCGAAGACACGATGTTCGTGCCTTCGCTGAGCTATCGTACCGGGCCATTTGCCAGTGGTGGCACACCCTTGGCAAACGGCTATGCCGACTACTTCAACATGCTGAATGCCCGTGATGGCGGCATTGGCGGCGTCAAGATTGTCGTTGAAGAATGTGAAACCGGCTACAATGCCCAGAAGGGTGTAGAGTGTTACGAGTCCACCAAGGGCAAGGGCGCTCTGGTGTACAATCCGTATTCAACCGGCATCACGTTGCAGCTCATTCCAAAAGCACCGGTTGACAAGATTCCGGTGCTCTCAATGGGTTATGGCCTGTCGGCTGCCGCTATCGGCGAGAAGTTCCCGTGGACCTTCACCTATCCGACGAGCTACTGGAGCCAGTTGTCATCGATCCTCAAGTACATCGATGCCAATGGTGGCCTCAAGGGCAAGAAAGTCGGCTTCATCTATCTTGATGTTGGCTACGGCAAGGAACCCATCCCGCTGCTTGAGCAGTTAGCCAAGGATCAGGGTTTTGAGGTTGCCAAGTTCCCGGTTGGTGTGAAGGAAATGCAGAACCAGGGTTCTCAATGGCTGAATGTCCGCAAGGAACGCCCTGACTACATGATCATGTGGGGCTGGGGTGCGATGAACGCCACTGCCGTTAAGGAAGCCGCCAAGATCAAGTATCCGCTGGACCAATTCATTGGCAACTGGTGGGCAGGCGCGCACTCGGACCTGCGTTCGGTCGGTGAAGCCGGCAAGGGCTACAAGGCCGCCAACTTTTCCGGCGTCGGTACCGACTTCCCGGCTCTTCAGGATGTGATCAAGCATGTCGTCGACAAGGGCGGCAGCCAGGTTGCCAGCAAGGACCTTGTCGGTGATGTCCTGTACAACCGTGGCCTGTTCAACTCCGTGCTGATTGCCGAAGGCATTCGCGCGGCCCAGGCCAAGACCGGCAAAAAAGTCATAACCGGTGCTGACCTGCGTGATGGCTTTGAGACCTTTGACCTGTCAGAAGCACGCCTGAAGGAGCTTGGTCTTGAAGGCTTTACGGCTCCGATCAAGGGCTCGTGCAAGGACCATGAAGGTGCCGGTTCGGTGTTCATCCAGCAGTGGGACGGCAAGGACTGGGTCAAGATTTCAGACCCGATCGCACCTGATACCGCTGTCGTGCGGCCACTTCTGGAAGCTGCGGCAGACAAGTATCTGGCAGACAAGCCTGAGTGGGAGACACAGACCTGCGAATAATCGCGGTGAAGTAGTCTGAGACCAAACGATATTGCCCCGCCTGCCTTATCCGGGCAGGCGGGGCTGATCACCGAAAAACAGTCAATCGAAAGCCTTTTTCCATGGCCAAGACACTAGCTGCGCAAGAAACTGAAGCACAAACCGCAGAACCCGTTCTGTCGATCAACAATATCGAGGTGATCTACAACCACGTCATTCTGGTGTTGAAGGGGGTATCACTCGATGTGCCGCTGGGCGGTATTACCGCCTTGCTGGGTGCAAACGGTGCCGGCAAGACCACGACCCTGAAAGCGGTATCGAACCTGCTGCGTGCAGAACGCGGCGACGTGACCAAGGGAACCATTGAATTCAAGGGCGAGCGGTGCGACCAGCTTACGCCCAACGAGATGGTGAAGCGCGGCTGCATCCAGGTGATGGAAGGCCGTCACTGTTTTGAACATCTGACCATCGAAGACAATCTCCTGGCTGGTGCCTTTACCCGGCGTGACGGACGCGCGGCAATCGCCCAGGACCTTGAGATGGTCTACAATTATTTTCCGCGGCTGCGCGAGCGCCGTACCTCGCAAGCCGGTTACACGTCCGGTGGCGAGCAGCAAATGTGTGCCATCGGGCGGGCACTGATGTCGCGCCCGACGACCATACTCCTGGATGAACCTTCCATGGGCCTGGCACCGCAGCTGGTCGAGGAAATCTTCGAAATTGTCAAAAAGCTGAATGAGAACGAAGGTGTATCCTTCCTGCTGGCCGAGCAGAATACCAATATCGCGCTGCGCTATGCCAAGTACGGCTATATTCTGGAAAACGGCCGTGTCGTGCTGGACGGGGAGGCCTCAGCGCTGCGTGACAATGAAGACGTGAAGGAATTCTATCTTGGCGTGTCGGGCGAAAACCGGCGCTCGTTCAAGAATGTGAAAGCCTACAAGCGGCGCAAGCGCTGGCTGGCCTGACTACCGGAATAAAGATCTCGCTCAAGACAGTTTGGAACTGACATCATGACTTCGTATTTCGATGAGCTGGAGACGCGTGATCCCGAGGAACGCGAGGCGCAACTTTTCCAGGATCTGCCGGCTCAGATCGATTATGCGATGACCGCACCCGGCTGGAAACGCTACCTGGCGGATGTGCAGCCATCGCAGGTTACATCCAGACAGGCATTGGCGCGGTTGCCGGTGTTGCGCAAGACCGACCTGAAAGACCTGCAGGCGGCTGAACCGCCTTTTGGTGGTTTTACACCAGGCGGTCCGGAAACCTGGGGCAGGGTGTTTATGTCACCGGGTCCGATTTTCGAACCAATGGGACTTGCCGCTGACCCCTGGCGCGGGGCGCGTGCGCTGTTTGCTGCCGGTTTCAGGCCGGGTGACATGGTGCACAATTGCTTCGCCTACCATCTGACACCGGGTGGTTTCATTCTCGACGAAGGTGCGCGTGCGCTGGGATGCGCGGTTATCCCTGCCGGTATCGGTAACACCGAACTGCAGATGGACAATATCGAGGCGCTGAAACCTGTCGGGTTCACCGGTACACCGGATTTTCTGAAAATCCTGCAGGACAAGGCCGCAGAAGCCGGTCGTGACGTGTCCTCGATCAAGCGGGCACTGGTTTCAGGCGGCGCATTGTTTCCAAGCCTTCGCGAAGAATATACCAGTCGCGGGGTCAGCGTATTGCAGTGTTATGCCACGGCTGATGTCGGCGTCATTGCCTATGAGAGCGAAGCAGTGGACGGCATGATCGTCGATGAAGGCGTGATCCTCGAGATTGTGCGTCCAGGCACCAATGAACCGGTTTCCGAAGGTGAAGTCGGTGAAGTGGTTGTCAGCAATTTCAACAAGACCTATCCGATGATCCGCTTCGGCACTGGAGACCTGTCGGCAATTCTGCCGGGCGCCAGCCCTTGTGGACGCACCAACCAGCGCATCAGGGGCTGGATGGGCCGGGCAGACCAGACCACCAAGGTCAAGGGCATGTTCGTCCATCCCTCGCAGGTTGCAGACATCGGCAAGGCCCATCCCGAGCTTGGTAAACTGCGCCTTGTCGTCGGGCGCAGCAATGAACAGGACACCCTGGTGCTGCAGGCAGAATGCAGCAATCCGGTCGACGGCCTGGCGGATGCAGTTGCCCAGACCATGCAGAAGATCTGCAAGATACGTGGACAGGTCGAACTGGTTACCGTAGGTAGTCTGGCAAATGACGGGAAGGTAATTTCAGACGATCGTCCTGCTGCTGCCTGATCTGTTATCTGGTACAAGCCGTACTCCTAGAGCGACATACAAAACATCAGGAAGACCATGCCGGACAATCCCAACAATCGCTCGTTTGCGCTGCCTGCCGACCATCCGCCGGTCACAGGTGGCAAGATCGGTATCTTGATCATGAATTTGGGTACGCCGGAGGCCACCAGCTACTGGCCGATGCGGCGCTATCTGAAGGAATTCCTGTCGGACCCGCGGGTGATCGAGACTAACCGGGCGCTATGGTGGGTCATTCTCAATGGCATCGTGTTGACGTTCCGGCCCAGCAAATCCGGCCATGCCTATGAGCAGATCTGGAACAAGGAGCGCAATGAGTCTCCGCTGAAGACCATAACCCGGTCGCAATCCGAGCAACTGAGCAAGCTGTACTCGGGAAACCCCGACATGGTGGTTGACTGGGCCATGCGCTATGGCATGCCGCCGGTGAAGGACCGTATCGAGCACCTGAAAAGCTTAGGCTGTGACAAGGTCGTGCTGTTTCCGCTCTACCCGCAATATTCAGCGACCACGACGGCAACGGCGCTTGATAAAAGCTATGACGCGCTGAAACAGATGCGGTGGCAGCCGGCCGTCCGTACAGTGCCGCCCTATCACGATGATCCGGCTTACATTGATGCACTGGCAACCAGCCTGAAAGCACACCTGAAATCCATCGATTACAAACCGGATGTTGTTGTGGCGTCGTTCCATGGGCTGCCGAAGTCATACCTGATGCGCGGTGATCCCTATCACTGCCATTGCCAGAAGACCGCACGTCTGTTGCGCGAGCGGATGGGCATGAAGCAGGGCGAGTTGATCATCACCTTCCAGTCACGGTTCGGAACGGAAGAATGGCTGCAGCCGTATACCGACAAGACAATTGAAAAAATGGCCAGTGACGGTGTCAAGAACATCGTCGTCATTACGCCGGGCTTTTCATCTGATTGTGTTGAAACACTTGAGGAAATTGCCATCGGTGTGAAAGAAACATTCATCGAGCATGGTGGTGAGAATTTTTCGGTGGCACCGTGTCTAAACGACAGCAAGGCGTCGATGAAAATGCTGAAGCAGCTGATTGATCGGGAGCTTTCCGGCTGGGTTTGAGCCTGGTCTGCCTGCTGTTTGTGCAAGCTGACGAATTTGCGCCGGGCGACAGGCGAATCAAAGTAGTTCTTAACCAATTTCATCCAGTCTGCCGCGAAATGGCAGACGGGTGCGTCTTTTCAGATGAGGATTGGTTTTATGCTTGAAGGTTTTAGCGTTTTTGTTCTGGTGCTGCTTGCACTGGCGGTCATTACCCTATTCAAGGCGATTACGACCGTGCCCCAGGGCTTTGAGTACACGGTCGAACGATTTGGCCGCTATGTCAAAACGCTTAGTCCGGGACTTGGCATTATCCTGCCATTCGTCGACCGGATCGGCTCAAAAATGAACATGATGGAACAGGTGCTGGAAGTGCCGAGCCAGGAGGTCATCACCAAGGACAATGCCATGGTGCAGGTCGATGGCGTGGCGTTCTTTCAGGTGCTGGATGCGGCCAAGGCGACCTATGAAGTCAACCGGTTGGAAAATGCCATTCTCAATATCACCATGACCAATATCCGTACTGTCATGGGCTCGATGGATCTGGACAGCCTGCTGTCACAGCGTGATGAGATCAACCACGCGATATTGGGTGTGGTCGATCAGGCAACCTCGCCATGGGGCGTGAAGATGACCCGCATTGACATCAAGGACATCAATCCGCCGCGCGACCTGGTTGATTCCATGGGCCGGCAGATGAAGGCAGAGCGTGACAAGCGTGCCGCCATTCTGGAGGCTCAGGGTGCGCGTGAATCGGCAATTCTCAAAGCCGAAGGTGAAAAGCAGGCGATCATGCTGGATGCAGAAGGCAGGCGTGAAGCTGCGTTCCGGGATGCCGAGGCGCGTGAGCGTTCAGCTGAAGCGGAAGCAAATGCCACACGCATGGTGTCGGTCGCCATTGCTGAAGGTGATGTTCAGGCGGTAAACTACTTCGTTGCCAACAACTACATCAAAGCGCTGGAAAGCATTGCCAAATCACCGAACCAGAAATTGCTGATGCTGCCGGTTGAAGCCTCCAGCTTGATCGGATCGGTTGCAGGCGTTGCCGAAATCGCCAAGGAAGCATTCGGTCAAGGTGGCGGTGGCGCACAGCGCACCGGCAGTGCGCAGCGTGGCGCGAGCGTGCCGAAAGTGAAGCAATAGGGGCGACGGCTGATGGCTGAAATTCTGGGCATTTTTGGAGACTGGACCTGGTGGATCATAGCCGGGTTGCTGCTGGTCAGCGAACTGGTTGCCACCAGCATATTTCTCGTGTGGTTTGGTCTGGCTGCATTGAGCGTCGGCCTGGTCGATCTGTTTCTGGGGCTTAGCTGGCAGATGGAGGTTGTTCTGTTTGTCGTGCTGTCCGTCGTCTATCTTCTGCTTGGACGGCGCTATGTCAGAACGCGGGCCACGGATGAGGTCAATCAGCCATATCTGAACCAGCGCGTGAATGCATTTGTCGGTCGAACCGCAGTGGTGCAGAAAGCCATCGTGAACGGCGAAGGCGAGGTGCGCATTGACGATGCGCTGTGGCGGGTCACCGGTACCGATGCTCCTGTCGGGTCGAGAGTGCGCATCACCGGCGGGTCCGGCATGGTGCTTGAAACCGAGCCGGCGTAAGGCACGTTTGGTTCCTGACCTAATCCAGACCACCGTTGTTTGCGATAATCTGCTTCAGCACTTTTGTGAATTGCGGGCTTATGTCTGCGCGTGACAGTCCGAGTGCAACATTGGCTGCCAGAAAACCGACCTTGTCGCCGCAATCGTAAGTGGTTCCGGTAAACTTCAGGCCATAGAAATCCTGCTGGTCCATCAGTTTGAGCATGCTGTCGGTCAGTTGAATTTCACCGCCGGCACCTGCGGTCTGCTTGTCCAGCAAGTCAAAGATTTCCGGCTGCAGAATGTAACGTCCGGAAATAATGAGATTTGACGGCGCATCTTCGCGCTTTGGCTTTTCAACCATTGAGGTGATTTCAAAACCCTCTCCGGCATCGGCGCCGACGCCCACAACACCATATTTGTGCACCTGGTCGTGTGGCACTTCTTCCACTGCAATCACATTGCCGCCGTGCGCGTCATAGACATTCATCATCTGTGCCAGGCAGCCGGGGGAACCGTGAATGAACATGTCAGGCAGCAACAGGGCAAACGGCTCATTGCCGACAAGCTCACGCGCGCACCACACGGCGTGACCAAGGCCGAGTGGTTCCTGCTGGCGTGTAAAACTGGTCTGGCCCGCGCCGGGCAGGTCTGACTGGAGAATCTGGAGTTCGACGTTCTTGTTGCGGCGTTTGAGGGTTTCCTCGAGTTCAAACTGCTTGTCAAAGTGATCCTCGATAACCGCCTTGTTGCGGCCGGTCACAAAGATGAAATGCTCAATACCGGCTTCGCGCGCTTCATCAACGGCAAGCTGGATGACCGGACGGTCCACAATCGTCAGCATTTCTTTTGGAACAGCCTTGGTCGCCGGCAGAAACCGCGTACCAAGTCCTGCCACGGGAAACACCGCCTTTTTGATCTTGCCGCTCATCGTGCTGACGCCTTCCCCTAAACTGCCTTGGTTCTGTGTGAAGCCTCATTGCAGCCGAGGCTTGAACAGTAAAACTTTCTAAACGGTTTGTTTGGATTTTGTTAGCACAATCAACCTTCGATGCAGACCTGTGATTCGGGTCAAAACCAACAGAAACAATCTGGGGAAGCAGTCCGGAATGAGTGTTCTGGTAACAGGCGGAGCAGGCTATATCGGTTCGCATATGGTGCTTGCACTATGCGATGCCGGCCACGATGTCGTTGTGCTTGATAATCTGTCTACCGGAATGTCCTGGGCAGTTGCACCGCAGGCCAGGCTGATTGAGGGCGATATCGGCGATGATGAGCTGACGCTGAACATCATCAATGAACACAGTGTGGATGCCATCATTCACTTTGCGGGCTCCATCATTGTGCCCGACAGCATGTCTGATCCGTTGGGGTATTACCTGAACAATACCGTCAAGTCGCGCTCACTGATCCATTGTGCCGTGAAGGCCGGCGTGCCGCACTTCATTTTTTCCTCGACGGCTGCCGTGTATGGCAACCCGAAGATTGTTCCGGTGCGCGAAGATGACGATCTGTTGCCTATTTCACCTTATGGCACATCGAAGCTGATGACCGAGCTGATGTTGCGTGACGCTTGCGTTGCGCACGATCTGACCTATGTCGCGCTGAGATATTTCAACGTGGCAGGTGCTGATCCCGAAAGGTCGAAGCGGTCAGTCAACGCCGCGGGCGACCCATCTGATCAAGGTGGCGTGTGAGGCGGCCCTTGGGCAGACGGGATCACCTTCAGGTCTTTGGCAGAGACTATGAAACCCGCGACGGCACCTGTTTGCGCGACTATATCCATGTCAGCGACCTTGTGCAGGCCCATGTCGATGCCCTGAGATATCTGCGCAGCGGTGCCGAAAGCCAGGTGTTCAATTGCGGCTATGGCCAAGGCTATTCGGTTCTGGACGTGGTCGGCGCGGTGGAGCGGGCTGCGGGTCTCGCCCTGGATGTACGCGACGCGCCGAGACGGCCTGGTGATCCGGCAGAAATCATTGCCAATGCAGACCGGGCGCGTTCGATACTTGAATGGCAACCCCAACATGAAGATCTGGATTTTATCGTGGCAAGTGCACTTGCCTGGGAAAAACACCTGCAACACCGCAATGGCTGATGCAGGAGCTTGGTGGAAGTATGAAAAAGTTTGAATTTTCTCTTCGTGGATTTGCGGCAATGTCCGTCTTGCTGGCGTGCCTCGGCTTTGGCGCGACTGCGTCGCGCAGCCTGGACATTGGTGCGCTGGAAGCCCTGAGCCGCAATGCGGCGTTTGACCAGTTTGTTGAAGACCTGTGGCCGGAAGCACGGCGCAACGGCATTTCGTCAAAACTCTACAGGGCTGCTTTCGCCGGTGTGACACCGGACCCTCGCATATTTGCGCGCCAGACCAGCCAGGCTGAATTTTCAACGCCGATCTGGGCCTATATTGACAAACGGGTGTCTGCTGACCGGATTGCCCGGGGTCAGTCGATGCAGGAGACCCATGCACGGGCTTTGCAGGCTGTTGAGCGGCGCTATGGCGTTGACAAATACGTTGTCGCGTCGATCTGGGGCATGGAGACCAATTATGGCGGTTATACCGGCAAGATGAGTGTCATTCGCTCGCTTGCGACCATGGCGTTTTCCGGTGAGCGCAAAAAGTATGGCCGCAAGCAATTGCTGGGCGCGCTTGATATTCTTCAAAGCGGCGACATTTCACTGAACCAGTTTAAAGGCTCCTGGGCCGGCGCAATGGGCCACACCCAGTTTATTCCGCTGACCTATAATGCCTATGCGGTGGACATGACGGGTGACGGCAAGCGCGACATCTGGAATTCAGTACCGGATGCACTTGGTTCAACGGCAAACTATCTGAAGAAACGCGGCTGGAAAAACAATATGCCGTGGGGTTGGGAAGTCCGCCTGCCGCGCGGGTTCAATTATCGCATGGCAGGCAAAAAGGGTACGCGTTCTGTTGCTGCATGGGCGAAGCTGGGCGTGCAACCTGCCGAGCAGCGCAGGTTCGGCGTTGCCGATGTTCGCGCCAGGTTACTGTTGCCGGTCGGCAGACATGGGCCCGCATTCCTGGTGACACGGAATTTTGACGCCATTCTCGCCTACAACAGGTCAATTTCGTACGCGTTGGCTGTGGCACACCTGGGAGACAGGCTGGCCGGCAAGGGCTCCGTTTGTTGCCAACTGGCCAACCGACATGAAGCTTCTGTCGCGTTCCGACAACCGCGAACTGCAAAAACTGTTGAGCGCGCGCGGATTCAATACCGGCGGCACCAGCGGCACAATTGGACCGCGCACCCGCAGTGCCATCAGCAACTACCAGCATCGCATTGGCCTGACGCCGGATGGGTATGCTGATGCAAGATTACTTGAGCGGTTGCGTCGCGGCCTGTAGACTGCCGGACCATGAATCAGTATTCGAAATTCTGCCAGCGTACTTCTGGCTGCACTTGTGGTGATCTGCCTGGCGAGCGTGCCGTCTCACGCCCAACAGACAGAAGAAGCACCGGTGGTGGAAAGTGCAGCGCAATCCAGTTACCTGCCGACGCGCAAACAGGTTTATGACATCGTCATAATGGGCGATGTACTGGGCACTGGCCTGTGGGCCGGCATGAACCGGTTTGTTGAAACCGAAGACCGGGTCACTGTAACAGGCCGCATCCAGGAAAGTTCCGGACTTGCCCGTCCGAAACTCTACAATTGGGCCAAGGCGGCGGATAATCTGCTTGCGTCGCGGCCCTTCGATATTGCTGCAATCATGCTGGGGGCAAATGACGCCCGCGACATCAACGGGCCTGAGGGATTTCTCAGGTTCGGCAGTGACGAATGGCGCAAAGCCTACGGCGAACAGATCAACGCCCTGGTGAGTGCACTGAAAAAGCATAACGTTGCGATCTACTGGATTGGCGTGCCGCCGATGGGGCGTAAAAGCTACGATGATGCCATGAAAGTTGTGGCCAGTGTCGAGAGGCAGGTCATGGCGGAAAGAGGCGTGCGCTATATCGACTCTGCGGCTGTTGCTGGCTGACAGTGACGACAAGTACACTGATCGCGGGGACGATGGTACAGGCACGATTGTGCGGCTTCGCTCGCGCAATGGCGTCAAGTTCATAGCAGGTGGCAATGACCGGCTTGCAGTCGAGTTGACGAAGCTGGTTCGTGCCGACATAGCCATCGCAGACGGTGCCGGCGGCGGCCCGGCGATTGTTCCCTTGCAGGAAGAAGTAATATTGACCCCTGAAGAGACTGGCAGCGCTGCCTGCCTTTGTGGCCGAACGCCCTGGTGCCGAGGCGCCGGTGAAGATAGAGCCGGCTCAATTGCCCGGTCTGAATTACACCGAGATTGCCCGGGTCAATGAAGATGCGATCAAACGGGCAGCCAGGGAAGGATTGACCCTGTTCGACAAGGTTCGCAGTTCGACGATACCGGACAGCGCTGCCCGGCTGTTGTTTATCGATGGTGTCTGGCCGGATGCGCCCGCAGAACGATTTGATGCGTTCAGTGTGGCCAAGGATCCCGCCAGCACTGCCCAGTAGACCAAACCGGAAGAACTCCAGATCAGGTTTATGGGTTCACCTGAACCCATGTTGCTCTTGCCACTATCTCGGCAAAGTGGTCGCGCCCATCAGAAATTCGTCGATGGAGCGGGCAGCCTGACGGCCTTCACGTATCGCCCAGACGACCAGTGACTGACCGCGTCGCATGTCGCCCGCGCTGAACACTTTCCAGCGGTTTGTCTGGTAGGCTTCGGTGTCTGCCTTGACATTGCCGCGTCCGTCGAGCGAGACAGACAGTTGTTTGAGCATGCCTTCATGCACCGGGTTTACAAAGCCCATTGCGAGCAATACCAGATCAGCAGGCAATTCAAATTCAGTGCCGTCGACCGGCTTCATGGCGCTATCCACCCGAATTCCGTGCAATGTCTTGACCTTGCCCTTGTCGCCGGAGAAGTGTGTGGTCATGACAGCGAAATCACGCTCGGCACCTTCGGCCTGACTGGAAGATGTGCGCATTTTCAAAGGCCAGTGTGGCCAGCTCAACGCCTTGTTTTCCGTCTCAGGTGGTGCTGCCATGATTTCAAGCTGGGTTACGGACAGCGCGCCTTGCCGGAACGATGTCCCGATACAGTCTGAGCCGGTATCGCCGCCACCGATCACCACGACATGTTTGCCGCCGGCCAGAATGGGCGTGACGTCGCCGAGGTCTTCACGCCCGACGCGCTTGTTCTGCTGGCGCAGGAAATCCATTGCAAAGTGCACACCGTCCAGTTCCCGGCCCGCGACGGGGAGGTCGCGCGGGTCTTCCGAGCCACCAGCCAGCAACACTGCGTCATGGTTGCGCTCCAGATAAGCAACGTCGGTGTCGACGCCAACATGACGGTTGCAATGGAATACGACGCCTTCTGCCTCCATCTGTTTGGCCCGGCGTTCAATCAGATGCTTGGACATTTTGAAATCGGGAATGCCATAGCGCATCAGTCCGCCTGGCTTGGCCTGTCTTTCGTAGACGTGAACGTCGTGTCCGGCACGGGCCAGCTGCTGCGCCGCAGCCAGGCCTGCGGGGCCTGAACCCACGACAGCGACCTTTTTGCCGGTCTTGTTTTCCGGGACTTCCGGGACAACCCAGCCTTCTTCCCAGGCCCTGTCGACAATCGCGCACTCGATAGTCTTGATGGCAACCGGGTTGTCATCAATATTGAGCGTGCACGAGGCTTCGCAAGGTGCCGGACAGATGCGGCCGGTAAACTCGGGAAAATTATTGGTCGAATGCAGGTTGCGGGACGCTTCTTCCCAATCCGCGCTATAGACCAGATCATTCCAGTCGGGGATCTGGTTCATCACCGGACAACCACTGTGGCAATAAGGTATGCCGCAATCCATGCAGCGGGCTGCCTGGGTCTTAACCTCTGTCTCGTCCAGAGGAATGACAAATTCATCATAATTGGAAACACGCTCGGCAACCGGCTTGTAGGGCCGGTCCTGGCGGTCAAATTCCTTGAAGCCGGTAATCTTGCCCATCTTACTTGCCCTCTCTCACGCCAATCAGCATTTCGCCGGTGGCATTTTGTGCTTCCATTTCTTTCAGTGCGCGGCGGTAATCGACCGGCATGACCTTGACGAACTTCGGCAAATAGCTCTGCCAGTTGTCGAGAATGTCCCTGGCGCGCCCGGACGCTGTGTAATGGGAATGATTGCTGATCAACTGAAACAGCCGTTCTGCATCATGGCTGGTCATGTCGCCCTGCACATCCACAAGTCCGTGACTTTCCAGATCACCTGACTGGTTGGCGATACGCTGCAACAGTTCTTCTTCTTCCGGCACAGGTTCAAGATCAACCATGGCCAGGTTGCAGCGCTGTCGGAAGTCGCCTGCCTCATCCAGAACATAGGCAATGCCGCCCGACATGCCGGCAGCGAAATTGCGGCCGGTCTGACCCAGAACCACGACAATGCCGCCGGTCATGTATTCGCAGCCATGATCTCCAGTGCCTTCCACAACCGCCAGGGCGCCGGAGTTGCGCACTGCGAAGCGTTCGCCGGCAACGCCGTGGAAATAGCATTCACCGGCGATAGCGCCATACAGCACCGTGTTCCCGACAATGATTGAGTTCTCCGGAACAATTGCCGTGTTTTCCGGTGGACGAACCACCAGGCGGCCACCCGACAGGCCCTTGCCGACATAGTCGTTGGCCTCGCCGATCAGGTCCAGGGTCACGCCCTTGGACACAAATGCACCAAAGCTCTGGCCGGCAGTGCCGCGCAAGGTGATTGAGATGGTATCGTCGGGCAAACCGGCGTGTCCGTAACGCCGGGCAATTTCGCCCGACAGCATGGCGCCGGTTGACCGGTCCACATTGCGGATCGGCAATTCAAAGCTCACCGGCTTCTTGTTTTCCAGTGCCGGTGCTGCACGTTCGATCAACTGACGGTCCAGTATCTCCTCAAGATGATGATCCTGGGTCTCGCTGTGGCGGATGGCAATATCCTTGGAAACAGACGGTTTCGCGAATATTTTCGAGAAATCCAGACCGCGGGCTTTCCAGTGCTCGATGGCCTGTTCCTTGTCGAGGAAGTCGGTACGCCCGATCATATCGTCGAGCGACCTGAAGCCCATTGCGGCCATCAGTTCGCGCACCTCTTCTGCCACGAAAAAGAAGTAGTTGATGACATGTTCAGGCTTGCCGGTAAACCGCTTGCGCAGATCTGGATCCTGTGTGGCAACGCCGACGGGGCATGTGTTCAGATGGCACTTGCGCATCATGATGCACCCGGCGGCAATCAACGGTGCGGTTGCGAAACCGAATTCATCGGCACCCAAAAGAGCGCCCACGACCACGTCGCGACCGGTGCGCAGACCGCCGTCAACCTGGACGGCGATACGGCTGCGCAGTTCGTTGAGAACCAGGGTCTGCTGGGTTTCGGCAAGCCCGATTTCCCAGGGCGATCCGGCATGCTTGATGGATGTCAGCGGGGACGCTCCGGTACCGCCTTCAAAACCTGAAATGGTCAAATGGTCGGCGCGTGCCTTGGATACACCGGCGGCCACCGTTCCAACGCCGACTTCGGAAACCAGTTTCACTGATATGTCGGCTTTCGAGTTGACGTTCTTCAGGTCGTAGATAAGTTGCGCCAGATCCTCGATTGAATAGATGTCGTGGTGCGGTGGCGGCGAGATCAGTCCGACACCCGGGGTTGAGTAGCGCACTGCCGCAATTGTCTTGTCGACCTTGTGGCCGGGTAGCTGGCCGCCTTCACCGGGTTTTGCACCCTGCGCCATCTTGATCTGGATCATGTCTGCATTGACCAGATATTCCGTTGTGACACCGAAGCGGCCGGAAGCGACCTGCTTGATGGCCGAGCGCATTGAATCACCGTTAGCCATGGGAATGAAACGGTCAGGTTCTTCGCCGCCTTCGCCGGTGTTGGACTTGCCGCCAATACGGTTCATGGCCATGGCAAGCGTGGTGTGTGCCTCACGGCTGATCGAGCCGAACGACATGGCGCCTGTGGCAAACCGCCTGACAATATCAGCAGCCGGTTCAACTTCATCAAGCGGGACCGGTTTCCTGCCCATCTCTTCGGCAGGGCGCAGTCTGAACAGGCCCCGAAGGGTCATCAACTGGTTCGCCTGTTCATTGACCTGCTTGGCAAATGTCCGGTATTTCTCAGGAATGTTGCCGCGTACGGCGTGTTGCAGGTCGGCGACTATTTCAGGTCCCCAGACGTGTGACTCTCCGCGGAAACGGAACGCATATTCTCCGCCAACGTCGAGTGCATTTCGGTAAATCGGTGCGTCCGAAAAGGCAAGCCGATGCCGTTCGACGGTTTCTGTTGCAATCTCTGCAAGCCCGACACCTTCTACCTGCGTAGAGGTGCCGGTAAAGAACTGATCGACAAAAGCCTGCTTCAGCCCGACGGCATCAAAAATCTGTGCGCCACAATAGGACTGGTAGGTTGAGATGCCCATTTTGGACATGACCTTCAACAAGCCCTTGTTGATGGCCTTCATGTAGCGCTTTGCAGCTTCTTCACGGCTGACCTCTTCAGCCAGTTTCGGCAGCATGTCTTCAATGGTTTCAAAAGCGAGATAGGGGTTGATCGCTTCTGCGCCAAAACCGGCCAGCGTGGCGAACTGATGGACTTCGCGGGCCTCGCCGGTTTCGATCACCAGACCAACCGATGTGCGCAGACCGTTGCGGATCAGATGATGGTGCACGGCAGATGTTGCCAGCAGGGACGGGATCGGGATCTGGTCCTGCGACGCCATCCGGTCTGACAGGATAATGATATTGTGGCCTTCATGGACCGAGCTTTCGGCCCGGGCACACAAATGGTCCAGAGCCTGCTGCATGCCCAGCGCACCATCGGCGGCGGGGTAGGTTATATCCAGCGTGATGGTGAGGAAATCATTGTCCTTGATGTCACCGATTACCCGGATTTTTTCCAGATCCTCGTTGGTCAGGATCGGTTGCGGTACCTCAAGGCGCTTCTGGCGCGAGGTACCTTTCAGGTCGAGCAGGTTTGGACGCGGGCCGATGAACGACACCAGTGACATGACCAGTTCTTCGCGGATCGGGTCGATCGGCGGGTTGGTTACCTGGGCAAACAACTGCTTGAAATAGGTATGCAGCAGCTTCGGCCTGGACGACAGGGCAGAAATCGGTGTGTCGGTGCCCATGGAGCCGATGGCTTCCTGGCCGGTCTGGGCCATTGGCGCGAGCAGGAATTTAAGGTCTTCCTGCGTATAGCCAAACGCCTGCTGGCGGTCGAGCAGGGCAACATTGGTCTGTGGAGCGCGCGGCTTTGAGGCCGGCATGTCCCTGAGCAGCACCTGCGTGCGGTCAAGCCATTCGCGATAAGGATACTTGGTGGACAGGGTGTCTTTGAGCTCTTCGTCTGAAATGATGCGCTTTTCTTCCAGATCGATGAGCAACATCTTGCCCGGTTGCAGGCGCCACTTGGTGGTAATGGTGTCTTCGGCAAAATCCAGCACGCCCATTTCGGAAGCGAGCATGACAAAGCCGTCATTGGAGACCAGGTAACGTGCCGGGCGCAGACCATTGCGGTCCAGGGTCGCGCCGATCTGGCGACCGTTGGTGAATGCGATTGCAGCCGGTCCGTCCCACGGCTCCATCAGGGCTGCATGATATTCGTAGAAAGAACGGCGGTTTTCGTCCATCAGCGGATTGCCGGCCCAGGCTTCCGGGATCAGCATCATCATGGCATGCGCCATCGGGTAGCCCGCGAACTGCAAAAGCTCCAGCGCGTTGTCGAAACATGCCGAGTCGGACTGGCCTTCATAGGAGATCGGCCACAGCTTTTCCATGTCGGCGCCGAACAGGTCGGAACTCATGGTGGCGTAGCGTGCCGCCATCCAGTTGTAGTTGCCGCGCAAGGTATTGATCTCGCCATTGTGGCAGATCATGCGATAGGGATGGGCCAGTGGCCATGACGGAAACGTGTTTGTGGAAAACCGCTGATGCACCAGTGCCAGGGCAGAGGTGACTTTTGGGTTCTTCAGGTCAGTGTAGTAATCACCTAGGTTCACACCCAGCACGAGGCCCTTGTAGATAATGGTGTCAGGCGACATGGACACCACGTAATAGCCTGAACTGTCAGTGTCGGTGATGGAGGTTGCCCGATTGGACACCACCTTGCGCATGACGAACAGTTTGCGGGCAAAAGCGAGCGTGTCAGTGTCCTTGAAACCGGGTCCGCGGGCCACGAAGACCTGACGGTGGAACGGTTCTGTCGGCAGAACGGAAGTGCCGAGAACGTCCTTGTTGACCGGCACGTCGCGCCATCCCAGGACTTCGAGATTTTCTTCCAGGGCGGCCTTGGCGAATATCTGTTCAATGCGTTCACGCACCGCAGGGTCGCGCGGCAGGAACACAAAACCCACGCCGTAATTACCGGCTTCCGGCAACTTGAACCCGAGCCGTTTTGCCTCGGTGGCAAAGAAATCATGCGGGATCTGCAGCAGGATACCGGCGCCGTCTCCGGCCTTCGGGTCCGCACCCACAGCGCCGCGGTGTTCCAGGTTTGCCAGAATGCGCAAGCCGTCTGCGATGACGCGATGGCTCTTGTCATTGTTGATGTTGGCGATCATGCCGACACCGCAGGCATCATGTTCGTTGGCAGGATCATACAGCCCGGTTTTTGCGGGCAGGCCGGCCTGTGTCAAAGCCTTCGAGCGTGCAGATACCTGGTATGTCATGTCCGGCGGTCCTTGCCTGTTTTGCGAACGCTGGTCCTTCGTGCCTGACGAAGACCGCACGACGCGGGTGTAGAACTATATATCTGGAGAATTCCGGCGAATGTCCGGTGGCAGGGTTTTCTGGTTAAACGGACACCAAATCCGCTCCTGGCCTGCCATCTTGAACGTTTCGCCTGCAAATCCCTCCGCTTTTTGGGAGAACTGCGTGGTTGACGTTCTTAAAAGCGTTTGAGCGTCGTGCGTTTTCCCTGGGTCAGGCAGACCGTGCCCTGACGTTTATGTTTGGTTTTAGCCGTCATCGTGCTGCTGCTCGAGCTTTTCCGGTGGTCTGCCATAATTTAGGTCAGTTTTGCTGACCTAAACTGCCAGTTGTCTTGCCAGAAATCTGTCCAATATGCAAGCGGTCTTGGTGCCAGTGGTTACAGGTTTATTTGGTCTGTCGCGGGTGTGCCAGGTTGGCCGACTGTGATACTCAGACGGCGAAAACCAACGTAACCGCAAGTGTGGGGATCAATTGATGAATTTTGGCAGTGACAATGTATATGGCGTGCATCCGGCGATCATGAATGCGGTGGCGGCGGCGAACTCAGGCACGCAGGGCTCCTACGGCATAGATGTTTACACGCGCAAGGCACAAGAACAGCTCAGTGGCCTGTTTGAATGTGAACTGGATGCATTTCTGGTGCTTACCGGCACCGCGGCCAACAGTTTGTGCCTGTCCGCCATGACCCCGCCATACGGCGCGGTTATCTGCCATGGTGACGCGCATATCCTGGTGGATGAATGCGGTGCTCCGGAACTGTTCACCGGTGGCGCCAAATTGATTGGCATCAATGATCCACTGGGCAAATTGCAGTTGGATAGCATTGAAAAAGTGCTTACCGGTTTCACGCGTGGCGAACATGACCCGAAACCGGCGGCTGTTTCGATAACCCAGGCCAGCGAACTGGGTACGGTTTATTCTGTTGATGAAATTGCCGCGATTGGGGAACTGGCCCATTCGCGGGGCATGAAACTGCACATGGATGGTGCGCGCTTTGCCAATGCACTGGTGTCGTTGGGATGCACGCCGGCCGAAATGACCTGGAAATCAGGCGTCGATGCGCTGTCTTTCGGGTGCACCAAGAACGGTGCGATGCTGCTGGAAACGGTGGTGTTTTTCGACAGGGCACTGGCAGGCGACTTTTCCCATCGGCGCATGCGCGCTGCGCAACTGGCGTCGAAGGGGCGTTTTCTGGGGGCTCAGATGAATGCCTATCTGGAAAACGATTTGTGGCTTGATAATGCCCGGTATGCCAACGATATGGCTACTTATCTAAGGGATGTTCTGGAGGCTACAGGCAAGATGCGGATACCGCTGCCCGTACAGGCCAACGAGGTGTTTCCAATCATGCCGAGAGAATTGTTTGACGCGCTGTTGTCAAAAGGTGTTGTGACTTATCAGTGGCCAGGAGACGGTCCAGGTAATGATGCGGTGGCAGACGGTGAAATATTTGTACGCTTTGTCTGTTCATTCATGACCAGCAAGGACGATTGCGATGCACTGGTAAGAGAGGTTGAGAAATGGAACGGCGCCATCTGACGCTATTACTGGCTGGCCTGGGCTGTTTCATCGCATTGCCCGTGCCGCAGGCAGAGGCGCAATCGGGTCATTTTTATTATTACGGCTCACCGGGCTATAATCCTTACCAATACCCGTATCCTGACCGGGACGGATATGGGCGTTTTGATCTCAACTGTGTTGACGCGGCCAGGTTGTTGCGCGACGACGGATTTCGGGTCGTAGATGCCATCCGCTGCAAACGGCATCTGCCTTTCGTTTACCTGGCGGTTCGCGACCGCAAGCGATACAGGGTAACGATCAGCCAGTTTGACGGCGAGATACTGGACGTGGTGCGCGCGGATAGGAAGTCGCGAAAAGTTCGCAAGAAACGCCGCAAGCGCAATAAGAAATAGGGCACTGGGGATATCCCCAGCGCCCCTACAGTCCAATAAAAGCTTGGCTGTTTATGCGGCTTTCTTGTTTTCGATCAGCCTGGCTTTCTTGCCGGCACCCTTGATTGCAATGGTGCGTGGTTTCATTGCTTCGGGAAGCTCGCGTTTCAGGTCAATGTGAAGCAGGCCGTTCTCGATTTCTGCGCCGGTTACTTCAACATGGTCAGCAAGCTGGAAGAGGCGGTCAAAATTACGCGCCGCAATGCCCTGATGCAGGAAATTGACCTGCTCGGCGCGACCTTCCTTCTGGCCCGTCACGGTGAGTGAGTTGCTCTTCACTTCTATAGCCAGTTCGTCAGGCGTGAACCCTGCAACGGCCATTGTGATGCGATAGGTGTCTTCGCCGGTGCGCTCGATGTTGTAGGGCGGGTAAGTTGGCGTATCCACGGTGTTTACTTCGTCAAGCATCTTGGCCAGACGATCGAAACCAACGCCGGTACGATAAAGCGGGGTCAAATCAAACATGTTGTTCATCCTTTCGATAAGCGATGCAGTTTGTCGTTGCACCCTCCCTGTAGACGGGCAGGGTGTCGATCAGTTACGTGGACCCGTTGTGGCATCCACAAGTAATATTTAGGAGACCTTTTTTCGGTTTCAAGCCCTGCTGTTTGCCTGCTGCAAATCACTGCCAGTTTACCTACAATGCAAGAGACGGGTCGGCCAAAAAGTGATTAGATGGCTGGCGTGGGGAATTAGAGTCAGGACCCTGACAGAGGATTGGCGACCAATATGGCAGACGGATTTGTGTTGGTTGCCGGAAACCTCGCGCCTGCCAATGCCAGTTGCGGATATCTTGACGTCTCTGACACAGTGAAAGTGCGTTACGGCCTGTTCCCTGCGCAAGGTGAGGCCCTTGGCACTGTATGTTTTCTGCAGGGCCGTGGTGAATGCATCGAGCGCAATTTCGAAACCATCCGGGACCTGACCGAACGCGGCTACCAGGTTGCGGCACTTGACTGGCGGGGGCAGGGCGGTTCACCTGCTGCCAGCGGGCCCGACCGGCATGGTCACATATCCACTTTCTCGCATTATCTGTCCGACTTCACAAAACTCATGAACGAGGTGGTGTTACCGGATTGCAGACCGCCTTACATCCTGCTGGGAAATTCCATGGGCGGCCATATTGGCCTGCGCATGATTGCCAAACACAACTGGTTTGCCGCGGCAGTCATGGTGGCGCCCCTGATTGATATTCCCAGCACACATCTGCCTGGGTGGTTCAAGGCAGCCGTCGTCACAGGCATGACTTTCGCCGGGCTCGGCCGGTTGAAAGTGCCGTTTCATGTTTCAAGACTGATCCGGCCCGAAGACTTCCCCAAGAACCCGCTGACCTCGGACAAGACCCGTTTCATGCGAAACATGCGGCTGTGGCAGGAGGCCCCGCAATTGTCTGCCATAGCGCCGACTGTCGGCTGGGTGAGCGCGGCGCTGAGATCGTGCAGGAAACTGCGCGCGCTGAACGATTCCACGCCGCTGCGCTGCCCTGCGCTGCTGGTCATTGCCGGCCAGGACGTAGTCGTGGCCAACGAGACTATCCAGCAGTTTGCCCGGTTTGTGCCGGGCGCGGCCACCATCACCATCAACGGTGCAAAACACGATATCCTGGCGGAAATCGACACAATCCGGGATCAGTTTTTCGCGGCATTTGATGCTTTTGTGGCAGACCGGGTGAAGTCACCCTGAAGCTCTTTCCGAAAAGTGTGAAACGGTTTTCAGACCAATAAGAGCAAACCGCTTTAGAGCGGTTCCAATGCCTCGCATCAAACGCAAACCGCTTTACAAAACCCGCATTCAAGCCAGCAGCGCCATCGCCTGTTCATGCAATGCCTGGTTGGCTGCAACAAGAATATCACCGCCATCTGAGGCATCCTGGCCGTCCCAGGTGGTGACAATGCCGCCGGCACCTTCCACGATCGGGATCAGGGCGGCAATGTCGTAAGACTGCAGGCCGGTGTCGATGCTGATGCCCAACTGGCCTGCGGCAACCATGCAGTGAAAATATGCATCCGCATCAAAGCGCAGGTGCTGAACAGCATTTTCAATGCGCATCAGTCTCTCTTCGTGGTCGTGTTTCCGAAAAAGGTAAGGTGCCGTCGTGCCGGCCAGCACATTGGCGAGATTGGTTTCACTGGTGCAACGCAGTTCGGTTTTCTGACCCGCGCGCAGCAAATGAGCACCGGCCTGGCTGCCTGCAAAGATCTCGTCCGTAAACGGCTGCCCGGCAGCGCCTGCAATCATGCGGCCGTCGTGCTTTAAACCGACCAGCGTCATCCAGGTCGGGGTGCCGCAGATGAAACTGCGCGTTCCGTCAATCGGGTCGAGTATCCAGGTAAAGTCACTAGTGCCGGTCTTCTCGCCGAACTCTTCGCCAAAAATTCCATGATCCGGGTAGCGCTCCTCGATCATGGCACGCATGATCTTTTCTGCAGCACGATCAGCTTGCGTGACCGGATCAAATCCGCCGGCCAGCTTGTTGTCGACCGCCATTGCGGTGCGAAACAGGGGCAGGGCGATCGGGGAGGTTGCCTGTGCCAACTCGATAGCAAAGGCCAGAAGAGCCTCTGTTGAACTGCCGGCAGGGTTGTCGTCTAGGGTCATGGAATGAAACTCTTATTTATGTTGCAGTTGCACAATAAGCGGTCATATTGCTGTTTTTGAGCTATGCAGTTTGTGCATTTCTGGAATGCAGTTAAACGGTGATTGAGGGTGTCAGCATGAAGGTGGTCAAAAATAATCTATTTTATTTCAATTGTTTATACCTATGCAACGATCGTTTTCATCCATATTTGGAGGAAAAATTTTCTATCGACACAGCCTTGAAACTGTCACTGTGCAGTGCAATATAGGCCATGGTGATTACGAAGGATTATTCCTTTTTCTTCACTTGCCCTTTTTAGGGCGTTTCCTCCCTAGACTTGGGCCGCCGTGCATTTGCATGTGCGGCCCTTTTTTCTGCTTATCACTGCGCTCGCTTGGTTTCCCTGACATTGGCGATGTGCAGTGACATTAGATTATAATGGCTGCGATCTTCAAATCCGGATTGCGTGTACAACGCCTTTGCCGCCTTGTTGTCCCGCTCCACCTCCAGATGCAGCGCGCATAACCCGTCATGACGAGCCCATGCGCACACGGCAGTCAGCGCGGCTGTGCCGATACCTTGCCCGCGAAATGGTTCCATGATGAACAATTCATCCAGAAACGCGTCGCGGCCGCCGAATTCCAGAGAAAATCCGAATGCAAGGACCGCATAACCAACAATTTCGGCGTCGCGGTGCTGCACCAGTAGAATGCGGCCCTGGGCAGGCATGGCGAGCAGACTGTCGATTGAGGTTCGCCGTGCATGGGCTGACACGTTGACACCTTCATGCTGGTGAAAAGCCGCAACAAGGCGATCTATTTCGGTAGCATGCTCCGGTCCGGCTTCAAGCAATTGAATTGGCGGCGGGCTGGCGGGCGTCCCCATCACTCAGCGGCAATGGAACGCGGCGGCGTTGTTTCAGAGGCACGCGCAATAAAACGCGACATCACGTCAAGCATCAGGGTCTGCAGGCGCGAAAACCCGCGGGTTTTCTTCAATGTGGTTTCATTCATGTAGAGGCCACGATTGACTTCGATCTGGACGGCATGAACGTCTTCATGGGGCCGGCCGTATTTCTGGGTTATGAAACCACCGGCATAAGGCCGGTTGCGCGACACCTTCAAGCCGTGGGCGCGCAACTGTTCTTCAAGGTGGCGAACAATCCAGGCCGAACAACTGGTTCCATGCCTGTCACCCAGCACGACATCCGGGCGCCCGGACCCTGAAAGCCCGGCCACCGACGGCATCGAATGGCAGTCTACCAGAATGGCGGTCTGAAATCGCTTGTATGTCTTGGCCATGAGGTCTCCGAGGGCCTCGTGATAGGGCATGTAATAGTGCTGAATGCGGCGGTCGGCGTCCGGCCAGCTCAGTGTGTCCAGATATATGTTTTCACCTTCGCTCACAATTCGCGGAATGGTGCCGAGGCCGCCTGCAACCCGTGCTGATGCCGTGTTGACATGTGCCGGCAGCGGGTCATGAAACATATTGGGATCCAGCTCAAACGGTTCCCGGTTGACATCCAGCCATGCCCGGGGAAACCGGGCTTTCATCAGCGGTGCGCCAAGGGCGGTCGCAGTGCCGAACAATTCGTCGACGAAACAATCCTCCGAGCGGCGCAGATTATGCAGGTTCAGGCGGGACGACGCCTGAAACTCGGCATCATAAACACTGCCGGAATGCGGCGAATTGAACACCACCGGAGAGGTTTGCACACCCGGTGCATCAATCTGGAAGCCGGGCTCACCCTGATCTGATTTGGTTTTACGTGTCATGGGCAGGGCAGGTCGCTGTGCGGTTGGAGGGGCGATCGGTGGTTGTGGTAATCACCAGGCCCATTAAGCCCTCCACGCAGCCAGCGCGTCAACGATGTTTGTCTGTCACGCTGCGGGTATTTCACCAGTTGAAGCGGTATTGCAAAATTCAGCACCAGTTATTGCTGCAATTGCGGGGCGAGATACGCTGAGGCGGCATTTAAATTCAGTGAAATGACAATATGTGTCTTCACATGCGGTTTACTCTTTGACAGTATGGTGCCGCGGTGTGGGTGGGCAGTGCGCAAATGCTGGCCATAGGTAATTGCTGGAGGCTGGTAATCGGCAATGGCTCGTATTCTACTTGCTGAAGATGATAACGACATGCGCGGCTTCCTTGCCCGTGCGCTGGAACGCGCCGGTCACGAGGTGCATTCGTTTGCTGAAGGTGTAAGCGCGTTTGAAGAGCTGAAATCGCGCGAAGTTGATCTTCTGCTCACCGATATCGTGATGCCGGAAATGGACGGCATAGAGCTTGCCAGGCGGGCTGCCGAACTGGATCCGGCCCTGAAGATCATGTTCATCACCGGATTTGCGGCTGTGGCCCTGCATCCGGATTCCGAAGCACCGCGCGATGCCAAGATATTGTCAAAGCCGTTTCATTTGCGCGATCTGGTCAGCGAAGTCGACCGGATGATTGCTGCCTGACAGGCGTCGGCAAACGGGCCCCTTGCATGGGCCTTCCTAACCTTATATAGAAGCCTTCGCGTCCCAGACGCATCGATCTGCCGATGACCCGAACCCGGGTCTGCTTTCAAGGCAGCCTTCGGGCGGTTAGCTCAGTGGTAGAGCACTACGGTGACATCGTAGGGGTCGCTGGTTCGAAACCAGCACCGCCCACCATTCTTTCCCCAGTTTCCAATAGGTTCTGTGTGGCTTGAGCAAAAGCCGCAGTATTCCTATGTTTTCCGGCTGCGACGGTGGATGTGCTTTTCGTAATTCGGAAACTGCTCCAATAGCCAGCTCTTGGTGGAGTTCATCATTAATCCTCCAATAGACATGCTCACGTCCACCATAAATGTTACTGACCATTGATTCAATCAACTCAAGGAACTGGCGTTCGCTCTGCCGTCGTTGATGGGCATTGTCAACCGACCAAAATCTTATGGCCTTCACGCATGATCTCTGAACTAACATGCCTGTCTGGCACCCACCACCTGAGAAGTGGATTCCGTCTGAAACCACCCGTGTAGACGTTCTGTGCCGCCTTATTGGTTGTGATGGAGTATAGATCGCACATGCGGTCAGGCTGACAAATCAAGAAGACGTGACAAAACGTTAATTATCAGACTGATAACACCGCGCGTATACTAATCAAGCGTGATAGTCTGAGAATCCCAGGCAACCAGCGCACGAGAGCAGCTAGTTAGCGCTCGAACCGCTCAGAAAAACTGGATCTAAATCACCACTCGCCCGGGACGAAAACCTGGCTTTGTTGTTATGGAATCATGAAAACAGTTCTCTCATACAAACGTCCGCTGGCGATGATAACGATCATCGTTGCTGGCTTTGCTATGGGAAACGGTTTCGTCAGCCTACTCTTGTTTGGCCTAAATCAGCCTATGGGGGCAGTGTTGTCTACAGAGCCCACTAAAGGCCAAACTGGCTACACCACCGTTTACAGAGATCCGAACGGCCCTGGTCCTGATGGTAAAAGGTTTGTCGGACGCAGAAATTACAAGATCGTATCTGGAAAAGTCATTGATCAGTCAAAAGGCTTCGAAATATAGCTTTTGTGTACTGCAGCGAGAAGTTCAATGCATGGCTGTTGCGTAGTGGTTTTGCGGCCTGGCGTTCTCGCGTGGTGCATCCCCATATCAGCGAATATCGCTGCCTAATTGGAGCCCTCGAAATGAAACCGAAACCGAGTAAACCGTCACAAACCGGGAAAGGTGGCAAAGCCACCACAGGGAAACCTGACAAGCCTGTCAAACCCTCCATCCAGGCAAAAACGGTCAATAATTGTAGCTAGCCTAACGGCTATCAATGTCGATATTTGGAGAACGAAAATGAATTTCAAAGCATTTGCTGCTGCTCTTGTCACCATGAGCTTTTTGGCAACTCCAGCGAACGCATTGTCGATCACCAATGAGGTTGAAGTAGCTTACAGTTTTAGTGTCTTGGAGAAGACGTGCCGGATGATGCCATTGAACTGGCTGCTGGCGAGAGCGTGATGACGTTGGTCCGCAAGATGTCAGGTGCAAACTGCCTAATGGCGCCGAATTTTCGTTCGAAGGCAATGAAAACGTATCCATCAAAAATGGTGTGTTCATGATCGTTGAATAAGTCGGCAACTAGCCTCGGTCGCCGCCCCTTTGTATGCCGGCAGGTTTTACAACATCTATCGATGTGGTTATGCGCCTTGCCGACCTCAACCAAGCCAGTCGCCCTCGGAGACTGGCTCAGCGGAAATGCCCGGTTCACGCCCCGGGTTGTTCAGTTTTTTACTTCCTAAAAACCATCTAACGCACGGGCCAAAACTTTCAGCAGATGCGTGTCTGATCAGCCGTCTGAGAGTTGATCTGGTTTCTTCTGGATCGCGCACGGTTTGTAGCCAATCAGCGCCGATCCTGCCACGCATTTTCCTGGAAAAATGACACGCCCGGCCTGCGGCACTGCTACCGATACTTTCCAGGTCTGTTGTGCCAATTGGCAGAGCTGTGTCTGCGCTATTGCGCGATATGCCAACGCGTGCGACGCAATAAGACCCCGGATGGCGCAGTGGCATGTCCACTGCCGTTCGGCTCATGGTCAGGCATTGTGCGCTACTCGAGACTTCAATGCGCGATGCAATCTGGTGCAGGATTTGCCTGGCGGATTTACCTGCATGCTTCAGTTCACCGGCCCTGGCTCTTGCTGCTTTGATGGCCTTGCTGATCTCATCGGCGTCTCGATGTTGTGCATCGATGGCATCACACAGCTTTGGTTCATCAGTGAGGAATACGCAAATGCCATCAACTACAGCTTTTTCTAGTCTTGGCGCCGGCAGACGCCATCCTGATTGATCGTTCTTGCTGCCCTGAAGCAGACGCTGCGATACGTAGTATCTGTATCTGCGTGTCTTGCTGCCTGCATGGGATGGTGTGAGACGATCACCAGTTTCATCAAAGAGAATGCCCGTAAGCAGTTGCTGGCCGATCAGTTCGTTTGTGTGGATGCCATTATTCGAACCCAACCGAATCTGACCGCACGGCCGGCAAGTTGAGATAAACTCCAAAGGAACGTTTTCATCAACTGTCGGCAACGTCCGTTTCGCGTCCTGTCTGTGAAAAAAAGGCAGGTTGGCTGCGCAATGTAATGACGTAATGACGCAATAGGGTTGGACGTAACAAACGTGCCATGATCGAAAGTTCCCAAGAGCACCAGAACAAACAATTGAGGTTAGGCTCGCCTCTCATTGGATTGTTCATTTGTTGCTGAATTGTTGCTCCCATACCAATCGAACAATGGCTCGAAACCATTTTCTCTTGTCAAATTTCGACATCGGTAACAGCGCATGTCGCTAACGGCATTTTTGACACAGGATGTACACAAATAAGCCGTCAGCAGCAACGTATTCAGTCAAACAAAAACCAACAGGGAGGATTATCTACATTTTTGGATGAGGGTGGAAACTCCGCCCACATTGAACACGATAAAATCCATCATCCTGATGGCCTTATCTATTCTGGGAGAGTGAAATGAACAAGTTTCTTGCTGTTCTTGCGGTTTCCTTGCTGACTGCTACCAGTGCACAAGCTGCCGAGTTTGCGGACATCGACACTGATGGCGATGGCCTCATCTCAGTTGAAGAAGCAACAGCAGCTATGCCTGATGTTACCGAAGATGCATTTGCCGCGGCAGATAAAGATGCAGACGGCAATCTTAATGCCGATGAATATGCGGCGATGAGCGATTAGACCGAGACACAAGCGTGTCTTTAGACAAGCACCCAGATTGATATCCTATGAATGAACCTCAATCTGGGTGTTCTTTTGTCGGCAAGAACATTCGCATTGGGTCATTGGCAGGCATCGTAGGCAAGTTGTCCAGATGTCCCTCTGGACCATCAAACAGACCAAAACTGTGCTGAGAATTGGTATAGTTCATTTCTCATTTTCATAAGTCTGCTTTTGCACAAAAAGCTGGCGGACTTAGCATGGACACCGCAGCGGTCATGTACAGACTTCTGGACCAAAACTACGTCGCTTGTGATTACAAAAGCAGATCCAAACTCATGTGAAAATGACAACCATGAAGGTGACCGAATTGCAAAGCTTCAAAAACGACGATGGAGGTTACTCTGCCAGCTTACGAATGGCCAACGGAGACCCGTGTTTTATCAGTGTTTCTCAGTCTGGCATCGTAGTGAAAAAATCGAGGTGGGGCATAGTAGGTATGAAACTGTACCAAAACAAGAATCTCCACGAATGCGCAGACTTTGCAAAGGCACTTTCGTATTTGTTTCCGGAAAACCGACTGCCAGATGCCGTTCAAAATCCCATACTTAGCGCAGTCATCAATGCGATATTGCACTGCGAAAATCTACAAGTGGTGACCGATGTCTTGAATGGGTCAATCAACTATGCAGAGACAACGGCCGGTCAACGGATTGATGAAACACCTCCTTTGCCGGTCAAGCGCTTCCCGTTTTTAGACCGCCCGGCTGAAGGATTTTCCGATTTATGAATTGCTCTCCGTTTTTAGACCGCTCGGCTGAAGGATTTCAGGGATTTGTAAGCTGCAGGTGCTTTTGAGACATCCCTGGTGTTGACTATAGCTTGCCGTTCTGCAGGAAAGTTTCTTGATCAGCGCTCAGGCAATTTAGCGTTTTGATGAAAGCTCGAGGTATCTCTTCAAGCATTTTCTGGAGGGCCCACCATAGCGGATTTTCGTTCGGCAGTACCGGATGTCTGCTATGTGCCAATGGCGGAATTTTGTGACATATGATAACTTGCCAATTGCGATATCGCAGGGCAGCCCTCAAAAGGAGAAGTCTTGCATGGAGGACTTTCTCTTGTTCGTCGCAGTGGGGTTTGCGGCGCAACTCATTGATGGCGCGATCGGTATGGCCTACGGCCTGTTGAGCACGTCGATTCTACTCAGCCTCGGAATTACTCCTGCTGTTGCCAGCGCAAGTGTACACACCGCTGAAATTTTCACCACTGGCGCTTCCGGGCTCGCCCATTGGCGTTTTGGAAACGTGAATTGGAGTGTGGTCAAGCGATTGGCGATTCCAGGAATGGTAGGCGGGTTCATCGGCGCCTACATTCTCTCCAGCATTGATGCACAAACAGTCCGCCCAATTGTCGCGATCTACCTGGCGACGATGGGTATCTGGATCCTGGTGAAAGCGGTGCGGCACAAGCAGCTTGCTGAAATGCAGCCGCGATACGTTCAACCGCTGGGTTTTGTCGGAGGATTCCTGGACGCCATTGGAGGGGGGGGATGGGGCCCTATCGTTGCATCAACCATGCTTGGTCAAGGCACCCAAGCCAGGAAGACTGTAGGATCAACCAACGCAGCCGAGTTTTTTGTCACCTCAACAATTTCATTTACTTTCCTCGGGACGATCGGACTTGAACTCTGGCCGATTATACTGGGCTTGATTGTGGGTGGAGTATTGGCAGCTCCGATCGCTGCATATACGGTCGGCAAATTGCCCGACCGCTTAGTAATGACAGTGGTGGCACTGGTGATTTGCGGAATCGCAGCAATACAAATATTTCGTGAACTAATTGCAAAGTGACCCAATCTTGGTGACGAGCCCCGTTTGAATGATCCGGCTTGCGCTTTGCAAAATTCGTTTGCTGAGCTGTCAATGCCTATTGTGGAATTCTCGCTTGCTCCCATATGAATTGTAGAGCCTGACGATTGATCAGCTCCTTCCAGTTTCGCCGATGGAATTGCTTGTCGGAAACTGGTCGCATTTGCGTAGGAGGCAAAAATGTCGCTCTTTTATAGCTCGTGGCATAGCCCTTTTAGAAGGAACACGATCCTCTTGGTTACCGTGCTAGTTGCCACGATGTTGCTGCTTGTCTACTTCCTGTATCCAGGAGGTCCGACATCCAGCGGTATTGTTGGCGGTGCACCAATTGAGTACGCGCCAGCAGAATAAACGCAGTTTCTGATGCATACTTAATCCGGACAGCATTGTCGGGCTGTTCGGTCTTTAGCTGCAGACAACTGAACCGCAGATTCGGGTGTTCGAATCGCCAGCGACTGTCTTCTGGCGAAGATCAGTGTGTCCTGTCAGCGCCTATTGGACCATTTAGGTTGATTGCATAAGAGAGTGTTTTTGGCTCTGTGTTGCGCTCATTTCAGTAAAGCCTGCTTAGAATTGGTCAACGGTAGTGGAGCGACTGGAACAGCTGGCGGCCCGCACCGCAACAAACGGCACTGCAGTCAATCATTCAGAGTCACACTGGATACAAATCCCGAGGGCTTCACTACCAGTACAGAACAAGTCACCTGGTCAAGTATTGATTCAGCGGTATTTCCGATTATCAAACCAGAAATTCCAGTTCTTGCAACAGTTCCCATGATTAAGAGTTCAATCTTGAACTCAGAAATCAGCTTTGGAATCTCCGTACCTGCATCACCTTGCCGCAAGTGGGTGCTCAGCTTAACTTTTGCTGTGACATCTTTCCCCACCCACCGGATTCCCCGGTTCATCAATCTTTTCAGCCAATTCGTGTGTTCACGCTCCACTGTATGAACATAGGCATCTATTTCATTTTTCGGAATGTTTGCCCGCGCTCGGCTGTTTTTCGACAGGAACGGCGGGTACCAAGCGTGTCCGATATGTAGCCAAGCCTTGCTATCTGCACACAAGGAGAACGCCATCTCAAGTATTTGTCTGTTCAGCGCGTCTTCGACTTCTTCAGTGTCTGCTTTCCCACCCCCAAAAGCTTCAAATTCAGCACCCACTGCTGCAAGGACTTGATCAAATTCCTTGTATGCTTCGCCTTTTGACAACCAAACCGGGCAAGGACAATGGCGCAGCAGCTGCATGTCGAAGCGGCCCAGAAATCTATCCAAAACCCCGCTTGGGCCAATTGGTTTGATGACTAGGTCGTAGTCATTTCGCAAGACTTCTCGAATGGTTTGAATATGCGGTCTGCCTTCGATCAACTTGGTCTTGAGTTTGCGGTCGGGACTGGCTGATTTTGCCAGCTCGTTGAGTGCCTGCTCCGACTCCTTGAGCCAACTTGACCGAAGCATTATCGAGACGTTGGAAGCGAAAACCGCAGGTGGTGGTTCAAGCACAGCGATGAGATCAACCTGACCATCATTTCGGTTCGCCAACTCCAAAGCAAGACGGAGAGTTTCTTCTGCTATCTCAGAGTTCTCCTCATGGACATACAAGATCTTTTTAAAACGTCTCATATAAATTTCTCCAAGAAACGAAGTATCTGATGAACTCGAGCGCCAGAACCTTTCAGTGTGACATCAAAACCGGAACAGCCATGTGGTTGAGCAGAAATCTGGTTGCACCACCAAGTAACAGTTCATTCAATAATCGGAAACTTCTGACGCGGGTTCAACTCCCGTCAGACAGGAATTCATCTAATTGTTCCTTGTTTGTTCTCGGAGCAAATTGGATTGCTACGAAACAGGCCACCACAATAAGTAATAGAAAAATTAACACGACATCTGACATCTGAAAGTCATGAAGCATCTAAGGTGCACTCCACAGCCCAAGATTGGGTGAGTCAAGATATGTGGTGAAACTTCAGTTGTTCAATAGACTCTGGCAGTTATTTTGTTGAGACAACGGCCAAGAGACCCCCCTCGTGTGTTATCAACCGCTTGAAACTATATTCCAAGGTGGCTTGTAAGGCGGTAGTGGGGTGACCATTTGAGTGACACCGACTGGCCTTGACGCTTGCCGCTTCCCTCGAACCGCTTGAAGTGAAAGCATTTAGCGGTTGAGGGCATCGTATTCTTGGAGCAGCGCTATGGCTTGGGACTTGTTCTTGCTTATCGGTGGTCTAGGCTTGCTTTTTTTTGGCGGCGAGGGGCTTGTACGCGGCAGTGTCGCAATTGCTGAGCGCCTGAATATCTCGAAATTGGTTGTTGGTATGGTGATTGTCGGGTTCGGCACATCGGCGCCCGAACTGCTTGTATCCGTGCAGGCAGCACTTGCGGGTTCACCAGACATCGCAATCGGCAACATTGTCGGTTCCAACATTGCCAACATACTTCTGATTGTTGGCGTCGCCGCGCTCATCATGCCAATCGCGGTCTCAGACAAGTCCATACGGCGTGAATGCGTTGTGATGACTGCGGTTTCGATCGGCATGCTGCCTTTTCTATTCTCTGGCCAGATCAGCCGCCTTTCTGGAATTGCGTTGCTGATCGCGATGGGCCTCTATCTTGCAATTACCATTCTCCTGGAAAAGAAGCGGCGAACTTCAGTTTTTGTCCAGGAAGCTACCGTCGCAGAAGAACAGATTAATCTGTCGGGCTTGCGGTCTGTGATTGAGGTAGTTTTGGGTTTGATCATGCTGGTGGCGGGTGCCCGGTTCATGGTCGACGGCGCGACGGGTATCGCGAGGGACTTCGGCGTGACAGAAGCTGTAATTGGATTAACAATAGTAGCTGTAGGCACATCTCTGCCCGAACTCGCTACTGCACTTGTCGCAGCTTGGCGCCAACATTCAGATGTTGTCCTGGCTAACATTGTCGGCAGCAACATCTTCAACATTCTGGCCATTTTGGGCATTACAGCCGTGGTTGCACCTGTTTCCGTCGCAACCAGGTTTGCTGTCTTCGACGGACCAATAATGGTGAGCGTGGCGATTGTATTGCTTGCATTGTTGTACCTGAAGACAATTGGACGGCTGGTAGGCATTGGCTTGCTGACGGCATATGCACTATACATTGCGGTACAGGGTACTGCTGCATGAAGCAGCCGCTGATTGGTGGGAACTGGAAGAATTTTCACCAGCGCAGAACGTCTAAGAACAGTGTTTGCATTGGGTCAGAAGCGGGTTTTCGTCCGGTTGATCTGAACGGCAGCTAAGGGACGATTCTTCGAGTTCGAAAGGTAGTGTCGAACGTCTCCGTTGGGCTAATTTCGTTGAAAAAGTCGGTTCTGAAAGTTGTTATTGAGGTGTTTGAAGGATAGTTGAATCGCGTTCGGTCACGCGGTTTGTGGCTGTTTGTTAATTGGGAAGAGTTTTGCTAGCTTTCTGAGGTTCTGGGCGGTTGCTGCGAGGAGGAATTCGTCGTTTGCATCACACGGCCCTCGCAATCTGAGCCGCCTCAGACCAAGAATTCGCTTCAGATGCGCGAACAGCATTTCGACCTTCTTTCTGAGTTTGCATGAGATCGCATAATCTTCGGTATTGGCGATGTCGCGGGCCATTTGGCGGGCCCTTCCTGCTGTGTTCGAAGAAGCCTTCGTGGGGCGCCCTTTGGGCAGCACTGTTCTTTCAACTGACATGCCTCACATTCTGCCTTTGCGGCACCGTATTTCATGAAGCCAGTGTCCTTCGGCTCAGAACGAATGGTCTGGAAGTTGCGTCTGCTTTTGAGCAACTTCTTTCCAGCAGGACAAGTGTAAGCGTCAGTCTCGTAATCATACGTGAAGTCTTCTCGCGAGAATGTCCCGTCTGTACGCTTTGATTTATCAATCACAGGGATATGCGGTTCGATCCCCTGTTCCTCAACCAGCCATCCCAGCAGTTCACCTGATCCGTAACCCGATCCATCTACGAACCTTCCCGCGATGTCGCGCGCAAGATCACCCAGACTGTGGACTATGCCATCTCGTGCAAGTTGCGCAAAAAGGTCGAGATGCTGTTTGCCCATCTCAAGCGCATTCTGGGATTGGGAAGACTGCGATTACGTGGCCCCTGCGGGGTTCGTGACGAATTCCGACTCGCAGCTACCGCTCAGAACCTCAGAAAACTAGCAAAACTCATCACCACACCACGCTCCACCCACCAAGCTGCATAAACCGAGAAACCAACCCAGCGCGGCCACGTATCCCAAACAGTCAAGTCGCCGACTTTTTCAACGGAATATGCCAGAAGACGACCTTGCCCCAGCCAATTACATGCCTCCAATTCGATGAAAGAAATCTTTGAATCGAAATTCAGCCGGACTCTAAGATATTTGGAAGACAGGACGTTTCGCCTAGGTGGGAGTGATTCCCAGGACGCTCGCATTTTCATCAATTTTGCACACGTAGTTCTGGCCATCAGCCGTGAGTTGAATATTGTAGGTACCATCGGAAAGTTTGCTGGATGCGGTAGGAAGCACCTTGTCAGACGGTAGGCCAAATTGGTTGGCAGCGGCGCTGGCGCATGACAGTTGCAAATCGGCAGGCGCTGTTTCGGTCGTGTTGCGAATTTCACCCGGCTGATTGGCCGACACGGTACCTGTCTGGGAACTGGCGCATCCTGCCAGGACAAAACCAAGCAGCGCCAACGTGATCAGACGAATTGTTGCATCAGCCGATAAGTATCGCACAGGCTGTCTCCTCATCAGCTGTTTCTAATTGAACGGTCATACGCCCTTGAGCAGTGAGGCACCCTGGAAAAGCACGATCACCTTGGCTCCAATCTCGACCTGCTGAAAGAGATCAACAACATCGTCATTGTTCATTCTAATGCAGCCTGATGAAATATTCAGGCCGATCGACCATGGCTCAGTTGTGCCGTGGATGCGGTAAAGCGTGTCCCGACTGCCCTCAAACAAATAAATCGCGCGGGCACCAAGTGGGTTTTCGGGGCCGCCGGGCATACCGTTGGCATACTTTACCAGCTTGGGATCTCGCTCAATCATTTCCGCGGGTGGCGTCCAACGCGGCCATTCTTGTTTGCGCCCCACTTTTACGATTCCAGTCCAGCCAAAACCCTCTCGCCCGACACCGATGCCATAACGGATCGCCTGCTTGTCCGGTAAGACCAAATACAGAAAATGCCGCACACCATCGATGATAATCGTTCCCGGTTTTTCAGCAGTCCGGAATGGAACCACCTTACGGCGGAAGCTGGCTGGCGTTTGATCATGACGCCGGTAGAACTCTCGGGCTCGATCAGGCGTATACTCGACCCAGCGGCGTTCCTGCTGATCATAAATCTTGCTAGATGCTGCCAATACTTCTTGTGCAGTCAACGAAATGATCAGTGCAAAGGTGTAGACCATGGTTTGCGGAATTTGTCTGCCTAATATTTGCAAGACTGAGATGAACCTCGTTGCGGCAGTTTGCCTGATCTTCTTCATTTGGCCACAACCCATGCATCGATACGCTCGCTGTTGTCTTTGACCCACTGTTTGGCAAAGGCGGCAGCTGGGATACCATCGACGACAATCGCGTATGTCATAGCTGAAACGGTGTCGACATCGAGTTTAATAGCTGACAGCAATTTTGCAGCTCTTGGATGGGCATCGGCGAGTTTTGTTGAATAAACAATGTGCAGGAAAGACGTCGGCCAAGCGACTGCGGCTTGCGAATGATCAAGCCACAGCGGATCATCGGTCGGATCAACAATGTGCCACGAAAGTGGGCTGTATGGCGGCTCTTGCAAAAACACTACCTCATGCAGTGAGAAAAGATGGTGCGGAGCGTAGCAGTAGAATGCTAGCGGCCGATTGACCGCAACTGCAGCATCAATCGCGGCCATAGCCACTGTTTCCTGAGCTTCGAGCAGTTGCATCGTCTTGGCGTGGCCATAACTCTTGGCCCTAATTTTTTCTATCCTTGTTGACGACCAGTCCGAATTTCCAATCCACATCTCACCAAGGCCGTCCTGGTTTGTATCGAAAGTTTTCGCCTTTTCAGGATTAGAGAGATCTTCGATCTTGTGTATGCCGAACTGTTCAGCCGTCTGGCGCGTTACACATACTCCCTGTTCTGCTGGTATGCCCTTTTCGCTCAGAACTGCTGTCTTGCGACGGATGACATATTTGTCATGAAGTGCCTTGTGATTAGGTAGCCAGACCTCGGGATGGACGTGGATTGTTCCTTGATCCATGCCAGCGAAAATTTCCTCGTTGGTTCCTTTTTTGACGGCTACATCAAGACCAAGTCTAGTCGAAAGTAATTCTCTTAATACATGCGCGGTGGCATCTGCAGAGGACCAGCTTGGAATGCCAATGACGACATCCGATGCCCGAGCAGACCCGATCGCCAAATTCATACCGAGGATTATCAATGCGATACATCTTAGATATTTCAACATGAGAACTCCCTGTCGCTGCAGTTGGTATCCTGATCGCATGAAATCTTACCTATCGGGTATTTACGGCGTGACTTAGGCAACCACTGTCCATCCCCAGCATCTGCGCTGGGAGGATGCTGCTATTTTTCACTTGGAGAAAACCTTCACTGAGACAGATAGAAACGGCCTTCGAGCAGGGCTGATTCGCAACCGCACTTGATCGGTCGGAAGTCGCGGGACGCCGGTGCCACTTCCGTTTTGTGCCAGAAATAGACATTATCTTGGATACTTCGAGAGCCGTTCTCGGGCCAGGTGATGTGCTTCGGCCGCTGTTGCATGGGGATGCCTCCCTATGCGACAACTCCTAAGGTGCGCTTCAAGCGTCCAGGGGAGCATCTTGGATGCCCATTCGGGAGTCGCCGCAATCACCGATGGCAGCTTCAATCACCAACAGTCTTGAGTTCTTCAAGCCCTTGCTATGTAGGCTGAAGTCACCACTTGGCCACCTAAGCCCCGCTGTTGCGGATGTGGTCTAGTGGACAAGCCTTCAAGCAAGACATTGTTGTCATCTTCATCTGGCAGCTCATGCGTCCATACCCGGAACTCTGTAAGCTCGTATGCGCCGAACGAGGTCATCATTGCGACGTCTGATGCATCGTGGCCTCTGACCATCAGGATTCGACCAATTCTCGGCACATTGTAACGGGCATCGAAAGTGTACCATTGGCCATCCAGGAACACCTCAAACCAGGCACAGAAGTCATCGAAACCAGCGTCCGGAACACCTATGTCACCCAGATAGCCACTGGCATAGCGCGCTGGTATATTCATGGCCCTGCACAGGCTGATTGCCAGATGGGCAAAATCCCTGCATACGCCGGTCTTTTCGGACAGGACATCACTAGCCGTTTTGTCGGGTCGGCCAAATTTGTAGTCAAACGTAATATTCTCATGAACAAAATCGCAGATTGCCTGTACTCGCGGCCAACCTGTCGGGGTTTGACCAAACTGCTTCCACGCGAACTCTCCCAGCAGATCTGAATCGCAATACCGGCTGGCCATGAGAAAGGTGAGAGTTTCGTTTGGCAACTGCTCCAGTTGCAGCTGCTGTGCATGAGGCAGGACTCTATCTGGCAGTCCGTCCACTTCGACAATGCAGTCTGACCAGAATTTGGATACGCCAACGGGCGCTGTTACCCGCGTTACTCGGTTGCCGAACAGGTCGACATACTCATTGATATCTTGCGAGTGAGAACTTCTGACTTGATCAGATCCGATAATCCTCCCTGCAAACTGGCTGTGCACAGACAGGGCGAGCAGCATTGGTACAGGGGTAGGGCAGGAGACGGTAATCTCAAAACCAATCCGGATCAGCATTACAACCATCCTTGTTTGCGAGAGCAATACCGACCATGGTGGCGCATCACCAAAGTCATTGCTGTTTAACAGCCAATTCCGGTGGCCACAAAGGTTCCAATGCCGACAGCCATTCGCATTCTTCACACTACACGATATCGCTACAGCCAACCGGTAAAGTTTGGAGAGCATCGGCTTTTGCTGCGGCCCAGGGATGGCCACGATCTTCGTCTTGTGTCTTCCGCAATCTCGATCTCACCTCAAGCTCATCTGCGCTGGCACTTTGACACTTTTGGTAACTCTGTCGCTACTGTGACGTTTTCAGAATTGTCTGAGCTGCTTGAAATTAGAAGCGAACTATTAGTCAGGCGGTTTTCACATGAGGATTTCCTTGCCTCTCCCGACCGCATTGGCAGCCTCTATCCAGTTACATATGCAAGTGAGGATCTGATTGACCTGGCACCGTTTATTGCGCTGGAACACCTGGAAGAAAGCGCTGCACTTGCGAACTGGCTGGACAGGACATTTGTGAGCAGACCTGATGAAGTACTGGCTTTTCTCCGGCAGCTGTCTGATACGGTCAACAAGAACTTCGTCTATTTGCGGCGGGAAAGAACCGGCACTCAAAGCGCTCTTGCCACCATAGAAACAGGCTCCGGCAGCTGTCGTGATTTTGCATTCCTTTTCATGCAGGCGGCGCGTTATTTTGGCTTTGCAGCAAGATTTGTCACTGGTTACCTCAATGATCTTTCTGAAGATGGGCAAGAACATGAAGGTGGTGGATCGACTCATGCTTGGGCCGAAGTTTACCTGCCAGAAGAAGGTTGGGTTGAGTTTGACCCTACCAATCGCATTGTTGGCAGCTCAGCCCTGATCCGCGTTGCTGTCACCAGAACGCCTTATCAAGCCACCCCCATAAGCGGCACATATGAGCCCAGCCCGGGAACCAGGCTCTGCGGCATGGATGTTGAGGTTAAGGTACGCAGCGAGGCTTACAATCCACAAGACACAGAATAAACGCGTGGCGTGCAGATACGGGCGGGCGGGCCGATGCCTAAGTCAGGGCACATAATCTGAAAGCCGCTACGAAACAATACAGATCGCCAAGTCGATTGGGTTTTCCATCGTAACCACCTCGAAGACGACTTGACCTTCGAGCTCGGAGTTTGAGACCTCGGCAAAGACAGGGAAAACCAGTTCGCGACATAACTTGAGCGAAACTTGATAAACGGTTGATTATTTAACGTTTGGCTTATGTATAATGATAAGGCAAAACAAATGGGTAAACTAGGACGAACGGTAAACATCAGCGAAAGGAATGGTTGCCCTCATGAACTCCACAACCGCCGATAGCACAGTTTTCTCCGGGGATTTTAACCCAGCATACGCTAACGCCGTGCGCAAGGGTCCGTTTACTCGTAGGGACATAGTTCGCTTGTATGCGGGCCTGTGCCTGGCTATCGCAGTTGCGCAGCTGGTCAATCACCACAGCCATAAAATCAGACAGCAGTGCCTATGACCTGTCCCTTTCAACAGGTGGGATCACCACAATCCATAAAGATCCATATGTCCCCAAGCCCTATGACGTGGAAGTTCCGACCAGCGCTGATACGCCCGTCAAGGTCACCGAGAAGCTCGTTACCGTCTAGCAGCTAAGAAAATCGGGGGAACCGCTTGGGGGTGGCAACAGGCGGTACACTCTTGGGCGCGGATGCCTTACCTCAGGTTCATCGCGATATCAACTGAGTGCAGATGTCTCAGAACACGCTCGTAGCCCGCCTTGCTGTCCAACAAGGCTTTTGGCGAAGTCCCAAGTTCGGCGCTCATCTTTTCGAGCCATAGCTCAGCGCGCTCTTTCGAACCAAACACTTCAATCGCCCTGTCGAGCGCAGGGATCAGATACTTCATATTATACTCTCCTAGATAAGAGTAACCTTGGCCACTGGACCTATGAAAGTTGGAAAGCGCAAACGACGCCATCACATTTGGCGCAGTGGAATTTGCGTATGAAATCGCGTTTTGTCGCCAAGCTTTCAGATTCAGTGTGCACGAATTGTGCACGTTACCACGTAACCTGCTTGCGAATAGCAACCTTCCGCACGCAATCGAAGCAGCTGGTGCGCAATTGTCTGGAACCGATCTAAGATCCAGGTAGCCGCCAGCGCGACCCGTCATATTGCACACGCTCAGGACCGCTTGGGGTCAAAAACAGAAGTCGGCAATCGTCTCGTCGCACGGCAGCTTTGTGATCATAAGCGGAAGTTTAGTTTACACGCTTTGCGTGCAAGTATCCCACAGAGGCGGCAAATCAAGAGCAGTTTTGCATGGGTTTTTGGGACACGTCACAAACGACCGTTATTGACCACCTATCGCTGCGTGCAATACCGCCAATAGCGGAAGTCGCTGGCGAGGCACCTGTGAATCCGTTTCGCGGATGAGCCGACTCTCAAGGTGCGGCCGCGATGTCTGCAATTGCAGGAAAGAGCGTGCACGCAGGGACAGAGTCTGCCGCTGAGGTATCACGAAGAAATGGCGCACCTGATAACGCGTTTAGTTATTTCTAAGTGCTACTAAAATAAGAAATCGCTGTTATCCAAAAGCGCAGAGTTGAAGTTTTCCAGGATCAAAACATCACCGTCGGGGAACTCGATCTCAGTGTTTAGCCCGTTCTGGGAAATTGAGAGTTGATTGACGTCGCCGAAGGGCCTGAAGAAAAGGTCTATGACATCAGTACCGTTCTGGAAATCGGTAATCGTATCGACGCCATCGACACCGAAGCCGCTAAAAACGAAAGTGTCGGCACCCCCTCCGCCCGTTAGCAGGTCATCACCGCCACCACCACGGAGACGATTATCCCCGGCATCGCCGATGATCACATCGTCGAAATTTGAGCCCGTAATATTTTCGATATTCGTGAACGTATTGTTTCCAGACCCCCCTGTCGATGTGCCTGCGTCCATGTCAACAACCACACCCCCAACATTATTACTCAGTTGCAGTCGGTCGATGCCTGTCCCGCCATCGATTATGTTGTTACCTAAATCGGCATGTATACTATCATTTCCTGCTCCGCCATTGACTATGTCGTTGCCATCACCGACCTCAAACCCATCATCACCATCTCCACCATTGAGAATGTCGTCCCCGCCACGACCATAGAAATAGTTATCATTCGCATCGCCAGTCATTACATCGGCAAAATTTGTTCCGGCGAATTGTTCAAAATTCACAAACGTATCGTTACCCGCACCGCCCGTCGATGTGCCGGCGGCTACGTCAACAACGACTCCCCCGGATCCTTGAAAGAAATCCACCCGGTCGCTACCTGTTCCGCCATTAAGTGTGTCGTCACCGTAACCACCACTGATAAGGTCACTGCCGTCTCCGCCATTGATTGTGTCGTCACCGTAACCACCTGAAAAAGTGTTATTGTTGGCATCACCAATCAGCGTGTCATCATTTCCAGTCCCCGTGACTTCTGGAAATGTTTGCCAACGTGTCAGTCCCAGTTGTGGCGCTGATCGAGATACCTGCGGCTAAGTCAACAAACACCGAAGCGCCCTGAGCCCACAACCAACCACCACCCGCTTCACCATCGATAAAATCATCACCAGCGTCTGCGAAGAAGGAGTCAAATCCTGCTCCGCCCAGAAGTGTATCGTTGCCTGCGCCTCCACGAAGGGCATCTGTGCCGGCGCCTCCAATCAGCACATCGTCACCATCGCCGCCACGCAAACTATCAAACAAATCGCTGCCAGTGATATGGTCGTTGCCAGCGCCACCATCGAAGGTCGTGCCGACGAAGCCCGCCTCAGCTGCTTCGACGGCATTGGTTGGCAAGATCACGACATCATTTCCGTCCAGTCCGTCGTACTGGGTACCATCCAGGTACGTTCCCGCTAATAAATTGTTGAAATCTATGGTGTCGGCACCATTGGTAAATAGTGACCCGTCATTGGTGCCGGTGATGGTGATCGTCGCAGTCTGCGGCACCGACGCACCTTGGGCATCAACTACGTCATAGCTGACAATAATCACTTCGCTTTCACCAACGTCAAGGCTTTGGAACGCTGCATCAGATGGATCAACGGTGAGTGTTGTGCCAACCAACGTTACACCCGCCACAAGACCTGTAACGTTGGCGATCGTCAGTGTCGCCGTCTCGCCACTGTCGATGTCAGAGGCACCAGCAAGCAGATCGACGGTAAAGCTGTCATCACCCTCATCCGCCGTATCGGTAAGTGCTGCGGCGACGACTGGCGCGTCATTGGCGCCGCTGATTGTGATGGTCAGTGTCGTATTGTCCGTCAGAGACCCGTCGCTCACCGTATAGGTGAACTGGTCTTGCAGAGTGTCGCCGTCGTTAAGCGCGTCGACGGTCGCATTGGCATTGTTCACTTGATAGTCGTAAGAGCCGTCGGCAAGCAGGGTCAACGTGCCATACAGACCTGCAAGTGCCACGCCGACATTTCCAGCAACACCATTGACCTCAGTCACAGTCAGTGACGCCGCCGGCGTATCGACATCGCTGTCGTTGGCCAGAACATTGCCTGCCACAGTATTCGGAACCGCGTCTTCGACAATCGTATTCGTGTCCAAAGTCGCAACCGGTCCATCATTTTCGCCAATGACCGTTATTGTTACTGTCGCCGCACTTGCTGAGGCGGATGCATCGAATTGTGTGATGTTATATGTCAGCGTGACAGTGTCCGGCTCATCCTGAGCCAAATCGTTGAAATTGCCGAGTGGATTGAAGACCACGGAACCGTCGGCATTGATCGTAACTTGGCCTATACGCCCACCATCAGACGTCACCAAAAGTGCCACACCAACATTGAGACTGTCACCGTTCACGGATGCGACTTCAGTACCAACATCGCCACCATCGTTCAGGAGGATGTTGAAGTTGAAATCGTTGGCATCATCTTTTGGACCGTTGAAAAGAGTGGGATCGTCTTCCTCTGCCGTTTGCAAGTCATCGTTGTTCGGCGCGATGGCGGCTGTTCCACTGATTTTGAGTGACCCGTTCCGATTCCCACCTTCAGTTCCGACGCTGTTGATGCGCAGGCCGAAGTCTTGCCCTTCGAACATGTCGAGGGTTAAATCCGTTGTGCTGCTCGCAAGAACAAATGATGTCGATCGGATGTCGTCTTGCGATATGCCGGCGGTGCCCAATTCCACGCCACCATCAAATTCGCCCAACTCCTGAACTATCGCACCATTGATATTGGCACCCTGACCTAGATTGGAGACGTCGTCATTGTCGTATTGTTCATCTGTTACGTCTCCAACACCGACGCCGGCGCTCAAAGAGGCCAGGAGTAAGGGATCGGCAATATCGAAGAATATTGCCCGGAGATCACCGATGGTCGCACCGTCGCTAAGGTCGATGTTGAACAATAGGGTTCCATCGCCCAGCTCCGTGATCCGTAGTATCGCCGCAAGATCGCTGGAAGGGTCATCAATCTGAAATTCAAGGTATGGATCTTGTACAGGCATTTCTATCTCCCACTATATCGGTTTAACTCTACGTAAGGTAGTATTTTCCGTTGTTATGCAACCTTAAGGCGAATAAGTGATGATTTCTCGGTCAAGACCGGGCCCAATAAAGGAGGCGGAACGGCCGATCCAAAGCCGACAATGTCAGCCCGTCTGTCACCGTTCACGTCACCTAACAGGCGGGGATGGCGCTCGACGCGCCAACTGCCTGCATCGTAGCCGAAGGTATTCACAGCTAGTCTTGGAGTTCCAAATCCTTGGGCTTGAACCGCGTCCGCAAGAACGAATGCAAGGAGGGCAGCGAGAAAAGCTTTGAAACAAACTCTCTTCAGGATACTCCCTGATTTTGGGTGCGCGCAAAATATAATAGCCTTAACACCCTCTCCACTCACTTGAGTTGAAGAGTGTTTGCCCATTCAACGTTCACGTCAATGATGACATAAGGCCAACATACTGACCTACGGCAGTTATGTGCCGTGTGTGGACGGCTCCGTGTTGTCAAGGGATTTGATCGGTTTCGCACTGCTGGTCGGAGCTGCCATGTGTTCGGCCTGTTTGTGCGGCACTGAACATGGCCGCTGGCCATAATGCTCTCCGCAGATTGGGTCAAAAACAGCCATCGGTAATCGTTTCGTCGCACGGCAGCTTTGTGACCAGAAGCGGAAGTTTAGTCTGCACGCTTTGCGTGCAAGCATCCGACAGAGGCGGCAAATCAAGAGCAGTTTTGCATGGATTTTTGGGACACGTCACAAACGACCGTTTTTGACATTTTCTCAATGAGACCCAACACGCTCTGGTTGTCCGCCATGTGCAGCGTGGGGCCGATGGATGGCCGCGAGGATGCAGGTGAACAGATCACCGCTGACAGCCACCTCGGCCAGTTGGAACGTGATGGTGCAGGCATGGCGAACGACGCACGCCCGAGAAGCTTGACCTTTGCTCAATCGACCGTCAACGTCACCGGGATGGCGTTCTACTTGGGGAAAGTCGGTAGATGTATCACCGCTAAACTGAGGCAAAAAGAGCAATATGAATCAGACGCAAGACAATAGGAAGAATGCCAAAGTTTATCTCAACGGCCTGGGCTTGGGCTCCATATCGGCCGCGGTCTATCTGGTGCAGAAAGCCGGTTTCGATCCAACGAGCATTTATATTTTCGAACAAAACCCAGAAAGAGACCTGGTCGGCGGCTCCTTGGATGCTTCGACCAAAATGGTCGATGGCAAGCCTGTCTATTTCATGCGTGGCAGCCGGATGTACGAAGACAAGGTCTTCTGCTGCACCAAAGAGCTTTGGTCGCTGATCCCCTATGACGAACATGGCTCTTGCTTGGATGATCATGAGCGCAACCGTGAAGAATGCCACGTCGACACCGTCGTCCGTCTGCTGCATGCAGATGGCGAAAAGGACAGCGGCCACGACCTCGGCCTAGGCCCCATCGAGACCGTTCAGATGGCGCGCTTGATTGCGACACCCAAGTCGGCGATTCCCGCTGATGCCAAAATTACCGACTATTTCAGCGAGGCCTTCTTTCGCAGTAACTACTGGTACATGTGGCGCGCCCTTTTCGCATTTCAGCCTTGGCACTCGGCGGTTGAGATGCGGCGCTATATGCGCCTCTTTTTCCACCGGATATCCGACATGGAGAAGATGACCTGTCTCGAGCGTACCCGCTACACGAATTACCATTCCTTCGTCTTGCCGGCGCTGCGCCTCCTGACTGAGAAAGGAGTGCAAATCCACTATGACTGCCGCATTACGGACGTGGACTTCAAAGTTAGCGGCGAGCAGCGCTGGATTGAGCGCTTGCATTTGGAGAGCTCGGCCGGTGAGGCCATGGAGCCGATCGAGGTTCGGCTTCATGATAGGGCGTTTTTAACCATCGGCTCGATCGTATCCAACCACGCCTATGGTTCGCACGACCAGCCCGTCTCGATGTCGCCCCAGGAGAAGCCGGGCGGAGCCTATTTGCTCTGGCAGAAGTTGGTGGCTAAGCAACCTGACCTAGGGTGCCCCCAGCGCTTCATGCGCGATATCTCGCTCTCTAAGATGATGCATTTCACAGTGACCTTCCGCGGCAACCTGTTTGAGCGAAAGTTCCAGTGGCTCGTCGAGCGGCAGATGGGGCGGCAAAGCCCCTTGCCCCTGACGCAATCGCCTTGGATCATGCATGTTCACACCTATCGGCAGCCCTTTTTTCCTGGCCAAGCCGCTGACACGTGCGTGATCTGGGTATCAGCGCTCGGCGAGGATCACAAAGGACAATTTGTGCAAAAGCCCATGTATGAGTGTACAGGGCGCGAGATCCTGGAGGAGCTCCTTGGTCATCTCTGGGGCGACCTTGACGAGGACGAGAAAGCAGAACTCCTCGACACCTCGTATTGCGTGCCTTGTCGCTTGCCCTATGGCATCTCTCAGTTTTTGCCCCGTGCGGACGGTGATCGGCCGCCTGTGGTTCCAGAAGGTTCGCAGAATTTCGCGTTGCTTGGGCAGTTTGTGGAGATCCCCAATGGGATCGTCTTCACCACCGAGTACAGTGTCCTCGGGGCGATCTTGGCGATCAAGGAGTTGGTCGATTCCTCGATCGAACCTCCTGCGATGTACTTCGGCCAGCACGACCCATGGGCGAATCTGTCGACGGCCAGGGCGATCTTCAGGTAACGCGTTCCGATTTAGTTTTTGCGTCGGGTTCCCCAGTGATTAGAGGAAGGAGGCGGCGCAGAGTGCAATGCGCTCAAAATTGGTGCGCATACCGCTGCGTTTAGAGGTCGAAGAGCAACGTGGAGCCGATTTCGAGTCGTGCATGGAGTCCGCCGCATCTTTTCTACACCCCGCCCGTCGCCAAGTTCGTCCTTGAGTTGAAGCGATGTTAGCGGTCGGTTCCGCTTGAATACTAAGCCTCTCAGTTCTCCGCTGCCACCGATTGACGAAGCATAGTGGCTGCTTCAGCCGCTGCGGTTAGGTCACCCTTTTCGCAAGCTTCCTGCAATGCCTTAAGTGAGGCCTCACCTTCGTCCAACTGTTTCTGACCAACAGAATTTTCCGACTTGGCGTCGGCCAATGCGCTTTCAAGGGTTGTAGCCTGTTCCATACATTGTTGCTTGGATACAATCGGCTGGTTCTCACTTGCGTAAGTGGCGGAAACGCCAATCATCATAGCGGATGCCAAAATTATCATACGAAACATCGTCATTTCCTCACCGGATGGTTACCCTAGTCTGTTTAAGCGATTAGCCATTAAACCATGGTGGTTTCATGTCTAAGCATTTCAGTTGGACATATCAGCCAGGATGGCATTTTCGGCGCTGCTTTCCGTTTGTGCTGTACTTCCGCAGTGGGTCAGATGGTCTTCCCCTGTTTTCGTGGACACCTAGACTAAAGCGCTGTTGGCGCTAGGAGGTGTTTTATGACGAAGCCGAAGCGATACAAGCGTTTCAGTTCCGAGTTCAAACGCGAGGCGATCATGCGAGCGAGCGAGGAAGGAATGACAGACAAGGCGGTATGCGATGAACTGGGTGTCAGCACCCGCCAGTTTCGTCGCTGGCGTGATGAGTTGGCGTTGTTGGGCAAGGAGGCATTTCCCGGCACTGGCGTCACTCGTGATCAGGAACTGACCGTTTTGAAGCGTGAGTTGGCGCAGGTGAAGAAGGAACGGGATTTTGTCCCAGAGGTTCGAATCGCCATACTGATGCAAATTTAGGCCGTCGCGAAAGCGGATGATTGTTCACAAGAGTTTGCCACATGAGCCGAGACTTGCCCCTCAACTTTCAACCTGTAGCGATGAGAATCCTGCTTATTATTGTAGCCAGGCCTATCAGTTGATGTTACGAAACTGGCGTTTTGCCAATGTTGGAAAACAGCTTTGCAATCGCTGTCTGGAATTTGGGGAATGCCGTGATTAGAAGACTAGCTCTTATGACTAGCGCAGTTACCATGCTCGTTGCGGCATTTGCCGAATCGGCATCGGCGACCGATATCATTACCGCAATGAATGTCGGGAAGCCGCCAGAGCTTACGGCAGGGGTCACTGATCCAGCTTGGGCGAAGGCAAAGGCGCTGACCGTGTCTTTGACGGGCGGTGCGAACTTCAAAGACGGCAAAACAAGCGCATCGATAAAGGCAGTTTATGCCGGCGATATGTTTTACATGCTGGTCCAGTACGACGATCCGACCCAATCAGTGCGTCGACTACCATATCAAAAGCAGACCGACGGCACCTGGAAAAAGTTGCGCGATCCGAACGACAAGGGCGGCGACGAGAACCTATATTATGAGGACAAGCTGTCATTGATCTGGAATATCGGAAACTCGACTGAGAACTTTAGTCAGTTGGGCTGTATGACGAGCTGTCATGCTGGTGAACCAGGAAAGCCATATGGCAACAAATACACCACGAGTGCTGGAGAATTGGGCGATATTTGGCACATGAAGTCGATCCGTACCGGACCTGTCGGTCAGGTCGACGATCAGTATCTAGATGACACCCGCTTTGACAAAGAAACAGCGCCCGGTGCCGGCCGCAGGAGCGATCCGAAGACCAGCGGTGGGTATACCAACATTGAACTGGTGAATGGCAAGCCAGAGTTTATGGACAAGCGGGCAATTGCCTCTAACAAAAAGGGCGGCACCTATTATTTGATTGGAGACAACAAGAGCTCCTTCGATGACAGCAAATTTAAGTCCGGGGACGAAGTCGCTTCAATCCTGGTTGCACCGTTTGTGGGGGATCGTGGCGATATCGCCGCAGCGATGAACTGGAAAAACGGAAAATGGACGGTTGTGATGTCGCGCAAGTTAGTGACCGGTAGCAAGTATGATGTACAGTTCGAAAAGCTCGATGGTACATACGAGTTCGGTCTAGCCGCGTTCGACAACGCACAAGTGCGCCACGCCTTTCATATAGGCCCGCTTAAGCTACAATTTCACAATTGAATGTGACCATCATCGCAAGAGTCGGAATCAGATAGCTTGACCCTTGAGCGAAACCTCCCGTTGGCCTCAATTCAATATATGCATGAGATTGCAGAAAAGCTCGAGAAATCTATGCACGAATTTTTGAATGCACGAATTTGCAGGTAGTTGGGTGAAAACAAGCAAGCAAGCGTGTGAAGCCAGCCTATTCCATCAACACCTAAGAAGTATGGCTTTGACCACCCCGTGCTCGCGCAACAAAGTTGTTCGAAGTTAGCCTGTGAGACGTGGACTCCGGGTTGTAAAGCCCCCTGTTTATGTGCCATTTCTTGATAGGGTTTCCGGCACAGGCGGACGCATCCCGAGCGCCTGATGCGGTCGGATGTGATTGTATTGCCGTAGCCATTGGTTGATCACGATCTGCGCCTGTTCAATGGTAGTGAACCACTCAGCGTTGAGAACCTCTCGACGTAGCGTTCCGTTGAAGCGTTCGTTGTAACCATTTTCCCAAGGTGAGCCCGGATAGATCTGGATGGGTTTAATGCCGACACGCGTCAGCCATTCCTGTAATGGTGCCGCAATGAACTCCGTACCGTTATCCGATCGGATATATTCCGGCGTCCCGTGCTCGAGCAGCAGTGGGTAGAGTGCCTCCAGAACCTCTACTGAGCCCATACTGAACATCGCGGCAATGCAAAGGCCTTGGCGGGTATATTCATCTAAAACCGTCAACATCTTGTAAGGACGCCCATTACTCAACTTGTCGTGGACGAAGTCGATGCTCCAGATGTGATTGGGGTGTGTTGGACGCAGCCGGATGACAGAACTGTCCTTGTGATAGAGCCGCTTGCGCTTGTTGTGGCGCTGAGGAAGTTGTAAACCCTCTTCCTGCCAAAGACGCTCCACCTTCTTGTGATTGACGTGCCAGCCTTCCACAGCAAGCAGCATGGCGACCTTACGGTACCCGTAACGGCCATACTGCTTGGCAAGGCGGATTAATGCCAGACGCAGCGCATCGTCATCCTTGGCCACGATCTTGTATTGCAACGTGCTGCGCGCAATCCCAATTGTCTTGCACGTACGGCGTTTGGATGTATCAAGCTTCTGGCGAACGTGGATTACCGCCTGGCGAAAGTCGTCTACCGTCAGGCTCTTGGTTTTAAAAAATCAAGGCTCTCCTTGAGGATTAGCTTGTCCAGCTCAAGATCCGCCACGATCTTCTTCAATCGACTGTTCTCTTTCTCAAGAGCCTTTAATTCCGACAGCTGCGACTTACCCATGCCGCCAAACCTCTTGCGCCAGTTGTAGTAAGTCGCATCGCTAACCCCGGCAGACCGGCAGGCTGTAGCTACATCACTGCCAGCCGCCAAGTTTAGCTCAACCTCGCGCAGCAACTTCAGTATATCCTCATCCGAATAACGCTTCCGGGCCATTGCGAAACTCCCACATCATAATAAAGAAAGTCAAAATAACTGGCCCAGCTATAAGGGGGAAGGACACTCAAAAAGGGCCGAAAATTTCGGACCGTTTCCGGAAAAACTTTTCCGACATCAACTGATAATCTTGACCAATCAGGCGGTAACGGATTTCGATCTGCGATCGCTGAGACATTGCACGAAGCATTTGGTGGTACTCGAATGTCCGTCAAAGCCGTGATGGCTCACACAGGCGCTAGTGAGCGAACCGTCAAGAACTGGTTTCAAGACAAGAACGGCCCGAACGGAGAGAATTTAGTGGAACTCATGCGGTGCTCAGATGAGGTTCTGGAAGCCGTGCTGTGGATGGCAGGAAGGGAGGACATTCTGGCTGGAAAAATGTTGGTCGACGCTCGGGAAAAACTAGGCGAAATGTTGAACATCATCGACCAACTTCAATTCGTTGAGGAAACTTCGGACTCTGGTGATGAGTGACAGGGTTCCTTGCTCCAGGAATCGATTTCCCTGATCCGCAAAAATAGCTCCCTGCTAGGCGAATTAATTTCCCTGTTACAATTTTTAGGGAAATCCGCACGTAAAGCACTGTCTTTGCTGCATATTATGTCTCGAGCAAAGCCCAAAACAGCTCTATTTTGCAAAAATTCCCTGTATTTTCCCGGTAGAACAGGGAAATGGCACCTGAGACGAGTTCGAACAGGACTGGCTCCACCACCATTCTTTCCCCAGTTTCGAACGTTATGGCGCGAGTTTACGTGAGAAGACCGGTATTCAGCGGTTTTTTGGGTATATGTTGAGTCTCTAGAGGTCTGGAGACTGCTTTCTGGAGGCGGTGTCTGGGAAAATTGCCCGTTCGTCTCTGTTGCCAGATTACCCAGACCTGCCGTTTCGCAGCTATAGCTTGGCTGGATGGTGGGATTCAGATCAGTTTTGTGATGGAAAGTTCAGCGCTTTGCGTTGATCATCCCACAGTGATGGGAGCGGCTTCAGTCGTTTGAGACGTCTGGCCGTCAACTCCGGCGGATGGCGTCCTTCAACTATGCTTCGCGCGATATCCGGTGCGAGGAATGCGAGCGGCAAGATGCGGCTGATCTCCCCATCATCAACTTCAGCATCTTTCGCAAGTTGGGAGATTGTCAGTTCTTCACTGGTCAATCGGTTCAACCAGGCATGTGCTTGACCAATAGTGGTGATTATCCTAGTCCTGCCAGAATGGGGGCCATGGTAGATGGCGCTCCAGTTGACTCCAAGAACTAAACGGGAGTTGACTGTTCGCGGCAGCCCGATCAGTTACTTCAAAACTGAACTGGGCCCGCTCGCCGGCGTTTTCGGTGACGTGCCCAAGCGCCCTCGCAAGAAGATACGTGTAGAGATGGATTTCGTCTTCACTACTTAGTTCACCATGTCCAGACTTTAGCGCCGCCAGCCATGGATCACCTTCAAATCTGCTCGGAACCTCATCTGGTTCATAAACTTGGCTCAGCAGTGACAAAAACTGCCAGCTGATGGGTTTTTGCGAGGATAGAAACTCTTCAACAACTTCAGGCGTTCCAACTTCTCTGATCCATTGATGCATTGCGCTCCGATTCAGCCCAAGGTTTTCTTGTACATTGTAGACAGCCGCGAAAAGACTGTCCCTACCAATGCAACCAGGCGTTCGCCATTATCGTTTGGCAAGCCGCGCCGGAGAGGCCGTGCCCACAGCCCGTTCTGCCTCATCAGCCGTTCAATGCGATGAAGACCACAAGACAGCCCCTCGGCCAGAACATCGTGCTAGACACGCCGCGTGCTCATGAACTCGGCCGGACTCGTGACTGGATGGTGATTTGCTATCATGCGGACGATGAACCGGAAGGCCAATGTACCGTTGTTACCGAACACTTCGGCTCGCTGAGGGGTTTGAGAGTGGTGCGTGGCAGGGAGGAAGAATCTGGCCGGATGCACGCCAATCCAGAACCCTGAGACGACCGCTCACACCCCAAACGGATAGGTGTCCGGCACACCTTTGATCTGACCTGATGGCAGGGGTATGGTGGCACTTGTTTCGTCGATCCAGATGTATTCGTCAAACTGCTTCGGCAAAACAGCCTCGAAGTAATGGCTTGCTAGCTCGGTTTCCGGGCGGTAAATGACCCCGATCGCCCGTTCGAGCCTTGGGTTGGCAAGTTCAGTCACTACGTCCAACTCATGGCCTGTGCGCATCGGTAGGATCATGCCGGGCGTGTTGGTCAGATGAAACTGCCGTTCATAGCTTTGCGGGTGCGACGGTTGTATGGATTTCACCTCCATTGGACCGTCCCATGCAGATGCTGCTGCGACCGTGCCATGATCGGTACCAAAGCCGATATGGAAGGTTTGCGTCGGAAAGCCCTTTCGACACAGTTCGCCGATATTGTGCTCGCCACGTGCTGACATTTCGGTGGCAGATGCGTCTCCGATGTGGGAATTGTGCGCCCAGACAACGGCTCTGGATTGCGGCCCATGAAACGCAAGCAGGTTCTGCAGCGTCTCAAACATATGCCCATCGCGCAGGTTCCAGGAGGCGCGTGAGCCGTAATACATACTGCGGTAGTAGCGTTCCGCATTAGCAACCAGTTGTGCATTTTGTGTTGCATCCAGGAAACGCTCACCATCCTGCAGGGCGTATTCCTGCCGCTTGGCGTAAAGGTCGACCAGCATCTTGGTGACGCTGGGTTCGCAGTTCTTGTAGGCACCGGTCAGTGCTGCATGTCCGTAGGCCGCAGGGTCGGCCTCCCAAGGGCTGAGACAGCCATATCGATGCCGGGCGATCATCGCCATATCAGGGTCGACATCCTGCAGATAGTCCATAATGGCGCGTACAGAGACATACATGCTGTAGAGGTCGAGGCCATAGAACCCGCACCGGAAATCATAGGCTTTGGGTTTGTTGTGTTCGTGCAGCCAGTCAATGAATTCGCGAGTCTCCTCATTGCGCCACATCCAGGTTGGGAACCGGGAAAACGCTTGCCAGTCACTCGGTGGAACATCGCGATGACGCACATAATGATCAATCCGCGCGGCATCCGGCCAGTCCGCTTCTGCTGCAACAATGGTGAAACCCTTGTCCTCGATTAGCCGTTTGGTGATGCGGGCCCGCATCCGGTAAAACTCAGACGTACCGTGGCTGGCCTCACCAATCAGCACGATGCGGGCATCACCAATCCGTTCAAGCATGGGGTCAAGGTCGGCATCATCGACGGACTGAAAGGCTTCGCCATGACGGGCCAGCAGGCCGGGCAGGGACTCGCTGGACCGCGGTCGAGTTTGGACCAGACGTGGCCGCGTGGTCTCGACTGTCGTATCTGCCGCCTCCCATCCTTCTGCGCCAATCAATGGCACAAACCGTACGTCGGCCAGGTCCTCACGGTCGAACTGGCCTTTTTGCCGGCGGGTAATCCTGATCAGTTGCTGTGCGGTCACATTGCTGCCCACCGGTACGACCAAGCGGCCACCGACAGCCAATTGCGCCTTGAGGCTTTCCGGCACCGAAGGTGCGCCCGCTGAAACCAGGATGGCGTCGAAAGGGGCATGTTCATCCCAGCCCCTGGTACCGTCAGCATGCAGCACGTGCACATTGTCGTAGCCCTGATCCATCAGTGAAGATGCTGCCTTTTCTGCCAGCTGACCAATGCGCTCGATAGTGTAGACCTCGCCTGCGAGCTCGGCCAGAACAGCTGCGGCATAGCCGGAGCCCGCGCCAATCTCGAGCACCTTTTCCCCACCTTTGAGAGCCAGCGCCTCGACCATGTAGGCGACGATGTAGGGTTGGGAAATGGTCTGCTCCGAAGCTATCGGGAGCGGACGGTCGGCATAGGCAAGATGCCGAAATTCTTCTGACACGAATGCTTCCCGATGTACTTTTCTCATCGCATTCAAAACAAGCGAATCGCGAACACCACGTGCATAAATTTGCTGTTCGACCATTTCTTCCCGTTGTGCCGAATAGTCAGTCATTGGAGCAACTCACCTTCATCGTTTCACAGTGTGGGTAGATTTATGCCGCTGTGAAAGCTGCTGTCCTTAATCAAGATCAAACGATGAGTTCTTTGTTTCTGCGATACTGCGACCGGAGGCGTGCGGTGATGCAGCAAACTGGAAGAGATACGATTGCGCGAGATACAATGCTGCGATTTGCGCAGAAGACAGGGTTGTCAACTTGCAGTGGTAGTCCGGTGCGCTATCTCTGGACGGACGCGTATGCCGTTTGCAATTTTCTGGAGCTTCACCGCCGCACAAATGACTGCGATTATCTCCAGTTGGCACTTGATCTTGTAGAGCAGGTTCATGAAACTCTTGGCAGGCACCGGGAAGATGACAGCCGGGAAGGGTGGATCAGCGGAATGCCGGAAAAAGAAGGCCGTATTCATCCAACAGCAGGCGGTCTTCGCATCGGCAAGACGCTACCGGACAGGAAACCATATGAATCGGCAGATGCCGATCTTGAGTGGGATCGGGACGGTCAATACTTTCACTATCTGACAAAGTGGATGCATGCTCTGCGACAGGTCAAGATTGTTACCGGCGACTGGAAGTATGTTCGCTGGGCACGTGAGCTTGCCAAGGCTGCGTGTGAGGCTTTCGCACGGCGGGCTAACAGCGGTGCCGTTACCGGCTTGTACTGGAAAATGAACGTGGACCTAACATATCCGGTGGTTCCGTCCATGGGGCACCATGATCCACTTGACGGCTATGTAACGCTTCTGGAAATTGACCGGTCCCTGCCGCAAAGGGATCGTGGACAACCAGCACTTGATCTCTCCAATGAGCTCAGCATTCTTAAACGGCTTTGTATTGGCCGGGATTGGATGACCGACGATGCGCTGGGTATTGGCGGGCTGCTTTTTGACGCCTGCAGACTGATGCAGCTGTCTCCTGACGATGACCGCGAATTCATTAACGCGACGTTGGCATCTCTTCTTGAGACATCTCACATCGGATTACGGCATTTCTTGAGTAGCGACACATTGCAGGAAAATGCGGCACAGCGACTGGCATTTCGCGAATTGGGCCTGTCAATCGGAGTTCACGCCGTACCATTGATACTTAAGAGGCTCGGCAAATCTGGCGGTGTGGAGTTGAGCTCCCGCACTAAACCATTGATCGTTGAACTGGAAAATGTCCTGCAGCTGGCTGATGCAATCGAGGACTTTTGGCTGCGCCCAGCACACAGGCAACCCCGCAGTTGGCAGGATCATGAGAACATCAACATGGTGATGCTCGCTTCCAGTCTGATGCCTGATGGAGTGTTGCGGCTCTAGGCATGAAGCTCATTTCGACCGTGACCGCATGACGAGGGCCTTCTGGACCAGGTTAAGAATTGGCAGCAGTCCGGTTTCAAGGAGCTTGATGGCCACAAGGGCTCCTATGGAGTGCAAGCTTCTCTACCTGATTGATGTCAGACAATCTCCATATCAATTTCGCACACAAAGCGTTCAACAAAGTGATAAGGTTACTACTCCTGTCAGTGCCCGGCCAGCGCGGCATCAACGATGCTCTGCGCTTCGATCAAGATGTCACGCAGATGGTCTTTATTGCGGAAACTCTCCGCGTAGATCTTGTAGATGTCCTCGGTGCCGGAAGGGCGTGCAGCAAACCAGCCGTGGGATGCGATTACCTTGATACCACCGATCGGCGCACCGTTGCCCGGTGCGCGGTCGAGGACACTTTTGATCTCTTCTCCTGCGAGTTGCGTGATACGCAACTGCTGCGGCGAGAGTTTCGCCAATCTCTGTTTCTGCTTGGCAGTCGCCGGCGCCTCGACGCGGTCGGTCGCCGACTCGCCGAGCTCGTAAGTTAACTCGGCATAATAGTCGCCAGGATCGCAACCGATACGCGCAGTGATCTCGGCGGACAGCAGCGCTGAGGCGATGCCGTCCTTATCTGTCGTCCATACAGTTCCATCTATTCGGCTGAAGGACGCGCCAGCGCTTTCTTCGCCGCCAAATCCGAGCGCACCGCTGAGTAACCCATCGGCAAACCATTTAAAGCCGACCGGCACTTCATAGAGTTTACGGTCGAGTTTGGCGGCCACACGGTCGATCATCGCGCTGCTTACTACAGTCTTGCCCACTGCCGCATCCTCGGTCCAGCGTGGACGATTGCGGAACAGATAGTCGATCGCGACGCTCAGGTAGTGGTTAGTCGACAACAGCCCTGCTTGACGCGTCACGATGCCGTGGCGATCGTGGTCAGTGTCACAGGCGAACGCTATGTCGTAGCGATCTTTCAGTTTGATCAATCGCTGCATCCCATAGTGCGAAGAAGGATCCATGCGGATCTTGCCGTCCCAGTCACGGGTCATGAAGCGGAAGGTCGGATCAACTTCGTCGCTGACAACGTTAAGATTGAGCCGATAACGTTCTGCTATCCGCGCCCAGTAGTGCACTCCCGCGCCACCGAGCGGATCCACTCCCATGCAGATGCCAGCACTGCGGATCGCATCAAGATCGAGCACGTTGATAAGATCGCTGACATAAGCCTCTAGGAAATCGTGGTCGTGCGTCGTGGCAACGCGGCGCGCTCGCGCAAATGGTATGCGCCGCACCTCTTTGAGACTGCCTTCGAGAAGCGCGTTTGCACGATCCTGGATCCAGCCGGTGATGTCGTTGCCGGCCGGGCCGCCATTTGGTGGATTGTACTTCAAGCCACCATTGTCAGGGGGGTTGTGTGAGGGTGTAATAACAATACCATCCGCGAGCCCGAAAGTGCGACTGCGGTTGCAAGCCAGGATAGCGTGCGAGATTGCCGGCGTTGGAGTGTACTCGCCACTTGGCGCGACCATCGTTTCTACCCCGTTGCCGGCCAACACCTCCAGTACGCTCTCGAACGCTGGTTGTGACAGTGCATGAGTGTCGATACCGATATATAGAGGACCATCGATACTCTTCTTTTTGCGATACTCGCAGACCGCTTGGCTGATTGCGAGCACATGCCACTCATTGAAGCTGCAATCGAAAGAACAGCCACGGTGCCCTGAAGTGCCAAAGATGACGCGTTGCGCCGGCAGCGTAGGATCAGGGCGCAATTCGAAATAGGCGGCGAGTAGCTTTGGCACATCAACTAGCAACGATTGTGGTGCTAATTTGCCGGCGAGCGGGCTGATCGTGGCGCTCATGAGCGCGTCCACCACAGGCAGTGATAACTCGGGATCAACATGTTGGTCGAACTGTCGTGGGCAATCGTGCGTTTGGCCGGCGCCAGGCCGAAGTCATGTCTGCCGGTACCAATGTTGATTGTGTTGCGAATATTCGCTGGCAAGCACAGGGCGTCCTCAGTAACGCGCTGATTGGAGTGATCGAGATACAGGCCAGCGGCTTCAACGTTCAGACACTCGCCAGGTGCGAGGCCAGCGGCAAACAGTTTGCGTAGGTGGCACCTTTCAAGTTGCCCGGCATGTTTCCGCAATGCACGCCATTTTGGATACGAGGTTGGGGGGATAGATGATCTGTCCGATGTGGGTTGTTTCATCACATTTCTCATACGTTGCTTCAGCGGACTCTTGCCAGCAAAGGGCACTTCTCGGCAGTGTGCTGCAGTACTTGTTGCCAGAATTTGAAGCCCGTTAGGCCGGCACAAATTATACACGTGTCTCCATCCAGGCAGATTATGCAACAATTGGCCAACGCAGTGCCGGTTTGTCGGTTCAGCAACTCCGATCTGTGCGCCCGGAGACCTCAAGACGTTGAATGGAGACCTGCTCAACGAGGCGCCTCACGTCGCTCGCTTGGCAGAGTTCCGTGCCGGGCGACAAGACCGCAGCCGAGCCGGCGGCAATCCCATACTTGAAGGCCACCTCCAAGGCGCATCCTGATGCCAGTGCCCAAGCCATACCGCCCAGAAAGCTGTCGCCAGCACCAACTGCACTCACAGACTTTACAGCAGGCGGCTCTGCTAACCATGCGGCTTTTTTAGTGATCAGAAGCGCGCCTTGATCCCCCAACGTCAGTGCAACGGCCTGGGCCTTTCGATCAGACACCAAAGTGCGGCACGCCGCAATCTGAGAAGCTTGATCATCCAGCGGGGCACCGATGAGTTCCTGAAGTTCACGCAAATTCGGCTTGATGAGATACACACGATGATTGAGTGCGGCATTAAGCGCCGAGCCAGAAGCATCGACCGCCATCCTGCTTCCCCAGTTCTCCGCGATTGCGGCGATTCGTCCGTAAAAGTCATCCGGCACGCCGGGCGGCAAACTCCCGCTAGCAACGATAACATCCGGTCGGACGGACTGAGCCGCAAACGTTTCAATGCAGTGTTGCCATTCGGACTCACTTAACTGCGGCCCCGTCAACACAAAGCGATACTGCTCACCCGTAGTGGCCTCCAGCGCCGTGAAGTTTTCACGCGTCTCTTCCCTGATCGGAATCATTACACTCGTGATATCTTCTTTGTCGACAAGCTGCCGCAGCAGCTGGCCAGTAACGCCACCTGCCGGATAGATTGCGACGACATCACTTCCAAGGCGGCGCACAACACGCCCTACATTAACACCGCCACCGCCAGCATCGCGCCGTGCTACAGTGCAACGCAGCTTTTGCGTGGGCAGCACACGGTCCACTGACGTCGACAAGTCGATTGTCGGGTTCATGGTGAGAGTCAGAACACATGCCATATAAGAAACTCCCGATTCTGTTGCATGTGCGCATTGACCAAGGTCAAGGAAATTTCATAACGGGGACTGTTAACGTTCTATTGAAAGGCTCTATCCGACGCTGAAGTGGCCGACGTTGATAGAGTAGATGTAATTGATAATTGCCGATGACGTTTTTGAACCACGCAGTTGACTTGGAAGAATTGACATCAAACAGCCTGCTAGTCCTTATTGCCCTCCCAAAACGCTCGCACCTGATCTGGCGCGTGTTGAGGACTATTGGCGTGGCCTTCTTCGGGGTAGTGCCGAAATTCCTTTTTGGGACGACCTCAATATTGAGAACCTGCCAGATCTTGTGCCGCGACTGTTGTTGATTGATGCGTTTTTCCAGCCGGAGCGTTTTCGCTTCAATCATGTCGGCGCAGAACTTCAGACATTGCAGCCCAAGCCGATTACAGGTGAATTTCTTGATGAGGCCTCGCTGGACTGTCCGCTTGAGTTCATGCGATCGCAGTGCAGCGCGACAGTGGAATGCGAGGCTCCAACGTTCTACAAACAAGATGCGATCCCAGACCCGGTCCGAACCGGTTACTCAAGGCTACTCCTGCCAATGTGGGGGGACGGTCACATCAGCATGCTGCTAGGTGTGGTGGCGTGGGAGTAGCGCCTGGTGTTGGGTAGCAAACAATGGAGTCGAACGGCAGACTAATCAGATTGCCAGGTGATGCTCTGGATAGGTCTGGAGCTTTCTAAACTGGCGATTGCGCGATGCTTGGGAGCATTGGGAAAACACAGAACTAGAATTCGATCGACAGCCAATTTGACCCAAGTCAACGACATACTATGACCCGATGAAGTATCTGTTTAGCTTAGGAAGTGTTCAAGGAATATTCAGCGATCCTCTGTGATCGCTTACGGGTGTGATGCTGGGAATTTACACTGGCAGGTTCCATCCTTTTTTGGACACTATCGATATCGATGCGGGGTAATCGCACGGTGTCCAAGATCGCTATATGCATCGCAATTTAGCCGTCAATTTTCAGATGCCGTCACTTGACGAAGGAGGACGCGCCATGGGCCAAGCAATACCACATGCGGTTTGGCTTGAAAATGTTGGTCGTAAAGACGTATCGTGCGTCGGTGGTAAGAATGCCTCCTTGGGCGAGATGCTGACAAATCTCTCGGCAAAGGGCATCAAAGTGCCACCGGGTTTCGCCACGACGGCTGAGGCGTATTGGCGCTTCATCGAACAAAACAAACTAAGGGAACCCATCGAGTTCTTGCCTTGCCGATCTTGCCGCAGGGCGCTTGGAGCTGGCTCAGGTCGGGGATACGATCCGTCAGGCCTTCTTGCGTGCCAACTTGCCGAAGGAGACAATCGAGGCGATTAGCACGGCTTACCGCGAGCTTTGTCGACGCACCGGTAGGCCGAATGCTGGTGTTGCCGTTCGGTCGAGTGCAACTGCAGAGGACTTGCCTGATGCCAGCTTTGCCGGGCAACAGGAAACCTACCTCAACATCCGGGGAGAGCGCGCACTGCTCGACGCATGCCGGCGGTGTTACGCTTCTCTGTTCACCAACCGGGCAATCAGCTACCGGCAGTCTAAGGGTTTCGACCATCTAAAAGTGGCACTCTCTATCGGTGTCCAAAGCATGGTGCGCTCCGACATTGGCAGTGCTGGAGTGATGTTTTCGATCGACACTGAAACCGGATGCGACCGGGTTGTGCTGATCAACGCCGCTTGGGGCCTTGGTGAGAACGTCGTCCAGGGCACAATCGATCCGGACGAATACCAGGTCTTCAAGCCACTCTTGTCCGATCCGTCGCTGTCTCCAATCATCGAGAAAACGCTGGGTGAGAAGGCGCTCAAGATGATCTACGCGAGCGACGATGATAATCCGACCGAGAACGTACCGACCTCCACAGCCGAGCGCACTACATTTGTTCTCAGCGACCATGAAATCCTAAACCTGTCGCGATGGGCATGCGCAATCGAAGACCACTACGGCCAGCCCATGGATATGGAGTGGGCCAAGGACGGTGAGAGCGGCGAACTCTTCATTGTTCAGGCTCGCCCGGAGACTGTCCAGTCGCGTCGAGAAACCAGCGCGCTGAAATCATACCAGATCAAGAGCAAGGGCCGACTGATTGCCTCGGGCCTTAGCATTGGCGATGCAGTTGTAGCCGGGAAAGTTTGTCTGATTGATAGTGCGAAGGATATTGATCGCTTTGTCGATGGTGCGGTGCTGGTCACAGAAACGACGAACCCGGACTGGGTGCCGATCATGAAGCGGGCGGCGGCGATCGTCACCGACCATGGCGGCCGCACATCTCACTCCGCCATCGTCAGTCGCGAGTTCGGCCTACCCGCGATAGTCGGCTCCCGTAATGCCACGCATGTCCTGCACGACAAGCAGACCATAACCGTCTCCTGTGCGGAGGGTGACGAGGGCTTTGTCTACGAAGGTATCGCCGATTACAAAATGGAGGATGTCGACATTAGAGACATTCCGGCGACCCGTACGAAGGTCATGCTCAATCTCGCCAATCCGGCTGCGGCATTTCGCTGGTGGCGGCTTCCGACCGATGGAATCGGGTTGGTGCGAATGGAGTTCGTCATCAACAATCGCATCAAGGTTCATCCTATGGCGCTCATCCATTACGACACCCTCAAGGACAAGGAGGCCAAGCGCGCAATCACGGAGTTGACTTTGGGTTATGAAGACAAATCCGAATATTTCGTGGACCATCTCGCGCGCTCGCTGGCTCGCATCGCCGCTTCGCAGCACCCGGCCCCGGCTATCGTTCGTATGAGCGATTTCAAGAGCAATGAATACGCCAACCTCATCGGCGGCGCCGAGTTCGAGCCGAAGGAAGAGAATCCGATGCTCGGCTTTCGCGGCGCTTCGCGCTATTACTCACCGCGTTATGGTGACGGCTTCGCACTCGAATGCCGCGCCATTCGCCGCTTACGCACGGAATTCGGGTTCAGAAACGTCATAATTATGATTCCTTTCTGTCGCTCGACGAAAGAGGCCGATCGGGTACTCGACGTGATGGCAACGAACGGACTGAAGCGCGGCGAGGATGGGCTGGAAGTCTATGTCATGTGCGAGATTCCATCGAATGTGATCCTGGCAAAGGCCTTCGCCGAACGCTTCGATGGTTTCTCGATCGGCAGCAACGACCTGACACAGCTCACCCTTGGCGTCGACCGCGATTCAGAGGAGCTCGCGGAGCTGTTTGACGAACAGGACGACGCAGTCAAGTGGATGATCCGCAATGTCATTACAGAAGCACATAAGGCCGGCGCAAAGGTAGGGCTCTGCGGTCAAGCGCCAAGCGATCATCCTGAGTTCGCCGAGTTTCTGGTCGCCTGCGGTATCGACTCTTTGTCGGTAAGCCCTGACAGTTTCATCGCAGTGAAGCAACACGTCGCCATTGCCGAGCAAGGAAAGGTGAGGTCCGGCGAAGCGCGACTCTGACTCAGTGGCACGAACCTTTCGCTTCGCACCACCAGGCTCTTTGAGTATGGATCAAGTTACCTCAACATTAGAATTGCTTGGATATTACCATCCGCAGTTGTTTGCAGGACTCAAATCTCAAATCTGATCCACTGGTGTCTGGCGTTCGGCCCTATGGGTTTTCAGAGAGAAACACCTTCATGTCCAAGTCGGGCATTCGGTAGGTTTGTATCGTGTCGTTCGGCATGATTGATCGGCGTCAAGGCAAGTCTGATCTGGAGACTTTAAGATATTTCCAGTTTTCGCCTTTCGCGCTGACACAAGAGACAGACTTCTTGCGCAGAACGGTCTCTACACAGGCATTGGTAGCACGCTCATCAAACGCGCCGTGCTTGAGCCAGATAATTGACTCACCCCTCGGTACATCAATTCGTTGATCGCCGGTGATATCAGTTTCGCGAATTTGTCAAATTCAAGCTTGTGAGTTTTGAGTAGCAACCGGAGATGACACCTATGCCCAATAGAGCCGCCAACAATAACAAAACCACAGTCTCCGAGCATTCGATAGAAGGGGACACCTTGACGCGACTCCGAAGATTATCGTTTGTGTGGACGCCTCTCCTTTGTCCGCCAAGATCATCCCTCACGCTCACGCGATTGCTGATGCGCTTGGTGGGGAGCTTGTGCTTACTCATGTTATAGAGTCGGAAAAATCGCAGCATTCGCCATTCGATCCCGTGGATTGGGATATGCGTCGGCGCGAGGCGCAAGTCCATGTATCCCGTCTCGCAAACAATTTTGAACATCGAAAAGGGGCAATTTCCACGAATCTACTGGAGGGGCGTTCAGCCGAACAAATTTGCTCCTATACGCAGGTCGATTCAAAAGACATCATTGCACTTTGCCGCGGTAGCGACGAAAAGCACTATCATATAGGCGAAACAACTCGTCGTGTGATGGAAATGTCTTCGGTTTCCATACTGCTGGTGCCTGCCACCGTGCCCGACGTTAAGAAGGCTTCCTACTCTCGGGTGCTTGTCCCGCTGGACGGCTCGCCTCAAGCGGAGAGTGCGTTTCCATTTGCAGTGAAGATTGCCGCGGCACAGAACGCAGAACTGGTCGTAGTCCATGCCACGGCAATACCGGAGCTGATGCAAGCCGGGCCGCTTGAGATCGAGGATATTGAACTCAGGGAACAGCTTTCCCGTCGTAACGAGCAAGTTGCTCAGAAATATCTTGACCGAGTGCGCGACCAACTTTCCGATAGCGGAGCAGTTGTCCGCACGTTGATCCTGAGAAGTAACGACGTTTGTCGCTGTCTCACGGGCGCAATTTCCGATCAATCGGCTGATATTTTGGTACTGTCAGCTTACGGCCATAGCGGTTTCGCAGACGTACCGTCGGGCCATGTGTCAAGCTTCCTTGTTGCTCGCTCCGAGATTCCAGTCCTGATGGTGCGCCGACCGCCGGAAACAACCAACGAGCACATATTCTCTGACGTTCAATCGAAGGGGATTCGGCGTCCCGCCGGAAGGGCTGGATGACAGATCAGACGCAAGCGCAGTCGGGGCTTGATCTAGAAAGCACTGCGCATGCGCTGGCGAAGTCGCATCAACCAAAATCTACCCCGCTACCGGAGTTGGATTTGTACCGCAGGCTGGAGGAGATGCCGCTCTGGCTCGATATGCTCCGTAAATACTGCGCTGACCCCGATCCGTCGCATTCCAGAGCTGCAGACTGGCTACAGGATAACGATTATCAGATTTTACGCGCCATTCGCCGCGTGAGGGAAGACCTGCCAGAGAGTTTCTTCAAACGTTTACCTGTTTTGGAGAATGTGCAAGAGGATCGTGTCCCCCGCATTTTTGATGTTGCTCATTCCTTTTTTGAAGTCACCCAGTTTCACGTCTCGTTGCGGACGCTTGTGCGATATATGATCGCCTATCAAGATGTCTCGGGTCTCTCGATCGCCGAACTTTGGGCCTTTCCCTCAATGCTTCGTATGGCATGTCTGGAGGTCTTGGCCGACGCGTTTCACCAGTTGAATGCGGATTTGGCACCACCGTTCGAGATCACCGTGCATATGGGAGAAAGCCGGGCGGACGATCCAACAGACCGGATATCGCGTGCGATAGTAAATCTGAGTGTCATCCATTCGATCACTTGGCGTGACTTTTTCGATCGAACCAGCCAGGTCGAAGCAATCCTGAAAGACGATCCTGGAGAGATCTACGCTCGGATGGATTTCGACACTCGCGATCGATACCGCAAAATCATTGAAGAACTTGCCACCGGCTCGAAGCAACCGGAGACCGAGGTTGCACAACAGGCCATCAATCTGTCACGCACGTCAAAGGATGACTTGCGTCGCGGTCATGTGGGATTTTGGCTTGTGGACAATGGCCGCTCTCAATTTGAAAAGGCATTGCTCTACCGAACGACGGCCGGCGAATTCATTCGCCGAAAGTGTTTGTCGTATCGCAGCTTTTTTTACGCTTTGGCCTTGTTCGCAGTATTTTTGTTTGCCCTCATCATACCGATTGCCCACCTAGCAACGAGCGGTGCAGCGCCTTGGGCGTGGATTGTCGGCATTTCCCTATCGCTGCTTCCCGCCTCGGTGCTAAGTGTTTCGCTTGTACACTGGTTGATCGCTCTCATTACCCCGCCAAGGCTGCTTCCAGCACTAGACTTCCGAAAAGGAGTTCCGGTTGATTGTAAGACGGCGGTCGTGGTGCCCGTCATTGTGTCTGATGCCAGCGAAGTGTTGGAAATCGCCGAGCGCCTCGAAATCAGACGTTTGGCCAATCCTGATCCAAGGCTCCGCTATGTACTTCTAAGCGACCTTTCAGATGGGCCGGCAGAACACTTGCCGACTGATGAGACCGTCGAAGATGCGTTGGTCGCCGCCATCCGCCAGCTCAACATCCGTTATGACGGAACCGGGAGTGGCCCGTTCATCCTCATGCATCGCGGTCGACGCTACAACCCAGCGCAGAATTGTTGGATGGGTTGGGAGCGGAAGCGCGGCAAGCTCCAACAATTCAACAAATTTTTACTTGGTCAGCCTCCAGATGATTTCGCTTTAGTCGAAGGGAACCTCTCGCAGCTGCGGGATACGCGCTTTGTCATCACACTTGATGCTGACACAATGCTGCCCCCCGGTTCCGCAGCACGTCTGATCGGAACGTTGGCTCATCCGCTCAACACTGCAACGTTCGATGCGAAATCAAGGCGCGTGACTGCTGGCTACACAATCCTGCAGCCGCGCATCGAAATTCTTCCTTCCGGCAGTTCCGAGACGCCGTTTTCCCATCTTTGCGCTGGTGATACAGCCATCGATATCTACACTCATGCCGCTTCGGACGTTTATCAAGACTTGTTTGGCAGTGGCATTTTTGTCGGCAAAGGAATCTACGAAGTTGCCGCATTTCAGCGCTGCCTGAAAAATCAGGTGCCGGAAAATACTATTCTGAGCCATGATCTATTCGAAGGTCTTCAATGTCGTACCGCGCTGACCACAAACATCGTCCTCTACGAGAGTTTTCCTCCGACCTATGCTGAACATGCGCTTCGGCTTCACAGGTGGATTCGAGGCGACTGGCAACTTCTTCCCTGGCTAGCGCCGCGTGTACGCTCGGCCGACGGCAGGCCCATCCAGAATCCGTTGTCGGCACTCGATCGCTGGAAAATTATTGATAATCTGCGTCGCAGTCTCATTCCGCCGGCGCTGTTCCTGTTTTTTGTCGGTGGATGGATGGTACTGCCTGGCAGCGCCTGGCTCTGGACTCTTATGGCCCTCGCGGCACCGGGAATCTATCTGGTCAGCGAAATCTTCGTGGGGCTCGGTCGCGTATTTAAGCGCGGCTTTTTTGGCGATCTCGTTCACCGCTTTAAGGAGCGCGGCGGAAGATGGTTTCTCGCAATAACCTTCCTGATCAGCGATACATTCATATCCGTCGATGCAATTTTTCGCACTCTGTGGCGGCTATCGGTAAGCCACCGCTATTTACTTGAATGGCGATCCGCCGCTCATTCAACGGCATGGATTTCAGACCGGCACCATCGCGGCGGTGCGTGGCGATTTATGTGGCCGTCTTCGGTGTTTTCAGTCGTGCTGGCGTTCGATCTAGCACTCTACGACCGTCGGACTTTAGTGCCTGCAATCCCCATTCTCGTCCTATGGTTCCTCGCGCCGGAAATTGCCGGTTGGACTGGTAAACGCCGGGAACCAAGAAGAGAAACTCTGGACGCAGACCAGTCAGCTTTTCTAACCAAGATCGCGCGCCGAACCTGGCATTATTTCGAAATCTTCGTAGGTCCGACAGATAATTGGCTGCCACCCGACAACTTTCAGGAAGAGCCAAATGAAAAAATTGCGCACCGGACTTCGCCGACCAACATCGGGCTGTATCTCGTATCAGCGCTCTCTGCGCTGGATTTCGGTTTTGTTAGCACGAGAGATTTTGCGGCGCGTAGCCGCAATGCTCTGGAGTCCATCGACCGGATGAAATCCTATCGTGGGCACCTTCTTAACTGGTACGACACGCGAAATCTTGAGCCGCTTGAACCAAGTTATGTTTCGACTGTGGACAGCGGCAATCTTGCCATGTGCCTACTCGCTCTCAAGCATGGATGCATCGATGCGGCAACAAGGCCGGCAATCGATCAACGAATCTGGGCCGGCCTTGAGTGCACCTTTGATCTTCTTACTGAGTCGGTACAGAAGCTTTCTTCCACTGGAAGTGACGTCCTTGCGCAACTTGAGGTGTCTTTCAGAGAGTTCTTCGTGCAAGCTGCACATTCGCCCGACCGTTGGCATGCAATTGGCGATTGTCTCGCCAATAGGTATTGGCCAGAGTTCGAGCAGGCAATTGGTGAAGCGGTAGCCACGTTCTCGCCTGTGCCACAGCAGACCTTGAACGAGGTCCATGTGTGGCTGGAACGTTTCCACCATCATCTCCAGGCCATGCGGCGCGACTTCAATACGTTTTTGCCCTGGCTAGCGATAATCGATGAGCGTCCTAACGGGCAGGATGCTCTGGTAACCGATTTACTCCGCATCCTCGCACCATCGGCTCACATGGAGATTACGGGAACAAGCTGTGAGCGATGCTTGAAAATTATCGATGAAGCGCTGGAGCGGGAAGAAGTCGACGGCGAGGCTGGGCAATGGCTGAAAAGTCTGAAGAAAGCGGTCAATCAGGGGTTGGAAAGACAGGAAACCCTTCGCGGGGATCTTTTGCAGCTGGCTACGCGCAGCGAAAAAGTGGCCTTCCGTATGGATTTCAGATTTCTGTATGATCCTGAAGTAAGGCTTTTCCGCATCGGCTATAATCTGAGTAGCGGGCAGCCGGACACGAGCCATTACGACCTCCTTGCTACTGAGGCGCGGCTCGCTAGTTTTTTTGCAATCGCAAAGCATGATGTTCCGATTGAACACTGGTTCTTCCTCGGGCGTCCCGTCACACGGCTGCGCGGCAAACCATCGATCCTGTCCTGGAACGGCTCGATGTTCGAATACCTCATGCCGCCGCTTTTCCTGCCCAGGAAGCGGGACACGCTTTTGGGTGAAAGTGAGTCAACCGCGGTAGAATATCAACGTCGATACGCGAAAGAGCGCGGAGTTCCCTGGGGCAATTCGGAATCGGCTTTCGGTGTCACCGATGCCGACGGGAACTATCAGTATCGTGCATTTGGCGCACCTGGCTTGGGTTTTCGTCGCGGACTTACCGAAGATCTTGTCGTTTCCCCGTACGCTAGTGCGCTCGCTTTGTGCGTCTGGCCCAATTCTGCAGTTGAAAACCTCCGACACCTACAGGAGCTTGGCGCGACAAGCGTCTTCGGCTTTATGGACGCTCTGGACTTTACGCCTAGCCGCGCGCCCGAGCGGCATGGCTTTGTACCAGTCAAAACATACATGGCCCATCATCAGGGAATGACAATAGCCGCGATTGCGAATGTACTCGGTAACGACACTATCGTCAGACGAGTTTTTCGTGAAAGGAGACTACGCGCTGTCGAACTCATTCTCCAAGAACGGATTCCTTGGGAACTGCCAACGGAAGTTGGCCGCGTTGACGAAGACTGGGAGAAGGAAAAACAACGGAGTTCATTACCCAGCCTAGCGCCTTGGATACCATCGACTGCTGCAACCGTCCCTCAGATGCATCTTATGGGAAACGGCCGGATGGCTATGTGGATTTCCAGGGCCGGCGGGGGAGGCCTTTTCTGGCGACATATGGCACTCACCAGATGGCTAGCCGACCCAACGCGAGATCAATATGGCTATTGGATCTATGTGCGTGACGCAGAAGATGGCACACTTTGGTCAGTCGGTCGGCGTCCGACAGGCGTTGTCAGTAGCGATGCCAAAGTCATCTTCCACCAGCATATGATCGAGATGCTTCGGCGGGACCACGATATTACCGTGCGCATGGAAACCATGGTGGCGCCAAATGACGATGTTGAAATCCGCCGCATGACTGTTGTGAATGAGGGTAACACCGAACGCCAAATTGACCTGACCAGTTATGCGGAGGTCGTGCTAGCACCACCTCTCGATGATGAACGACACCCGGCATTCAGCAAGTTGTTTGTCGGCAGTTCTTATCTTCCGGAGTACAGCGGCCTTCTATTTTCGCGCAGGGCCCGCAGGCCGGAAATGAAACTCCCTTTCCTCCTGCACAGACTCGTTGCCGATGAACCGGACATTGAGATCACAGGTTACGAGACCGATCGCGGGAAGTTCATCGGACGAAATCGTAGTATGCGTCACCCGCAGGGATTGGAGGATGGTTTATCTCGTACAACCGGTTGGACGCTCGACCCGGTTATGTCATTGCAAGTGCGGGTTCGACTGAAACCCATGGACACAAAGACTTTCTCCTTTCTAACCATCGCGGGTGGCTCACACGACGAAGTGCTCGAAACTGCGAGACGCTACGATACATCTTCGCTCAACTGGGTTTTCGAGGATGCGGCACGCGAGGCAGCACGTGACATTGGTCGGCTGGAAATCGATCCGGGCCGATTACCTGAGATTCAGGCTCTGTCCTCGGTTATCGTGCAGCCATCTCCGAGTATGAAGTCCGCGCCAGCAGCGATTTCTTCCAATATGTACGGTCAACCGGATCTTTGGCGGTTTGGAATTTCGGGTGACCTTCCGATTCTGCTCTTGCGCATGGGCGACGACGAGAGCTCCGGCCTTCTGGAATTGCTTGTCCGCGCCCAACAGCTTTGGCGACGTGGCGGACTGCAGGTGGATATTGCTGTGCTGCGGACTGGTGCCGCCGGCTACGATGAACCCGTGCGAGAGCGCATCCTTTCGATCTTGCGCGACGCCCACGCATATGGGTTCCTCGGACGAAAAGGAGGAGTACACCTTCTTTCGGCAGGCCACATGGATGCCAACATTCGGCATGCCATTGAGGCGGCTGCACATGTCGTGCTTGACGAGGATGGCAAGGCTCTTGGGGAAAAGCTTGATCAGATGCTCGAACGCCGAGCCCCGCCGCCACGTTTCGAACCTGCCGTCACCATGCACCATGAGCCAGTCGCGCCGCTGGAAAGGCCGCGTGATCTTGCCTTTGACAGTGGATATGGCGGGTTCGACGCGACAAACAGTGAATACGTGATCCATTTGGAGCCCGGCGAAGACACACCGGCGCCGTGGTGCAACGTGCTGGCGAATAATTCGTTCGGAAGTATTGTCAGTGAGGCAGGGCTCGGTTTCACGTGGGCCGTTAATAGTGGCGAGAACCGATTGACGCCATGGTCCAACGACCCGGTTTCCAACATGCCTGGCGAGATTGTCTATCTGCGCGATGAAGCCACAGCGGATGTATGGACGGTGACGCCCGCGCCGCTCGGCCAAAAATCCGCCTGTCGCGTGCAACACGGAAAAGGTTATACTCGGTGGTCACAACGTAGCTTTGCCCTCGAACAGGAAATCCTCGCTTTTGTTCCCGTCGGAGATCCGGTGAAAATTGTTCGGTTGCGATTGCGAAATCTGTCATCCCATGACCGCAGGATCACAACGACTTACTATGCTGAATGGCTCTTGGGCGCTTTGGGTAGCATGTCAAAACCGCATGTTGCGTGCGAATATGATTCGGCCAGACATGCTATACTTGCAAACAATGGATGGAATCCTGAGTTTGCGCCGCGCGTTGCGTTCTTAACGGCGTCGCAATTGCCGCATAGCGTAGCCGGTGACCGCTATGATTTTCTTGGAAGGGAAGGCAGTTTCGAGTCTCCGGCGGCGTTGCGGCACTGGGATCTTGGTGGGAAGTTTACACCAAGCGCTGATGCTTGTGCAGCCTATCAAGTGTACCTGAACATCGCGCCCGGAGAAACTGCAGAGGTCGTCTTTGTGCTTGGTCAAGGCGCAGACCGCGCTGAAACAGAGGTACTTATCGACCGATGGAAATCGCTGGAGCATTCTGAGAAGGCTTTGAACCGCCTGCAAGAATTTTGGAACCAGAAACTCAATGCGGTACAGGTAAAGACACCGGATCCCGCTTTTGACCTCATGGTCAACCAATGGCTACCCTACCAAAACCTGTCTTCCAGGCTAATGGCACGTGCTGGTTTCTACCAGGCAGGTGGTGCGTTTGGGTATCGCGATCAACTGCAGGACGTTCTGGCGTTTCTTCACAACGACCCGGCGCGCGTGCGCGAACATATCCTCTATGCGGCCCGTCATCAGTTCGAAGCCGGCGATGCGCTGCACTGGTGGCATCCGCCCTCTGGACGGGGTGTAAGGACCCACTGTTCAGACGACTATCTTTGGCTTCCCTACGTGACAGGCAGGTACGCAGAAGCAACGGGAGACATTTCGATTCTGGACGTCGATATCCCGTTCCTTGCCGGACCGGAACTTCGGCCGGACGAGCATGATCGTTATGCCCAATTCGATACTGGTGAAATCGCGACGCTCTTTGAGCACTGCTGCCGGTCGATCGGCAGGATGGTCCCAACTGGCCGGCACGGGTTGCCGCTTATCGGAACGGGCGACTGGAACGATGGCATGGATAGAGTGGGCGCGGGTGGAGAAGGTGAGAGCGTCTGGCTTGCCTGGTTCCAAATTGGCGTTGTCGACCAGTTCGCCCCGCTGGCAACAAAGCTTGGTCGAAAGGATCTTGCTGAGCGATGGCGCCGACATGCCCGAAAACTCAGAAATGCAATCGAAGAACATGCCTGGGATGGAGAGTGGTTCATCCGCGCATTCGATGATGAAGGCCAACCTTGGGGATCTCGCCTGAATGATGAATGCCAAATAGATTCCATTGCCCAGTCCTGGAGCGTCATATCGGGTTCTTCCCCAGATGAACGTATCAGATCGGCTCTTGCATCGGCATCAAGCCGATTGGTGAATGAACAGGAGAAGCTTGTCAAACTGCTCGATCCGCCGTTTCATGAAACGCCCCGCGATCCCGGGTACATTAAGGCTTACCCACCGGGAGTAAGGGAAAACGGTGGTCAATATACGCATGCTGCCGCATGGCTAGGCTTAGCTTTTGCCAAGCTTGGCGACTGTGAGATGGCCTATCGTATCTTCAATATCATCAATCCTATAAGACGGTCTCTCGTGAAAGCAGACGCTGACGGGTATGCAAGGGAGCCATATGTTCTCCCCGGGGATGTGAGTGCTCTTAATTCTCAACCTGGACGCGGAGGGTGGTCCTGGTACAGCGGTGCGGCGGGCTGGACTTGGCAACTCGGCGTTGAGGGGATCCTTGGTTTGCGACTCAAAGGCGGAGCCATTCGCGTTGATCCCTGCTTGCCGAAGGAATGGGGTGGAGCAAACGTGATCCTGAGGAAAGACAAGGCAGTCATTTCGATTACGATCGAGGATCCGGAGAACGTGGGCAAGGGTGTTAACTGGATTGCCATTGATGGGAAACGTGTACGGGGCAACATTGTTCGCTTCCCTGAGCGTAGTCGGGCGCGAAATGTTACTGTGCGGCTTGGTGGCAAAAACAACTGAAATTGATAAAAAAATATTGAGAAATTTGGAACCTGCGCAAACTGTAAATGCCAGAATTGCCATAGCGATGGACGGACTGCTGCGCGTAGTCACGGCCTTGAATTAGAAATGGGTCCACCCGCTTTGACCGTATTGTGAAAGCGCGTCATCGGATCCCCGCACTAGGACCTGATTTCCAGCTTCTGGCGATGGTTTCTCCATGCGTCCGATCATTGTCAAAGGCACGCAAGATGACTGTGCAAGGCGACTCAGCTCTCTCACCGCCTCAGGAGGCGCCGTAAACAGGATCTCATAGTCATCGCCACCGGTCAGTGCGACGGCAAGCAGATCCGGTTTGGTCGCGATCGCTAATCCAGCGGCAGGCGACAGAGGCACTTTTTTACTCTCGACCACCGCGGCCAATCCGCAAACATCACAAATATGCTGAAGGTCTGCGATCAGTCCGTCAGAAACATCGATGGTTGCTGTTGCGACATTTAGAAGTTGTGGTCCTATGTCCACGCGCGGCAGTGGCAACCGGTAACGGGAAATGAGGGAGCTTGCCGCCTGTGGCTTCAGGGTTGGCAATTCGCCGCGCAACGTGCGTAGGCCGAGAGCCGCATCACCTATCGTACCGGTGACGAAGATCAGGTCACCTGATTCTGCCCCGTTCCTCCTAAGCATCCGTCCTTGCGGCACTTCGCCAAATGCAGTGACTGCAATGGTCAATGATCCTTGCGTTGTGTTGGTGTCGCCACCGATGAGATGAACGCCGTATTGTTGCTGATCCGCGGCAAGTCCTTCGGAGAACGCCGATAGCCATTTCGTCGTCACAGTGCTTGGCAATATCAAACCTAGCATGTAGGCGCGCGCGACCGCGCCTTTGCATGCAAGGTCTGACAGATTGACACGTAACGCCTTGCGTGCCACGAGATCTGCTGGATCATCGGCATGAAAATGAACTCCACCGACGATGGCGTCAGTCTTGACGACCAAGTCACAGCCCTGGGCAGGTGAAATTGTTGCCGCATCGTCAAGTAGACCATAGGCGCCTGAAAAACCTTCAGACAATGGCGCAAAATATTCAGCAATCAGTTCGAATTCGCCAGGAAGTTGGCGCTGTTGAATGGGCATAGTTTGCTCCTCCTTCAAACAATTCCAGCATCAAGATAATGCTGGTTACCGCCTTAATGCAGATCAAATGGAAACTTTCCTGCGACTGGCCGAGGATACAGGAATTGCTTGGCCATGAGCCTATTCACCGCGCAATTACATGGATGGCAGGCGACTTTTGAGCTTCAATCTCGCGGCATCACAAACGAACGGTCCAAACCGCCTTACTTAGTTGGTGGATTGTGATTTGCCCTAGCAATGCTCTGCCGACAGCCGATTGAGAGCAAGATAAGCAGCCATATAGGACTCGCGTTGGTCGAGCGGCGGGCAAATTTTTGGCACCCTGTTGCTGGGTTTCTGGAAAGGGGACATGCCGTCATGATGATCGGTCTTCTGGTGACGTAACGCGGTGAGTCAGACATTCTGCCGAAGCTCGGTTAGGAGTCGCCATTGGGTTTAAGTTTGAACTGATCGGTGGTCGCAAATTTGTTTCGGGTGATTGGTGGTTCGTAAGGGATTCAGAGAAATTGGGACGTGAAACAAATAACACGATCGAGTGATTGAGGCTTGGCCGGATCCGGGGTTGATTGAGATCAACACCTTGGTACCGAATAACCGGTAACTTTCCAAAGATTAGACGCGCAATTGTGACGGTGAGCGACAAGGTGCGTGAGTCAGATTGATATTGGTAGCCGTCGCAGCTGGGGCTGAATGAGCCCATCAGACAATTCAGAAACCGACATAGATGAAAGGTTCGACGATGACCCCCTGCATCGAGAGATGCAAAGCAAAGATGATAGCCGCGGTAGCGTTGCTGCTGTTGGGGTGTCTTTTGCATTTCCAGGACATGGCTGCGCAGGCTCAGAATGGCCGCTCCGCTTTGCTGGTTGAGATTGAAGGTGCGATCGGACCTGCTGCAAGCGACTATGTGGCGCGTGCGATTCAGACCGCACAAAGTGACAAGGCGGAACTGGTCATTCTGCGGCTCGATACGCCGGGCGGGCTCGATAAGTCGATGCGCGCCATCAACCAAGAGATACTGGCATCGCCCGTGCCGGTGGTGGGTTACGTTGCGCCGAGCGGCGCGCGTGCCGCGAGTGCCGGCACATACATTCTATATGCCTGTCATATTGCGGCAATGTCACCGGGCACCAATCTCGGCGCTGCGACACCGGTTCAGATCGGCGGGGGTCTTCCTACGGTTCCCCGTCCCAGCAAACCCACCGACGACAATAAACCCGTTCATCCCACCATTGCCGACAAGGCCGTTAGCGACGCGATTGCCTATATCAGAAGCCTCGCCCAAATGCGCGGGCGTAACGTCGAATGGGCCGAGAAGGCAGTGCGGGAGGCGGCTAGCCTGAGTGCTGAGGACGCACTTGCCGAGCAGGTCGTAGGGTTTCTAGCCGTCAATGTCGCGGACTTGTTGAAACAGCTCGATGGGCATGTGGTCACAACTGAATTTGGGCGAAGGCAGCTCAACACTCAGGGCTTGACGGTGACACGCTATGAGGTCGACTGGCGAACACGAATCCTCGGTGTCATTACTAATCCAAACATCGCCTATATCCTGATGCTTATCGGCATTTACGGACTATTGTTCGAGTTTTACAGCCCAGGGGCGATCGTTCCTGGCGTAGTTGGTGCGATTTGCTTGATCTTGGCCCTTTACGCCTTCCACGTCCTTCCCATCAACTACTCGGGACTTGCTCTGGTCGTGATCGGCGTCAGCCTCATGATCAGCGAAGCTTTCGTACCCAGCTTCGGTGCACTCGGACTTGGCGGAGCCACCGCCTTCGTCATCGGTTCGGTCATGTTAATGGACGTCGATGCTCCAGGTTTCACAGTCTCGCCGATGTTGATCGGTTCGGTCGCAGCCGTTAGCTCGGGGCTGTTTTTCGTTGTGATGATGATGCTGTTGCGCTCCCGTAAGCGCGCGGTCGTCACCGGTCTTGAGCAGCTCCTCGATAGCCGTGCCAAGGTGATCGACTGGCAAGATGGCCACGGACATGTTCGGGTACACGGCGAAATCTGGAGCGCCCGCTCCACGTCAGAACTCCAGCCAGGGCGATCGGTCAATGTGAGCTCGATTGACGGGCTCACCCTCATTGTGACCCCACAAGACAAGGATACAAAGTCATGACAGAGATCCTCAATCAATCATGGATCATCATCGTCCTGATCCCTGTGTTTATCATTCTCTACTCATTCAGAATCTTGCGAGAATACGAACGCGGCGTCGTTTTTCTGCTCGGACGCTTCTATAAGGTCAAGGGACCGGGCCTGATTCTCGTTATTCCAATCATTCAGCAGATAGAGCGTGTTGATCTAAGGATCCGCGTTCTCGATGTGCCGGAACAGGATGTGATCTCGCGGGACAATGTCTCTGTTAAAGTAAACGCGGTCGTCTATTTCCGTGTCATCGACGCTGAAAAGTCAATTATTCAAGTCGAGGACTTTATGAACGCGACCAGTCAACTGGCACAGACGACCCTGCGTTCGGTACTGGGTCAGCACGAGTTGGACGAAATGCTTTCCGAACGAGAACGCCTCAATGCCGACATTCAGCAGTCTCTTGACGAGCAGACCGATGCCTGGGGCATCAAGGTATCCAATGTTGAACTCAAACATGTCGATCTTGATGACAGGATGATTCGGGCGATCGCCAAGCAAGCCGAAGCTGAGCGTTTGCGTCGGGCCAAGATCATCGACGCGGAAGGCGAATTCCAGGCCGCCGAAAAGTTCTTCCAGGCTGCCGAGATATTGGCAAAACAGAACCAGGCTATGCAATTACGCTACCTGACGACCCTTCAGACCATAGCCGGAGACAAGACCAATACGATCGTGTTTCCCTTACCGCTTGAATTAATGCGCGATTTTGGCAGTGAGAAGCAATGATAGAATTGGTTACGAATGGACCGCTTATCAGCGCTGTCTGGTGGAAGCGACTAGAGATGAATCTGTTTCGCCCTTGCCTTGAGTGAGAATTGTCGAACGCCTCACAAACCGCAGAAATGATCAGTGCCGACCAGGCAGAAGGAGATGAAATGATGGAAACAGTGAAAATTGCAGAATACGCAAGGGCACTGCTTGATGCCCATGGAGACAAAGCTGAAGCTGAAGCTGCACAAAAGGCTGCGGCCCTGAAAGCCGAAGGCAAGGCCGGCGAAGCCGAACAATGGGAAAAGGTTCGCAAGACCATTCATGAACTGCGCTCTGGTCACGTGAGTTGAGCGTCGCCTGGATTTGGGTTGCTTCTTGGCTGATCAAGCAACAGTCATGTGAAGTCAACTGTCCTCAATTATCCTCAATGCTGGCGCTAGCGTAGCCAGGCAGGACTGAAGACGCGAAGCAAGCTACGGTAATATCATGAGTACAATGTCTTTCTTTCGCGTCTTGATGTTTTCAGCAATCCTGACCGCAGCACCGTTTGTTGGCCAGGGGGAGGCAGTTGAACGCGTGCGGGCGGAAATCGACTTGTCGGAACAACGGCTGTATCTTTATGTCGATGGCAGGTTGCGCAACAAATGGCCGGTCTCAACGGCACGCAGAGGGTACCGAACACCTGTTGGGAGTTTCCGTCCCATCCGGCTTGAGCGTTCATGGTACTCACGCAAGTACGACTGGGCTCCGATGCCGCATTCGATCTTCTTCTTGGGCGGGTATGCCATTCATGGAACAACCGAAGTCAATCGGCTTGGGCGTCCCGTGTCTCATGGCTGCATCAGACTACATCCATCAAACGCGGCAAGACTGTTCGGATTGGTAAGACAAGTCGGTTACCATCACGCAAAGATTGTAATCAAACGCTAGTTGTTTAGTCCGGTTAGGGATGTAACCTGGGATAATTCTCGGCTGCTGTCATCGATTGAAGTGAAACCGAGAAACTAACGGACTGTCACACATGTCACTGGCGAGAGATGTGCCAGTTTGTGAGACACACTGCCCATCAGCAGAGCCTTGAAATCTGACAGTCCACGTGCACCTGATACTACAAGATCCACGCCTTCAGTTTCGACAATTTCAAGAATCCGGCTGACGGGATTTCCGTCTTCAATGCGCTTCTTTATATTGCTGACGCCATGCTCGCGTGCAGTTTGCTCTGCCTGTTTCAGCACATGTTCGCCAACCGCCTTTAGCACACTACGTGGTGTTCTTGTATCCTCATCCGAAAACACCACGTCAGCTGGGAAACGCCCAGCAGGCACACTGGAAATTGCCTTTGATAGCGGCTGACCGCCCTCAGCTGTCAGGTGTTCAACCTCAGCCATATGACGAAGATTCTCCGAGAGTTCATCCCGCAACAGGACATGCACCAGTATCACTTCAGCTTCATACTTGGCTGCAATATCTGAACCGAATGCAACTGCCTTTGTCCCATGATCTGAACCATCAGTCGCGATGAGCACTTTCTTTAACACTCGGCATCTCCCTTTCGGTCTGTCAACAAACACTATTCTCAAACAACCGGGACGCTGCCGGGTTGATTTATCTCAATTTCGCTGAAATGAATCCTTGGTGCTGTTGTCCAAGTGGACAAACTCAGCCGCATTTTAGCGGGACTCGGCTCGACTGATTCAGCACGGAGATGATGCCACAAAGGATTGTGCATGGAGTCATTATAGCCGTGATGATTGCGGCAAGGAATCTGCTCTTCAGCTACTTAGGCTGGCGCACCGATTGTGAAATCATGAAACTCTTCTTGCGCTTTTGAAACTTGCACAATTGATAAACCTCAATGCGGCAACTGCTCTGAACGCTACTCTATTCGCCAGATAATGGAGCCATGAGTGGTTAACAGTACGCAAACTTTGGACAGTATTGGGAAAGGTGATGTCTCCACGATTTCCGGCCTGTTCGCCGAACGTGTTCGCCGGAGCCCGGACAAGGTTGCGTATCGGCAACGTGATGCTGTCGTCAACTGGCAGGGCTACACGTGGCGCGAAATGGCTGAGCAGGTAGCGCGTTGGCGGACTGCGTTCGCCGCGAGCGGACTCAAGCGAGGTGATCGGGTCGCCATCCTTCACTACAATAGCATCGAGTGGGTCTGTTTCGACATAGCCGCGCTTGGACTTGGTCTCGTGACCGTACCACTTGGCTTGTCCGATGGTCCGCCAACATGGGTCGAACAACTGGCTGAAACGGGTGCGCGGCTGCTCGTGGCCGGGCAGCGAGCTTACTGGACGGCAATGTCTGGGCAAACGGATCATCTCAGCGAGGTTGGCATGGTGGTCTGTCTCGATAACGGTGAAAGCTGCCCAGGCCGTTGCGTCAACGTCACCGATTGGCTTCCAGCCGAAGTGACTCCTACCGATCCCGCAGTCCACGCCGGCAGCCTGGCGACCATTACCTACACCTCTGGCACAACGGGCAGGCCCAAGGGTGTAATGCTGACGCAAGCCAACATGCTCGCCGCTGCACTCGCGCCGCTTGAGAGAAATCCAGGCTATCTTGAGGATGTCTTCCTGTCCTTCCTGCCCATGGCGCATATCTTTGAAAGGACTACGGAGTACTACCTTGCTATTGCCTGCGGCGGCGAGATGGCGTTTGCCAGGTCTCCAGATAACCTGCCTGAGGATTTCGCCACGATCCGGCCCAGCGTGATCATGGGTGTGCCGCGCATATATGAGCGCTTGTGGAATGGTGTGGAGAGTTCTGCTGCCGGCAATCGGCCTGCGCGTTGGCTCATTGGGCGAGCCGGGACACTTGGACTGCGTCGCGATAATGACGGTCTGATCGTACGCTTCCAGCATTGGCTGCTTGAAAGGTTCGTTGGGCGAAAACTGTTGCGGCACCTTGGCGGACGGGTGCGGATCGCAGTTAGCGGAGGTGCTCCACTTGCCGCCCAACTTGCTACCCGGCTGAGAGCTGTCGGCCTGCCTCTAATTGAAGGCTATGGACTGGCCGAAGCGGCCGGCCCGGTGACCGGCGACAATCTCTTAGAATATGAACCCGGCTCAGTCGGGCGGCCATTTTCCGAAATGAAAATCCGTATTTCCCGCGATGGCGAGATTCTGCTCAAATCTCCCTCAGTGATGTCCGGTTACTGGAACCGGCCAGAAGAGACGGCAAAGGTCCTCTCCGGGGATGGATGGTTGCGGACCGGTGATCTGGGGGAGATGCGAAACGGAAGGCTTTACGTGCATGGCCGGATGCGCGACCTGGTTATTCTCTCGACCGGCGACAAGCTTGCGCCTTCCGATATCGAAAGCTGGCTGATGGCCGATCCCTTGTTCGCGCAGGTGATGGTTCTCGGCAATGACCGGCCCATGATAGTGGCGCTTGCTGTACTCGATATCGAACATTGGCGCCGCTTTTCTCAAGAACAAGGGCTAGATCCATCGGCACCCAACTCACCCGTCAGCGAGCGCGCGCTTCTTGCCCGCATCGCTCGTCGTCTCGATATGATGCCGGAGTACGCGCAGGTCAGGCGAATTCACGCCAGCCTTGAGCCCTGGACTGTGGAAGACGGACTTGTCTCGGTGGCGCTCAAAATTCGCCGTGCGGAAGTTGAGAAGCGGTTTGGATCGGAGATTGAACATCTCTACGCCGGGCATGAGTAGCCGATGGCCGGCTTTGCCCATTGCAAGCCGGACATTGGCGAGAGGGTCCGTGATCGCGGCCACGCGGCGGCAACTGGCAGGATCAGCAAACGGAGAACGCAATGACCAATAAGGGCAGATCGGCAGCAAAGCAGGATCACGGAGGCAAGGCTGCCGTTGAGGCGCGTGTACTGTCTATCGCCAAGGGAGTCGCGCACGAGATCAATCCACAGCGGACACTGCATGCAAAGCCGGGGTCCTTGCTGCAGCGCGATCTCGGCCTCGACAGCCTGGCGCTGGCCGAGCTTTTGCTGCGCACGGAGAAGGAATTCAGGATCAGGCTTCCCGACGATCTCATAACGCGCATCGAGACAGCATCCGATCTGATTACTGAGGTCGTATCGGCCAGTGGATCGGAGGTCGCCAAAATAACGCAGCATGCGGAGTGGCACGTCGTGCCCGCCGCCGATGCCGTGCCGGTGGATGAAGACACCCTGATGGGTATTCTCGACTGGCATGTTCGACACAATCCGGACAGGCCCCATATCCTTTTGTCCGACGGCTATCGCGAGACAGACTCCATAACCTATCGTGACCTCGCTGCATCTGCGGGGCGCCTTGCGGCCGGCTTTCGCGATTGGGGTCTGGAGCCGGGAGAACGGATCGGCATCATGTTGCCGACGGGCCGCGAGTTCTTCGAGGCCTTCTTCGGTGCGCTACTGGCGGGCGCGGTTCCGGTCCCCATGTATCCACCGATGCGTCTGTCGCAGCTTGAGGAACACCTAAGGCGCCAGGCGGGCATCTTGAGGAACTCACAAGCTGTACTATTGCTGGTGCCGAGTGAAGGCCGGCAGCTTGCCGGACTACTCGGGGGGCAGATCGACACTCTCCGTGGCGTGAGCGTCGTCGAAGATCTGCGCGGCGCGCCAGGTGCAACTCTTGCGGTCCCCCGCGAGGCTAGTGATCTTGCCATGCTCCAGTATACATCTGGCAGCACCGGAGACCCCAAGGGGGTGATACTCACTCACGCCAACTTGCTGGCCAACATCCGTGCCATGGGCAGTTTCATCGGTGCATCCTCGCGGGACGTCTTTGTAAGCTGGCTGCCACTCTATCATGACCTCGGCCTGATTGGTGCCTGGCTCGGCAGCCTCTACTATGCAGCACCGGTCGTCGTGCTGTCGCCGCTGCGGTTCATAGTGCGTCCTGAAAGCTGGCTCTGGGCGATCCACCGCAACAAGGCGACGCTCTCTGCTGCACCCAACTTCGCTTTTGAACTTTGCATGAGCAAGATCGACGATGCCGCCCTCGAGGGGCTCGATCTCGGGTCCCTGCGCATGGTGGCAAACGGGGCCGAACCTGTGAGTCCGGAGACGATCCGACGCTTCTCGGAGCGGTTCGGACGTTATGGCTTCAAGCCCGAAGCGATGACCCCCGTGTATGGCCTCGCCGAGAGTTCGGTAGGTCTCGCTTTTTCGGCGATAGAAAAAAAGCCAATCATCGAGGTGATCAGCCGCGACGCCTTGTCAGTGACCGGATTGGCGGTCAAGGCAGGCACGGCCAATGCTCATGCGATGTCTTTCGTGTCGAGCGGCATGCCCTTGCCGGGCCATGAGGTGCGCATCGTCGATAGCCTCGGACGCGAACTGCCGGAGAGGCATCAGGGCCGGCTGGAGTTTCGCGGGCCTTCCACCACGTCTGGCTACTACCGGTTGCCAGAGAAATCGGCCACCCTGATCCGCGATGGCTGGCTCGACAGTGCAGACCTTGCATACATCGCCAATGGAAACATTTTCATTACCGGCCGGGTGAAGGACATCATTATCAAGGGCGGCCGCAATGTCTATCCGGAAGAGATCGAGCAGGTGATCGGTGATCTTCAAGGTATCCGCAAGGGTTGTGTTGCGGTGTTCGCGACGCCTGATGCGCGGACCGGCTCGGAACGACTGGTGATTGTCGCGGAGGCGCGCAGCACTGACGACAAAGTCCGTGCCCAGCTGGAGCAAGCCGCGGCAAACTGCGCATCAGACATTCTCGGCATGCCCGCCGATGAAATTGTCATTGCTCCGCCGCATGCCGTGCCTAAGACGTCAAGTGGTAAGATTCGCCGGTCGACGACGCGGGAACTCTACGAGACGGGCAAGCTTGGGAAACCAGTGCGTTCCCTGTGGCTGCAGATTGTTCGTCTGCGGCTGATGTCCGGCGTGCCGCGCATAAGGCGCTTTGCACGGGCTGTCGCGGATGTGGCCTATGCTGTGTGGTGGTGGGCTGTGCTGGTACTGCTTGGTACGATCACTTGGTCTGGTGTGCTGCTGTTGCCAGGCCGGGCAAGGCGGTGGAAATTCGTGCGTGTGATGGCGAGGGCAGCCCTGTGGCTGATGGGAATCCGCCTCGAAATTCATGGGCAGGACCGGCTGACGTCCCATGTGAGCATCATCGTCGTCAATCACTCAAGCTATTTTGACTTAGTTGTGCTGGCGCGTGTGCTGCCGGGCGAACCTGCAATCGTCGCCAAGCGCGAGCTGGCAGATCAATGGGTCGCCGGTCCCTTCCTGCGCAGGCTTGGAACGCAATTCACCGAGCGAGCAATTGCGCAGGCCGGGGCGGAGGATGCCGAAGCGTTCAAGCAACTGGTCCAAGGTGGTCAGCAACTTGTGATCTTCCCCGAGGCAACCTTCTATCGGATGCCCGGCCTGCTGCCATTCCGGCTCGGGGCATTTTCCATCTCATGCGCAATCGGCAGCCCGGTGTTGCCGGTCGTCATCCGGGGCACCCGGTCAATCCTGCGCGGCGAACAGTGGTTTCCGCGTCGAGGAGACATCACTATCGAGGTGCTGAATCCCCAAATGCCAGATGGAACGGATTTTTCCGCAGCGGCAGAGCTAAAGGAAAGAGTGCGAGCAGCCATGCTTGCCAGCAGCGGTGAACCGGACATGGCCGGGAGCGACGACGTGGTGCGGCAGAGGAAAGATGATGGGCAAACCCGCGACTGATCCAAATGTTGCTTCCACAGTGCGGCCGGCTGCGACCCGATCGGGAAGCGTCGGCCTTGCCGCCTGGTGTTTCTATGATTGGGCAAACTCGGCCTTTCCTACGGTCATTACGACATTCATTTTCGCGGCCTATTTTACACAGGCCGTTGCTGCAACTCCGGTGGAGGGAACCATATTATGGTCGCGGGCTCTGACGGTTGCGGGCTTGATCATTGCTGTTGGCAGCCCGCTGCTTGGAGCGGTTGCTGATTGTTGGGGGCCGCGCAAACCCTGGCTTCTCGTCTTCAGCGCGGCGAGCATTACCCTGACCGGACTCCTCTGGTTCGTGAAACCCGAGTTTGATTTCGTTATGCTTGCTCTAATCGTGTATACGACAGCCTCGGTCACCTACCATTTCGCCATTTTATTCTACGACGCCATGCTGCCCACTATAACGCCGCCGGATGCCCTGGGACGCATTTCGGGATGGGGCTGGGCAATCGGCTATGCTGGGGGACTTGTTTGTCTCGTGGTCTGCTTGTGGATCGTGAAGGATAGCGGACTGGCTGCATTCGGCCTCGATGCCGCGCAGGCCGAACCGGTACGGGCAACGGCCATATTCGTCGCCATCTGGTTCGCGGCCTTCTCGCTCCCACTCTTTGTGTTCACGCCGGACCGTCCCGCTACAGGCCTTAGCCTCGCAGAGGCATCACGCCAAGGCCTGCGCCAGTTGCCACGGACTCTTCGCCTTGTCCGAGGTAACCCGACTATACTGCGGTTTCTGCTCGCCCACATGGCGTACACTGACGGGCTTGTTACGTTGTTCGCCTTCGGCGGCATTTATGCAGCTGCCGAGTTCGGCATGAAGCCGGAGGATATTCTTGTTTTCGGCATAGTTCTGAATGTGGCGGCAGGTGCGGGTGCTGCAGCCTTTGCCTGGATTGATGATGCCATCGGTTCCAGGAGGACAATTATGCTGGCGCTGGCAGGGCTGATTGTTTCGGGCTCCGGACTTGTGCTGACGCGAGACGAGTGGGGTTTCTGGGCATTGGCAGTGATGCTGGGTATATTCGTCGGTCCGGCGCAGGCCGCCGGCCGATCGATGATGGCCCGGCTGTCACCGCCCGGAATCGAAACGGAAATGTTCGGACTCTATGCCTTGGCGGGCAAAGCGACCGCGTTCGCTGGGCCGTTCTGTCTCGGGGTGACGGTGCAGTGGACGGGTTCACAGCGGGCGGGGCTTGCCACTGTCATGGTTTTCCTGGCGATCGGGCTGCTGTTGATGGTCACCGTCAGGGAACCGGACAGAGCTGAGACCGCTCCATCGCGCAAGACTTGACGCCGTTTGGTCTGCCATAGGTTCTGATTGCTGTTGGCTGCCGGCAATGGTCGCAAATCCATCCACCGTCGCCGGCAGTACGTTTCTGCTGGCCTGAGCATGTGACGGGTACTGCGCACAATCAGCGCACAGTACACTATCGTTGGTGACTTCGCGGCATCTTGTGCAGTCTGGCCTTGGGCCTTGAATTTCCGGACCCAAGTTCCCATCTTAGGGACACGGATTTCTTATGATTGCGCGAGTTGCTGGTTGTTAAATTGCAAATCATCATCCCAAGACAATCTCCCAATAAGACTTCGCTCACACGACCTTGAATGACTACTTGCGATCCTGACAAAGGGCAGGTGGTCTTGTCCCAAGAGGACGAACGCGCCAACAGGCCAGTCAGTAGCTCCGGATTTTTTGCCGCAAATAGCGTAGTTCTGGAACGAAAGAGCAGAACCCAGGTCAAACATGGCCGGAAGCAAAATTGGAAAGCGATTGATAAATGGGGCGATGTGTCCGAGCGAATAAGTGAGCATACAGCGCGACTGAATAACGTCAGCAAAAAAGCGCTCTGACTGATCCGGTTTGCTTACCAGGCAGACTCCGGAAATTCACGCCGGAAAACTCTCAATCTTTTCATGAAACCAATAAGGGGACGCCTTACGAAATGACAGTACAAGACCTACATTCGCCACAAAAGAAAACTACCCGCCGGGGCGATCGAAAAAGAAAAACACGCTCCGCGAGCCCGTCAAAAGCAAAGAGGTCCGGAGCCAATCAATCACGCTCCAAAAGTTCCGCACAGCCGAAAGTCAGTTTCGATCGCTATATCGCGCTGGCGCACGCAGCGGCTGTTGCAGGGAATGCAATAGAGGCAGAGAACTACTACCAGCATGCCGAACATTACTTTCGCCTGATGAAGCAAAGAAGCGCCAAACCAGGAGATTCAACTGAGAACCGTCAGGACATCCCAGCTACGGTTTAACAACAATCTCGTTGATAACCTTATCAACACCGAAGACCGACCAGGCATCATTTTCCGCCATTTCGCATTGTTCTTGTGTGCGTACCATACCTGTTAGACGGACAACCCGATTTCGAACACCAGCGCGGATTTGGCTGGCGTCGACGAATGGGTTCCTCTCCAGGATGACCTTCACAGCCTCCTGAATCCGGATAGGTGCATCTTCTTCGGGATGTTCGAGCGCAATTCCGTTTATGACATCTCGGCTGCCGGGCATCCACCAGGCTAGCGCGCCGGCAAGGCGCTTGCTGACTAGGCCTGGAACTGTGCCATTGAGAGTGATCACGCCATCGGCCACTTCGAAGTCGATCGATCCCTTGTCTGGTTCTGCGGGTTCCCTGATGACCTCGAATTTGTTGTTGCGACCCTCTCGAACGCCCAGGCTGAGGAACGAGGGCTCTTCATAGAAGATTTGTCTCAGATGTGCCCGGATTTCGGCATCGCCCATTTTGCTGGCTGGCTTGACCCGCAACCGATCAACAATTTCGGTCACTTCTACCAGTGCGGCGAGGTGCTCTAATCCTAATTTCTTCGCGGCAAGGCTTTCCACTTCACCTTCGATTGTCAGCGTCCCGGTGCCGTCATATTCAAGCACCACAGGTTTGAAGTGCGGGCCGATGCGTGGTTCGCTACGCAGCGCAGCCAAGGATCTTTGCTGGATTGTTTTGGTCATGTTCGTATCTCCAGCCTGCCGTCTCAGTTGTGGGACGCTTAGCCCGATTTCTCGTAAGTTCCGACCAGTTCAGCCTGATCGAGAATATGTCCCTCCATGGATGTTTCGACCTCAGCCCTTGTCGGCCTGTCGAGCCCGGCCAGGACCCTGTCGAGCGCATACAGCTTGTGAAAATAGCGATGACGTCCGGTGGGCGGGCAGGGACCGCCATATGCCGGACGTTCCCAGTCATTCAGGCCGACGACCGCACCTGTTGGCAGGTCTTGTACTGCCTCGCTAAGTCCAGAGATGCTCGACGGCAGATTGTAGATGACCCAGTGGACCCACACCATTTGTGGTGCCCTTGGGTCAGGAGCATCCGGGTCGTCGACGATCAGCACCAGGCTCTTGGTGTTGGATGGGACGCCCGACCACGAAAGAGGTGGTGAAACGTCCCGACCTTCGCACGTATACAAGCGCGGGATTGAAGCGCCATGTTCAAAAGCTGAGGACGTTAGCGTCAGTGCCACAGGAGAACCTTTCAGTTGCAGGTTTTCTGTAAATTAGCAGTTCATCGCGACGGTTTGTTTGATGCCAATCAAACCGGTAGCCCGGAGGCTGCAATTCTCGAAAAGGTATCGTGAAGACCGATGACTGCCTGAGTGAACCTGGGGTATGAAATCTTGTCAGGCGTATCGCTGGCAGAATGATAGTGCTGATAGCGATAGAAAGCCGTATCCGTTACCAGCAGGGCTCGATATCCCTGTTTCCAGAAGGAGCGATGGTCACTCCAGCTGACACCGGGGACAAAGCTCGTCATTGCCAAGTGTTCCAGCGGAAAATCGCTGACCATATGGAACTGCTCGACGAACATGTGCATCGAATGGCGTGAAGCCAGATTCGAGATTACCGCAAGGAAGTTGCCTTCGCTCGGGTAGAAAAACCCGAAAAACGGGGGGTAGTGTTGCGAGCCCGCCTTTTCACTGTAGCATCCGATGCAATCCATGGCGACCATGAGCGCAATGTCGTCTCCGCGGGCTTTGGCCATCTTGGCGTAGACCATGCTTCCTTGTTTTGACCTGAAGGAGAATGGCGGCTCTTCATTAACAAAAGCAACAAATCGGACACTGATGGCCGGGCGTAACTGCTTGAACAGCCTCGATATTTCCAGCAGGGCAGCGACCCCGCTCGCATTATCGTTGGCACCCGGCGCACCACGCACCGAGTCGTAGTGGGCCCCGATCAAGAGAATCCGCCCAGGGTAGCGCTCGCCCAGGCAAGTCACCTCAAGATTGGTGCATTGCTGGTTATGCGTCTCATAGGATTGTCTCGATACATCATAGCCCTGATCGGATCAGGTTTGCTCAATATACTCCGCCACAGCCGCCAAGGCCGCCGGGAGGAACACATTCCGCTCCCCGATTTCACCCGCCAATTGGTGTACATGTTCTTGCAGAGCGCCGGCATCAATTGTCTGTCCCAATTCAATCTGTCCTGTCATCATTGCTCAATCTTCCCGCTCAGTTGGTACTCAAAGAAGCCACCCCTCGAAACAGGGTCATCACCTGCCGCGCGAAATCCGTTCCGCTACTTCAAGACGTCCCCGGAAATCAATCGCCTTGCGGTGATGATGTACATCCGGTTTCCATTGTTCCATAGGCGTTGATGTTAGACACGGTATCAACAACAGACTGGTCGCTGGTTGAACAACCGTACAGAGAACTCCCATTAGCCTTTGCAGCAACGGGAACGAGCAATGGAAGGCTTCAAATGCAACCAAACGCTACAGATGTTCGCCTCGATCCATTCGTCAATCCACAACCACTTTAACCTGCAACGCCACCTGGCCAATCGAAGCACATTCAAGACAAATCGTGACGCTGCATTCAATGAGTGGCGTCAAATCCTAATTTCCCAGGAGTCGCTTGATTGGATCCAGTTACGGCAACGCAGAGTCGCTCTAACAATGTTATCCAGCGGACAGGAAACCATCACACAGGGAAGAATCGAAGAAATCACGCCGAGACTTGCCAATAGCCTTGTACCTATCTGCCGTGGCGATTGCTCACAATGTCGGCGATCAACCTACCGGACAATGGCTCTGCCCGCTCCGACGCAAGGCTCAAACTGACATGGCCGATTGTGGACTCCGGAACGATAAGCTGTTTGTAGTAGTCCTCGAGGTCAATTTCCTCCGGTTCATCCGAAACCGACTTATCCTCAGGCACATGGTCGCCGATACTGTCGCTCATATGGATGCGAAGTGCCCACCCCTCGCTAGCATCGCAAGGACTAATCTCCATCACCCCAACCTTGGAAACCGCGTGAATTCCTGCGTCGTCTTCAGGATCGGCCGTTTGCACCTCCACATCGTCTCCTGCAAGATATTCAAGGCTGGCGCGCCAGTTAACACGCGCGCTTCCAGTAGCTATTTCATCTCTTAGCCATCCGATCACCTGTTCGGGGGTCAGTTCGAGATCATACTCCAATGTGTTTGGCCTCCACTTAACCACAAGCATTTCAATGCCGCATAAAGGCAATAGTGTCTTTGACCATGATCAATCCCTTGAGCGGGGATTGCCACATTCGTCCATGGTGGGACATCATCTTGACGGAACTTACAGCGAACCCTGCTGGATAACGCCGCCCGTCTATGCTGCGCATCTGGTTGAAGGGCCCTCCTGACCGCAGTAAACAACGTTGAAGCTGCGGCCTGCACAAAGCCTAGCCCTTGATACAGACAAGCGGCTTGAGCCTGGCAACCCGCCGGGCAAGACCAGCCTGTTCTGCGGACAGAACTACTGCATCTACGTTCTTGTAGGCGCCGGGTGCTTCTTCAGCGACGCCGCGTTGCGAGGGGCTGCGGATCAGAATCCCGCGTGCCGCCAAATCATCAATGACCTGGCGCCCGTGGTACTGCCTGTAAGCCTGATGGCGGGACATCGCCCGGCCGGCGCCGTGGCAGGCAGAGGAGAATGCCTTTTTTTCGCTCGTGTGAAGCCCTGCCAGGACATAGGAGCCCGTACCCATGCTGCCGCCGATCAAGACAGGTTGTCCTGTCTGACGAAGGTGTGCAGGCAATTCGGGATGGCCGGGGCCGAAGGCGCGGGTTGCGCCCTTGCGGTGCACATAAAGTTGCTTCTGCATCCCATTGACCTCATGTTTCTCCACCTTGCAGGTATTGTGCGAGACGTCAAAAAGGAGTTGCAAATTGCAACCCGGGAAGAAACGGGCAAAGATCTGGCGTGCGAAATGGCCAATAATCTCACGGTTGGCCAAAGCGCAATTGGTTGCCGCTCGCATCGCACCAAGATAGCGCTGGCCGATCTCTGATCTGATGGGTGCACACGCAAGTTCCCGATCTGGCAGCGAGATACCTGCGGCTTCGGCAGCAGGCAACATGTCACGCAGAAATTCTGTGCCGATCTGGTGCCCGAGGCCGCGCGATCCACAGTGGATGGTTACAACGACTTCACCAGACCTTAGACCGAAAGCGGCCGCCGCAAACCCGTCAAATATCTCACCGACTTCCTGAATTTCAAGATAATGATTTCCTGACCCAAGTGTTCCCATCTCACGGCGCTGACGCCGCTTGGCATGGTCCGAGACACATGACGGATCAGCTCCGTCCATTTCACCGTGTTCCTCAATGCGTTCAAGATCATCCGGGGCTCCCCAGCCATTTGTAATGGCCCACCGGGCACCTCCCTTCAGCATGTCATCCATCGCTGCCGCATCGAGAATGATGGACCCCTTGCTTCCAAGCCCGGCCGGGACATCCTCGAAGAGCGCATCCGCGAGGCGTTCCTGCTGTGCCAGGACTTCGGTGGCGGCCAGTCCTGAAACCATCGTCCGGACACCACATGATATGTCGAAACCAACCCCGCCTGCTGAGACGACACCGCCGTTGTCGGGATCGAAAGCAGCTACCCCGCCGATGGGAAATCCGTACCCCCAGTGCGCGTCCGGCATCACGTAGACAGCGCCAACAACACCCGGAAGCATCGCCGCATTAGACGTCTGCTCGAAGACCTTGTCATCCATGTCGCGGATCAGGTCTTCATCAGCATATATGATGCCGGGCACTCGCATGGCTCCCGTCCGATCGATCTGCCAGGCCATTTCGCTGATGCGGTTAAACCGTCCGGGATCCATAGAAACCTCCAGTGTCAGACGTCTACGACGCATTTGGCCGACCAGCATCCATTTTCATGGCGGACGCTAAGTGCGGTGTAGGTCGCGCCCTTTGGCTCGCACGCCGGCGCATGCCGGGTCCTGTCCACGGCTTCACCCCATAGAGTACCGGACAGCTGGCCCGCTTCAATCTGCACACGAAAGCGGCCAAACAGCATTTGCTGGACAGCCATCTCATAAATTATAGCATTGAGCCATTCGACAAGCAGCAATTCCATGTCGCTGCTCTGGCAAGTAACATGTACCTCCTTTGAGCAGCGGACGCTTTCGGTTGTTACAATACCGGTAAGAGCCTGGGCGGCCTGTTCGAACGCGACCTCTGCTGTCGGTCCCCATCCATGGACGCAGACATCCGCATCATGGGGAAGCAGCTGCCATCCTTCTTGCGTGGCTGACCTCTCGCGATCCTGCATTGCCATTGGCCGGGTCCTGAACTTGATCTCTGTCCAACTAAGAGAAGAGGAAACACCCCGATAGCAATGTCGTGCATTGATCATGGTCAAGGCAGACTCGCTGAAGCTTCATATACTGAACATGAATTGGATAATTGTAGCCAAAAGGCGAGTTAGAGTTTTTACGACATGAATTTGGGGGAACATGCACTTGCTTTGATGCATCAAGCTTGACGGTGCTGCGGAGTAGGCCAGATCAAATGAAGCGTTGTCAAAATGAGTTGGGCGGCAAGAGCAACGGCAAAACCAGGCCGAGCGAACATCAGTCGCCATCTGCAGACTGGAACGTGGCCGTGACCTTCGCTGAACGAACCTTTGGCGAAGCGCGCATCCTGCTGGCGAAGTGGGGCAAATTGCGGAGAACCCAATTCCATAACGTTTCGGTCATGAGCGTTGTTGATCCCGTTGTGTTTCGCGAGGAATTTGCAGCTGCGGTACACGAAGCGCCAGGCATTCTAAATTCCGTCTCGCATGTCACGGCATTCGAGCAAACATTCGAGTTCAGCGATGCCTCCGATTTCCAGCGCCAGGCACGGGCAACTATATTGGAGTGGGTACCACGGCTGGCACGAAAGTCGTTCCATGTGCGTCTGCATCGCCGAGGGCTGAAAGGCGTCATTTCCACGCCGGCAGAAGAGCGTCTGCTGGATGACGTGCTTCTTGAGGCACTCGTAGCCGCCGGGACGCCCGGCAAAATCTGCTTCGACGATCCCGACGCCATAGTTCTCATTGAAACGGTGGGTAATCGGGCCGGCCTTGCATTGCACACGCGCCGAGACCTGGCACAGAAACCATTCATTGCAGCCGATTAATTGGTTCTCAGGCTGCCGCAGTGTGTGGAATGTCTGGCAAAAAGCAGAGAGTTGAAATGCACGATGTTGGTGAAGTGAGGTTGTGTCTTGCGGGAGACGTCATGCTTGGCCGGGGCATCGATCAGATCCTACCTTACCCCTGCGAGCCCGGATTGCATGAAAGAAGCGTCAAATCCGCCGCGCGCTATGTCGAACTTGCTGAGAGGGTGAACGGTCCGATACCCAGAGCGGCGGATTTCACTTATGTCTGGGGCGACGCCCTGGCGAAACTTGAGCGCAGACGCCCTGATCTCTGGCTGATCAATCTCGAAACCTCGATCACCACTTCAACTGACTGGGAAGCAAAGGGTATCAATTACAGGATGAACCCCTTGAACGCCGGCGTGATCTCCGCAGCTCACGTGGATTGCTGCAACCTTGCCAACAACCATCTTTTGGACTGGGGCGAGGCGGGCTTGCGGGAGACGCTGGAGACGCTAAGCCGTGCTGGTATCGCTACCGTTGGAGTTGGCCACAATCGCACACAAGCGGAGGCCCCGGCCATTCTGCCGGTGCCGGGCGGTCGGGTATTGGTTTTCGCATTCGGCTTGCCCTCAAGCGGCATTCCAAACACATGGGCTGCCACCGAGGCGACGCCGGGCATTAGCTTTCTCCTGGAGCCTTCTGCCGCAGCCGTTGAGCAAATCGCAGACAGTGTTCGTGCAATAAGGGAGCCTGGGGATATTGTCGTTGTATCGCTACACTGGGGATCAAACTGGGGATATGAGGTGCCCTGTGAGCACTCTTCCTTCGCGCATGGCCTGATCGATCATGGAGGCGTGGACATAGTTTTTGGCCATTCATCGCATCATCCTAGGGCCGTCGAGGTCTACAATGGCAAGCTGATCCTTTATAGTTGCGGGGATCTGATCAACGACTACGAAGGGATCGGCGGGAAGGGGTCTTTCAGGGGCGATCTTGTGCTGTTGTACTTCGTTACCCTCCGGCACACAGACGGCGGGCTTGCCGATCTTACATTGATACCTCTGCATATCCGCAATTTCCGGCTCAACAGCCCGACACGCAAAGACGCGGCCTGGCTGTGCGACAGGCTTAACCGGGAGAGCGCCGACTATGGCACTCACCTCGATCTTGGGGCTGACAACAGCCTGACTCTCGCGCGCATACATGCGCGGGATTGAAGCGCCACGTTCAAAAGCTGAGAACCTCAGCGTCAGTGCCGCTGGAGAATCCTTCAGTTGCATGTTTTCCGTAAAATAGCATTCCATCGCGGCGGTTTGTTTGATGCCAATCAAGCCAATGGTTCGGAGGCTGCAATTCTGGAAAAGACGCTGTGAAGGCCTATGACTGCCCGAGCGATCAACGCCTTCATTCTGATGCAGATCAAACAGCGCAGTGCCAAATCTGATATGAAATCAAAGCCGGTACTGAGGAGTTCCGATGTATTGAATGGGAAGCAGGTCTTGTTACACAAAATTAATATGTTGTTGGCTGCTATTGTGGGCGGGCTAATCGTACTTTTTGCATTGCAGAACCTTGCCGATGCTGAGGTGACGTTCTTGTTCTGGAACTTCCAGACTAAACGATACGTGGTGGTGATGATTGCGGCGGCGGCAGGGTTGTTGGCAGGTCTGGCGCTTGGCTACTCGATTGGCCATCACCACCGCTCGATCTCGACTTCAAGTCATAGCGACCAGGATCAAAACGACATCTGATCGATTTCCGCAGAGTTGTGAAACTACCATTGTTGAGTTCACCAATGTGCCATCCGCCTTTCCGAAGGCCCTCAGATTAAGCGCTGCGGCGCGTAAACCCCGTTGCAGAAACTGACGAGCCTGACAGCTAGCGTTTAACGGCAATTTTCGGATTGCTGTAACGATCCCCGCCCTGTGCCAACAGGGGACTATCAGTTACACGCTCAGGTACCCTAGCGCATACCCATCAAGTTTGCGATCAGGGCTGTTTCAGCCTCCCGAATTTGCTCAGCAATCTTGTGTGCCAAGTCTGCCTCCGGTCCAGACTGCTGTCTCACAATTCGGTGACAGCGCTGCGTCGCGCTGACGGTAGCATCGACAATGGCCTGCTCCACAATCCGTTGAACGGCAATACGCTCGTCGTCGGACAATGAAAGCAGAACTTGCTCGCAGATTTTGTCAACCGCATTTTCTGCAATTTTTTTGAGTGGCATACTGTCTCCTCTATATTGATGCTCTCGAAGCGAGCCCTTCGTCATAGTTCCGATCGGTATCAAATCTCCACTTCGCCAAATACAGCCTTCTGACAAAATGCCTATACTATGGATCGATTCTCAGCGTCATTTCTTCCTGATTGGCAAGTCGTATAGCTGAGCGCTGTCGAACCTGTGTTTGCTTATCGGTTTGTAACCGTACTCTACTAACAATGCCATCAAGCGTGGCTGGTACGGACTGGATCGCGATAGGCGGCTGCAAATCTCAGTGCGTGAGAGAGGTGTCAGGTTTGCCGTGTAGTTCCGAGTGGTTTGATCAGTATCAATGCGCTAACTGTCCGGTTTTTTTAGAATAGTATTTGTATGGAGCATTTCAATCTTCTAAAGCTCCCAAATCGGGATAAAATGCTCTTCGCTTTGCCGGCCCCGGCTTGCCCCCTCGCCGGGGTCGTGCTTATTCCAGATCATTCTAACTGCTGCGAGGTGGAGGACTGTACCCTTGGCGTCGCGTCTTCATGATGCAAGAACTTCGCGGATTTTCATGGCAAGTTCAGGCACGCCGTAAGGTTTGCGTAGCCAAGCCGCGCGATCTTTTGGCGTCTTCTCAGGTTCCGCATAGCCCGACGAGAGCATAACCTTCGTAGCGGGATATACTGGCCAAAGTACTGTTTGATCGGTGTGGCTGACAGGCATCAGAATATCTCATTCGTGATCATCTATGCTGCCAATGACCAGTGCCACCTCGGCTTCCGTTGAATGTTTGTTGATGTTGGTCAATGCACGACAGTCCGTTTGGATGAGAATGTTTAATGGGGCGCTTTGTGAAAAAGGAATTGAACGATGCGGACCGACGAACAAATTCGAGATGACGTCATTGAGGAGATCAAATGGGAACCTCAAATTGAATCGACGGAGATTGGCGTGACGGTGAAGGATGGTGCCGTGAGTCTATTGGGTACTGTTGGCAGTTACGCTGAGAAACTTGCTGCGGAAAGAGCTGCAAGACGTGTGAAAGGTGTACTGGCGATTGCCGAGGAGATCCAGGTGAATTATCCGCGCGACAAATCAGTTACAGATGAGGACATCGCAGAACGCATAGCCCACGTTCTTGAATGGAACATTTCTCTAGACAGACAAGACATACAAGCGAGGGTGCGAAACGGTTTTGTCACTCTAACGGGTGTAGTTGATTGGCACTATCAACGCGAGAATGCAAGACGGCATGTCGCACGCGTCCGCGGGGTAGCAGGGGTTAGCAATATGATCACTCTTAAAACTCGCGTTGCAAAGGCGGATCTGAAAAAGGATATTTTGCAAGCACTTCACCGTTATGCCGATTTGGAGATGTCGCACATCGATCTGGGTATCTCGGGTGGCCGGGTGACCATTAGTGGCGATGTGCATGCATGGAGTGAGCGCAAGCTCATTGAAGATGCAGTTTGGTCCTCTCCCGGGGTAACTGAAGTTATCGACAATCTTCGCGTTACTTAAGCCGGACTGAGGCGGTGCCTAACCTGAGACAGTACCGATCACAGTAGTGCTTTGGCTCATGGATCAATCCGCAGACGCTACGGCCCCCAATTTCCGAACAGTCACCGGCTGTGGGGAGCGAATGAGGGATTTAAAGACAGGAGTCATGAGTATTTCGAACTCCAGCGCAAACTCTCCAGTCTGGATCGCACTGCAGAACCAGACTGGAGAGTATGAAGAGCCGAAGCAGGGCCTTGCGACGCGAACTGACGCTTCTCATGGGTGCTTGTTCAGCGCTGAAGTGACTGCGCCTGTGCTGATGGCGGGGCATAGTCCATTGTTAATCAAATCGGTGCCGGTCCGTGAGCCCAAATCTTGATATCGAAACAATCGTCATCAATAGGCAGTCTCGGGCCGTGCATCAGCGTCTAGCTGCTGAGAAAACCTTTTGTACCCTCACTGAGTACTCTCTCGATCAATCAAATGGCTCGCCCCGGATTCTGTTGGCGGCTCCGCTGTCCGGACATTATTCAGTGTTGCTGAGAGACATGGTCATCGGACTTCTGCCCAGTTTTCGGGTCTACGTCACCAACTGGATTAATGCCGGTGAGGTGCCGGCAAGTGGCGGACCATTTGGTCTGGATCAGAACATCGACTATCTTCTCGACTTCATTGCCGTGGCCGGCGAAGGTGTAAACGTTGTGGCCCTCTGTCAGGCTGTAGTTCCCGCTCTGGCAGCTGTGGCCATACTCTCGAAGCGAAGGCATGAAAGCGCCGTTGGATCGCTGACATTGATTGGAGGGCCAATCGATCCTCTCGCTAATCCAACTCGGGTCGTGGACCTGTTGCGTGCACATGAACTTGCGTGGTTTGAAGACAATGTGCTGCGCCTGGCCTCACGGTTTTCTGCAGCACATGGGCGATTGCTGTATCCGGGCTACACGCAACTGGCATCTTTGATGGCGTATCTCAACAGGCACGTGATGCAAAGGGGCGAGCTCTTCTACAAAGTGTTCAGTGACGATGGACTAGACCCTATCGGTCATCCCTTCTTCACGCTCTTCACCTCGGTTATGGACTTGCCGGGCGAGTACTTTCTCGACAACATCAATGCGGTCTTCCTCAAGCGCGATATCTGCTGCCACTCGCTATCCTGGTCTGGAGAGATTGTTGATCCCGGTCAGATCACAAGCGTTCCTCTGATGACGATTGAGGGCGAGGACGATGACATTGCTGCGCCTGGCCAGACCAGTGCAGCCCATGGCTTGTGTCCACTGATTCCGGAAACCTTGAGACGCCACCTGCTGGTACCAGGCTGTGGGCATTTTTCGCTCTTCCATGGCAACAAGTGGCGGTCTCAGATCCTGCCCGAACTGGGCGCATTTCTCGAAGGTGTCGCGGGTGGTTGATGGCAATGATGAAAGCGTCGATTACCCCCAAGAACCAACATGAAACAGTATCCCAGCGGAGCCTGATCTGGCCCCGGCCAAGAGTTGGCAGCAATTTGTGTTTCAAGGAGCTTGATGGCGACAAGGGCCCCTATGAGTGCAAGTCACGCTAACTGATTGATGAATGTCAATACGGCCCATCTTAAAAAGGTACATAAGTATTGAGCTGTGGGGCATCAGAACAATCAACTGAGGAGGTTGTTATGAAAGTCAAAGACGTGATGCACAAAGGCGTATCCTGGGTGCAACCAGACGCGAGTCTGACTGCCATCGCAAAGATCATGAAGACGGAGGACATCGGCGCTGTGCCTGTAGGTGAGAACGACAGGCTTGTTGGCATGGTGACCGACCGGGACATCATCTGTCGCGGTCTCGGCAATGACAAGACCCCTGAAAAGCTGACAGCTAAGGATGTCATGACCAAGGGCATTACTTATTGTCGCGAGAATGAGGAAGTGGATGATGCTATCCGGATTATGGAATCAAAGCAGATCCGGCGCCTGCCAGTCATCGACAAAGATAAGCGCATGGTAGGCATGTTGAGCATAGGTGATATCTCGCATAGCCTGCCTCAGGAGATGTCCGGTGAGGTGATGCGCGCCGTATCGGCTCATCACGGGTGAGCGGTAAGTGCCGGGCCCGAAGGCTATAGCACATCCCTTTCGCCCGGCACCTTACAAGTCTCTGCATCACTCCAGCACGATTTCTACTTACTGCGACTTCTGTTGCAATCTGCCGTCTGCATTGCAGAAAATCTTCTGAGCGGATTTTCGACATTCGCGATAAGAAGTTAGAATCGCCCGTCGAGAGCACAAATTCTGTATCAGTCACAAACAATAATGCATCTCGACAAATCGGGCGCGGAACGCCTTGACAGCATCCTGGAAATGCCCGCGCGGCTTGTCATTGCCCGCCTGCACGATCTGGGCAAACAGGCCCGCAAACTCCTCGAAATCCGCTTCCTTCATGCCGTGCCGGGTCATTTCCTGTGTTCCCATGCGTACACCGCTGGCGGCGGCAAAGCTGGGATCATCATGGAATGCTTGCGGGTTGGTGATGATGTTGTTGGACTCAAGCAGATCGGAAATGTATTCGCCCCTGCCGCGCGCTGTCCGCAGCAGCACCTGGTGTGTCTCGGTATAGCTGCATACAGGATCGCCTTCGATTTCCAGATCATTTGCCTTCAGGGCGCGAGCGAAGGCTTTCGCGTTTGTGATCACCTGGCTGGGATAGTCTTTCTGAAAGGCGAGCATTTCATATGTCGCGCCGAGTAGCCCGAGCATTGTGCCCAGATGGTGGTTGCTGACGTGGCCAGGAAATGTGCGCTGTTCGATATAACCCCACAGATCTTCAAACGGCGAGCCGTTTCCGATATTGCTCAAGATGACGCCCCGTTGCGGTCCAAAGAATGTCTTGTGGGTGGAACCGGTTACCAGGTCGGCACCGTCGGCGAACGGATTCTGGAAGGCTTCGCCGAGCAACCCCAGGACATGTGCGCCGTCATACATGATCACCGGCCGCTCGGGGTTATCCTTGCCGAATTCGCGGTGGATGAATCGGGCGATTTCGGCGACCGGTTCGGTGTGGATGATAACGCTACGCCCGAACACCAGCAACTCGGGCCGGGTCTCGACAATAAGTGCCTTGGTCCGCTCGATATCAATGCGATACGGATGGTCGGGATCGGCCGGGAAATGCTCCACTGCCGGCCGGCCAGTGACGGGATCCATGGCCATGTAGTTTTTGAGCGCGCCCATAGGTTGCGCGCTCAAATGCCCGCCATTCTTGAGATCGTGAACCAGCACCGGCCCCAGGTTTCGCGGCACCCCGCTTCGGTTGTTGCGGTTGCGGAACTGCTTTAGCGCATCATAGACCGTGTCATTGGCCATCTGGCCGCTGATGACACGGGTTTCGGCGCGCGAGCAACCAAAATAGGTACACAGCGCTGACTGGAGCTCCTTCTCTTTTTCCATGATGAAGGCTGTGCCCTTGTAAAACTGCACGTCATCTGCTTTCGGTCCCAGCGCCGTGAGGCGTTTGTGTTCATTGTAACGGCTTGCCGGATCTGACGTACTGAGGCGGTCGACGAGGGCCGATGTCGTCTGTTCCGATGGGATGAGATTGACGCATTCGCTACGCCGCCATGCATGATTGGCGTTGCTGTTGGCCTCCAGCCGCGCGGCGTCTTTCGTATAATCCCGGTCATTCATAATGCTGCCTTTCGAACAAGCCATGCCTTGTGCCGCGCTATATGATATTTGGCGTTACCTTCGCGATTGCGTAGCAGGATCGATCAGGACGGGATGCCTCGCTGCCTTGACCTCGTCGAGACGGCCGATTGGCAGGGTCACCGGCGCGTTGGTGAGCTTTTCAGGGGAGGTCCTGGCTTCTTCAGCGATCACCCGCATTGCCTCCACGAACCTGTCCAGCGTCTCAGGGCCTTCGCTTTCCGGCGGCTCGATCATCAACGCTTCAGGCACGATCAGCGGGAAATAGTTGGTCGGCGGATGAAATCCGAAATCCATCAGCCGCTTGCTGATATCGAAGGCGCGTGCGTACGTGTTCTCGGGCCGGCCCTGGCACACGAACTCGTGCATGCAAATGCGGTCGAACGGCACCGGGTAATCCTCTGCCAGCCGTGCCTTCAGGTAATTGGCGTTAAGCACCGCATGGTGGGCATTGTCCTTCAGTCCCTCAGCTGCGTGCAGCAAGATGTAGGCAAAGCTGCGCAGGATGACGCCAAAGTTGCCGAAGTGAGCGGCCATCCGGCCGATGCTGCTGTCGGGCATGGCCGTGCTGTAGGTCTCATCCCTCGATTCTGAGCCCGGCGCATGCAAGACGACCGGCCCGGGCAGATAGGACCGCAGCAACTCGCCGGCGCCGACCGGACCCGAGCCCGGCCCGCCACCGCCGTGCGGTGCCCCGAACGTCTTGTGCAGATTGAAGTGCATCACATCGATACCCAGTTCGCCAGGCCTGATGATGCCGGTCAGTGCATTCATGTTGGCGCCGTCACCGTAGACCAGGCCACCGCAGTCATGAACGCAGGCAATGACATCCTCGATCTGCTGCTCGAACAGGCCAAGCGTATTCGGGTTGGTCAGCATCAGTGCAGCCACCTTGTCGCTGCATGCTGCCTTCAGCGCGGCGAGGCTGATATTGCCTTTGTCATCCGTGGGAAGTTCAACGACGTCAAATCCTGCCATGATGGAGGAGGCTGGATTGGTGCCGTGGGCGGTATCGGGAACCAGGATATGACAGCGCTCAGGCTCGCCTTTGTCCTTGAAATACGCCCGGATCATCAAAAGGCCACTGAGTTCACCATGGGCACCAGCTGCCGGCTGCAGTGAAACAGCAGCAAATCCGCCGATCTGCTTGAGCATCTCCTGCATCTGGAACATCACCGACAGACAGCCCTGTACGGTATGCTCCGGCTGCAAGGGATGGGCCTCGGCAAATCCATCGAGACGAGCGCAGGCTTCCGAGATCTTGGGGTTGTATTTCATGGTGCACGAGCCGAGCGGGTAAAAGCCGCTGTCGACTCCATAATTGTGCTGTGACAGCCGCACATAGTGGCGCACCACCTGTTGCTGCGAGAGGCTCGGCAGGCCGTTACGGTCGCGCACTAGCGCGTCAGGCAGCGGAACTTCGGGCACATCGCATTCGGGAAGGCTCGTGCCGCACCGGCCTGGAACTGAAAGCTCGTATAGCGTCGGCTCGCTCATGCGCAGATGTCCCTCACAGCACTCACCAGTTGGTTGATTGCGGCTCTGGAATGGAGCTCCGTGATTGAGACAAGCATAGTGTTGTCAAAACCTTTGCCTTCGGCGCTGAGGTCATAACCGCCAATGATGCCGTAGTCGTCCAGCAACTTCCGGTTCACTGCCGCTGCCGGCTTCGGCAGGCTAAGGGTGAACTCCTTGAAAAACGGCTTGTCCGGCGCATGTCGATTGATCACGCAGCCGTCCAGCTGCGCCAGTTGATCGGCGGCATAATGTGCCTTGGCATGACAAAGTCGAGCGATCTTGGTCAGCCCCTGTGCGCCCAGCGTCGCCAGGTAGACCGATGCCGCCAGCGCACTGAGTGCGGCATTGGTGCAGATGTTGCTGGTTGCCCGTTCGCGGCGGATGTGCTGTTCGCGCGTGGCAAGGGTCAGGACGTAGCCACGCCTGCCCGCCGCATCGGTGGTCTGACCGACCACGCGGCCGGCCATGCGCCTCACCAGTGATGTGCGTGTGGCAAATATCCCCAGGTGCGGCCCGCCGAACGAGACCGGAAGACCAAGCGACTGTCCGTCAAGTACAGCGATATCCGCGCCATATTCACCGGGCGGCCTGAACAAGCCGAGCGAGATCGGATCGGTCACAACAATAAGCAACGCGCCTGCAGCGTGAACTTTCTCGGCCAGGCCATCCAGGTCCTCGAACTGGCCGAAGAAGTTCGGGGTCTGCACGACCAGCGCAGCGGTATCGTCATCCACCAGATCAGCCAGGTCAGCCTGGTCACAAGACCGACTGCTGTCTGTGACGATCCTCGCGTGATGACCGGCGAGATAAGTTTCAACCACGTCGAGATAGCGTGGATTCACCCCCGGTGCGAGGGCGATCTTCGTGCGCTCGTTCAGACCGAGCGCGAGCAGGCACGCCTCAGCCAGGGACGTTGCACCGTCATAATGGCTGGCATTGGCGACCTCCATGCCGGTCAGTTGGCAGATCATGGTCTGGTACTCGAACATGGCCTGCAACATGCCCTGGCTCAATTCCGGCTGGTACGGTGTGTAGGAGGTGTAGAACTCGGCGCGCTGCAGGACGAAGTCGACGGTGGCCGGGATGTAGTGTCGATAACATCCGCCACCGAGAAACGACTTTTCCGGGGCCGGCACCTGGTTTCGATCCGCCAGTTCCTTCAAGGTTCGCGCGAGTTCCGGCTCGCTCAGTCGGTCGGGTAATTCCAGTCTCGGACAGCGAATGGATGACGGGATGTCGGCGAACAGCTCCTCGATATGTGCGCAACCGAGGGCGGCAAGCATTTCGTCACGCTCTTGTTGCGTATGGGGGATGAACGTCACGATACTTGCCTCTCCCGGAACCAGATGACCATGAACTGATATTCAAACATCCAGGGTCGGGGCGGGTGTTGATTCACATCAAGGCATCCCGGTCGCTATCAAGTCCGGTTGCGGCCATTCGCTGGCGGTGATATCCGACGATCACACGCAGGTATCCGGCCTGGGCCAGTTCATCGTCCAGCCCGGGATCACCGGTGTCGAAGCGCAGGACCGGGGTGCGGGCGAGCTTGGCCGGTGTGGCCACGATGACAATGTTCTCAATGCCAATTTGCCGGACGATTGCAGGGCTGAGTTCGAGGTTTCCCCGTCCAAGCACGAAGCCCTGTGCCCCGAGCGGGCTGAGCACAAGCTGCACCTCTGCCGGCCTGGAGAGCAATGACCTCAGACCCTGCTCATCAAGGTTGCGGGCAATGAGCTTTCCCTGCCTCACGGCGTCAATACCAAGCAGAGTCTTCTCCATTCCCAGGCGCGTGGCAATCGCCTGCACGGTCGTTCCCGGTCCCAGCACGAACGTTGTGTCCGGCGATGACCGCATGCGTTCGCACAGGTGATCGGCAATGGCATCCTTGACGGCCGCATCGCCTTCCTCGTCAATCAGGGCCTTGGCCATGGGCAACAGGGAGGGCTCATAGGGTGTCAGTGCCTTGCAGTAGGCCCGGACCGCCCACTGATCCCCCCGGTAGCGCTCCTCGTCGAGATCAATTACGTCTACCTCAACTGGTTCAAGGCGGCCCTGAACAAACCCGGCGATCAGGTCGGCAGTCAGTTCAGGCGTGATGCCGAAGACGCCAGAGTACATCTTGACGCCTGAGGGAATGCCCAGCAGCGGAATGCGACCCTTAATCAGCTGGCAGATGTCACGTGCCGTGCCATCGCCGCCGCAGAAAACGATGAGGTCAACTTCCTGGTGCTCGAAGGCTACCACGGCCTGCCTCGTATCGTCGGGTGTTGGCGGATCCTGGGGCTGATACACGATAGCGATCCCGTCAAAACCAGCCGCTGCAAGGGCATCGGCCCCCATGTCGCCTGAACAGGTGAGCCAGCTGATGCCGTCCAGGCCCTCGGGTCCTGCAAGCCTTTGCTTCAGCGATGACAGCATCTTTGCGGCACGCGCATTGGCAACAGGCATTGCGCCGCGTCTTCGTGCCTCTTCGGCCATGTTGTCCGTGCCCTTGAGTCCGACGCGCCCGCCCATACCGGCAATTGGATTGATGAGGAAACCGATCCGCCGCATCCTGCTGCTCACTGGCTCTTCGTCTCGAACCGACCGATTACATCGAGAGCAAAATCGATGTCTGCCGCGTTGTGATCTGCACAGATCTGAAAGCGGATTTCCTCCTCGCCTGCGGGGACCACGGGGTAGTTGAGGCCGGTCGCAAGAACACCATTGTCGTACAGGTGCCGAACCAGGGCAGAGGTTTTGTCAGTGTCGCGCACCATCAATGGAACAACCGGATGCTCGCCGGCAATGGTCTCGTGGCCAAGTCGAGTCAATCCGGTCTCGAAGCGGACTGTCATCTGGCGCAGATGGGCAAGCAGTTTCCGGCCGCTGTCGCTGTCGACCGTATCGATGGCAGAGATGGCGGCAGCAGCTTCGGCCGGAGTGATCGGGTTTGAGTAGATATAGAAGGGTGAGGTCTCGCGCAGATAGTCAATGATCACCCGCGGTCCGGTGAGGTAGCCACCGTTTACGCCAAAGGCTTTGCCCAGGGTTCCGACCAACAGATCGACCGGTCCGCTGCCAGTGTGTTCCTCGGTCCCGCGGCCGGTCTCGCCGAACGCGCCGACGCCATGTAGAATCGTCGACGATAACCAGTATGTTGTCCTCGAAGTCTGCATCATATTTTTGCGCCAGCGCGTTGATCTCGGACAGTGGGGCATGATCTCCGCGCATACTGAAAATTCCATCGGTGACAATGATGATACGCCGGCACTTGCCGCGCAGCTCGCGCAGCTTCTGTTCCAGTTCCAAGACCTGCAGATGCGGATAGACCTCGCGGACCTGGGGCTGGGCCAGTCGTATGGCATTGATGATGCAATTGTGATTGAGCTCATCACTGAGCACGGCCGTTTGCTCGCTTGCCAGTGGTGGTATCAGGCCCATCACCGTGGCGTAGGCAGAACTAAAGATCATGGCCGCCTCACGGTCATGAAAGCGGGCGAGCCGGCGTTCCAGCTCAATGTGAGGCAGCCAGGTTCCGCTGATGAAGCGCACCGCGCCGGGACCGGCGCCCAGATTGTGAGCGGCTGCCTCCTCAGCGGCGACCACCTCGGCGTGAAACGACAGCCCCAGATAGTTGTTGCTGTTCATCCGCAGGAACGGCTTCTCGCCTTCCCCTTCCAGCAGAAACCTCGGGCCGTAATCGCCACCTGACGGTATTATCCCCCGGATCACGGTTTCTGCTCCCTTGGCGCGGCCCGAATCCTTCAGCGTGGCGAGTTCATGTTCCAGCAGACTTGCGAGCTTGTTGTGCGGCATCAGGTACGCTCCTTGTCATGTCCGGTATTATGCGGCGCTTGTCGAGCTGGTACGTGCGGTCAGCTTTTCAAGCATGTCCGCCGTCATGGTCTGAAGATCATAGGCGGGCTGCCATCCCCAGTCCTGTCGAGCTTGGCTGTCATCTACCGAGCGTGGCCATGAATCCGCAATCGACTGGCGAACCGGATCGACATCATAGCTGACAGTGAACTCCGGCATGTGCTGCCTTATGGCAGCAGCCAGATCGCGAGGGGTGATGCTCATCGAGGTCACGTTGTATGCATTGCGAACCGTGAGCTGATCGGGGGTGGCTTCCATCAGCTCGATCATCGCGCGGATCGCATCCGGCATGTACATCATGTCCAGCTGGCTGTCGGCGCCGAGGAAGCAATTATATTTGCGGTACCGTATCGCATGATAGAAAATCTCCACGGCATAGTCGGTGGTGCCACCGCCTGGCGGTGCAACGTAGGAAATCAGACCCGGCAGACGCAGACCGCGCGTATCGACGCCAAAGCGCTCGGCGTAGTAGTCGCACAGAATTTCGCCTGCGACCTTAGTGACCCCATACATTGTTGTTGGACGCTGGATGGTCACTTGCGGGGTATCTTCTTTTGGTGTCGAAGGACCGAAGGCACCAATCGAGCTGGGAAAAAACACCGAGCAGCCGCATTGCCGTGCTGCCTCCAGCACGTTGTAGAGTCCGTCCATGTTAACCTGCCAGGCCACCTGCGGCCGTTCTTCGGCGACCGCAGAAAGCAGCGCGGCCATATGATAGATGCAGTCGACCTTGTTGCGGCGAACAACTTCAATCAGGTGTTTCAGGTCGGTGCAGTCAACATGTTCAAACGGTCCCTCGATATTGGCGCGTGCGGGTATGGACTTGATGTCGGATCGAATGATGGTTGCGTTCCGGTGGTGGTGTTGCAAAGCGGGGACGAGTTCCGAACCGATCTGCCCGAGCGCCCCGGTCACAAGTATTGTGCGCGATAGCATTGCACCCTCCGCTCTGGCGATTACCTCATCTTCATTGTGCAACCTGAACCATCTGTGGCCCAGATAGACTGTGCCGGATCACCAGTTTTCAAGGCTGTTCCGCGTCGAAAGGAACGTGTGAAATTCGCCGAAACAGCCATGTGCAGCCGATAGTTCCTGTTTCGTTGCTTTGTACTCTGGCGCGTCTGTTCAACACCATGATCCATGTCAAGCCATGCCTGCACGGTTCAGTGCGCACGGGATTTCCCCCATTAGGGCGCGCGTGAGCGTAGTATCAAGTGCCGTTGATAATCTTCGGCGCCCTGTCGTGTTGCAGCAGTGTCTCGGCAATGATGATCGGTCGCGTGACACTGATGTCTCGCATTGTCGGCTCTATCCCTAAGATGATGCTCGCTGTGTGCACCCTGGGCATGTGTCATGATTTAAAATCACCAGTCATTGATATTCCAGCCGCAGCCCCCATATGTGGGAAGTACGCACAACAGAAGTTTGATGTTCCCCTGATATCCGGTACGCCGTTTAGTCTAGTTACCTCCTAACAATGTGAGCACTGTACTGCCCAACCGTCACAAGGTGTGATTGAGCGGGCCACTCCTTTGAAAGGGAATAATCATGACTACAGGTACCGTGAAGTTCTTCAACGCAACCAAGGGTTTTGGCTTTATTGAACCAGAGGATGGTTCCAAGGATGCATTCGTGCATATCTCGGCCGTAGAGCGTGCCGGTTTGGGTGCACTGTCTGAAGGCCAGAAAGTCAGATTTGAGCTAGTGACTGATCGCAAGAGCGGCAAGCTGGCTGCTGACAATCTTGAGCTTACCTTTTAACTGGCTCATTGCGCCTGAAGCTACTCTCTAACCACTAAACTCAGCATCACTGCCCTGAGGTTGACCACGGATGTACTGGCGACCTTGTTGTCCGCGAGGGCACGGGCGTGATGCGGGACAAGACGACTACGTCTTGTGGCCCTATGGCTCATTTGAGCCATAGGGCCTTTGCTATTGTAAGGGGTTTTGTGACCAGCGAGTTGTCGATTCTTCGTGGGGGCGGGGACTTTAGTTGACTTCAATCAAGGTAATGGAACTCCGAAGGCACTAGCGTTTTTGTATGAGAATCTACAAGGGCAAGTGGCTAAATATAGCCTTCAGTCTTTTTACCATTGGGCTTATTCTGATAGCTGGTGGTTGTGGTGTCTCTGTTGCAGGAAGCGTATTGGCCGCCTCGGACACCGTTCAGTTCGCACAAGCTGAAACACCTGAAGTCAAACGCATTGCCACGAGTGAGGCTCGGAAGCAGCAGCGCAGGGTGGAGCGTCGCCAGAGACGGCGGTTGAGACGTCAACAAGGTGATGGACAACTGCGTATCAGGCGGCACGAACGACGCACACTTGGCGGAAACCAGATTTATGGAGTAAGGAAGAAACAGCGCACTCAGCGCCGGGAACGGCGCCGTCATCGGGAACTGCGACGACAACAACAGTTCGGTCCTCCGTTAACAAAACGGCAGCGACCAATTTTAACAGATCGGTCACAGAAGCAGCAGTTCAAGAAGCTCCGCCGCGCGCAGCGGCGCGAGCGTCGCCTCGAACGCAAGCTAAGACGGCTTGAGCAGCCGGTCACGCCGCGCATTAGGCACTATGGACGCCGAAAGGACGGATCTGGCCAGCATAAGTTCCGGCGGCGGAAGAGGCATGATCGCAGGCACCGGCATCGCCGCCATCCCAACATCTATCTGGAGCCTTATCCATACTGGGACTATGTGCCACCGGTCTATGGCAAATTGAGCTGTGAGGCCGCCCGGCAAAAGGTGATCCGGCGGGGCTTTCACGGCGTCCGGGCCTATGACTGCGTTGGCAATGTCTACGGGTTCCGCGCGCGAAAAAATGGCCGCAGATACAAAATCCGCGTAAGCGCAATCCATGGAAACATCATCTCACTGGTGCAATATTAGCGTCTTCCAGATGGCCAGGTGCCATTGCAGGTAAGCCAACTTGATCGTGTCTAAAACCCGCTGACCAATGCTTCTGACAGACGTTACGTATTCTTCTATTAGAGAGTATACGCAAGTCTGGAAGGGATAGTGACAGTGGAGAGCGGTTCTCGAGCTGCAAGACTTGAAGTGATCTTGGATTCAGCTGTTGATGCCATCATAGCCATCGGCAAGGACGGCATGATAGAATTCGCCAATCTCGCAGCTGAGCGGCTTTTCCAGTATAGCGTTGAAGAGTTCATCGGTAAGAACCTCCACGTTGGTAACCTCCTTGTATGGCAGCGCATTCGCAGGTGCATCTTAACAAGATCGCCCGGCAGCTAAACGAACGACCCAGAAAGACATTGCAATTTGAAACGCCCGCACACAGGTTTAACGCATGTGTTGCAGCGACCGGTTGAGGTCACAGCCAGAAGCAGACGTTGTGAATACACTCTGTGAAGGAAGAATCAGTATCTGACTCGACTAACTATGTTTCTCACCTGTCGTATAATCCCGAAAGTTCTCCAAGCCTGGTGGGATCGCACACTTCAATGATCCGCCCTTCAGTGATCCCTATGACGTTGTGGACTTTCAGCCACGACAATTTTCGACTGACAGTCTCGATTGTCAGACCGAGATAATCGGCCACTTCACTTCGCTTCAACGGAAGAACGAATGTTCGCAAGTTAGATGATGGCTGAGCATGGGAACGGTGCGAAACTTGAGATTGTCTCGATATTTGTAAAAGGAAACTTGATACCTTTTCGGTTGCGGTCATCCGTCCGAGAACGGCCATCCATTCTCGCGCTTTGGTGAGGTCGTCGAGGGTCCTTTTTAACACTTCATGCTCCAGGTTCGGATGAGTGTGCAAAACCCGTTCAAAACCCCGCGCCGGAAAACAACATAGCTCAACATCAGTCACTGCCTCTGCAAAGCTATCGTTCCTTGATGAATAAACGCGGCCGAGAAAATCTGAGGCGAAGTGAAGACTGACGATTTGATGTTGGCCATCGAAGAGTAGCTTTGAAAGTTTCACAATACCTGAAACTACTACCCCCACTTTCGTTACATCGGTTTCATCGTTCCATATTGTTTGTCCGAGCTCGAACTTCTGATGGATCATGATGTCGCTCAGAACGTGGAGGTCCATATCTTGAAGCCCCGTACAAATGCCAATGTGGCGTGCTGGGCATTGTGCGCATTTCAAGTGAATTGAATTTTTGGGTGTGTGTTCAATGTTCACGGTTGGTGCGCTCCCAATTCACCCGCACCAGACCAAACCCGAAACGAAGTCTATCGTCCGTACGCTAATTAAACAAGATACTTCGACGACGATTTTACTGCTAAACGATTCCCCAAGAGATGGACCAAGATCTTTCTGATCTTCTGCCCATGCATTAGTCCACTTTGATATATTAGAAGCAGGAGGATTGAGCTTAGTTCATCGCATCCTAGAACGAATGTGATGTCCGCTAAGGTCACAAGCTGACAATGCGGCAACTAGCCCGGCATGTCCGTTTTGTGCCAACAACGGGCATGGCTTGCATAAGGGCGCTGGTCTTGGATAGCTTATAACCTACAAGACAGTTTATCCGTACAGTTGCATCGATATCGGTTGTAGGCTGTATCAACCTGCAGCCATGCTCCGCTAAATCTGCGCCCAAAATAACAACACAAGCGACATACCTGCCGCATTTGCTCGATTGGACGATGAGGTTTGTGAAGACGAGCTTTGACGTAAATCAATGACAGGTTAGCATAGCCTCAGGCATTCTTTTTATGGTCTTGGGTTCCTCAACACACGCAATGATACATGATGCAAAACATAGTCGCTTTCGTAGACCTAGATGACGAAGACTCCTCGAACAAGGTGCTGACCACGGCGATCGACTATGCGCGGCACACGGGCGCACGGCTTCATGTACTGACCATTGTGCCCGATGGTATGTTTAAGATGACCGTGGTGGCGCAACTCATACCAGCAGATTACGAACGCAAACTTCTTGACGATGCGAGGCAGCGGCTAGCCGCGCTCATTAAAGAGCACGCCATAGACGACGTTCAGCTTGAACAGGTTGTAAGCCTCGGTAGCGTTTACAAGGAGGCTCTGCATTTCGCCCGCAATGTTGACGCCGACCTTATAGTTGTGGGCGCGCATAAGCCTGAATTGAAGGACTACCTTCTGGGACCGAACGCTGGGCAGATTGTCCGTCACGCAACGTGTTCAGTGTGGGTTGTTCGAGACTAGGCGAGCATCCAGGTGCTTACTACAACAGCGGGCGGGATGCGTAGGAATAGGAGCGGCAAATTCGACAGGGCGTATGAATCGCGAATCTCTGATATGGCACAAAGCAGTCGTTCTGGCGATGATGGTTAGATGTCTGCTTTGTGCGGTGGGCTCAACAGGTGGACGCAACACTTTAATCTTTGACCAAAGATGGAGTGTTGGACATGAAGTATCGTCGCCGTATTTATTATTCAGCCGCTCAGCGGGCCGAGATTTGGGATCGTTGGCAGCGCGGGGAGTCAATGAACTCGATTGGGCGGGTGTTTGATCGGCAATCATCGTCTGTGTTTTCGGTGATCTCTCCCACAGGTGGCATCCGTCCTCCGGACCGCAAACGCGGCAGGCAAGCTTTGAGCCTAAGTGAACGCGAAGAGATATCTCGAGGGCTCAGTATCAAACAATCCTTGCGTGCTATTGCACGTCACCTGGGCCGCGCACCATCTACCATAAGCCGTGAAGTCTATCGCAATGGAGGACGTGCGGCATACCGGGCCACTGCTTCCGATCAGGCTGCATGGGACCGTGCCCTGCGTCCCAAGACATGCAAGCTGGCTTGTCACCCATCTTTGAGCCGCGCAGTATCGGCAAAGCTGCGACGTAAATGGTCACCGCAGCAGATTGCTGGCTGGCTTAAACGCACCTTTCCGGGAGAGGCGCACAAACAAGTGTCACACGAGACGATATATCGGAGCTTGTACATACAGGCGCGTGGCGTGCTGAAGAAGGAACTTCTGGAACATCTTCGGGCCAAACGTACGGTTCGCCGCTCCAGGCACGCCAGTCTCAAACGTAATGGATTGGGACAGGTCAAAAATGCCGTCTCGATTAGCGAAAGGCCTGTATCTGTGGAGGACCGTGCCGTACCGGGTCATTGGGAAGGCGACCTCATTGGTGGCTCAAAGAACAGCTACATCGCGACACTTGTGGAACGACAATCGCGCTATGTCATGCTGGTCAAAGTGGCCAACAAGGATACGGAAAGCGTCATCTCGGCATTGATCAAACAGTCTCAAAGGTTGCCAAAGGAACTCTACAAATCCCTGACCTGGGATCGCGGCAAAGAGCTGGCAGATCATCCACGACTGACAATAGCGACAGATGTCGAAGTCTATTTTTGCGATCCGCAGTCGCCTTGGCAACGCGGGTCAAACGAAAATACCAACCGTCTGTTGCGACAATATCTGCCGCGCGGAACTGATTTGTCGGTGCATTCCCAGGTAAAGCTAGGCGCAATTGCAAGGCAGTTGAACGAACGGCCACGCAAGACCTTGCAATATCAAACTCCAGCTGAGAAGTTCGCAGAGTGTGTTGCGGCGATCAGTTGAATCCACAGCCAGAAACGGTCATTGGCTGATTACGCAGCGAACACCCGGTTCGAGCCCAAAGCCGGTATTTCACAGCCCCCTGAAATCGACAGCCACTGCGGCATGATCGCTAGCGTGGGGTCTGTGTGCACCCACACCACCAAGTCGGGGGCCGTGAAAGCGCGATGTCTCCTTGCCCAAGCCCATACGAACCACGAATGGTTCAGCATTCGGCCAGCGCTCGGCGAGCGCGGGTGATGCCAGTAGTGCGTCCGGGCAGTGGTATAGTCCCGAATGCGGGTCATAATAGGTCCAGCGTTCCTTCTCTGGAAGACGCTGCATCAGATCGATTGCGAAGCCTGTTTCAAGTGGTTGGATTGCGCGCTGATGTCCCGCGGCCGGATGATCGGGTTCGTTCAGATCGCCCAGGATGAGCCACAGGCCTTGTGCGGGATCCTGGAAACGGCGCTCGATCAGCCGGCGGGTAACGAGCGCTTCCAGCCTGCGCGTGGTCCAGGCCTTGGCCGCGTCTGGATAGGCAGATTTGAAGTGGCAGACAAAGAGCGTCAGCGGTCCAATCGTAACCATCAGGCAGTCACGTCGGAAAACTGGAAGGGCAGGATCGACGCCCGGAGGCGGTTCGATGTCCACATCAGCCAAAGCAAGCGATGCGTGACTTTGGACCGCATCAACGTGTCGGCGGGAAAGCAGTGCAACATCAAGGCCGCGGCCATCGTTACCGGGCAAACAAATACGTTGCGAATATGGTCTTGCTCCCGTCCGCAAAAAGTATTTCTGGTGAAAGTGATTGAGGCTGTCGAGATCGAAGACTTCTTGCAAGGCGACAACATCGGCGTCCACCTCCTTCAGAAGCTCGCCCGTCAGTCGGCGATCTATCGGGTCCAAACGCCTGTCTTCGGGAATGTCGGAATCCCAAGCACCATGGAGTCGATCTTGGCCGTCAATACTTTGGAGTCGGAGATTTTGAACATTTAGTGTTGCGACAAGCATGATGATGAAAGGATCGCATAGTCGCAGGGCTTCAGAAAGACCTGGGTTTCCATATTCCGGCCACTTTGGATCTAATCAAAAAGACGAGATACTAGCTCTCCAGAGTTTGGGCGCCGCTCACCGACTGAGGACCTGTAGAGATTAGGACCCCCAGGGGATGTCCCCTGGTGTTTTGAATTGTCAGTGCCTAAGCCTCACCGCTCTGTCGGGTTATCTTGAACGCGAATTGCTAGACCACCATATACGTTCTATCAGTTCTGCAATCAAAGCAAGCGAGGATGCTATGGATAAACTCATGCAAAACAGAAACATGGTCTTGGGTGCCATCGCCGTCGTGATCGCGTTGGCCATAATCAGTTGGAACAGCGGCTGGTTCGCAGACCAGACCCCGAAAGAGGTTATGACTCCAGCCACCACTACTGAGCAACCTGCCACTGCCGCGCCATCAACGACTGACCAAGGTACGACCACTACCGCGCCCTCCACAACTACGCAATAATTAGCAAGCTTCGGTGGCTTATGCACTTATCAGCTAATCTGGAGGGGCACCCCTAGTAAGGGGGAGCATGGGGGCTGGGGGTGCTTCTTCGTATGTGTACTAGGCCTCGAAAGTTACTAGTAGAAATTCTGAGATTCGACATAGAGGTCTGTTGCGCCTCCGATAGCCGACATCCCTGCTAGGGTTTCCGATGTCCATTAAGTGCCAGGAACGGACATTGCGACAAACCTCTATGCCCGTCTGTTCTAACTTCAAAAGCAGACATCCGGCATCCTGAATTTACACATCCCTGCTGCCTTCGGTATGTTCCCTGTTCTTGGTACTCATTTCCCTGTTGCTTTAAAACATTTCCCTGTTCGAAATTTTAGGGAAATCCGCGCCTAAACTGATGTATTTACTGTGTTTTCTTGATGGTAAATTGGTCTAATCGGCCGTGTCTTGCAATTTTCCCTGTATTTTCCCGTGTATCAGGGAAATTCCAACAGGGACGAGTTCGCGACAGACTGCACACACCACCATTTTTTCCCGAGTGCCTGGATACACAATGTACGCGGAGTGGCGGCTATACGCCCAACGTACCGATCCTAGGTCACATCAAATGTGCGCTTTTGATATCTTCCGTAGAAAGAGAACTTGGCAAACGCACTTACTCTTTGCATAGTTGTTTTGCAGCGGCGGTCTTTGGATGACTCTGTGCAGCGATGTGGAGAGTTGGGCGGGGTATCCCCGCCTGCGATGATGACCAGAGCATACAAGGCGCTACCCATCCTGGGTTTCACCCAGACCCGGTAACGCAAAACCGAGAAGAGCAAAGACCGTCCGTTGCAAATCGATTGTTCAGATGAATAGAAAAGAACTCGCCCGCAACCTTGCACAGAGTCTGACGCTCGGGACGTGGTCAAAACAGTTCGTTCATTCAACCCTTACCCGCAGGCTTCCCCGCCCGCTGCACCGGCTTGGCGATGGTATCAGCTCTGATCTGATCGTAAATCTGCCCTGCATCTACTCCCCGAACGCCAAAATTATCGCCAATACCTTGCGGCGCAGTGATCAGTTCGAGAGGGTTTTCCGCTATTGCAATCGGCGCAACATCTGGCCTGACCCGGATTTAACATCACCGGTGATGTCTCCTGTCACGGGTTTCCCATCATTGCCGTTCAACAGGGTTGTTCGCATGCAGATTAATATCTTCCAAAAGATACAAATGCAAATGTTCCAGTTAGGCTTGCAGCAGGACTTGACCTGCAAGATGCAGCCACTCGCGATTTCTCGAACTATGGTCTGCAAGGAACTTGTTATGACGGAAAAATCTAGTGATGAAACGGGCTTTGACAAAGCTGGTTGTGGGCTTCCGGATGTCTATCCAGCCATAGGTCCAATTTCCAAAGTCACATGTTTAGCGCTGAATGTACCGCGTGTTTTCGTGTCCGTGTCAGTCGGTGAAGACGATGATTTCCAGTCTTCCATCGGTATGAGCAAAGGTGATGTCAAAGCATGCCGCGAGTTGATTGTCCCTGAAGTACGCCGCGCCGGTATCCTGCAGGTTGGTGATCTCAAGAGTGCAAAGCGGGTCAAGCTGCAGAAAACTGCCTCCGGTTTGAAGTCTGTCCGGGCAGTTTTGGCGGTACCTGTTGTGGACGAACAAGGCGAGACGAGAGGTACGATTGCTGCTCTTGATACAAAGCCCCGGCGCTTTACTGTTTCAGACCGCGCTGCCTTGAGAGACATTGCCACCAACATTTCCGGCATGACAGCATTGCATCGCGCTGCCGTCCTTCATCAGGCTGCTGAGGCGGAGTTGAAGGATGCCATGGAAGCTCTGCCCGACGGCTTCGTTCTTTATGACAAAAATGACCGGCTCGTGCATTGCAATCGCAGATATCGGGAAATCTACAAGGAAAGCGGAGATCTGCGTGTGCCGGGGGTCAAATTCAGTGACCTGATCCGACAAGGTGTTTATGCGGGGCAATATTCTGACGCGATTGGCAATGAGGAAGAATGGATTGCTCAACGCATCCACGAACATCAAAACCCGGGAAAACCGATCGAGCAACAATTGCCTGGTGATCGATGGCTGAGAATCCAGGAGCGCCGGACCAATACAGGTGGATTGGTCGGTTTCAGGATAGACGTCACAGAATTAAAACGCCAGGAGCGTGAGTTAAGCCGCCTTGCATGGACGGATTCTCTGACAGGAGCGCTTAACCGACACCGCTTTCTTGAGCTTGCCGAGGCCGAACTGTCGCATTCACAGCGCCACTTCAGGAATGTGTCCTTGCTGATGCTGGATCTGGACAATTTCAAAACAATCAACGATTGCCATGGACACGCCGCCGGAGATCATGTTCTGCGTTCAACCTGCAAGAGCTGGCAGAGCCAGCTTCGGGGTCGAGACCTGATAGGGCGACTTGGTGGGGAGGAGTTCTGTGTGCTCTTGCCGGAAACCAGGGGCAGCGATGCATTGGTTGTTGCCGAGAGATTGCGTAAAGCCACTGAACAGCAGAAGCTCTCTTTTGACGACGAGGCCATCGCGGTCTCAGTCAGCATTGGTGCAGCCGTATACGAAAACATCGCTGATACAATCACCTCGGTGATCAAGCGAGCCGATCAATCCTTGTACAAGGCAAAAAGCTCAGGACGGAACAGAGTTGAAGCAAGTGTTTCCGGGAGCTAGGCAAACCCTTCTGCCCGAGAATGAAGATTATAGTTTATATTTGGTATACTCCAACTGTCCCGGGTTTTGTTTTCACATTATTTTAATTAACGTTGACCATTGTGACTGCCGGAGCATTGACTCCAACAAACAATCGGGATGCAAAACAGATGGCGACGACCACGGCTTTGAGAACACCGGACCAAAAGGTTGTCGACAGCCTTCAGGTGGTTGAACCCGGCGCTGATCCTGCTCTTACCGACCTGTGCAGGTTGGTCGCCAGGACAATGCAGGTGTCGGGATGTGTCGTTGCGATTGTAGATGACACGGCGGCCTGGGGCAAAGCCTCGTATGGGTACGAGATGATGCGGGTTCCACGCCGCGAATCCCTGTCGAATTTGATTGTGGATGCCGGCAAGCCCTTGCTTGTCCACAACGCTACCAAGAGTCAGCACCTCAAAAACTATTCGCAGATTGCAAGTGGCGCAGTGGTTGGCTTTGCCGGCGCTCCTCTGAAGCTGCGACCCGGGCATACGGTTGGCGCTTTGCTGCTGGTCAATAACGCACCGCTTTCGGGTGACAGTACGAATCTTGAAGCCCTCACGGATTTTGCTGATCTGGCCGTGAGCCTGTTATTGAAAGAACGGGCCAACCGGCAGAGGCGGCAGGCGCTGGCGGACCGGAAAAGGCAAGCGGAGAAACTGGAAAAACAGGCATCTATTCTGCATCGTCAAAACAGGTTGTTTGATCAGATATCGCGTATAACCAGTATCGGAACCTGGCAGTTCACGCCGGACACCTCAGAGATTGTGTGGTCTGATGCGACTAGAAAAATTCATGGAGTTGAACCTGATTTTCAGCCAAACATTGAAACAGCCATCGAGTATTACTCACCTGCATGGCGGGAAACCGTTTCGAACTGTCTGAAAAACACGATCCTTACCGAAGAACCGTTTGATTTTCACGCGGAGATAACCAGAACGGACGGCGTCAAGCGCTGGGTGCGATCGCTGGGAGAAATGGCAGTAGACAGTGAGGGAAACAGGCAGGTGTTTGGGACAATTGAAGATGTCACCGAACAGCACACTCTCAAAAACAAACTCATCGCCATGGCCTACACGGATGACCTGACGAACCTGAAAAACCGGCGCAGTTTCTACGAGGCCCTTGAAAATTATACGTCAACACTGGACCCGGATGAAGATCGGTATGCGGTTATTGCGATCGACGTGGATGATTTCAAAACCATCAATGACAGAATGGGTCACACATCCGGAGACGGCTTGCTGATGGAAATCGGCCATCGCCTTGCCGGCACAATCGGGACAAATGGTGACGTTTACAGGTTGGCTGGTGATGAGTTCAGCGCCATCGTCCCGGTGGATGGTGACCCCGAAACCATGTTGGCTGAAATCAGTGACCTGTTCTCAACCCCCTTCGAAATCAATGGTACCGAACTGTCGGTTTCCGGCAGCATCGGGGCTGCGTTGTACCCTGATCACTCACACAACCTGACCACCTTGTACGACTTTGCGGATGCTGCCTTGCTGCAGGCAAAAAGCAAGGATCTCTGTGCCGTACAGGTATTCTCGCCCGAGTTGCGGCAAAAGCGGCTGGAAGCTCAAACACTTCTTGAGGAAGTCGGCCGTGCGGTTAAACGTGATGAGTTTACCGGTTTTCTGCAGCCGATCGTCAATGCAACAGATCGTAAAATTGTTGGATTCGAAGCTTTGGCCAGATGGCAAAAGGCAGATGACTTGATACTGCCGCCTGCAATGTTCTGGCCGGCGCTGCAAGATCCGGTTCTGTCAATCGAGATTGGTGATGCAATTATTCACCAGTCAATTTCAACCATGGCAGCCTGGTTGCGCAAGGGAATCGCGGTTGATTACATTTCGGTCAATGTGTCAACTTCGCAGCTTTCCAGGCCCGAATTCGCTACCTTTGTCCAGGATTTGCTGAGTAAAGGCGATGTCTCGCCGAAAGCCCTCACAATAGAAATCACGGAAAACGTATTGCTGTCCGGACGCAACCCGCAGGTTAGAAAAACGCTCGGCGAACTGGACGAAATGGGTGTGTCATTGTCGCTCGATGACTTCGGAACTGGCTTTGCCAGCCTGTCGCATTTGAGAACTGAAAACTACGACGTGCTCAAGGTGGACAGGGAGTTTGTCATGGGCCTGCCGGAGGACAGGCCATCGTTTGGCATCGTCAAAGCGCTGACCGAGTTTTCCAACAGTCTGGAGAAAAAAGTCATTGCCGAAGGTGTCGAGACGATAGAGCAGGCGGATCTGCTTGCGGGTCTCGGATGTGACTGTCTTCAAGGATTCTATTTCAGCAAACCGGTCCCGGTCGTCGAAGCGACCCGGCTCCTGATTGCCCCGCCCTGGTTGCAAGATAGTCAGGTGAAAAGTCTGACCGCTTGAGTGATATGTCGGGGAAGGCATCAATGAACCGGTCACTGACAATACTGCAGGCGCCCGATAAACCCGTTCTAACTCTCAAAATGCGTGGCGCCGTGCCGGTTTTCGTCCAGCGGCAGGTTTGAATAGAATGGATCGTGTGCTCGCTGGTCGCATTGCTGGCGCGGGCACAGCCGGCAATTCACGCCGATTTCAGTGACCATTCGCGTTGCCTTCGGGTCGATGGTGATGCCGTAAATGGTTTCCTGGAAATACTCGATTGAACACCCCAGAGATACGGCCAGGCGCTTGTCTTCGGTTGAATATTTTGTGGTAGGCCGGTCGACGGTCCGGTTGACTGTTAGGTACCGGCTATTGTCCGGCATCTCGACGATCTGGGTCATGATGCGCCCCGGCAGCGAAGAAGTTGACCGGGCAAGGCGCATTCTCGAGGCGAGGAAAGAGGCAGCTGAACAAGGAAAAGGCGCGGTTTCACTGGACGGGCGGCTGATCGACTACGCGTCGATCCGGCAAGCGGAAGTGCTGGTGGAAAAAGCCAGCCAGATTGCTGCGGGCTGACTATTGCTCATCATCCACTTCCAGCTCAAACACAGATTGTGATGTCTTGGGCAGTGGGGCGAACGGGTTGCGTTGTATCCGATCGTAGGCCGGCCCGAATGCCAGCCGGTATACGATGTACAGGGCAAACACCGCTAACATCGCGGAGATGAACACGAACAGTCCGCTTTCATCGCTGTACTCTATCAGTTGGGCCGCGACAGTCGGACCAATAGCTGCGCCGATCGAGTAGATCAGCAACAGGCCGCCGCTGGTCTGCACCAGCTTGTCATTGGCGACATTGTCATTGGCATGCGCCAGGCACAGGGCATAAAGCGGTACCATGAGGGCACCATGAACGGTTGCCAGCGCCAATATCGCCCAAAGGTCCGACAACTGCCAAAAAGCAATCAGGATACCGGTTCCCACTGTTCCCAGTGCGACTGGCAGGATCACCAGCCGCCGGTCATAGTGATCCGACAGTTTGCCCAGCGGCCATTGCGACAGCGTGCCGCCCAGAACAAAGGCCGCCATCAGCAAGGTAATCTCGAAAACACTCATGTCGCGCAATTGCCCGAAAGTCGGCCCAAGCGTCCAGAATGCGCCTTCAACGGCACCCACCAGCAAGCAGCCGATGGTGCCCACCGGTGATATCGACAACAGTCCTTTCAGTTCCAGTCTTGCGGTCGGGATTGGTTTCGGTTCGCTGGTGGGGGTGAGAGCTATCGGCACCACGGCCAGACAAAGCAGAAACGTCACGAGGGCAAACAGGGTTTGACCGGCGGTACTGGCAACATTGACCAGCAACTGGCCTGCCATCGTGGTCACATTGGCAACGATGATGTAGATCGACAAAACCTGTCCCCGGTTGGTGTTGTCCGATTGATCGTTGAGCCAGCTTTCAATCACCATGTAGGCGATGGCCAGCGCCACGCCTGAGAAGAACCGCAATGCCAGCCATAGGAAAACATTTGGCCAAAGCGGATAGAGCAGGGATACCGCGGCTGCGATTGCCACAACGCCGGAGAATGTGCGGATGTGCCCAACGGTTTTCACCAGTGCCGGGCCGAACACGCAGCCGAAAACGAAACCGGTGGCATAGATCGTGCCGAGATACCCGACCAGTGCAGGCGAGAATTGCTCGATGCCGGCCCTGAGCGGCAGCAGCGTCTGGAACAGGGCCACGGCGGTCAGCAATAGCCCCGCGCCGGCAAGCAGGGTCGCAATCGTGCGGCGTGAGTTCTTTTTAACCGCAGCCATGAAACCTGACCCCAAAAACAATTTGCCAATGCTCACCTTCATTTTTCGGCGATGTAGTCGTCAAGTCCGGTCATGCAGTTCTTTGACAATTCGAACCTGCAGGCTTGCCGGTGAGTTGCCGGCGTTGAGATGGAGTTTCACGATAAGTAAATCACCGGTTTCTACTGTAGGCACAGGTGCAGAAAGATGCTTTCATGCAAAATCCACCGTAACCGGATGACTTGTCAGTCTGTACAACAGGGAGAAGACAACAATGACAAAAACGAAACTAATTATGGCAACTCTGCTGGGCGCCACCATGCTGGCTTCAGGAGCGGCTCATTCAAAAACGCTGGTCTATTGCTCCGAAGGTTCGCCGGAAGGTTTCGACCCGGCGCCGTTTACCGCAGGCACAACTTTCGATGCATCATCGAAGCCATTGTATAATCGGCTGGTAGAGTTCAAGCGCGGGACGTCGGAAGTGATCCCCGGTCTGGCTGAAAGCTGGGAAGTCTCCAGTGACGGGCTGGAATACACCTTCAAACTGCGCAAGGGCGTCAAGTTCCAGACCACTGACTTCTTCACCCCCAGCCGGGATTTCAATGCTGATGACGTGGTGTTCTCGTTCGAGCGCCAGTTGAAGAAAGATCATCCCTGGAACCAGTATACCGCCGGCATTGCCTGGGAATATTTTGACGGCATGTCGATGCCTGACCTGCTGAAAGCGGTTGAAAAGGTTGACGACAATACAGTCAAGTTCGTGCTGAACCGGCCGGAAGCGCCGATGATCGCCAATCTGGCGATGGATTTTGCCTCCATCATGTCGGCTGAGTATGCAGCCAAGCTGGAAGCTGACGGCAAGAAGGAATTGCTCAACCAGCAGCCTGTCGGCACCGGACCGTTCAAGTTCGTTGCCTATCAGAAAGACGCGGTCATCCGCTATGCCGCCCATGAAGGATACTGGGCCGGCAAGCAGCCGATTGATGACCTGGTGTTCGCCATCACAACCGATGCATCGGTACGCCAGCAGAAGCTGAAAGCCGGAGAGTGCCATGTGGCACCTTATCCAAACCCGGCAGACCTGGCCGATCTCAAGGCTGATGCCAACCTGCAGGTGATGGAACAGGAAGGCCTCAATGTCGGCTATCTCGCCTATAATGCGCTGGTGGCACCATTCGACAAGCCGGAAGTGCGCAAGGCGCTGAACATGGCGATCAACAAGCAGTCCATTCTGGATGCGGTGTTCCAGGGCGCCGGCAAGGAAGCCAAGAACCCGATTCCGCCGACCATGTGGTCCTACAACAATGCCGTTGACGACGATGGCTACGACCCGGAAGCTGCCAAAAAGATGCTGGAAGCAGCCGGTGTCAAGGACCTGAAAATGAAGATCTGGGCGATGCCGGTGCAGCGTCCCTACAATCCGAATGCCCGGCGCATGGCTGAACTGATCCAGTCCGATTTCTCCAAGATCGGTGTCGGCGTCGAGATCGTGTCCTATGAGTGGGGTGAATATCTCAAGCTCTCGAAGGAGAAAGATCGCGACGGTGCCGTGCTTTTGGGCTGGACCGGTGACAATGGCGACCCCGACAACTTCCTGGCCGTGTTGCTGGGGTGTGACGGTGTCGGCGGGTCAAACCGTGCACAATGGTGCAACAAGGACTTTGAAGACCTGATCCAGAAAGCCAAGACCGTGTCGGACAAGGCTGAACGCACCAAGCTTTATGAAGACGCACAGGTGGTGTTCAAGCGTGAAGCGCCGTGGGCAACCATTGCCCATTCAGTGGTGTTCATGCCGATGTCGAAGAAGGTTTCGGGCTATGTAATGGACCCGCTGGGCGGTCACTGGTTCGACGGCGTCGATCTGGCTGAATAGCCTTGCGCCTCTTGTAAAAAAGTGCCCGCCGTGTCCTGAAATCCCGGGTCACGGCGGGAGGTGGGGCTTTCATGTTTGCATTTCTTCTTCGGCGCATAGGACTGATCATTCCGACTTTTATCGGGGTAACCATTGCCGCGTTTGCGTTTATCAGGGTGCTGCCCGGTGACCCGGTGGAGTTGATGGCGGGTGAGCGCGGGGTATCACCGGAGCGTCACGCTGCATTGATGAAGCAGTTCGGTTACGACCGGCCGATTTACGAACAGTATTTTGACTACTTTTTTTCTGCGCTGCAGGGGGATCTGGGCAATTCGCTGGTGACCAAGAAACCGGTGTGGGATGAATTCTTCACGCTGTTTCCAGCCACTCTGGAATTGTCAATTTGCGCCATCATATTCGCCGTCTTTATTGGTGTGCCGGCTGGTATTTACGCCGCTACGCGGCGCGGATCATGGCCGGATCAAACCATTATGGGAACCGCGCTGGTCGGCTATTCAATGCCGATTTTCTGGTGGGGATTGCTGCTGATTATCCTGTTTTCCGGCACTCTTGGCTGGACACCGGTGTCGGGCCGGATATCGCTGTTGTATTTCTTCAAGCCGGTTACCGGTTTCATGCTGATCGACAGCCTGCTGTCCGGTCAAAAAGGAGCTTTTTCCTCGGCCGTGTCGCATCTCATCCTGCCGACGATAGTGCTGGGTACCATTCCGCTGGCCGTTGTTGCGCGCCAGACCAGGTCTGCCATGCTGGAAGTGCTGAGCGAGGATTATGTGCGCACCGCGCGGGCCAAGGGCATGTCACCGATGCGCGTGGTCGGCATTCATGCGCTGCGCAATGCAATGATACCGGTGATCACCACTATCGGCCTTCAAGTCGGCGTGCTGCTGGCCGGCGCCATCCTCACCGAGACCATTTTTTCGTGGCCGGGTATCGGCAAGTGGATGGTCGACAGCATATTCAGACGCGACTACCCGTCCGTTCAGGGCGGCCTTTTGATGATTGCCGTGATCGTGATGACGGTAAATCTGATCGTTGATCTGCTGTACGGGCTGGTCAATCCGCGTATCCGGCATGTGAGGTGACGATATCATGAGCGAACAAGCCATCGAAGCCGCAACCGATACCCGTGCCACAGGCATGCGCGCGGTGTTAGGCGAGTTCTGGCACTATTTCAGCGAGAACCGCGGCGCGGTTATCGGCATGTGGTTTTTCCTTGGTGTCTGCCTGGTCGCGCTGCTGGCCGACCTGATTGCACCGCATGGCGCAACCACGCAATATCGTGATGCACTGCTTACCCCGCCGGTCTGGCAGGAAGGCGGCGACTGGCGGTTTCTTCTGGGGACTGACGCGGTAGGCCGTGACATGCTGTCGAGGTTGATACACGGCAGCCGCTATTCGCTGTTCGTGGGCTGTATCGTCGTGGTGGGTGCCATGGCTGTCGGGGTGACGGTCGGGCTGGTCGCAGGTTTCGTAGGCGGAACTGTCGATACGCTGATCATGCGGCTGATGGATATCATCCTGTCGTTCCCGAGCCTGCTTTTGGCGCTGGTGCTGGTCGCCATACTCGGTCCCAGCCTGACCAATGCCATGATTGCCATCGCCATTGTGCAACAACCGCATTATGTGCGGCTGACGCGGGCCGCGGTCATGGGTGAGAGAAGCAAGGATTATGTAACGGCTGCCAGGGTTGCCGGTGTCAGGCCATTGCGGCTGATGTTTTATACCATCCTGCCCAACTGCATGGCGCCCCTGATTGTCCAGGCAGCATTGTCGTTTTCCACGGCCATTCTTGATGCAGCGGCCCTCGGATTTCTGGGCATGGGCGCACAGCCGCCGACGCCGGAATGGGGCACCATGCTGGCCGAGGCGCGTGAGTTTATCCTGCGCGCCTGGTGGGTGGTAACGCTGCCTGGTCTTGCCATCCTGTTCACGGTGCTGGCCATCAACCTGATGGGCGACGGCCTGCGCGATGCGCTGGACCCGAAGTTGAAGCGGAGCTGAGGCGATGTATGGGTCGACACTGATAGGACCGGCACTGATTGCAGCCGTCATAGCGGCTTTGGTGACCATGATTGGCTGGTATGTGGCGTATCAACGCGAACGCCGGCTGGAAAACGGGCGGCGGGCGGAACGGATCAGGGATTGCAAGATTGCCTTGCGTGCGGAAATCAGCTGCCATGTGCCGCGCTGGATCCTGCAGGATGAAACCGGGCATGTTGAAGAGATGGCCCGACAGATTTTGGCTGGTGCAGGTAAGAAGCCTGCCTTTACACCCTTTGTCCCAAAGGAAACAGCAAACCCTGCGTTCGAGGCGATTGTCAGTGAGATACAAATCCTGCCCGGCGATGTCATTGAACCGGTGATCCGGTATTACCAGCAGGTCGATGTTATCGCGCAACTGGCCGAAGACATGCGCGGAGAGCGATATACAGCGCTTGAGGCTGATCGCAAGATTGATATTTACAGGGATTTTATAGAATTGCGCACTGAAGCCGGCCGTCTGGCAATCGATGCGATAGACGCACTGGAGCAGTCAAGTGACGACAAGTAGCCGTTTAATAACCGGGCTTTGGCCCTGTCGGTCCATTGATTGGCCGCATAGGCGGCATTGGAAGTGGTTTCGTGCTCATGATTTTGTCTCCATACATCAGATAATACTACAAAGGTGAAAATTCAACAACCATGGCCCTTTTAGAGATTGAAAACCTGACGGTAGAATTTGCCACGGCAGGTGGCGCTTTTCGTGCTGTGGACGGGTTGTCGCTGAGCCTGGATGCCAGCGATGTGCTGGCCATTGTCGGTGAATCCGGGTCCGGAAAATCGGTTGCCATGCTGGCCATGATGGGCCTGTTGCCGTGGACGGCCACGGTTACCGCCGACCGGTTGAATTTTGACGGCAAGGACCTGCTCACCCTGTCGGCCCGCCAGCGCCGAGAGGTCGTCGGCAGGGACATTGCCATGATCTTCCAGGAGCCCATGTCGAGCCTCAATCCGTGTTTCACCGTCGGGTTTCAACTGGGCGAGGCCCTCAGGGTCCATCTGGGCATGTCTCGGGCTGAATGCAAGGCGCGCAGCATTGAATTGCTCGATCTGGTCGGCATTCCGGCACCTGAAAAACGCCTCAGTGCGTTTCCCCACCAATTGTCAGGTGGCATGAGCCAGCGTGTCATGATTGCCATGGCGATTTCGTGCAATCCGAAACTGCTGATCGCCGATGAGCCGACAACCGCGCTTGATGTGACCATTCAGGCGCAAATCCTCGATCTGCTGCTGAACCTGCAGCGCGAGACCGGCATGGGCCTGGTTCTCATCACCCATGACATGGGGGTTGTCGCCGAAACGGCACAACGGGTCTCGGTGCAATATGCCGGGCAGAAGGTTGAGGAACAGCCGGTGGTGGAGCTGTTTTCCGAACCGCACCATCCCTATACCGCTGCCCTGCTGGCAGCATTGCCGGAGCGGGCAACGTCACGGATACTGCCGTCCATACCGGGCGTGGTGCCAGGCCAGTTCGACAGGCCGGACGGATGCCTGTTTTCGCCACGATGTACGCACGCCACTGACCAGTGCCGCACCCAATCACCGACCCGGGCGCCTGCCAGGCTCGGTTTGGCGTTCTGTCACTATCCACTGGTGAAGGGCGAGCCGCAAAACCACCCCGGAACCGGAGTGGCAGCATGAGTGATGAAATCGTCCTGCGCGCAAACGATCTGAAAAAACACTACATGCTGCCCGGCAGCCTGTACGCCAGGCCGGCCACGGTAAAGGCGCTGGACGGGATCAGCTTCGAGTTGAGCCGGAAAAAGACCCTGGCGGTGGTGGGGGAGTCCGGTTGCGGCAAGTCCACCCTGGCGCGTGTGGTGACCATGATCGAGGAACCCACCGCAGGATCGCTGCAGATCGCCGGCGAGGAACTGGCGGACGGCAACAAGGCTGTGCGCCGCAAATTGCGCCCCAAGGTTCAGATGGTTTTCCAGAATCCGTACGGTTCGCTCAATCCGCGTCAGAAAATCGGTTCCGCGCTGGAAGAACCGCTGATGATGAACACGCCGCTTTCAAAGGCGGAAAGAGGCGACAAGGCCAAGGCCATGATGCAGTCGGTGGGCCTGCGTCCCGAACACTATGACCGTTATCCGCACATGTTTTCCGGCGGCCAGCGCCAGCGCATAGCCATCGCGCGCGCGCTGATGCTGGACCCTGACATACTGGTGCTGGATGAACCGGTGTCGGCACTGGATGTATCGATCCAGGCTCAGGTTCTGAACCTGCTCCGCGAATTGCAGGACAAGCTGCAACTGGCCTACCTGTTCATCTCGCATGACCTGTCGGTGGTGAAGCACATCGCGGACGAGGTAATGGTGATGTATCTGGGCAAACCGGTCGAACAGGCGGACCGCGAAGTGTTGTTCGACAACCCGCAACACCCCTACACGAAAGCTTTGCTGTCGGCCACGCCGGTGCCTGATCCGGGCCGGAAGAAAGAACGCGTCCTGCTAAAGGGCGAGTTGCCATCTCCCATCGATCCGCCAAGCGGCTGCGCCTTTCATCCGCGCTGCCCGGTAGTTTTCGACAGGTGTGCAGCCGAAACGCCGCATTTGCAGCCGGCTCACTCGGCGCAGGTATCGTGTCATCTGATGGATGAGGCGAAATAACCGGTCAATTACTGATCAGCTCAGCGTTCGTCTGACCGCGTCTGTCCAGCCGGCGATTTTTCGCTGCCGGACTGCCTGTTTCATCTTCGGTTTGAAGCGCTGATCGAGCGCCCACGATTTCGCAAAACCGGAGGCGTTCGGCCATAGACCGGCGCGGGACGCGGCAAGCCATGCTGCCCCCAAGGCGGTAGTTTCCAGCACCTCCGGCCGGTCAACCGGCGCATTCAGCATGTCGGCAAGGCGCTGCATGGTCCAGTCTGATGCCACCATGCCGCCGTCAACACGCAGCACGGTTTTGCGCGCGGTTTGCGACTTCCAGTCCTTCTGCATGGCCGACAACAGGTCGTGGGTCTGGTAGCACACTGCCTCAAGGGCGGCCTGGGCCAGTTCATTGGGGCCGGATGCGCGCGTCAGGCCAAAAATCGCGCCGCGGGCATCTGCGTCCCAATGGGGTGCACCAAGACCGGTGAAAGCGGGTACCAGGTAGACATCCTGTTCCGGGTCAGCCCGGGCGGCCATGGCACCACTGTCGCTGGCGGCTTTCAGGAAGCCCATCTCGTCGCGCAGCCACTGCACGGTTGCGCCTGCCATGAAAATCGATCCTTCCAGCGCATAGGTTGTCTTGCCATCAAGCCGATAGGCAATGGTGGTCAGCAAACGGTTTTTCGACCGCACCATGTCGGTGCCGGTATTGAGCAGGGCAAAGCACCCGGTACCGTAAGTTGACTTCATCATCCCGGGCCTGAAACAGGCATTGCCGATGGTGGCTGCCTGTTGATCGCCGGCCACGCCCAGAACAGGAATGGCAGCGCCCAGGATGGCGGGGTCGGTGACGCCGAAATCTGCGGCACAGTCCAGCACTTCCGGCAGCACACTTGCGGGAATTCCCAGTACTTTCAGCAGACCGGCATCCCACTTGTTCGTCTTTATATTGAACATCAGCGTGCGCGAGGCGTTTGTGGCATCCGTGACATGTGATTTGCCGCCGGTGAGCCGCCAGATCAGGAAACTGTCAATGGTGCCGAAAGCAATGCGTCCGGCTTCCGCCTTTGCGCGCAGGCCTTTCACATTATCCAGCAGCCAGGAGACTTTTGTGCCGGAAAAATATGGGTCGAGCAGCAGCCCGGTTTTTGCGCTGAAGCTTTTCTCGTACCCGGCCTTTTTCAGCTTTGCGCAAAAATCAGACGTACGCCGGTCCTGCCAGACGATTGCCTTGTGGACGCATTTGCCTGTCTCGCGATCCCACATGACCGTAGTTTCGCGCTGGTTGGTGATGCCGATCGCTGCAATGTCTGATGGCTCAATTTCGGCTTTGGCGATAGCTTGCCTGCAGGTGGCAACAACGCTTGACCAGATGTCTTCCGCGTCGTGTTCGACCCAGCCGGACCTGGGGAAGTGCTGGGCAAATTCCTGCTGACCCACGGCGACGATTTTCTGGTCCCGATCAAAAATGATCGCCCGCGAAGAAGTTGTGCCCTGATCAATGGCTAGAACGTAATTGCCCATTGTTTGCCCCGTCACTGCAACTGCCTAATTCAGAGCAGTCTCGCTTGTTGTCGTATGCACGGTTTTTGCAGCACGATCCATGAACGCCTGCAAGGCCTGTATCTGCTTGCTGTCATAGGCGATGCCCAGCTTTGTGCGCCTGAACAAGACGTCTTGTGCCGTGAGCGCCCATTCGTGGTGCATCAGGTAGACGACTTCCGCCTCATGCAAGCCGTTGCCGAACGCCTTGCCGAGATCGGCGGGTTTTTTCGCATCGCCCAGTACCATCGCTGCCCTTGTGCCGTAATGACGAACAAGCCGGGTGATCAGCTTGCGGTCCAGAAGCGGGCGGGCGTTGGCGTATTCATCGACCAGCGCATCAAACCCTTGCACGGCAAAATCCCCACCGGGAAGCGCGGCGTCCGCCGTCCAGGAGGGCTGGCGGGCACCCAGGGCCTTTTCGATGTCCTTGAGAATTTGTTCAGCCAGCACCCGGAACGTGGTGATCTTGCCGCCAAAAATATTGAGCAGCAATCCGGTGTCGTTGTCTCCGTCTGTGCGTATCACGTAATCCCGGGTGGCTTCCTGCGCCTTGCTGGCACCGTCATCATATAACGGGCGGACACCGGAATACGTCCACACGACATCTGATCGGATCACGGGCTCTGAAAAGTATTCACTCGCCATTGCGCACAGATATTCAATCTCTTCGGCTGATATTTCAGGCTTGTCCATGTCACGCCCGTGTTCAGCATCAGTGGTGCCGATCAGGGTGTAGTCGCCTTCATAGGGGATGGCGAAGATGATGCGGTTGTCGTCGTTCTGGAAGATGTAGGCCTTGTCGTGGGCAAATTTACGCGAAATGACAATATGGCTGCCGCGCACCAGGCGGACATTGCGGGCATCATTGTGCCCGAACACCTGCTTTAACACCATATCGACCCAGGGGCCTGCTGCATTGACGATGATGGAGGCGGTAACAGTTTGCCTGCGGCCTGAGAGCGTGTCTTCCATCTCGACCCGCCACTGACCGTCGGTATGTTGTGCGCGGGCAACTTTGGTGTGTGTCCGCATGTCAGCGCCGCGCTGCGCGGCATCGAGAGCATTCAAGACAACCAGGCGGGAATCCTCGACCCAGCAGTCGGAATATTCAAAAGCCTTTTTGAACAACGGTTTCAACGGTTTGCCGACTTCATCATGCTGCAGGTTCACGCTGGATGTCGGTGGCAACAATTTCCGCCCGCCGATGTGGTCATACAGGAACAGCCCGAGCCGCAGCAGCCAGGCCGGGCGCAGGCCGGAATGATGCGGCAGGACAAACCGCATCGGCCAGATGATGTGCGGTGCGTTCTTCCACAGCACTTCGCGCTCCATCAGTGCCTTGCGCACCAGCATGAACTCATAATGCTCCAGATAGCGCAGGCCGCCATGAACCAGTTTCGTGGAGGCCGATGATGTGCCGCCGCCGAAATCGCCTGCCTCACACAGGCACACCGAATAGCCGCGGCCAACCGCATCGCGGGCGATGCCGCAGCCATTGATGCCGCCGCCGATTATCAGCACGTCATAATAAGGGGTCAGGTCCGCGTGCTGCGACTGCTTGTTCATTCAGCCGCCTTTCCGGCCGACATGTCAGCTTGCGCAACCTCGAGGCGGATTTTCGCGACACTGCAGATCTTCTGGATGGAGCGGGGAGGCTGCTCGTCGGTGACGAAGACATCAATGTCTTCCAGCTGGCCGATCTGCACTGGCGCACGGCGTTCGAACTTGCTGGTATCGGCCGCCAGAATGGAGGTGCGGGCCTGGCCCAGAATGGCCTGTGACACGCGTACCTCGCGGTAATCAAAGTCAAGCAGGCAGCCTTCTTCATCAATGGCGGAAGTCCCGATCACGGCAAAGTCGACCTTGAATTGCCGGATCAGGTCAATCGCTGCGGCACCGACGATGCCGCCATCGCTCTTGCGCACCATGCCGCCTGATACCACCACTTCAACACCCGGCGCGTCGGACAGTATGTAGGCGACATTGAGGTTGTTGGTGATAACCATCAACCCCTGGTGGCGGCGCAGGGCATAGGCAACCTGCTCGGTTGTAGTGCCGATATTGAGGATCAGCGATGAATTGTCCGGGATCAGTTCGGCAATAGCACGAGCTATGCGGGCCTTGCCGTCTGCGGCAATTTCCCGGCGGGCCTGATAGGCCATGTTGACCGTGTTGGATGGAAATACCGCGCCCCCGTGCACCCGGTTGAGCTTTTCAATGTCGCACAGGTCATTGAGATCCTTGCGGATTGTCTGTGGCGTCACCTCAAAACGGTGTGCCAGTGTCTCCACATCCACGCGGCCTTCGCGGCGCGCGATCTCAAGAATATCCATCTGTCTGGGCGGCAAGGCCGTCACGATGCGCTCCTTCGGTTGTTTTCATAATAGTTGCGATTTTTTTCGGATAAATCAAATAGAAAACCATTGACTTTCGTTTTTATTCGTTATGTCCTAGCGATGTGGCGCACCGCTGTCGTGAATGAGTGCGCACGCAAATCAGTTGGAGGAGACATCATGAAAAAGCTGCTTTTGGCGTCAGTTGCGGTATTTGCACTGGGCGCCGCGGCTCTTCCTGCGCAGGCCGACAAGGCCGCGGCAGAGAAGTGGGTAAACGACGAATTCCAGCCATCCGCGCTTTCGAAGGAAGACCAGTTGAAGGAGATGGACTGGTTCATCAAGGCGGCGGAGCCGTTCAAGGGCATGGAGATCAATGTGCTGTCGGAAACCATTCCGACACATGAGTATGAATCCAAGACGCTGACCAAGGCGTTTGAAGAGATCACCGGCATCAAGGTCAATCACCAGCTTCTCGGTGAAGGCGAGGTTGTGCAGGCCGTGCAGACCCAGATGCAGACCAACCGCAATCTGTATGATGCCTATATCAATGACAGCGACCTGATCGGCACTCATTCGCGCCTGCAGCAGGCGGTCAACCTGACCGACTGGATGGCGGGTGAAGGCAAGGGTGTCACCAATCCTGGTCTTGATGTGGACGACTTCATCGGCAAGTCATTTACCACCGGGCCGGACGGCAAGCTTTACCAGTTGCCTGACCAGCAGTTTGCCAACCTGTACTGGTTCCGCAAGGACTGGTTTGACAAGCCTGAACTGAAGGAAAAGTTCAAGGCCAAGTATGGCTATGACCTGGGTGTGCCGGTCAACTGGTCTGCCTATGAAGACATTGCTGAATTCTTCAGTGAAGACGTCAAGGAAATCGATGGTGTTCGCATCTACGGCCACATGGATTACGGCAAGCGCGCACCCGACCTTGGATGGCGCATGACGGATGCCTGGCTTTCCATGGCCGGTGCCACATCGCCAGGCCTGCCGAACGGCCGCCCGATTGACGAGTGGGGTATCCGCATGGAAGCAGACAGCTGCAACCCGTCTGGTGCATCTGTTGCCCGTGGCGGCGGCACCAACGCTCCGGCGTCGGTATTCGCCATCGCCAAGTGGGATGAATGGCTGCGCAAATATGCGCCTCCCGGTGCGGCAGACTATGACTTCTACCAGTCGTTGCCGGCATTGGCACAAGGCAATGTGGCCCAGCAGATATTCTGGTACACGGCGTTTACCGCCTCCATGGTCGCGCCGAAGTCGGAAGGCAACAACACCGTTGACGACGATGGCAATCCGCAGTGGCGCATGGCGCCAAGCCCGCACGGGCCGTACTGGAAAGACGGCATGAAGCTGGGTTATCAGGATGCCGGATCGTGGACAATTCTCAAATCCACACCCGTTGACCGGGCCAAGGCTGCCTGGCTGTACGCACAGTTCGTGGTGTCCAAGACAGTGGATGTGAAAAAGTCCGACGTCGGCCTGACCTTCATTCGCGACAGTACCGTGCGTCATGACCACTTCACCAAACGCGCGCCGAAACTGGGGGGACTTATCGAGTTCTATCGCTCGCCGGACCGGGTCAACTGGACGCCGACCGGTGTCAACGTGCCGGACTATCCGAAACTGGCGCAGTTGTGGTGGCAGAACATCGGTGACGTGAACTCCGGTGCATTTACACCGCAGCAGGCCATGGATCGCCTGGCCGGTGAAATGGACCAGGTCATGAGCCGTATGCAGGCAGCCGACGAACAGGCCAAGGTCTACGGTGGTTGCGGTCCGCGTCTGAATGAAGCCAAGGATCCTGCCGACTGGCTCGGCAAGGAGAACGGTCCGGCTGCAAAGCTGGCCAATGAGAAGGAGCCAGGCAAGACGATTGCTTATGAAGAAATCGTCAAGCGCTGGGCGCAATAGGGAAGCGCATTTTCTCCCGTGCGTGATGAGCGGTCCGGCACTTCAGGCGCCGGGCCGCTCCCCCGCATCCGACGGTTTTCTTCAACCCTAAGCGGCGGCAGGATGCGCTATGGCGCTTGAACTGAAAAATGTGGCCAAGAAGGTAGGGGCGGATGTGCATATCCATCCGACCAACCTGACGTTTGAGCCGGGCAGTTTCAACATACTGCTTGGCACCACACTTGCCGGCAAGACAACCCTGATGCAGATGATGGCGGGCCTGGAAAAACCGACGTCGGGCGAGGTCTGGTTCAACGGCAAAAATGTAACCGGCATGGCGGTTCAAAAACGCAATGTGTCCATGGTCTACCAGCAGTTCATCAACTATCCGAACATGTCGGTGTTTGACAACATCGCCTCACCGCTGCGCGTTGCAAGATTGCCCGCGCAGGAAATCCGGTCCCGCGTTGGTGAAATGGCCGAGCTGATGCGCATTTCAGCCATGCTGGACCGCAGGCCGTCGGAACTGTCGGGCGGCCAGCAGCAACGCACTGCCATGGCACGCGCCCTGGTCAAGGACAGTGACCTGATATTGCTGGATGAACCCCTCGCCAATCTTGATTTCAAATTGCGCGAAGAAATGCGCGACGAACTGCCCAGACTGTTTGCAGAACGCAATTGCGTGGTGGTCTATGCGACCACCGAACCGACAGAAGCCTTGTTGCTGGGCGGCAAAACCGCGGCCATGCATGAGGGCCGGGTCGTGGACTTCGGTCCGACCGCGCAGATTTACCGGCATCCTTCCAGCCTGACGTCTGCCATGGTGTTTTCCGAACCGCCAATCAATCTGGCCAGCGCATCGATAAAATCCGGTTGGGTGCTGCTTGATGAAGGGGTTTCGTGGAAAGCTGAAAAAGGTCTTGCCGACGGTGCCTACACCATTGGCATCCGGCCGCATCATGTATCGCCGGTGCGCCAATCGGCCAAGTCGGTTGTCGTCGAGGGCAAGGTCAAGGTCGCTGAACTCACCGGTTCGGAAAGCATCATTCACTTTCAGGCGCATGACCATCCCTGGGTGTCCCTGTCGCATGGCGTGCATCCGTTTGAAACCGGCCGGTTTGCCAGGTTTTACGCCGACATGTCGAAGTGCTTCTACTTTGATGCAGACGGAAATCTGGTCGACTTGTCCTCAGCCGGAAAGGCAGCGTGACATGGCCAGGATAACCCTGAAAAACCTCAAACATGCCTATATGCCGAACCCGGTAAACGATGAAGACTGGGCGTTGAAGGAACTCAATCTCGATTGGGATGATGGCGGGGCCTATGCACTGCTGGGGCCGTCGGGTTGTGGCAAGACAACCTTGCTTAACCTGATCTCCGGGTTGCTGACACCGTCGCACGGCAGCATTCTGTTTGATGGTCTCGACGTAACCGGCCTGCCGCCGGAGCAACGCAAGATCGCGCAGGTTTTCCAGTTTCCCGTCGTTTACGACACCATGACCGTTTACGACAACCTGGCGTTTCCGCTGCGCAATCGCGGTGTTGACGAGGCAACCGTGGACAAGCGGGTTCGCGAAGTGGCGGAGATGAATGACCTTACCGCCACACTCAACAATCGTGCATCCGGCCTGACGGCAGACGGCAAGCAGAAGATCTCGCTGGGCCGCGGGCTGGTGCGAACGGACGTCAACGCTATCCTGTTTGATGAACCGCTGACGGTGATTGATCCGCACCTGAAATTCCAGTTGCGGTCCAAGCTGAAGGAGCTTCACACCCGGGTTCCCAACACCATGATCTACGTAACCCACGACCAGACCGAGGCGATCACCTTTGCCGACAAGGTTGTGGTGATGAATGTCGGCGAGGTGGTGCAGGTCGGCACACCAAAGGAACTGTTCGAAGAACCGCACCATACTTTTGTGGGGCACTTCATCGGCTCACCCGGCATGAACGTGCTGGCCTGCGAGGTGAAGAACGGTCACGCCTACATTGCGGGCAAAAGAATTGCCACCGCAAACAAGGCCCACGCCAAGGCCGGTAAGTCCGAAATAGGCGTGCGGCCCGAGTTCGTTAAATTCGCCCGGCATGGTCTTGAGGCCCGTGTGGTGAAAGTGTCCGATGCGGGCCGGTTTTCCGTTGTGGAGGCCGACAGTGCCGGCGGCCTGGTCAGGCTGCTGGTTGAAGAAGGCGGCGCAATTCCGTCAGACACCGCTCATCTTGAGTTCGACCCGTCAGCAACCCGGATTTACACCAACGGCTGGCTGGCGGGCCGGGAAGGTCAGCCATGAACAAGACCGTCAACCAGAAAGCCTGGTTCTTCGTCGCCCCGGTTCTCATTCTGGTGGCCTTCAACGCCATCGTTCCGCTGATGACGGTGGTCAATTATTCGGTTCAGGAAACCTTTGGCGACAACGTGTTTTTCTGGGCCGGCCTACGCTGGTTTGAGGAAATCCTGCGCTCGCCACGGTTTCATGATGCGCTTGGCCGACAGTTGTTTTTCACCGGCACCATCCTGGCGATTGAAGTGCCTTTAGGTGTCATCATCGCGCTCGCCATGCCGCGCAAGGGTCCGTGGGTCTCGGTCTGCCTGGTTTTGATGGCCATGCCGCTGCTGATCCCGTGGAACGTGGTCGGCGCCATGTGGAATATATTCGGCCTGCCGGAACTTGGCCTTCTGGGCAAGACGCTGAACACCATTGGTTTTGACTACAATTATACCCGCCAGCCGGGGGATGCCTGGTTCACGCTCATTTTGATGGATGTTTGGCACTGGACCTCGCTGGTGGTGCTGCTGGCCTATGCGGGCCTGGTCTCGATCCCCGATGCCTATTACCAGGCAGCGCGCATTGACGGGGCAAGCTCATGGGCGATCTTCAGGTACATCCAGTTGCCCAAGATGAAGCGGGTGCTGACCATCGCCGTGTTGCTGCGCTTCATGGACTCGTTCAACATCTATACCGAGCCGTCAGTGCTGACCGGCGGCGGCCCGGGCAATTCGACAACGCTTTTGTCCATTGATCTGGTGAAGATCGCACTTGGCCAGTTTGATCTCGGGCCGGCGGCTGCCATGTCGCTGATCTACTTCCTGGTGATCCTGCTGTTCAGCTGGATTTTCTACACCGTAATGACGAGAGGGGAGGAACAGTGATGGCAAAAGCCAAGTGGCTGATCCCGACGATCTACATCATCTTCCTGATGCTGCCGATCTACTGGCTGGTGTCGATGTCATTCAAGACCACCAATGAAATCCTCGGGTCGTTCACCTTGTGGCCGCAGAATTTCACCCTGGAGAACTACCGGACCATCTTTACAGACCCGACCTGGTACAATGGCTATATCAACTCGATCATCTATGTGACCATCAATACGGTGTTGTCGGTGACGGTTGCCCTGCCGGCGGCTTACGCATTCTCCAGGTATCGCTTTCTGGGCGACAAGCACCTGTTCTTCTGGCTGCTGACCAACCGCATGGCGCCGGCTGCGGTGTTTGCCCTGCCGTTCTTCCAGCTCTATTCGGCAATCGGCATCTTCGACACCCATCTGGCCGTGGCACTGGCCCATACATTGTTCAATGTTCCGCTGGCAGTGTGGATCCTGGAAGGTTTCATGTCGGGTGTACCGAAGCAGCTTGATGAAACGGCCTATGTGGACGGGTACTCGTTCCCGGCGTTTTTCGTGAAGATATTCATCCCTACCATTGCTGCGGGTGTGGGTGTGGCAGCGTTCTTCTGTTTCATGTTCTCCTGGGTGGAGTTGCTGCTGGCCAAGACACTGACTGCAGTTGCAGCCAAGCCGATTGCCGCAACCATGACCAAGACCGCCTCATCGTCGGGCTATGAACTCGGGCTGCTGGCGGCAGCCGGGACGTTGACCATCATACCCGGTGCGATCGTGATCTACTTTGTGCGCAACTACATTGCCAAGGGCTTTGCCCTGGGCCGGGTTTAGGCTCTCAGAAGACAGGAAAGGACGCTCACCATGGAAGATGTTGTCATGTTCTCCGCCAAGTGGTGGACCCTGCCGCTGGGCAAGACCTGGATGGCCTGGACACCGGCCACGGCCAGCTTCTTTATCTTCATCGTGCTGGCCATATCCGCCATGGGTGTGTGGGAATACTATCGCCCCGGCGGCGATCCGCGCCGCGGCGTATTTGCAATAGACACGACGCGCGGTGACCGGCTGTTCATCTCTCTGCTGGGCAGCGCCTTCATCTTCATCGTCTGGCTGTTTTTCATGGGCTCGCCGTTGTGGTGGCCGATGGGGATTGTGGCTTTGTGGTTCGTGTTCGTGTTTCGGTATGTCTGAGGTGTCAGTGCGAGAATGGGCGTGGGGCTGTTGGGAGTTATTCACTACCGTCATCCCAACGAAAGTTGGGATCCAATACGAGTTGACCAACGGGTACCCGCGGAGAGATGGATTCCTTGGATTCACGTAACAAGTGCAACACCTGCTAAGGTGTTGTTGCGATGGGAAAGAGTTATGTTCATCTGTCTCTAGTAGAGCGGATCAAGATCGATTTGTTGCGTAAGGCGAACCAGTCGATCAGAGAAATTGCGCGCCAGCTTGGCAGAGCCGCATGTACGGTCAGCCGTGAACTGAAACGCAATGCAAAACCAACAAAACAATGGACGGGGGTGTATGAGGGTGAACGCGCTCATCAACTGGCCTTGCGACGAAGACGATGGGACTGTCGCTTCAAGCTGGCGCACCAGCCAGCACTGCGTGCACTTGTTCGCGACCGCCTTGCGATGGGATGGTCACCACAGATGATTGCAGGCCGGCTGGCACTGCATAACGCTCACATGCAGATCAGTCATGAGTCAATCTATCGCTTCATCTACCATCGTTCAGCTCAGAAGGATTACTGGCACAGGCTGCTGCCACGGGCAAAACACTGCAGAGGTAAACTCAAGCGCGGTGGTATCAGTCCGGTTGAGCATATAAAACAGCGCGTTAGCATCCATGAACGGCCCCGATCGGTTACGTCACGCACAAAACCCGGCCACTGGGAAGCCGAACTGATGCTGTTTTCCCGCTATGGTCAGGCCGTGTTGGTGCTGCATGAACGAACCTCCAGGTTCACAACCCTCATGCGCCAGCCTTCCAAGGCTGCCCGGCCTGTGGCAGATCGGCTTTCAAGCTTCCTTGCCAAGCTGCCAGGCCATTTGCGCCAGAGCATCACTTTCGACAATGGGACCGAGTTTGCCTTGCATCATGAGCTCAAACCCCTGCTGGCATGTGGCACCTACTTCTGTGATCCTCATGCGCCATGGCAAAAAGGTGGTGTGGAAAACGCCATCTCAAGGCTCAGGCGATCATTGCCGAGAAAGTCAGACCTGGCAGCCATCCCGGCACAACAGTTGCAGTTCATCACAGACAGGTACAACAATGCGCCAAGAAAGTGCCTCAACTACAAAACCCCAAACGAGGTCTTCAATCAGATGTTCAACCGTGTTGCACTTCAAACGTGACTCCACCTTCCAGCCTTCGCTGGAATGACGACTGCACGACATTCAAATTTCGCACCCGGCGCTCCAGCACCCACTGCTGTCATCCCCGTGAAAACGGGGATCCAATGCCGGAAAGTGTGTGTATGCCGTGAAGGATGGACTTCCGCTCTATTACCTCAGCGCCCGGTTGAGATCGGCCTGCCGTAACCGGCTCTCCCATCGTTCGCGCCATGCAACATAGCAGCCGGACCCGGCAATCATGGCCATTCCCGTGAACGACAGCAGGTCGGGGACATCTCCCCACATCACGACACCCCAAAACGTTGCGAAGATAAGATAGGAATAGTCGAACGGTGCCAGCCAGCTTGACTCAGCGCTTTGATAGGCCCTGGCCAGCCCGATATTGGCGGTCAGATTGAGCATGGAGCACACCAGAATGATTGCCGCCGTTTGCAGGCTCAAAGGGTTCCAGCCGACAAACAGGTAGGGCCAGCTGGCCGCCAATGCCGAAGGTTTCACTGTTTCCATGATAGTAAGACCCAGAATGCCAACCGTCACAAACGCCACTGATACACCCAGTGCCAGGGTTGCCGGGCTCTCTTTCCGGCACAGTTTTCGGGTGGTCAGCACGGTGGCAGCGTAAAACAGACCGGCCATGACGGGTACGAGCGACACCCACTGAAACGAGGCGGAAGCCGGTTTGAGAATGAGAAGCGTTCCGGCAAACCCTGCCACAACCGCGATGACGCGACGCGGTCCGACATGTTCGCCCAGGAACACGGCAGACAGGACAGCGACGAACAGCGGGAATACATAGAGGCCTGCGGCAACTTCAGACAGGCTGAGGAACGGAATAGCGCCAAAGAAGCACAGCATTGCGCCGATCAGAAAGAAACTGCGCAGGGCCACGGTCCAGAACCGTTTTGGGTAGACAGAAGCATCGCCCCAGATAAAGCGCTGCAGGACAAACAGCATGGAGAGGTTGCAAATGGCGCGTAACGTCTGGAACTGCCACAAGGAGACATCGGCACTCGCCAGCTTGACGAGCGAATCCTGCAGGGAGAGCATGCACAGTGCACTCACCATCAGGAACGCTGCCAGTGCGGGGCGATCTTCAGTCATGCAAAACCGTTGTTTTGCAGAACCTGCGGCATGCCAATTCACGAGACATTTGCTGTGGTCTCCAACTCGACGTTACGGAATCCTGCAAGTAGAGCAGTACCGGGCTGCCCCGATCAAGCGCTAAAAGGTGCCTGCAATGCACGCCTCGCATGTGCGTTGCGCAGGCATCGAGCATAACCGTCTCTAGCATTACCTCCGAGATTGACTAACAGCGAAGTGTTTGTAGTTTGTGCTGGTCGTCAATTTACAGGCACGATACCCACATGACAAAACTACACATCACCAACGCAGATGTCATTGTGACGATGGATGCCGGCCGCCGCGAACTTGCCGGTGGAAACATCGCGATAGAAGACGGTGTGATTGTCTCCGTCGGGGCATCCGGCCACGCCCGTGACTGTGACGAGACAATTGATGCGCGCGGATGCGTGGTGACGCCAGGCCTGGTCAACACCCATCATCATCTGTTCCAGACACTGACCCGTGCGGTGCCGGCCGGTCAGGATGCCCTTCTGTTCGACTGGCTGCGCGCGCTGTACCCGATCTGGGCGCGGATGCAGCCGGAGGACATGTTTGTCTCGGCGCAACTGGGCCTGGCTGAACTTGCGCTGTCCGGCTGCACGATGAGTTCGGACCATCTCTACATTTTTCCCAATGGCGTCAGGCTGGAAGACACCATTGATGCCGCACAGACCGTGGGTGTGCGGTTTCACCCGACGCGCGGCGCGATGAGTGTGGGTGAAAGCGACGGCGGCCTGCCGCCGGACTCCCTGGTCGAGAACGAGCGGGACATTCTGGAGGATTTCATCCGCGTCGTGGATGCCCACCATGACGCAGCAGACGGGGCTGTGGTGCGTGTCGGCCTGGCGCCATGCTCGCCCTTCTCGGTCAGTACCGACCTGATGAAGGACGCTGCGGCGCTGGCGCGTGACAAGGCGGTCATGCTGCACACGCATCTGGCTGAAAATGACGAGGACATTGCCTACTCGCTGGAAAATTTCGGGTGCCGACCAGGCCAGTATGCCGAGGATCTCGGTTGGGTTGGCGAACACGTCTGGCACGCCCATTGTGTCAAGCTGGACGAGCAGGAAATAGATCTGTTCGCGAAAACCAAAACCGGCGTGGCCCATTGCCCGTGCTCCAACTGCCGCCTGGGGTCTGGAATTGCGCCAGTCCGCGAAATGCGGGATGCAGGTGTGCGAGTGGCGTTGGGGGTGGACGGGTCTGCCAGCAATGATGCCGGTCATCTGTTGTCGGAGGCGCGCCAGGCCATGCTGCTGCAGCGGGTCAAGCACGGGGCGAATGCATTTGCGGCGCGCGAAGCCCTGGAGATCGCCACGCTGGGTGGTGCAACAGTGCTGGGACGCGGCAGAGAATTGGGCTCCATTGAACCGGGCAAGCGGGCCGATATCGCCATATGGGATGTATCAGGCCTTGAGGCGGCAGGCGCCTGGGATCCGGTGGCGGGCCTGTTGCTGTGTGGCCCGCTACAGGTGCGCGATCTGCTGGTTGAGGGCAATCGCGTTGTCAGTGGTGGCGAGTTGACCGGCGTTGATGCACGCAAGATTGCAGAGCAGGCGCAAGCCCGTGTTGCGAGGCTGATGTCGTGGTAATCGATAACAAAACCATCAAGATGCCGTGAGTGCCATTACTTTGGCCCAATCAAACCGCTAGTAGCACTATCCGACTGGTTGAAATCGATTAGGAGAGCGTCTCATGCGACACCTTGGAAAACTCGTTGCCGTGCTGGCTTTGGTCCTGGCCCAGTTCACCCTTACCCCGGCGTGGGCCGACAAGGCGCCTGTCTACCAGAGCAGCTCCGGCACGGCGATCGACGGCACAGACCCGATCAGCTATTTCACTGAAGGCCGCCCGGTCGCGGGCGACGCCAATATCACCCATGACTGGAACGGCGCGACGTGGCGCTTCACCAGCGCCGAGAACCGCGACCGCTTCGCCGCGTCGCCGGAAAAATATGCACCCCAATATGGCGGGTATTGTGCCTGGGCAGTTTCGCAAGGCTATACCGCGTCGACAGATCCCAACGCCTGGTCCATCGTCGATGGCAAGCTTTATTTGAACTACAGCAAGTCCGTGCAGAAAAATTGGGAAGGTGATGTGCCGGGTCACATCGCTTCGGCCAACAAGAACTGGCCCACCGTGTTGAAGTAGGGTCACCAGTTTGCATCTGCCGCCCTGCCAACTCGGCGGGGTGGCCGGTAGCCAATTGGCATTACTGGCTGACAGACGATAACGGCCCTAAGCCGACGTTCATGTCCACGACTTTCAGCGCATTGCAGCAACCAGAAGCGGACATTCACTGAAGTTGTCAAAGCACCTGCACTCGAACGGCGACAGAGCGGACCTTGCGGTCATTCGCGCTGATCGGCCCAACTGGCGCATTGGGCCCTTATCGGAACTTGGTAGTCGGCGGAGCGAATGTCGGCTTTGAGCGCGAAACCGGCGCCGCTCTTTGGCGACCGCCTTCATGGCATCACGCAGTTCCGTGTCATCGGCACGGCGGGATGTTGGCGGTAAACGGATCAATGCAAGGAGCGCAAGTGGCGCGGCATTGGGCCTACTTGAACGCCCTTGTTAGGCGGCGCACAATTCTCTCGGCTGAACCTCAATCTCTGATCCAGGACACCCTCCATTCTGGTTTCTCAGTATATCCCAGGAATCAACCGATAGCGCACGCGACGTGCATAGTCTCGATAGCCCGGCAACTCTTCCTGTAAAGTCTGGTCTTCAAGTACCGTTCTAAACACCGAGATGATTGATGCCACCGCCACAGGAATAAGAGTCCATACCGAGCCCAGAGCAAGAACAATACCGAACAGTGGAAAAATATTTCCAGCATAACCCGGATGCCGCACAAACCGGTACGGACCACTGTCACACACCACATGCCCTCGATCCGTCTGAACGAGCATCACGCTGTAGAAAAAGCGATTCTCTGCCAATGCCCATGCAGCGAAAACGTATCCGAGCGAGATTAAAATGAAGCCAAAGGCATTTAGCCATAGCGGAAATTCGGGCGACCAATCATAACGGTGGTCCAGCCCTGCCACAATGACCACGGGGTATCCGATACTCACCGCCATCAGTGGCGCGAGCACTTTGTCCCAGGCTTTTGCGTTTTGGAAATTCTCAATATTTTGTCGTTCGGCCGTCAATCCGGGATGTCGCAGTTCCGCCCACATGCGCCCCCCTATACCAGCAGTAACGATCAGAAGGGAATAGAGCCACGCCTGCCACCAACCGAGGTCCCCGCCGCATATCAATAAAATCAGCGGGATTAGGAGATACACCACAACCAATCTGATCCACTGGAGAGGGGATACTGTTTGAGCTGCCCCTTCACTGCCCCTCTTCGCTGACATGTCATTCCCCAAAATAAAACAGATAAGAGTGTATGCCTAACCTTCTTGGCGCTCAACCATGTACGGTCTGGCGCAAGTTGCGGAAGCCGGATGGGATGCTCCTGTTTCCATCAAGTGGACTCTGTAGTCATCTCATTACAGGAGATGTATGCCGTGCAGCGAAAGGCAGCTCTCCGCCGATACTGTTGAAAAACTCGTGAATCGCCGAGTTTAATATTTTCGCTATTGGAGCAAAACATCGAAAACCACCGTTAAACTTGCTCGCCCTGATTTACAGAGGCTTCAGGGTCGCGATACTCGAAAATTAGCTACCCCTTCGGCCAAAGTTTCCAAAACCCTCTCTATGAGGCGGAAATTTCTGGGCCAGAGGCAAATGTGGAGTTTTTCAACAGTATCCGCCCTTTCGAGACCTTCAAACAAATTCCAGCCTTGGCCACTTTGTCAGGAAGGTAGCTGCCTGCAGAATTTAGTGACAACTGTTACTGACCTCAGGATGCTACACTTAAGCTGGGCCGACCAACCAAGGCTGGTCGAAGGTATGCTCTTCCAGATTACCGCCGTCCCCAATGCGGTCCACTACGGCAAACAGAGCGTCGTCAACCAGCGGGGTGAGCACCCCGTGCCAGGTGTTGCGGTGATAGTTTACCCCCTGTCCGGGGCTGGTCAGGAAGGCGAGGGGTGTGCCGGGCACCCCGCCCTCGTCCGGGGCGACGATGACCATGAACGGGTCGGCGGACATCGGCATGAAGGCCTGGGAGCCAAGTGGGTGCCGTTCGACCATGTCCAGGGTGTAGGGCAGGGTGCGGGCTTTGGAGCGGAACAGGCTGATGCCGGCGCGGGCGTCTTTGCCGGTGAAGTCCAGATTGGCGAGATCGTGGAAGCGCCCGCACAGGCCGGCGTTGATGATCTTGTCGGGCTCGCCGGTTGCCTCCAATACATCGCCGAAGGGTGCGAAGCTTTCCGCAGTTAACGGCTGCAGCGCGATGCGGCGGTTGCTCATTTGCCCGCCCCGAGCGTCATGTGGCGGTTCACATCTTTGTATAACAGGTAACGGAACTTGCCCGGGCCGCCGGCGTAACAGGCCTGCGGGCAGAAGGCGCGCAGCCACATGAAGTCGCCTGCTTCGACCTCGACCCAGTCCTCGTTCAGCCGGTAGACGGCCTTGCCCTCCAGCACGTAAAGCCCGTGTTCCATGACATGGGTTTCCAGGAACGGGATCACCGCGCCGGGCTCGAAGGTGACGATATTGACGTGCATGTCATGGCGGACATCATCCGGGTCAACGAAACGGGTGGTGGCCCACTTGCCGTCGGTGTCGGGCATGGCGATTGGCGAAACGTCGTGATCGCTGGTCACGAATGCTTCCGGGATATCGACGCCGTCGACTTTCTCATACATCTTGCGGATCCAGTGGAAGCGCACAGGTGCCGCTGACTTGTTGCGCACCTGCCAGTCACTGCCCGGCGGAATGTAGGCATAGCCGCCCGATGTCAGTGTGTGCCCGGTCCCGCCGACGGTCAGGCTCAGTTCGCCGTCCACCACGAACAGCACCGCCTGCGCCCCGGCATCGGTTTCCGGCCTCTCGCTGCCGCCGCCGGGTTGCACTTCTGCAATGTATTGCGAGAATGTTTCGGCAAAGCCCGACAAGGGCCGCGCCAGTACCCAGAACCTCGACCTGAGCCAGTGCGGCAGGTTGCTGGTGACGATATCGCTCATCACGCCTTTGGGGATGACCGCGTAAGCCGGTTTGAACACGGCGCGTCCCGTCAGCAACTGGCTTTGCGGCGGCAGGCCGCCGGTTGGGGCATAATAGGTGGGGTCAGTCATGGCAGCATGTCCTTCAGACGCAAGAGTGCAATACGTTCAACCTGCCTGCAGGCCTCGGCGAATTCGACATCGGGTTGATGGGAAATCCTCTGTTCGAAGGCCTGAAGTATGCGGGCCTTGTCCAGTCCCTTGACCGCGATGATGAACGGGAAGCCGAAGCGGCCGACATAGTCGGCATTAAGTTTTGTAAAGCGGTCACGCTCATCATCGGTCAGGGCATCCAGCCCGGCGCCAGCCTGCTCGCTGGTGGACTCCGCTGTCAGCTTTCTGGCGGCGGCCAGCTTGCCGGCCAGGTCCGGATGCGCCTTGAGCACGTCCAGCCGTTCACTTTCGCTCGCGAGCCGGAACCGGGTGCGCAGGGCGGCGTGCAGGCCTTGAGCTGTGTTGTTGGCAGGTCCTATGTCGGCGTCCCAGGCACGCTCGGCAATCCAGGGTGAGTGTTCAAACACACCGCCATAGGTGTCGATGAAGGTCTGCCGGTCCATCAGATGTGGCTGATCAACTGACTTCGGCGGCGGATGATGTTTGCGCCAGTGGTCTGCGATCTCGATACGCCTGGCAAACCACACTTTGTCGTGGGATTTGGCGTAGTCGATAAAGCGCTTGAGTGCGGCAAGCCTGCCGGGACGCCCGGCCAGGCGGCAGTGCAGTCCGATGTTCATCATCCTGGGTGCGCCTTCGAGGCCTTCTGCATACAGCACGTCGAATGAGTCTTTCAGGTAGGCAAAGAACTGATCGCCGGAGTTGAAGCCCTGCGGTGTGGCAAACCGCATGTCATTGGCATCCAGCGTGTAGGGGATGACCAACTGATCGCGCCCGGCGTGATGGCGCCAGTAGGGCAGGTCATCGGCATAGCTGTCCGACACATAGTCGAAACCGCCTTCCTCTGTGACCAGATCAACAGTGTTGGTGGAGCAGCGCCCGGTGTACCAGCCGCGCGGACGTTCGCCCGTTACAGCCGCGTGCAGCGCGATGGCCTCATTCAGATGCGCCTGTTCATCTGCCCGTGAGAAATCCTTGTACTCGATCCATTTCAGTCCGTGGCTGGCGATCTCCCAGTCTGCATCGAGCATGGCCGCCACCTGTTCAGGAGAGCGGGCAAGGGCGGTAGCTACCCCATAGACAGTGACGGGAACGTTGCTGGTCGTGAACAGCCGGTGCAGCCGCCAGAAACCGGCCCGGGCGCCGTACTCATAGATGGATTCCATGTTCCAGTGGCGCATGCCCTGCCATGCAGTGCCGCCAACGATTTCGGACAAAAATGCCTCGGATGCCGCATCACCATGGGCAATGCAGTTCTCACCGCCTTCTTCATAATTCACCACAATCTGTATGGCGATTGCGGCTTCCCCCGGCCACTTTACAGCCGGTGGGGTGGCTCCATAGCCAAGAAGATCGCGGTCATAGGCCATTTTCTGCGCTCCGGGGTCGGCTCGACATCACAATTGATTACAGTTGTATAGAAAAGAAATAGGCTGCATTTTCAACTTTTTCTTGAAAGAGATATATTGCTTAAACACTACCCCTGCGCTGGCGATGGCTTGATAGTTGCTGATCAAGCCCCGCCAAAAGGGGACAGGAGGAAACCAGATGAATGCCGCCACAAGCGCCGGGCGAATTACGACTCATGTGCTGGACACTGCTGCGGGAAAGCCTGCTGCAGGATTGAAGATTGATTTTTATCATCTCGATGGCGCTGCCCGCGAACTGATCAAATCGGTCGCGACCAATGATGACGGGCGCTGTGATGAAGCACTTCTGTCCGGTGATGCCATGACGGCAGGCGTATTCGAACTGGTGTTTCACGTAGGCGACTATCTGGGTCGGGCTGATGACGTGTCATTCCTGGACGAAGTCCCGGTGCGGTTTGGTATTGCTGATCCGACGGCTCACTATCATGTGCCATTGCTGGTGTCGCCGTTTGGCTATTCCACCTACAGGGGAAGCTGACAGACATGCCGCAGATCCGCAAATCCATCCGCTTTCTGTTGAACGACCACGTTGTCGATCTTGACACGGTCGCGGCAGCGGACACGCTGCTGGATTTCCTGCGTCTGCAACAGCGTCTGTGCGGCAGCAAGGAAGGCTGTGCCGAAGGCGATTGCGGGGCCTGCACCGTGCTGGTCGGACGGCTTGCTGACGGTGACCTGAAATACGAGACGGTCAATTCCTGCATCCGCTTCGTCGGGTCTCTCGATACCTGCCACGTGGTGACAATCGAACATCTGCGCGGGGCCGACGGTGCGCTGCATCCGGTTCAGCAGGCGATGGTGGACATGCATGGCAGCCAGTGCGGCTTCTGCACGCCGGGCATCGTCATGTCGCTGTATGCGCTGTGGATGGCAAACGCCACGCCGCTGCAATGCCGACATCGAAACGGCGCTGCAGGGTAATCTGTGCCGCTGTACGGGTTATGAAGCAATAATCAGGGCTGCGCTTGCCGCGGCTTCAGCAGGCGGCCAAGCCCGAGATGTATTGATCAGTGAGCGCGACAAGGTCGTGGCCACCCTGCAAGGTCTCGCAGACGGTTCGCGTGTTGCGATGGGGCAGGGTGACGATCAGTTTTACGTGCCTGCCATCGGTGGACGATCTGGCTGAAATTCGTCTGGAAAACCCGACGTCCGTCATTGTGGCAGGTGCAACCGATGTGGGCTTGTGGGTCAACAAGCATATGCGCCCAATCGCGCCTGCCGTCTTCATCTCCCACCTCGACGAGTTGCACCATATCGAGGAAACAGAAACAGGCCTGACAATCGGTGCCTGTGTCACCTACACGGAATTCCAGGAAGCGGTTGCCAAGCATTTCCCGCAGATTAAAGACTACTGGAACCGCATCGGCGGCGAACAGGTGCGCAATATGGGCACCGTCGGCGGCAATGTCGCCAACGGGTCCCCGATCGGCGATACGCCGCCTGTGCTGATTGCACTGGGCGCCAGTCTGACACTGCGCAATGGCACGCAGCAGCGGACTGTGCCGGTTGAAAACTTCTTCATTGATTATGGCGAGCAGGACCGGGAGGTCGGCGATTTCGTGGAGGCGCTGCATATTCCGTTTTCCGGTGAAGACTGGTCGTTCGCCGCCTACAAGGTGTCGAAACGGCGGGATGAGGACATTTCCTCGGTCGCTGCCGCGTTTCGTTTCCGGATTGCAGATGGCAAGGTTGCCGACGCCGTGATCGCCTATGGCGGCATGGCGGCGACGCCGAAGCGGGCCACGGCAGTGGAAGGCCTGCTCACCGGAAAACCATGGACGGAACAAACGATTACCGACGCACAAGCAGGCTTTGCCGATGATTTTTCCCCGATAGGCGACTGGCGGGCGTCGGCTGAATACCGGGCACTGGTGGCGCGCAAGCTGCTGACAAGGTTCCATCTCGAAACCACGCAAGGGCTGAAAGCACAAGCTCCAGCGCGAAGCGGTGGCATGAGGCAGACATGACACAGCAAACAAAAATCGTTGGTGGTGTGCACGTGGAGCAGCGCCATGATTCCGCGCACAAGCATGTCACCGGCCGGGCGGATTACATAGACGACATGGCCGCGCCTGAGGGCCTGCTGCATGCCTACCTTGGCCTGTCTTCCATTGCCCACGGCGATATTGACGCCATGGACCTGACGGCCGTGCAGGCTGCACCCGGTGTGATCGGGGTCCTGACGGCGGACGACATTCCCGGCCATAATGATGTCAGCCCGACCGGAAAACAGGATGATCCGGTGTTTGCCCAGACTGTGGAGTTTCACGGCCAGCCGATTTTTGCGGTTGTGGCCGAAACCAGGGCAGCGGCACGCAATGCAGCCGGATTGGCGAAGGTCGACTACACCACAAAACCGCATTTTACCGACTGTGGCCGATGCGCGCTCGGCCAACTATCCGCTGGTGACGGAACCGCTCACCCTCAAGCGTGGCGATGCGGCCAAGGCTCTGGAAGCTGCGCCGCGGCGCATTCGCGGCGAAATGCGGGTCGGCGGCCAGGACCATTTCTACCTTGAAGGCCATATCGCAATGGCGATACCGGGCGAGGATGACGAGGTTACGGTGTTCTCCTCCACCCAGCATCCAAGTGAAGTGCAACACATGGTGGCCCATGTGCTGGATGTACCCTCCAATGCGGTTACCGTGAACGTGCGGCGCATGGGCGGCGCGTTCGGTGGCAAGGAAACCCAGTCCAACCTGTTTGCGGCAGTGGCCGCGATGGCCGCAAAGAAGTATGGCCGGGCCGTCAAGATCAGGCCGGACCGGGACGACGACATGATCGCCACCGGCAAACGGCATGATTTCCTGGTGGAGTATGATGTCGGCTTTGATGATGCAGGACTTATCTCCGGCGTGAGCGCGAACTTTGCCGCCCGCTGCGGCAATTCTGCCGATCTGTCGGGCCCGGTGACCGACCGGGCATTGTTCCACGCCGACAACTGCTATTACTTCGACAACGTCCTGCTGCAATCGCAACCCCTGAAGACCAACACGGTCTCCAACACCGCATTTCGCGGCTTCGGCGGGCCGCAGGGCATGGTGGGTGGTGAGCGTATCATCGAGGAAATCGCCTATGCGCTCGGCAGGGACCCGCTGGATATCCGAAAAGTCAATTTCTATGGTGGAGATGGACGCAATGTGACGCCATATCACCAGCAGGTAGACGACAACATCGTTGCCCGTCTGGTGGAAGACCTGGAAACATCCAGTGACTATGGCGCGCGGCGCGAGGCGATCCTCGCGTTCAATGCCAAAAACGGCGTTATCCGGAAGGGCATTGCCCTGACCCCGGTCAAGTTCGGCATCTCGTTCACTGCCACCTGGTACAATCAGGCAGGTGCCCTGGTCCACGTCTATACCGACGGCTCGGTTCATCTGAACCATGGCGGCACAGAAATGGGGCAGGGCCTGAACACCAAGGTTGCCCAGGTGCTGGCGGACGAGTTCCAGATCGACCTGCATCATGTGAAGATCACCGCCACCCACACCGGCAAGGTGCCGAACACGTCGGCGACAGCCGCCTCTTCAGGATCAGACCTCAATGGCATGGCTGCGGCCAACGCTGCCCAGCAGATCAAGGCGAGGCTGGTGGACTTTGCCTGTGAAACCCATGGCGTTACGCCGGACCAGGTGATGTTTGAACCAAACACGGTGCTGGTCGGCAATCAGCGCATCCCGTTTCCTGATTTCATCCGGTCTGCCTATATGGCACGGGTGCAGTTGTCAGCGGCAGGCTTTTACAAGACGCCGGATATTCACTGGGACCGGGAGGCGGGCAAGGGCCGCCCGTTTTACTATTTCGCCTATGGTGCTGCGGTATCGGAAGTCAGTATCGATACCCTGACCGGCGAGTACCAGGTCGACCGTGTCGATATCCTGCATGATGCGGGCCGGTCGCTTAACCCGGCGCTGGACATTGGCCAGATCGAAGGCGGTTTCGTGCAGGGCATGGGCTGGCTGACAACAGAAGAACTGTGGTGGGACGCAGAAGGCCGCCTGCGCACCCATGCGCCGTCGACCTACAAGATTCCGCTGGCGTCGGACCGGCCGCGCATATTCAATGTATCTCTGGCTGACTGGTCGGAGAACCGGGAGATGACCATCCGGCGCTCAAAAGCCGTCGGCGAACCGCCGTTCATGCTGGCGATCTCTGTGCTGGAGGCACTGTCCATGGCCGTGGCGTCGGCTGCAGACTACCGGATTTGTCCGAAACTCGACTGCCCGGCAACACCGGAACGCGTGCTGCTGGCGTTCGAGCGCTTGGCGCATGAAGCTGGAGAGGCATGAGCCATGTACCGCTATCGCCATGATATCTGGTTGTTTGCCCATGGCGGCGGGCCATTTGTGCTGGTGAACGTGGATGCCGCAGCCGGCTCAGCGCCACGCGATGCAGGCACCTGGATGCTGGTGTCGCCAAAGCGGATTTTCAGAACCATTGGCGGCGGCCAGCTGGAAAAGCTGGCGATAGACAAAGCGAGAGACCTGATCAGTTCAGGTGGCATAAAGCCGGTTCACCTGAAAGTCCCGCTGGGGCCTGAGATCGGGCAATGCTGCGGCGGATCCGTTGTGGTGTCATTGCAATTGCTTGCAGAGACCGAAATCGACCGCATCACTGCACGGCTGAATGAAGAACTTGCCGGCCTGCCGCATGTCTATGTTTTTGGCGCCGGCCATGTCGGCAATGCACTATGTGAGGCATTGAGCCTGTTGCCGGTGCAACCTGTTCTCATTGATAGCAGGCACGAAGAACTGCAAACCGCGCCGCCAGGTGTAGAGACACGCCTGGTTGCGCTGCCTGAAAGTGTTGTTCGCGAAGCGGTGCCGGGCAGTGCCTATGTTATTTTAACCCATGAACACTCGCTGGATTTCCTGATCGCCAGGGAAGCGCTGGCGCGAAGTGATGTGGCTTATGTCGGCATGATCGGGTCGAAGACCAAGCTTGCATCATTCCACAACTGGATCAGGCGTGATGCAGGTGAGGCAATCGACATTGATCGCCTGGTGTGTCCAATCGGCGGGGCGCAGGTGCGCGACAAGCGGCCTGAAGTTATCGCAGCGCTGGTCGCTGCTGAACTGGTTGAGCATTTGTGTGCTGCAAAGGCGGGTGGTGGTGTGCAAGCATCGGCACAGTTGAAAATAGTGGGAGGCGATACATGAGCAACGACATCAAACCTCGTATCGAACTTAAGGGTATCACCAAGGCGTTTCCCGGCGTTCTGGCCAATGATGCCGTGAGCTTCAAGGTGGAGCCGGGTGAAATCCATGCATTGCTGGGTGAAAACGGGGCCGGCAAGTCGACACTGGTGAAAATGATTTACGGCATCATGCAACCCGATGCCGGTGAAATCGTCTGGGACGGTGAGCCGGTCATGGTCGCCAACCCGAAAGCCGCCCGCAAGATGGGGGTCGGCATGGTGTTTCAGCACTTCTCCCTGTTTGAAGCCATGACGGTGCTGGAGAACATTGCGCTGGGCATGGACGGCTCCATTTCACAATCCAGGCTTGAAGCGAAAATCCGCGACGTATTGCACACTTACGACCTGAAACTTGATCCGCATCGCATGGTCAGCACGCTCAGCGTTGGCGAACGCCAGCGGATCGAGATTGTGCGTGCCCTGTTGCTCGAGCCGCGCCTGTTGATCATGGATGAGCCGACATCGGTGCTGACGCCGCAGGAAGTGGGGCAATTGTTCGAAACCCTGCGCAGGCTGTCGAAGACCGGCTGTTCGATCCTGTACATTTCGCACAAGCTGCACGAGATCAGGGATCTGTGTGATGCAGCAACAATCCTGCGCGGTGGCAAGGTTGTGGGTGAGTGCGATCCGCGCAGGGAAACGCCCAAGTCCATGGCCGAAATGATGATCGGCGGCAACCTCAAGCAGATCAGCAAGGCTGCCAGCCGCGAGTTCGGTGAAGACAGGTTTATCGCAGATGGATTGACCATCGCAGGCGCAGGTGATTTCGGCGTGGCGCTGGACGATATCTGTTTCGCGGTGCGCGCCGGTGAGATTTTCGGCATCGCCGGTGTTGCCGGCAACGGGCAGAATGAATTGCTGCTGGCATTAAGCGGTGAAGAGCCATCGTCGCCTGCAGATGCTATCCGGCTGGACAGTCATTCAATTGCTGAAATGAATGCGGTGGGCCGCAGAAGCCTCGGACTGTGCGCCGTGCCTGAAGAACGCAACGGCCATGGCGCGGTTGTAGATTTCAGCCTCACTGACAACACCATCCTGACCGCGCGCGACAGGATGGAGCTGGCCAGCAACGGCATCGTACATGGCGGTGCGGCCAGAACCTTTGCGGGCCAGGTAATAGATGATTTCGCCGTCAAGACGACGGGACCGGGTTCGCTGGCAGGTTCGCTGTCTGGCGGCAATCTGCAAAAATTCATCATGGGCCGGGAGATACTGCAAAACCCGGAAGTCCTGATCGTATCGCAGCCGACCTGGGGCGTTGATGCCGGCGCGGCGGCGGCTATCCACCAGGCCCTCGTCGACCTGGCGGAAAACGGCTCGGCCATCCTGGTGATTTCCCAGGATCTCGACGAACTTCTGGCTCTTTGCGATCGCCTGGCGGTGATCAATGAAGGCCGGTTGTCGAAAACTTTGAATGTTGGCGAGGCCTCCATCGATGAGATTGGCCTGCTGATGGGCGGTGTGCACGGCGACCCGTTTGCAACAGCGGAAATGACGGAGGCGGTCCATGCTCATTGAACTGGAAAAACGCAAGGAACCCAGCAAGGCAATGCTGTATCTGACGCCGATTATCGCGGTTGTCGCGACCATGCTGGCCGGTGCCATTATCTTCTCCCTCATTGGCCATGACGGCCTGGGAGCCGTGCGCAAGATATTCCTGGCGCCGCTGCTGGACACCTACAAATGGCAGGACCTTGGTGTGAAGGCGGCGCCGCTGATCCTGATCGGGGTCGGGCTGGCCATCGGGTTCAGGGCCAATGTCTGGAATATCGGGGCTGAGGGCCAGTACATCATGGGTGGTCTGGCCGGCACCGGCGTGGCGCTGGCCACATGGGGCATGACCGGATGGTGGATATTGCCGCTGATGTGCATTGCCGGCATTGCCGGTGGTGCTGCTTATGCAGGTATTCCCGCGTTTCTGAAAACCAGGCTCAATGTGAACGAGATCCTGTCCAGCCTGATGCTCACCTATGTCGCGATACAGGTCCTATATTACCTGATGCGCGGACCCTGGAAGGACCCTGACGGGTTCAACTTTCCGCAGACGCGACTGTTCACCGATGATCAAATCCTGCCCACTGTTGTATCGGGTACCGTGGTTCATCTCGGTGTGCCGCTGGCGTTTGTTGTTGCGCTTGCTGCCTGGTTCGTGTTGTCGCGGTCGGTATTCGGGTTTCAGATCCGGGTCGTCGGTGCCGCTCCGGCTGCTGCGCGCTATGGCGGGTTCAACACCAACAAGACGATCTGGGCAACACTGCTGGCCGGCGGTGGACTGGCGGGCTTTGCAGGCATTCTGGAGGCTGCCGGACCGTTCGGTCAGATGGTCCCGCAATTTCCGACCGGATACGGTTTTACGGCGATTATCGTTGCCTTTCTGGGCAGGCTTCACCCCATCGGTATTGTCCTGGCAGGCATCATCCTGGCGGTGACCTATGTCGGTGGTGAACTGGCGCAGTCCTCCATTGGACTGCCTGCTGCCGCGACCGGCGTGTTTCAGGCCATGATGCTGTTCTTCCTGCTGGCAACCGATGTTCTGGTGAAGTACCGCGTCAAGTTCGCCGCACCGGCCAAAGCAGGAGACACAGCATGACTGATTCACTCCTTATCCCGATTATCATGACCATTGTGGGCGCTGCCACGCCGATTTTGCTGGCAGCCCTTGGTGAGCTTGTCGTTGAAAAAAGCGGCGTCCTGAACCTTGGCATCGAGGGCATGATGCTGATCGGGGCGGTAACCGGATTTGCTGTTACAGCGACCACCGGATATGCGCCGCTCGGCGTTGTTGCGGCCATGATCGCGGCTGCGGCTTCGGCCGGATTGTTCGGCTTTCTGACCCTTACGCTGACCGCCAACCAGGTTGCGACAGGCCTGGCATTGACCATTTTCGGCATCGGGCTGTCGGCCCTGGCAGGGGAAAACTATGTCGGCCAGACCGTTGATGTGTTCGGCTCGGTGTTTCCCGCTGCATTGTCTGAACATCCCGTTCTGCGCGTGATCTTCGGCTACAGCCCGCTGGTCTATGTCTCCTTGTTGCTTGTTGCCGCCGTCAGCTGGTTCCTGCGCAAGAGCCGGGGCGGGCTGATATTGCGGGCGGTCGGTGAATCCGACCTGTCGGCACATTCCATCGGCTACTCGGTCATCGGCGTGCGCTACATGGCAGTGCTGTTTGGCGGCGCCATGGCCGGTATCGCCGGTTGTTTCTATTCACTGGTGCTGACGCCCATGTGGGCTGAGCAACTCACCGCCGGACGTGGCTGGATTGCTTTGGCACTGGTGGTGTTCGCCGGCTGGAGGCCCATGCGGCTGTTGCTTGGTGCCTATCTGTTTGGCGCCGTCATGACACTGGAACTGCATGCAAAAGCAGCCGGGTTCTCGCTAGTTGCGCCTGAATTCCTGGCCGCAATGCCCTATCTCGCCACCATCGCGGTGCTGGCGATCATCTCTGCGCGAAAGGCTGGAAAATCTCTCGCGCCCGCCTGTCTTGGCAAGCCGTTCAAGCCAAGTTCATAAAAACTAATACCAAAAGGTATAACCCCGGGAGGAAAACCATGAAGACGCTTACCAGACGTACAATATTGAAAACCACCGCCGCTGCCGGCGCGTTGCCGATCATCGGCTCATCGGCTTTTGCAGCAGATCCGCTGAAGGTTGCCTTTGTCTACCTGGGCCCCATCGGAGACCACGGCTGGACCTATGCTCACGAGCAGGGCCGGCAGGATGTGATCAAGAAGTTCGGCGACAAGGTAACGACTACGATCGTTGAGAATGTTTCGGAAGGACCTGATTCGGAACGCGTCATCCGCCGTCTTGCCGAAGAGGGCAACAGGCTTATCTTCACGACCTCGTTCGGCTACATGAACCCGACACTGAAAGTCGCCAAGCGGTTCAAGGACGTGAAGTTCGAACACGCAACCGGCTATCAGCGCGCGCCGAACATGTCGACCTACAATGCGCGCTTCTATGAAGGCCGTGCGGTGTGCGGCACCATCGCCGGACACATGTCAAAATCCGGCGTTGCCGGCTATATCGCCTCGTTCCCGATCCCCGAAGTGGTCATGGGCATCAATGCCTTTACCCTGGCAGCGCGCAAGGTGAACCCTGAGTTCAAGACCAAGGTCTTATGGGTTTCAAGCTGGTACGACCCGGCCAAGGAGGCAGATGCCGCCAAGGCGCTGATTGACCAGGGTTCCGACGTCATCGCCCAGCATACGGATTCACCGGCAGCACTGCAGACCTGCGAACAGCGTGGCCTGATGGCGTTCGGGCAGGCCTGGGACATGTCGAATTTTGCTCCCAAGGCGCATCTGACGGCCATCGTCAATCGCTGGGGACCATATTATGAAGCCCGTATTCAGCAATTGCTCGACGGCAAGTGGGAAGCAGGTGACACATGGTGGGGTCTCAAGGAAGGCGTGCTGGAGATGTCACCGTACAATGAAGTCATACCAGCCGATGTACAGGCTGCAGCCGAAGCAACCCGTACCGGCATCATAGATGGCAGTGTCAATCCGTTTGCCGGACCGATCAAGGACAATGCCGGCAAGGAGCGGTTGGCGTCAGGGGCGCTGGGTGACGGCGACCTGCACAAGATGGACTGGTATGTGGAAGGGGTGCAGAGCTAGCGCTGCTCCACCCTTTGGTATTACCTGCAACAATTCAATGACCGGATCAGGCAACTGGTCCGGTTTTTCAGTCTGTCGATATCGATAGAGCCTTATACATTTAAATAGAATCGTTTGACCGGTTTATCGCTCTTCGCGCCTAGCCGAGTGAACTGATTTGACGCCATCAAAAGCTTCTATTTAAATGTTTAGGGCTCTAGGGTCAGAAGTCACTATTTCTTCCAGTCCAAAACGGCTGGTTGGAGCCCTTTTAAGACCTTCACCCAGCATCTACAACTGGCAACTTTGTGCCAATAGACGACATTTATTCGCACAGGGACTGTAGTACAGCGTCTATGGATTAACGGCAGCATTTCTGTTTAGGAAAATGCCGCCGTGAGTACGATGCGCTTTGTGGGATGGGCCATTGCTCAGTCAGAGAAGCGTGGTGTGGAAAAAGCCGCAAAGAACCTGGCAATCCAGCCGGAGCGTTTGCTGATCCAGGCCTGCGATTGCGTCGCCTCCTTTTTCGCAGTGTTTTGTGCAATCTTACGGTATTGGCTGATTTTTGAGGCTTCGCGATCGATCTGTTGGAGGTGCATCTGATGTCCGAGGGGGTTAATATCAAAGTTCATGATCGTGTCTCCTGTCGTGTTGTTTATCTGACAAAACCATCTTCATCGGTTGGTGTGAGCTCGCAGTTCGGACAAACGTGAAATAAATGCAAAATCGACTTTCACAGGGAAAAAATTCACGGAATGTGCTAATTAGGCTCTTCCTGCTCGGACCAATGCGCATCGAGGTTGAAGAGCGCGAAGTGGAACTTCCGTCACGCAAGGCCCGGGCGTTGCTTGCTTACCTGGCTCTCCGTCGTGGAATTGCAGTGCCGCGCGAAACTATTGTCGGCCTGTTGTGGGGGGACAGAAGCGAGGACCAAGCAAGAGCAAGCCTTCGCCAGACGCTCTCAGCAATTCGCCGAATGCTGAGTGAAAGTGCCTCGGTGGTTTTGACCTCCACTAATGAAAGCGTAATGCTCGTTGCAGATACGTTGTGGACCGACACTCAGGCACTCGACGCGGTATCCAACGCTGCTTCACCGAAAGACCTGACGGCCGTGGCGGAATTATATAGTGGCGATCTGCTTGAAGGCATGAGCCTGAACGAACCCACCTTCGACCAGTGGTTGAGCGGAGAGCGCGAAAATGCGCGTTCCAAATATTGTCAGCTGCTCGAATATCTCGTGGATGGATCGGAGCAGGAAAGACGTACAGAGGACGCCGCCGCCTGGTGTGCGAAACTGCTTGCCGTGGACCCGCTGCAGGAGACATCGCACCGCAGGCTCATGCGACTTTACTTCGTGCAGGGGCGCTACGACGCCGCACTGAACCAGTTTGAACAATGCAAAAGTGAGCTTGCCAGACAACTCGATGTGGCACCAAGTCGTCAGACGCTGGATCTGGAGACGGAAATCAGGACACAGCGGAAAGTGGCGAAAGATAGTGAAGAACCTATCAAAGTTGCACCTGCGGGCGTGGCGGCCATCCGAACCCTAGAGGACCAACCCCGCTTGCCGACGCTTCCCGAAAAACCCTCCATCGCCGTTCTTCCATTCAATAATCTATCGGCTGATCCAGAGCAGGAATTCTTCTCCGATGGGATCACGGAAGACATCATTACCGAGCTCAGCCGATATCGTGACCTGTTCGTCATTGCTCGAAATTCTTCTTTTATTTTCAAGGATACAGCTGCCGACGTGCGTGAAATTGGCCAGAAACTTGGCGTGCGGTATCTTCTGGAAGGGTCAGTCAGGAGGGCTGCCAATCGCATCCGCGTCTCCGCCCAATTGATAGATGCCATTACTGCCGATCATGTTTGGGCCGATCGCTATGATCGAGAAATCATCGACATTTTCGAGATCCAGGATGACCTTACCCGGTCGATAGCGGCAACCCTTAAGGGCCGTGTCGATGGTGACATGGTCAGGCATTCTGCGCTCAAACCAACGGCCAGCCTTTCGGCCTATGAGTTTGTGCTGAGAGCTCAACAACATGTGCAAAAATACACCGAAATGGACTTTTCCGAGGCACGCCAACTCCTGGAGAAGGCTATTTCTGTTGACCCCAACTTCGCTCGTGCCCATGGTTGGCTGGCCTATGTTGTCGCCCAGAACCGGCTTTACTGGAAAATGTCCGCAGACAGCGTGAAACAGGCGATCGAAATCGGGGAATATGGCCTGACGCTCGATGACAGTACAATGAGGTGTCACCTTGCGCTTGGCGTGTCGTATCTTTTTAGCGGCGAACATAATCGGGCTGCTCATCATTTTGAAAAGGCCTTGCTGCTTAACCCCAATGACGAAATCCTGATGATAGAATACGGCCGCTTCCTAATGTATACGAATGCTCCGAAGGATGGCGCCGACTACGTGCGTCAGGCCATGCGGCAAAATCCATATCACCCCAATTGGTACTGGAATATTCTGGGTAGATGCCTGCACACGGCCAAAGACTATGCAGGCGCTATTGCCGCGTTTGAGCGAATCGAAAATACGCCTTTCTGGAGTTATGCCTTTCTGGCCGCTTGCCATGCCGAGCTTGGACACACACAGGATGCGAAAAAGAATACCGAAGCAGTCCTGCGTTTGCAGCCCGACTTCTCTATCTCCAAACTTCGGAAGATTGCTCCCTATCGTGATCCCGACGTCCTGGAAGACTTTTTGGGGGGGTTCAGTAAGGCAGGATTTGCAAATTGATGCTTGGCGCCTGCCTTGTAAAATACGGAGCGCGAAACCAGTGAGCGGACAACAGGCTAATGACGGCTTCGGGTCAGAAGTTGACTTTCAACTGACCAACAAGACCGGCAGCTTTGTCCGCATCGCAGACATCAGCCTATTGCCGGATCACCGAATCCTGACCCTAGTAGCTTGCGGATCTGATCCTGGCACCGCTGTGCCGCAAATTCGATGAACAACCGGACTTTCGGGTCCTGGAAGCGCTTGTGCGGATACAGGCAGGCCAGTTGCGCATCGACCGGCGGTGTGTCTTCCAGCAGCGGCACCAGCCGGCCTGCGCGCAGATGATCGGCAATCTCGAATTCCGGCCGATTGATGATGCCGTGGCCCTGCAGGGCCCACTCGATCAATACATCACCGTCATCGGAATCAAACTGTCCCTTTACTTCAAACCGGGCCGGGCCGGTCGGCATCTGCAGGGTCCAGTAGAATTCCTTTGAGCCGGGGAATCTGAGCAGCAGGCAATTGTGATCATCACTGAGCAGATCCTCGGCCTGCAAAGGAATGCCGCGTTTTTCCATGTAATCAGGCGCGGCACACATCACGCGTTTGCACTCCATCAGGCCGCGCATGCGCAGGTTGGAATCTTCTATTGTTCCGAGCCTGAACGCCACATCCATGGCCTCGGTTGTCATGTCGACATGGCGATCGGATAACCGTAATCGTACCTGGACATCGCGGTAGGTATTCTGAAATTCCGGAATCAGCGGCGCAATCAGGCGCTTGCCGATGCCCAACGGGGCCGTGACATGAATGACGCCTTTCGGGTTGCCGGAAATGTCTGCAACAGCGTCTTCTGCTTCCCTGACCGCCTCAAGGACTTTCACGGTTCCATCATAGAATACACGGCCATGCTCGGTTGGTGTCAGTTTGCGGGTGGTGCGGTTGAACAGACGTACACCAAGGTATTTTTCCAGCTCGCGAATGCGGTTGCTGGCAACGGCAGGCGACACTCGCTGATCACGACCGGCGGCCGACAGGCTGCCCAGCTCAAAGACGCGAACGAAGACCTTGATGTTCTCCAGGTACGACATCAAGGGAGGTTACTATTATCAATGAATTATTGAAAGTGTTTGATGATAACCCTTGTTTCCCTGAAGAATGATGTCTGTCATTCTGTTGACGATATACCGGGAGGGACACCATTCATGTTTGAATATCCGATAGTGTGGGAATGGCTGTCATTTGCGGCCCGCTGGTTGCATGTGATCACGGCAATCGCGTGGATCGGGTCGTCGTTCTATTTCATTGCGCTGGACTTAGGTCTGCGCAAGGCGCCGGACATGCCGGCCGGGGCGCATGGCGAGGAATGGCAGGTGCATGGCGGCGGTTTCTATCACATCCAGAAATACCTGGTGGCGCCTGAGCGGTTGCCGGAGCACCTGACCTGGTTCAAGTGGGAAAGCTATGCCACCTGGCTGTCCGGGTTCGCGCTGATGTGCATTGTCTATTATGTGGGTGCGGACCTGTACCTGATTGACCAAAACGTGCTCGAACTGAGCAGTGTTCAGGCGATTGGCATTTCGCTGGCATCAATCGTGGTCGGCTGGCTGGCCTATGACGGGTTGTGCCGGTCGCCGCTGGGACGCAGCAGTACCGGGTTGATGATCGTGCTGTTCGGGATTCTCGTGGCCATGGCATGGGGTTACACGCAGGTATTCTCGGGCCGTGCCGCGATGCTGCACCTGGGCGCCTTCACCGCCACCATCATGACCGCCAATGTGTTTGCGATCATCATTCCAAACCAGAAGAAGGTGGTTGAAGTCCTGAAAGCCGGTGGCACGCCGGACCCGAAGTATGGCGTGATTGCCAAGCAGCGTTCGACACACAACAACTACCTGACGCTGCCGGTCATCTTCCTGATGCTGTCGAACCATTATCCGCTTGCGTTCGCCACGCCGTACAATTGGCTGATTGCCGCATTGGTGTTCCTGATGGGGGTCACCATCCGCCACTTTTTCAATACCATGCACCAGGGCGGCGGCAAGCTGTGGTGGACATGGGGGGCTACGGCTGCGCTGTTTGCCGGTGTCATGTGGTTGTCGTCATTTCCCGCCGGCGGAGCGGACCAAGACAAACAGGCCGTGATGACCCAAACCCAGCAGCGTTTTGCGGCTGCACCGGGCTTCGAGCAGGTCAGCGAGACCGTGCTGGGACGGTGTTCCATGTGTCACGCTCAAGAGCCGTCATGGGACGGTATTGTTCATGCGCCAAAGGGCGTTGTGCTCGAAACGCCGGAACAGATTGCTGCCCACGCCCGTGAAATCTATCTGCAGGCAGGCCATACCAATGCCATGCCGCCCGGCAATGTGTCGTTCATGGAAGATACTGAACGCAAGGCGATAATCGACTGGTACAGGCACGCCATTGCCGGCAAGGACCAAAAATCGTGAGCGTAACCATATTGCGCGGACGTACCCTGTCGTTTCGCGACATTCCGCAGTCACACGATGATCACGCCAGTTACGCTTACGAAGAAGATGGCGCGGTCGCTGTCAAGGACGGTCTGATTGCGGCAAGCGGCAGCTACGAGCAGGTAAGGGCACAGTTCCCCGATGCTGAGGTCGTCGATCACCGGCCCCATCTGATCCTGCCGGGTTTCATCGACACCCACCTGCATTTTCCGCAAGGCCAGGTCATCGGGTCTTTCGGCACCAAGCTGCTCGACTGGCTGAATACCTACACGTTTGTCGAAGAACAGAAATTTGCAGATCCTGCACACTGCAAGCGCATGGCGGCGCACTTCTTCGACAATCTGCTGCGCAATGGGACAACCACGGCGGTTGCCTATTGTTCCGTTCACAAGGCGTCGGCGGAGGCGTTTTTTACCGAAGCCGAGCGTCGGAATCTACGCATGGTCGGCGGCAAGGTGATGATGGACCGCAATGCGCCCGATGCACTGTGTGACACGCCGCAGTCAGCCTATGACGACAGCAAGGACCTGATTGCCCGCTGGCATGGCAAGGGCAGGACGCTTTATGCCATCTCGCCGCGCTTTGCCATCACTTCCACTCCGACACAACTGGAAATGGCCCAGGCGCTGACGAAAGAGCATCCCGAGTGTTACCTGCAGACGCACCTGTCGGAAAACCAGGCTGAGATCGAACTGACGCTGGAATTGTACCAGTCGGCACGCGATTATCTCGATGTCTATCAGATGTACGGCCTTCTGGGTGACAGGAGCCTGTTTGGCCACTGCCTGCATCTGAACGGCCGCGAACGCGCCGCCATGGCCGAAACCGGATCCGTGGCGGTGTTCTGCCCGACCTCGAACCTGTTTCTCGGCAGCGGGCTGTTTGACGAAGACGGTCTGCGCGCACACGGCGTGCGCACGGCGATCGCAACCGATATCGGCGGCGGCACCAGCTATTCCATGCTCAAGACCCTGGATGAAGCCTACAAGGTCCTACAGCTCAGAAACCAGGTGCTCAATCCGCTGAAGTCGTTCTACATGACGACGCTTGGCAATGCCCGCGCGTTGCAGTTGGAGCATCAGATAGGTACTCTTGAAGAAGGCAGCGAAGCTGACATTATTGTCATGGATCCGCGCGCCACAGCTGCTGCGGCCCTGCGCATGGAAACCGTCAGCAATCTTGCCGAGGAATTGTTTGTGTTGCAGACCATGGGGGATGACCGGGCCGTCGCGGCGGTCTATGTGGCGGGCAAGTCAAGCCACCCTGAAATCCAGGGCCGTGATCTCAAATAGAACAACCGGCACGCGGCTCTAATTGTAGAATTTGGTTTTATCGCTGCCCAGCAGTTCAGCCACGCTGTCTGGTATCTTCAGGCCATCAGCCACTCTGGCATCGAGCTCCTGTTCCGCCTCCTTGACACGTTCAAGACCGGCCAGTGTTTCATCAATTCTTTCGAACGGGACGACAACAACGCCATCGCGGTCTGCGATGATCATATCCCCCGTCTCCACTTCCTGATCTCCTATTTGTATGGGAAAACCCACTGAACCAGGTCCGCTCGAATAGGGCGAAGCAGGGGTAAGGCCTGAGCACCAAACCGGCAAACCCACTTCAACAATCCCGGCATAGTCGCGGACAGGACCATCTGTAACGAATCCCGCCGCGCCGCAGTTTTTCATCATTCCGGTTACGCGGTCGCCTGCCGCAGCGCAACCTTGATGGGCGGCAAACGCGGAGACGACCACATCGCCTTTTTGGATGAATTTCAATGCAGCAAGCGTCGCCAGAATGTCTGCCGGACCGCAATTGGCCGTCAGTGCGGGTCCCGCGACAGAGTTTTTGAGGTCACGCCCTTCACCAAGCGGCTGGATCATTCTGTTGAGCGCGCCAGATCCAAAAAGCGCATCGACGACAAAGCCGGTTGGTACGCCCTGAAACGCTTCAATCTGGCTTCTGCTCGGACGTTTCATCCTGCCGTTGATCGACAAAATCGGTGGTTCTTCAATCATGGCTCAACCTGTTCTTTATGGGATAAGGCAAACGATGGCAGTTGCCTTGAACAAAGGCAACGGATTTGAGGTCGGTAACTTCTGATGAATTGAATAATGCAGGCTATGACGCTGCAAAACTTCGATCAAATATCTACGTCTTCAGCAGGTCCTTCAGATCAAGACTGATGTCGGAAACAGCATCGGCAGGCGGCGACTTGCCGGCTTCGATCAGCCGCTTGGCCACCATGTAGGCGCGCGGGTCGTTCATGGCATCTACGGCCAGCAAATCATCTCCGGCGAAGTACCAGTGCGAGCGGGATGGCGCCTCGCCGCCTCGTACGATGATCCTGTCGAAGCTGGTTGACAGCCCGGCGATCTGAAGCTTGATGTCGTACTGGTCAGACCAGAACCAGGGTTTTGCAACATACGGTTCGTTGCTGCCCATGACGTTGGCCGCAGCCAACTGGCCCTGGTCGATGGCATTGCCGACACTTTCCAGGCGAAGACGTGCGCCGCTGCGCGGGAAACAGGCGCAGTCGCCGATGGCCATGATGGCCGGATCTGATGTTGTGCATGTCGCATCGACTTTAATGCCGTTTTCGCATTCAACACCTGCGGCCTCGGCCAGTTCCACATTTGGCAGGATACCAATGCCGGCAATGACGAAGTCGATGTCCAGCGATGTCCCGTCCGACAGTGTGGCAGATGAAACGCGGCCGTTTTTGCCGTGCAGGGCCTCCAGTCCGATACCTTCGCGGATGTCGACGCCATGCGAGCGATGAACGTCCCTGAAATAATCCGATGTCTGGCTGCAGGCGACGCGTTGCAAAATGCGGTCGGCGGCCTCGATCAGGACAACTTTCACACCTCGCTTTGCCGCAACGGCTGCTGCTTCCAGTCCGATATACCCACCGCCGACAACCAGTGCCCGGCGGCCGGATGTAAATTCAGGCTCAATGGCGTCGGCATCGGCGATCGAGCGCATGTAGTAAATGCCGTCAAGACCACCGGACAGGCTGCGCGGTAATTCGCGCGGCGTTGAGCCAGTGGCCAGGATGAGGTTGTCGTAGCTGAGGCGAGTGCCATCATCCAGGGTGACGGTTTTGCGGTCCGGCGTGATGGAGGTGACCTGAGTACCTGTTCTCAGGTCAATACCCTGATCGGGATAAAATTCCGCAGGCCGCAGCAGCATGCGGTCCAGCGACATGTCGCCGAGCAGGTAGGCCTTGGACAAAGGCGGACGTTGATAGGGTGCGTGATGTTCATCGCCGATCAGGATGATATCGCCGAGGTAGCCAAGTTCGCGCAGTCTTGCGCAAAACGAAAAACCGGCCTGTCCGGCGCCTATAACTATTGTTGTTTCACCGGAAGTGGAGGCCGCGTCACGCATGTCTGCTCTTTGACTCTAACTGTTAGCAGGCGTCAATTGACACTGTTTTTCAACGCATCGCAACACGCATAAATTGCATAACAGGTGTCAGGGAAGCAGGCGTTCCATGGCAGACAAGACACCGAGAACTTCGCTGGTTGACGGGCCGAGGCCGATCTCCTGGCCTGAGTGAGGGCCGGGACGACGATAGTTCTGAGGTACGCCGACAACGTGTGCGTCGGCTGAGCGGGCAGGCGAGCTTGTGATTGTGTGCGGGCGATACATGGCGGTGGTCTTTCTGTGGTCCTTGATGGGTTTGTTTATGCTTACAAACATAGCGCAGGCAACCTGAACCGAATGTGAACTATGTCACAAGCTGGCGTTCATGTTCGGGCACTTTGAAAGCGACTATTTAACGGATCTAGCGGGGATTGACGCCGTATAGCGTCAGCAGATGGACAACAGCCAGAACAGCCAGGAAAGCGCCGGCCAGCAGAAATGGTGTTGTTGGCCAGATGGAGACGTCCATCGACTTGCCTGATTTGCTTTCACGCCAGCACATCAATACGACAAGCAGGACACTGAAGCCGAACACGCTCCAGGTTATGGCGATCTCGCTTGGGACTAACGATGTCATGTGAACCGGCTTGGCCTGACTGTTAAATGGTCGTTGTCGGACGTGTGATATAAGGCGTATGTAGTGAATTTGCAGTAGTTGACACGTAGCTTTTGCGCAACTATGTTCCGCCCAACTATTTCACAGGCCGCGCCGGGTTTTGAAAACTGCTCGCGCGGCTTTGATTATGAGAGACCGGTCAGATGAAAATCCGTAATTCCTTGAAATCGCTTGCCAAGCGTCACCGCGCGAACCGCGTTGTTCGTCGTCGTGGCCGGCTTTATGTCATCAACAAAGTCAACCCGCGCTTCAAGGCGCGCCAGGGCTGATTATCTGAACCTTGCCCGTTCCGGGCACTTGACATCACCTGAATTTGAAGACGCCGCAGACGCATTTGCGGCGTTTTTGTTTGGCTTATGTGACTGAAAAACACCTAATTTCAATAGGTTAGATTTCGAAACAGCGCAAAATCACATGCACTTTTGCTTGCCATGCTCAGGTGCTAGACTTCTCGTCATGACAAAAGCCTTATTGAAGCCGTTGATGTGCGCCGCAGTGATTGCCGGACCAGCATTTTTGACGCCGGTACATGCCCAGCAGGCAGGTGAGGCGCACCAGATACCTGGGCAGGGCCTTGGTCCGGGATTGCATGATCCGGACAGTAGCGCCGATGTTGCCGAAGTGCTCGACCGGTTGTTTGGCCAGTTGCGGCAGGCAGACGATGAAAAGTCTGTAAAATTGCTGGAAAACGCCATCCAGGCTTTGTGGTTGCGTTCCGGCAGTCCCACCGCCGACCTGCTGATGAAACAGGCAGGTGATGCCATGGGCGAACAGCAGTACGGCGCGGCACTGGTTATTCTGGACACCGTGGTAGAGCAGCATCCGGACTTTGTCGAAGGCTGGAACCGGCGCGCGACCCTGCATTTTCTGCGTGGAGATTTTACAAGTTCCCTGAGTGACATTGATCAGGTGTTGTCGCTGGAACCGCGCCATTATGGTGCGCTGTCGGGCCAGGGCGCGATTTTCAAACAGCGTGGCGACGGCCGCAAGGCACTGCGCGCCCTGCGCCGTGCCCGCACAGTGAACCCGCAGTTGAAGAACGTGAACGAGCGCATTCGCGAACTTGAGCAGGAATTCGACCAGAAGATTTAGCGGTTGCTCGCGTCAGAGCCTGGGCACAATCAGGCCCGGAGATTGTTCTCGTAAATTGACAAACTGAAAACATGCCGCCCGTTGCGGATCGTTGCCCGCGTTCTGGAGAACTAGACCGCAACTGCCTGGCCGGGATGACGGGTTACTGTGCCGGTGGCGTAACCCGTGCCACCCTCAGCATGTTGGTCTTGCCGGGGGTGCGCAGGGGAACACCTGCGGTGATGACAATATGATCTCCGACCTTGGCGATTTTCTCATTGCGCGAGATATCGACAGCGCGCTGCACCATGTCGTCCAGATCACGGGCATCTTCGGTGTGCATGCAATGCAGGCCCCACACAACCGCCAGCCGGCGTCCGGTGGCAATGTTGGGCGTCAGGGCAATGACCGGCATGTCAGGGCGTTCCCGCGCAACGCGCAGGCCGGTCGAGCCTGATCCAGTGTAACACACGATAGCTGCCACATTGAGCGTCTCGGCGACCGAGCGTGCAGCATTGGAAATGGCGTCAGCACTGGTCGGCTGCGGTTCGGTGCGGGCATTCTTGATGATATTGGCATACAGCGGATCGCGCTCGATGGATTGTGCGATCTTGTCCATTGTCGCGACAGCTTCTTCCGGCCATTGGCCAGCCGCTGATTCAGCTGACAGCATGATCGCATCAGCCCCTTCAAACAGGGCGGTTGCAACGTCTGACACTTCAGCGCGGGTCGGTACAGGCTCCTGGATCATGCTTTCCAGCATCTGGGTCGCGACAACGACCGGCTTGCCGGCGCGGCGGCAGGCCCGCACCATGCGCTTTTGCCATCCGGGCACGGATTCCAGCGGCAATTCGACACCGAGGTCTCCGCGCGCCACCATGATGGCATCTGACTGTTCGATGATGTCGTCGAGGAAATTGAGCGCCGATGGCTTTTCCACCTTGACCATGATGCCGGCCTTGTCGCCGATGATGGCGCGTGCCTCGGCAACGTCAGACGGCTGTTGCACGAACGACAAAGCGACCCAGTCAATGTCCAGTGTCAGGGCATAATCGAGATCGGCAAGGTCCTTTTCGGTCAACGGCGTGAGCGGGATGATGGTGTCGGGCAGGTTGACGCCTTTGCGCGCCGACAGGACACCGCCGAAAATCACGCGGGTCTCGATGGTCCGGTCATTGACAGAGGTAACCTCCAGCCGGATACGGCCGTCATTGAGGAGCAGATTTTCACCGGGTTTGACAGCCTGGAAGATTTCCGGGTGAGGCAGATGAACGCGGGTTTCGTCGCCCGGTGCCTCGTTCATGTCGAGCGTAAAAGTGTCGCCTGCATTGATGGTCACTTCTTCACTGGCAAACGTGTCGATGCGCAGTTTCGGGCCCTGCAGGTCGACAAGCACTGCAATGGGTCGGGAATATTTCTTCTCGATCCGACGGATAATATCGTAGCGGGATTTGAGATTGGGATGATCGGAATGGCTCATATTGATGCGGAATACATCCACACCTGCGAGAAACAGCTTCTCAATCATTTCTTCGGTTTCGGACGCCGGCCCCAGGGTTGCGATAATCTTCGCCTGTCTTTGCCGCCTCACGTCCCTACCACCTTAATGTTCTTGTTGCCGGTTTACTGGGTTGCAGCAGGAGCGGCTTGGGTTTTTGCACCTTCAAGCCTGATGGTCCAGTCCGTGTTTTCACCAGTGTCCACTTCAAAGTAACCGGTTTGCTTGTAACCACGTTCCTGGCAGCTTTTTAAACCACGGATTGTGAAGAGTTTATCACGGCTGCACATTTGGGCATTGCCGCCCCAGGAGCCGCCATTGTCATAGTCAACTGCGTAGATGTAATACCAGCGCGCGATCAGGGGGCCTTTTAGCAACGTTTCGCAGGCATTGGCGGCAATGTTCCACCAGCCTTCAGAGGCCCAGCCCTGTTGATCCTTGTAGCCCAGGGCCACGCCAACGCGGCTGGGTGTCAAATTGCAAAGTTTGAGGTCTGCGTGTGCAGGTGCCGGCTGTACCAGAATTGCCGGAGCCGCAACGGCCAAAGCAAGAAGAAGTGAGCGCTTCATATGCAGTCTTTCCCAGTGACGCGTGCGCACAAGGCACAACGTCATCCATCCCTTTTCTAATCCTGTCCAGCCATCACCAGTGTGACGACACCACCGACTGATGCCAAGTATATTGTGACGGCGAAACCCCGGCTTGGCCAATCTCAAATTGCCATCGCAAAAATGGCGGTTCAATGACATGATAACACTTCGCCATATCACAACTTATCAACGTGTTCTGTGATCCGGTCAAGCATGCTTGATGCATGGTGGACAATCGCAGAGCGCGTTCTATAGTCCAACGCGTCATGAATATTGCTTCTATCGTTTCTCACCCCGGTCCGCACCGGCCTGCTGACATTGCGGGATTTGACAGTCACTACGTGTTGCCGGGCGACCGCGGCCGCGGTCTGCTGCTGGTTTGCGATCACGCCAGAAACGCACTGCCGGACGCCTATGGAAATCTGGGCCTGCCGGCATCTGAGTTTGATCGGCATATTGCCTATGATATCGGCGTTGAAGCCGTTGTGAACGGCTTGTCGGCCAGGCTGGGCCTGCCTGCGGTATTGTCGTGTTTTTCCAGATTGCTGATTGATCCCAACCGGGGGGTCAACGATCCGACACTGATCATGCAACTGTCCGATGGAGCCGTGGTACCGGGGAACCGGGACATAGACGAGACGGAACGGAATTTCAGACTGTCTCATTTCTACCGGCCCTATCACCGTGCCATCGAGGCGGAGATTGATGCCGCGATAGCAGGCGGTTCACCACCGGTGCTGATTTCGGTGCATAGTTTTACCCCCGCATGGAAAGGGCTGGCCCGCCCCTGGCATGCCGGCTTTTTGTGGGAGGATGACAGGCGATGTTCTGACCTGTTCATTCAGGCTCTGTCTGCTGATCCCAACCTGATGGTAGGCGACAACGAGCCCTATGCAGGCGGACTTGCCGGCGACACCATGAACACACACTCGGTCAACCGTGGACTGCCGCACACGCTGCTGGAAATTCGTCAGGATTTGATTTCAGATGATCAGGGCGTATCACAATGGATTGAGCGGCTGGCCGGCGCTATTGAAGCGATGATTGCCAATAACCAGATCAAGGATCTGGTGCCGTAAAAACTTGCAGGAGACACATGAAGATGGATCAGAAAACCCAAACCGAACTTGAGGCGGCTGCATTTCGCCGCCTCGTTGCGCATTTACGCGAACGCACCGATGTTCAAAACATTGACCTGATGAACCTGGGTGGCTTTTGCCGCAACTGCCTGTCCAACTGGCTCAAAGATGCTGCGGATGAAACAGGTATTGCGCTGGACAAGGAAGCCGCACGCGAGCATGTCTATGGGATGCCATATGCCCAGTGGAAGGCCACCTATCAGACCGAGGCCACGCCTGCCCAGGTAGCGGCATTTGCGAAGTCGCATACCGATCACTAGAGCGAAGCAGGTTCACTTGAATCCATAAACCTGATCTAAACCAACACACGTTCAGATGAGCGCTTAGAGTAGATAGAACGGACGTAATCGATGGACACCAAGACAAGTTTTGCGCAAAGCCAGCTTCGAAGCCTGATCGAACGCATTGAGCGGCTTGAAGAAGAAAAGAAGGCAATCGCGGCTGACATCAAGGAAATCTACGGTGAGGCCAAATCCAATGGTTTCGACACCAAGATCATGCGAAAGGTTGTCAGTCTTCGCAAGAAAGACAGCGCAGAGCGCCAGGAAGAAGAAGCCATTCTCGACCTTTATCTCAGTGCACTCGGCATGATTGCCGCAGATGGCAGCGGGCAGGACGATGCTGCTGCCGCGGAATGATTGGTATGAGATGAAGGTTATCGCCGCCGCTCAGTAACCGAGGTTGGAAATCGATGGGCGCAGCCGCACTTGGTATAATCGCCGTTTTGGGGAGTATACAATTGGGCTGGGCGAGTGCGGCGGCAAACCAGGAAGTTCACGCGGCGAAGCCGCTGGAACCCGCCATGGAGATTGCCGTTACGAATTCCACTGAGCCGGGGTCTTCACACGCTGATAATCTAAGAGCCTCGGTCGAGCATATGCTGCGGGGCAATTACCATCTCGACAATGGAGATTATGAAGCTGCACTGGCTGAATACACCAGGGCACTGGATTATGACCCGAAGTCCTGGGTTGCATTTCTGCTGCGGGCATACCTGTACCAGCTACAGAGCAAGAACGCGCTGGCCATCAAGGATCTCGACAAGACAATTGACCTCAATCCGACAGTTGAAGCCCATGTCATGCGGGGTGTCGCGTACGCCTTTTCAGGAGACGACGATGCCGCCCTCTCAGATTATGAGACGGCGGTTCGCATCGATCCTGCCTATGGAAGCACTTACAAGCAGCGCGCCTATATTTACCTGCGACGTGGCAAGTTTGCCGAAGCCGAAGCCGACATTCAGGAGGCGATGAGACTGCTGCCGGACGACCTGGAGGTTCAGCACAGTTTCGGAGACGTTCTGTACTATGGCGGAAAGATCCAGGCTGCAAAGCGGCAATGGGAGAAAACCTGCGCGATTGCTGATGTTGAGATGACCAGCGACTGGCAGCAGAGACTGGCAGCTATCGGCCGCTACAATGGGCCGGTGGATGGCAAGTGTGGTCGCGAATTAATTGACGTCTTTACAACCTGTGCGCGTGACAGGTGTCAGTTCTGATTCAATCAAAATCTGATCTGGAAATGATCGGAAGACTATCAGTTTCCGAAGCTCAGCGGTGCTTCCACGACCTTCAGGATTTTTGAACTTTGGGCTTCACTCTGCTGCCAGATTTTCCGGGTGCCAACGGCTTCAGGTGTGAAGTTGCCCTTGCCGGAACGGTTGACAATCTGGCTGTCGCCCTTGCCGGAACGGTTAACGCCGTTGTCAGTACTTACGGCTTGTTCGGCAGGCTCTGCACCCGGCATAAACGCTTCGATCAAACGCGCCAGTGCTGATTTGTCTTCTTTGCTGAGAGGGTGAATCTCGTGCTCGTCGTCATGAACAAATGGCTGCGGTGCACCATCACGGCGTGCGATTGCATCTGTGTTGGTGAACAGGTCACTCAGACTGGACGTGTTGGCGTAGCTGACACTCAAAGGACGAATGCCGGATCCCTGAACAGCAGGCGCCGTTGCTGTGTTAAGGCTGCCCTTGGCGGTTGAATTGACAGAATTCAGATCCTCAACGGCCAGCGAGGCTATGGTGACGGGACCAAGGCTACCGCGTACCGGTGAGACGCTGTCTTCAGAGAAATTCTGACGCTCGACCGGAGCAGAAGCAGGTTGGATCTGCATATTGGCTGCTGCGAGCATGAGGACTTCAATCGGCCGTGGACGCGGCTTGGGCGCAACATTACGCAAAGATGCTGTAACCGCAGCTGGAGCGGATGTCGTGGCGACGGCCGCAATAACGGCTTCAGCCATGCTGGCCGGCATCAAGCTGACCGGACCGGACGGGCTCTTCTTGTTCTGAGCCGGAGCGGGCTGGAAAGCGGCATATTGCAGGTTGTTCGGACGGCCACTGCGGGCAGCCACGGTTTTATAGTATTTGCGGGCAATTTTTGCCTGGCGGGTTGCGCTCATGCGCGGCCAGTGCCGGACACTGCCATTGTCAATATGCACGAAGCCGTACTTGCCGGAGCGCGGATAATAACCAACGCCGCCAATCTTGCGCACAAAGGCAGAGCCCATGATTTTTTCTACAGGCACGTCCGGGAAGTAGAAATCAATCGCACGACCCTTCATGTGCTGCGAGGTGCGGGCAACTTTGCGCCCGATCCGCTTCAACATGGCATTGGTGCGAGGCGAGCGGTAACCGGAAACAATGTGAACGGGCTTTTTCGAGCCAAGATCGGCGTGCAGTTCCCACAAAAGGTCAATTGTTTCCAATGACATCTTGGTTGGCTCGTTGCGGCGCCAATCGCGCAGGAACCAGTTGATTTTCTTCAGGGCTGCCCGATCGTACTTGCCATTCCTTTTGTAGGTAATGGTCAGTGATTCCTTGGTGTGCGTGAAATACATCGAAAGCGTACGGTCTTCAGCGGATGCTGCAGCAGTAGTTGCCGCAGACGCGCCAACCACAACCGTTGCCGCTAAACAACCGGTCAAAGCCTTACTTCTGGCCTGAGAAACCACACTGTCAAATAGCGTGGTCCAAGGAACCCTGCACTGCATAACCACCATTACACGGGAAAATCCCGCATCCCCTAGAAACTGCTCCCAGCAGAATCTCGTAAGCCTTTGTAACCTTATTCGCCAGAGACCACAAGAATAAGGCTGCTATTAGGCGTTGTTTTTACTCAGCTAATTGATCATTGCATGGCCAGCTTAACACCTGCTTAAACACGCATATAAAAACCGGTGATTATATGTCAGATTAATGACAGTTTTTGACTGATCACATGAAAAATCGCCGGTTTTGCGCCTTTCAGGGTCAATAACGACAAATGGGCGCCCTACGTGGCGCCCATTTGCAGTTGTGACTTTATGCCGTGGTGAGCTAGATCAGGATGATTTTTGATTGAATCAACCAAAAATTATAAACCTGATCGCCTTCAAGGTGATCGAGCAACCTGATGGGTTCACTGGAACCTCTGGTGCTCTAGCGCAACGCGCTTTTCTCGGCTTTCAGTGCCCGGGCGAGGTACATATCGCGCTTGTAGACATCGGTGTAATAAGCCAGATCACCCGTTTCATCGGTCCAGGCGGTGAAGTACGTCAAATGCACCGGCAACTTGTTCTGCAGTTGTACCGGCGTATTTTTGCGGGTCGCTATGGTCGACGCAATTTTGTCCTGCGACCAGCCCAGAATCTGGGTCGCAAGCTCGCGGGGGTTCTGCACGCGCACACAGCCATGGCTGTAGGCGCGATTGTCATTTTTGAACAGAGAGCGTTTAGGCGTGTCATGCAGGTAAATGGCGTGCTTGTTCGGGAACATGAACTTCACTTCGCCCAATGCATTTTTGGGGCCGGGCTTCTGGCGAACGCCAATGCCGCCGCGATAGTTCCACCAATCTACGTCCCAGCCGGAAATTCGCTGGCCGCGATTGTTGAGAACCTCATAGCCGCGCTGCTCAAAGTAACTCGGATTATCCTGCACCCGGCGCAGATATTCGCCCTTGATAATGGATTGCGGAACACCCCAGTACGGATTGAACTCCACCCGTTCCATCTGATCGGAGAAGAAGTAGGTCTGGTTAGTCGGCTTGCCGACAATCACACGGGTTGACCATTCGGTTTTGCCCTTGTTGATGATTTGCATTTTGTAGGCCGGCTGATTCACGAATACATAGCGCGAACCAAGGTTGCGCGGCAGCCACCGCAACCGCTCCATATTCAGGGCAAGCTGATCGGTTCGTTTGACGGATTTCTTGCCGTTGAGCGCGTTTATGGTGCGCTTGCCGGCAATACCATCCGGGCTGAGGCCGACACTCTTCTGAAATGCCCTTAGGGCATTCACATCGGTTTCAGTCATTGTGTGAGAGGTGTTGTCGGCAGCCAGTACCGCGCCTTCAGATCCAAACAGGGGAGCATCGCTTGCCTGATTGTCTGACAGCGCAAGTTCATCCTTGTTTTTCAATAATTTCAATTGTTTGAGGCGCTCGCGCAGGATCGGAATGCGATCATCTTCAACACCCAGCTTCAACAGCGGGCCTGCCGGAACAATGATCTGTTCAATCTCGCGCTCGCCTGCTCCGAGCTTGATCAGTTCGGCTTTCATGGCTGCGTAAGCCGGCAGTTTGGGATGCAGGCTCATCAGCCAGTCGTGTGGCGCGGGGTGATTGACAAGTGAGGCAACCGCATCCTTGGCCGCAATTTTGGGCTTCTTGAGATCGTGGTAACCGGAGATCTTGTTGGGGGTAACCAGACCAGACGACGCATGGTCCGAATAGCGCAGCGCCATGGCGGACAACTGCAGATCGAATTTTGCCAACGCAACCGCATCCGATGCCAGATTGTTGATGCCACCGGCATCTGTCAGTGACGGCAACTGGTACAGGTTCGGGTCGAGACCTTCCTGATCAGAGTTTGCCAGCACCTTGAGCACGGCACGGGCATTTGATGATGGCTTGTTGTCTGTAATCCAAAGTGGTTCAAACTGACGTTCGGAATATGCCTTGATCAGCGCGGAGACCTGGGTCTTCGAAAGGGAAACGTCAGCAGAATTCTGTTTCAATGCCTTGAATATGGCCTGAGCTACCGGGTCTGGCAGCTGGACGGTTTCAACATACTCATTTGCATCCACGACCGTGCCTGAAGCAGATGCGAAAATAGCCCCTTTCGGGCGTGGCTGCTTGAGGCTCTTATCCGCAAGAGCAACCGGGGAGCCTGCCTTGTAGGCATGGTATTTTTCACCGGTTGAAGCGGCATCAGGGCCGTCATTGTCCGACAAACTTACCCGCTCACGAAATCGCCTGGCATTGCGATACCGGACCTGTCGATCAAAATAATCGCCGGAACGTGAAAAGAAACCGCGCGTCCGGTCGATGAAGTTGAACGATTCTTCGCTGTCTCCTGATTTTTGTCTCTGCTTTTTACGCTGCTGGCGTCGCGACCAGAAACTGTCGTCCGATCTTGTACTGCTGCTACTGCTGCCAGAATTGAAGTTGAACTTCTTCGGCTGCCTTATCTGACTTTCTGCACTGGCAGACGAAGCCATGACGGGCAAGGCCAGGCATGACGCCAGCAGTACGGCACTCAAACGGTTCAACATTACACAAACCTCCGGTGAATCAACTGTGAGTTAAGCCACAGCCTTCCAATCTTCGCAATACGTCGACCGAGGGGATTTAATAACTTTTCTGTAACCTGGACATTATGTACGTCCGGTGACGTCAAATTACCAGTTCAAGCCGACTTTTGGTCGAGCTCGGCTCCCATCATTCGTGACAGATAACATCTGCGATCCCAGTTGGTTCATTCACTCACCAAAATTTGTCAGGCTTCGAGCTATTTGGTGTTCAAAAAATGAACAGATGGCTTCCGCGCCTTTTCAAGAGGGTTAGGATCCTGACCCTGGATGCTATCCGCGCGCCTCAAGCCCCAGTTCGCGCATTTTTCTGTACAGGGTTGACCGCCCGATTCCCAGCTTGCGGGCGACTTCTGACATCTGACCACGGTAGCGGTTGAGGGCCAGGCGGATCATATCGGCTTCAATTTCTTCAAGCCGGCGGATATGCCCGCCTTCGGTTACAGCGGGGATACCGATTGCAAAACCATCGGAAACCATGCTGGTCGATCCTGTTGATGCAAGTGCGGCATGCTCGGTGATGTTGCTCTGCCCGCCGATCATGGCATCCGCCCCGCTTGCGGCAGGTGCTGCAGGTTCAGGCACAGGTGCCGGTGGCACCTCGACATCAAAACCATCGGTCAGCGCGGCAATCTGCGGGAAGTCGGCTATATGAAGCTGATCGCCTTCACACATGACAATGGCCCTGAATACCGTGTTTTCCAGCTGGCGGACATTACCCGGCCAAGCATACGCCTTGAGCAATTCCAGCGCATTGGCGTCAATACCCTTCACCCTGCGGCCTTCCTCAGCAGCAAAGCGTGTGATGAAATGCGTTACCAGCGGCGGAATGTCTTCGATGCGTTCGCGCAAAGGTGGTGCCATGATCGGAAACACGTTGAGGCGATAATACAGGTCTTCGCGGAACTGGCTGTTTTTGACCATTTCAATCATGTTTCGGTTGGTCGCGGAAATAAGCCGAATATCGACTTTGACCGGTTTTCGGGAGCCGACCGGATCTATTTCGCCTTCCTGCAGGGCACGCAGCAGTTTCACCTGGATGTCGAGCGGCAGTTCCGCGACTTCGTCGAGGAACAAGGTCCCGCCGTCTGCTTCCTGAAACTTGCCGATGTGTTTGCCGACCGCGCCGGTAAAGGCGCCTTTCTCATGGCCGAACAGAATGCTTTCAACCAGATTTTCGGGCAACGCACCGCAGTTTACGGCCACGAATGACTTACCTCTGCGCTCGCTTTCGCCCTGGATGGCTCGGGCAATCATTTCCTTGCCCGACCCGCTTTCGCCTTCGATCAGGACAGGAATGTTTGAGTGAGCTGCCCGTGTTCCGAGCCTTACCACACTCGACATGGCCGGGCTGGCGATGATCAGATCATCGAACGACATTGAACCTGATACTTTCTGGTTCAGCCGCTTCACCTCTTCAGTCAGCGCGTTGACTTTCAGAAGGTTCTGTATGGAAACTTTCAAACGCTCCGGATTGACCGGCTTGACGACAAAATCATCGGCCCCGGCACGCATGGCCTTGACCACGGTTTCAATGGAGCCTTGTGCGGTTTGCACGATGACCGGGACCGACGTGCGATAGGCGGACAGACGCTCGAGAAATTCAAGCCCGTCAATTTCCGGCATCACCAGGTCCAGAATAATCAGATCGACCGGTTTTGAACGGCTTGCCTCGAGAATATCGAGGCCCTGGCTCGCGCCGTCGGCAGTAGCGGTTTCAAAACCGTACCGTTTGACCAGCTCTTCGAGAATACGGCGCTGAGCCGGGTCGTCATCAACAATCAGAATTTTATGTGCCATGCTGTCTCTTTTGTTTACTCACAGCCGTCTCAAGATCAAAAGCGCACAATGAACGGGCCTGTCTGAATGTTCCCACGGGTTCTCCATATGCTTCATGACGGCCACTGTGCCTTACAGGGGTAAATGGCAGCTTAAAATTGGACCACTTTGATACAAGTTGATGATTTTCTGGAAATCTTAGTGAAATCAGCTTGTTTGAGGCAGATTGAGCGGTCATATGTGCAGTTCACACCCTGTTTTGCCCGTTCCGGCACCTGACCTCCTGGAGTTAAAATGCGTAACCCGAAAGAAAATTTCCAGAAATCTTCATCTTCAAGTGCGGTGGAGGCCGAGCTTGGCGATCTTCCGGAATGGAATTTGGCAGACCTTTATTCAGGGCCCGATGCACCCGAATTCAACGCCGACATGGAAAAGGCGGCATCTGAGGCAACCCGGTTTGCTGAAGCCTATCAGGGCAAGCTGGAAGAGATCCTGCAGGATGGCAGGGGCGGCGATGCGCTGGCCGGGGTGATCAGCGACTATGAGGCCATGTCCGACCTGTTTGGCCGCATCGGGTCGTTCATGATGCTGTACTATGTGGGTGACACCACGGACCCAGACAGGCAAAAATTCTATGGCGACGTTTCCCAGAAGCTTACTGCCATAACCACAGGACTGGTGTTCTTTGAACTGGAATTCAACCGGCTTGACGGCGATGCGCTGGAAAACGCGATGGGCGCTTCGGCCGGGCTGGCTCATTATCGCCCGTGGATTGAGGACTTGCGCAAGGAAAAGCCGTTCCAGCTGGAAGACCGGGTGGAACAGCTGTTTCACGAAAAATCCGTTACCGCGGCCGGTGCCTGGAACCGCCTTTTCGATGAGACAATGGCCGCGCTCAAATTTGATGTCGAGGGCGAGGAATTGTCTCTCGAGCCTACCCTGACCATGTTGTTTTCGAAGGACGTCCTCGAACGCAAATCAGCTGCAGAAGCGCTGGCCAAGGTGTTCAAGTCCAATATTTCACTGTTCGCCTCGATCACCAATACACTCGCCAAGGACAAGGAAATCTCAGACCGCTGGCGCGGGTTTGAAGGCGTGGCCGACAGCCGCCATCTGGCCAATCGGGTTGAAGGCCCGGTGGTTGATGCACTGGTTGAGGCGGTACGCGGGTCATATCCAAAACTGTCGCACCGATACTATGCCATGAAAGCGAAATGGCTCGGCATGGACCGGATGATGCACTGGGACCGCAACGCGCCATTGCCGGATCAGGATGACAGCAAGATCGGCTGGGACGATGCGCAGGCAACCGTCCTGAATGCCTATGCCGGGTTTGCGCCCGAGATGGCAGATATCGCGCGCCGTTTCTTTGACGAACGCTGGATTGATGCGCCGGTACGCCCGGGCAAGTCGTCAGGCGCGTTCGCGCACCCGACCGTGCCGTCGGCGCACCCTTATGTGATGCTGAACTACCAGGGCAAGACGCGCGACGTCATGACACTGGCGCATGAGCTTGGCCACGGCGTGCATCAGGTCCTGGCCTCAGACCAGGGTGCGCTGATGGCCTCCACGCCGTTGACCCTGGCCGAAACAGCCTCGGTATTTGGCGAAATGCTGACCTTCCGCTCATTGCTCAATAAGACCAGTGACCCGAAAACCCGCAAAATCCTGTTGGCCGGCAAGGTTGAGGATATGCTCAACACAGTGGTTCGCCAGATTGCGTTTTATTGTTTCGAGCGCGACGTTCACCTGGCGCGCCGTGACGGCGAGCTGACACCGGACCAACTGGGTGAAATATGGATCAAGACCCAGAAAGAAGCGCTGGGTGAGGCAATCGAATTCGGTCCCGGTTACGAAAACTTCTGGGCCTATATCCCGCACTTCATCCATTCGCCGTTTTATGTGTATGCCTATGCTTTTGGCGACTGCCTGGTGAATTCCCTGTATGCGAAATACCTGGAAGCGGAAGACGGCTTCCAGCAGAAATACTTTGAAATGCTGAGGGCCGGCGGCACCAAGCATCATTCCGAACTGCTGCAGCCGTTTGGGCTGGATGCAACGGATCCGGGTTTCTGGGGCAAGGGGCTTGGCATGCTTGAAGGCTTCATTGATGAACTGGAACAAATGGAAGCCGGGTCCTGACCCTAGAAATGAGATGAGAGATCTTTCACCCCATTCGGCCCTGAACCCGGACAAGTTGGCGAGACCGTTCTCCGTGGGACTGTCGGCACTTGATCCGGTTGACTGGATTATGCCGGATGTACATCTGGCGGACCAGTTGCGCGACAAGGCTGAGCATTTTGCGGAACGGCGCGAGGCCGTGTTCCAGGCAGAGGACGACACGCTTGCGGCGCAGGCCGAGACGCTGGCACTGCTGCTGGACCATCTTCCGCGCGTCTTTCCGGATATCTACAAGGTATCCGGTGACAGTGTGACTGTGGTGCCTGCCGAACTGACCTTGAAGGTTTCAGACTATGCTCACGCGCCGCTGGAGCTTGCCTGCCGGCTGGTTCAGGATGATCTGGTTATCATGCGCAAGGGCAGTGCCGGATACCGCATTGCAGCGGCTGCGGTGTGTTTTCCGTCGACCTGGGTGCTGGCGGACAAGTTTTCCAAACCGATTGCCGAAGTGCATGCACCCGTGCCGGGTTTCGGGCCGGGAACGCGAACCGCCAGTCTGATCGACCGCATCTTCGACAATCTCAAAACAGGTCATCCGGTTGAGCGGTGCAATTGGTCTATCTACGAGGTGCCGGACCTGCATCATCCGTTCAGCCATTCCACGCATACCAGGTGGACTGACACCTCAGGCGGTTTCTTTACAGGTACCTGGTTGCGTGCGGAACGCCAGACCCTGACAAGATTGCCGAAGTCCGGTGACGTGCTGTTTACAATCCAGATCGTTGTTGATCCCGTTTCACTGCTCATGACACATCCAGAAAGACGTCAAATTGCGGCCCGGCTGAAACATCATATAGAAGACCTTGACGCAGAAGAGCTTGCCTACAAGGGAATTTCCGATCATCGCGACGTGGTTCTCGCAGAACTGTCTTCGCTGGCGGAACAGGGCGAAAAGTGAACGACAAATCGGACCAGAAGGATACCGAGGCCAATTCACTGACCGGCCGGTTGTCGCGATATGCAAAGGTCGGAACCGGCGTCGGTTCTGCGGTAGCGCGCGTTGCGGCAAGCCGGGCGTTTTCGTCCGACAAGGACCATCTGGCGGAAGCAAAACTGTTCAGACAGGCGCTGGGGTCCCTGAAAGGCCCGCTTATGAAGGTTGCGCAGTTGCTGGCAACCATTCCCGAAGCACTGCCTGCGGAGTTTGCAGAAGAACTGGCGCAATTGCAGAACGAGGCACCGGCCATGGGATGGCCGTTCGTGCGCCGTCGCATGGCAGCCGAACTGGGCGCGGACTGGCAGGACAGGTTTGCGTCGTTTGAACGTGAAGCAACCGCTGCCGCCTCGCTCGGCCAGGTGCATCGCGCCACATCGCTCAGCGGTGAGTCGCTGGCCTGCAAACTGCAGTATCCTGATATGGCGTCAGCTGTTGAAGCCGATCTGTCGCAGCTTAAAGTGTTGTTTGTGCTGCACCGGCAAATCAGCAAGGCCATCGACACGACCGAGATTGCCGGCGAGATCGGCGCCCGGCTGCGTGAGGAACTTGATTATGTACGTGAAGCAGGTCACATGCGGTTGTACAAGGCTGTACTGGCAGACCGGCCTGACATTCACATCCCTGACTTGCACGAAGATCTGTCTACCGGCCGCTTGATCACCATGCAGTGGCTGGAAGGCCGCAAACTGCTTGAATTCAAGGATGACGCGCAGGACGTGCGCAACATGTTGTGCCGCAACATGTTTGAGGCATGGTGGCGGCCGTTCACCAGCCATGGCGTCATCCATGGCGACCCGCATCTTGGCAATTACACTGCATGGTCTGATGGTGCCGGGGAGCCACAGGGTCTGAACCTGCTGGATTTCGGTTGTGTACGCGTGTTTCCGCCGTCATTCGTAAAGGGTGTGGTGGAACTTTACCGGGGTTTGCAGGCGGATGATCGCGACAGGATTGTATCGGCCTACGATATCTGGGGCTTCACGGGCCTCAACAATGAGCTGATTGATATTCTGAATGTGTGGGCGCGCTTCATTTACGGGCCGCTTCTGACGGACAAGGTCATGAGAATTTCCGACGGATCGGGATCTGCGGCCCAATATGGCCGTCAACAGGCGTTCACGGTTCACAAGCAGTTGAAGGAAAAAGGCCCGGTGCGGGTGCCGCGAGAATTTGTGTTCATGGACCGCGCGGCGATCGGACTTGGATCCGTGTTCATTCATTTGCGGGCTGAAATGAATTTCCATCAACTGTTCGAAAATGCACTCCAGTCCCATGAGCTTGAAACAGTGGGTGAGCGACAGGCCAAGGCCTTGCAGGCAGCCGGAGTTGCGCCTGCAATTGAGGCTGCCTGACGGCGTGTCAAAGGTGCGGCGTTTAAACCAGTGGAAATGCTGTGAACGCTATTGCAAGTTGATTTTTCGGGATGCCTGCCCGTATTGTGGCGGTTCGCTCTTCCCGATTGTTCAATTTCAGCTTTTCAGGGGCTTTTACAAATGTCTGAACACGACCGTTTCACTGCGGAAACTCTCGACCCTTCCGGTTCAACCGATCATGCGGCCACCTACCAGGGTTTTGTGAAGTATGCCGTGGCGCTCAGCATTGCATGCTTTATCATTCTGACCTCCTTGTGCCTGTTTGCCTTCGGTCCGGTCGGGTCGCTTTTCTACGGCTTTGCCGGTTTGATCGTCGGGGCGATTGCGTTGATCATTGACGTTCGAATCGGCTCCGGAAACTGGCTTCTTTCCGGCGGCGTCGCGGCATTGTTTGCCCTGTTCGCTGCAATGCTGGTTTCCTGACAAGCCTGAACAGGCACCTCTGCGCATTTCACTGCAGATTGATTGGAGTAGCCCATGAAGATAGCTGTCCCACTAGAAACGGCAGCAGGTGAAAGCCGTGTTGCGGTATCACCCGATGCCGTAAAAGCCTATGTGAAGAAGGGGCTTACCGTGTGTGTCGAGCAGGGTGCCGGTGCCGGTTCCTTCATGTCGGATGATGCGTTCAAGGCTGCGGGTGCAAAGATTGCCAAGGGTGCTGCAGTCCTTAAGGATGCCGACATTGTGCTGGCGGTGCGCCGGTTGCCCGATGCAAGCCTGAAGTCTCTCAAGAAGGGCGCCATTGTTGCTGCTCAGCTTGATCCGTACGGTGATCGCAAAAATCTGGATGCGATGGCAAAACAGGGTGTCTCGGCATTTTCCATGGAACTGGTCCCGCGCATTACCCGCGCCCAGTCAATGGATGTGCTGTCGTCACAGGCAAACCTTGCCGGCTACAAGGCGGTGATTGATGCCGCGGAACACTTCAGCCGCGCCTTTCCGATGATGATGACTGCTGCAGGCACGGTTCCTGCCGCGCGCGTGTTTGTCATGGGTGCCGGTGTGGCCGGTCTGCAGGCCATTGCAACGGCGCGGCGCCTTGGTGCTGTCGTGTCGGCAACAGATGTTCGCGCAGCAGCAGGCGAGCAGGTTGCCTCGCTTGGCGCGAAGTTTGTGTTCGTTGAGGGCATGGCAGACGCGGCGACGGAAGGCGGTTACGCCAAGGAGCTTTCCGCCGAAGACAAGAAGAAACAGGCCGAACTGGTCGCCAATCATATCAAGGGCCAGGACATCGTCATTACAACGGCGCTGATCCCCGGTCGTCCCGCTCCTGTGCTGGTGACCAAGGCAATGGTTGAGAGCATGAAGGCCGGATCTATTATCGTCGACATGGCTGTGGAGCGTGGCGGCAACTGTCCGCTGTCGAAATCCGGCGAGATCGTTGATCACAAGGGTGTTGCGATTATGGGGCATGAGAATCTGCCCGGCAAACTTGCCGGCAATGCCTCATCGCTTTACGCAAAGAACCTGCAGAATTTTGTCGATCTGATGGTGTCACCGGAAGGTGAAATGAAGCTCGACTGGGAAGATGAAATCATCACCGGTTGCGGACTGATGCGCGATGGTAAAATTGTGCATCCGGTTCTGACAGCAAAGAAGGGGAGTTAGGGCAATGGCAGGAATGACCCCGGAACAAGTGGCTGAGGCTGCAAAAGCGGCAGCCGAAGCTGCCCGAAATGCAGCAGAGACCGCACGCACCGCTTCTGAGCAGGCGCAGGTCCTTGCTGACCAGGCGCAATTGATTGCTGATGGTGCAGGTGCTGCAGCGGGTGCTGCAACAGGCATTGATCCATTTGTGTTTCGCCTGGCCATCTTCGTGCTGGCGATTTTCGTCGGCTATTATGTCGTGTGGCAGGTGACACCAGCGCTGCACACACCGTTGATGTCGGTGACCAATGCAATCTCCTCGGTCATCGTGGTAGGCGCCTTGCTGGCGGTTGGGGCCGGTGCGGTGGCGTCCGGTTCAACGGCGGCCATGGTGTTCGGCTTCATTGCCCTGATTTTTGCCAGCGTTAACATATTCGGCGGCTTCCTGGTTACCCAGCGAATGCTGGCTATGTACAAGAAGAAGGAAGCCAAGTGATGTCAGCAAATATCGCGGCTCTTCTGTACCTCGTTTCAGGCGTCCTGTTCATTCTGGCGCTGCGCGGGCTTTCGCATCCTGAATCATCAAGACAGGGTAATCAGTTCGGCATGATCGGCATGGCGGTCGCGGTTGTGACCACGATGCTGCTCATGGGTGTCGGTTCGGCCACCACATGGGGCCTGATCATCCTTGCCATCGCCATTGGCGGCGGCATCGGTGCCTACACGGCGAAGAACATTCCAATGACGGCAATGCCGGAACTTGTTGCGGCCTTCCACTCGCTGGTCGGTCTTGCTGCGGTATTTGTGGCGGCAGCGGCACTTTATTCGCCGGGCGCGTTCGAGATTTCCGATGCTGCAGGCCACATCGCGGCAGCTTCATTGCTTGAGATGGCGCTCGGCGCCGGCATTGGCGCAATTACATTTACCGGTTCTGTTATCGCCTTCGGCAAATTGTCAGGCCGCGTGTCTGGCGCACCGATCATGCTGCCTATGCGACACATCATCAATATCGGCCTGTTTGCTGCGATTATCATCTCCATCATCTGGCTCATGGCATCCCAGTCGACAACCGCGTTCTGGCTGATCGTGGTTCTGGCCCTGGTATTCGGTGTTCTCATCATCATCCCGATCGGTGGTGCCGACATGCCGGTGGTTGTGTCGATGCTGAATTCATATTCCGGCTGGGCGGCCGCAGGTATCGGATTTACACTGGGTAACACGGCACTGATCATTACCGGCGCGCTGGTGGGCTCGTCGGGTGCCATCCTGTCCTACATCATGTGCAAAGGCATGAACCGGTCCTTCATTTCGGTCATCCTCGGCGGCTTTGGCGGCGAAACTGCCGGGCCTGCAACAGGCGCTGACGGGGAAGTCAAACCGGTCAAGCAGGGCTCGGCAGAAGATGCCGGCTTCATGCTGAAGAACGCTTCTTCAGTTATCATCGTGCCGGGCTATGGCATGGCTGTGGCCCAGGCTCAGCATGCATTGCGTGAACTGGCGGATGAACTGAAGGCGGCAGGTGTCACGGTCAAGTATGCCATCCATCCGGTTGCCGGTCGTATGCCGGGTCACATGAACGTGCTGCTGGCTGAAGCCAATGTGCCATACGATGAAGTGTTTGAGCTGGAAGACATCAACTCGGAGTTTGCCAACACGGACATTGCCTATGTGATTGGCGCCAATGACGTGACCAATCCTGCAGCCAAGGAAGATCCGCAATCGCCGATCTTCGGCATGCCGGTTCTGGAAGTGTGGAACGCCGGTACCGTGATGTTCTCAAAGCGCTCGCTGGCATCGGGTTATGCGGGTATCGACAACTCACTGTTCTATCGTGACAACACGCTGATGCTGCTGGGCGACGCCAAGAAAATGGTTGAGGGCATCGTCAAGGCAATGGACTAACGTGCCTTGCCTGCAAGACAGAGTAACTATTGAAACCGGCAGTCATGCGCTGCCGGTTTCTTTTTTGCAAATTTACACATGAAGAAAACCATGATCAGTTTCGTTTTGGTTGTTGTCTCCATCTATCTCGCATTGGCGGGGTTCATGTACGTGGCGCAGAGAAGTTTTCAGTATTTTCCGCAACAAAGTGTCAGGACGGGGTTTGAGGATCCGGCCAAGTTCGGACTCGATGGTTTTGTTGCAGCTTCGATTGCAACCGATGATGGCGAAACGCTGGTTTCGTGGCTGGCACTGCCGCCCAAACCTGATGCTCCCGTGATTTTGTACATGCATGGCAATGCCGGCACGCTGGGCGACCGGGCCGAACGCTTCAGGGGGTTTCACCAGGAAGGGTTTGGCGTTCTAGTGCTGAGTTGGCGCGGCTATGGCGGGTCGAGCGGCAGTCCGACCGAAAGCGGACTTATCGAGGACGGACGCGCCGCCATGAAATTCCTGCAGCAAAAGGGTATACCCGCATCCAGGATCATCCTGTTTGGAGAATCGCTGGGAACCGGGGTTGCAACGCAGTTGGCCGCAGACCCCGACACGAGTTCTTCTGGCAGTTGTTCTTGAAGCGCCCTTCACATCTGCGGCGGACGTGGCGCGAACGCGATACTGGTTCCTGCCGGTTGGCCTGTTGATGAAGGATCAGTACCGCTCAATCGACTATGCCCCGAAGGTCACTGCGCCGGTCTTCGTGTTCCACGGCACCAGCGACAGAGTTGTGCCTTATGCGCAGGGCAAGCGGCTTTACGAGGCTTTCACGGGGCCAAAACAGTTTCTGAACATGGATGGCAATGGCCATATCGACCCACTGACAGAGGTCAGCTGGAGTGCGATCAAGAGCTTTCTGAGGGCAAACGGCATCGAGCCGGAATAGTTCCTTTGGTATCATGCATAATCCAGCGGCAATACCGTGGTTCTCTTGATTTCTTCCATGACAAAGCTGGACGACACGTCGTTCAGTTCAATTTTTGAAATAAGGCGCTGGTACAAGGCGTCATAGGCCTTCATGCTGGGCACTACCGCCTGCAGCAAGTAATCCACGTCTCCGGTTGTGCGGTAAATGCCGATGATTTCGGGCAGGGAGCGAACTGCGGCGTGAAACCGTTCAAGCCAGGCGCTTGTGTGGTTGTTGGTACGCACGGAAATGAAAACGGTCAGATCAAGATTGAGTTTTTCAGGGTCCAGCAGGGTAACGCGGGCGCGGATGATGCCCTTGTCCTCCATTTGCTTGACCCGGTTCCAGCAGGCATTGCGCGACAGATGAACCTGTTCTGCCATGTCGTTCAGCGACAGGCCGGCGTCATGCTGGATGAGAGTGAGGATTTTTCGATCTGTCTGGTCCATTATTTCGTCTAACCTTCTTTCAATGGGATGTTGTCCCATGAGTATAGCCAGTATGATTGAAAATTGGGAACCCTTTCGATGTGTTGGCGGCTATCTTGTGTGCAGGATTTTTCAGACAAGGAAACAGCTTCATGAAACGCACCCTGGATGCCGCGCTTTTTGATCACCCCGCCAGCGTCGGCGAAAGTTACCCGGAACACTTCATGTTTGCGTCGAGATTTGGCCTGAAGCTCATAGGTGCCGGCCTTGCAGCGATGGTGCACGGCGTGCTGCCATGTGCATTTGAGAAAACCGCCAGTAATGTCGTGAAAGACCTGTATCCCCGGATTGCCAATCGTGGTGATCAATAATACCAAAGGAAGCAATTGCTTCCTTTGGTATAAGACGCCCGAAGAATTTCACGCACGAAAAAGCCCGCACGGAACGACACCGGGCAGGCTCAATCAAATAGCTGGAAGCTGAGGTTACTTGCCGCGGCGACCGGCGACGACGCCACCTTCGCGCAAAGCGCGCTTGCGGGCCAGCTTGCGCGAGCGGCGAATGGCTTCAGCCTTCTCGCGTGCCTTCTTTTCGGACGGTTTTTCGAAGTGACCACGCAGCTTCATTTCACGGAAGATACCTTCGCGCTGCATCTTCTTTTTCAGCGCCTTTAGCGCCTGGTCTACATTGTTGTCGCGTACAATTACATGCACAGGCAATTACCCCGTGTTGGCGTTAAAACTGTTCAGATCAGATGCTGTCAACTATGCAAAACGGCTTCAAACATGAAAAATGACCGAAACCGGAAACAAGACATAACAGCAGGTCAAGCGAAAGCCTGACCCGATTGAGGGTGTGAGTACCAGAACCGGAAGCTTCTGTCGAGAGCAAAACACATGTGGTGACCGGCAAAACAGCGCTATTTACGTAGAATCAGGCGGGTAACATGGCCCATTTTGCGCCCGGCACGGCTGGTGACCTTGCCATAATCATGGACCACCGCGCCGGGCAGCGCGGCAAGATCCGGACAGGTGAAGATCTCATCTCCAAGAAGGTTTTCCATGACGCAGTCTGAATTGCGCCTGGTGTCACCAAGCGGCCACCCGGCAACAGCGCGAATATGCTGTTCAAACTGGGAGACATGGCAGGCCGCTTCGGTCCAGTGGCCGGAATTGTGAACCCGCGGCGCAATCTCGTTTACCATCAGGGTTTCTGTGACGCCTTTGGAGGACACAAACAGTTCAACTGCCATAACCCCGACATAACTCAGTGATTCCAACAATGTAGCGGTAATTTCACGCGCCTGGGCAGCGCTGCGGGCTTTGAGTTGTGCCGGTATGGTCGACGAGCGCAGGATGCCGTTTTCATGAAGATTCTGTGGAATATCGAACGAGGCGATGGTGCCGTCCAGTCCGCGCGCTGCAATGACCGAAACTTCCCGGTCAAACGGCACAAAGGCTTCCACAATGGCGGCTTGCCCGTCAATTGCCGCCCAGGCGTCCGCGAGGCTTGTGTCGTCCTTTATGCGGGCCTGTCCCTTGCCGTCGTATCCGAAGCGCCGGGTTTTCAGGACGCAGGGGCGGCCAATCTGCGCGACGGCTTCTTCAAGCTCTGCCAAAGTTCCCGCCGGATGAAAATCCGGGACCGGAATGCCAAGGCCGGAGATAAAGGTTTTTTCCGCGATCCGGTCCTGCGAAATCCGTAACACATCTGCGCCGGGGCGGACCGGGCAAGCTGTCTCAATCAGGTCACAGACGTCGACGGGCACGTTTTCCCACTCATAAGTGACCACATCACAGGTCTCGGCAAATGCCTTCAGGGCTGCCTCATCGTTGAAATCGGCCTGGGTGTGTTGATGGCAGACAGCGAAGGCGGGGTTGTCGCCCGCAGGCGAGTAAACGTGGGTCTTGAAGCCGAGCCGGGCCGCCGCCATGGCCAGCATTCGGCCAAGCTGGCCGCCGCCCAGTATGCCAACAATACTGCCGCGTGGAAGCGAGTCGATACTCATGATCCGCTAGCCTGAATCCGGGACAGACGCCACTGCATCCGTTTGCGCAGCACGCCAGGAATCCAGCTTTTCTGCCACATTAGAGTCACTCAAGGCCAGCACGGCAGCTGCAAGAAGTGCAGCGTTTACTGCGCCTGGCTTGCCGATTGCCAATGTTCCGACGGGAATGCCGGCTGGCATCTGGACAATTGAGTGTAGCGAGTCAATACCGTGAAGCGCCTTGCTTTCAATGGGTACTCCAAAAACCGGCAGCGGGGTAAGACTGGCCGTCATGCCGGGCAGGTGTGCAGCACCTCCGGCGCCGGCAATAATGACCTTGAAGCCTTCGTCACGGGCATTTCTGGCAAACTCGTACAGTCGGTCAGGCGTGCGGTGTGCTGATACAATGCGTGCTTCATGGGAAATGCCAAGCGCTGCAAGCGTATCGGCTGTATTTGTCATGATCGGCCAGTCGGACTGGCTTCCCATGATGATGGCAACGTCACTTTTGCCCGATTTAGCCATGTCTTACTGCCTTCGCGTTGGCCCGGTACCTGACCGACCGCGCCTGCCGGAATCCGGGAAAGCGCGCGATTATATGAATAACGCTTATCAGTGCAACGCTGATTCTGTGTATTTCAATGTATTTTACCAACAAAACCCGGCTTGCAGGCAACCAGGATCCAATTTGTCAGGCAATGATGTCCGGCAGAAAATCGTCCTCAATCTTGGCGATGCGGTCTTTCAGTGCCAGTTTTTCCTTTTTCAGCCTGCGCAGTTGCAGCTGATCGGCGCTCCCGGTGGCTACCAGCGAATCAATTGCAACATCCAGGTCGCGATGGTGCTGCTTCAGTGTGTTCAACAAGGCCATCATACTGTCCTTGCCTGGCCCATTGCTCATGTAAAGCTGCTTCCTTCTGTGTGCGTGGCTGGTTGTGTTTTTCCGGGTATTAGGCGGCTTTTGCAAGGTTTCATTGACTAGCTTACAAACAATTCACCTCAAATGGCCACAAATCGCATCGACTTGGCGCTTGTTGCATGCCAGACTTTGGATATCCGTTTCACAACTTGCAGGAGGTCTAATATGTCTCTTCAGTCACATTTGTCGGAGTTGAGCGCAAAACACCAGGCGTTGGAAAGTCAACTGGACAGTGCCTTGCAGCATCCTTCGATGGACAGTGTGGAAATAGCACGAATAAAACGCCGAAAACTGCAACTCAAAGATGAGATGCAGCGTATCGAAGGCGAGATCGGCGAGGAGTAGACAGGCAAACCGTTGGTCTGATATGCCGGAATAGGCAGGAATGAGTTACAAAAGGTCGCTCGACATGTGAGGTTGAGCGGCCTTTTTGATGGTTTGGCGGAGGGCCCACATTGAAACATGTTGGTATCATTGGAGCAGGCATTATCGGCGCCTGTATTGCGCGTGAACTGGCGCTGGCCGGTTGCAAGGTCTCCGTGTTTGAAGCCCATGAGCCCGCATCCGGGGCATCTTCACGATCAATGGGCTGGATAAACGCCAGTTTTGTAACCCGGGTCGATTATTACGAGATGCGGATTGCGGCCATTCAGGCCCATCGCAAACTGGACAAGGAGTTCAACGGAGCGCTGGAGACGCAGTGGACCGGATCCTTGAACTGGGAGGCACGCGAAGACAAGCTGGATGAACTCGTTGAAGAGCTTGGCCGGTTCGGTCATCCGGTGAAACTGGTGGTTCGTGATGAGTTACGCAGGCTTGAACCGGAACTGGCCGATTTGCCGCCAAAAGCGCTGTTGATGGAAAACGAAGGTACCGTAGAGGCAGGAAATGTCACCGTGATGATGCTGCGCGCCGCCCAGGACGCCGGGGCTGTCGTTCTGGCAGGTGTGCCAGTGTCAGCTATTGAGCAGGGCGAGAAGGCCGGTCATGTCATCATCAGCCCGGCGGGGCGTATCCAGGTGGATGATGTGGTCATTGCAGCCGGGGTCATGACGGGTGAACTGGCTGAAAAGTGTGGCCAGAAACTGCCGATGAAAAATGAACCGGGGGTATTGATTGAAACCAGTACGCTGCCATTCCGGTTGCAGCACACGATCTGGTCACCAGATGTGCATTTCAAGCAATTGCCGGATGGCCGGGCGATCTGCGGCAACCTGTTTTCAGGAGCACTGGGAGATGACGCGGTGGAAGATGTGGCGCACCGCATGCTTGAGCGGATGAAACAGCGCCTGCCAAACGCCGCGGCAGGGCTGAAGATCGAGAAAATCCGGCACGGCGTGCGGCCAATGCCGCTGGACAGCTATCCGGCCGTCGGCAGGTTGAACAATGATGTCTATGTCGCTGTCATGCACTCAGGCGTTACGTTGGGCCCGCTGGTGGGTGAGCTTGTGGCCCACGAGGTTGCAACAGGTGCCGACGTTGGCATGCTGAAGCCTTTCCGGCCCAGCCGATTTAATGATGCGTGACGTGAGCGATTTGGCGATTGACGGTCTGCGTACACCTGATACGCTCTGTCTTGTTATTAACAATTGAAAGGAGGTGGTCCTATGTCGAGTGAGATCAGAACTGTTGTTGGGGTAATCTGGACACAGGCATCTCGCATTGGAGCAACCTCCAAGGTCTGATGGTTTGTGTTGGGGGCCGGTACATTACCGGTTTTCCCGGATTTGCCCTAGACGGCATGTCTCACGAAGGGTCCGCGCGAGAAATCGCAGCGGGCCCTTTTTGTATGCGGTGGCGGGCACATTGGGCCAAGTCACGAAAAACGGCTCCGGAAGGGGAATCCGGAGCCGTTTATCTTGTCCAGGTCACCTTGGCGTTGAGGGGGGGACGGTTAAGGGTGACGAGGACGTAGTTGGGGTTATTGCCTGTTAGCGGCGAAGTTCGTGCGGCTGAAATACATGACCGCTACCGAAGTTGGTCTTCTTCCTGGTGTTGCTGCGAACAGGCTTGATTGTTGCGCCGAAATCCTGCTTTGCGTCCACATTGGCAGCGACAGTGACAGATTTGCCGGGACCGTCTGTGTGAATGGTGTCTGCCAGAGCCGGAGCGGCATAGATGGTCAAAGCGGCAAGTGCGACAGCAATATTTTTCATTGTTCTTATCCTTGTTGTTGTGTGGAAGCCGAACTCGTGTGGCTCCGTTTCGTTGAACAAAAGATGAGGCCGTTTGAGAGCAAAATCCAATCAAGTCGCTACACGGGTCAGTCAACAAAATTACTGATTGGCGAAAGCCACTTAACTGCCCGCGTGTGATAAAATGCACATGGCTGATCACGCGTGATGTGAACGCGCGTCACGGCGTCGTTACCAATATCTGCCTGCGGGAGCCGAATTGAGCCCGGGCGAGATACCGGGCAGGCGGGATGGCAAGGACGGTAATGGTTCACCATCGCGCCCTATGAGCCGTTACTCCGTCGCAGCTCTCGCGCTGACAGCTTCTTGCTGCGCCTGTTGTCGGGATTGCCAGGCAGTGCGGGTAACAGCCCAACGGTCGTCTGAACCTTTTGGAAACCAATCCGGCAGACAATGTGAGCGGACGGTATTCGAATTGACATCTATGCTGAATGCAAAAGTCATGCGTTAAGGCAGGGGCGTGATGTCGCTCAACAACCGACAGTGAGTTGTGAGTTTGCACAACCGGCACGCCATTGATCCGGCGGGCCACGACTTGCGCGAACGCATCTATAATATGCGGCGTGGGACGGCGTTCGAATAGTCAGTCAGGTGTGAGCAGTTGCCAGTCATCAAGATTACAGAAGCAGGAGTTGCGAGGATCGAACCTCCGAAGAAAGACCGTGTGGACTACTGGGACAAGGCCCAGCCGGGCTTTGGCTTGCGGGTGACCAGCACCGGTCACCGGAGCTGGCAGATCATGTACCGCACCGACGGCAAGCGTAAGCGGCTGTCGCTCGGCGACTGGCCGGCGCTGCCGTTGAAGCTGGCGCGCGATGCAGCAGCACAAGCCCTCAAGCAGGTCGGTGAGGGCCACGACCCGTCACGGCAACGTACAGCGGTTACCGGTGGCGCGGTGACGGTTGACCACCTGGCGAAGAGTTACCTCGAGCGCCATGCCCGACGGAACAAGAAAAGCTGGCAGGCTGATGAAGGCATGATCCGCCGCGAGATCATTCCGGCGTGGGGACGGCGAAGTGCTGCCGGCATCGCGCGTCGCGATGTCATCGAGATTGTGGAAAGCGTCGCGGCGCGTGGTCACCCTTACGCGGCCAACCGGCTGCTGGCACTGATCCGGAAAATGTTTGCCTGGGGATGTGAAGTCGACCTTGTCGACGGCAACCCTGGAAGAGGTGTGTCCGCGCCGCACCGCGAGACTGCGCGGGAGCGATTTCTGAACGACAACGAGATCGCAAAACTGTGGTCGGCCTGGACGCAACAAGGCTGGCCGTTCGGGGCTCTGTTCAAGTTGCTGTTACTCACCGGGCAGAGCCGAAGCGACATCGCGTCGATGCGCCTTGAAGACATTCAGTTTCAATCGCGTGTGTGGTCTCCGCCAGGCGCGCGCAGTCATGGCGGCCACACGCATGAGTTGCCGTTGTCTGATTTTGCACTGGAGCTTCTGGCGGCGCTGCCGCGTTCGAAAAGTGGCCTGGTGTTTCCGGCAGGCCCGCGCGCTTCCACACCGGTGACCGGGTACTCAAATGCTGTCGCCAAATCCCGCAAGCTGTCCGGCGTGGAGGGCTGGCAGCTTCGTGACCTGCGCCGGACCGCGGCTGTCGGCATGGTGCGGTTGGGGGCAGCGCCTGAATTGCTGGACCGGGTGCTGAACGTGCGCTCGGGTACTGCCGGCGGCGTGCGGGGTATCTACCAGCTGGCCGCGGAGATGGACGAAAAGCGTAACCTGCTCAACGGCTGGGCAGAGCAGGTGAGGCAGATAGCCGGTACCCAATCGGACCTCTGAACAGGTGGAACCCGAATTGGAACCCATAGTCCTGTTGATACTCCATAAATACCATTATACAGCTTATATTAACACGCTCGGCACATGATTTATAGTCACCTGCCAATTCTCAAAATCAACGGCTGCCACATTAGGCATCGTTGGCCATGTCGCGCAGCTTGAACTTTTGAATCTTGCCGGTGGAGGTCTTCGGCAGTTCGCTGAAGACGACATGGCGAGGGACCTTGAACCGGGCCATGTGCTGCCGGCAGAACTCGATGATGTCTTCGCTGGTGACGGACTGACCAGGCTTTAATTCGATGAACGCGCACGGTGTCTCGCCCCACCTGTCATCAGCTTTTGCAACAACGGCACAAGCGGCAATGGCCGGGTGTTTGTAGAGTGTATCCTCGACCTCGATCGACGAGATGTTCTCACCGCCGGAGATGATGATATCCTTCGACCTGTCCTTGAGTTGTATGTATCCGTCCGCGTGCAAGACACCGAGGTCACCGGTATGGAACCAGCCGCCGCGAAAGGCTTCATCGGAGGCGGTTTGGTTTTTCAGGTAGCCCTTCATGACCACGTTGCCGCGCATCATGACCTCGCCCAGGGTCTTGCCGTCAGCCGGCACACGGACCATGGTTTCAGGGTCCATGACAGTGAGATCATCGAGCGCTGCATAGGGCACACCCTGGCGGGCTTTCTTGGCTGCACGCTCTGCTGCGGGCAGGTCATCCCAGGCCGCTGACCAGTCGTTGACGACTGCCGGTCCGTAGCTTTCCGTGAGCCCGTACAGGTGGGTCACATTGAAGCCGGCGTCGGCCATCGCAGCAAGAGTTGCTTCGGGCGGCGGCGCTGCTGCGGTGAAGAATTCAACTACGTGATCGAGGTCGCGCTTGTCCTCTTCCGGTGCACCGAGAATGGTCGACATGACGATCGGGGCACCGCACAGATGAGTGACGCGATGGTCGGCGAGCGCGTCCCAGATTGCCTTGGCGCGAACCTGGCGCAGGCATATGTGAGTGCCGCCGATGAGGGACATGGTCCACGGGAAGCACCAGCCGTTGCAGTGGAACATGGGCAGCGTCCACAGGTAGACAGGGTGCTTGGCCATGGAGGCGGTGATGGCATTTCCCTGGCCCAGCAGGTACGCGCCACGATGATGGTAGACCACGCCCTTGGGGTTGCCGGTGGTGCCGGATGTGTAGTTGAGGGAGATGGCATCCCACTCATCATCGGGCACTTTCCAATCATAGGTTTCATCACCGTCGGCGATGAAAGCCTCGTACTCGATGTCTCCGATCATCGGGCCTGACTGAGCGAATTCAGGGTCGTCATAGTCGATGACGAATGGCCTCTCGCCATCCATCATGGTGAGCGCTTCGGCGATCAGAGGCGAGAATTCACGGTCCACGATCAGCACTTTGGTTTCAGCGTGCGACAGCGTGAACGCAATGATCCCGGCATCCAGCCGGGTGTTCATAGTGTTCAAAACACCGCCGGTCATGGGCACACCGTAGTGGGCTTCCAGCATCGGTGGGGTGTTGGCCAGCATGACTGAAACCGTGTCGCCTTTGGTGATTCCCCTGGCGGTCAATGCAGAGGCCAGCTTGCGGGAGCGTGCATAAAACTGGGTGTAGGTGAAGCGCTGATTGCCATGAACAATTGCAGGATGATCCGGGTATACCCTGGCCGAGCGGGCCAGAAAACTGGTCGGGGTCAGGGGCTGATAGTTGGCTTCGGTTTTGGCTAGGCCGGTTTCATATGGGCTGGTCATGGGTCGTGTACGTCCTGCGGGGGGCTGAAGGTTTCTATTGTTGTTGAGGATGCCTAGCGTGCAGCAGACGTCAACGCAATTCAACCTGAGGTCACTATGCGGGTTGATGCGATGCCCGGGCAGCAATCGGGGGCTGCCGCACAAGCAACAAAAGAGGCAAAGACCGGTAGTTCAAAACCCTTGCGGTTTTATTGGTCTGTCGCCATGACCGGCATTGCGGGGGCAGCCCGGGATGCGGGTTTGGCGACGTATTGCGCGTAGAGCCAGATTGAAACTGCGCACAGTGTGATGCTGGCAACAATGTCCGCCAGATGATGTCCGCCTATGGAAATTGTAGAGAGGATCATGATCGCCGAGACCGGAAAAGCGGGCCAAAACGCCCATGTCTTGCGCACAGACCAGAGCAAAAGAACCGGGACGATTGTGTGGAACGAGGGGAATGTGATGATGCCTTTGGTTTCTGCATAGGTGAATGAGAGCAAATCTCCACTGCGCAGGCCATTGAAGTGTTCAAGGTGATAGCGGCCTGCTAGGGACGGTATGTTGCCTATAAGCTCGGCCGCTGGCGAATAGTAGGCATATGCACCAATTGCCGGCAGAAACGTGCAGAACACAACGCCGAGCAGGCCCAGAGAGCCATTGATCAGCAGCAGTTCGCGGATGCGGTCGAACCTGCGCATCACCACCAGCAGACCTAGCGCAACCATCATGGCACTGAGAATGGACATGTAGACCTCGCTCAAGAGTACAATTGCCCATGGAGTGGCGTTGACCCAGGCGACATGCGCCAGCCAATCGAAACCCAAAGCTTTGTCAAATGCGCCGAGATAAGTATCAATCAATGGGTATCCGGCTGCGGTCCCCAGATAGGTCATGCTGCGCAAGATCTGCCCAATCAGCAAAAGGTAGGCACCTGTGAACGCCAGAGCGCCGACAACTGAAAATTTTTCCTGATAACGCACCCCAAGAAACAGCAGCCATCCGCCGAAAAGTGTAACCACCCACGTATCTTCATAGTCTATCTGGAGGCTCGAGGAAGCTAACCATACAGGGTGAATCAGTGCGAACACCAACATGGCGATCCACAGACCAGGGTGTGGGAAGAACCAGGCGTTCAGGTTGGGTGAATGCGGTTTTGCAAGCCGTTTGATATAATGCCAGGCGCCAATGCTCATAGTATTCCCGTCCGCAAGTTGATGGGAAGACACTACGGTAGGAGGTTTACAATCAGGTAAACTGAAGCCGGGCTTGAGCCTTCGTCGCAAACGCGTGCCATTTGGCAGCCCGGCGGCGCCAAATGCCCGTGCAAAAACGAGCATTCTCGTGCTGTTCAGCCGTACATATGCCCGTCATTCATCCTCAACGGTACCGTAGAGTTCGTCCAAAAGGTGAACATCGGAGCTGAACTTGCCAAAAATGCTGTCAGCCATGATGTTCGATGACCGGCATACGCCTATTTGGTGCCTTGCAACGATGGCAGGTTTGGCCACAATGCTCGAAAATAAACTCGAATTGCATGGAAAGCCGACAACATGAAGAGCCGCTATCACGATATTTATGCTGGATGGAAATCGGATCCGGAGGGGTTCTGGGCGGATGCCGCCGGCGAGATTGACTGGATCAAACCCTGGGACAAGGTTTTCGACAAGGTCGACGGGCTGGACCGCTGGTTTGTAGGTGCTGAGTGCAACACCTGCTGGAACTGTGTCGACCGGCATGTTCAGGCAGGACGCGGCGAGCAGGCGGCCATTATCTATGACTTTCCCATTACAGGTGCCAAGCGCACCTACAGCTATGCCCAGTTGCAGGATGAAGTGGCGTGCTTTGCCCAGGTCTTGTCTGACAAGGGAGCCACCCGCGGCGACCGGGTCATTGTCTATATGCCGATGGTGCCGGAAGCTGCCATCGCCATGCTGGCATGTGCCAGGATCGGGGCAATTCATTCGGTTGTGTTTGGCGGATTTGCTGCTGCAGAGCTCGCAACACGTATCAATGACTGCGATCCGAAGCTTATTGTATCATCTTCGTGTGGTATTGAGCCGGGAAGGGTGATTGCCTACAAGCCGTTGCTGGATGAGGCAATCGAGCTGGCTGCGTCTAAACCGGTTGCCACAATCGTGCTGCAACGCGATCAGGTTGCAGCGGACATGAAGGCCGGTTACGACCACGACTGGCAGGCAGAGGTCGATGCCGTGCGGGCTGCAGGGCGCCATGCTGATTGTGTGTCTGTCCAGGCAACCGACCCACTGTATATTCTATATACCTCCGGTACGACAGGTCAGCCCAAGGGCGTCGTGCGCGACAATGGCGGGCACATGGTGGCTTTGAAATGGTCAATGTCGGCCATGTATGGAGTAAAGCCGGGTGAGGTTTACTGGGCAGCGTCAGATGTCGGCTGGGTGGTTGGTCATTCCTACATTGTGTATGCGCCCTTGCTGCATGGCTGTACGACAATCCTGTTTGAAGGAAAGCCGGTCGGCACACCCGATGCGGGTACTTTCTGGCGGGTGATTTCCGAACATAAGGCAGTTTGCCTGTTTACGGCGCCCACGGCCTTCCGGGCAATCAAGAAGGAAGATCCGAAAGGCGAGTTCATCGGCAAATACGATCTTTCGCATTTCCGGACGCTGTTTCTGGCCGGCGAACGCGCAGATCCTGACACAATTGAATGGGCACAGGAGGTTTTGCAGGTGCCGGTGATCGACCATTGGTGGCAGACGGAAACCGGATGGGCCATCGCCGGCAATCCGGTTGGCCTTGGCACCTTGCCGGTCAAGCTGGGCTCACCTGCCGTGCCGATGCCCGGTTATGACATTCAGGTTCTCGATGAGGCCGGCCATGAAGTGGCGCGAGGTGAATTGGGTGCCGTTTGCGTAAAGTTACCCCTGCCGCCATCGTGCCTGCCAACCTTGTGGAGAGGGGACGAGCGTTTTCGTGACAGCTATCTGACGGCTTTTCCCGGCTACTACGAGACCGCGGATGCCGGGTTTATGGACGATGAGGGCTATCTGTACATCATGGCGCGCACCGACGACATAATCAATGTGGCCGGCCACCGGTTGTCCACCGGCGGTATGGAAGAGGTGCTTTCATCCCATCAAGATGTTGCAGAATGTGCGGTTGTCGGCGTCGCAGACAAGCTGAAAGGCCAGTTGCCAATTGGATTTGTCGTACTGAAATCAGGTGTCAACAAGGCAACTGGAGATGTCGAGGCAGAGTGCGTCAAGCTGGTGCGTGACAAGATCGGTGCGGTGGCGGCGTTGCGCACCGTGATGGTCGTATCGCGGTTGCCCAAGACACGCTCCGGCAAGATATTGCGCGGGACTGTACGCTCAATCGCTGACGGGGCCGAGTGGAAGATGCCTGCCACGATTGACGACCCGGCTGTTCTGGACGAGTTGACAGAGGTAATGACGGCAAGGTGTATCGGAAGTCTTTGATAAGTATATATTATATTCGCACAATAGCGCGTTACAATGCGTGGCAGAACCAGTCGGTTTTCGACGCTGCTGACACACTCAATGACGAAGCGCGCAACCTGGATCGCGGCGCGTTTTTCAAATCCATTCGCGGCACATTGAGTCATCTGTTGTGGGGTGATCAAATCTGGATGCAGAGGTTTTCCGGCAGCCCGGCTCCCGCGGTTTCCTCGATCGAGGCATCGCCGGACATGGCTGTCGACTGGAGCGAGTTGAAGCAGCAGCGGACGACGATGGACCAGGCTATTTCGACCTGGGCTCAAAGCCTGGACGCAGCGTGGCTGAAAGACGATCTCACCTGGTTTTCAGGCGCGGCGAAACGGGAGGTAACCAAGCCTGCGGGCTTTCTGGTAATGCATTTTTTCAACCACCAGACGCACCATCGAGGCCAGGTTCACGCCATGCTGACAGCAGCCGGCGCCCGACCGGACGACACCGACCTGTTCTATCTGAAATTTGAGTCATGAGCCGGCATTTTGAGTGAAACAACCTTCAGGTTGCGGAAACCTTGTTTCGGGCAAGAATGTAAAACCGCCTGCAGATTTCCGCTTCGTTAACATGGAGTGGTTTAGTGTGACCTAGGGTCATACTCGCAGGCGGTTTTCTTCATATGCTCGAACAACGCAGCAATACAAACCTGATCGGCATCATGTGCGTGCTCGGGGGGACGTTTGCACTGGGCATCCAGGATATGATCATCAAGCTGGTGTCGGGGACGTATCCCCTGCACGAGATCGGTTTTGTACGTTCTGTTTTCGCCATTGTGCTGACGGGTGTGTTTCTGAAAATGGAGGGAGGGTTCAGGCAACTCAGGTCCAGCCGACCCGGAACTCATCTGGCGCGCGGTGTGTTGTTGATCTGTGCCAATATGGCCTATTTTCTGGGCTTGGCATCGATGCCGCTTGGCGACGCCGCTGCGATTTTCTTTTCCGCCCCGCTGATCATAACCCTGCTCGCCATTCCCTTTCTGGGAGAGAAGATCGGTCTGCAGCGATGGCTGGCGGTGTTGATGGGCATGATCGGCGTAATCATCATGCTGCGTCCGGGAACTGATGCGATACGGCTTGTCGGGCTTCTGCCTTTGTTTGCGGCTGTGTGTTACGCATCCATTCAAATTCTGGCACGCAAGCTGGGTGCTACAGAAAACGCATCCGTCATGGCGTTTTATGTGCAGGTTTGCTTTATCGTTTTCTCTCTCGGCTTCGGCATCGTGTTCGGCTCAGGCTGGATGTCGAGCGGTGAAAATGTGACTTTGGACTTTCTGTTCAGGGCCTGGAGGGTGCCGGACGCATTTGGTTTTGCGATGATGGTCGCTTGCGGGCTGCTGGTAGGCATTGGCGGTTATCTGCTGTCGCACGCTTACCGTATTGCGCAAGTGCGCACGGTGGCATCGTTTGAGTATGCCGGCTTGCCGTTTGCCGTGTTGCTGGGCTTTATCGTATGGGGTGATCTGCCGGACAGATTGAGCATAATCGGTATCCTGTTGATTGCCCTGTCAGGATTGTACGTATTTTACCGAGAGAACCTGACGCGCAAGCAGGCCATAGCAAAAGAGCCGGTCCTGCGCGACTAAAGCGCTTTTCCGAAAAGTGAGAAGCGGTTTTCGGACCAAAAAGCGCGTCATAACAAGAACTAAAGCGGTTCAGATGGCTCGCATCAAACGCAATCCGCTTTAGTGCATTTTTAGCCTGGTAGCGCTCTGACAAAAGCAGAAACGCTGCTCAACGCTTGTTGAACAGCTCCGCAGGGAAATACTCTATTCTTCTGCCGGGGTTTCAGTCTTCAGGTCTTTCAGCTTGGCAAACACTGAATCAGCATCCACATCAGCCTCTTCCTCAACCTGCGGTTCGGCCTCTTCCGGCTTGAAGTCCTTGAAGGCTTCATCGGCGTTTGGCGCAGCAGCTTCTTCTTCAACCTGCTCTGCCGGGGTGTCGGCAATCGTATATGGCGGCGGCACAGTTTCTTCGGCGGGCATGAGGGTGCGGTTCGGCAATGTACCGCCGGCTTTTTCGACACGCTTGGCTGCCTTGCGCACTGCAAGATCCAGCTCGAGCTGCGAGCAAAGTCCCAATGTCACCGGGTCGACCGGTTTAAGGTTCTGGCTGTTCCAGTGGGTGCGCTCACGAATGGCATTGATAGTGGTCTTCGTGGTGCCGACCAGCTTCATGACCTGGCTGTCAGCCAGTTCGGGGTGGTAACGCAGCAACCAGCTGATTGCATCCGGCCGGTCCTGACGCCGCGACACGGGCGTGTATTTCGGTCCCTTGCGTTTGGCTGCAACAGGCACGATGATTTTCGATTTGGCCAGCTGCAGTTTGTGGCTGGGGTCCTTCACTCCGGCTTCGATTTCGTCTCGGGTAATCTGGTTGGCTGCAATCGGGTCCATGCCCTTGATGCCGACCGCGACTTCGCCGTCTGCAATGCCCTTTACTTCGAGCGTGTGCAGTTTGCAGAATTCGCCTATCTGGCTGAATGTCAGTGCAGTGTTGTCGACCAGCCAGACGGCTGTGGCTTTCGGCATCAATGGTGTGTCGGACATAAGTGCTCTCCTTCAGAACCTGAGCGGTGGTTCTGCTGATCCAGTGGGATCAATGCTGCTTGGGATGGCTGGTATATAAAGCCGATGGAAACTTTACGCAATTGCTGATTTTCCACCGCTCACAAAATATAAGTCAGGTCGCTGGACTCACCGGCAGCGCGCTTTGCGTAGTGTTCCTCAAAATTCAGCATGTCCATGAGCCCGGTCCCGCGCTCAAACCCGGCAAAAGCCATGGTTTCATTGGCCATGATGTTCCGGGCACCGTGTACCAGGGCAGACAATTCCTCTTCGGTTCCGGAGACAACACCGTCTGCATCTGCAAAAACGACATCGCCTGGAGAAACGATAATGCCACCGCAGGAGACGTCTATCCCAATGTCGCCAATTGTTTGAATTGTACCGGCAACAGGGTGCACCGCACGGGCATAGACCGGCAGGTCGATATCCTGCATGGCGGCTGAATTGCGCACCATGCCGTCCACGATGATGCCGCCCAGATTTTTGCGATACGCTTCCAGGGCAAACATCTCGCCGGCCAATGCCAGATGACCGCCACGCCCGTCAATGACCAGTACGTCTCCGGCCTCGGCATCCGCCAGGACGCGCATAACCGTCAGAAAGTCATTGCGGCAGGACGCAGTCCGGGCGCGCCCTATAAGCTTGCGGCCCGGGTTTATACGCCTGATACCGGCATCCATTGCACGAATGTACTTGTTGATGTCGGCAAGCATGGATGTTTCGAGCTCGGCGAGCTGGTCCAGAAGATCGGTCATGATATCTACCTTGATGTAATCACCCCGGCGCTAAAGCCGGGATGTTATTCTGGTTCGGATCAGCTCAGACCATCGCGAAAACACGGGCGGGCCCACCGGTGCCGCCACGGTGCTTGGGCGCGCCAACAACAAGTGTTGCACCCTTGGCTGGCACTGCATCGAGATTTGCCAGATTTTCAATACCCCAGCGGTTTGTCGGCAGCCAGGCATAGTGAGTGGCGAAATCGGCTGACTGGCCGAAATCAAGCGACAGCGTATCGACAGCGATGCCGACGGCACCGGTCTCCAGCAGCATTTTGGTTGCCTCGATGTGGAACCCTGGGAAATGCATCTTCTTTTCAGCATCTGCGCCGCGAAACTTGTCGCTACCGACGTGCGCCGCCCAGCCGGAGTTCATGGCAATGCAGGCCTTGTCGGGAATGGGGCCATTGGCGGCAATCCAGGCTTTCACGTCATCCGGGGTGACCTGGTAATCCACGTTTTCTGCAGCCTTCGCCTTCACGTCGATGACGCACAGCGGGCAGATCAGGTTGGCCAGCGGTATTTCTGCAACCGACTGGCCATCCTCGGAAAAATGCAGCGGCGCATCCACATGGGTGCCGGTGTGTTCGTTTACGCGCAGTTCAAACAGGTTGAAACCATTGTCCTTGAACTTGAATTTCTGATCCTTGAAGAATTGCTGGGCGCCAAAGTAGGTTGGGAAGTCCTCGTATAATTCGTGTGTCATATCCTCTACTTTTTCATGTCCGGCGGCCAGGGCCGGTGCAGACATGGGCGCCGTTACAGCAGCAGCGGCAACACCTGCAGCAGCGGTTTGAAACAGCGCGCGCCGCGACAACATTTGCGCCTTCACGCTTTGGATTACACATGCATCACACATTTAAACCTCTCCTCACACATAGACCCACAAATCCCGGGCATAAGACCCTGAACCAGGCAAGCTTAACACCAGTTGCGCGAGACGCCAGCGGATTTGCCGTGATCAGGGGCAGGTCTCAGACTTCCAGAACAATCTTGCCGATATGTGCTGATGTTTCCATCAGGGCATGTGCCTTGTCGGCCTGCGCCAGCGGGAAGGTCTTGAACAATTGCGGTTTGACTTTGCCGGCCTCGATCAACGGCCATACGGTTTTCTTCAAGGCGCTGGCAATGGCTGCCTTGTCGGCGATCGGGCGAATGCGCAAGGTGGAGCCGGTCAGTGTCAGGCGCTTGAGCATGACCATCATGAAATCAACTTCTGCCTTTGACCCGTTGAGGAAGGCAATGTTGACAATGCGGCCATCGCGCGCCGCTGCCTTGATGTTGCGCTGAATGTAGTCACCGCCGACCATGTCGAGTATGACGTCGACGCCCTTCTTGCCGGTTGCCTGTTTCAGCACTTCCACAAAATCTTCTTCGCGATAGTTGATGGCACGTTCGGCACCAAGCTCTTCGCAGGCCGCGCACTTGTCGGCAGAACCTGCCGTTGTGTAGACGGTTGACCCAAGTTGGGACGCGATCTGGATGGCAGTTGTGCCAATACCGGACGAGCCTCCATGCACGAGCAGGCTTTCACCGGGTTTCAGGGCGCCGCGTTCAAACACATTGGTCCATACGGTGAAGAAAGTTTCCGGCACGCCGGCTGCCTCGGCCATGGTAAGGCCATCAGGAACCGGAAGGGCATTGGTTTCGTGGACACAGCAGTACTCGGCATATCCGCCGCCGGCCACCAGGGCGCAGACCTTGTCGCCGGTTTTCCAAAGCGAAGCACCTTCGCCCAGAGCAACAACTTCACCGGCAATCTCCAGCCCGGGGATTTCTGATGCGCCGGGCGGCGGCGGGTAGGCACCTATTCGCTGCAGGACATCCGGGCGGTTCACGCCGGCTGCCGCAACCTTGATCAATACCTCGCCGGCACCTGGTGCCGGGGTCGGCATTGTGAGCGGTTTGAGCACATCAGGGCCGCCTGGCGTGGTTATTTCAATCGCGGTCATTGAAGAAGGAATACTGGTCACAGCTGTGGGCCTCATATGCAAAGGTTGTCAGGAAATTGCCGGTTAGGCATTATGAAACAACTAGTAGTGATGCAATCAGGCGGTTGCAAGCGGAGGTCATTGCCATGGACGAAGAAATCATCAAACCGAAAAAGCCCGGTCCTGCTGTTGGTGAAGACCTCTCAGAGCTGTCTGTTGAGGAATTGCAAAAGCGGGTGGTGGAGTTCGAGGACGAAATTGTGCGCCTGAAAGCCGAAATTGACGGAAAACAGTCCTCAAAGGTTGCGGCAGACTCGTTTTTCAAACTGTAACAGTACCCTGCGGGTCAATTTTATTCCCGAACTAAGTCACTGAACTGAATCAGTTATCTGAAAAGTAACCTGAATGAATTGATTCAATATTGTCCAAAATGAATCATGTTAACCTTTTGGTAAGGATCTGCGGTGCATATTCATTAACGTAGTCCTTAGGGATTACCCGAGTGGTTTTCCACTCTGTTTGACGCCTCCCTGTTAGACTTTATGAGCCACGATTATTTCGTGGCTCTTTTTTTTGGCACCGGACTTGCTTGAAAGGTGGTCAGGCTGGTCTTCGTGGTTCATATTGATGCAACGAAGATTCCCGGCTTTTTTGAGGCCCAGAATTTTCGAGGTTTTTTTTATGGTCACTGGTGGTAGTTCCGAGCGTATCATGCCTGTAGATTTTCTTTCGCGCTTTACAGCATCCAAACAATTCCAGGAGGTTTTTCAGGAAGGCATGAGCCTGATTGAAGAGACCGCGAATTATCTGGATGGTTCTGGACGGCAGGATGTTCGTGAACTCGGCAAGCAGGGATCGGTTACCTATGCAAGCCAATCCATGCGCCTGACCACGCGACTTATGCAGTTGGCGTCATGGCTGCTGTTGCAGCGCGCGGTCAGTTCCGGCGAAATCACCCGCGATGATGCAGATCATGAAAAGAGCCGTATTTCGCTTGACGAGATCGGGGAAGGTCAACCGCTTGCCGGTGCCGATGACCTGCCGGACGCTCTTAAAGGGCTTGTCAGGCGGTCTCTGCGCCTGCATGAGCGTATTGTGACGCTGGATGTGATGATTGCCGAGCGTGATGAAACACTGCTCAGTGGTGAAGCTGCAAATGAAGTGAACACACATCTTGATCAGTTGCAGAAAGCGTTCAACGCGCGCCGCAGCTAAAGCGGTTTGCTCTTATTCTGAATTCGAACACAAAAAACCCGACTGCCAGGCAGCCGGGCTTTTTCATGTTCAGAGCAACAGGGGTTCAAGTGAACCCGTAAACCTGATCTCAGGCCTGAAACGGCCAACGGATTATTTCTTGAGGAAGCCGAACTTCTCGTTGAAGCGGCTGACGCGGCCTCCACGGTCAACCAGGTTCTGGTTGCCGCCGGTCCAGGCCGGGTGGGTGGCAGGATCGATGTCCAACTGAAGGTTGTCGCCTTCCTTGCCCCAGGTCGAACGGGTCTGGAAAGATGAGCCATCAGTGTTGGTCACTGTGATCATGTGATAGTCCGGGTGAATGTCTTTTTTCATCGAAGGTATCTTTCAAACAAACCAGCGCGCCCGATCCGATAACCGGTTTTGGCGACGACCTGGAGAAAAACTGAAATCCGGCGTGGTCTATACATGAGCAAAGCCTTTAGCGCAACCATTGCCGGGCTTACGGCTGTCTGAAATCCGATTGCGAAATTTCCAGGGTGTGGCACCCGGCCACATAAGTGCCTGCTTGCCGGGCCAAGCATGGCATTGATAGATCAGCATGAGTTTTGGTTACCACGACAAAAACCATAAACAAGTTCGCTTCTGAAGCGTTAGAACAACTTTATGGGTTCAACTGAACCCGTGTTGCTCTAGATCAGTGTGGTTTTTGGTTGAATCAACCAAAAACCATAAAACTGATCGCTTTCAAAGTTCTAGAGCAACTTTATGGGTTCAAATGAACCCATGTTGCTCTAGATCAGTGTGGTTTTTGGTTGAATCAACCAAAAACCATAAAACTGATCGCTTTCAAAGTTCTAGAGCAACTTTATGGGTTCAAATGAACCCATGTTGCTCTAGTGTGACGCGCATGAATATGGATTTGAGGATTGAAGACGTTGACAGTTGATACGGGCCGGGCAGGGCCGCAGGATATTCAATCACGCGCTGGTGTGTCTCATACCGCCGAAGCCAAACCGGCACTTGAAACCGATGGGCCCGGGAGACGGGCAAAAGCCTCAAGCCTCAAGCCGTTGTCGCGGTTGCTGCCGTTTCTGTTTCGCTACCGGCCACAAATCGGTTTTGCTGTTTTGTTTCTTGTCATGGCTGCCGCTTCGACACTGGTTGTGCCTGTTGCCGTGCGCCGGGTCATCGACCATGGGTTTTCCGGTGAGAATGCAGGCTTTGTTGATCAATATTTCTCGGTCATGCTGTTTGTTGTGGCCGTGTTGGCGATATCTTCTGCGGGCCGCTATTACTGTGTTACCTGGATCGGTGAACGTGTGGTGGCGGACTTGCGGGATTTGGTGTTCTCGCACCTGCTCAGACTGTCGCCTTCGTTTTATGATACGGCCCAATCAGGTGAAGTGCTGGCGCGCCTGACAGCAGACACCACGCAGGTCAAGAATGTTTTCGGGTCGACGGTTTCGGTTGCGCTGCGCAATCTGGTGATGTTGGTCGGGGCCATTGCCATGCTGATTGCCACCAGCCTGAAACTGTCCGGCATGGTACTTCTGGTCATTCCGTTGATCGTGCTGCCCATGGTGTTTTTCGGACGCAAGGTACGCAAGCTGTCGCGCCATGCCCAGGATACCCTTGCAGCTTCGGCAGCACTGGCCCAGGAATCCCTGTATTCGGTACAGGCAGTGCAGGCGTTCGGACAGGAGGCGCGAATTGGCAAGACCTTCAATGCGGCAACCCATGAGGCATTTGCAGCTGCGGCTGCACGCGCCAGAGGGCGCGCGTTCCTGACGGCGGCCATTATTTTCCTGGCCTTCGGAGCGATCATCGGCATCTTGTGGTACGGAGCCCAGGAAGTACTGTCCGGTGCAATGACACCGGGCACCCTGGGACAGTTTTTGCTGTACGCAGCATTTGCTGCCGGTGCCATGGGGTCGTTGTCGGAAGTGTGGGGTGAGCTTCAGCTGGCAGCCGGGGCGGCAGAACGGCTGTCGGAACTGCTGGATACCGAGCCGGGTATTGCAGAGCCTGAAACACCGGTGGCGCTACCGGTGCCGGCAAAGGGGGCTGTCGCGTTTGAGAAGGTCGAATTCACCTATCCGTCACGACCTGACGATCAGGTATTGAAGGGGTTGAGCTTTTCGGTGAGCCCTGGGGAAACGGTGGCCATTGTCGGGCCGTCCGGTGCGGGTAAGTCTACCCTGTTTGCTCTGATCCTGCGGTTTTATGATCCGCAATCGGGAACGGTGCGGCTGGATGGTGTAAATGTTGCCGATGCCGGGCTGGATAACCTGCGCGGATCAATTTCCCTGGTACCGCAGGATACGGTAATTTTTTCCGCCAGCGTGCTCGACAACATCAGGTTTTCCAGGCCATCGGCCAGCGATGACGAAGTGATGCAGGCCGCGAAGCTGGCGCGGGTCGATGAGTTTGCCGACCGCCTGACACAGGGATTTTCGACCCAGGTTGGCGAGCGCGGGATAACCCTGTCAGGCGGACAGCGCCAGCGCGTTGCGATTGCCCGTGCCGTGCTGCGCGATGCGCCATTATTGTTGCTGGATGAAGCCACCAGCGCCCTTGACGCTGAAAGCGAGCAGTATGTGCAGGCCGCCTTTGAAGACCTGATGCAACACCGTACAACGCTGGTTATTGCACATCGGCTCGCAACGGTTCGCAATGCCGACCGGATTATAGTGCTGGATGACGGGTACGTTGCAGCGGAAGGCAGCCATGCCCAGTTGATGAAGAAGGGCGGGCTTTATGCCCGGCTCGCCAAATTGCAGTTCAACGAATAGGCCTTGTCGGCGAACCTGGATAATTTACGTTGCGTGACAACGCTGTTTTACCGGGTTAGTGTTTCTGGACCTGATTGGACGTGGCCACTTCGGTTTTGTGGAAGCCGGAAAAGCCGAACTGGAGGACACCGAATTGATTATCAAAAAGACCACTTCAGCGTTGCTGGCCGGTATTGCCGGATTGATGATGATGAGCACGCAGTCGCAGGCAACACCTGTTGCTGCAAACCATGTGCTCGGGGTCATGACATTCGCAGACGGGTCTTCCGTGGTGCCGGTAGCCAAGAAAAAGAGCCGCAGGCGGCTCAGGAGATCTCGCAGCAGGCGGCGGGGCTTCAATCATTTCCGCAATGGTTTTTATTATGCCCAGCCGTTCTGGAACTATGGAGATTTCTACGAGGACGACTACGACTTTTATGACGGCGAGGATGATGACGAGCCAGATTATGCCGGGGGCGGAGACCGCCATGAAGACTGGTGCCGCAGGAAATACCGCTCCTACCGCGTCCGCACCGACACCTGGACCGATTTTGACGGCAATACGCGGCGCTGCAACAGCCCGTTCAATTGAACCCATGTTGCTCTAGATCAGTATGATTTTTGATTGTCTCAATCAAAAACCATAAAACTGATCGCTTTCAAAGTGCTAGAGCAACTTTACGGGTTCAATTGAACCCATGTTGCTCTGGAATCTGCCTTTTTACCTCGTGGTGAGCTTCAATTCGATGCGGCGATTGCGGGTTTTTGCGTCTTCGGACGTGCCCGGATCTATGGGCTGAAACTCGCCAAATCCTGCGGCTACCAGATGCTGGGGCGGGATGCCCTGTTCCGCAAGCGCCTCGACCACGGCAATGGCGCGCGCTGATGACAGTACCCAGTTGGACGGGAACAATGGCGTGTTGATCGGGTCATCATCGGTATGACCGTCCACCTGCAGCACCCAGTTCAGATCCTCGGGGATTTCACCCACCAGTTGCTGCATGGCTACCGCCAGCTTGGCAATTTCCAGCTGGCCCGTCGGGGACAGGGCGGCTGCACCCTTGGCAAACAGAACCTCGGACTGAAACACAAAGCGGTCACCGACCACCCGGATATCGTCGCGATTGGCCAGAATGCGGCGCAGGCGGCCGAAGAATTCCGACCGGAACCGGTTCAGTTCCTGCACCCTTTGGGCCAGAGCGACATTCAGCCGGCGGCCGAGGTCCACAATCTGCGTACGGCTTTTCTGATCCTGCTTTTCGGCAGCTTCAAGCGCATCGTTCAAGGCACCGATCTGTCTGCGCAACGCAGCAATCTGCTGGTTCAGCAATTCAACCCGTGCCAGCGCTTCGGACGAGACCTTCCTCTCGCCTTCGAGCCTTTGCTGCAGAGCCGACAATTGCGTGCCTGCCTGATTGCCTTCCGACCTGAAAGTATCGACAACGCCCTGCAGCAGGCTGGTTTCGTCGCGGGCAGATTTAAGGTCGTCGGTGAGGGCGGCAAGGGTGGTTTCAACCTCGGCCTTTGAAGATTTTTCCAGCGCGAGCAGTTCGGTCAGTTCGCTGATCTCGGAGCGCAGCCTTGACAGTGCGCTGTCCTGGCCGGAGATTTCCCGGGCCTGCAGGAACTGGGTAATCATGAAAACAGACAGCAGGAAAGTGATGACCAGCAGCAGTTGCGCCATGGCGTCCACAAAGCCGGGCCAGTAAAACCCGGAGCTGTCCTGACCGCTTCTGCGGCCTCTGCCGAGACCCGCCACGGCCTAACTCCGGCCCCGGCCCGAAGGCGCGCCGACACGCGCCAGCATGCGTTTGATTTCAGCGCTTTGCTCAGACTGCTGCTGTGCCCACTGACGCACCACCTTTTGCTCTTCGCGCATTTGCTGCACAAGCCCGTGCACCGCGCCGGCGAGTTGCTCCATGGATTCAGCATTCTGCGGCCCAGCGCCATTGGACTGTACGGCTGTTTCAAGCGTGCGATTGATCCGATCCATGCCCGAACGCAGTGTCGACATTTCGGCCTGAATGTGCGGCGGCAGATCAATGGAACTGGCATATTCACCGGCGTCAATATCGGTCAATGTGGCGAGCCAGTCCTCCAGATCATTGTAAAAGCGGTTCTGCGCCTGGCTGGCCTGCAGCTCGAGGAACCCGAGAACCAGCGAGCCGGCAAGACCGAACAGGGAAGACGAGAACGATGTGCCCATGCCGGCAAGCGGCGCTTCAAGACCGGCTTTGAGTTCCTCGAACACGGTGCCGGACTGGGCTGTTGAAATGTTGAGCGAACGGATGGTTTCACCAACGGCGGAAACTGTTTGCAACAGGCCCCAGAAGGTGCCCAGCAATCCCAGGAAAATCAGCAAACCGATCATGTAGCGCGAAATATCGCGGGCTTCATCCAGGCGCGAGGCAAGCGAGTCCAGCAATGAGCGCAAGGTGATCGGCGACAATATGGTGAGGCCTTCGCGGTCGCGAAGCTGGGCCGCCATGGGCGCCAGCAGGCGCGGCAGATGCGGAATCTCCAGGCCGGGATCGGCAATGCGGAAGCTGTTGACCCAGTTCACTTCCGGCCACAGGCGAAACACCATCCGGAATGTGTAGGCGATGCCCAGCAGCAGAACCACTACGATGAGGCCGTTGAGGCCGGGGTTGGCCATGAAGGCAACCTGGATATTGGGAAACAGAACGGCTGAGCCGATGCAGATAAGAATGGTGAAAACCGCCATGCGAACGAGATATACCCGCGGCAGTTCCAAGACTTTCAGATGATCCGATGCCAGCATGCCGATCTCATGTCCTTCCCGAGCGCAAATTTATCCGCAGTGTAGCCAAAGATTCAACCTTGTCACGTCTCTAGATCAGGATGATTTTCGGTTTAATCAACCAAACATCATAAACCCGATCGCCTTCAAAGTGATCGAGCAACTTTATGGGTTCGATTGAACCCATTTTGTTCTATGGCGAATCAGATTTCCACAGACTCTATCCCTTTGCCGCTGCACTCGTTTTTCGCAAATTCGCGCAACTTCAATGAAAAATGCTGCGCCCGCAGCGCGCGACGGTAGTTGACGTGTGTGGAGGTTTTACGGCACTTCGCTACTCGCCGGAACGTGCCGCCTTGATACAGGCCTTCAACTCGGACTGCATATGTTCATTGCCGGCCATGATGTCCCCGGTGTTCATGACATCGGGGCCACCATCGATGTCGGCAGCGAAACCGCCTGCTTCACGCACCATGACGATGCCGGCACAGATGTCCCAGGGTTTCAGGCCGCGTTCCCAATAACCGTCAAGGCGACCGGCTGCCACCCAGGCAAGGTCGAGCGATGCGGTTCCTGCCCTGCGGATGCCGGCGGCTTTTGCCTGCACCTGGGCGAGTTCACGGCGAAATTCCGCATGATCACCGCGTCCGCGATGAGGAATCCCGCAGGCAATAACAGCGTCTGAGATATTGCGGCGGCCGGATACACGCAAACGACGGTCGTTTACATAGGCACCACCGCCTCGCTCAGCGGCGAAAAGTTCATCGGTGATCGGGTTGTAGATAACGCCTGCAACCGGTTCGCCGTTGCGGGTCAGACCGATCGAAACGGCAAAATGCGGGATGCCGTGAATGAAGTTTGTGGTGCCGTCAATCGGATCAACCACCCAGACGTGCTGGCCGTCGGTGCCGGCGATCTCGCCGCCTTCTTCCAACAGAAAACCCCACTTTGGGCGCGCTTTCTTCAACTCCTCAACGATAACCTTTTCGGCCTTGCGATCAGCGCGGGTGACAAAATCGGCGGGGCCTTTTTGCGATACCTGGAGATTTTCAACCTCGCCGAAATCGCGCGACACCGCCCGCGCTGCCTTGCGGGCAGCGCCGGTCATGACGGTGATGAGGGGGGAAGCTGGCATGGTCCGGTTTTAACCTTCTGAGGCGCGGCGAACGTAGGTCACCTCATTGGTGTCAACGATGATTTTCTCACCGGTTCCGATAAACGGCGGCACCATGACCTTGAGACCGTTTTCCAGCAATGCCGGCTTGTAGGATGAAGACGCCGTCTGGCCCTTTACCACCGCATCGGCTTCGGTAATTTCAAGGGTTACATAATCGGGAAGGGAAATGCCCAGCGGCTTTTCCTCATAGGTTTCCACGGTGACCATCATGCCGTCCTGCAGGAAGGCCGTCCGCTCGCCGACAAATTCTTCCGGCAGTTCAATCTGCTCGTAGGTTTCATTGTCCATGAACACCAGCATGTCGCCCTGCTGATACAGGAACTGGAAATCTTTCTGTTCCAGGCGTACTTTCTCAACGGTTTCCGACGACCGGAAGCGCTCGTTCAACTTGGTGCCGTTGACGATGCCCTTCATCTCAACCTGTGCAAAAGCGCCGCCCTTGCCGGGTTTTACGTGGCCGACCTTGACCGCGATATAGAGGTCTCCATTGTGCAGCAGCACATTGCCGGGCTTGATTTCATTGCCATTGATTTTCATGCGAGATACCTGGAATTTTCAAAGAACTGGTAAGTTGACGGCAATTGATGCCATCAGGTTGGCCGGGGTTTAGCAGGGCTGGCACATAATGGGTAGCGGAAAGTGGCAGTTATAATTGACGCGGGCACTGCAAGTCGCGATTGTGCGGACGATAAAGTCAACTCAGTAGGGTCGTGACCCTAGAGCCTGGAGTGCTGCCGGCATGCCTGTCCTTTCGTTTCTGACCACCGCTCATTTTGATCACGGTGCCATTTCCCTGCTGCAGAAGTCGCTGGAGCGCAACAACATCAAGCGACCCCTGATCGCCACCGACAAGGGCATCGTCGCTGCCGGTATCCTGAATACGGTTGTCGGCGCGATGAGTGACGGCGCAGCAGCGCCGGTGTTTGATGACACGCCGGGAAATCCGACCGAACGCGCCGTCATGGCTGCCTTCGAGGTCTATGAGGCAGAGGGCTGTGACGGTGTTATCGCGCTGGGTGGCGGTTCTGCCATGGACCTTGGCAAGACCGTGGCGCTGCTGGCCGGTTCCGGCGGGCCGTTGAGCCAGTTTGATCCGTTGCAGGGCGGCAACAAGCTGGTCAAGAAAATGGCACCTGTAATTGCCATACCAACCACGTCGGGCACCGGTTCCGAAGTGTCGCTTGGCATGGTCATCATCATGGAAGACGGCCGCAAGCTGACCTTCGGCAATCCGAAATTCATCCCCACCGTGGCGATATGCGACCCGGAACTGACACTGGGCCTGCCGCCACTGTTGACGGCGGCAACCGGCATGGACGCCATCACCCACTGTATTGAGGCGTTTCTGACCCCGACGGTAAACCCGCCGGCAGACGGGGTAGGGCTGGACGGGTTGTGGCGCGGATGGCGCAACCTCGCCAAAGCCGTGAAGGACGGCTCGGACAGGGATGCCCGCTGGGAAATGATGATGGCGTCCACTGAAGGTGCGCATGCGTTCACCATGGGTTTGGGCGCGGTGCACGCCATGAGCCATGCCATCGGGCGGCGTGAAGATTTACGCCTGCATCACGGCACGCTGAATGCGGTGATCCTGCCGGCCGTGCTGCGGTTCAATGAACCGGGCTGTGAGGACAAATACGCCCGCCTGCGCACGACCATGGGACTGGCTGCCGGTGCTGATCTGGCTGCTGCCATTGAAGACCTGAATGCGGACATCGGACTGCCGTCCGGACTGGGTGCCATGGGGGTGAGCGAAGGCATGATCGAGGATTTTGTGCCGCACGCCCTGGCAGACCTCGCCCATCGCACCAATCCGCGCGAGGTATCTGCGGAGGATTATGCGGCGTTGTTCAGACAGGCCATGTGAGCTCGTGAAATTCGATGAAACTCGGTTAAGATCCGAACTTGCCAGGGTCTGGTCCCTGGAAACCGCAAAACAGTGGACACCGGACACGCCGGCTGCAGGTCAATGCAATGTCACCACAGTGGTGGTGCATGATCTTTTTGGTGGAGATATTCTGCGCACCAGCCTGCCTGATCATGACGTCGATCACTACTACAACCGCATTGATGGAGTTGTCGTGGACCTGACCGACAGCCAGTTTTCAGCACCGATCGGTTATGATGACGTTATGGCAAGTCGTGAAGACGCGATGCAGTGCGTGCTGGATTCAGAATATGAAACATTGCACGCTGCGCTGCTGTTGCGTCTGAAGGAACACCTTGACCGGGGCTGAGAATTGAAACTTCAGCCGGTCATCAGGTTGCGGACCGCTCCCAGCAGTAACCAACAACCGATGATAAGCAGGCCGATGAAGAACAGCTTGCGGAACTGGTCTTCGGATATGGACGAGCGATAGCGCCGGCCGAGCCACAATCCGAAGAAGGCCGGGATCAGGGCAATAATTGAAATGAGTGTCAGCTCACCGGTCATCAGCGAACGGCTGGTGAGGGAAACCGCCAGGGTTGTCGAAATGGTCACGAACGTCACGCCGAGCGCCTGGACAAGCATGTCGCGGTGCATGCCGAGGGCCTGCAAAAACAAAATGCCCGGCACGATGAAATTGCCGGTCATGCCGAACATCAATCCGCCCAGTGCCGAACAGATGACCGACCAGAATGTTTCGCGTTCCGGCGCAGGCGCAGGCGTGCGAAAACCGGTGAACGAGATCAATGAGTTCAGAATGAGGATGATACCGAGCATGGCAACGAGATAGTCAGACCGCGCCGCCGCCAATACCTGAATTCCGACCCAGACGCCAATGATGGCGGTTAACAGAAATGGCCAGAGGCGCGCAACAATCTCTTTCAGATGCGGACCTGTCAGGGCCTGCCAGAAGTTGGTGACCATCAGCGGTATGACAATAACAGCGAGGCTGGTTTTCAGGCCGAGCGGTAGCGTCAGGACGGCCAGCGTTACTGTCGGTAATCCGAGTCCGATGGTGCCCTTGACGAAACCGGCGGCAACAAAAGTGACAGCGATCAGCGCTAGTATTTCGGGTGTCCACATGAGCACAGGAAGTAGCAGCGTGTTTATGCATTCGCCAGAGGGCTTGACGGTTTGCATAGCAAGCAGTCTGCTGGAGCATAGCAATTGTTGAGGTGGGCTGTTCGTTGTAAACATTCCGCCCGCTTGATTTTAGAGGAGACGCAGCATGGACCGATTCACCGGCGGTTGCCTGTGCGGCAACGTCCGAATTGTGGCGTCGGGACTCCCATACCGGGTCGGCCTTTGTCACTGTCTCGACTGCCGCAAGCATCATGGGGCCCTTTTTCACGCTTCCGCGGTGTTCCCTCAGGATGCGGTGACGATCGATGGCGAAACACGCGACTACGCCGGGCGGTTTTTCTGTCCCCGCTGCGGCTCGTCCGTTTTCGCACGCAGCGCAGACGAAATCGAAGTGAACCTGGGATCCCTGGATGCCCCTGACCAACTGATGCCAACCTACGAAAGCTGGATCGTCCGTCGCGAGTCCTGGTTGCCGCCGTTTCCGCTCACGAGACGATACGACCGCGATCGTGACGCCACGGGTCGCTTTGAGGAGTAGGTCGCACGAACGGTGCGAAGGCGCCGTTACGAGATGGCAGAGATGTATGCCTTGATCGACATCTCGAACCAGATGCTCGAGGACAGCGCCTGGTTGCAGAATGTGGTAATCTGGTTTCACCCAGATCATGGGGGTTCAGGGTCGGAGAACGGCCCGCCGCTGGCGGATAAGCTGTTCGACCAGCATGATGCGTGAGCTAAGACTTAACAGCCTGCTTGGCTGCATCAAATTCTGCGCGGCGGCGGGCGAGCTCTTCGGGCGAGAGCCTGGCCGGATTGGAATAATCGTCTTTCCAGCTGTCGTCACCTGCTATCCACTCCAGTGGTGATACGAGTGTGGTGCGCGGGCGTGACACGATCTCCAGCGCGCTCAGCGCCAGCCCGAGGGTGAACTGCTGGCTTTCCTCGTCAAACGGTTTGCCGGCCGCATTACCGAGCGGAAAATCCGAAAATACAAATCTCGGCACGCCGCAATGTTCAACGATATCCTTCGCGCACCCCATGACGACGGTGGCGATACCTGCAGCTTCCAGGTGCCGTGCGGCGAGCGAAACCGACTGATGACATACCGGGCAATTTGCAACCAGGACGGCTGCCTGGGTGCCTTCGTCGGCGAGTGCCTCAAGCAGGTGAGGCGCGTCTGTCACGATGTTCGTGCGTTGCGATCTATTGGTGGGGAACCCGTAAACCTGTGTCGTGAGGGACCCAATGCGTCCTGATTGTTCAGCCTGTTTCAAGGCGTCCAGGGGAAACCAGGTGCGCGGGTCTTCTGCTGTTGTGTGGGTGCGGTCATAGGCAATGTGGGAAATGCGCACGTCGGGGGCGGAGCTGACCGGATGCGACCATATATGGTGAAACTTTGCCGCCCCGTTATAGGGCGCACCGGGGCCCTGGTCGCCTGCGCCGGGCTTGAACAGCGCGGCGGTTGTTACCAGTGCGACACGGGATTTTGCGATGGGGCGGCCAAGGCCCGAAAACGGCACATCTTCGTTGTGTGCCCATTCATAAGGGTTGCCGTAGCCCAGTGCCAGATACCAGTCACGCGTGCGCTGCATATAGGCGAGAGGGTCACCCATTGCGGTCGGTCTTGCCGTCGGTTGCATTGAGGCGCTTGTTCTTGAGGTCTTCGGCAAACACGCGGGCGCGGCGCTCTGCATCGCCCAGTTGCGGTGAAGACAGATTGGACATCATCACATCAAGATCGGCGTCTGTCCTGCCGGCCTGTCTGGCCAGGGTATAGTACTTGCCGGCCTCGACGCGGTCCTTCTTCATGCCGCGCCCGGCAGCCAGAATACGGGCGATGAACAATTGCGCGTCCGGATTGCCGGCATTGGCTGCAACCAGCAGCCATTGTGCGCCGATCTTGTAATCCTTGCGCAGCCCCGCATCACCGCCATAAACCATCAGACCATAGTCAAGCGCTGCTTCCGGCAAGCCCTGCACCGCAGCCTTTTGAAACCAGATACTGGCCGTTGTCAGGTTCTTGTCGACGCCGTCGCCGTTCACATACAGCAAACCGAGATTGTACTGTGCCTGGGCAAGACCGGCATCCGCTGCCTTGCGAATGTGTCTGGCGGCCAGAACGGGATCGGCCAAAACGCCGTTGCCCTGATAATATATAAGACCCAATTCATTGCTGGCCTTCATGTGACCGGCAGCAGCGGCTTTGGACAGCCATTGGCGCGCTTTCGCCGGGTCTGCGGCGCCTGCTTGCCCGGTCAGGTTCAACATGCCAATCCGGAACATGGCACCGGTATGATCCTGCGCAGCAGCCATCTCATACCACTGCAGCGCATTGGCCATGTCGATCTCCCTGCCACGGCCAAGCTCGTACATTTCGCCGAGCATGAGCTGCGCCTTGATATCACCCTTGGTTGCCAGCGGAACGGCAATCTCATAGGCGGCAGGGTAGTTCTCATCAGAATAAAGAGCTGCCGCCTCCTTGAAGGTAGGGGCAAGCTTGCTGGTTTGGGCATTGGCATCTGCAATCGACAAAGCCAGGGAAGCTGCCAGCAGACCGGTCAGGAACAGTTTCACGCAGCGCTCCTTTTCCCGGCAGCAGTGAGAGAACCGGCAAGTCGCGCTGCTTCATCTGCGGAATTCCACATGGCGGCGGGCGGCATGACAAAATCGGCGCCAGAGGCAATTGCGTCCAGGCAGGCGGCCTCGTCGGGCGCGCCCAGCCCAACGCACGGCACCTCAAACAACGGCACCCACCAGGTGAGAAGATCCACGCCTGCCGGAGAAGCCAGATCAAAGGCGATATAGTCGATGTCGGTCTCACCGGCTTCCATGGCAGCGTGGCGCGAACCGGATGCGACAAAACCAACGCTGGCATTGCGGCCCAGTGTCTTGTGTGCAGTCACTGCATCGTCAACGCTGGTGGTGACGTGAACGCCGTCGGCTTTTTCGTAAGCTGCAAAGCGGGTGTCATCCATAACCAGGACGGCGATGTCATTTTGCTGGGCGATTGGCATGATCTTGTCCGTTAAAGCCTTATCGGCAGGCAGAACCAGGCAGGCAACGTCGCCTGCATCTGCTGCAGCTGTAAGGCTTGCCGCGATAATATCAGCATCCATGCCTGACGGTGGCATCAGGAAGAGGCGGCAATTGGGCAGATTTTCGGCAAGTTGTTTGCTCATAGGGCGAATCAATTCGGTAAAGGTGGATGCGATGAGGTCCAGTGATAGCGGGATTGCCGGGGCAAGCAAATGGCTATGACTTCAACCGCACCGAATCTGCCTGCTTCTGGCCTTAAAGCTTCACCGGCCAGGTGTCGGAGAGGCGGTAGCCTTCGGGCCATGGATCTTCGGGATCAAGCATGACCTGATGCGTGCCGGTGACCCAGGCCCGGCCATTGATGCTGGGCACGATGGCGGGGTAACCGGCAACTCTCGTCACGTCTTCAAGCCGGCAATCAAACCGTGACCCGATAATGGAACGGCCCACAAAGCGATCACCAACATCCAGTTGTCCCTTTGCATGGAGCACCGCCATGCGGGCGGAGCACCCGGTGCCGCAGGGGCTGCGGTCCAGTTTGCCGGGATCTATGGCAACTGCATTGCGGCCTGACGGCACACCGGCGTCATCTTCCAGAGGCATGGCGACCTGGCAGAACGAAATGTGCGACCAGTCGGGATTGCCGGGGTGGGTGAAACCGAGCTGTTCATTGGCGGCCCTGGTGATCTTAGCGCCCAATGTTGCAATGTCTCTTGCTTCGTCCGGCTGGATGGAAAAACCAAGAGCAGCCGCATCAACGATAACGAAACTGTCTCCGCCATATGCGGTGTCGACGCTCAGCGTGCCGTGGCCTTCCACTTCCAGGTTTGCATCCAGCTTGTCGGCGAAAGACGGCACGTTGCGTACGGTGATGGATTTAGCCTTGCCGTCCTTGCAATGAGCCGTCACGGCGACAAGACCGCCGGGTGCTTCAAGATTGAAACGGGTTTCCGGCTCCGTCATTTCAACCAGCCCGGTGTCGAGCAGCACGGTTGATACGCAGATGGAGTTTGAACCGGACATGGGTGGCGTATGTTCAGGTTCCATGACGATGAAGCCGAACTGCGCATCTGAGTGTTTTGCCGGTACCAGCAGGTTGATGTGCCGGAATACGCCGCCGCGCGGTTCGTTCAGCACGAAATTTCTAAGCGTCTGGTCGTGCGCGATGAAAGCGCGCTGTTCCCACAGCGTGTCGCCGGGAGGCGGGGCAACGCCGCCGACGATGACATCTCCCACCTCGCCTTCGGCATGGGCGGAGACAATGTGGATGACGCGGGATGTGCGCATGGGCGTAAGTTCTACCCGGCCATCTCTGCCGCTTTGGTCCATTTGCCCTTTGACGCAAGACCGTTCATGGCGGCGCGATGGGCAAAGGCTGCCTGCGCTGCCTTGACGTTGGCCGGGTTGCCGCCCCAGGCCTTGAGCGCTGCTGCCTGCAGGGCGCGACCGTAGGAGAATGTCAGGTTCCAGGGCACATCGTGACGTGAGTTCATCAGTGATAGATGTTCAGTTGCTTCGATGTCGGACTGGCCGCCTGACAGGAAGGCAATGCCGGGAACGGCGGTCGGTACACAAGCCTTCAGGCATTTCACCGTCATGTCGGCAACCTGGATGGCACTTGCCTGCTTGGCAGCGTTCTTGCCGGGCACGATCATGTTCGGTTTCAGCACAATGCCTTCAAGATTGACCCGCGCTTCATAAAGCTCGGAGAACACAATTTTCAGAGTCCGCTCGGTAACATCATAACAACGCTCGATGGAGTGCGCGGCGACCGGGCCATCCATCAGCACTTCCGGTTCGACAATCGGTACGATGCCGTTTTCCTGGCAAAGGGCGGCGTAACGTGCCAGTGCATGGGCATTGGCGCGAATGCAGCCGTACGTCGGTGTGCCGGGGGCGATATCGATAACGGCGCGCCATTTGGCAAAGCGGGCACCAAGCTTGTGATATTCCTTCAGGCGGGCGCGCAGGCCATCAAGGCCGGCAGTGATCTTCTCGCCCCTGAAACCGGCCATGTCCTGTGCACCGGCATCGACCTTGATGCCGGGAATGGAGTTTGTGGCCTGCATCATTTCAACGAGTGTCTGTTTGCCGCTGGCTGATGACTGGCGGATGGTTTCGTCGAACAGGATGACACCGGAAATGTTTTTCTTCATGGCCGCCTTGGCGGAGAACAGCATTTCGCGATAGTCGCGGCGGCTGTCTGCGGTTGATTCAGCGTTGATGGTATCGAACCGTTTTTTGATGGTGCCGGTGCTTTCATCCGCAGCAAGAATGCCCTTGCCGGGTGCAACCATGGCGTTTGCAATGTCTTCGAGTGTCTGTTTCATATCAATCTATGCCCCTTCGCAAACGAATGGCCGTTCAGGCTGCTCGCAATACCTCGACGCCGGGTAGCGCCTTGCCTTCAAGCCATTCAAGAAATGCCCCACCAGCGGTGGATACATAAGTAAAATCATCTGCCACACCGGCATGGTTCAATGCCGCTACGGTATCACCGCCACCGGCAACGGCGACCAGCTTGCCGGTTTTTGCCAGTCTGGCCGCCTGTTGAGCTGCCGCAACCGTGCCGGCATCAAAGGGCGCAATTTCAAATGCGCCAAAAGGCCCATTCCAGACCAGTGTTGCAGCAGCGTCAAAGACGGCGGCAGCTTCGGCAACCGAAGCAGGACCCACGTCCAGCATCATTTCGTCTTCCGCAATGTCGCTGACCGGCACGATCCGGCTGGCTGCGCCGGCAGCAAACTCCTTCGCCACAACTGCATCCACGGGAAGCACGATACGGCAGTTGTTTGCCTCCGCCTGTTGCAGAATGTCCAGGGCAGTGGCGGCCATGTCGTGTTCGCACAGTGATTTGCCGACGGGAATACCTTTGGCTGCCAGGAATGTGTTGGCCATGCCGCCGCCGATGATGATGGTGTCTGCGACCTTCGACAGGTTGCCCAGCAATTCAAGCTTGGTGGAAACCTTGGCGCCGCCAACCACGCAGACCAGAGGGCGGGCGGGGTCGGTCAGTGCGGCTGAAAGCGCAGACAGTTCCTTCTCCATTGACCTGCCTGCAGCAGCCGGCAGCAGCCGGGCAACACCTTCGGTAGATGCATGTGCACGGTGGGCAGCCGAAAATGCGTCGTTCACATAGATATCACCAAGCGATGCGAGTGACTTTGCGTAGGCGGCATCGTTTTTCTCTTCACCTTCGTTGAACCGGGTGTTTTCCATCAGCACGATCTGGCCATCCGATAACTGGCCGGGATCTCCGGTAACAAACTGCACCGGCCGGCCAAGGACGTCAGCCAGCGCGGCTGCTATTGGCGCCAGGCTCATCTCGGCAACCGGTTTTCCCTTTGGCCGGCCGAAATGGGCCAGCAGAATGACTTTTGCACCCTTGTCCGACAACTCACGGATGGTCGGCGAGACGGCATGCAGGCGGGTTGCGTCTGAGATCTTGCCGTCCTGCATCGGAACGTTCAGGTCCACCCGGACAAGCACACGCTGGGATTTGACATCCAGATCATCGAGTGTCCTGAAGGTGGTCATGGTGAGTTGCGGCTCCTGCCAGGTGTCTGGTCTTCAGGCGCTGGCTTCGAGACCGGACAGAGCTGCCTGTACGGCGGCGTCCGCGGTGATGCCAAAATGTTCATAGAGTTTTTCGTACGGTCCGGATGCACCAAAGGTGGACATGCCGATAAAGGTGCCGTCCATACCGATCAACTGGTCCCATCCCTGGCGCACACCGGCTTCAATGGCGATGCGCACGGGCTCGTCGCCGGTTATCAGCATGCGATAGTCGGCGTCCTGCTGATGGAAAAGGTCCAGGCACGGCACTGACACGACCCGGGATGAAATCTTGCTTTCCGCCAGTCTTGCCGATGCCTGCATGGCGATCTCGACTTCGGAACCCGAGGCAAAAATCACCACCTTGGCATCGTCATCGCTGTGCATGTCATAGGCGCCGCGGGCACACAGGTTTTCCTTTTTGAACTTGGTGCGGGCCGGTGCAAGTTTCTGGCGGGTAAGCGCGAGGATGGACGGGGTACTGTCTGCCTGCAGTGCCAATTCCCAGCATTCGGCGGTTTCAACCGCATCGCACGGACGGAATACATTGAGGTTCGGGATCACACGAAGAGCAGCCAGATGTTCGACCGGCTGATGGGTTGGTCCGTCTTCTCCAAGTCCGATGGAATCGTGCGTCATGACATAAATCACCCGCAGTCCCATGAGCGCCGACAGGCGGATGGAGGGGCGGCAGTAATCGGTGAACACCAAGAATGTGCCGGAATAGGGAATGATACCACCGTGCAGGGCCATGCCGTTCATGGCAGCAGCCATGCCGTGTTCGCGAATGCCCCAGTGAATGAAGCGGCCGGATGGGTCCTCGGCTGTAAACGGCACCATCGCCTTGGTGCGGGTGTTGTTCGAACCGGTCAGGTCGGCCGAACCGCCAATGGTTTCCGGCACGACGGGATTGATGATCTCAAGCACGTTTTGAGACGCGTTGCGGGTCGCGATCGGAGCGGGCGCTTCTTCGAGTTGCTGTTTGTATGACACGATGGTGTCGTGCAGGTCTTCCGGCAAGGTGCCGGCCATGCGGCGGTCGAATTCAACCTGTTCACCGGCGGCCATGTCCTTGACGCGGTCTTCCCAGGCCTTGCGCTCGCGACAGCCACGCAAGCCGGTGATGCGCCACATGTCCCTGATGGACGTGGGGATTTCAAACGGTTTGTGGGTCCAGCCGAGTTGTTCGCGGGCCGCCTTGACTTCATCTGCACCAAGCGGCGCTCCGTGAGCGCCCGACGTACCCTGTTTGGCCGGTGAGCCATATCCAATGATGGTGCGGCAGGCGATAAGCACAGGTTTGGTCGCGGTCTGTGCAGACGACAGTGCATTGGCGATTTCGGTGTAGTCATGGCCGTCGACGCGCATGACGTCCCAGCCGGATGCTGCGAACCGGCCCAGTTGATCTGTTGAATCTGTCAGGCTGACCGGACCATCAATCGATATCTGGTTGTCATCCCACAGGACAATGAGCTTGTTCAGCTTGAGATGGCCTGCAAGTGTGATGGATTCCTGCGAAATGCCTTCCATCAGGCAACCGTCGCCCGCAAGCACATAGGTCTTGTGGTTGACAATGCCGTCGCCAAAGCGGGCGGCAAGATGGGCTTCGGCAATGGCCATGCCAACCGCGTTGCCAAGACCCTGGCCGAGCGGCCCGGTGGTGGTTTCAATGCCCGATGCATGACCGAATTCGGGATGCCCCGCCGTGCGCGACCCGATCTGGCGAAAATTCTTCAACTCCTCGATGGTCATGTCTTCATAACCGAGCAGGTGCAGTAATGAATACAGCAGCATGGACCCATGGCCGGCCGACAGCACAAAGCGATCACGGTCGGCCCAGTTCGGCGCTTGCGGATCAAACTTCAGATAGTGCGCAAACAGTACGGTTGCCACATCGGCAGCACCCATCGGCAAACCCGGATGACCGGAATTTGCGGCCTGAACCGCGTCCATGGAAAGCGCTCGAATGGCATTCGCCATTTCGGTGAACTTGGCAATATCTTCGGGAGTGGCCGCTGCGGCGCTGGACGTGCCGGATGCGGCGGCTGGGTTAGCCGGTGTCATATGTCTCTTTTCCACCGTTGAAATTCGGCGCCACCAATAGCACTCCGGCATTTGGAGTCAATGGTGCACTATGACCGCACCGCCGCAGTTGTGAATACTGTGAATAAACATGGTTGCCAACAACCGGTTTAATGTGCTGTTGACGGTATTGCCGGTAACCCCCTAGAGTATCGTAGGGATTTGGCACTGACGAACGGCGGGTAACGATACGTCAGGTTGCGGGGAATACAGCTATGGCGTCTACATCTCAGCTGGATAAGGCAATTGCGCACTTTGAACAGGCCATGCGCCAGCTCGAGGCCGCGTGGGCGCAATCCGAGCAGAATCAGGGCAAGATAACCAAACTCAATACTGAAGCCTCGGCGCTCAAGGATGATCGGGCCCGGCTCGCCAGTGAACTGGATGAGGTTCGCGCACGGGCGGAGGAGTTGACCGAGGCCAGCCGGCAGGCGGCCAGGCGAATAGAGCTGGCGATGGCGCGTGTTAGAACCGTAATTGGCGAAGAGGCCTGAAAACATGGGACAAGTCGTCATCAACGTAAACGATCGTTCTTTCAGCATGGAATGTGCCGATGGCGAGGAAGACCACCTGACGGACCTGGCCAAGCTGCTGGATAGCCAGGTCAAGGAAATCAAGTCAGGCGTCGGTGAAGTGGGCGATATCCGCCTGCTGGTCATGGCGGGCCTTATCATTGCGGACCAGTTGTCGGAAGCCCTGGAACGTGTCGAAACACTGTCCGGCGAGATAAGAGGTGCCCACAAGACGGGTACCGATGCAATTGAGCAATCCAAGCAGAGAGAAACAGCCGCGGCAGATCGAATCGAAGCCGCAGCAAAACGCCTGGAACAGGTTTCACGGCTGGCACGGCAGAGCTGAGCTTTTTCCGGCGACACTATCGTGATCCTTGGAATTTCATTCGATAATCAACGCATTCAGTCGTGTAATTTTTTTGCACAATTGGAGCAAATATATTGATTTGTGCGCGACCCGGGCAGTGGGGTGTCATTCGCGGAGTACAAACTCCAGCCGGAAACTCGAATGTCAGATGTCGCCAAGCAGCAGATACGCTCGTCACGGCGTGGTGGCGGACGGGTTGGCCGTGCCGAAAGAAGGAGCGTAGCAGACGCGGTTCGGGCACCTGCGATTATCACCCGCAAAATCCCAACCTATGAGCTTCTCGGCGAAGAAGAGTTAAGCCGCATCGAGGCCCATGCCGACTGGATACTGAAGGAGGTCGGAATTGAATTCAGGGGCGACGAAGAAGCGCTGACACTGTTTCGCCACGCCGGTGCGGATGTCACCGGAGAGCGGGTGCGTTTCGAACCGGGACTGGCAAGACGCCTGTGCGCAACCGCGCCGACGAGTTTTCGCATGGAGGCCCGCGACCCCGCCAATACCATTGTTCTGGGCGGTGATCATGTGGTTTTGATGCCGAGTTACGGGCCGCCTTTTGTCAGTGATCTCGATGGCGGACGGCGCTATGCGACGCTGGAAGATTTTCACAACATCGTAAAACTCACCTACATGTCACCGGTCCTGAACCATTCAGGCGGCACGGTGTGTGAACCGGTCGACGTGCCGGTGAACAAGCGCCATCTGGACATGGTCTATGCCCATCTTCGCTACTCAACCAAACCGTTCATGGGGGCAGTGACCGCGCCTGAGCGGGCGGCAGACTCGATTGAAATTGCGCGTATTGTTTTTGGTGCCGGGTACATGCAGAAAAACTGCGTCATTCAGGGCAATATCAATGTCAACTCGCCGCTGGTTTACGATCACATCATGACAGGGGCCCTGAAGACCTATGCGCGGGCCAACCAGTCATGTGTGATATCGCCGTTCATTCTGGGCGGTGCGATGGGTCCGGTGACACAGCCGGCCCTGCTGGCGCAGTCACACGCAGAAGCCATGGCGGGGATTGCGCTGAGCCAGCTGGTGCGCAAGGGCTCACCCATGGTGTACGGCAATTTTCTCACGACCATGAACCTGAAAACCGGCGCGCCCACGTTTGGAACGCCGGAAGCCAATTTGTCGACATTTGCCATTGGCCAGCTGTGCCGGCGACTGGGGTTGCCATTGCGATGTGGCGGTCAATTGTGTGCGTCAAAAGTGGCTGACGGCCAGGCCATGCAGGAAGCCGCCAATTCCATGCTGACAGGTGTGCTGGCCGGCTCGAATTTCATTTTTCATTCCGCCGGCTGGCTGGAGGGCGGGCTGACGCTGGGCTATGAGAAATTCGTCATGGATCTCGATCATTGCGGCATGATGTTGAAAATGATGTGCGGCCTTGAGATTGACGAGAATTCTCTTGCGGCAGATGCGTTTCTGGAGAACCAGCCGGGCGAAAACTTTTTCGGTACCGCTCACACGCTGCGGAATTTCGAGACGGCCAACTATATGTCTGACCTTGCAGATACCTCATCGTTCGAGCAATGGTGCGAAGCCGGTAGCCTGAGCCTGGAACAGCGTGCCAGCCAACGCTGGAAAACCATGCTGTCAGCTTACGAAGCCCCGCCAATTGATCCTGCTGTCGACGAGGCTCTGAAGGACTTCATTGGCCGCAAGAAACAATCGATGCCCGATATGTGGCACTAGAGCTGGAACAGGTGGGGAGAAAAAAGCGACGAGCCACCATGGGCCGTGGGAGTTCAAGATCTCGGGTCCCTACTGTTGTAGGTGGGCGCCGCGTGTCGCAGACCACGGTCCGAAACAGAGACAGCTCCCTTGGAAGATCTTATAGGCCCCAGAGAATAGTAACACCGTCACGCACCGGGCAGCCCGTCTGCAGCTATATGTACGCGCAGTCAGGGCAATTTTAAAGAGGCAAATTTGCTTCGTCTCTGCAGGTGACAACTCGTCAATGAAGCTGTAAGAGCCACGCATCATGACAGATAATCAATCAATTGCAGGCAGAAAGAAGCTGGCACGCAAGGCGGCAGGCGATGTCCGTAAGACAGCACATGAGCTGTTGAAGGCAAGCGCGGCTCAGGCGCTTGTCGATCACGGACTGGGGTTTGCGGGTGACTTGACGGGCAAAACCGTATCCGGTTTCATTCCATACCTCAGCGAGATTGATACGCGGCCATTGCTTGGTCTGCTTGGCGCGCGGGGCTGTAAAACCTGCGTCCCGGTGGTGATTGAAAACAACACACCGCTTGAATTCCGGGCCTGGGCACCGGGTGAACCGACGGTTCCGGGCCGCTGGGGCATTCCTGTGCCACCGGATGGGTCGCCGGTGTTCGATCCCGATGTGCTGCTGGTGCCGATGCTGGCTTATGACACGTCCGGGTACCGGCTCGGTTACGGCGGCGGGTTTTATGATCGCACACTGGAGAAACTGCGGGCCATGAAACCGGTAACTGCCATCGGGGTTGCGTATTCGGCGCAGCAGGTGGACATGGTGATACGCGGGGACCATGATCAGCCGCTTGACTGGATATTAACTGAAAAAGGCCCTACCAGGCCTGGAAAATCAATATGAGACTGTTGTTTGTCGGAGATGTGGTGGGTCGGGCAGGGCGTAACGCAATCTCCTCGCATTTGCCCGGATTGCGCGAGCGTCTGAAGGCTGACTTTGTCGTGGTCAACGGTGAAAACGCCGCCGGTGGCTTTGGCATCACCGAGGATATCTTCAACGAATTCCGCGATCAGGGCGCCGATGTGGTGACATTGGGCAACCATGCCTGGGACCAGCGTGAGGCCCTGGTGTTTATCGAGCGTGCGCCGGAGCTTATCCGGCCGGTGAATTATCCGGCCGGCACACCGGGTAAAGGAGCAAACCTGTTTGAAACCGCGTCGGGCAAGCGTGTTCTGGTGATGAATGTCCTGGGCGTTGCGAAAATGGAGCCGCTGGGTGATCCGTTTGCCGCAGTGGACAGGGAGCTTGATGCATGCCCGTTGGGCGAAGTGGCTGATGCCGTGATTGTCGACATGCACGCAGAACTGACATCGGAAAAGATGGCCATGGGTCATTTCTGTGATGGCCGGGCGTCACTGGTGGTGGGCACGCATACCCATGTACCAACCGCCGACACGCATATTCTGGCCGGTGGTACCGGCTACCAGACAGATGCAGGCATGACCGGTGACTATGACAGTGTGATCGGGATGGAAAAGAATGAACCCTTGAACAGGTTTACCCGCCGTATTCCGTCAGGCAGGTTTTCGCCTGCGCTGGGACCGGCGACACTGTGTGGTGTTGTGGTTGAAACCGATGACAAAACAGGACTTGCAACCAGGGTTGCCGGCATCCGCGTCGGTGGGCAGCTTCAGGAAACCTTGCCGGACTGGGCCTCGATCTGAGCCGCGATGGTGCGCAGTTTGGCCATGCGCTCGGCGTAGTCCGACAGAGCCATCACACGGGCGCAATCAACACTGGCAGATGCCTTGTCTCCGTCATCTATCAGGTGCCGGGCCGCCGACATGGCGTCTTCCATGCGGTGAACAGTTGCCTGCATGGCCCCTGCCGTCTTCAGCGCATCGCCGGGCGTTGAATTATGCGCAACACCATGCAGTGATGTCAGCAGTGATGCCATCGCAGAGCGTGCCATATCTGCCGTTTCGCAAATGTGGCGATCCAGTTTGTCAGCCGTTTTCAATTTATGCCGTCCATTGCCGTACTTTTTCAGGAAGTGAACTGTGACGCTACAACCTCTAACAGCCGGTAAATGGTTTTGATTCAAGTTTAGGGTCAAGACCCTGGATCAGATGCGTGCGTCTGGACAGCACAGGGTGTGCTGGTTTAGACGGAAGCGACAAAATTCAGCCGATTTGCATTTCTGGAAGGGATGAGGGCCATGGCCGGACATTCACAATTTAAAAATATCATGCACCGCAAGGGCCGCCAGGATGCCGTGCGCGCAAAGATGTTCTCAAAACTGTCCAAGGAAATTACCGTCGCCGCCAAAATGGGCGGCCCTGACTTGGATTCCAATGCCCGTCTCAGGCTGGCTGTCCAGAATGCCAAGTCGCAGTCGATGCCCAAGGACAATATTCAGCGTGCCATCAACAAGTCGCAGGGCGGCGACGCGGAAGATTATGAATCCATCCGTTATGAAGGCTATGGACCCGGCGGCGTTGCCGTGATCGTCGAAACACTGACCGACAACCGCAACCGGACGGCGGGGGCTGTACGCTCCTACTTCACCAAGCACGGCGGCAATATGGGAGAAACCGGATCTGTCTCCTTCATGTTCGATCGGGTCGGTGAAATTGTCTACAAGGCGGAAGCCGGAGACGATGACACCGTCATGATGGCGGCTATCGAAGCAGGTGCTGATGACGTGTCGTCAGACGCCGATGGCCACGTGGTGATCTGTTCGTTTGAAAACATCGGCGAAGTGTCTTCTGCGCTGGAAAATGATCTCGGAGAGGCGGACTTGGTCAATATCGTATGGAAGCCACAGACCAACACGGACCTTGATGAAGACAAGGCCGGCACGTTGATGAAACTCATGGCGGCCTTTGACGACGATGAGGATGTGCAGAGTGTGTTTTCAAACTTCCAGGTGTCTGACGAGGTGATGGCCAAGCTGACGGCAGCCTGACAGAGTTTAAGGCAACGACAGCCACCCTGCGCGATCAGGCAATTCGGGCCGGAAATAGCAGATCATGCGGCCGTCCGGGCCTGCTGATGCGGTCTCACACCACGGCGCCACACCATGCAGGGACAGGCGGTGGGCAAGATAGGTTTCGCCGGGCCGGGCGTGCAGGACGACGCGCGAACACTCATCAAAGCATTGTTTGCGCGCCTGCTGGTAAACCTCAGTCAGGTCGACCCTGATCCAGTCGGCAGGTGGTACTTCGCCCAACACGGACATGAAGGCGTTCCGCATGATCTCGTGCGACCCTTCCCAGATCACAAACGGCGAGGCGTCGGGGCTGGCCTCCACCATGGGGATGGCGAGCACGAACGCATGACCTTCTTCCAGAAACCGTCGTCTTGGCTGGCCGATGCCGCGCAAGCCGTCAACATGGGCGGCGTCCCGGTTTCTGCGGTAATTGTGCTGACCTTCGGTTTCACCTTCCATTGGTTGCGGGTATCCCGGATAACATATTGAGACCTGTGCCCGGTCCCAGTTGAATAACGGCAAACCAAGCTCGGATGCGATGAAGTCAATCGCCTTGCCTGCCAAACGTGGCCCGTGCGGCAGGCGGCCTGAGGCGTCGTTCGGCAGTGCATTGACACCGGCAAACCAGGTGCCCTGATAGCGTGTCCACTCTTTTTGTGCAGGGTCAGCCAGGGTGGCTCGGGCGGCAGGCAAGGCGAACTCGACCCAACCCTTCACAGCCGGATCAGTTTCGAACGCGCACCAGCCCTTCGAGAAAAACTGCTCCGCCTTGTTCATTCAGCCGGCCGCAGGATCAACAGGAAGTGCCGGAACGCCACCAGCTTCAATAACTTCGCCTGCCGCAAGCAGGGTGTCTTCGCGATAACGCCCGCCAATCAGTTGCACACCGACCGGGATATTGCCTTCGGTCATGCCGGTGGACACGGTGAGGCCCGGCAGGCCCATCAGCGGCAGACCGACCTGGGTCAATTGAGCTTCCATGGCCCTGTCAAATGCTTCCGGTGACTGAACATCCAGCAGATCGGGAAACGGCAGTTCGCCTGACACCGGGCACAGCAGCACCGGATAGCGATCCAGAAACATCTGCCAATCGCGCGTCAAGGTGGCGCGGCGCTGGAGGGCATCCAGAATACCGTCCATGTCCGGTTCCGGACACAGGCGTACCATCTGTTCATAGACAAACATGGCGTCCGGATCGGCTTCCTTCCTGACGGCATCGGCTGCACCACGGCGGAACTCGGCAAGCCATAATGTCGCCTGCAGCATGGCCGGTTCCCTGAACGGTGGGCACTCTACCTCTTCCACCTGCCAGCCTGCGTCAGTCAGTCTTTTGGCTGCATCACGCAAGGCGGTTTCAACATGAGGGTCAACCGTCATGCCTTCAGGAGCGATCGTCAGTGCGGCGCGTTTGGGCTGTTCGGGCAGGGTGGTCGGAACCGGCACCCACCAGGGATCACGCAGGTCTTGTGCGGCCATGGCTTCAAAGCCCAGGCGCACATCGCCAATGCTGCGGGCCAAAGGGCCCGAGACCGCCATCAACTGTCCGCCGATATGACGCTCAGCACCGGTAAAGTTCATCGCCGGAACTCGGCCCAGGGTTGGACGCAGGCCATGCAGGCCACAGGCATAGGCCGGGTATCGCACCGATCCGCCGATGTCCGTCCCGTGACCGATGCAACCGATACCTGCCGCCGTTGCGGCTGCGGCCCCGCCTGATGAACCGCCCGGCGTGATGGCCGGGTTCAACGGGTTTTTGGTATGGCCGTGCAGCGAGTTTCGGCAAAACCAGCGAAGCGAAAATGCCGGCGTGTTGGTGCGCCCGATGATGATGGCACCGGCAGCGCGCAGGTTGGCCACGACAGGGTTGTCCTGTGCCGCCACCAGGTCTTTCTGCAGGCGAAGGCCGTTTGTGGTGGCAAAGCCTTTTTGATCGGCATTGACTTTCACGGTGACCGGAACACCGATGAGAGATGGCAGACGATCACCACGGGCGACAGCTTCATCCGTGGCCTCGGCAGTTGCCAGTGCCTCTTCGGGCATGAATTGCACAACGGCGTTTATGGCAGGGTTGACCGCATCCAGCCTGGCAAGGGCATCACGGGTGACTTCTACTGCCGAAACGGCGCCCAGCCGGATCAGCTGGGCGATTTCAGTGGCGGGCTTTTTCCAGAGATCAGACATGCGGGTTCCGATTATTGTGAGAATGCAGCTTTGAGTGTGTTTCCGGGACCTTTGCCACGTCAAGAGGCCTGAACAGGGAGGCAGCCATGTCTCGGGTGCTAACCCATCGTCAACAATCCTGCTTGATTGCAGATGTAACTGGGACGGCGATTGCATTACGTGGAATATGGAGGCCGTGATGACTGCCAAGGAAGTGAAACAAACATTAGCGGACGAAGCCGAGCTACTTGAACACATGATCGCGGCGGTCAACAAATTTGACAGCAGTGGGTTCACCAATCAGGCGCAGTTTATCAAGGATAGCTGGGCGCGATTTCTGGGTGATCGGTGCCAGACGAACAGGGCTCTTGCAAAGGCCAATGACTATGAGCTCGTAATAGATCTAACCGAAGAAAAGTGTCAGGTTGAGCAGTATGTCAAGGCTACCGACTCGACTGCGAGCTACACGGAGACATGGGAGAAGTTTCTCACATGCGAGCGGGATATACTCAAAAATCTGGTCGACAGGGCCCGGAACGGCAAATCTGCCCAGTAGGACAAAGCGGCAAACTATCCAAACCTCTGCGCGTTCAATTGAGTTGTCCGGGGAGACCGACAGATAATGATCAAGGCAAAGTCTGTTCGCCGGCTGGCAGCTGTGCTGGTTGCTGACGTTGCTAACTATACCGGGTTGATGGGAGTAGACGAAGCTGGCACGCATGAGTTGCTGATTTCCCAACGTGAGCTTATCGTTGATCCCGAAGTTGATGCCCATTCGGGCCGGATTGTGAAGTCCACCGGAGATGGCGTGATAGTCGAGTTTCCCAGTGTGATTGCCGCTGTCAATTGTGCGGTTGAACTGCAGGCTCAGCTGATCAGAAAAAACCAGGATGTGCCGCATGACAGAAAATTGCGCTGGCGCATCGGTATCAACTATGGCGACATTATAGTAGAGACCAACGATATCTACGGCGACAGCGTGAACATAGCAGCCAGGCTGGAGGCACTGGCAGAACCGGACGGTATCTGTATATCGGAGAAAGTGTTTCGCGAAGTCCGCGCCAAAATAGGCGTGACGTTCGAGTTAATCGGCAAGCAGCGCCTCAAGAACATTGTCGAGCCCGTCACGGTATACCGTTCCAGCTTTGAGATGGGCAAGGAAGCAGAGCCGTTCAACCCGGCTGCTCCGCCGTCGCGTGCACCGTTAAGCGACCGCCCATCTGTGGCGATTTTTCCCTTTGTGAACCTGTCTTCCGGCAAAGAGAACCAGTACCTAGTCGACGGACTGACAGAAGAGTTGATTTTTGACCTGTCGATGTCACCGGAGTTCTTTGTGATAGATCGCGGGTCGAGTTTCATATTCAGTGGACACAATCATGATCTTAGCGACATCGCGAACAAGTTAGGTGTCCGTTATCTGGTAACGGGCAGCCTACAGCAGGGTGAAGGCCGTATCCGGGTTATTTCGGAGTTAATCGAGGCTGACACCGGAATTCAGCTGTGGACCAGTAAGTACGACCGCAAGGACCCTGATTTGCTCGAAGTTGTTGATGAAATTGCACGTTCAATAGCAGCTTCCCTGATGACCAGTTCCGGTCAGATCGCCAAGGCGGAACTAAAACGACAAGTGGTCAAGGCACCCAAGGAGTTTACGGTATACGACCACTATCTCAGAGCCAGAGACTGTTTTCACAAATCGCTCCTGCCGCCGTGGGACAAGGGCAAGGACTGGAGCCGGCTGGCAAAGGAAAAGTTCGCAAAGACCATTGCGATGAGTGATCCGCCGTACTGGCCGGCTGTTGCCGGGCTTGCCTGGCAGCATTCCATCGACTTTGACTGGGATTACACCGATGATGATGAGGTGTCCGGTCGCCAGGCGTTCGAACACGCACTCAGAGCGGTCAAAAACGAACCGGACCTGCACTTGGGGCAATGGATTCTCGGTTGGGCATATCTGTTCATCAAGCATGATTATGATCGTGCCGAGCATCACTATAATCTGGCTCGTGAGTTGAACTTGGGAGATTGCAGACTGCTTGCCGAAATGGCACAGCTGTTCATTCTGACCGGGCGCTACGAACAGGCAATCATGAACCTCAATCAGGCGATCAGGCTGCACCCTTATCACGAGCAATGGTATGATGAATTTCTGGGGTGGGCCTATGAAGAAAACGGTCAACCTGACCGCGCCGTTGAGATTCTGGGCCGGTTTACTGAACTCGAACAGACATGGAGTTACCTGGTGCTGGCCCGGTCATACCTGCAGCTGGGTAAGCCCGACAAGGTCAAAGAGTATTTCAAGCACGTTGACCGGCTGCACAGGCAAAGCACAGGTAAAGCTTTCACTTTGGAAGCGTGGACGACCGACTGGATACGTCGAAAGGACCCATACCAGGACCCGGATCGCACCAAGCGGGTGATTGATTTAACCAAGGCCGTTGTAGAGTGCGCGAACGGAAAGACCTGATTTCCAGCGGGCACAGTTTTTCGGAAGACAGGCTGTCTCACGACGCTGTTTTCGCGCGGTCCCATGACATCAAAAATGGCTGGGCGTCCGACCGGGCATACTGTTCGACAATGTCGCGATCTGCCCGGTCGTAGGTTTATGAAGGCTCGCCGAAAATACTGGAGATGTCGATGACAGAGATTTGCTCGTTCGTCATGTTGATGCTCCTTTCGGCAGGCCTATAGCTCTCATCAGCTCAGATGGTGCACTTCCTGCATGCCGTAGACGGGCGTGTCGAGACCCTCATGGCGGGCCTTGAGCTGCAGTGACAGGAACTGCGAATAGTGGCGCGACTGGTGCAGGTTGCCGCCGTGGAACCACAGGGCTTCCTGCTGTGTCGGTTTCCACATATTGCGCAACTCGCCTTCCCACGGGCCCGGATCCTTGGGCGTGTCCGAACCCAGCCCCCAGCACTTGCCGACCTTGTCGGCCACTTCCTTGGAGATCAGTCTCTCGGCCCAGCCGTTCATCGAACCATAGCCGGTCGCGTAGACCACAAGGTCGGCGGGCAGCTCCTGTCCGCTGTCGAGCACCACGGATGTTTCGGTGAGACGGTCAGCCTGGCCCTTGGCGAGCTTGATCTTGCCGTCTGCAACGAGCTCTGATGCGCCGACATCGATATAGTAGCCGGAGCCGCGGCGCAGGTACTTCATGAACAGGCCGGTGTCATCGGCCCCGAAATCAAGGTCGAACCCTGCCTTCTCAAGCCGGTCATAAAACGCCTTGTCACGTTTCTTGGTTTCGTCGACCTGCGGCGCCATGACAGCAGGCAGTACCTTGTAGGGCAGGGACGCAAAGATCAGATCGGCCACATCATGGGTGATGCCGTTCTTGACCGCTTCTTCCGAATACAGTGCACCCAGAGCCACATCCATCAGGGTTTCGGACTTGACGATGTGGGTGGATGAGCGCTGCACCATGGTAACATCGGCGCCTGCCTCCCAAAGCGCGGCGCAGATATCGTGCGCCGAGTTGTTGGAGCCGACAACAACAACCTTCTTGTCCTTGTAGGCGTCAGGTCCGGGATGCTGGCTGGAGTGCTGCTGTTCACCCTTGAAGATGTCCTGGCCGGGCAGTTGCGGCACGTTCGGCACAGCCGACATGCCGGTCGCCAGCACGAGCTGTTTCGGCTTCAGCGTGACTTCATTGCCGTTGCGTTCAACAACGACAGTCCATTCACCGGTCGCTTCGTCATAGGACGCCGACTTGGCAATTGTGCTTGACCAGTAGTTCAGCTCCATCAGCTTTGTATAGCTTTCCAGCCAGTCGCCGATCTTGTCCTTGGGCGAGAAAACCGGCCAGTGATCGGGAAACGGCAGATATGGCAGATGGTCATACCAGACCGGGTCATGCAGGCACAAAGACTTGTAGCGTTTGCGCCAGCTGTCGCCGGCGCGTTCATTCTTCTCGATGATAATGGTGGGCACGCCCAGCCGCCGCAACCTGGCACCAAGGGCAATGCCGCCCTGTCCGCCGCCGATGATCAGGCAATAGGGCTGTGTCTTGTAGCCAAGCTCTGCAATTTCCTTGTCGCGCTGTTCGGCATAGGTGAGGCGTCCCTTGGCTGAGCCGTGTTCAACGCCTTTTGGCCGGTTGGCGCCCCTGGCCTCCTCAAAGCCCTTGAGTTCCTGCAGCGATGTCAGCATGGTCCACGCCTTGCCGTCGATCAGCCGCACCAGGCCCTTGCCGCGCCCGGTGGCGGTTTCAAAGGTGAACCAGGCGTCGATGACGCCGTCTGCCTCATTGGCTTCGCCTTCAATCTGGAAGTTTTCCGGTTTTGCGGTTCCGAGCGTTGCCTTCAACATGGCAGCAATGTCGTCACGGCCTTCGCTGGTCTTGATGTTCCATGTCAGGGAGACCAGATCGCGCCAATAGCTGTCCTCGCCGAATAATGCGGTTGCGGCGTCTGTATCTTCTGCTTTCAGGGCGGTCTCAAGTTGCTCAAGCCAGGCCTTGACGACCTTTGTCTGCTGCGCTTCAGGCATGCATATTTCCTCCAGGTTTTGCTCCCCAGCCTAACCCTTGAGGAAGGCTAGCACTGTGAATGAGGAAACGGCAATTGCGGAAAGCCTGAAAGTTAGCCTGTTTCCGCCTGACAGGATTCTGCCCAGATTCGTTTTGCCGTATCGCGCATCTGCCGGGCTTCATCCCAGCGGTTGGACAACTCCCTGCCATCCGGCCCGGTCATGGCGTATTCGGGCGGACCCAGTTCGCACAGGAAAATCGGCGAGCCTTGCGGATTGCGTTTCAGCCAACTGTCAAAACCGCGGCGCCAGAAATCTTCGAACACCTCGACCCATTTCCGGTGTTGCGGAAAATCGATCTGCAACTGGATCTGCTGGCGCGAGGCCACGCGGCCCTGGAAACTGTCGGAGCGTTCGATGCAGCGCTGGATAAGGGCCTGGTTGTCATCTGAAATCGGATACCAGAACTCGCGATCAACAATGTAGTGGGACAGGTCACAGCACAGCCGCATCTCCGGTACGGCGTCGAGCAATTGCAGTGTGTAGAACAGATCATTGGTGATGCAGTTGCGGTGGGTTTCGAACTGCACCGGAATGCCGATCTCGTCCGCCATCTCCATCCACTTGCGGACGACCGGAATACCGCCTTCGACGGATAGCGGAAACACCTGTCCGATGATGTCGACGAAAGGCGAGCCGAAATCCTTGGACATTTTCAGCGTGTCGCGCAGGGATTTAACCGTCTTGGGAAATGCCACGATCAGCGGGGTCAGGTTGTTGCGCTCCAGGTGAGGGCGCACATCATGAGCGGTCTGGACATCGGCTGCGCCAAGATCAATCGCCATGCCGGAAAAGCCTTCCGCCGCGACCATGTCACAGACGTCTGCTAGCGGCAGCTTCACACCGTCAGGCGAGTGCGGCTGCATGGCCCACAGGGATTGGTAGACCTGAAGGTCCGGCCTTTTTGACTTAGTCATAGACGACCCGATCAAGAGTGCCGTTGCGCCGCGTGATCCAGACCTCGTTCATGGGATAGTCGGCTTCCGACTTGCCGCCGGACAGCTTGCGGATCAGTTCAAGCTGGAACTCGATATAGCCCATGCGGTTGACCTCATGGCCGAGCTTGCTCTCGATCTCGTTGTTCAGTTCCTTCAATTTCCAGAACGGCACCGATGGAAAGGTATGGTGTGCTGTGTGGTACTGCATCTGCCAGCACATCCACTTCATCAGCGGATTGGTATCGGTCGAGCGGGTGTTGATGAGCGTGTTGTCCTCATGGCTGAGGCCCAGATGCTCGATGGTGTTCTGTAGCTGATGCACGAACTTCATGGTCATCATCGGGGCCAGCCACAATATCACTGCTGCCCATGACTGCAGGTAGACAGATATCACCGCAATAAGCACATAGGCTGCCAGCGAAACGCGGGCCTCCCTGATCACCAGATCATGCTGTGTCTTGAAGACATAGGGTTCGGTGACAATGCCGCGCGAAAACCGGATGATACGGCGGATACGTGAATACCAGTAGGTCGGGCCGAAGAACCACAAAAGGTATGACGACAGCGTGTAGGGCTCGCGAACCAGTTCGCCGTCCTTCTCCCAGTTCTGGGTGTATTGATGATGGGCGAAATGCTGGATCTTGTCGAAGTCACGCGGGAAAATCATCGCGAACCCGATCAGGCGGCCCAGCCATTCGTTCAGCCATTTAGTCGCGAACACCGTGCCGTGGCTCAGTTCGTGTTGCCCGGCATAGAGAAAGTTGATGAGGATGCCGTGGACCATGAATACCGGCACGGCCATCCAGGTGCCCCAGGTCTGCCAGAGCAGATAACCGGTGATGGTAATGGCGCCGAAATGCGATCCGGCCTGCACCAGACCGCGCGCATCGGAGCGCTCATACAGCGAGCGAAGATGGTCACGTGCCAGCAGTTTGCGGCGGGAAAATTCGGCGTCCATGAAATTTGTCTCTCACCATATTTAAGTCTGACGACCATGATGAGGTGACAAATTTTGACATACAAGTGAATTTTTTCGCACTATTGTTGACGTTTATTTGTCAGTGGATCGGGCATGGGTATGAGTAAATTCAACCGGTTGCCGCCGGTGAAGGCGATGCGGGCTCTGGAAGCCCTGGACAGATTGCGATCGGCAGGTGCGGTAGCGGAAGAAATGTCGCTGACGCGTTCAGCCGTCAGCCACATGCTGCGCCGGCTGGAGGATGATCTGGGGTTTGCCATCTCCGAACCGGACGGCCGCGGTATCCGCCTGACGGTTCGTGGCAGGCGCTATGCCCAGGAGGCCAGGCGCGCGCTCGACATCATGTCACGCGCTGCCGCCGACGAACCGGCCTTGTCGGGTGAACTGAAGGTGGTGGCCCCACCGGGGTTTGCCACTTTCTGGCTGGCAGACCGGATCGGTTCATTCACGGATCAGTTTCCGGACATCAATATCCATCTCGCAGCGGCGCGTGTGTTGGGCGACATCGCCGATGAAACAGCAGATGTACAGATTGCTTTCGGCGATGAGGCGCAATTGCGCGATCAGGCGGACCTGCTGGCGCAAGTCGCGCTGTTTCCGGTCTGTGCCCCGTCAGCGTTAAGTGCGGAGCCGGGCCTGCGAAAGCCGTCAGACCTGAAACGCATGCGCCTGCTGCATCTGGTCACCCATGTGGACTGGCAGCGCTGGCTGGAGGCAGCCGGGGCCACAAAGGTTGATCCACGCGGCGGGCTGGTGTTTTCGGACATGCCGATGGTGCAGATGGCGGCAGCGTCTGGTCACGGGGTGGCGCTGGGCGATGCGCTGACGGCTCGCGCGGCGCTGGAAAGCGGCCAGTTGGTCAGGCCGTTTGCCCTGTCGATACCCAGCCGGTGGAGCTATTACATGCGGGTGAACCATGCCGGGCCGGCAGGTGAGGCGGCGCAGGCCTTTGCGGGCTGGATCAGAGGTCAACTTGATGATGGAAGCAGGCAATGAAAACCATAATTGATGCAGACGGCGTCTGGTCGCCGCATGGGCGCGGGTTCAGCATGGGCATCGTGCAGCCCGAAGGCAGGGTGATCCATTTCACCGGGCAGGTGGCCTGGGACGAAAACGAGGAGATTGTCGGCAACGGCGATGTCTCCGAACAGACCCGCCAGTGTTTTCGCAACATCGAGAAGGTGCTGGCCGCAGTTGGCGGCAGGCTGGATGACCTGGTTGCGGTCACGACATATTACACCGACCGGTCACAGTTGCCGCTGATCCAGCAGGTGCGAAGCGAATTTCTCCATGCAGACAATGCCCCCACCAGCACGTCCATCATGGTCGCAGGCCTGGGTCATGAAGACTTCCTGGTGGAACTGGCGCCGATTGCCGTGGTGCCGGACAACCGGTTCATCGCGCTTTAGGCAGCAGCCGGTTTCGCCGACGCAGGAGCCGGTGCCTGGCTGGCGGTTTCCGACATGGAAACCAGTTTGGAGCGCAGGTGATTTGCCATGTTTTGCTCAAGCACCGCGGCGATGTCCTGGTTCTTTTGCAGGAAGGTGCGCAGTTTGTCGGCTTCAAACCGGATCAGGTGCATTTGTTCCGCGGCCTCGACGGTTGCGGTCGCCGGCTCACCTGACAGATAGGTTATCTCTCCGATGGCCATGCCTGCGCCAGATGTGGCGATGGTCTTGTTGTTCACAATCACATTGGCGGTTCCGCTTGCCACAAAACTGAGATGATCGACCGGCTGACCTTCCCGCGTGAGCACTGTACCTGGTGTTGCATCCAGCCACATGCCCGTATCAAGCAGGGCCCGGGCCCGGTGTTCTGCCAACCCGCTTGCCATATGACTTAGGAACAGGCGTTCGTGTCCGGAAAAACGTGAGGTGACACCCAGGACATACATGCGGGCAATGCCGATAATGGAGATGGCAATCCAGGTGATCTGAATGACCGCGGACGACAGGTTGAAATCCTGCATGAGGCTTGCCAGCACACAGGATGCTGCGATCAGGCAGACAGTGGGATAAACATACCCCTGACCGCGGACGAAGCCTGTTTGCAGGGCCGTGTAGTTGGCTATGTAGAGCGACACTCCGACGATGCCGATGGCATTGGAGATGTGCATGTCGGTAAACAATTCCCGCATCGATTGTCGCTTTCGAAATGGTTTTCGGGCTATGCGAACATCCTGTTTGATGAGTGCTCGGCACCCGCCAATCAACACAACTCCAGGTGGCAGGTCTGTGTTAAATGCCACGCAAGTCCGCGTGGACAGACCACCGGCCTGCTGTGTCTCAGGCCATCGCCGATTTTGCTGTGAATGGAGCCGGCTCCCTCGAGTGCCGCTTGTATTTGCGGCTTGTGCTTATAGAAAGGTAATTATACAATCTGTGATATAGTTTGATGGGCGGCTGTACAGAGTTTTTCCGGGGCAGGTTGATGCTCGGGTTTGCCTCCGCGCGCGCAGGCCGCGTAGGGTGGCTTTCATGACACAGGCGATTCGCATTATTGGCATTGATCCGGGCTTGAGACACACGGGCTGGGGCATTGTGACGGCACAGGGCACACGGCTTTCCTATGTGGCTGACGGTACCATCAAGTCTGATGCAACGGCCTTGCTGTCAGACCGGCTTATGCAGTTGCACGAGCAACTTACTGAAGTGATCGGCGGATTTGAGCCGGATGAGGCAGCGGTGGAGGAAACCTTTGTCAACAAGGATGCACGCGCCACATTGAAACTGGGACAGGCTCGCGGTATCGCCATGCTGGTGCCGGCTCAGGCGGGTTTGCGGGTGGCGGAATATGCGCCGAACCTGGTGAAGAAAACCGTGGTCGGGGCGGGCCATGCGGACAAGCATCAGATCCAGGCGATGGTGAAAATACTGTTGCCGAAATGCACGCCGAATTCAGCGGACTCTGCTGATGCCCTGGCGATTGCGATATGTCATGCGCAACATCGCGGACCGGCGTCACTGGCGGCAGCTTTAAGGGCAGCAGGATGATCGGCAGGCTTAAGGGTATCGTGGATGAATATGGCGATGATCACGTCATACTGGATGTGGGCGGTGTCGGCTATCACGTGGCGTGTTCGGCCAAGACGCTGGCTGCCCTGCCGTCTGTCGGCGAGGCGGCGGTGCTGCACACCGAGATGCTGGTGTCGGAGAACTCGATCCGGCTGGTCGGGTTTTCCTCGGAAAGCGAACGTGGCTGGTTCCGCCTGCTTGACAGTGTGCAAGGTGTCGGCACCAAGGTGTCGCTGGCCCTGCTGTCCACTTTGACAACCGCTGAACTGACCAACGCCATAGCCCTGGGTGACAAGGCCATGGTCGGGCGTGCCAATGGCGTGGGACCGAAACTGGCACAGCGCATCGTCACCGAACTGAAAGACAAGGCACCGGCCTTTGCCGGCGGCGATGCCGCCCTGGCGGCGGTATCAGGTGCGCTTGATGCACCTCGGCCAACCGCGGCGGCGGAAGCCGTATCGGCTCTGGTCAATCTTGGTTACGGACAATCACAGGCAGGTGTAGCGGTTTCGGCCGCCATGCGTGAGGCAGGCGAGGAAGCTGCAACTGAAACCCTGATCAGACTGGGTTTGAAGGAGTTGGCGCGGTGAACGATCGCCTGATAGAGCCTGACAAGCGTGGTGAGGATGAATTTGACACTCATCTCAGGCCACAGGTGCTGGATGAATTCATCGGCCAGCGGCAGGCCAAATCCAATTTGAAAGTGTTTATCGAGGCTGCGCGCAATCGCGGTGAGGCGCTGGATCACGTGCTGTTTGCGGGGCCTCCGGGCCTGGGCAAAACCACGCTGGCGCAAATCGTGTCGCGCGAACTTGGGGTGAATTTCAAGGCGACGTCAGGCCCGGTTATCGCCAAGGCTGGTGACCTGGCCGCACTTCTGACCAATCTTGAAGACCGCGACGTGTTGTTCATCGACGAGATCCACCGGCTTAACCCGGCGGTGGAAGAAATACTCTATCCGGCGATGGAAGATTTCCAGCTTGACCTGATAATCGGGGAAGGACCGGCTGCCCGCTCGGTCCGCATTGACCTGGCCAACTTTACGCTTGTCGGCGCGACAACGCGGACGGGGCTTTTGACCACGCCGTTGCGGGACCGGTTCGGCATTCCGGTCCGGCTCAATTTTTACGAAGAAGATGAACTGCTCGACATTGTGACACGCGGTGCACGGGTGCTTGGCCTTGCCATGACCGAAGATGGCGCGCTTGAGATTGCCCGCCGGGCCCGCGGCACACCGCGCATTGCCGGGCGGTTGCTGCGGCGGGTGCGGGACTTTGCGTCGGTCGATGGAACTGCGCAGGTTGACCGGCAGGCTGCCGACAAGGCGCTGCAGCGGCTGGAAGTGGATAGTCTTGGACTGGATGCGCTGGATCATCGCTACCTGAAGTGCATTGCGATCAATTTCGGTGGCGGGCCTGTGGGGATTGAGACCATTGCGGCTTCCCTGTCGGAACCGCGCGATGCCATTGAAGAGATCATCGAGCCCTATCTCATTCAGCAGGGTTTCGTGAACCGCACACCGCGCGGGCGCATTCTGACACCGCATGCGTTCAAGCACCTGGGCCTTGCGACGCCTGACCTGCTGGCCACCAGACAGGTGGAACTGTTCGAGGATGATGATCCGGTATGAGCTTGTCCGGTCATCTCAAGGATGGCGTGCATCACCTCGATATCCGTGTTTATTTCGAGGACACCGATTTTTCGGGCATCGTCTATCACGCCAACTACCTGAAGTTCTGCGAGCGTGGCCGGTCTGACATGCTGCGCCTTGCCGGCGTACACCACACAGACCTTGCCGGCGATGACATGCATTTCGTGGTGCGGCGCATGGAGTGCGATTTCAGGGCATCGGCACGTATCGATGATGTGGTACGTGTCGAGACCTGCCTCAGGCGGGCATCGGGTGCAAAGCTTGTTCTGGTTCAGGCTGTGAAGCTTGGCGATCAGGTGTTGTTTGAAACCGACGTAACTCTTGCGGTGGTCAACATCGCGGGGCGGCCACAACGGATTCCACCTGCAATAATGCGCGCAATGTCGCAAGCGTGAATGCACTGATGGCGTTGAAAGTAACCTTCTGTTAACTAATCCGGCGTTGAGTGCCTGTGGAAGCGGGTGAGGAACTTATGTGGGTTTCAGTGCCGCAGTTTCGACATAGTGAACAGGCTCTTGAAGCCCGCCAAATCATAGAGAATCATTTATTGTCGTCCGATTGGGTGGGCGCATGAATTAGAGCAGGCAGAACATGGAAGTCAAAGTGGGGGACCTTGCGGCGCAGACCGACCAGTTCGGACTGTTCAATCTGTTCCTGATTGCGTCGCCGGTGGTCAAATTTGTCATGATTGGACTGGTCCTCGCATCGATCCTGTGCTGGGGCATTGTCTTTGAGAAATGGCTGGCCGTGCGTAAGATGAAATCCTCGATGGACAAGTTCGAGCAGTTGTTCTGGTCGGGTCAGTCACTGGAAGATCTTTACCTGACGCTGGGCCCGCGCAGTAACAAGGGCATGGCAGCACTGTTCATGTCGGCCATGCGCGAGTGGAAACGGTCGCAGGATTCGGCGATGCGGGCAGGCTTTGCCGGTGTGCAGATGCGGATCAACAAGGTTATGGATGTACAATTGCAGAAGGAAATGGCGAAACTGGAACAGCGGCTATTGGTTCTGGCGACAGTAGGATCGACGGCACCGTTTATCGGGCTGTTCGGCACGGTGTGGGGTATCATGAACTCTTTCCGGGCAATCGGCGTATCCAAGAACACCAATCTGGCGGTTGTTGCACCCGGCCTGGCAGAAGCGCTGTTTGCCACCGCACTTGGCCTGTTGGCCGCGATTCCGGCAGTGATGTTCTATAACAAGTATTCCAGCGACATCGGCAAGATTGCTGCCCGGCTGGAGAATTTTGCAGACGAATTCGGCTCGATTATTTCGCGCCAGCTTGACGAGCGCATGTAGCGCGGCCAGTCAGGGAACACAGTGGAGAGACCATGGCCGGAGGATTGGTAGGCGGAAGCAGCGGCGGCGGCAGACGGCGCCGTCGTTCGTCCGGATTTGCGCCGATGAGTGAAATCAATGTCACACCTTTTGTTGATGTGATGCTGGTGTTGCTGATCGTATTCATGGTGGCGGCACCATTGCTCAATGTGTCGGTGCCGATCGACCTGCCTGAAAACAAGGCAGAACAGACCCCTGGCGAGAAGCAGGATCCGATTACCATTTCAATAGATGCTGAAGGCAAGATCTTTATCGGGGATACCGAAGTTTCCGCCGACACACTCGCGCCAAAATTGACCGCCATTGCACAAAGCAGGCAATCAGAGGTTGAAACCAAGGACCAGCGCGTTCGGATCCGGGGTGACAAGGGGGTGAATTACGGTCTGGTGATGCAGGTGATCGGCGAATTGAACGCGAGCGGTTTTCGGCGCATCGACCTGTTAAGCAACCCTCAGAACTAGGGTCAGGCCCTCGGGTCAGAACCCTTGTAGGTGAACGAAAGCATATGCGGATTAACTGGAGTTTGCTGACTTCCTTTGCGGTACACGCTGCCATCCTGCTGATGGCGGTTGTGGTATTGCCGTCGCCGGAGCAGCATGATATTCCCGAACCGCCGCCGATCGCCGTCAATATCGAGGACTTTCAGGATGTGGCCAAACGGGCCAATCAGACGAGCGAAGAGGTGAAAAAGGATCCTGAGCCGCAGGACAAGCCCAAGGTTCAGAAAGTCGAAAAGAAAATCGATAAGCCAACACCGAAGCCGGCCAAGGAAATCAAACAGGCTGCCCGTGAACCGCAGGCCCAGCCTGAGCCGGAACCGAAGCCTGAACCGAAGCCCGAACCGAAGCAGGCGGAACCGACGCCGCCCGATCCTGCTCCGCTTGAAGAACTGATAAAGAAAACCGAAGAAGTCGCACCCGACCCGAAACCGGTCGAAGAACCAAAGAAGGCTGAACGCAAACCGGTTCCCAAGCCCCGGATAAAGCCCAAGCCGCCAAAGAAAATTGTCAAGAAGAAGAAGCAGGAAGAGTTCAAGGTGGATGATATTGCTGCCTTGCTCAACAAGACAGATGAGGAAAAGGCTGCGCCCAGCGATCAAACCGATACCGGAACGCCGTTGCAGGGTCTGCAGAACCTGAGTGGCGATGATCGGCAGGTAACGGCAACTGCGCTTGACTGGTTGCGGCAGCGGGTTGGCCAGTGCTGGTCAATTCCCGCAGGTGCACGCGATGCCGCCGGGTTGATCGTAACCTTGCGCTTTCAGCTTGATATAAACGGCAACCTGACGGCTCAACCTGTGGTCGAGCAGGTGACAAATCATCCGGCAGCGCAAGCAGCCGCACGTTCAGCCCTTGCTGCATTGATCCAGTGCCAGCCATACGACAGAATGCCCAAGGAGACCCATAGTTTGTGGTCGGATATCAGAATGAAGTTTGATCCCAGTGTGATGGTCGGGCTGAATTGAGTAGGGAACCTCGATGAAACGAATGACGGTAGGAACAAGCGGTTTGTTATTGGCAATCCTGCAACGGGCTGTTGCCGGCGTGTTGATCTGGGTCGGGCTGGTGCTGCCTGCTCATGCGGTATTGGAGGTTGACATCAACCAGGGGCAGGTGGACCCGATCGCCATTGCCTTGCCGAATTTCGGTGGCGCTGATCCGCAGTCTCAGCAATATGGTGTGGATATCACCACCATCATCGGCAACAACCTGGAACGTTCCGGCCTGTTCCGGCCGCTGCCGCAGAACTCGTACCTGCAGCAAGTCGTTGATTTCAATGCCCAGCCGCAATTTGTCGACTGGCAGACCATACAGGCGCGTGCGCTTGTTACAGGGCAGGCTGTCATCCTGGGTGATGGCCGTATCCGTGCTGATTTTCGCTTGTGGGATGTGTATGGCCAGAGCCAGATACTTGGTCTGCAGTTTGTCACGACGCAGAAGAACTGGCGCCGTATCGGGCATTTGATCTCTGATGCCATCTACAAGGCGATGACCGGGGAAGAAGGCTATTTTGACAGCCGTATTGTCTATATTGCCGAGAGCGGGCCGAAAAATAAGCGCAAGAAGGTTCTGACCATCATGGATCAGGACGGATTTAACAGGCGCGAACTGACCAACGGCAATGACCTAGTACTGACGCCCAGGTTTTCGCCAACGTCGCAAGAAATAACCTACATGTCCTTCGCCGGTGGCCGGCCGCGGGTCTATTTGTACAATATCGATACACGCCAGCGCGAAGTGGTTGGCGAGTTTCCCAATATGAGTTTCAGCCCGAGGTTTTCGCCGGATGGACAAAAAGTGATCATGAGCCTGCAGGAAGGCGGCAATTCCAATATCTACGAGATGGATTTGCGGTCCCGTAGGCTGCGTCAACTGACCAATACGGCCGCTATTGATACCGCACCGTCTTATTCGCAGGATGGCCGCCGCATCGTGTTTGAAAGTGATCGTGATGGCGGACAGCAGATTTATGTTATGAATGCCGACGGCTCCGGCCAGCAGCGCATCTCGTTCGGAAAGGGGCGCTATTCGACCCCTGTATGGTCGCCACGCGGCGATAATATTGCTTTTACCCGGTTTGGCGGGGGCCGGTTTTCCATCGGTGTCATGCGTCCTGACGGCTCTGGTGAGAGAATATTAACCGAAGGTTTCCATAATGAGGGGCCAACATGGTCGCCAAATGGAAGGGTAATCATGTTCTTCCGGGAATCGGGAGGAGAAAACGGGGGTGCAAAAATGTTTTCGGTGGATCTGACGGGCTATAATGAGCGCCCGGTGCCGACACCGACATTTGCATCTGATCCGGCCTGGTCGCCTCTTCTCAGATAAACGGAAATTGAACTGCATATTGGACAGATATTGGCATGTATTGCCATAAATCTGCCATCACAAGGGTCGATTGGCCCGTCATGAATTTGCCGCGTTGCGTTTGAGTTTGGTGGGGCTGGCTTTGCAGCAAGCAGGTAATAAATGGATGCCACAAGGAGGTGGGATAAATGTTTCGCAATATTGCAGGCCGCAAGGTCGCCTTAGCATTCGTAGGGATGTTGGTGCTGGCCGGTTGCTCGAAATCAGAAAAACCTGATCTGCTTTCACAAGGCCCCAACGACGCAACCCAGGTTGCACCAGGTTCTGAACGGGACTTCATCGTCAATGTCGGTGATCGTATCTACTTCCCGGTAGATCAGACCACATTGACGCAGGAGGGCATGGAAACACTGCGCCGTCAGGCCCAGTGGCTGAACCAGTATCCGAATGTGACCATTCAGGTCGAAGGCCATGCCGATGAGCGTGGAACTCGTGAGTACAATATTGCGTTGTCAGCCCGCCGGTCTACTGCGACCCGCGAATACCTGATATCACAAGGTGTATCGGCGCAACGTGTTGCCACGCTTGCCTATGGCAAGGAACGCCCGGTCGCGCTCTGCGATGCTGAAAGCTGCTGGGCGCAAAACCGTCGTTCGGTGACCGCCGTAACCGGTGGTGCAGATCGGTCATCATAAGGGTCGGTTGGCTCGTCATGGATTTGCCGCGTTGCGATTGAGCCTGGAGGGGTTGGCTTTTGCAACAAGCGGGTGGATAAATGGATGCCACAAGGAGTGGGATAAATGTTTCGCAATATTGCAGGCCGCAAGGTTGCCCTCGCATTCGTAGGGCTGTTGGTGCTGGCCGGTTGCTCGAAATCGGAAAAACCTGATTTGCTGTCACAAAGCCCCAATAACGCAACCCAGGTTGCACCGGGTTCTGAACGGGACTTCATTGTCAATGTCGGTGATCGCATCTACTTCCTGGTAGATCAGACCACACTGACGCCAGAGGGCATGGAAACCCTGAGCCGTCAGGCCCAGTGGCTCAACCAGTATCCGAATGTTACCATTCAGGTCGAAGGCCATGCCGACGAGCGTGGCACGCGTGAATACAATATCGCGCTGTCAGCCCGCCGGTCGACGGCTACCCGCGAATTCCTGATATCGCAAGGTGTATCGGCGCAACGTATCGCCACGCTTGCCTATGGCAAGGAACGTCCGGTCGCGCTTTGCGATGCAGAAAGCTGCTGGGCGCAAAACCGCCGTTCGGTGACCGCCATAACCGGTGGTGCATCACCTGGTTGAGGACTGATCGCAGGACGACAGAATTCACTGAGCGGCTTGCGACGGTTTCGCGGGCTTTTCCGCCTACCGGGCAGGAAACGGCTTGGCGTCCAAGTTTGACCGGATTTCACGGGCAACTTATACAGATGTGAATTTGCAGCGGCGTTCAAAGCCGGATTGAGAAATCAGTCGGACACCGTTACAAGTTAATACCAAAGGAGCTAATTATTGATTTCTTTGACCGGTTTTTCGCGTTTGCTGGCTAGGCATGCTTCACGTGGTGGTCTTCCTGACCACAAGTGGAGCATAACGACGTCCGGCGGACGCGAAAAACCGGCCTTCGGTGGGCCAAATCCGTCCATCTGGTGCGTTGCGGCGCTTGCCCGATGCACCGCATCGCGCTACACACCGCGCCTGCCAGAATGGCCGGATTTGACTCCATCAAAGAGGTCAATAATTAGCTCCTTTGGTATCATCCATCGGCACACTAATTCGCTTGAGGGACCGCATTCATGATCAAACAGCTCAAACGCTCTTTGGCAATCTCATTGCTGGGACTTGCTGTTTTGCCGGCTGGTTCCGCATTCGCGCAATCGGATCAATGGAATTCGCTTTATGACCGGATTATACGGCTGGAAGCCGAAGTCCGCAGAGGTGGCGGGGCCGGCACCGGTGGGGGCGGCGGTAATGTGCAGATACAGGCACAATTGCAGCAGCTGTCGGCGCAGATGAATGCAATGGCGCAACAGATATATGACATGCAGCGCGAACTGAACCGCCTGCGTGAACTGGAGCGCCAGGGACTTTTGTTCAAAAAGAAGCGGCAGGTGGCGACGGCTATCGCGCCCCAGCAGCAATCCGGGCAATGGGACCAGGGGCAGGTGGCACCGGCGCCAAACTATGGCCAGTTTGAGCAATCGGTCGAAATTGAACGTGCCCCGTCAGCAGGCGGGCAAATTCCGCGCGGCGGTCTGGCGTCCGGACCCCAGGTACTCGGAACGCTGAATCTCGACAATCAAGGAGTGCCTGCGGCACCGGCGCAACCGACTTATGTGCCGCCGGCGCAGCCATTGCAGCCACAATCACAGCCATTACAGCCGCAAGTACAACAACAATGGCAGCAGACCAACAATCAGCCCCGCCAGGTTCAGGGCGTGCAATCGCAGGCGTTGCCGCCGATCGGTGGTGGCCAGTCGGCCGGTGTCCAGCAGCAACAACTTCAGGGTCAGGTGCGCTACCAGCTTCAGCAGGGCCCGCAAGCCTATCAGCCGGAGCCGGTTGAGGAACCGGGCTTCGATGCGCAGGGCCGTCCTTCGCTGGCACCGGAAAAAGTGGAAACCGCGCTGCTTGACGGCAGTGCGGGTGGCAGCAATCTCGGCGCCGGATCAAGTGGCAGCGGCAGTCTGGCCGAAACCAGCCCCGACGGTTTGTTCAAGCAGGCGCAGTCCAGCTACCGGTCACGGGATTTCTCCGGCGCTGTTTCCGGGTTTCGCTCATTTGTGACCAGGCACCGGCAACATGAACTGGCTGATGATGCCCAGTTCCTGCTGGGTGAAGCCTATTATGCGCAAGGCAGCTGGAAGCAGGCCGCCCAGTCCTATCTGGCGGGCTACCAGAATTTTCCCGACAGCGACAAGCGTGGGTCAAACCTTTTGAAGCTGGGGATGTCGCTGAACAAGCTGGGACAGAAGAAGAAGGCGTGTTCCACCTTTGCCGAGGTCAACAAGAAATTCGGCAAGCAGGCCTCGTTGCGCAACTCGTCGCTCAAAGAAATGCAGCGTGCCGGTTGTAGCTGATTAATGGATCCGGACCCTGAGGTCATTGATGATCAAGAAGCGGCGGTACTGTTCTCCCGGCATCTGACAGGCAATCCAAGCCTCGTTCTGGCTGTGTCGGGCGGGGCTGACTCAATGGCACTCATGCGACTGGTTGCGCGCTGGCAGGCTGGTCTGGAACCTCGTTCACGATCAGATGTTCATGTTGTAACCGTGGATCACGCATTGCGGCCGGAAGCGGCGGCGGAAGCTGATTTTGTTATGGAGGAAGCGGCTCTGCTGGGATTGCCGGCGCAGAAACTGCGGTGGGACGGGCCGCATCCGAAGACCGGTGTGCCGGCGGCTGCCCGCGAAGCGCGCTACCGACTGATGGCAGACGTTTGCCGGCCGCTGCAAGCGGTGCTCGTTACCGCGCACACGCTTGATGATCAGGCTGAAACCCTTGTCATGGCCCTGGCAAGAGGTGCTGGTGTTGACGGCCTTTCGGCCATGCAATCCAAAACCGAGTTGAACGGTCTGAGCATTGTTCGTCCGTTTCTGGAGATTGCCCGCGCTCGGTTGCACGCGACATTGTCACGCGCAGGCGCGAGCTGGGTGGAAGACCCAACCAACCGAGACGCTGCATATGAGCGGGTGCGGGTGCGCGATGCACTCAAACTGCTGGAGCAAGAAGGGGTGAGCCACTCCGACCTGGCACGCTCGTCGCGCCGGCTTTCGCGCGCGCGCGCGGCGCTGGCACATGCAGCAGACGCCCTGATGCGGAATGCGGTGATCCACGAGGTGTCCGGTTTTGCACGTATCATGCGGGAGCCGTTTTTTTGGGCACCGGACGAAATTCAGTTGCGTTGCCTGCTGGCAACCATCAAAACCTATGGCGGCGGTATGGCGCAAAGCCTGGCGGGCGCGGAAGGCCTGCTGGGCTGGATGCAGGCGGGGACGGGAAAGGCCAGGACATTTGCCGGATGCCGGATTGTGCGCAGGTCTGCGGAGTTTGTTATCGGGCGCGAAGGTGAGCGGATCAGTGAAGCGCCGGTACAGATTGAACCGGGACAATTCGTTGCCGATTGGGACCAGCGTTACCGTGTTTCAGCGGGCCGGGAAGCTGACCCGGTTGAATTGATGGTGTTGCGTGATGTGGACGAAAACCTGCTGCCAGACAGGCCAGCAACCGTGCCGGACTTCGTCTGGCAGGGCCTTCCGGTGGCAATCGCTGCGGGAAATCAGGTGATTATGCCGGGTGAGGGACCTCAACCTGGTTCGCAAGATCAACAAAATGTCGTGTTCCACCTCATTGCGGGCGCTAAAACGGCTCAAACTTAATTATCCTGACCGAGTTAATCTTGGCAAAGGATAAAGACGTACCTATGTTAGGTCTAACCGAGATTTTCTATCTGGGTGGCACTGCTGTTTGTTTGAGCCATCCCGACACATTCCTGAAAGGATGTAGTGCCCGTGGGTAATTTCCGCAACTTCGCCGTATGGGTGATCATTGCGATGCTGTTGTTCGCATTGTTCAACCTGTTTCAACAACCCGGCAGTTCAACCCGGGCCGATAGCCTGACCTATTCGGAATTTATTGCGAAGGTGGAAGCCGGCACGGTTCGTGATGTCACCATTGCCGGTGATCAGATCACCGGCAAACTGAATGACGGCAAGGCGTTTGAGACCTTTGCGCCGAATGATCCCAACCTTGTCACGACGCTCAGCGAGAAGGGTGTCAACATCAGTGCCCAGGCCGCCAACAGCGAAGGTGCCTTCCCGGGCATGTTGCTGTCCTGGTTCCCGATCCTGCTGATGATCGGCGTGTGGATTTTCTTCATGCGCCAGATGCAGGCCGGTTCCGGCAAGGCAATGGGCTTTGGCAAGTCGAAAGCCAAACTTTTGACCGAGCGCCATGGCCGGGTGATGTTTGAAGATGTTGCAGGTGTGGATGAAGCCAAGGAAGACCTCCAGGAGATTGTTGAGTTCCTGCGTGATCCGCACAAGTTCCAGCGTCTTGGCGGCAAGATTCCAAAAGGTGCCCTGCTGGTCGGCCCTCCCGGCACCGGCAAGACTTTGCTGGCGCGCGCCGTTGCAGGCGAAGCCAATGTGCCCTTCTTCACCATATCGGGCTCCGATTTTGTCGAGATGTTCGTTGGTGTAGGTGCGAGCCGTGTCCGTGACATGTTCGAGCAGGCCAAGAAAAATGCACCCTGTATCATTTTCATCGACGAGATCGACGCTGTCGGGCGTCATCGTGGTGCAGGCCTTGGCGGTGGTAATGACGAGCGCGAACAGACACTCAACCAACTGCTTGTCGAGATGGATGGTTTCGAAGCCAATGAAGGCGTCATCCTGGTTGCGGCAACCAACCGTCCGGATGTTCTTGACCCTGCGCTGTTGCGCCCTGGACGTTTTGACCGGCAGATTGTTGTGCCAAATCCGGATGTGAAAGGCCGCGAGAAAATTCTCAAGGTGCATATGCGCAATGTGCCGCTGGCACCGGATGTGAACGCCAAGACGATTGCACGCGGTACGCCGGGCTTTTCGGGTGCAGATCTTGCCAACCTTGTCAACGAGGCAGCCCTGCTTGCTGCGCGCCGTTCACGCCGCCTGGTGACACAGTCTGATTTCGAGGACGCCAAGGACAAGGTCATGATGGGAGCGGAGCGCCGCTCCATGGCCATGAACGAGGAAGAAAAACGCCTCACAGCCTATCATGAGGGCGGTCATGCCATCGTTGCCATGAATGTGCCGGCGGCAGATCCCGTTCACAAGGCAACCATCATTCCGCGCGGTCGTGCGCTCGGCATGGTCATGCAGTTGCCCGAAGGTGACCGCTATTCCATGAAGTTCAAGCAGATGACGTCGCGCCTGGCCATCATGATGGGTGGTCGTGTGGCTGAAGAGCTGACTTTCGGCGCCGACAATGTGACCTCAGGTGCGCAGTCCGACATTGATCAGGCAACAAAGCTTGCCCGGGCCATGATCACTCAATGGGGCTATTCCAAAGAACTCGGCATGGTGTCTTACGGTGACAATCAGGAAGAGGTGTTTCTCGGGCACTCCGTGGCCAGAACCCAGAACGTGTCGGAAGAAACCGCACGCAAGATCGACAGTGAGATCAAGCGGCTGGTGGATGACGGCTACAAGACAGCCCGCACGATCCTGACCAAGAAGAAGAAGGATCTCGAAGCACTGGCGCAAGGGTTGCTTGAATACGAAACCCTGTCGGGTGACGAAATTACCGACCTGCTGAACGGTAAACCGCCGTCGCGCGATGATGACGACAATGCCAAGCCTAAGGCAAAGCCCGGATCATCGGTGCCGGTGACCAAGAAGAAAAAAGGCAATGAAGGTTCCGGCGGGCTTGAACCGCAACCGCAGACCTGATTTTTCGGCGCATCTTAGGGTCAGGACCCTAGTTACAGGCCGGATTTTTCCTGATGGGAAAGTCCGGCCGATTTTTGTATAGATCAGCATGGTTTCACAGGTTAGGGCCTTTTCCGCATGACCAGTTTGTATGTTCGCCCGGCGGGGCTGGTGTATGGCCCCGACGCGGCACTGGCGATTGAAGCCGGCGCCGGCCTGCCCTTGGCGGGTGGGCAAATCTGCTGGACCATGGCGCTGGTCAGTGAAGATTGCGGCACAAGCTGGACGCCGCGCAAAACGGCTGCCCTCAAGGCGTCGCGTGATTCAGGTGTTGCAGGCTGGGTAACCCGGTTGAGTGCATCTCGCAAGCCCGTTGCCGGACTTGCGATGGATGCATGTCACATCATGGGTATCGTCAATACGACCCCGGACAGTTTTTCCGATGGCGGTGTCAACGCGGATGCCGACAAGGCCATTGAGAACGCCAGAGCCATGGCAACAGCCGGTGCGGTGCTGCTGGATGTCGGCGGAGAATCCACCCGCCCGGGTTCCGACCCTGTGGACGAGGTAGAGGAATGGCGCCGGATTGAACCGGTCATAACTACCCTCGTGGCAGATGGGCTGAAGGTGTCGTGTGACACTCGTAAAGCCGCGATCATGCAAAAGGTGACACGGGCCGGCGTTGCAATGATCAACGATGTCAGCGCGTTGACCTATGACACGGATGCCCTGGACGCCACCGCATCGTCAGGTTTGCCGGTTTGCCTGATGCATGCGCAAGGTGATCCCAAGACCATGCAGCAGAGCCCCGAATACGACAATGTCGTGCTGGACGTTTATGACTGGCTGGACAAGCGCATTGAGACGGTTGTGGCATGCGGTATTTCGCGAGACCTTATCATTGCCGATCCCGGTATCGGTTTCGGCAAGACCTTTGCCCACAATCTGGAGCTTATGGCCGGTCTGGCCCTGTTTCACGGTCTCGGCGTGCCGGTCATGCTGGGTGCGTCCCGCAAAGGCTTCATCGGGTCTGTGACAGGCGAAAAGGTGGCCGCCAACAGGCAGACAGGCTCTGCGGCAGCGGCCTTGCTGGGTGCCATGTCCGGCATGCAGTTTGTGCGCGTGCATGATGTGCCGGCGACGCGCCATGCACTGAGTATGTGGCAAGCAACAACCACTCAGCACCAAAACTTGTAAATGCCGACGCTTCGCCTTGGTTTTAAACGAAGTTCAGGTAGACTGGCGGTCGCGTCGATGCCGCTGAGTGCGATGTAAATATCTGGCAGGGATTATCGAATGGACAAGGAATTTTTTGGCACCGACGGCGTACGGGGCAAGGCCAACAGCTATCCCATGCGGGCCGACACAGTATTGAAAATCGGCATGGCGGCAGGCGCGCTTTACCGGCGCGGCAATCACCGGCATCGCGTGGTCATCGGAAAAGACACCCGGCTTTCCGGCTATATGGTGGAACAGGCCCTTACCGCCGGGTTCCTGTCTACCGGCATGGATGTGTTCTTGTTCGGACCGGTTCCAACCCCGGCGGTTGCCATGCTGACCCGGTCAATGCGGGCCGACCTTGGGGTGATGCTGTCGGCTTCACACAACCCGTATCATGACAACGGCATCAAGATATTCGGCCCGGACGGCTACAAGCTGTCTGATGATCAGGAAAACGAAATCGAGAAACTGGTGCTGGCGTCCGAAACCATTTCACTGGCAGCGCCTGAGCACATTGGCCGCGCCAAGCGCATAGAAGATGCTCAGGCGCGGTATATCGAATTTGTCAAAAGCTCATTCCCCAAGGAACTGACACTTGATGGCCTGCGCGTGGTCGTCGACTGTGCCAACGGTGCGTCCTACCAGGTGGCTCCAACAGCTTTATGGGAGCTTGGTGCGGAAGTTATCCCGGTGGGCGTTGAGCCGAACGGCTTTAACATAAACGACGAGTGCGGCTCGACCCATCCCCAAAAAGTGGCAGCGCAGGTGCGCCAGATGCGCGCCGATATCGGTATATCGCTTGATGGTGATGCCGACCGCTGCATTCTCGTTGATGAAAACGGCCATGTCATCGATGGCGATCAGGTCATGGCCCTGATTGCGACTTCCTGGCACAAGCAGGGCCTGCTGCGCGGCAATGGGCTGGTTGCAACCATCATGTCCAACCTTGGTCTTGAACGCCTGATGGCCTCTCATGATCTGAGCCTTGAGCGCACCCGGGTCGGAGACCGGTATGTGGTGGAACGCATGCGCTCAGGCGGTTTCAATGTCGGCGGCGAGCAGTCAGGTCATGTGGTGCTGTCGGATTTCAACACAACCGGCGACGGTCTGATCGCAGCACTTCAGGTGCTGGCGGTGCTGGTACAGAACGGCGGTTCGGTGAGTGAAATCTGCCGGATGTTCGAACCGGTTCCGCAGGTGTTGAAGAATGTCCGCTACGGTGCCGGCAAACCGCTGGAGCAGGACCCGGTCAAAAAGGCGATTGCCGCGGCAGAAGAAAAGCTGGGCAATTCGGGCAGGCTGGTCATTCGAAAATCAGGAACCGAACCGCTGATCCGCGTGATGGCGGAAGGCGACGATGCCGACCTGGTGACCTCGGTTGTGGACGACATCGTCGCAGAAGTTCAGCGTCACGCTGCCTAGAGGCAGGCTCTTCAGCTTTAAAGAAACCGGCTTTCAGCCTGGTGTGGCGGCTACAAAACCCTTGTTTTGCAGGGTTTTTCCGTATTTCTCGAGCTCCCCCAAAAAACTGCGAACATGCTTAAGAGGTTCTTAAGCGGTTTGGTTAATTATCTCCATTGAAGGTTTGGTCCAGACAGTGTCCAGAACATGAAACTGGGATTGAACGGCGATTGGCAAGTTTGCTTCTCAACAATGGGAAGCGTTCAGTGAATGGAGAGTACAAATGATGGGTCGCACGCTGCTGAGAGTGTGTTTCGCTGCACTGGGATTGGGCATGGCTGGGGCAGCCCACTCCGCTGACTATGACGGCCAGTTGCCGGATGAAGGTTTCGGTGGGATGTGGAGTTGTCTGTATGCCCGCGTTGACGGCGGGGTGACGTTATATGAACGCCCGACGGTCATTCAGCCCATTGGCGCCGGTTTCGACAATGGCGGTGGCGGCACCACGACTACTGCCATCAATCCGACCATTGATCCGGGCGGAATTCTTCGAAGGCGGTATCGGTTGTCAGGTTGCCAGCAGCCTGCGCATTGAAATTACCGGTGGTGTGCATCTGAAATCATCCCTGACCGATGCGTTTGCAGGGTCTCTGGATGCAGATATCGGATCGCAGTACGTGTTTGTATCGTCCTATTGGGACATCACCAACTATGCCGGTTTCACGCCTTATGTCGGCGGCGGTATCGGTGCATCCAAGAATGAGATTTCCGGACTGACAGCCCCGCTCGGCGCGACAAGCGGCGACGATTATGATTTCGCCTATCATGTCGGGGTCGGCGTATCCTACGATATTACTTCGAGCCTGAAATTTGATTTGGCCTACCGGTATATTGATCTCGGCGAAGTAATTTCGGGTGTTGATACCGCTGCTCTTCCTGGTGATCAGGGGGCCATCAGTGTGGACAATATTCAGGGTCATGAAGTGAAGGTAGGCCTGCGCTATCATTTCGGAGATCCGGCCTGGTAACAGTTGTTTACGGAGACCGGCAAGCCGGTCTCGCACACACAGGCCCCGTTTTTGTTGAGGGGAAGTGATGGCTCGCATGCTCAGGATTCCGGCGGTGGAACCGGACATGCGGGCCTGTTTTTTGGCTGATGGTTAAGGGTGTGTAACCCAAACGTGTCGCAACGGCGCGAATTTGGCATGATTTTGATAACCTTGGTAAGACGTCGTTTTGATGCCTCAATGACGACTGCAAACAGACACCTTAATCTTGTATCTCCTTATCTCATGCGAGTGGGCGGATGTGCATGTTTCATGACCTGTTGGGCAACAACAGATCAGGCATGAACATCTACAATGCAGGGATACCCCTAGAGTATCGGGGAGAAGGAGTTACAGGTGAAAAATTTTATGAAGAAGAGCCTTTTGGCCACAACTGTTGTTGCGTTCATGGCGCCGGTTGCAATTGCTGCCGATATTGATACGCCTGCGCAGCCGGCGCCTGCACCTTATGTGCAGCCAAACGATAACTATGTGTCAGGCTGGTATGTACGTGGTGATGCCGGATTTTCGTGGCTTGATATCTCCGGCCTTGATGACGGCGGCGCTGCCACTGTCGGTGGTGGTGTCGGGTATCAGGTGAACCAGTATTTCCGCACGGATTTGCGTGCCGATTATGCCATCGAACATGATGCAGGTCTGTTTGACGTAAGCGCCACAACGGTACTGTGGAACGGCTATATTGATGTGCCGCTGTCCATGGGCTTTACACCCTATGTCGGCCTTGGAGCCGGTTATGGCTTCGTTGATTATTCAGGCGCAGACTCACCATCGGATGACGAGGGTTTCGCCTGGGCAGCGACCGGCGGTGTCGCATTCCAGATGAGCCAGAATATCGCGCTGGATGCAGGTTACAGCTACCGTGAGATCGATGTTGCAGGTCCCAACTATACCGATCACACCGTGAGCGGCGGCTTGCGCTGGAGCTTCTAGAGCAACATGGGTTCAAGTGAACCCATAAAGTTGCTCTAGTACTTTGAAAGCGATCAGGTTTATGATTTCTGGTTGAATCAACCAGAAACCATCCTGATCTGGGCGGCACAGCACCTGACGGTCTGCTCTTCTCCCGGAGCAGGCCGTTTGTTTAATAGGGTATATACCAAAGGGAGTACTATTTCCGCCTGCATGACTGCTGCGTCGAATTCGCACTTGATTGCAAACTCGCCTTCCAGTATCCCGGTCAGTGGGACACCTCTCCCCAACGAGAGGCTTTTCATCTGGAAGGATGACCAGAAATGACGATTGCAAAACCGGCATCGCGGCCGGAAAACCCGCGTTTTTCGTCCGGCCCGTGTGCCAAGATACCCGGCTGGACAACCGATATCCTCAAATCTGCCTTTCTCGGACGCTCGCATCGCGCCGGCGACGGCAAGCTGCGTCTGAAACGCGCGATTGATCTGACGCGTGATGTGCTGCAGGTGCCGGACGATTACCTGATCGGCATTGTGCCGGCCTCCGACACCGGCGCGGTTGAAATGGCCATGTGGAGCGTGTTGGGTGAACGTGGCGTGGACATGCTGGCCTGGGAAAGCTTCGGGGAAGGCTGGGTAACCGACGCTGTCAAACAGTTGAAGCTGAACGATGTGCGGCTGATCAAGGCAGGATATGGCGAACTGCCGGATTTGTCTGAAGTTGATTTTGACCGTGACGTGGTTTTCACCTGGAACGGCACAACAAGCGGAGTGCGGGTGCCCGATGGTGACTTCATCCCGGCCGACAGGGCAGGGCTGACCATATGCGATGCAACGTCAGCGGCGTTTGCCCAGCGCCTGGATTTTTCAAAACTCGATGTGGTGACCTATTCCTGGCAGAAGGTACTCGGCGGAGAAGGCGGCCACGGCATGCTGATCCTGTCGCCACGCGCTGTTGAACGGCTGGAAAGCTACACGCCGCCATGGCCGCTTCCGAAGATTTTTCGCCTGACCAAAGCCGGCAAGATCAATGCCGGTATCTTCAGGGGCGAAACCATCAATACGCCGTCCATGTTGTGTGTTGAAGATTATATCAAGGCATTGGAGTGGGCGCAGGGTGCAGGCGGTCTGGATGGCCTTATGGCACGTGCAGATGCCAATGCGGATGCATTGAATGCGTGGGTCGATCGCACCGACTGGATTGATAATCTGGCTGTGGTGAAAGCAACCCGCTCCAACACGTCTGTGTGTCTGAAGCTGTCTGCATCTGCGGTATCCGGTCTGAGCGACGACGACGCAACCGACCTGCCGAAGAAAATCGCCAAGCTTCTGGAGACTGAACAGGTTGCCTTCGACATAGGCGCCTATCGCGACGCGCCGGCGGGCCTTCGTGTGTGGTGTGGTGCAACTGTCGAAACGTCCGATGTGGAAGCGCTGACGTCCTGGCTTGACTGGGCATATGCGCAGGCATCTTCGTCCCCGCCTGTCTGACGCAAATCCAATTTTCATCCGAACAAACACAAATTCCAAAACCGGAGCAAGCCTGATGGCACCTCGTGTACTCGTATCTGACAAACTTTCACCCGCCGCGATTGAAATCTTCAAGGCGCGTGGCATCGACGTGGACTTTGAACCTGATCTTGGCAAGGACAAGGATGCATTGCTGGCGCGCATCGGCGACTATGATGGTCTTGCCATCAGGTCTGCCACCAAGGTTACCGCCAAGATCATAGACGCTGCAACCAATCTCAAAGTGATTGGCCGGGCGGGAATTGGGGTCGACAATGTCGAAATTCCGGCGGCTTCTGCCAGAGGTATCATCGTGATGAACACGCCGTTCGGCAACACGATCACCACGGCAGAACATGCCATTTCCATGATGCTGGCGCTGGCGCGGCAGATACCGGAAGCCAATGCATCAACCCAGGCCGGCAAATGGGAGAAATCCCGCTTCATGGGTGTCGAACTGTTCAACAAGACACTCGGTCTGATCGGGTGCGGCAATATCGGATCCATTGTTGCCGACAGAGCGCTGGGCCTGCGCATGCGGGTCATTGCATTTGACCCCTTCCTGTCGGACGAGCGCGCAATCGAACTCGGTGTGGAAAAAGTCGAGCTGGAAGAATTGCTGAAACGGGCGGACTTCATTTCGCTGCATACGCCCCTGACCGACAAGACCCGTAATATTCTGGATGCCAGGGCAATGACGCAGATGAGAAAAGGAGTGCGTATCATCAATTGCGCGCGCGGCGGCCTGGTATCCGAAGAAGCGCTCAAGGCGGCACTGGATGCCGGACATGTGGCAGGTGCCGCACTGGATGTTTTTGAGGTTGAGCCAGCCAAGGACAATCCGCTGTTTGGCCATCCGAACGTGGTTTGCACGCCCCACCTGGGCGCGGCCACTTCAGAGGCGCAAGAGAATGTCGCATTGCAGGTTGCTGAGCAGATGTCTGACTATCTGTTGCAGGGAGCCGTTTCCAATGCGCTCAACATGCCGTCAATTTCGGCTGAGGAGGCACCGCGCCTGAAGCCGTTCGTGGCGCTTGCCGAACAGTTGGGATCGTTTGCGGGACAGGCGACAGAAAGCTCGATCATGGCTGTTGCAATTGAATACGCAGGCGATGTGGCCGAAATGAACATCAAGGCACTGACGTCCGCCTTGCTGGCAGGTTTGTTCCGCCCCATCCTCGGCGACGTCAACATGGTATCTGCGCCTGTCATGGCCAGGGAGCGGTCGATCAAGGTTGATGAGGTGCGCCAGACCAAGCGTGGTGTTTATGAGAACTATATCCGGTTAACCGTCAGAACCGCCAATCAGGGGCGTTCGGTGGCAGGTACGGTTTTCTCCGACGGCAAGCCGCGCATCATCCAGATCAAGGGCATCAACATGGAAGCCGAACTCGGCAAGCAGATGATCTACGTGACCAATGAGGACAAGCCCGGGTTTATTGGCGCGTTCGGGCGTCTTTTGGGTGATGCAGAGGTCAATATTGCAACGTTTAACCTCGGCCGGGACGCAGCAGGCGGCAATGCCATCTGCCTGGCAGAGATAGATGGTCGCGTAACACCCGACCTGCTTGCCCAGATTGAGGCGCTGCCCCAGGTGCAACAAGCCAAGTGCCTGACTTTTTGACCGATGTCACTCAGTTGCACCGACGGATTTAATGTAGAACAGCAGGTCTTCGGCCTGCTGTTCTGAAAACTCCCATTTGGGCATCGGATCATGGCCCAACGGCAGGCCTTCCAGCAGTTGATCTGCAACGCCTTCCAGTGTCAGTTTTGGCATGAGGGTAGAGAACGGCGGTGATTTTTCCTCTTTGCCAGGCCCGGGACCTGCAATCGCATGACACCGCGCGCACAACAATTGCGCCAGCTCCTTGCCGCGCTGGATGGAGGCCATCTCATCGTCGCCGCGCGCAGGTGTTTGGCTGACGGTCATTGCCAGGATCAGCAATCCAGTCATGACGGGTGTGAACTTGATAGGCAACAAGATGTGTTTTCCCAACGTAATGCCGCAGTTTGGCCCCATCTAGTATATCCTACTTCGGATCGAGACGGGCGACTTTGAGGAAAATCAAATGATGAAACTGCATTCCGTACTGTTGTCCGGTGTTTTTCTGTCCTTGTGTATTGTACCGGCCTCAGCGGATGAAATACGAGCCGAGCTTGATCTTGCGGAAGTGACGGTAAATCCTCGCGGCGCGCAATTGACGCGAACCGGGGAAGTTGAGCTGCCCGCCGGGGCACATGAAGTGGTTCTCGACACACTGCCGCAGGGGATCATGGCAGCTTCGGTGCAGGTTGAGGCGGTGTCGGACAGCGATGCCGAAATCGGCACTGTTGATGTGTCGAGGATCGCACTTGATCCCGAACAGGAAGCAACAGGCAAGCGCAAGTCCTTGCAGGACGAACTGGAAGGGCTGGTACGTGACCGTGCAACGCACGACCGTGTACGCGTTGATGCCCAGTTTCGCCGTGCAACGCTTGAACGACTGACCGGCGGCTATGCGGCGGTACCGTTTGCCAGCGGTGACAGGCCGGCAATGTCGCCGGAGCAGATTGGAAACCTGCTGCTGCTGACCAATCGTGAGTTGTCGGAAATCTCGTCCGTCGTGCTGGAGGCAGACCAGGCGATTGTACAGATCGGCAAGCGCGAACAAGTTTTACGACGCCAGTTGCAGTTGCTCGCAACCACGCCGAATGCGCGCACGAGAGTTGCCGTTCAGATCAGCGCATCAGCGCCTGCGAAAATGACGCTGTCGTTGAAGTATTCGGTACCCGATGCAGGCTGGCGCCCGGTATATGATGCCCGCCTGAAATTACCGGCGGACGGAAAACCGTCGGAACTGAAGCTGGTGCAGCGCGCTCTGGTTTTTCAGCGCTCGGGCGAAGCGTGGGATGGTGTAGCTCTGAAGCTGTCCACTGCTACAGTTACCGGGCGAACAGCATCTCCCGACCTGCAGCCTGTGGCCATTGGGCCACAACCGGACAGGGCGCGGATGGGTCAGCAGGTGCGTGAAAGTTTTTCCGATACGGCTGGTTCACAGGAAATGCAGTCAAAGACGGTCGCTGAACTTGCTGCGCCGGCGCCGGCGCCAGCGCCGGTTCGGCAGCGGCAGGCCGAAGTCAGCAATGCCGGCTTTCATGCGGTGTATTCAATCGCCGGGCAGACCAGCGTGCCAAACAGCGGTGCGCTGAAATCTGTGCGCATTGGTGCCAGAACGGTTGAACCGGCAATACGCGTTGATACTGCACCACATGTCGATCCGGTTGGTTACCTGACAGGCGTTTTCAAGATTGCAGGCGAGACTCCATTGCTTGCCGGTGAGGTTTCCCTGTTTCGAGATGGGATTTTTGCGGGCAAGTCCCGGATGCGCCAGATTGCGCCTGGTGAAGAAATGGAACTCGGGTTTGGCCGTGACGATCTGGTTCGCGTTACCCGGCGTGAAGTCGAAAACACCGCAGGCTCCAGCGGGATCATTACCGAGCAAAGCACGCTAAAGCGACTGTATGCGACCAGTATCGAGAACCTTCATACGTTCCCTGTTCAGGTGCATGTAACAGACAGAATGCCATATTCCACGCATGAAGAAGTCGTGGTGGAAATGTTGCGCGAAACAACCGGGCCCAGCGTCACTGACCCCGACAATAAAAAAGGGATTGTGGTGTGGGATGTGCCGCTTGAGCCTCAGGCGAAGTCGGAAATCAGGTTTGGCTACACCGTCGTGCATCCGTCCCAGATGAAGTCTGGCAATACCGCGCTAGATCGTAAACCTGTTTGGTTCCGGGCAGTTCAACAGGCCCTGATCGCAAATTGTCCACAGGTGTTGGCGCTGCGGCACTGCGCAGCAGGCATTTTGCTTTCCAAACCGGCCGGTGGCAGTGTAAAGACTTGCAACGGCCCTGCTGCTTGAACGCGGTGAGGGCCGTTCGCTTTTTTTGATGCAATGCGGGTGGGCCTGAACATGGCAAATGTAGTGGTAGTTGGCGCTCAGTGGGGCGACGAGGGCAAGGGCAAACTGGTCGACTGGCTGTCTGAGCGAGCAGATGTGGTCGCGCGGTTTCAGGGTGGACACAATGCAGGTCACACACTGGTCATTGATGGGGTGACCTATAAATTGTCCTTGCTGCCATCAGGTATTGTGCGCCCAGGCAAGTTGTCGATTATCGGCAACGGGGTGGTGATTGATCCCTGGGCTCTGGATGACGAGATAAACCGGCTTGTATCGCAAGGCGTGGACGTAACGCCGGACAATCTGCGGATCGCTGAAAATGCGGTGCTCATTCTGCCGCTGCATCGTGAGCTGGACGGGATGCGGGAAGCCGCAGCCGGTGCCGGCAAGATCGGTACCACTGGCCGCGGCATCGGTCCGGCTTATGAAGACAAGACAGGCCGGCGTGCAATTCGTGTGTATGACCTGAAAAACAAGGCCACCCTGGAAGCCAAGATCGAGCGGCTGCTGGCACATCATAATGCCTTGCGGCGCGGACTGGGTGAAGCTGAAGTGGACGGGCGTGCGCTTCGCGAAGAGTTGCTGGCCATAGCCCCGCGTATTCTGCCGTTTCATGGACACGACATGGAGCCTGCTTGACGATGCAAGACGGCAGCAAAAGCGTGTCCTTTTTGAAGGCGCACAAGGTATCATGCTGGATATCGACCACGGCACCTATCCATTTGTGACGTCGTCCAACACAGTTGCGGCTCAGGCGGCAACCGGTTCAGGTGTTGGTCCCGACATGCTCAATTATGTGCTTGGCATCGCCAAGGCCTACACAACGCGGGTTGGTTCAGGTCCGTTCCCGTCTGAACTGTTTGATGCTACCGGCGAAAAAATCGGTGAGCGCGGCCGCGAGTTCGGCACTGTTACCGGCCGCAAGCGGCGTTGTGGCTGGTTTGACGCCGTGATGGTGCGCCAGGCAATCAAGACGGCTGGTATTTCGGGTATTGCACTGACCAAGCTTGATGTTCTGGATGGCTTTGAGGAAATCAAGGTTTGCACCGGCTACAAACTTGACGGCGAGACGATCGAACGATTGCCGGCCGGTCAGGGTGCGCAATCGCGGGTCGAACCGGTGTTTTCCAGCTTTGAAGGCTGGAGCGATACAACAGCCGGTGCGCGTTCATGGGCGGAATTACCAGCCCAGGCAGTGAAGTATGTACGTCAGATCGAAGAACTGATTGATTGCCCGATCGCGCTGCTGTCCACCAGTCCTGAGCGTGAAGACACCATCTTGATGCGCGATCCGTTCGAGGATCAGGTAAGGTAGGAAAGACGGGCGTCCAGAGTAAGATGAGGTCAGGTTAAGCCACCAGGCCTGACCTAGCCTGAGGCCGCCTCAGTGGCATCGACGTCTGCCTGACCACCGGTCTGGCGGCGTATGTATTCAGCGAATTCACTGATAACAACCGATGCCAGCGAGGTTTGCGGAATGGCCTTTCCGAACAGATACCCTTGCGAGTAATCGCACCCGAGATCTGCGACCCTGCGTTGCGTGGGTCTCGGTTTCAATTCCTTCGGCTGTAACCTTCATGTCCAGCAGGCGTCCGACTTCGACAATTTTGGATAGCAGAGCATGGGCTTTCGGATTGTGATCGGATGCGCGAATGAATGCCTGGTCAACCTTCAGTTTGTCGAAAGTGAAGCGCCACAGATAGTTGAGACTGGAATAGCCCGTTCCAAAATCGTCCAGCGCAATCTTGATACCGAGTGCCTGTAACTCCGAGAGCTGCTTGAATACCGGATCAGTGTCGCCGATCATGACACCCTCGGTCACTTCCAGTTCGATGCGAGCGGGATCAACGCGAGTGTCCTTGATGATTTTTGCAACCTCTGAAACGAGATTTCCGGAGTTGAACTGCTGGACGGAAAGATTGACGGCCATGCCGATGTGCTTTGGCAGACCTGCGACGGTTCTGCAGGCCTCGCGCAGCGTCCAGAGGCCGATTTCTTCAATGCGCCCGATGCGCTCTGCAACCGGGATGAATTGGTCCGGGCCAATTTTCTCACCGTCGGCAGTGGTCAGACGTAACAAGGCTTCGAAGCTGCACAGCTTGCGGGTTTTGGAGTCCACAACAGGCTGGTAGTGCAGTTCGAATTCATTGTTCTGACAAGCGTCTTCAACAACTGATGCGATGCGGTCAATTTCACGAAATTCCATAACCGTGTCGCTGTCATAGGCGACCAGCTGATGACCGCCATTGGTTTTTGCGGCATGTAGTGCCAGTTCGGCGTGGCGGTGCAACTCATCCGTGCTGTAAAGACCGGCGGTCGATGTTGCCGCGCCAATACTGGCAGACAGCCGAATGACATTCTGACCGAAGTTGAAGGGTTGCAAGAACACCTGTTGCAACGTTTTGTCTATACGCTTGCCGGTTCTCTCGTCGGCGATGACACCAAATGTATCGCCATTGATATGCGCACAAACAACAGTATTACCGCAGGCAAGGCGCAGCCTTTCTGCAACCAGTCTCAGCAACATATTGCCGACCGAGTTGCCCAACCGTTCATTGACGTGCGCAAAGCGGTCCAGGTTGAGCAGGTACAGATTGGTCGTCGTGTGTTGCGCCACCTCTTGTGAGTGAGCCGTTGCCAGCATTTCCAGAAAAGCAGGCTGGTTGGGCATGCCGGTTACTGAATCGTTCTGCATCAAATAATTTGAACTGCGCAGCGCTTCCTGGCGCGACGCAGCCTGACCATCAAACTGACTAAGCAGGAGAAAACTTATTGCAATTGAAAGTATTGCGCCAATCTTGACGGCTCCAACCATCAAAACATCATGGAAACCACTGGCATCCACGTCAGACACGATCGTACCGATTTTTTTACCGCCGCTGGTAATCGGCAAGGTAATCTGCGTCCGGAATGCCGGTTGGGTTGCGTCAGATGACGATGCAGAACGGTCTACCAGGACTCTCAAGTCACCGGTCAGATCATAGATGCGATATCCCAGAATCGGGCCGACAGGCTGGAGGTTCCCAAGGTTGCGAACAGGCTGGGCATTACCCCTTGGAGCCGCCAGTATTCGCGGAAGAAATGGGGTGTTGGTTACGATTTGCGTGGACCAGCCGTGGGCCAGCTCAGTTGCCTTGTCATGGGCCAGTTTGTTGATCTCGAGGCGTGCGAAGTTAGTCCCGACGATCAGCAACAGGGCGCCGACGCAAAACAAAAACGCGTTTGTCAGGAAACGCGGTGTTTTCTGGGATCCCAAAAGCTTCAGCAAAGTCCATACAGCTGGTGAACCAACCGCCCCGATTGTTCATGGGTGCCGCTAAACAATAGCGGGCCGGGGTTTCGAAAGAGTAACTTTCCCTGCTGCAATTTCAGCCTTGAGCAACATGGGTTGTCTTGGACCCATGTTGCTCTAACACTTCAAACGATATGCGATTAATTTGAGGCATTGAGCCGCTTCAGTTCTTGTTTTTACGCGCTTTTTGGGTGCCGAAAACCGTTTCACACTTATCGGAAAGCGCTTTGGAAAACATCAGAGTTATGATTTTTGGTGGTGGCAACCCGAAGTCACGCTGATCCAGCGTCAGCCCAGCATTTCGGCTGACGCCTTTCTGACGGCTTTTTCCACTTTTTCGTAAGCCTTAACCTCAATCTGGCGAATGCGCTCGCGCGATACGTCAAATTCCTGCGACAGGTCTTCCAGTGTCAATGGATCTTCCGACATGCGGCGGGCTTCAAAAATGCGCCGCTCACGCTCGTTCAATCCGTTCATGGCCTGATGCAGCAGTTTCGACCGCATGTCCTGTTCTTCACTGTTGCTCGTAGGCGACATCCGGTGTTTCGGTATCGTCGACCAGCCAGTCCTGCCACTCGCCACCGGATTCACCGTCTTTCGACAATGGCGCGTTGAGCGATGCATCACCACCCAGACGGCGGTTCATCGAAATCACGTCCTTTTCCGGGACGCCAAGACGGGTGGCAATCTCGGTCACCTGATCGGGTTTGAGATCACCGTCCTCCAAAGCCTGAATCTGGCCCTTTACCTTGCGCAGCTTGAAGAAAAGCTTCTTCTGGCTGGCGGTCGTGCCCATTTTTACCAGCGACCAAGAGCGCAGCACATATTCCTGGATCGAAGCCTTGATCCACCACATGGCATAGGTTGCCAGGCGGAAGCCTCTTTCAGGTTCAAAGCGTTTGACCGCCTGCATGAGCCCGACATTGCCTTCAGAAATGACTTCCGCCACCGGCAGGCCGTAGCCGCGGTAACCCATGGCGATTTTTGCCACCAGCCGCAAATGACTGGTGACCAGCTTGTGAGCCGCGTCACGGTCTTCGTTGTCGCGCCAGTTCTTGGCCAGCGTGTATTCTTCATCTGGTTGCAGCATGGGAAATTTGCGGATTTCCTGCAAATAACGCTGCAAGCCGCTTTCACCGGACAGTACCGGCAGATTGCTACCTGTGGTTGCCATTTTTGTACCTTTCACCCCCATAGAAGAGGTAATTTCTGCCCTAACTTAACTTAGATATAGGCAGTGAGGGCTCCAGTTTAAAGGTTTTCACGCCGAAACCGAATTACAGTTTGGTCATGAATGCTTCTATTAAACTTACGTTTACGTAAAGATCATATTTTTTCCAGAAGGTCCTGCATATCATCTGGTAACGCAGACCGGAACAACATTGGATCACCCGTCTCGGGGTGCTCGAAACCCAGGGTTTCAGCGTGCAGTGCCTGGCGCGACAGGCTGGCAAGGCTCTCACGCGCTGCATCATTGAGTTTGTTGGCGGATGCAGTGTGGCTGGAACCGTAAACCCTGTCTCCCAGCAGCGGGTGACCAATATGTGCCAGGTGAACCCGGATTTGATGGGTCCTGCCGGTTTCCAGCTGACAGCGCACAAGTGAGGCAATTGCGTCACCGGAACCAGCCGGCAGCGGGCGGACGGTTTCATAATGTGTGATGGCCCGGCGGCCGCCGGATTTTGCCACTGCCATCTTGATCCGGTTTGCGGTACTGCGGGCGATGAGGGTGTCGATGATGCCGCGACGCGGTTGAGGTTCGCGCCACACTATAGCGAGATATTGTCTGGACAACCGACCGTCGCGCCCGTGGGCGGCAAACTGTTCTGACAACGCACGGTGCGCTTTGTCGGTCTTGGCAACAACCAGCAAGCCGGATGTTTCCTTGTCCAGGCGATGAACGATACCGGGCCGTTTGACGCCGCCGATACCGGACAGGCTGCTGCCGCAGTGCGCAATCAGGGCATTGACCAGTGTACCGGTCCAGTTGCCCGGACCTGGATGCACAACCAGGCCGGCCGGCTTGTCGACAACAACAATCTGGTCGTCTTCATGTACGATGTTCAGCGCAATGTTTTCTGCAAGAGGTTTCGGGTCTTCAGCCTCTGGAAGAACGACGGAAACAACAGATCCGGGTTTGACCTTGAATGAGACGTCGACTATTGATGTGCCGTCCACATTCACATGGCCTTGCGATATAAGCATCTGGAAGCGGGCACGGGAATGGTCGCTACTGGCTTGACCGAGTAGTTTATCCAGCCGTTCGGTGGCTGGTCCGTCGTGGGTCAATTCGAATTTTTCTTCCGGATCGGGCATGGTCAATAACCAGGTTTCAAAACAGTCAACAAAGTCAGATGATGATGACCTGCCGGTGGGAGACACACCGGGGTTTATCTTTCTCAAGATCGCCGTCTATACGATGGGTTTGATGATAGTAGCGGGTTTTGCGTTTCTTATCTACACGCTGGTCAACCGGGCAAGTACACTGCAACCTGCGCTGGTGAGCGCGGACGAGGCGATAGAACTTGTGGTGGGGCCAGGCGAAACAGTTCAGTCCGTATCGCTGAACAGAGGCTCACTGGCCATTCATGTGCGCCGCCCGGACGGTAGTGATGCCATCATTGTCTACAATCTTGCCAGGCAGGGTGTCGTGCAGCGCCTCAATATCAAGCCGCAGTAACGCTAAACACCGGCTATTGCTCGCATGCAAGTCTATGAATTGCCGGGCGCGTCGCTATGAAGGGCCCGAATGCGTTGTGCCAGCGAGATGATATTGTTGTTTCCCGCACTTGGTCCTGCTGCCAACGTCTTGCCGACAGATTGATTGTCATCCTGGGCCACCGCTGTCACTTCCATCGATGAACCCGGCAACTTAACCTCAGCCATGGCTACAGGTTCGGCAGCTTTAACGTCGGCCGTTTTGGTGAGACACAGGCTGTTCCAGCGTTTTGGCAGACTTTTCCTGTGGCTCATCAGCATCTGGTTTCGCTTCATCGGCAGGTTTTTTTGCGGTCTTGTCTCTAGCCGTGTCCGCAGGTTCCGTTTTTGATTTCGCCTTGCGGGCTGTGTTGGTTTTTGAAGTTGTGTTTCTTGCTTGATGCGGTTTTTTCACTGTCCGGCGTTTGAGACTTGTCCGGGCTTCCGGCCGCGTCATTATCAATGCCCAGGTAGGTGTTGTTCTTGTTCCACATTTCGTCCAACCGGGACAGTTCTTCGGTCAGGGTTTCTGTTTCGCGTTCGGTTTCAATGATCTTCTGCTCGAGTTGATCACTTGCGTTTGCCTGGCCGGACTTGATCAGCATGTCCTGATTTGGAGTGGCTGATTTTTCGTCCGTCTGCCTGGATTTTGCCTTGCTGGACAGCAGCAACCCTGGCATCAGCCTCGCGCGACCGGTTTATCTGCTCACGCAAGATTGCCAATTCATCCTGCTGCACAGACAAATCCTGGCGTTGCTCGTCAATTTGCTGGGTGAGGGCTATTCATTTCCTCAATACGCTGACGCAGTCTTTCCTGGGCATTTTCGAATTTTGATGAGGCCATTCCCGTCAGGTCGGCGGTGGCAGGAGGGTTGTCGCTCTTCAGCGTCTCGATAATGAACCACTGATCCGAGACCTTGGCTTCGGCGACCTTCAGCTTGCTTTGCAATTCTATCGAAATTTCTTCCTTGGCCTGCATCAGGTCCTTGGCCTGCTGGAGCAATTCAGTACGGTCCGTCAGTTCGCGTTCGAGAGCCGTTATCTGCAAGCGCAGATTGTCGGCGTCTTCATCGCGCTTTGTTATTTCTTCATCGCGCCGGCGAATTTCATCAGCCAGGTGTTCGATTCGATTTCTGTTCCTGGATGCTTCGGCCATCTGTTCCGCCATGCGGGTCTTCAAATCATCGAGCCGTAACTGCAGGCGCCGGCCTTGCATGGCGTATTCCGCCTTCAACCGGTCCCGGTCTGCCCTGAGCTCGGCAATGGCGGACGGTGCACGACGTTCAACGCGGCGTTTTCCGAGACTGACTGCATAAGTCCAGAGCCCGCGTACAACCAGCAAACCCACCAGAAGCGCACCGACAAATCCCAGTGCAACCAGCATGATAGTCTCGATCTGAGACATGAGTCCTCCACAGGCAATAACCACACAATTGTCGGATGGGACCCAAAAACGCGGTGTGCCACAAACGACTAACAAATGGTAATTTCCGCAATCTGCATGTCGAAGGAGATTAACAGAATGTCAACCGTAATACACTGCACGATTGGTGTGAAGGTTAATTGTGCGGTAACCCGTATTTATCGTGTTGAAACGCAACCCCCAGCTTAAAAACCACGTACCTGACCCGCAAATCATGGCGCTGCCGCACAAGGCAGGTTGGCAGGGGACAAGAGCGTGACACCAAACACGCTCTTGCCTGTCACTCATCCTGGTTGTGTCTGCGAGTGCAATCATTGCCGAGTGTCAAAACGGGTTCAAAGTGGGGTATTCGGTGTATTTCAGGTACCCCACATTGGCGCCGAGACGAGCGCCGACGCCGGTACGGATGGGCGCCAGTTTAAGCTCTTCGTTTGACTGAAAGTTTACACCCAGCCCGCCGACCATGTAGGCGGAACCCTCGATGCCGATGAAACGGTCATAAATCTGGGTTTCCCGGTTTATATTGTAGACCAGAACCAGCACGCGGGATCCGTTGCCGCCCAGGTCAAAACCGACAGACGGGCCTTGCCAGTAAATTTTCTTGCGGGTGCCGTCCTTCATGAACAAAGTGCCTTCCCCGTAGCGCAACCCACCAAAGAACGCGCCGGAAGCCTCTTCACCGATGATGTAGCCGGACGGCCTGCCTGCCTGCGAGAATACGGTCTCGACAGCTTTGGCAACTCCCTTGGTGGTCGTGCCGAACCAGCGATGTCCGCCGTGGACAATCTCTTCCGGGCTGTATGTGCCTGCCTCGGACTGGTCATATCCCGAGCGGGAGTATGAGGTGCCGTCGTCGACATCCGCGCCGCGCGCCTGGGCGCGGTTTTCCAGGGCTGACAGTGCCGATAATGCTGTGATGGAGAGGCTCGCAAACGCTGCGAGCGCAAGGATACGTTTCATATGTTTTACTCACCTGATACTGACAAACTCAAACAACTGCCCAGCCATCAAGGACAGTAACTGAAATTCAGTATGCGCGATGATGCGTTAATGGAGCGTATACGATTAACGAAATATTGCTGAAACACCTGATTAAGAGTGCGTTCAGCATGCCGGTTCAGCAGCCGAGCGCCGACACGGAAGCAATGAAAGCCGGGTTGTCGAAGCCGCGCTGGGCCTTGCCGTAGCGAAGCAGTTCTCCCGTTGCCTCAAATACCTCGCCACCTGCTGCGGCCAGAACTGCATGGCCTGCAGCGGTGTCCCATTCCATGGTCCGGCCAAAGCGCGGATACAGGTGTGCCTTGCCGCTGGCCAGCAGGCAGAACTTCAGGGACGAACCGGCCGGCACAATTTCGGCAACATCGCGTTGTGCCAGCCAGGCATCGGTTTTCTCATCGCGGTGTGACCGGCTGGCAACCACCTTTATGCCTGATGCCGGTAACGCGGGGCACACAATGGGTTGCAGTGCCGGATCGTCCGGAAAACTTTCGTCAGCTTTCAGTGAGGTTTCAAAAGCGCCCGAAATCATCTCGCCTGCATACAGCGTGGACAAGGCAGGTGCATACACAACGCCTGCAATCGGGGCGCCATCGCGCACAAGTGCGATATTGACGGTGAACTCGCCATTGCGGCTGATGAATTCGCGGGTGCCGTCAAGCGGGTCCACCAGATAAAATTCATGAGTGACCTCAGGTATCGCACCTGCAGACACGGCTTCTTCTGCAATGACATTGGCGGCCGGGTAGATTGTGTTCAGACCAGCCAGAATGATGGTTTCGGCTGCGATATCCGCCTCGGTTACAGGTGAGGCATCTGCCTTTGTGGCAACCTCGAAGTCATCATTGTATATTTCCATGATGCGGGCACCTGCGGCGTGCGCAATTTTCATGAGCGACAGCAGGTGTTGTGATGGTTGCAAGGTGGTCATGAAGTTGATTCGGCTCGCGTTTTTACAATTTTGACTTTGCCGTAAACAAGGCGCTGGATGTTCTGTAGTTGAATTGTTGAGTCGGAACAAGGCGTTGTTGCAATTCAGGATTGCCGGGTTGGCAGGGCTTGGCACACCCCGCTAGACTCACGCCGGACAGTCATTACTAGACAACCGTAAGAGGGGCCCTATTTCATGAAATTCAACGCTGTGTTGAGTGATCTCGACCTTGCAGCATTGTTATGCTCGAAAGTCTGCCACGATGTTATTTCACCAGTTGGCGCCATTGCCAACGGGCTTGAGGTCCTGGAGGATGAACAGGACGCGGAAATGCGTGACATCGCCTTTGATCTGGTGCGCCGGTCATCGCGGCAGGCATCGGCGAAACTTCAGTTTTGCCGCATCGCCTTTGGCGCTGCCGGCTCAGCCGGGTCCAGCATCGATACAGGTGATGCAGAAGACGTGGCCAAGAAGTTCATCGGCGAAGACAAGGTGACGCTTGAATGGGAAGTGCCGCGCGAAATTCGCCCGAAGAACCAGGTCAAGCTGATCCTCAACCTGGTCATGCTGGCGATTTCATCGATCCCGCGCGGCGGCAAGATCACCATGGGTGTGGCCGACGGCGGCGGGTTGACCGCGCGCGCGGAGGGCAAGAACGCCAAAGTGCCCGAAAAAACCCTGGTCATGCTGGAAGGCGATGCGCAAGCAAGATGCCATGGATGCCCGCCTTGCCCAGGTTTACTACACACTGAGGCTGGCGAATGAGTGCGAGCTGGATCTCACGGCCGCAAACACCGGTGAGGATGCGGTTGAGTATTCGGCGCTGCCAGCGTGACCGATGGGGTCTGATTTTCAGATTGTCGAGGGTTACCTGCCAGGAGCGGTGGCGGCAATCACCGCTCATCACATCGACTACTATGCCCGGGAATGGGGTTTTGGCCTGCCGTTTGAAACCAGGGTCGCAATCGAATGCGCAGCATTTTTTCAACGCTATGATGCCCGGCTCGATCGGGCCTGGCTGGTGATCAGGGATGATACAATTGAGGGATCGCTGATACTGGACCATGACAAGGCCGGCGAGACGCACGACGGCCTGCACCTGCGATGGTTCATCATGTCAGACAGGCTGCGGGGGTCCGGCTCGGGGCGGGGGCTTATGAAAAAGGCTGTTGAATTTGCAGACGAAACCTCCGGCGGCAAGCTCTGGCTGACCACATTTCGAGGCCTGGGCGCGGCCCGGCGGTTATATGAGGACTTCGGATTTCATCTGGCAAGCGAGGTCGAAGGCGAAACCTGGGGCCGGACAGTGCATGAGCAATTGTGGCTCAGGCGTCCTCATCCTTGAGCGAATAGCGAAAGTCGCAGTGGGATGCACCTTGCATGATGGTCTGGGTCCTGATCAGTGAAATGCGGGGGTCGTAGCCTTTGCAGAAAGTGCCGTCGCGTCCGCATGAGAGCAAGTGGCCGATGTCGGCCAATCCCATTTCCTTATACATTTCAGCATATTGGCAACGCGTTACATTGTAATTCACGTTGGTTTCGGTTTCTTCCAGCATATCAACCTCCAGTGCGCCATTGGCTTTCCACTGGGGCAACAGGGCATGGAAACTTTCCAGAGACGTGGTGCCGCCTTCGGTTTTTGCGTAGGCTGCGCCTTGCTCTATGGCATTTTTGGTGATCGCCGCTGAAATGATCTTGCGGGCTTTTTCGGCGCCGATTTCAGCCTTCATCTGTTCGTAGATCGGCTTGATGATATTGGCTTCTATGCGACGTTGCTCAAGAATCGGCAGGTCGGTCTTGCTCATGTGCGAAGTCCCCGCAGGCTTTGATTGTCCGATCTATCAAATGACACAGGAGGAGGGCTGGTTACAAGTCCGGCAAGGCGGCAGGCATGCCTGGTTGTTGCGTCCCGCCAACAAAAAACCCCCGGCAGAGCCTCGCCGGGGGTGTTTTGGTGCCGTCATGGTGCCATCTGGCACCCTTCAGGTCCGCACTTGATTTTCGGTGCTGTCAGGCGGCAACTTCTTCAGCTTCGCGCAGCACGTAGCCACGACCCCAAACCGTTTCGATGAAGTTCTGGCCATCTGCTGCGGCTGCCAGTTTCTTGCGCAGCTTGCAGATGAACACGTCAATGATCTTGAGTTCCGGCTCGTCCATGCCGCCATAAAGATGGTTCAGGAACATTTCCTTGGTCAGTGTTGTACCCTTGCGCAGGCTCAACAGCTCCAGCATCTGGTATTCCTTGCCGGTCAGATGAACCCGCTGGCCGCCGACTTCCACGGTCTTGGTGTCCAGGTTGACCTGCAGTTCGCCGGTGATGATGACCGACTGGGAATGTCCCTTGGAGCGGCGCACGACCGCATGAATGCGGGCAACCAGTTCGTCCTTGTGGAACGGCTTGGTCATGTAGTCGTCTGCGCCGAAGCCCAGGCCGCGCACCTTGTCCTCGATACCGGCCATGCCGGACAGGATCAGGATTGGTGTGTTGATCTTGGCCACCCGCAGCGTCTTGAGCACATCGTAGCCGCTCATGTCGGGCAGGTTGAGGTCGAGAAGAATTATGTCGTAATCATAAAGCTTGCCGAGATCGACGCCTTCTTCACCCAGATCCGTAGTGTAACAGTTAAATCCGTCCGACTTGAGCATCAGTTCGATGCTCTGCGCTGTTGCAGAGTCGTCTTCAATCAACAGAACTCTCATCCGTAACCCCTTAAGTATGCTTGTCCCGCACCGGGCGATGGCCCTTGTGGAACTTTCTGCCTGAATTATTTGGCCGTGCCGACCAGATCAAAACGCCTGATTAACTCTATGGTCACGATAAACGCCAAATGGTTAACAAAACCTAATTCCCTCAAAAATTAGAACCGGTTGGGTTCATTTGTTCAGACTGCTTGTCACTTTTTCAGCTCGCCGTCGCTGATTTTGCGGTTGCATATTCGTAAAGGCAGAAATCTCAAAAAGCCGTCGTCGGAATCAAAAAGCAAGGCACGGTGTTTTCGTTTACCGCCCCTTAAGCCTGATCGTTCATCATACTCATGATAACTGGATAAACAGACGCTAGTTGATTCGATTGAATCTGACCAGCAAAGCTTGTTGAAATACCTGTTCTTCCGGTTGATTTTGTTTGTTGCGTTTAGTGAGTGAGGCATTCCATGCGGTCTAAAGACACGCTTTTGCGCCTGCATCGTTTCCACGTTGAGGAGAAACGGCGTCAGGTTGGCGATATAGAAATGATGATGGCGGACTTTCGCCGCAAGCAGGACGATCTGGACCAGCAGATTGCTTATGAAGAGCAAAAGACCGGCGTCAGCGATCCTGCAAATTTCAATTATTCCATGACTGCCAAGTCAATTCGCAACCGGCGGGAAAACCTGCTGGCAACGATCGATGACCTGCAGGCACAGCTTGATCGCGCCAATGAAGCGGTTGCGGAAGAAGAATCGGAACTTCGCAAGGTCGAACTGCTGGCGGAAAAAGATGCCAGCCACCGCAGTGACATCAAGATGATCGGCCGCCAGACAGACACAAGTGCCAGCCGCACCAAGCACTGATTTTATGTATGGCGGGATCAGCCCGCCTGCTGGTTCAACATCAACGGCCCCGGTTCACACATTTCTGTGTGGCGGGGCTGTTGTTTATTGCAAAACCAGACGGTGGGGGCACAATTTGTCATATATCGGCCGCGCCAGATCGGCAATGCGGGCCAGATCTGCACTGAGAGCCGGGTAATCGGTTTTCGGGTCAGCAAAGCCCGATGACTTCCATGCTGCGTTGTACCAGTGTTTCGCCCAAACGCCGTCAAAGGGTTTGGGACCGGGTTCCCAGGACAGCATGGCCGGTTCAAACCGGATGCCGATTTTTTCGCACAGCGTGCGCAAACTGTCAGCCGGACTGGCAAGAACATCTTCGCAGTCGATGACAAGCGGTGCTTCGCCGTGTTCATCTGCTACCATGTTGAACAAATCCAGCTGACGCTCAAAGCCGATATCGGCCAGCGTGACGTCCTCGCGCTTGGCAGAATAGCTGGCAAGAACCCGTTCAGGGCTGCGGATCAGGAAAACATTTGCAAGTGGAAGGCACCAGCGCCAGTCCTGGCCGGGCAGCATGTGGTGTGTCATGTGTTTTTGATAGAACACCGGTGTTGCCGCATCAGGTTGTGCCAGGCACATCTTCACGACGGCATCATATCCGGTTTCACCGGCGGCAATTATCTCTTCGCCGACTGGATGGGTGATGCCGGTCGTTGACAGGTAATGCGCGTAGAAAGGTTCATCCCAAACCGTGCAGTCTGCGCGATTGGCGAATGCATACATCATCGCGGTGGAAATATTGCGCGGGCCTGACCACATGGCGATTGTTGTCATCGGTTTGGTTCCCAAAACCCGGCCCGCTCTAGCTGGTTACTTTTTTCAACGCGTTTCTGACCGCCTTGTCGTCCGGCGCCAGTTCAGCGGCGCGAAACAGCAGTTCGGCAGCCTTTGTCTTGTGTCCGATATCCATGTGGCACAGGGCTTGCGCCTTGATTACGCTGGCATCATCTGGTCGTTCCCTGGACAATTCATCAAATATCTTGAGCGCTTCATCCGGTTTGTCCATGATGGCGAGGCCGCGACCTTTCTGCACACGAGCTTCGACATTGTCCGGCTCAAGAAACAGCGCTGCATCGATTGCTGCCATGCCGGCTGCCGGTTGGCCGCCTGAAATCTGCAAACTTCCAAGATTTACGAGTGCCCGCAGGTTTTTGGGATCAATGCGTAGACACGCAGCGTAGGCCTGTTCGGCCGCCCGGGCCTTGCCTTGATTGTGCAAGGCAGTACCCAGCATCACGTGAAATTCTGGCTGGTCAGGGCGTAATCCGACCGCCTTTCGGGCAAGCTTTTCCATAGCCTGCCAACTTCTTGATTCAGTAAATTCCTTTAGCAGTGGCCTAAGTTCAGCGGAACCTGCCAGTTTGGCTGTGGCGGAGATTGAAAGTTTGTCGGATTTCATTGGTGACCGGTTTCCTGCGAGAGTTGCCGGAGAACCTATCTGCAAGGCGACACACCTGCAAGATGTCACATCGCCTGAAATGACAGTGGCGCGGCAGCCCCTTTCGGGACGCTGCCGCGCCACACTACTTTAAAACCCTCATCTGCCGAAGCAGGGACTATCAGTTTACGCGATAGTCCTGAATGCGTGTTGTGCGCAGGCCTGCCAGACCATGCCGGTCGATAGAACGCTGCCAGCTGAGATATTCCTCAACCGTCAGTTTATATCGCCCGCATGCTTCTTCGAGGCTGAGCAAACCACCGCGAACGGCGGCGACAACTTCTGCCTTGCGACGGATAACCCAACGATGGGTGCCCGGCGGCGGCAAATCAGCAATCGTAAGAGGACTGCCATCTGGACCGATGACGTAATTTATACGGGAACGCAACTGACCTGAATTATTCACTAACTTCACCTGATACGCTGGTACTTACTAACTAGGTCCCAATTTACCGGGTTGGCGTTTATAAAGGTCTAATCAGATACCAACAATTGGCAAACAAACCGGCGCAACTGGATCAAAACGAAACAGTACGGCTGAATGGTTGTGTGTTTACGGATAAAAAGAAAACTGTTGCAGCCAGGTGCCGGCTAACCATATTTAAGTGCTTGACCTGAAGGTCCTGATCCAGTGGTTTGCACGCAGACGCTGCACGCTGGGCCTGCCCAGTCCACCACCGAGGCATGATGAATATCGACGGAGCGATAATTGAGCGGGTGCGCGATTCCATCGGACTTGATCCGGATGGGGGACGCACGCTTGTGATTGCGGCAATGTCCGGCGGTGTGGATTCAACGGTTGTTGCCGGGCTGCTGAAGGCGGCAGGCTACGGCGTGGCCGGAATTACACTGCAGCTTTACGATCATGGCGAAGCCGTGCGCCGAAAGGGCGCTTGTTGCGCGGGCCAAGATATTCATGATGCGCGCAAGGCAGCCGCAGCACTTGATATCCCGCATTATGTTCTGGATTTTGAAAGCCGCTTCAAGGACGCCGTGATCGAGGAGTTTGCCGAGGCTTACGTGCGTGGCGAAACGCCGATCCCGTGTGTTACCTGCAATCAGACGGTCAAGTTTGCCGACTTGCTGACGCGCGCTCAGGCGCTGGGTGCAGCGTGCCTGGCAACCGGTCATTATATAAGGTCGGTTGCCCGGGGTGACGGAACCGGTGCCCGTGACCTGAGGACACCAGAAGACATGGGCCGTGATCAGAGCTATTTCCTGTTTCAGACGACACAGGCCCAGGCTGATTACCTGCGCTTTCCGCTCGGCTCGTTCACCAAGGATGAAACGCGAGACATGGCACGCGCCATGGGTCTTTCAATCGCCGACAAGCCGGACAGCCAGGACATCTGCTTCGTGCCGGACGGCAATTATGTATCCGTCATTGAGCGGTTGCGGCCCGAAGCCGGTGAACCGGGCGACATCGTGCATGAGGACGGCCGCGTGCTTGGCCGTCATGACGGTATCATTCATTTTACCATCGGACAGCGCCGCGGCATTGGAGTGGCGGCCAGCGAGCCGTTGTATGTGACCGGCCTTGAGCCGGCGGCGGCAAAGGTCATTGTCGGCCCGAAAGATGCACTGGCCCGGCGTGTCATCAGGCTTCGCGATGTCAACTGGCTTGGGTCTGAAGCAGCAGACCGTCAGGCCTTGCCGGAAAACCTGTTCGTCAAGATACGCTCCACCAGACCTGCTGTTGCCGCCCGGCTTGTGGCGGGCGGGACGGGTGAAGTCCAGGTGGTGCTGGATGAACCGGACTTTGGAATTTCCCCCGGTCAGGCTTGTGTGTTCTACGAAGCGCAGGGGCAGGGGTCCCGGGTGCTTGGCGGTGGTTATATTGCGGGCACACTTCGATAGTACCGTCACGGCGAGGGCGGCATGCCTGTGGTTCAGCGGCTTTCCAGCTAGTGACATTTGCCTAAATATATGACATCCCGGTTCCATGACTGACAAAAGTGATCACAAGGGTTTGCCCAGGAAGGATGTGGCTGCCGCCTGGGCGGTGCATGCCTTTACTGCGTCCGGCATCGTGTTGGGCTTTCTGGCGCTGGTTGCCATTCTGGAAGGCGACCGGATAGCCGCCTTTCTGTGGCTGGGCCTGGCCCTGTTTGTCGACGGTATCGACGGCACGCTGGCCCGGCGTGCCCGGGTAAGCGAGGTGACGCCGCAGTTTGACGGCGCGACACTGGACAATGTGATCGATTATTTCACCTATGTCGTGGTGCCGGCGATGATGGTGTACTGGTTCGACCTGGTGCCTGCAGGCTGGGAAACCGCCACCGCGGCAGGCATCATGGCGGTGTCCTTATATACCTTTGCCAATGCGGGCATGAAGACGTCTGACTATTATTTCGTAGGCTTTCCGGCATTGTGGAATCTGGTTGTGCTGTATTTCCACATCATGCAGTCCGACCCGTGGGTCAACCTGTCGGTGATCGCCATATGCGGTGTGCTGACCTTTGTGCCGTGGAAATATGTGCATCCGTTACGGGTGCGGGACTGGCGTGCCTTTACTATTCCGATGACGGTTTTGTGGGGTGGCACCACATTGCGGCTGCTGATCGTATCCAAGGACGACACGGCGCTGAACGCATCGCCGATCATCTTCTGGCTCTGGGTGGCCGCGTCGGCGTATTTCCTGGTGATCTGCGTCGTGCGGTCCGTGCGCCCTGAAGCCGATGAAGCCGGGGAATAGGCAAGACCATCTGCCGACAATACGTGACCAGTGCTTGACTTGGATGGTCAGAGCCTATTATACCGCGCATGTCCTTGCCGGAAGCCATCGTCAGCGCGTCTCCGGCACCGGTTCAAAAACCTTGCAGATCAGATGTTTTTGCACGAGGAACCGGTATATTGGGGCGGGGTAGCTCAGGTGGTTAGAGCAGCGGAATCATAATCCGCGTGTCGGGGGTTCAAGTCCCTCTCCCGCTACCAAAATTATCCAATAAAATCAAATTCCTAGGTGTTTTTTTCTTTGATCATTAGGCATTGATGGGGAACAGGGGCAGGATGAAGTGATCTGGGGTAGAATGGCTTACAGAAAGGCTCGATTAGGTCGCCAGTTTCCAACGTTGGTTTTTTGCGCACGGCCTTGACTCTTCGCCGATATGTACAATAGTTCATAGAATAACGGTTCGTCTAACTGCATCCGAGGTTGCCGCCAGGATGATTTCCTTCAATCGTTTCACGCAGTTAGGCCGATTTGGTAACCAGCTCTTCCAGTATGCCTTGCTGCGCACCGCCGCCCGCCGGCTGGACGTGCCGTTCTATTGTCCCTCCTGGCTTGGGGATGAGATTTTTGCGCTGAACGATGCGGCCGAACGCGCGGCTGTCGTCGATGGCATTTTTCTCCAGTATCAACAACCCACGGAGAACTGTGGATTCGACCCACGGGCACAGTTCATTCAAGATCACACCGATATTCTGGGTTATTTTCAATCGCCTCAACATTTTGATAACGCTGCGGCCCGGCGCTGGTACACATTCCGCCCCGAGGCCGTGGCGGCGGTCCGGGCCAAATACCAGGGACTGAATTTCGGACAGTGTGTGGGTGTGCATTTTCGCTTCGGCGACATGGTAGACAACATGCTCTATATTGATCTGAAGGCGGATTATTACCGCAAGGCGCTGGCCATGGTCCGGCCGTACCGGCAGGTGCTGGTATTTTCCGACGATCCGGCCGCAGCCCGGGAACGGATGAGCGGGGTCTGTGCAGATTTCATCCTGATCGAGGGCAACCGGGATTTTGAGGATTTGTACCTGTTAACCCAGTGCCGTGCGGTAGTCTGCTCCGTCTCGACGTTCAGCTGGTGGGGGGCGTGGCTGAATGACCATCCGCACAAGAAGGTGGCCGCGCCGCGGGAGTGGCTTCGACCGGGACAGCGTATCCGCAATGATGGGTTGACTTGTCCAGAATGGAGCAATCTGCGGGTGGCGCATCCTATCCACGACAATCACAAGGTGGTCATCGCCAAAAAGATCTTGGGTAAGGCGCTTGTCCGGGCGCGTTCCCGGGATTTTGCACAGGACCTGCGGACCGTCACAAAGTTTATCGTTAACCGCTGCTTGGTTCGCCGCTAGCATTTCATCAAGCGTGTCCGTCCATGGTGACCTGGTCCACATTTTCTTCCCCAAAATTGGCTAGAATTCGTCCCTTACAAGAACACGGAACAATCCTGTGGCAAGTCCGGTCTTGTGATTCGCTACGGAAATCACGGGACACCAGTTGGCTTTTGGCCTGCTTCACGCTTACACTTCACTTCGGGTATCTGGAAACCTGTCCGTTGAAACAGTCAAGGCCGTGACCAACTTCCGGCATGTCGGGCCCATAAAAAGGGACCGTGTCATGGTTCAAGAGCTTATAGGGAAGCCAAGCCATGGATGATATTGTCACGCATGAACAGACCGGGAATTGTGGTCACTCGGCAGCGCACAAACAGGCCAGTCATCCTCTTGATGCGCTGACGGCTGATGAGATACTCGCGGTTAGCGCTGCTATCCGCGCGCATCCCGACTTTGGCGATGATGTCTGCTTCGAGACAATTGAACTCAAAGAACCGCCCAAGTCTGATGTGAGGGCCTTCAAACCCGGTGACCGATTGAACAGGCAGGCGCGCGCTGCCGTGTTTCGCACCGGTGGCATCGGGGTGTGGCGGATGACCATCTCGATTAACGATGGCTCTGTTGGCGATGTGGAACACTGGCCGGACGCCAGGCCGATGATCCAGCTGGAAGAGTTCATGGTCATCGAGGAGATGGTCAAAACCCATCCCGACTTCATTGCTGCGTGCGAACGGCGCGGTATTACCGATATGTCACTGGTGTGCGTGGATCCCTGGTCGGCGGGTAATTTCAATATCCCCGGCGAGGAGGGGCGCCATTTGTGCCATACCTTTGTCTGGGTGCGCGCGCGCGAGTTCGACAATCTCTATGCCCACCCGGTCGAGGGCCTGAACGGCGTCGTCGACATCAAGACGGGTGAAGTGATCCGCATTGATGACTATGGCGTGAGCCCAATTCCCAAGGCTGAGCACAACTATGAAAGCCAGTTCCAGACACAAACCCGCGACCACCTGAAGCCGATCAACGTCACCCAACCCGACGGGGTGAGTTTCTCACTGACCGGCCGGCAGATTTCATGGCACGACTGGTCGCTGGTGATAGGCTTCAACTCCCGTGAATCCCTGACGCTTCACGACATCAGGTTCGCCGACCGGCCTGTTGTTTATCGCGCTTCGGTTGCCGAGATGGTTGTACCTTATGGCAGCCCCAGGAACGGCCATTTCAGGAAGAGCGTTTTTGACGTCGGCGAATACGGTATCGGCAAGCTGGTCAATTCACTGGAACTGGGGTGTGACTGCCTCGGTGCAATCCAGTATCTCGACGTTGACCTGAATGACATGCATGGCAACATCTTCCATATTCCCAAAGCGATATGCATTCACGAAGAAGATCAGGGAATTTTGTGGAAGCACACGGATTTCCGGACTGAACGGGTTGAAGTGCGCCGCGCCCGGCGGCTGGTGATTTCGTCAATTGCCACCGTCGGCAACTACGAATACGCGATGTACTGGTACTTCTATCTTGATGGCTCAATGGAGTTCGAGATGAAGGCAACCGGCGTCCTGAACACCGTCGCCGGTGAGCCGGGCGTGCCGGACAAGTTCGCCACCGAAGTGGCACCGGGTGTTTTCGGACAGATCCACCAGCATGTGTTCTGCTGCCGTCTCGACATGGCGGTCGATGGCGACGACAACTCGGTTGTAGAGTGCAACACCCATGCCGTGCCGGCAGGAGACGACAATCCGTACGGCAACGCGTTTTACCAGGAAGAGACCGTCCTCAAGACCGAGAAAGCCGCGGCCCGCAATATCAGTCCGCAACATCAGCGGTTCTGGAAGTTCGTCAATCCAAACAAGACCAACTATATGGGACAACCGGTGGCCTACAAGCTCGAGCCATCACACTGCGTGACGCCGTTCATGGCGCCGGATTCACCGTCCGGCAAGCGCGCAGCCTTCACCTACAACCATTTGTGGGTGACGGATTTTGATCCCGAGGAACGCTATCCCGCCGGAGAGTATATGAACCATTCCGACGGGACGGATGGTTTGCCACGCTTCATCAGTGATGATTCCAGCGTTGAAAACACCGACATCGTGGCATGGCATACGTTCGGCCTGCACCATCAGCCACGCCCGGAGGATTTTCCGGTCCAGTCGTGCATTTCATCCGGTTTCAAGCTGGTTCCGTCCGGGTTTTTCGACCGCAATCCGTGCCTGGACCTGCCGTCGCAAGCCAACGCGGCGAGTTGCAACGCCAACGCGGTCAAAGACTGAGGAAGGCGCAGGCGGCGCTCAGCCATAGCGCCATTTGAGAGGTTTGCCTGTCTGGTGGACTGTCGGTTTCATCAGCCGAACCTGGCCAGGTAATTCCGGCACAGGTCCACAGTTCCGCTTGTGTACTCGTTACCCATGGACTGGGCCAGTTCGGTTTCCGAATGGCTGCCGATCCAGGCGACCAGCAACAGCCGGCGCAACATCACAAATGTCGGGATTTCATCTTCGTCTGCCTGCGGCAGGTCGATGATGCGGCGGTAACCGGCCAGCCAGTGTCTGATGAGGTCCGGTACTTCCGGCAGGTGTTCGTAGAACGAGACCGGTGTCGCAGCGTCATACATCAGCCACGAAAACCCGCAGTCATCAAAGTCGATGACCTTCACGGAAGCGCCGTCGACAAGCAGATTTGCCAGCCGCAGGTCGCAGTGGATAAGCCCGAAGCGGTCAGCGCCCTTGCCGAAGGCTGCCAGGCGATCTCCGATAAGCGCTACGGTGTTGCCAAACAGGTCCTGTTTGGCGGCATCCATGCCCATGCCGTCGCGCCAGTACCCCCAGTGCGGGTGTTCGCCCAGGCTGGTGTCGAAATCCCAGGTCAGACGTTCAAACCAGTCGGGACGTTTCCAGGTCCTGACATGCTGGTGCATGCGTGCCGTTACTTCGCCAAGCACCTCGAAGGGGGCGCTGAGGTCTTCGTTGACGCCGGGCTCCGAGCCTGTCTCCCACTCAAACAGCACCACGTTGCGATCACGCGGAAACGCCGGGTGAGAGACTTTCTGCAAGATGTCGCCATCCAGCCCCGGCAAAGCGGCAGGGGTGGTGATTACCTGTCTTTCACGCAAATCACGCTGCCAGGCCAGCTCAGATCTGATAGCTGTATCCGAATGATAACCGTCGCGATGCACGCGCAAGGCCCAGCGGCGACCAGTGCCGGGATGTTCAACCTTGTAGGTGGCGTTCTCGGACAGGTTGATAAGGTCAACGTCGCAACCTGCCGGAAGCTCATACTGCCTGACTGCGACACGGCTTAACTCTGCCAGCAGGCGGAGTTGCTCGTCGTGAGCAAGTGCGTCGAAGTCTGCTTGTGGTGTCGATTGAGTTGTCATGGTGATCCTCGCATCGATTGTCATGACAACGCTATCTGTAGGCAAGCACGTGGGCTTGACACCTGATGGTGGCAAATTGACAGGATGGGCAGCGGTTGCCGGCTCAGCTTTCGCGGCCGCCAATCGAATTCAGGGTGGTCTCGATCCTGTCGCGAGCCAAAAGAACGTCCTCGGTGCGGCCCGAAAGATAGATGCGTCCGGCAGCACCGATCATCTGCACATCCACCAGGGTCAGGTCCGGTGCCACCCGTTCTGCCTCGTTGGCAGCTATGGCGGCATACAACGCCGGTACCATCTCGCAAATCAACAGAGTTTCGCCGGGCGTGATCATCGATGCCTGCCGGTTGCGATTGATGATGACGGCATGCTGGTCAGATATATCCTCGATCACATCGGTGTAGAGAATGCGCGGCCGCAGCGGCTCGCCTTCGTCAAGACCGATGCCCTTGAGGATGACATTGCCAACATTGAGCAGCGCGTCTTCGTCGTCACCATGCAATTCAAGAATGCCGAACTGGCGTTCAACAAACAATATGCCCGGCTCCAGGTCGGGATCTGCCTTCAAGGCGATATCGATGACCCGCTCGATCATCAGGCCCGGTGCGACCTCCATGATCAGGGCATGCTGGCCGGCCAGCGGCGGATAGCCTCGCGCCCTGGTCGGTGTTCCCATATAGGCAGCGAACTGCGGCTGAAGGTCCTGGACCGTCAGATATACCCGCAATTCGCCGCGCGCAGGTGCCCGGCCTGATTTTGAGGCCGGTTCATTGGGTTGCCCGGTCACGGCAAATCTCCGTTGCTGAACAGCTTACTTGCCTGACGGCGTCGTGAAGTGTTTGGACACATCGCCATGGGGACGGGGGATGACGTGCACTGATACCAGTTGGCCGACCTGGCCGGCGACTTCAGAACCTGCCTCGGTTGCAGCCTTTACCGCGCCCACGTCGCCATTGATGATGACGGCAACCAGCCCGTCACCCACTTCCTCGCGACCGATAATGGTCACATTGGCGGCCTTGACCATGGCATCAGCGGCAGCCAGCGCAGCCACATAGCCCTTTGTTTCAATCATTCCTAATGCATTGCTCGACATGTGATCCTCCTAACAGATCAGTTATTGCGACTTTCCGGCGGGTTTTGACGGCTCGTCGATGATACCGATTACCAGTGCATCGATCGGCGGGGCCTTGCCCGGGAACCAGGCGGCAGCAACGGAACCCGTTGCGACCATGACACGTTCGCCTTCGCCGCATCCAAGCGGGTCGAAGACAAGGAGGCGCGACGTGGACCCATCCACGATCACCTCCAGAATTGTACCGCTGGGAACATCATCGAGCCGTTTGCTCGACCAGATGCGACCAGCAACAGTTGCACACAACATCAGCGTTTCCTTTCGAACTTCAGGCCGAGACTACGTGCCCTGTCGCGGGCGAGCGGTGTAATCACGGCGTCGGGAGAAAGCAGGATAGTGCCAGGACCAGCCAGCTTGTTGATACGGGCTTCGGTAACGATGCCGCCAAGCGTGCTGGTATTGTTTTCGGATAACCGGGCCGCCGGAACGATCGCCGGTTGTGCGGTGTCTCTGGCAGCCGGCATGGCAGCTTGAGCACTGCCGGCCATTGTAAAGGTGATGTCGCCATTGCGCACCGCTTTGCCGGTTGCCGGGTTGTCGATCATGCCTACCAGCAAGGTGACAAAATCTGCCACATCCTTGTCGGTTGCCAGACTGACCTGGCGGGTACGCGCTGCCGCGCCTGCCGCCTTGCCGTGACCGCTCCTGGAAAGGGCGTCTCGCAGCAGGTCACGGACCATGGCTCTCAGTTCGCCTTCGTTCATGCCACCAGCTCCAGTGCGTCACAGGCTGCGCTGGCCGCCGCGCGAACTTCAGATTCTGTTCCTGCCAGATAGAGCCTGCCGGTGGCCCCTATCATGCGGAAGTCCACAATCTTGATGTTGGCTGATTTTTCGGCCTCGTTGCACGCCAATATGGCATAGGCCGCAGGTTCCGTTTCCAGAACGAACAGCGTCTCGCCGCCCAGTATCATCGACCCGAGTTTGTTGCGGTTGATCAGGAAGGCGTGAGACGGATCGATGCGGGTGACGATTTTCGAGGCCAGTATTTTAGGCGGCATCGCCTCGCCGGCGCTGACCCCAAGATCACGCAGCACAGCCTCGGCAGCCGCTTTTACCGCCGATGTGGAGCGCGAGTGAAATTCCAGGTAGCCGAACTGGCGCTCGACCACAAGAATACCGCCTTTCACGTCAGCCTCCTTCAAGGCCGTGTTGGTCAGCGGTTCAATGTCGAGGCCGGGGGCCACTTCGATAATCTGTGCGGCCATTCCGGTGCGGGGCAGGGAGCCCCGGATCCAGGTGCCGAGATAGCACATGGTCTGCGGCTGCATCTGGTCGATGAATATGAAGGAGCGCAAGGTTGCCATGGGTTTTGTCTCAGGCCGCAAGAACGGCGCTTAGCTCCTCGAGAATGATTTTCCGCAATTCCTTGCGCACGGCGTCTGCATCGGCGCCGCCGGCAATTGTCGTAAGGGCCGGCTGGGAGCTGACAGCTGTCATGCGTGGAAGCGCCAGCGGGTCGAGACCTTCAAAGCTGCCGAACACTTCCTGCGCCTGCTTGTTGTAGGCGATGCGGGCAAACTGGACGAAGTGGTCCGGGGTCAGGTTGTCGCCAATGGATGATCCGCCGACAAATCCGGTGCCGATGGTCATTGACGGGCCAAGATTGGTTTCGAAGCCGGATGCGCCCAGTGAGCAGCCGGTGTTGACGGCGATGCGCAGGGCGGGCACGGCAGCGGCGAAGGCGAGGATGTGCTCTTCCGTGGATGAGTGGATTGCTGCCGAATGACCCTTGCCGGAGCGGCGCATCATGGAACGGGCACAGGATATGGCCTGGTTAATGCCGTCGACGCGGGCAAATGCGAGAACCGGGCACAGTTTTTCGCGGACCAGCTTTTCTTCCGGCTGAACCAGTGAAACCGGTGTCAGCAGTATCTTTGCACCCCTGGCTGAAAAGCCTGCTTCGCGGGCGATCCATTCAGCGTCCTTGCCGATAACTGCCGTGTTGAACTGGTTTTCGGTGAACAGCAGCGTGCGCAGTTTTTCAACTTCTTCCGTCGAGCAAACATGTCCGCCTGCCTGTTTGAACTCCTGCAGCAACCGGTCTGCTATCGAGCTGAAAGCAAGCACAGTTGACTCATTGGTACACAGGATGGAGTTGTCGAACGACTTTGACGTCACGATTCTGCCGGCGGCCAGTTTGAGGTCGCAAGTGTCGTCAACCACGACCGGGGCATTGCCCGGCCCGACACCCAGTGCCGGTGTGCCGGAGCGATAAGCCGCCTTGACCATGGCCGGTCCACCCGTTGCCACAATGAGGTCGACGCGGTCGTCGGCCATCATGGTTTCTATGAGCGGGACCGTGGGTTCTTCGATAACCTGGATGACGCCATCTGGTGCACCGGCCTGTCTGGCGGCTGCGGCAAGCAGATGTGCTGCCTGCGTGCACACTTTCTTCGCTCCCGGGTGCGGGCTCAGCACGATGGCGTTTCGTGTCATCAGCGCAAGCAGTGTTTTGAAAAATACCGTTGCGACCGGGTTGGTCACCGGAATAAGGGCGTACACGACCCCGGCGGGGCGGGGCAATTCTACCATTTTGCGAGACGCATCGATGCGCGGGGATACAAAATCCAGGCCGCCGTAAAGCTCCACCACACCCTTGGTGCAGGCTTCGTTCTTCATCACCTTGTGCTCGACAACACCGTAGCCTGTTTCCTGCACTGCGAGCTCGGCGAAATGGCGTGCCTTGGCAAAGCCGGCGGCGGAAACTGCATTGACGATTTTCGAGATGGTTGCACGATCGGTACGCGCCAGTTTTGTAGCGGCCCAGCGCGCGGTATCGAGTTTCATGCGCGCCGTTTCCAGAACGGTGTCGGGTATCTTGATGAGCGGTTCGCTGGTTGTGTTTGACATGATGCAAATTTTTCCGAAGTGAACTCAGGCGGCTTTTGGAAGTTGGTCGATCAGTTGCCGGGCGCGCGGCATCGCGGCATCAAACCGGTCCAGAATTTCCTGACACATGTCCGCTGACAGCAGGACGCCGGGCTTGAACTGCAGCACGCGCTTGTCGAGTGACGAGAAGATTGCCCAGACACCGTGCTCATAGAGCGCTCGAGACACCGCAACAGCACCTTCAGGATGATCAAACTCCAGGCCAAGCACGACGCCGCGCTGGCGCACCCCGACGAAAATATCAGGATGACGCGCCATCATTTCGCTCATGCCCTCAGCGAAGAAGCCGGTCACGGACTGCACGTTGGACACCACTTCCGGGCGCTGCAGCATCTCGATGACCTTGTGGGCAACGATGCAGCCCAGTTCGGCGCCGCCGGATGTTGAAATATGCGCCGCACCGTCTTCGTTCAGCCAGCCACCGCACTTTTCATTCATGACGGCTGCGGAAATCGGGTAAATGCCGCCGCCAAGGCCCTTTGCGGTGACAAAGATGTCAGGCTGAATGCCGTAGGTCTGGAAGCCCCACATTTCGCCACAGCGCATCAATCCGGTTTGAACTTCATCGGCAATGTAGACTGTGCCATAGCGGGTGCAAAGATCGCGGCAGGCCTGCAGATAGCCCTCATTCGGCATCGGGAAGCCGTATGTGGCCGGGATGGTTTCCATGATAAGGCCGGCGATTTCGCCTGATTTCAGGGCCTGTTCCATGGCGTCAATGTCGTTGAACGGCACCTGGATGAATTCGTCCGGCCGGTCTGACAGAAAGATCTTGGTAAAGCGGTCATCGCCGGTGGCGACTGAAAGGCCGGAGTGACCGTGATAGCCCTTGATGATCGACAAAATCTTGCGGCGCTTTGTGGCGTAGCGCGCTGTCTTGAGTGCAATTTCCACCGCTTCGGCACCGCCGGCACCGAACACAGCATACTTCATTCCCGGGCATGTCTTGACCAGAAGTTCTGACAATGCGGCACGTGCAACGGACGGGAACCAGTGGTTACCCATATCAAAATAGTCGAGTGCGCCCTTGAGCGTCTCAATCAGTTCGGGGTGCCGGTGCCCGAAATTGTAGGTGCCGCCATTGAGGTGCAGATCAATCAGGCGCCGGCCGGACATATCGTACAGGCAATAGCCTTCACGGCGATCAATGACCAGGTCCACTCCGACATTCTGCCAGAACCTCGTCTTGTCCGGATTCCAGTATTCGATGGCCTTGTCGAACAAGGCCTGCTTGCTTTCGAATTTGAAATGACCGTAATCGAACATGGTCACACCTTTGACTGACTTCCAAACTTGAATGACCATAGTCCAACTTAAAGATGTTGTAAAGTGGGCAGTATTGTTGATGTTTGATCAAAATCGCGTAAGATGTGTGGGACTCTGGTCATAATGAGGGATTTATGGACGACACAGCTCCACCACCGGTCGGCAAAAGCGGGCGCCAGCAGCAGATTGTTGCCGATCTGCGGCTTTACCCGGCGATGCGGGTCAATGAACTGGCGGAGCGACTGGGTGTTTCCACGGAGACCATCCGGCGCGACCTGTCCGACCTGGACGGACGGGGCCTGATCAGCCGGACCTATGGCGGGGCAATGCGCACGGTTACCCATGAACCGGGCCTCAGTGAGCGTGAAGCGCTGATGATTTCCGAGCGCTTGCGTATTGCCGCGGCCGCGGCGCAGGTTGTCAGGCCCAACGACATCCTGATGATCGGTGGCGGCGCCACAACGTTGCATTTTGCGCGCCGCATTGCCGCGCTCGACATGCCGATGACGGTTATCACCCACTCGTTCAGTATTGCGGTGGCGCTTGCCGCCAGTTCATTGATCAAGGTGTTGATGCTGCCGGGCCAGTATGACGGCCGCGAAGGACTGATCCATGGTGCAGACACCGTCGAGCAGTTACAGCGGTTCCGGGCCAACAAGGCATTTCTCGGCGCTTCCGGGCTGACCGTTGAGGGACCCAATGATGCGGCCATGGGGCCGGGCCTGATCTACGGCATGATGATGCGGCGGTCATCGGAGTCCTTTGTGCTGGCTGACCACGGCAAATTCGATCAGCCATCATTGACAGTCTATGGCCCCTGGAGCCCCTCCATTACCTTGATCAGTGATGCCAAACCTGACGGAGAACTGCTTGATGCGCTGCACGAGGCGCAGACTGAACTGGTCGTGGCGTGAACGGTCAAATGGCTAATGGGTTGATAATTCTACAAAGAGCGTGCCAAGATTGTCGATTGAACTGGCCGGTGGAAGTCAGTTCTGCACAAAGGAGCCGGCGATGAGACGGCACTTGAGTTCTGCTGTCACGGGCGCGCCCGTTGACGGAGTGTCGCCCAACGACCCGGCAATACTTGCTGCGGCGGCAACCGGGATTGTGACTTTCATTGAGCAGGCAGGCGGCGATGTCGACAGCATTTTCGGCAATTCGGGATTGTCCCCGGAGATGGCCGGCGCAGTCACGCTGAAGCTCAAACTGTCAGATTTTTGCGAGCTTTTCGAGCAGGCTTCACACCATACCAAGATGGATAATTTCGGCCTCTGGTTTGGTAACCAGTTTCAACCGCGCGACCTGGGCCTGTGGGGCTATGCGATGGTTTCGTGCCCGACGCTTGGCAGTGCGCTGGAAACCATGGTTGGATTGTTCGGTTACCATCAGGAGCAATCCGGCATGGCGTTCAAGCGCGATCCGAACGGGTTGTTCCGCATTGAGTATCAGATTGAGGCGCCGGATATTTTCAATCGCCGGCAGGATGCAGAACTGTCGCTCGGCATGTTCCTCAACGTTTTCCGCGAGGCTTGCGGTCAGGCCTGGACACCGGAAGAAGTTCATTTTGAACACCCGCGGCCAAGTGATCGTGATGAGCATGAGCGTGCATTCGGCGCGCCGGTGTATTTTTCGCAATCGACCAACGCCTTGTTGTTTTCGCAAGACGTGTTGAGCCGGCCGATGCCGAGCCGTGACATCACCTTGATGGCTTTAATGCAGAACTGCCTGAAGCAATTGTCAAACCGGACACAGAAACCTGTGGACTTGTTTGACCGGGTCAGCAATTCGATCCGTGCCGGGATTTCGGCAGGCTATCCGTCACTGGAGATGGTTGCCAGCGAACTGCGGGTGTCTCCCGCTGCCATACAACGAGAACTCAGCCAGCAAAACACCACCTTCAAGGACCTCGTCGAGATGCTCCGGCGCGAACTTGCCATGGCCTATCTGCGGCAGCGGCACCTGCCCATATCGGAAATTTCGTTTCTGTTGGGGTATTCGGAGCTGTCGGCATTTTCACGGGCAGTCAAGCGCTGGACGGGTGTATCGCCCAGCGCCGTGCGCGCAACACTGTTGCGCTCATCCTAGGACATATTCCAGTCAAGCCTGTTCGATTGCTTCCAAAGACTCCGGCAGTATCTGTCCACCGTCGACGATGATGGTCTGGCCGGTAATATAGTTGGCTTCCCTGGACGCCAGAAACAAAGCGGCATTGCCGATGTCTTCCACGCGGCCCAGTTTTTTCAGCGGGATCGATGTCGCCATGGTCTTGAGATAGTCCTCGCCAAGGTCTTCAAGTCCTTCGGTAATGATGTTGCCGGGCAGAACGGCATTGACGGTGATGCCGTACTTGGCCAGTTCAATACAGGCGGTTTTCATGAAACCCAGCTGGCCTGACTTTGACGCGCCATAGTGCGCCCAGCCTGGAAACCCTGTCTCCGGTCCGGTGATGGAAGATGTCAAAACGACACGTCCTTCGCCTGACGTCTTGAGCCAGGGCAGGCAGGCCTTCACAGAAAGAAAATTGCCCTTCAGGTTGGTGCCCATGACCAGGTCCCATTCCGCCGGGTCCATGTCTTCCATCTTTGTTTGCGGATAGACGCCTGCATTGGCACACAGAATATCGATGCCGCCAAACGCATCAGCCGTGGTTTTCGCCATCGCCTGCGACTGATCCCAGTCGGCCACATCGGCGACGCAGCTTTGAGCGCCATTGCCGATCTCGGCGGCTGCAGTTGCAGCAGCAGCGCCGTCACGTCCCACGATCATCACTTTGGCGCCCTGCTGGGCGAAAACCCGTGCAATGCCCTTGCCAATGCCCTTGCTTGCACCGGTTACGATGACGGATTTTCCCTTGATGGATGTCAGCATGTTGATCCCTCCTGTTTATCTGGTTCGGTTCAATCGTCAGAAGATATGGAATTGTGTGCCTGGCGCCTGCGCCCGCTTGTTGCCAGCCAGAACAGGTAGACCAGCAGCAGCATCAAGGCGGCGCTGGACATGGTCAAGGATCCAAGCGTCGGCACCATGGGCGTGTAGCCGGACACCATTTTGGCATACAGCCATTCCGGTACTGTCTGGTCTGCGCCGGTGGAAAACAGCGACAACGGAAAATTTCCCCACGACAGCAGGAAGGCAAATATGCTGCCTGAGACAACACCGGGTGCCAGTATCGGCAAGGTGACCTCGCGCAACACCTGCCACCGGGTGGCGCCCAGATCAAAGGCAGCCTCCTCAAGCGCTGGGTCGAAGCTGTAGGCCTGAATTGACATGATCAGAATGACGATGGGCACGATCCAGATCATGTGTGCGAACACCGCCGTTTGCCAGCTGGTCGTTATGCCCAGCGCAGAAAACCACAACAACAGCGCCAGGCCGAGCACGGCTTGTGGAAAGAAGATCGGCAACAATACCAGGCGTTGGTAGAGTTTTCGGCCTTTCCAGTCATAACGGGCAAATGCGAGGGCTCCGAAGAAGGCCAGCAGAACCGAGAAAACGGTTACCAGTGCTGCAACCGATATCGACGTCCACAGCAGGTCGCGAACCGACAGCGATTCAAGGGTTTTTGTGTACCACTTGGTGGTGAAGGACTGGATCGGGAAACGGAAATAGCGCTGCGTCGAGAACGACGCGAGGATGACCGCAAACATTGGAATGTACAGGAACAGGATGACCGCAGATGTCCAGATCCAGATGAGTTTCTTGGCAATGGGAGATGAACCGGCGTTTTGCATGGCCTATCTCCGCCCGATTATCTGGTCTAGGTCGATGCGGCGAAACAGGACAAACACGATCAACCCGGACAGCGCGATAAGCATTACGGACAAGACCGAACCCTTTGGCCAGTTCTGGGCAAATGTGAAGGCTGACTCAATATCGTCTGCGATCATCACAACCGCCTGACCACCCAGTATTTTCGACTCTGCCAGGGATCCCATTGCGAGAATGAAGGTGAGAATGGCACCGATAAGAATGCCCGGCATGGCCAGCGGCAGTTCCACTTCGCGAAACACCTGCCAGCGGCTGGCACCAAGGTCAAAGGCGGCTTCCTTTAGCGGATCGGGTATCATCGAAATACCGATGACCATGGGGAACAGCATGAACGGCAGATAGACATAGACCAGACCGAGTACAATGGCGGGAACGGTGTACAAAAGGCCTGAGGCGCTTAACCCAAGCAAACTCTGCAAGGTGCCGTCGAGAATACCGTTTTTCAGGAATACCAGCACCCAGCCAAACAGGCGGATGTTTTCGGATATCAATAGGGGAATGGCTATAAAGGCGGTGACCAGATTGGCCCATTTCCCAAACAGTTTGGCCATGCCATAGGCGATTGGGTAGCAGATCGGGAACAGCAGTATGACGGTCAGTGCAGCCAGAAACAGCGACCAGAAGAATGAGATGTAGTAACTGTCCGACACCACTGAAAGATAGTTCTCAAGCGTTGGAACACTGTTGAGCGCAAAGGTCTTCGACGGCATGAAGCTGTAGCCGAGAACCATGAGCAGGGGACCGGCAAAGCCAACCAGCAGAAATATCGATGCTGGTGCTGCTGCTAGAACGCCCGGGTTTTTCAACCAGTCTGCCAGTTTGCTCATCGGCTCAATCCTTCACCAGGATAGAGTCTTCCGGGCGCCAGCCAAGATCAACGGTATCGTTCAGCTTGCTGTCAAACGGTTCATCCTGCAAACGCTCTACAAGCCACTGAACGCCGTTGGGCGCGCGGACCTGATATTGCACCCGCGAACCCAGGGCGTAATCATTGAACAGCACGCCTTTCAGCTTGTTGGGCAATTTCGAAGCAACGCTGCCGATTTTCATTATTTCAGGTCTGATGATCAGATGGCCGGTCTTGAATCCGTCCGGTTTCCTGTGAACCTTGTATATCGCGCCATCCGCCTTGCTGCACACTTCACTGCCGCCGGCATCGTCCACGTCGATGGTGTTCACTTCGCCCATGAACTGGGCAACGAACTTGTCACGCGGATGGTTGTATATCTCGTTGGGCGTGCCGACCTGGACAATGCGGCCGTCCCGCATGATGCCGATGCGGTCTGACATCACCATTGCTTCTTCAAGCGAGTGGGTGATGTAGACGAAGGTTTTGCCGGTTTCGCGGTGTATGTCCTTGAGTTCTTTTTCCAGCGTCTTGCGCAGTCGATAGTCGAGCGCAGAAAGAGGTTCGTCAAAAAACAATATCTTGGGATCGAAAGCCAGCGCGCGCGCGAGCGCAATTCTCTGGCGCTCACCGCCTGAACACTGGTTTACACCCTTGGAATAGTAGTCCAGCGGCAAGCGCAGTTGCTGCAGAAGTTCGTTGGCCCTTGTGCGTCTGAGGGCAGGGTCCATGCCGGCAATTTTCAGGGAGAACTCGATGTTTTCTCCAACCGACTTGTGCGGAAACAAAGCCAGTGACTGGAACACCATGCATGTCGGGCGCTTGTTTGCCGGCACACCGTTCAGCAACTCGCCATTGAGCCGCATGTCGCCGCTGGTGGGTTGATCCATTCCCACCAGCATGCGGATCATTGTGGTCTTGCCGGAACCCGACGGGCCCACGAGAGTGAAAAACTCACCTTCCCTTATTGCGAGATCGATTTCGCTGACTGCGACAAAGTCACCGAATTTTTTGGTAATTCCGACCAGCTCAAGAAAGGAACTGTTGCTTTCTCCCATGGAGTCTCCGTTCAGGTTTGTAGGCAATTCAGGTCAACCTTACCCTTCGCGTTCGCGCTTGGCGGCCGAGTACAAATCGTACATTTCGGCATAGTCGGGGTTGATGTCATAGTCGACCGAGTTGCCCATTTCCTCTTCCAGCGTGTCCCACTGGATTGCATCCAGTTCTTCTGAGGAGAACTGTGACAGCACATCCTTGTTGCCCATCTGGGTAACCGGATTGTACGTCCCTTCCGCAAAAGCGACCTTCTTGCACACGTCAGGCCGCTGCACATAGGCGAGGAAGTCCTCAGACAGGCCCGATGGATCCGGGTTGTTCACCACGGATGTGAGTTCGATCCAGACGATACCACCTTTTCCATCCATGGGTCCGGACTTTGGCGTGATTCCGCGAATGTTCTTGGCACCGTCCAGGCGGGCGGGTGAGGCGGTGTAGGTGCCGCCGGTGAAGTATGCATCAATCTCCCCATTAATAAGGGCGAGGTTCATCTGCACCAGGTCGTCGGTCAGGTTTTTGGCGCCATTGAAAATCTGCTTGGCGACCTCGCCGAACCTGGTCATTTCTTCCTTGGTGTGCTTCTTGAACGGGTGAATGTCCGCGGCAATGCACATGTGATAGATGTTCCAGTTATCGTACGTCAAAATGCCGTACTTGCCCTTCATCGCCGGGTCGAGGAACAGTTTGAAGCCCTGATCCTCGGCCATGGGCCGGCTAATCTTGTCGGTATTGACTACGAACGAGAACGGGCCGAAACGCTGGACCATGCCCAGCAGCTCCTTGCCGTCCTTGTCCATGGCCCAGTTATAGGGCGCCTTGAACTGCGGCATCATGTTGTTGAAGAAGGGCTCGAAACGCTCTTTCGAAATCGGCTTGATCAGTCCTTCAGGATACATCATCTCGCGTGCCCAGGGATTGTTCACGTTGATCAGATCCCAGACCTTGGTTTCACCGGCGCGAAGCCGGTTCACCGCATCGGGATCAGATGTCAGGCCTTCTGCGCGAACCTTGGCTGAGAATTCCCTGCGAAACGGATCAAGCACCTCGTCGGAATTGTACCCTTCCCAGCAATAGATGTTCAGTTCCTTGTCGCGTGCTGCATGGGCGATGTTTGGAAGAGTACCAACTGCGGCTGCGGCGGCCCATCCACCTGTTTGCTGTAGGAAATTGCGCCTAGAGAATTTGTTATCAAACATGTCCAACTACTCCTGCGTTATGATTGGATGCCGGCCTTGCCGGCAGATCAATCGTCATCGCCTTCCGAATCCCCCACCATCTTGCCCATTGCCTAGGCAACCGGGCTCAAGGCGACAGCCCGGATTGTCAATACAAATCGATGGTTGCGCAACTGGACCGCTTATAGCTTGACCGGAGACAAGTCAGACTTGACACCTCTTGCGGGTCTGTCAGTGCCCAAATCAGACTTGCAACATGGTCTTCAGCTCGCCGGACGACATCACGTGGCAGTAGATCATGTTCATGATCTCGAGCTCCTTGTGATGGAGTTCGTCAGAGCCGGCTGCGCAACAGTCTTCCACAACCACCACCCCGAAGCTTTCATCTGCCAGGCTACGCACGGTCGAGGAAACGCACTGATCTGTAAAAATTCCGCAACAGATGACATGGCGAATCCCCATGTTCTGCAGGATCAGCCGCAGATTGGTGCCGGTCAGCGCGGAGTCGGTTGTCTTGAGTACGCACACCTCGTCTCCGACGGGCTGCAGTTCCGGCACCAGTTGTGCCGGTTCGCCATCCTTGGGCAATAGCAGGTTGTTCCATCCCGGCATCTTTTGCGACAGGGATCTTTCACGCCCGTCAAGCGTGTGAGTGGCGATACGGGCAAACACACATTCTATGCCGGCCTTGCGGCAATCGGCCAACAGACCGGCGGTACGGGGAATGACCTGATTGTGCATCCGGTCGTGGAACGGGGTCCAGGCGTCATAGCTTGCGAGTTCCGCACCGGACAGAGCGCTGCGTTCGGCCCGTTCCAGATAAGTGTTTTGAACATCGATCACCAGCAATGCGGTTTCCGATGGTTTCATCTCCATGTCGTCCGGCTCTGGTGCGCCCTGGTAGTAGATTGACCGATAGTTCGTTTTCCAGCTCATATTGCCTCTCAAGATGTACTCAGTATCTAGATTTAAACAGTCCACGCCTGTCATAGACGTCGGCAGCTTCTTCGACGAACCGGGCCATGCGCTCGGCCGCAAACTCGTTTCTCAGGCGATGGGCTGCGTCCATCATCACCTGCTTGTCTGCCGCGCGCCCGGGGCGCAGCAGTTCGTATGTCGCCATGATGACCTCCTGAGGGACGCCGGTCAGTTCTGCTGCTCGCAGGAAGTTTGCAGACAGCGCCGGGCGTCCGGCCGCCTGGGCAATTTCGGCCTGCTGTTTCAAAGCTTTTGAGGTGATACGCAGATCTTCCATGGAGACATCACCGGCCATGACAGCGGTCAGGGTGATGTCATCCAGGCTGAGGCCGCGCGCGCCGCGAACTTCGCCGGGTCGGGTTTCCGCCAGCGGATAATCATCCAGCTGCAGTTTGCGGCCGCTCATGTTGCTGCTCCGGAAATTTCGATTGCGAGTTCTTCCGGCTCTGCACCATCGCGCGTCAGGCCGGTCTCGATGGCGTAGATCAGGGCAACGCGGCCGTGAAACCGTGCACCCAGCGCCTCGCCTCTGGTTGGTACAACCACAGGCTCGACATCCTGGCCGGAGGCATACAGCGCCGCGTTTCGCCCCAACGAGCGATAGTGTTGCAGGCTGGTGATGGGAGCGTTGGAAAACAATTCGAGGTTGTTGTGCGGCAATCGATCCTGCTGGTGGATGACGGCCGTGCCCTTGGCCTGAAGACCTATGCCCACGCCGGATCCGGCCAGTCGCGCAGCGCTCAGCCCCAGAAACGATGTATCGGCGGTGTGCCCGAACCGGACAAATCTCGCGGCCGCACCTGCCTGCTCGATGCCGGTGCGAATTTCATCCAGTACCTGACTTAGTGAATGGCCTGCCAGGGTGCGAAACAACCTGGTCCCGAATGCCGGGCTAAGGCCGACCACGACCTCCCTGGTGTCGGAACCTTTCTCGGCCTGTCCCATGTTCCGGTAGGTGATGCGCCCGGCCTCGGCGCTTTCATAGGTCGCTTCCGTGCGCAGCACTTCGCGCTGGTCGAGTACGCCTCGAATGTTGGCAATCTCGGCGCGACGCTGTTCACTCATGCGATATCCGGACCCCGGACCGTCATAGCGATTTGGATCATTGATGGCGGAGATGACCTTGTCGTCCCTGACGATGGCCGATGTCTGCAGATAATCTCCTGACAGCCGCAGCTTCACCAGGAACAGCAAATTTTCCGCTTCCTCTTCAAATCCGCGTTGATGCAGCGCGCGTATTGCATCGAGCACGGTGATCTCGCGGTGCGCGATGTCAGCACTGATCGAACTGACCTGGCCCGGCAGGTAGCTGCGTGTGTCATCAGATCCGGAAGCCACTGCAACCGATGCCTTCATGTCTTCGTCGGGATGTCCGAGGCCCAGCTCCTCCATGACTGCCGCCATGGCTTCGACAGCTCGCTTGCGGATAGCGAGCAGGACGTCTTCTGCACGTGGTGTCAGACCACCGTCTGCCTCGAAGTCGCGCTGCAGGACGAGGTAGTCTTCCATCTCCTCGCCATTGAAGGACGATGGATTGAATGAGTTGTCGTATTTCAGGATTGAGCCGAAACCGGAACAGATAAGGTCTGAGCCGGCAATCAGAAAGGGAAGGATTTTCGCGCCGACACGAATTTCCGACTCTGATGATCGGGCATCGTTTCCCGATGCACACTCCAGATCCAGCCACACGGCGATCAGGTTTTCGGCCATCAGTTCGCGCACGCCGCCTGGCATGCTGGCAGCCAGCGGGGCACCGTCGATACCGCCGTTCTGGGTGCCTTGCGCGCCCATGGCCCGCTGCATGCACAGGCATCTTGCTTCAAGATAGAGCAGTGATTTTGCCTCGTGAAACCCCATCAGCAGTTCAGCGGCCGCACCCGATGTGCATCGCATCTTGATGCCTCTGGAGGCATAGGCGGCCGCCAGAAAGGCCTTTGACCACGGCGTGTCGTCTCCGTCTATGAAGGAGCCTTCGGTGCCATACACAGACACGGTTTCAGCGTACGACGTAAAACCTGCCATGCCGATCTGCAGTTCTTCGGCTTCTTCGCTCGAGCACTGGAACAGCGTGCCCTTGCGGCCCACTGCCGAGCCAATGCAACACGCCAGCGCATTCGACCAGGAGTTACGGGAAACCCGCATTGTGGTTTCAATTTCATCAAAACCGAACGCCACTGCCGTTGCCGCATCGGCGGCGAGTTGCAGCGGGTCGTCCTTGGCGTTGGTGACGTGGGCCTGGTTGCCGGGTGTCGCGCGAGCCCTCATCTTGGAGTAGGCGAATGCAATCTCCATCGAGTTCAGGTGTGCAACCACTTCTGCCAGTTTGGCCGGTGTCATGCCATGAGCAAGGCGAACCAGTTGTTCACGTGGCACGTTGACGTCGATCAACATGCGCGCCACGTCGACAGACTCCATGGCCATGGCTTCGTCGACCATGTCAGGATCAAGATGATAGCGCGCAATGAACAGGTCGATCATGTCGAATTGTTCTTCTGCAACACCGTCCATTGAAGAGATGTGACGGCCTTTGCGCTGAAAGCCGGGAGCCGGGTCTTTGGCCCCGTGCATGGCCGAGAATCCGTTCTCGGGATCTTCAACAGCAAAGTTGTCAAGCCGCAGCGGCCGCCGGTCCCAATCGTCAAAGCGGCGCCAGCGATTGGCGCCTTGAGTGTTGTCATGCTGCATGGTGTCAGTGCCTTTCAAGGCAACGAAGGCTGCAGCATTTGCAAACACTGTTCAAGTGGGGGCGCCCAACTTGCTGTGACGCGCAGGAAGAAACCGGGAACCAATGAGATCTGGTGGCAAGGGCTACATCAAATGCGGGATTATGTTTCAGCACTTGGTTTCCCGGGGCTTTGCACCGGTTTTTCCGATCTGGCAGTTCTGCCGGGCCGTAGTTTGGACCGTGAGGATTCAAGCCCGATTTGCGGGCCGGCTCATGATATGCAGTGTCTCTACGGAAAAACAAAACGGAGGTGCCATCATGATTGTCCGCTCGCTGGAAGACCTGAAAGCACAAGGCAGGTATCGTGAAAAACCCGGCGCATGGACCAGTTCACGGTATCTGCTGCGCGATGATGGCGTTGGCTTTACCCTGACACAGACAACGGTCGCTGCTGGCACCAGGCAGATGATGGAGTACAAGAACCATGTTGAGGCAAACCTGATCATCGAAGGTGAGGGGATTGTTACCGATTGCGCGAGCGGCAAGACATATGCTCTGGCGCCGGGGGTGATGTACACGCTCGACAGGCATGATCGCCATGAACTTGAAGCCGCCACGGATTTGCGCATTGTCTGTGTCTTCACACCGGCGCTGGTGGGCGAAGAAACTCACGATGCAGATGGCTCATATCCGGTGTTGTAGCGGGGAGAGGGCGCCAGCCATGGACGAGTTGATCAGGAAAGCTGAAAGCTACGTCGCGGCGTCAAACGATCATGACATTGCCCGCATCAGGGCGATGCTGGCACCTGAATGCTCCTACCGTTCGGCTGGTGTGGGGCAACATGACGGGGTGGAGGCGATTGTGACCATGATGCAGTGGTTCTTTGCCGCCAACCCGGATGTCCACTGGCAGGTGGACAACTACCAGCGGCGTTCAGGCCATGTGGTGTTCGATTTCGTGATCACACTGGGCGGAAACAGCTCTTCCGGCGTGGAGGAGATTCATTTCGACGAGACCGGCGACATCAGCCGGATTGTTGTGCAGCGGTAAGTCAGCGGTATCGGTTGCCTGTTGTGCAAAACCTGTTTCAGCAAACGGTCATGCCGCATTCACGAATGTCAAATTTATTGGTGCCGCTCATCGAGCGCACATCATAGGCCTGCCCGTTTACGCAATGCGCACGCGCTTCAACGCTGGTGATCGCGCCAAGTTCCTGCACCTTGACGTTGGTCAGGTAGTTCAGGTTGCATTGCTTTTCGGCCAGCAACTGACCTTGCAAGGCGAGTTGCCAGGCAGGTATGTCTTCAGCCAATAGCGGCTGGCTTGCCGCCGCAATCGCAAATGCAAGTAGTGCACCGGTGGTGATCAATTGTTTCATGGGCGATCCTTTTTTGCTTCACTGCACTATATGCACGGACCGGCAAGCTCCATCATTGATGTCGATCAACCAGTCAAGAATGAAACCCGGTGTAGATTCAAACGCCCAAAAAGGGTATTTGGTATTGATCGACGTTTGCTGAATGTGCGTCGGCAGGAAGACCCTGAAACCGGCGTTTCAGGTTTTTCGAGTGAAAAAAGTTATTAAACCGAGTGGAGGAAGTACCCATGAAATTTTTCAAAGCACTGGCAGTTGCCACCAGCTTTGTGGCCGTGTCAGCAACCGGTGCGCTGGCCAATTGTGATCCCGGCGAAGAGGTGATCAAGTTCAGCCACGTGACCAATACCGACAAACACCCCAAAGGCATTGCCGCAACCTTGCTGGCAGAGCGCGTAAACAAGGAAATGAACGGCAAGGCGTGCATGGAAGTGTTCCCGAACTCCTCGCTTTATGATGACAACAAGGTGCTCGAGGCATTGTTGTCAGGCGATGTCCAACTGGCGGCTCCGTCGTTGTCGAAATTCGAGAAGTTCACCAAGAAATTCCGCCTGTTCGACCTGCCGTTCCTGTTTGAAGACATTAGTGCAGTTGACCGGTTCCAGACCTCTGCTGATGGCGAAAAACTGAAAAACGCCATGAAAAAGCGCGGCCTACAGGGGCTGGCGTTCTGGCACAACGGCATGAAACAGATGTCTGCCTCCAAACCATTGATTTCGCCGGAAGATGCCAGCGGTCTGAAATTCCGTGTGCAGGCATCGGATGTGCTGGTGGCGCAGTTTGAACAACTGGGTGCAAACCCGCAGAAGATGTCGTTCAAGGAAGTCTATGGCGGTCTGCAGACCAAGGTCATCGATGGCCAGGAAAACACCTGGTCGAACATCTATGGCAAGAAGTTCTTCGAAGTGCAGGACGGTGTGACGGAAACCAACCACGGCATCATCGATTACCTGGTTGTCACGTCGGGCAAATGGTGGGACGGGCTTGACCCTGCCGTGCGCGATCAACTGGCGCAGATCCTCAAGGAAGTCACCGAAACCCGTAACGGTGAGTCCGCGGCGGTCAACGAAGCCAACAAGCAGAAGATCATCGATTCCGGTGGAACCGTTCGCACGCTTGATGCGGCACAGCGCAAAGCCTGGGTCGATACGCTGAAGCCTGTGTGGGCGAAGTTTGAAGGTGACATCGGTAGTGATCTGATCGAAGCAGCGCAGTCCTATAACAAGGGCAGCTAAGCTGTAGTTCACACGAGTGAACTCCGCCATCGGCTGTCAAAGCTGGTGGCGGAGTTTTATTTTATGTGCAAACCTTGCGTGGGTAGACGGATAATCGGGAGGGATCAGTCATGTCGGGGCAGGGATCAGACGGCCGGACTTCAATCGGCGATACTATCGAAGAAACCTTCATGGCGGCCACGCTTGCCATCATGACATTGATTACCTTCGCCAACGTGGTGGCGCGTTACGTGTTCAATTCCAACATTCTGTGGGCGCTTGAAGCCACCGTGTTCCTGTTTGCCTGGCTGGTGTTGATGGGAGTTTCGTACGGCATCAAGAAGCACTTCCATATTGGCGTCGACGTGGTGGTGAACCTGTTGCCCGCAGGTGCCCGGAAAGCCTGTTCGCTGATTGCAGCGGTATGCTGCCTGGCCTTTGCCGTGCTGATGCTGAAAGGGGCGTGGGACTACTGGTCGCCGTTCATTGGCCCGCAGGCGTTTTATGAAACCGACGATGTGCCGATGCCGTTTTTTCTGCAGTTTCTCGCCGACTGGCTGAACGACGGTGAACGCTATGAAAAACTGCCGCGGTTTATCCCTTATGCGGTGCTGCCGATCAGCATGGCTCTGCTCCTGTATCGATTGCTGCAGGCGACCTGGCGCATAGCGACCGGGCACGATGACATGCTGATTGTCTCCCATGAGGTCGAGGATCAGATCCCTCCTGCCAAGAAAGAGGAGGGCTGATCCGATGGAAGTCGTCCTGCTGTTTGCCCTTATCATTGGCCTGATGCTGATCGGCGTGCCGATTGCGTTTGCACTCGGCTTGTCGAGTATCGCATTCCTGCTGCTGCATTCCGGCACCTCATTGTCGTCGATTGCCCAGACGCTGTTTTCCGCGTTTGACGGGCATTACACACTGCTTGCCATTCCGTTTTTCATTCTGGCGTCCAGCTTCATGTCCACCGGTGGCGTGGCCCGGCGCATCATCCGGTTTTCCATTGCACTGGTGGGACACTTCCAGGGTGGCCTGGCGATTGCGGGTGTTGTTGCGTGCATGATGTTTGCTGCCCTGTCGGGGTCGTCTCCGGCAACTGTCGTGGCCATCGGGTCGATTGTCATCGCCGGCATGCGGCAAGTTGGATATTCCCGCGAATTTGCCGCCGGGGTCATCTGCAATGCCGGAACGCTGGGTATCCTGATCCCGCCGTCCATCGTCATGGTGGTATATGCCGCTGCCACAGATGTGTCGGTTGGCCGGATGTTCCTGGCAGGTGTTTTCCCCGGACTGCTGGCCGGATTCATGCTGATGGCCGGGATCTTTGTCTGGGCCAAGTGGAAAGGCCTGCCGTCGCAGCCCTGGAAAGGCTGGGGCGAGGTGTGGGAGGCTGGCCGCGATGCGGGCTGGGGGCTGATGCTGATCATCATCATTCTCGGCGGCATTTACGGCGGCATCTTCACACCGACCGAGGCCGCAGCCGTCTCGGCTGTCTATGCCTTCATCATCGCCAATTTCGTGTACAAGGACATGGGACCCCTGGCGACTGCCGAAGGTGAGCCAAACCGGCCGTTCTTGCGTCATCTTTCCAGCCTGTTGACGGTGATTTCCCACCCGGATACCCGCAAGACACTGGTGGACGCCGGCAAGCTGACGATCATGCTGATGTTCATCATCGCCAATGCATTGATCCTCAAACACGTGCTGACCGAAGAGCGCATCCCGCAACTGATTACTGAAGCCATGCTGGCGGCCGGTTTCGGGCCGATCATGTTCCTGATTATCGTCAATGTCATTCTGCTGATTGGCGGGCAGTTCATGGAGCCGTCGGGCCTGCTGGTGATCGTGGCGCCCCTGGTGTTTCCGATTGCCGTTGAACTGGGCATTGATCCTATTCACTTAGGGATCATCATGGTGGTGAACATGGAAATCGGCATGATAACCCCGCCGGTCGGCCTGAACCTGTTTGTCACAGCAGGTGTCGCGCAGATGTCGGTGGTCAATGTCGTCAAGGCAGCTCTGCCATGGGTTGGAATCATGTTCGTGTTCCTGATCCTGATCACCTATATACCGATCATCTCAACCTGGTTGCCGACCACATTGATGGGGCCGGAAATCATCACGAAATAGGTTACGGGTTTTTAGGTTGCGACACGGAGTTTGGTTGCATGGGGTCAGGTACAGCACAGCCGGTTCGCGCCGGTGTGGATATTGGCGGCACATTCACCGATGTTGCCCTGGAAGTAGACGGCGAGATCATCTCCACCAAGGTGCTGACCGACCATGAAAGCCCGGACAAGGCGGTGGTATTGGCGCTGCAGCAGGTAACCGGGCGGGCAGGCATAGACGCCTCGAAAATCTCGATGGTGATCCATGGCACGACCCTGGTGACCAATGCGCTGATCCAGCGCCGTGGCGCCAGGACAGCTTTCATCACCACGGAAGGGTTTCGCGATGTTATCGAGATGCGCAATGAGAACCGCTTCGAGCAATACGACCTCAATATTGTGTTGCCGAAACCCCTGGTGGACCGCGCGCATCGGCTGACCCTGTCGGAGCGCATGGATTCCACGGGTAAAGTGCTGAAACCGCTTGATTTGGCGGAAGCGGATGCGCTGGCGGAAAAAGTTGCCGGCGGTGGCTATGAGGCAGTGGCGGTTGGCCTGATGCATGCCTATGCAAATCCTGCCCATGAGCGTGCCATGGCCGCTGCTCTGGCAAAGGCCTGTCCTGACGTTGTTGTGTCCGTATCATCGGCCGTATCGCCTCAGATGCGTGAGTTTGAGCGCTTTAACACGGTCATCGCCAATGCCTATGTGCAGCCCATGGCAAAAGCCTATCTGGGCCGTCTCGTGGACCAGTTGGCGGCGATCGGCATTTCGTGCCCGGTGTTTCTTATGCACTCCGGCGGGGGCATCATTTCCATTGAGACGGCTATGCAGTTTCCGGTTCGCCTGCTTGAGTCGGGACCTGCAGGCGGGGCGATTTACGCCGCCAATTTTGCCCTCAGTCATGGCCTGTCGAAAGTCGTTTCGTTTGATATGGGCGGTACCACTGCCAAGATATGCCTGATTGAGGACGGCAAGCCCAAGACAGCCAACCGGTTTGAAGTTGCGCGTACCTATCGCTTCAAGAAAGGCTCCGGCATGCCGGTGTCAACGCCGGTGGTGGAGATGGTGGAGATCGGCGCAGGCGGCGGTTCCATCGCCCACGTGGATGACATGGCCCAGATCCGTGTCGGGCCTCAAAGTGCGGGATCAGAGCCCGGGCCTGCATGCTACCAGCGCGGCGGCGAGCGCCCGACAGTGACCGATGCCAATCTGGTGCTGGGAAAGATCGATGCGGAAAACTTCGCCGGCGGCAGCATTGTTCTGTCGGTCGCAAATGCCGAACAGGCCCTTGAAACGGATATCGGAAAACCTCTGGGCATGGATGTCGCTGCTGCGGCGTTCGGTACGACGGAGATGGTGGATGAAAACATGGCCAATGCAGCGCGCGTTCATGCGGTTGAAAACGGCAAGGATGTCTCGCAGTTTGCGCTGATCGCGTTTGGTGGCGGTGCGCCGCTTCATGCCTGCCGCCAGGCTGAAAAGCTGGGTATGCGGGATATCATCGTTCCTCCGGGCGCAGGCGTCGGGTCAGCCATCGGGTTCCTGCGGGCGCCGTTTTCCTACGAAGAAACCCGTGGTGCGTTCCTTCGGCTGAGCAGCTTTGATGCTGATCGCATCAATCAATTGCTGCGCGAAATGCAGGCGACGGCAGCCGCATTTGTGCGCCATGGCGTTGGCGATGCACGCACCGAGACACGGATTGTTGCATTCATGCGCTATCGCGGGCAGGGCTGGGAGATACCTGTTCCGATACCGGCCCAGCAGTTTGAGGCAGGTGATGTTGCGCTGTTTACATCAAAGTTTGAGAAGGTCTACCGGGGCTTGTTCGGGCGCACCATTGATGATCTTGATATTGAGATTGCCAACTGGTCGGTGGTGGTCACAACACCTTTGCCGGATGTGGCAAAACTGGAAAATCAAACGCGGTTACGCGGCGCCGCGGTGTCTCGAACACGGCGCTTCCTTGATGCGCAGACGCGGCAGTTTGTGGACGGGTCCGAGGTCATGCGGGGCGACCTGGTCCCGGGCGATTTCGTCGATGGCCCCGCGCTTATCGTGGAAGATGAAACCTGTACCATCGTGACCAGCTCTTTCACGGCTGTTGTTCAGGCCGATGGGGCATTGTGGCTTAGCGTCAAACAGGACAGGGGAACCAGCCAATGAGCGAGTTGGGCAATGTCGATAACCAGATCATGTGGAACCGGCTTATTGCGGTTGTTGAAGAACAGGCCACCACGCTGATCCGGACGGCGTTTTCCACTTCGGTGCGCGAAGCCGGAGATCTGTCGGCAGGGGTGTATGACAGGCGCGGGCGCATGATGGCGCAGGCGGTGACCGGTACGCCGGGCCATGTAAATGCCATGGCGGAATCGGTTTCCCATTTCATGGAAGAGATCGGGCTTCAGAGCATGTTTGAAGGTGATGTGTACATCACCAATGACCCGTGGAAGGGGACGGGCCACCTGCATGATTTCACGGTTGTCACACCGTCTTTCCGGGCAGGTGTGCTGGTCGGTTTTTTCGCCTCTACCGCGCATGTGGTTGATGTTGGCGGGCGCGGGTTCGGGCCGGATGCCAATGAAGTCTACGAAGAAGGCATCCTGCTGCCGATCATGAAATTTGCCGAACGCGGCGAGGTGAGCCAGCCCCTGATCAAGATCGTGCGCAACAATGTGCGTGAAGCAGATCAGGTGGTTGGTGATATCTACTCGCTTGCAGCCTGCAATGAGGCTGGCGACAACCGGTTGCAGGACATGATGGACGAGTTCCGGCTGGATGATCTGGAAGGGTTGTCAGACTTTATCATCGATACCAGTTGCGATGCCACCCATGCCAGAATTGCAGCCCTTAAGGATGGCACATACAGCAACGAAATGACGGCAGACGGTTATGATGCACCGGTGGTGATGAAAGTCGCGCTCACGATCAGCGGGGCTGATCTTGTGGCAGACTTTAACGGCACCTCGGGTGTCAGCAAGTTCGGTGTCAATGTGCCCGCAGTCTATACTCGCGCCTATGCTTGTTACGGCCTGAAATGCGCAATTGCCCCGGAAGTACCGAACAATGCCGGCTCGCTTGAGCCTTTCCGGATTGTTGCTCCTGAAGGCAGTATATTAAACGCACCGCGTCCGTCGGCCGTATCCGTGCGCCATGTCACAGGGCAGATGTTGCCGGACGTTGTGCTTGGCGCCTTGCACAAATGCATGGGCGGAGTGGTGCCGGCGGAAGGGTCAAGCAGTCTTTGGAATGTCCAGATAGCTGCCCGGCCGGTTGATCCGATGTCAGGTCTGCCGCGGTCGGAAGTCCTGATGTTCAACTCCGGTGGAACGGGTGGCCGACCGACGCTTGATGGTCTGAATGCAACAGCGTTTCCTTCGGGTGTGAGCACCATGTCTGTCGAAGCAACGGAGCAAGTCGGCCCCATTACCGTGTGGCGCAAGGAACTGCGGTCGGGATCGGGCGGCGCAGGCATGTATCGCGGCGGGTTGGGGCAGGTGATCGAAATTGCCCCAAATGAAGGCTACGAATTTTTCTTCAATGCCATGTTTGACCGCATCAAGCATGCCCCGCGCGGGCGGGAGGGCGGCGGGGCCGGGGCTGCAGGCAGTGTAGAGCTGGATGATGGGACCAGGCTTGCCGGCAAGGGCAGGCAGCATGTACCCAAAGGCAGGCGCCTGGTGCTGAAACTGCCCGGTGGTGGTGGCTACGGAGATCCTGCAAACAGATCAGCGGAATTGATCGAGGCGGACATTGAAGGCGAATATGTAATTCGCTGAACCATGAAGCCGGCCATTTTCAGAGCATTGGAATTGCAGGAATCCAGTTGACTCCTGCTGTGCCAGGGCAGTTAAATATTTCCAGTTGACCTAAGGACATCCTTTACAATCCTGAGTAATCTGCTCCATGTTTAAAAGATTACATGGGGGGTGTAGAGACGTTTAGGGTAGTGAGCAAAATTACAAATGGGATTTACCACATGAAAAAATTCAAAAACCTGGCCTTGGCAGCCCTTGCTGTGGCTGTAATGAGCGGCAGCGCGTTTGCGGCGGACGGGTCGAAAATCCGGATTGGTACCGAAGGTGCCTACAAGCCGTTCAACTACATTGATTCCAATGGCGAATTGCAGGGATTTGACGTCGAAATCGCCAAGGCACTGTGTGCTGAAATGAAGGCTGAGTGCAGTTTTGTTGCCCAGGACTGGGATGGCATCATCCCGGCTTTGCTGGCCAAGAAGTACGATGTGATCATCGCGTCGATGTCGATCACCGACGAGCGCAAGAAGAAGGTTGATTTCACCGATAAGTATTACAATACGCCAGCCAAGTTCGTCGCCAAAAAAGGCTCTGGCATGTCAGACACAAGCCCGGCAGGCCTGAAGGGCAAGACACTGGGTGCGCAGTCTTCAACCACGCATTCGTCGTACCTTGAAGACAATTACAAGGATTCGACTGTCAAGCTTTACGCCACGCAGGATGAAGCCAATGCCGATCTGGAAGCAGGGCGCCTTGATGCAGTCCTGGCTGACAGTGTTGTCATTCTCGCTTGGCTTGGTAGTGATGCCGGATCGTGCTGCGAGCACGTTGGCGAAACCCACAATGATCCCAAGTGGTTTGGCCTGGGTGCCGGCATGGCAGTGCGCAAGGGCGAAGATGAATTGAAAACCAAGCTGAATACGGCTCTGGCTGCAATTCTTGAAAACGGAACCTACAAAAAGATCAACGACAAATACTTCCCGTTCTCGGTTTACTGATAAGTCAGTTTCACCTGCTATACATTGACGCCCGTCGTGCTACAGTCACGGCGGGCTGAATTTTGTAAGGGTGAGTTAATGGTCACATGATGGACCTGATCACACAATTGGCCTGGGGGCCAACCGGCTGGGGTGACGAACTTGCTGCCGGCACGTTGCTGACAGTCAGCCTAGCACTGGCAACCCTGCCCTTTGGTCTGGCCATGGGCCTGCTGGTCGCGGTGGCCAAGACTTCCGGCGACAAGTCACTGCAAACGGCAGCCAACATATATACCACCATTTTTCGCGGATTACCGGAGCTTCTGACCCTGCTTATCGTCTACTACGGCGGGCAGATCGTATTGCAGAAGATATTTGCACTGTTTACCGATGCCTATATCGAGGTCAACGGATTTGTCGCAGGCATGGTGGCTCTGGGCCTGGTATTTTCGGCATTTTCGAGCGAGGTGTTCGCCTCCGCGTTCAAGGGGATTCCGGCTGGACAACCCGAAGCGGCGCAGGCACTGGGCATGACCCGCTGGCAAGCATTTCGACTGGTTACACTACCGCAACTGATCAGGTTGTCGATTGGCGGTTTGAGCAATTTGTGGCTGATCCTGCTCAAGGAAACCTCGCTGGTTTCGGTAATTGCACTTAATGATCTGTTACGAAACACCAATATCGCAGTTGGATCGACCAAGCAGCCATTGTTCTTCTACTCTGTGGCTCTGCTGATCTATCTGGTGCTCTCGCTCATATCAGCCAAAGGTCTGGGTGCGATTGAAAGCCATGTCAAACGCGGGGAGCAGCGTACGGCATGAGCGACACAACTGTTCAAATAATTGAAGCCAGAAATCCGCCGCCTGAAGCCCTTCGCAAATGGACGGTGTCACGCATCGCCGGAACAGCGCTGTGCGGCGTGTGGATTGCGCTTGGAGCAGGTCTGGCCTGGTCGCTGTATGCTGCCTTCGATCCTGACATTTTCTTCAGATACATGCCGAGGATGGTTGACGGGCTGATCATCACGGTCAAGCTGGTGGTGTTTTCGATTTTCTTTGGCGGCTTGCTGGCCATCCCAATGGCGCTGGCGCGCATGTCGAAGTCCAAAATCGTCCGGGGATGTGCGTTTGGCTATGTGTATTTTTTCAGGGGTACACCGCTGCTGGGACAGATGTTCCTGATGTACTATGGTGCCGGGCAGTTTGTGGACCAGTTGCAGTCGGCAGGCCTGTGGTGGTTCTTCCGCGATGCCTATAATTGTGTGCTGCTGACCTTTGTACTCAACACGACTGCCTACCAGGCCGAGATATACAAGACAGCCATTGAATCCATTCCGCGGGGCCAGCGCGAAGCGGCTGAGACGCTCGGTCTGAAAAAGGGCGTGACGTTCTGGAAAATCATTTTCCCGCAGGCCATGATCACCGCCTTGCGGCCACTGGGCAATGAGATCATCCTGATGATCAAGGGCTCTGCGGTTGCCAGCCTGGTGACTGTGTTTGACCTCATGGGTGCGACAAAACTGGCGTTCTCACGGACCTTCGACTTCAACGTCTATCTGTGGGCGGCGATCATCTATTTCAGCATTGTGGAAACGCTTCGCAGAACATGGGACTGGGTGGAAATCCGGCTTACACGGCACCTGGTGCGGTAGTTAACCCGCAATCTGTAATTTCTGTTTTTGTGATTTTCCATAGCCAGTTTCACAGCTTTTCTCGAGGCTTTACCTGCAATCCCTGTCGCCGGGTTCTTGCTCTTCTCATCAATTGGTGAAAGCATGACAGTTGCAATTCATATCAGGCAGAGATCGGTATCCCGGTCGATCCATCCATAACATCCGGGATTTCGCGTTAGGCGATTGAGCGGAGGTTATTGAAAAATGGAAGCATCCCCCCGTAGCAGACCGTCAGGGCCCAAGTGCGCAGCACTGATCGGGCCAATGTCGAGCGGCAAGACAACTCTTTTGGAGGCGATACTTGCTCGCACCGGAGCCATACCGCGACAGCATACTGTCGCTTCAGGCAATATGGTCGGGTTCGGGTCGCCGGAAGCTCGTGCGCACGGCATGAGTGTTGAAGCAACTGTTGCCACTGTATCCAATCAGGGCGACAGCCTGACCCTGATAGACTGCCCGGGCTCAGTGGAGTACGCTTATGAAGCAGAACCGGTCCTGAGATTTTGTGACTTTGCCATCGTGGTGGTTGAGGCGGATGAAAAGAAACTGCCAGCCCTGCAGCTGACCATGAGGCGGCTGGATGAGATCGGTTTGCCGCGCGTGCTGTTCCTCAACAAGATAGACAAAGCGGCAGGCTCGGTTCAGCAGACCCTGCAGATGCTGCAAACAGCCAGTGAAAATCCCCTGTTGCTGCGGCAGATTCCGATCTGGAAAGACGGAGCTGTTGCCGGGTGCATCGATCTTGCGCTGGAGCGCGCCTATACCTATCGCCCGCATGCCGAAGCGAAAGTTTCCGACGTCGGGGACGAAGACCGGTCGCGCGAAGAAGATGCCCGCTTTGCCATGTTGGAAACACTGGCCGACCATGACGATGTGCTGATGGAGCAGTTGCTGGAGGATGTATCGCCGCCGATAGACGTGGTGCTGCAGGACCTGACGGCGGAACTCCACGATGGCTGGATCACGCCGGTTCTGTTCGGCTCCGCCGAAAACGGCACCGGCATTCTGCGTTTGTTGAAAACCATTCGCCACGATGCGCCGGACTACAGTTCGACCCGTGAACGGCTGGCCGTCTCTGACACTGATGACGCTGCGGTCGGGGTCATCAAGACCATCCACACAACGCACTCAGGCAAATTGTCGGTGGTCCGCGTGCTCAGGGGTAAACTCGGGGAAGGGGACCACCTGGCAAATGCAGACAACAGCAACCTGAAGGTGTCCGGCATGCACACCCTGCTGGGCCGCGAGACCAGCAAGGTACCATCAGCGGGAACCGGCGAGACTGTTGCACTCGGCAAGCTCGACAGCGTCACGACCGGCTCGATCCTGCATGCAGAGAAAACCACTCCGCCGGACATAGCCCCCCTGATGCCGGCACAGTCGTTGTATGCCGTCGGCATCAGACCGGCAGACCGGCGTGACGAGGTGAAACTGTCTACAGCGCTTTCCCGGCTGGTGGATGAAGACCCGTCGATCCGGGTCGAGCACAATCAGGAGGCTTCTGAAACCGTATTGCACGGTTCAGGTGAAATGCACTTGCGGATTGCTGTCGAGCGGCTGCAGAACCGCTCCCAGATTACCATCCATACCCATGTTCCCGACGTCGGCTATCAGGAGACCATTACCAAATCGGTTACCCAGCGTGGACGCCACAAGAAACAATCCGGCGGCCACGGCCAGTACGGCGACGTGGTGCTGGAGATAAAACCGCAAAAACCCGGTGCCGGTTTTGAGTTCACCAACACCATTGTCGGCGGCGTCGTTCCGAGACAGTTCATCGGATCGGTGGAGGCAGGTGTGCGCGATTATCTGGGGCGCGGTCCACTGGGATTTTCCGTGGTCGATGTAGCCGTCAACCTGGCGGATGGATCGTATCACAATGTGGATTCGTCCGACATGGCCTTTCAGCTGGCCGGAAATCTTGCCATGCGTGAAGGCATGCCGCAGTGCGGCCCGGTGCTGCTGGAGCCGGTCATGAAAGTGTCCATTCATGCGCCGTCTGATGCAATTGCCAGCATAACGACGATGGTGCCGCAAAGGCGTGGCCAGCTATTGGGATTTGAGCCGCGCGAAGGCTGGCCCGGTTGGGATACGGTGCAGGCACTGATCCCCAAATCCACCTTGTCGGACATGATCATTGAACTGCGCTCATCCACTGCCGGTGTGGCAACCTACACCGCCGAGTTCGACCATCTTGAGCGTCTTGATACAAAGCTGGCCGATCAGGTCGTCAACGCCCGCGTGGAGAGCATGGCCAGTTGACAAGGTTCTAGGGTCCTGACCCTAGTACCAGGCGTCGGGCAATTCTGCCTTGCGGCGGGCAACGAAGTCTTTCAGCTCTTCGTCGACTGCCGCATCGAGTTCCGGTGCCTGGTATTCGTCGAGCAAATGCCTGCACCTTTTCGAGGCGCGCAGCGCCATGTCCTGCGCACCCCTTTCCTCCCAGTTTTCCACGTTTTCGCTGTCTGACAGCACCGCTTCATAAAATGCGGTCTGGTAATTCTCCATGGTGTGTGCACAGCCGAGAAAATGGCCTGCCGGTTCGACTTCACGATAGGCGCTGCGCGCCAGCGCATTGTCGTCAACAGGCAGGCCTCCAAGCAATACCTGATAGGCGCCGAGCCGGTCTGCATCCATGACCAGCTTTTCAAATCCGGTGCACAATCCGCCCTCCAGCCACCCGGCAGCGTGCAGCACGAAGTTTGCCCCGGCCAGGGCCGTTGAGTGCATGGAGTCAGCGCTTTCATAGGCAGCTTGCGCATCTGCAATTTTTGAAGCGGTCAGCGATCCGCCGCAGCGCAATGGCAGCCCAAGCCGGCGCGCCAGTTGCCCGATAACATAATTCGACATTGTCGGTTCCGGCATGCCGAATGTCGGGGCTCCGGTCCTGAGGCTCATGGAGGACAGGAAATTGCCCAGTATGAAGGGCGCACCCGGCTTTATCAGCTGTGAAAACGCGCACACCATCATGGCTTCTGCCAAGGCCTGCGCGATGGACGCCGCCGTTGAAACCGGTCCCATGGCCCCTGACAGGATGAACGGTACAACCACGATACCCTGGCCATTTCCGCAATAGGCGCGGATGGCTTCGGTTACCACCTTGTCTACCAGAAGGGGAGAATTGGTGTTGACGTTGCCCATGATGACGCAATTGGCGTCGAAGGTTTCGCTGCCGTGAAGAATACGCGCCATGGCAACGGAATCGTCGGCACGCGAGCCTTCCGTTATGGCACCGAGATGCGGCTTGTCCGACAACGACATGTGCAGATACTGCATGTCGAGATGACGCTTGGAGACCGGCACGTCACACGGCTCGCAGGTAACGAAACCACCATGATGCAATCCGGGCAGCATATAGGTGAGTTTCACCAGCTTTTCGAAATCGGCAATGCTGCCATAGCGGCGGCCGTTTTCCAGATCGCGTACAAACGGCGCACCGTAAATGGGTGCAAATACCTGGTTGCTGCCGCCGATAGTGACGGACCGCGCCGGATTCCGTGCAAGCTGGGTAAACTGTGATGGTGCCGTCTTGCACAACTCACGGATCATTGCGGCATCCGCGCGCACGCGGGTGTCAGTGACCGTCGCGCCTGCCGACCGCCAGGTCGCAAGTGCGTCGTCATCTTCGCGAAACTCCAGGCCGATTTCCTCAATCAGCCAGTCAGCCTGCCGTTCAAGCGCCACCAGGCCTGCCTCATCGAGAAACTCGAAGAACGGAATCTGGCGCTTGATGTAGGCTGGCGCAGGGGTTTCAGGACGGTTCACGCCTTCGGCACGGCCACCACGTCTGCCCCTGCGGGTCATGGCCTACTCCTTCACAGGCACCGTGTAATTCAGACCCAGTCTGCCGCCATCAGGGTAGATGGTCTGGCCGGTAATGTAGCTCGACAGGTCAGATGCCAGGAACACGGCTGTCTTGCCGATTTCATCAGGCCTGCCGGCGCGCCCCATTGGTGTGCGGGACATGATGGCGCGCATTTTCTCTGGGTTGGCGGCAACCTTCTGGAACATTTCCGTGGCAATTGAACCCGGGCCGATGGCATTGACGCGAACACCTTCCTGGGCTAGGCGGATGGCGAAGGCTTTGGTCCACTGGTTCACACCGCCTTTCGACATGACATAAGGCGCGATTTCCGGAATGGTCAGCACGGCATTGGCTGAAGACATGTTGATGATATTGCCCTTTGCTCCGTTTTCATCTTCCGGCTGCGTCAACATCTGTTTTGCCGCCAGCTGGCCCGACAGAAACACGCCCTTGAGATTTACGGCCATGACCTTGTCGTAGTCTTCCTCAGACAGTTCCAGCGGGTCGGAAACGGTCACGATACCGGCATTGGCCATCATGATGTCGAGGCGGCCATGGGTTTCGACAGTGAAATCAATCAACGCCTGGATGTCTGCGCGTTTGGTTACATCGCAATGCGAATAGCGCACATCGTAGCCCTGCTTGCGCAGGTTTTCTGCGGCTTTCTCTCCTTGTTCGTCGGTCACGTCGGAGGTCACCACCTTGCAGCCGTGTTCGGCAAAACTGGTTGCGATAGCAAGGCCCAGTCCCCCTGAAGCGCCGGTTACGATTGCGATCTTGTCTTTGAGCAGCATGAACAGTCATCCTTTTTTGTTGGTTGAATGCACACTCCAAAACAGTTCAGTTCAGGTCAAGTTGTTTATGCAGGTACGCCATGCACAAAGGGGCTTTCGCTAGATCAGGATGACTTCTGGTCAAATCAACCAGAAGTCATAAACCTGATCGCTTTCAAAGTGATCGAGCAACTTTAAGGGTTCATTGAACCCTTGTTGCTCTATAGGCAAAATTAACGCAGATTGCGGCGCATCATGCCTGACCAACGCCCATCCAATCTGATCATCTTCTGCTCTGACGAACACGCGAGGCGCGTGACCAGATGTTATGGCGATCCGGTGGTGCGAACCCCGACGCTTGATACTATTGCCCGGCTGGGTACCCGGTTCGCCAATGCCTATACGCCATCACCAATCTGCGTGCCGGCCAGGGCATCGCTGGCGACAGGCCTGCAGGTGCATGAAACGCGATGCTGGTCTTCGGCCGAGCCCTATCATGGCCGGCATGAAAGCTGGATGCACAAATTGCGCGATGCGGGCCATCCTGTGGTGGCAATCGGCAAGCTGCATTTCAGGGGCGCTGGTGATGACCATGGTTTCGACGAAGAAATCGAGCCAATGTATCTGGCCAATGACGGGGCCGGGTGGGTGCAGGGATTGTTGCGTGATCCGATGCCTGCCTACGATGACACCAAGCAGATGTCAGAGGATATCGGCCCTGGCGACACCGAATACACCGAATATGACCGGCGCGTCGTCCACGAGACCGTCAAGTGGCTCAAGAAATATGCGACCAGATTCAAGACGAAACCGTGGTGCCTGTTTGTATCGTTTATAAGCCCGCACTATCCGCTCAGATGCCCGGAAGCGTTCTACCGATTGTATGAACGCGCACAGATACCGGAACCACCATCACAACTGCCCGAGCATGACGTGCTGCAGCAGATGGCGCGGTTCTGGAACTATGACGATCATTTCGATGATGGCCTGAGGGATACGGCGCGCAAAGCATATTACGGCCTTGTCAGTTTTCTGGACGACAATATCCGGCAGGTCATGGAAGCGCTCGAAGACAGTGGTGCTGCGCGTGATACGTCCGTCATGTATCTTTCAGATCATGGAGAAATGCTGGGCAGCCATGGTTTCTGGGCCAAGTCGGTGATGTATGAAGATGCAGTCGCGGTTCCATTGATGATGATGGGGCCGGGTATTGCAGAAGGGGTAAATTCAACACCGGTTTCATTGACCGACGTATCTGCCACCGTGCAGCAAACCGTTGGTCTGAAGTCAAAGCCTGCGCGCGAACCTTGGATGTCGCGTCCGCTTCAGGATTTCATTTCCAGACCGGAAGCCGACCGCTTCATTCTGTCGGAATATCACGACGGCGGCAGTCCGTGCGGTATAACCATGCTGCGCTATCGTGAGTGGAAATATGTGCACTATGCAAACGGACACGCACCCCAGCTTTTCAATCTGATTGATGACCCGCAAGAGCTGCGTGATCTTGGCAGATCGCGCGATCATGAACGCCAGCGTGACATGCTTCGCACCCTTATGGGACATGCTATAGACCCCGAAACCGTCAACCGGGATGCATTTGCGGATCAGAAACTGCTGATTGAAAAGCTGGGTGGTGTGGACGCGTTGCTGGCAATGAAGAGTTTCGGCCACACACCGGTGGGTTCGAGTTAACGGGAGACAGATATATGACGGCACCATTGCAGGGCCTCAAGGTAATCGAAATGGCTCGAATTCTGGCAGGTCCGTGGATCGGGCAGACGCTGGCTGATCTGGGCGCCGAGGTTATAAAGCTGGAAAGCCCGGGTGGCGACGACACCCGCAACTGGGGTCCGCCGTTCGTCAAACGTGCCGATGGATCAGATGGCGATGCTGCCTATTTTCATTCTGCCAACCGGGGCAAGAAATCGGTCGTTGTCGATTTCAAGACGCAAGTGGGGCGCGACACCATCCGTGCCCTGATTGCGGATGCAGACGTGTTTGTTGAAAATTTCAAGGTTGGCGGCCTTGCCAAATATGGCCTTGATTATGCGTCCTTGCGCGAGTTGAACCCGAAGCTGATTTATCTGTCGCTGACGGGTTTCGGCCAGACCGGACCATATGCCCACAAGGCTGGTTATGATTTCATGATACAGGGGCTTGCCGGGATCATGGACCTGACCGGCGAGCCTGACGGCCAGCCGCAAAAAATGGGTGTGGCGTTTGCCGATATATTCACCGGGCTTTATGGTGTCATCGCAATCCAGTCAGCGTTGATGGTGCGCAGTCAGACAGGCAAGGGGCAGCACATCGACATGGCATTGTTCGATGGCATGAGTGCCGTGCTTGCCAATCAGGCGATGAACTATCTGGTGTCAGGCACATCGCCCAAACGTATGGGCAATGCACACCCGAACATCGTGCCCTACCAGGTTTTTCCGTCGAGTGACGGGCATCTGATCATCGCCACCGGGTCACAACCACAATGGTCAAAAATGTGTCAAGTACTGGGGCTTGATGAGCTGATTGATGATGCCCGTTTCAGGACCAATCAGGACCGCGTGAAAAACCGCGATGAACTGGCGGCATTGATCTCTGCGAAGACCTCGCTGCGTATTCGTGACGACATGCTGGCGGAATTTGACGCGAAGTTCATTCCGGCCGGCCCGATCAACTCTGTCGAGGACACATTTTCCGACCCGCAAATCCTGCAACGCGGATTGCGCGTGGACGTGCCCGATGGCGAAGGTGTCATGGTACCAAGCGTGCGAACGCCGATTGTATTTTCCGACAGCACATTGAAACTCGACCGGGCCAGCCCCAGGCTTGGCGAACACACCGAGGAAGTGATGAACGGTTTGAAAGAGCGTAAAGCTTGATTGCCGGATTGACCAAACGCGATCTGGAACAGGTCATTGCCGCGCTGGCAATCGGGCTTGGCGGGGGGGCCGTGTTCTGGTGGCTTGGCTTGCCGGCGCCGTGGCTGGCGGGATCCGTGGTGACGGTGGCGGCAGCGTCCTTGTCAGGCGTTATCAAGCAGGCAATGCCGCGGCACCTGACCAAAATCATATTCATTCTGCTTGGCCTGCAGATCGGTGGCGCGGTTACACCTGAAACCTTGAATACGCTGTCGCGCTGGCCTTTGAGCTTCCTGATACTGGCGCTGACCATGGTGGTGCTGGTGTGGACCGGGGTGGTGTTTTTACGCAAGGTTTACGGCTGGGACCGGGCGACCTCGTATTTCGCCGTCATGCCCGGCGCCCTGTCGGTGGCGCTGGCGCTGGCGGCCGACACGCGCGCGGACCTCAAGAAAGTCAGTGTGTCCCAGGTCATCAGACTGTTTGTGCTGGTGGCGGTTCTGCCTTCGCTGATTTCGTCACTGGGCGAATTATCCGATGCCCCGCCGCAGGTGTTGCCGCAACCGGGGTCCTTGCGTGACCTTGTCATGGTGTTGGGTGCTGGGCTGGTGACAGGCTTCATTTTTGACAAGCTCAAGGTGCCTGCCGGCCTGGTATTGGGGCCTGCATTGGCCAGTGCCGTCATGCATGTTGGCGAAGTGGTGCACGGCACATTGCCGATGTGGGTGCTGATACCGGTGTTTGTGTTCCTGGGCACCATGATCGGGATGCGGTTTGCCGGGGTAAGACCGGCTGACATCGCGAATATCGGCGGGGCCGGTCTGGCTGGACTGGGCGTGGCACTGGTGGTCAGTGTTGCAGGGGCTGCGGCTGCCAGCGCGATTGCGGATGTGCCGTTTGCCTGGACCATACTGGCCTTCGCGCCCGGCGGCATGGAAGCGATGACCATTATGGCATTTGCACTCGGGCTTGATCCGGCATTCGTCGGTGCGCACCAGATCGGCCGGTTTGTGCTGATCGCGTTGGCGATGCCGCTGGTGTGGCAGTTCATTCAGCAAAAACCCGGTGCATCGCAGTGAGGTTTTGCCGCAGGCCTGTCACGGTGATGTTAGGTGCAGTTGATGCCGCAACATCACTACAATGGTGCCATGGAGCAGATTGACAGCCTATTGGAATACAAGACCATGTGGATTGCGGGTGTCGCGATCACGTTTCTGGTGCTTGAACGTGCCTTTCCCAAGGCTCGCCCGCTTGCCGGTGCGCATTTGAAGACGCTGGCGCAAAACACCTGGCGTCTGGCCAGGAATTTTGGATTGCTGTTGCTGAATGCAGGATTGTCACCTGTCCTGGTCATCCCGATTTCGGCTTTGGCTGCCACTCATGCACTAGGCTGGCGGCCAGACTGGTGGTCGGGCGGGATCGGCCTTTTGGCAGACATCATCATTCTGGATTGCTGGATCTACTGGTGGCATCGTGTCAACCACGAAATCCCGTTTCTGTGGCGGTTTCACGAAGTGCATCACCTGGATGAATTTCTCGATGCAAGTTCAGCCGTCCGGTTTCATTTTGGCGAGGTTGTCATGTCGGCGCTGGTGCGGGCCGGTGTCATCTGGCTGCTGGATTTTCCACTGGAGTCGGTGGTGGTGTTCGAAACCTGCGTGCTGAGCATGGCGCTATTTCACCATTCCAATGTGGCGCTGCCGCGCTGGCTGGAAAAACCGCTGTCGAAAGTGCTGGTGACACCGTCGATCCACTGGGTGCATCATCATGCTATCCGGGCTGACACTGACAGCAACTATGCCAACATCCTGTCAGTTTGGGACATTGTCTTTGGCAGCCGGTCGGCCACAAACCGCTGGAAAGACATGCCGATCGGGGTTGAACGGCGCCATGATGAAAGTCTCATCGGCCTGCTGACCAGGCCGTTCAGAACCCGGTGATCTGCTGCTGAAACAGGTCTTGGCAAGACCCGGCATCCACCTTTGTCGGCAATGTCCGATAGCGATTTCCCACAATGGCATGGCGTATGCAACAGTTCTCTGAGAGATCATTGCGAGACGGTGTGCATGTGTCATTTTGGTACAAGTAACGCGCATGCGTGCAAGCGGGGGATGATTGTGACCGTCAATTTCTCATGGGCGGATTGAAAGGGTCGATGAGGTGAGCGAGCAGCAACCGGACATAGGCGGGGACGGCGGCTGAGTGCCAACCGGCAGATTGACGGGCTGGAGCGCGATGTACGCCGGGCTCGCCTGGCCCAGGCTGCGCACTTTGATGCACTTGTTGATATAAAAGACGCGCAGACATTGCGCCTTGCCGCTCTGCATGAAAGCCTGAAAAAACAGATATCCAAAGAACCTCGTCTGGCGGGACTGCTGCCCTTGCAGATGGTGGACGGATTTCCTCCCCGGCTCTGGATCGACAATATCTCATTTGTTGTCATGGAGCCCGATCCACGGACATTCCGCCTGATGCGGCAGGAACAGGCCGGGCATGAAACCATACTTGAAACCCGCGACATGAAGGAAATGATTGCCAAGGTCCGTGAACATGCCTCGCATTCGCTTATAGAAGCGCAAAGGGGAGAGCGGAGCTTCGAGGCAGGCAATGGGCGCATCACCTCGCAATTGATGATGGCGTGGTTGACCGGTTTCACCTTTGGCGTCCTGGCCTTGTTGATCGTGGGTGTCATGACGGGGCGAATCGTTTTCTAGCCGTGATGACCTGCGCATCGAATACCAGACACCACAATATTCTTGCGGGTTAACCTTGATGAAGACTGTGTTGTATCGGAATGTTTCATGGATTTTTGGCCAGATTAGCCGGGTTTCTGTGCGTTTTAGGCCGTGTTGACCACATATCCGGAAATCCGCCGGACCGGCACGTTACATTCTGAAATATCAAGTGATTTCAGTGTCGCGTGCCGCATCTGATAAAACTTTAATCAATTGGTGGTGATGGCGATTTGCATCGCATGGCAACGGTAGGGAGTTGTTATCGGTTCGCCGGAAAAAAGGGGTTCGATTGGTGCGTGTAGACACGACAACCGAAATTGGTACGGGAGCCGGGGCGGAAATCTGCCCGTTTACCCCTGCAGGAACGCCAACAATCAATACCGATCTGGTGCAGCGTCTCGGCGGGTTTACCACCTTGTGCGAGGGGCTCGATTATGCGGCCCAGGGTCAGACAGGAATGAATTTTTATGGTCCTCGCGGCCAGCTTGACAAGAGTGTAACCTATAGTCAGTTGAGGAAGCGTGCGATTGCCACGGCACATCAGCTTGTAAATGCCGGTATCAAACCGGGAGAGCGCGTCGGCGTGGTGGCTGAGACCGGTGCCGATTTCATGGTGGCGTTCTTCGGTTGCCAGTATGCAGGCATGGTGCCGTGCCCGTTGCCTTACTCCATGTATATTGGCGGTCGCGAAAGTTATGTGACACGCATTGCCGGCATGCTTGAAAGTGCCCATGCAACGGCTGTGGTTACAACTGCCGATCTTGATGAACTGGTGCGCGATGCGGCAGGCCGTGCCGGCGTAAGGCGTGTGTTGAGCCATGAGCAACTGGCAGGTTTTTCATCTGAAGGTCCTGCGCTGCAGCCGTTCGGACCTGAAGATATCTCCTATATTCAGTATTCTTCCGGATCGACGTCCTGCCCGAAGGGTGTGTTGATTTCCCAGAAAGCCGCGTGTGCGAACACCATGGCCATTCTGCGCCACGGATTGAAAATTCGCCCGACCGACCGGGCCTTTTCCTGGCTGCCCCTGTATCATGACATGGGACTGGTCGGGTTCTGCCTGTCACCAATGATGGGGCAGGTGTCGGTTGATTATCTTTCTACGCCGGCGTTCGCGCGCCGTCCGGCGCTTTGGCTCAAACTGATGTCCCAGAACCAGTGCACGATCGCCTATGGCCCGTCATTCGGTTATGATCTTGCGGCGCGGCGCGCAAACGGGAGCCTGGCCGATCTTAAGCTTGATCAATGGCGTGTGGCCGGTATCGGCGGCGACATGGTGCGTGCCGACGTGCTGAAACTGTTTTCGGAAACCCTTGGCGTTGCCGGGTTCAAGTCAAAGGCGTTTCTGCCCAGCTATGGCATGGCGGAATCCACGCTCGGCGTCTGTTTTGTGGATGCGGATGAAGAGATCCGGGTTGACGTGATCGACCGCGCGGCAATGAAAGAGTACGGCGTTGCGGAAGTCTCGAGCGAAACAGACCCTGATCTGGTTCGCAGTTTCGTTGTATGCGGGCGACCGCTGCCCGCGCACAAGATGAGGGTCGTGAATGTCACCGGCAAAGAACTGGCTGACCGTGAAATCGGATGTATCGAGATTGCCGGTCCCAGCCTGATGAGCGGTTATTTCCGCAATGATACCGCCACGTCCGCGATTATGCGGGACGATGGCTTCATGGATACCGGTGATATGGGGTATTGGCTGGATGGCGAGATTGTCATCACAGGCCGGGCCAAGGACATGATCCTGCACAATGGTCGTAATATCTGGCCGCAGGATATTGAATGGTCTGTCGAGAAGCTGGACGCGGTTCGCGACGGCGACGTGGCTGCATTTGCTGTCGAAGGTTCGCAGGGCGAAGATTGCGTGTGCGTGCTGGTGCAATGCCGCCTGCGCCGGGACCACGAAATCGAAGACGTTCGCAAAGCCGTCAGAGCCCAGATTTCCAGAACAATCGGTATCGAGGCCCAGGTGGTTATGGTGCCGCCTAAATCATTGCCGTTCACGTCGTCGGGAAAACTATCACGCTCCGGCGCGAAAACCATGTTTGGCAATGGTGACATCGTTGAAATCGTCGATGATCTGGACAGCATCGACAATGCCATGTCTGTGGCAGCCGAATAGAGCCGTGCCCGTTGGGTGTCGGCCACGGATATTGCTGAACAATCTGCTGTTAAGTGATTGAACCATGCCTTCACGACAAGCGCATCCTGCGCCGCTTCGGATTGCGGTCACCGGAGTTACCGGATTTGTGGGATCACACCTGGTGCGCCAGCTTGCTGCCCGCGACCATGTCGTCACGGCGCTGGTTCGCGACAGATCCCGATTGAGCAAGAAATTTCCGGCTTCAGTAACCGTTGTTGAAGGCGCACTGGACGACAAACCGGCTCTGGACCTGCTGGTCGGTGAGGCAGACGTGGTTGTGCATGTGGCAGGTGCCATCAAGGCGGTTGATGCAGCGGAATTCATGCGGGTCAATGCACAAGGCACCCGTGCGGTTGTTGAAGCGGCAAGACGCGCCGGGGTGACAAGGTTTGTGCATGTGTCGTCGCTGGCTGCGAGAGAGCCGGCACTGTCTGCATATTGTGCGTCAAAGGCGGAAGCCGAAACCATTGTTGCAGGCGTAGCCGGGGATATGGAATGGATATGCATCCGCCCGCCGGCAGTTTACGGACCGGGTGATCGTGCAACATTGCCGCTGGTGCAACAACTGTCCAGGCGGCATGCGATTTTGACCGGTTCGCGCGACCAGCGGATTTCTCTGCTGCATGTTGATGATCTGGCGCGCGGGCTGGTCGCGGCCGCGGAAGGGTTTGTGGAGGCTGGCCGGGTTTACGAGGCAGATGACGCAACTCCTGAAGGATACAACTGGCGCGAGATGGCGCGGGCTGCCGGGCATGCTCTGGGTTTCACGCCCCGGGTTCACCTGTTGCCCCGCCTGATTGTGCAGATGGCAGGAATTGCCGGTGGTTTGGCCGCCAGAATAACTGGTAAGGCGCAGATTCTGACGGCTGGAAAAGCGCGTGAACTGTATCACCGTGACTGGGTGATAAACGGGGCTCGTCTGGACGCAACGGGCCACTGGAAGCCCCGAATGAAATTTGATGAGGGGTTTGCCGACACCCTTCGCTGGTACAAGGCGCACGGATGGTTGCCTGACAGATGAGACACGCCTACAAAGCGGCACATTGTTGATGGAGATAACAGGGTATGACGGACGACGAGCAGGAAATATTCGACAAGTTGAGCGAACTTTTGCAACCGTTCAATGAAAAGCAGGTCGAATTGAAACCGCAGACCGAGATTGCGGTGGATCTGGCAATCGATTCTGTTTCCGTGATGGATTTCGTCATGGAAGTGGAAGATCATTTTGATATGGATATTCCGCTGAATGTGTTGTCGGACACTCACACCATGAAAGACATGATCTCGGTTGTTCAGGCCCGCAAGAAAACGTAATTCCTTTGGTATAAGGCAACACAATGGTTGATTTGCTCGACAAGAACAAAGCGCTTATGGAGCGGATGCAGCGGGTGGCGGAAGCAGGCTCGCGGGTCGGTCCGGTAAACGAGAAGCTGTTGTCGCCGACACGTGCGATGATTGACGGGCGCGATACCATTCTTGCCGGCACCAACAATTACATGGGCGTGACGTTCGAAGCGTCGTGCATCGAGGCCGGTCAGCAGGCTCTGGCCGAGCATGGAACCGGAACCACAGGCTCGCGGATCGCCAATGGCAGTTATGCCATCCATGAGGAACTTGAGCGGGAACTGGCCGGTTTTCTGGGCATGAAGCACTGCATCGTGTTCTCAACAGGCTATCAGGCCAATCTCGGCATGATGGCAGGCCTTGCGGGGCCCAAGGACACCATCTTCCTGGATGCTGACAGTCACTCCTCAATTTACGACGGATGCACGCTGTCCGGCGCACAGCTGGTGCGGTTCCGGCACAACGATGCTGCCGACCTCGACAAACGCCTGACGCGCATGGGTGATACCGGCGGCGGGCATCTGGTGGTTCTGGAAGGTATCTATTCCATGTTGGGTGACCGGGCTCCGCTGGCTGATTTTGTAGAGGTCAAGAAGAAGCACGGCTTCCAGCTGCTGGTCGATGAAGCTCATTCATTCGGCGTTCTCGGACCCAATGGCTGTGGCCTGGCAGACGAAGCCGGACTAATGCATGAAGCTGATTTTGTCGTTGGCACGTTTTCCAAGTCGATTGGCGCAATTGGCGGGTTTGGCGCCTCAAATCACCCGATGTTTGAAACGGTTCGCTATTCTTCCAAGCCCTATATGTTCACCGCATCACCGTCGCCGGCATCCGTTGCCACCGCTACAGCGGCAATCAAGGTGTTGGCGCGTGAACCGGAAAGGCGTGATCGGCTGCAATCGAATTCGGCCCGTCTGTTCCACGGACTTCGCGGGCTCGGGCTTGAACTGGGATGTGATGAAGTGAGCCCGGTTATTGCGGTCAAGTGCGCGGATGAACCGTCAACGCTGGTGATGTGGAACGAGCTGCTGGCTGCCGGTGTTTACGTCAATATTGCGCTGCCGCCCGGCACGCCTGGCAAATTGTGCCTGTTGCGCTGTTCAGTGTCTGCTGCACACACGGAAGCTGAAATTGACCGGATTATCGAGCTTTTTGCAACGGTTGTGGCCGGCAAGCAACTTGCGGCTGCTTCTGCGTAGACGACTTCGCGCGTCACGAGCGCAATCGTCAACTCACCGTTTCCGCCTTGAATGTCATCGCGCCGGCAATGGCTGCATAAACCAGGAATGGTGCCCAGGCGCCAAACCAGGGCGGCACGAAACCCACTTCTCCCATGGTCAGGGCGATGCCTTCGAATATCGAGAAGGTGAAGCCGAGAGTCAGGCCGACCATGAACAGGCGGCCTGCTGCACCGCCGCGTTTGAACTGAACCGCGAGCGGAATACACAGGGCAATCATCAGCCATGGCGTGAACAGCAGTGACATGCGCCGATGCCACCAGGTTTCGAATACGTGCACGGGCTTTATCCCGAAGCCCGCATTGCGAATGAAGTATCCCAGGTCAACAGTTGACATCTCGGCGGGTTCTCCGGAGCGTTTGCCTTCGCGTGCGGGCCGCATGTTTCCTGAGTACACCAGCCGTTTGACGCGGTTGGGTTTGACATTTTCTGCGTGGTAGATAATCACATCTTCCAGTTGCCAGCGCCGGTTCACCAATGTGGCCGTGTGCGCATTGATCTGCTCCAGCAATTTGCCGTCAGGGCCGCGGCGGAAGATAATGATGTCGGTCAATTCAGTTGCGTCAGCATTGGCGCCCGAGGCGCGCAAAATGTCATTGCCGGCCCGCATCCATATTGCCTTGCCGCTGCCGGCACCGGCTTTTTTGCCGCCATATTCACCAATGCCCCAATCGATCAGTTTGGGTGTAACTCTCGGTACGCCCTGATCCGCAATCAGGAATGTCATGCCGCCAATGATCAATGCCAGCGGAAACAGCATGAACACAATTCGTACCGGTGAAAGACCGGTTGCCCAGATAGCGGTAAGTTCGCTGCGATAGGACAGTTCGACAAGCGCCAGCAGAATGCCCAGCAATACGGAGATCGCCATGAAGGTCGAAGCTGTTACCGGCAACAGCAACAATGCGTATTCAGCTATGGGCGACGCCCCGCCCGAACCACGTTTCAGGATTTCTTCCGAATAGGTCACAACGGTCAGTGAAACGACGAAGACCGAAATGCCGGTCAGGATCATCACAAACCGCAGCAAGATCATTTTTGACAACAGCCAGCCGATTGTCTTCATAGTGAACCCGGGGCAGGCAAGGGCCTGATTTTGCGCCAGACGGTTTTGACAAAGTCGGCAACGTCTTCCATCAGCGGTTCCAGCCAGGGCCGGGGCAAGGTGTAGCAGGTGACGTAAAATCGCCAGAATGCAAAACCGGCAAATAGTGAAAACGGTGTCCATATAGTCCACCAGACAGAGGTGCCGGACACGCGCGTCAAGAGATGGCCCTGTTGCAACACTTCATGGAATGCCACCAGCAGGATTAGAGCTACAGCGAACCTGTATGCCCGGTTGCCCCGCCGCGAACCGATCGCATACGGCAGTGCCAAAAATGGCAGGATCAGTACAAGTGCCACCAATGCCAGCCGAATATGGAATTGCGATTCCAGATGTCTCTTTCGTCTGTCTCTCAAATCTTCGCGTTGCAATTGCGTGTACAATTCAGTCAGCGTCAGTTCGCGCTCATTGCGGCCGCGCGGACGGTAAACCTCTTTCGACAACTCTCCAAGTGCCACATCGGCCGATTTGAAATCGCCGACAACCGGTGCCTCCAGTGTCGCCGTTGAAGCCGTTGCATCCTTCGACTTCATTTCCATTCGATGACCGTCATCGAGCCGCAGAACAGGCCGGGAATTGGCGGGGTCATCCACCAGTCTGCCGTTCAGGGCGGTAATGGTTTCGCTACCCTTCTTGCCGTTGTCGTCATACATGAAAATACGCTGGAACGAGTTATCCCGCCGTTCAAGCTTGTCAAGAATGAAGGTGCGCTTTCCGGTTTGCATGAAGACGCCTTCCTCAGCGAGGTAAAACACGTCGACATTGGCCAGGGTGTAGACCGTGGCGCGATAGGCATACAGCGAATAGGGTTGTATCCAGCCAAACATCAAGGCGGCGTTGACGGCGAGAACAACCGAAATCATGCAGACCGGACGGGTCAGTCTCCCGAGTCCGACACCGGCTGCCAGAAAAGCATCGAGTTCGGAGTCCTTCGACATTTTATTGAAGCCGAACAAAAGACCGAGATATAAAGCCACGGGCGCGGCAAGCCCGATATAGTGCGGCATCCAGTACGCCAGCAGTTCGAGCACTACGCCAAAAGAATTGCGATTGCCCAGAGTGATATCCAGCACCTGTACAATGCGTTCCGCACACAGCACAGACAATCCGGCTCCCAGTGCCGTCAGCAACGGAATTGATACCTGGCGAATGACATATCGCTCAATAATCGGAATTCTGAAAATACTGTTTTCGGCCGCGCGCCGTCCTCTGTTGCTGCCGGAATGGCTAGAGCGGTTTGCTCTGACTGTTCAAACAACGCATTATCGTACCTGTCAATCCAGACTATAGCTTGTTTGCGGTACGAAGCTGCACTTTTCCGTGTCCCAGCATCTGGTGTTGACGGTGCACTGCCATCTGCCGGATGTGCGGCGGATGTGATATTCATTCCAGGCTGCCGGTTCTGTGCTGCGAGCCCCATTTGATGTGGCTGCCGGCATGCCGAGAATATGGACCGGCCCGTGCCGGGAGGCCAGCGTGTTACGCATTGTGATGTGGTTGTGACCGTGAACAACCAGATCACAGCCGTGATCTTCCAGTACCTGTTTCAGACTCATGGCGTCGGTCAGGGCCTTACGCCGCTTGGCCAGGCCGGGCAATGGCGGGTGATGGATCATCAGTATCCGGTAGAAGCCCTTGGAGCGCAGGTCTTTCAGGGTTGATGCAAGCGCATCGATTTGTGCCTCTCCCAGAACGCCTGCGGCGCGGCCGGGCCTCGTTGGTACGGCTGTTGATACGCCAATCAGCGCGATGTTGCGCCGCTGGCGCACATAGGGAAACGGCATGGCGATGTCGGCTGTCGTGACGGCTCCCGGCACCATCAGGTCTCCGGTCATGTAATCGCCCAGACGGCCCATCCCCTTGTCCCACTGTACCGGCACATAGGCATCATGATTGCCCGGCACAAACGAAACCCAGTCGGGCCTGCCAAGATTTCGAAGCCAACTCTCGCCATTGATGAATTCACGAGGCAGTGCAATGTTCACAAGATCTCCGGTAACCATTACATGGTCGGGCTGTGCTGCCTTGATGTCGCGCACAATCTCACTGGCTACTACGGGATCATGGATGGCCTTGCGCCGAAACATCCAGGAATTGTAACCCACAATCCGTTTTGAACTCATCTCGGATGCCTTGACCGGCGGCAAGGGTGCGAGGTGAACATCTGATATGTGCGCAATGCGAAAAGTCACAAAAATTGTCCGTCAGGCAATGTTACGTTCAAAAATCCGATAGGTTTTGTAGGCTTTTCCGCCAATCGCTTCTATCATGCGGCGCATTGGCAAATTGTCTTCCAGTATCCAGGACAACTCTGCATGCCGCGTGCCTCTGTTGACGTGATAGGTGCGGATAGCATCAATCACCGACATTGCAAGGGCAGATCCAACTGGTGTGCCGTGAAACTTCCTGCGCACACCCATCAGCGGCAAGCGGACCGCCTCAGGCGGTGAAAACTTCAGGCGCGACAGCAGTTTTGCCCAGCCAAATGGCAGCAGTTTTCCGTTCAGATCGCGGGCCGCCCGATTGATATCGGGAAGGGTTACCGCCATTGCGCAAGGTTCACCCTGATAGACTGCGAATGCAATGAACTGTTCTTCAACCAGCATTTTCAGGTCCCGGCCAAGTTTTTTAATTTCCGCCTCGCTGAAAGGTGTAAACCCCCAGTTTTCAGACCAGGCATCATTGAAAATATCAATAAGAATGGCGAGATCCCGATCAAGGTTCTTTTTGCTCAGTGGCCGGACTTCAAGATCGCCCGTGGCGTGCACCTTGGCCAGCATACCGGCCAGTCCGCGCGGCAATGCTTTCGAGTTGTCGAAATCATAGGCCAGCACATCCTTGACGCGGCTGTATCCGGCTGCTGCAACATGGGCCTCATAGTAAGGTGCCGCATGACCCATCATGACCGCCGGGGGATGTTCAAATCCCTCCACCAGCAAGCCCGTTTCCTCATTGATGGAAAAACCGAAAGGGCCGATGGCACGGGTCATTCCTTCTGTCTTGAGCCAGTCTTCGGCAGCATTGAAAAGGGATGAAAAGACAGCGCGGTCATCGAAGGCGTCGAGGAAACCGAACATGCCGGTTGCGTCGCGGTAGCGTGCGAGCCTGAGGTCATCAACCTGTGCCGAAATGCGGCCAACAGGTTGACCATTCCGGAAGGCCAGAAACAGCTGCGCCCGGCCGTGTTCAAAAAACGGATTGTGTCTGGATGAAATGTGCTGTGATCGTTCGAAATTCAAAGGGGCAATCCAGGCAGGGTCATGGGCAAAGACAGCATGAGGTAGCTGGATAAAGGCCTTGTAGTCACGCCGGTGATTGACCAATCGTATTTCAACTTCACTCATGCGCAGGCGTTTCTGCTGTTTTTCGGCGACGCTTCACTGGTGCCTTGATCTCCAAAGCAGCGCCGTTTTCCACCTTGTACAGGCGGTCTGCGATCTTGGACCAGGCGGGTCGATGGGTGATGGCAATGATGGTGAACTCGCCGGCAAGCTCAAGCGCATTGTTGCAAATACTGGCCTCGGTTTCAGGATCCAGCGCGCTGGTAACTTCATCAAGTATCAGCAATTTGGGACGGCCAACCAGCGCGCGGGCAAGCGCGATGCGCTGACGTTGGCCACCTGACAAGCGGCCACCCATTTCGCCTGCATTCGAATCCAGTCCATCAGGCAAGCTGATTACGAAATCTTCGGCGTCTGCCAGCCGCAGCGCTTCAATAATGTCTTCATCGGACAGTTCGGTGTTTCCAAGCGCAATATTGTCGCGGAGGCTTGAATGCAGCAAAGACAGTTCCTGTGGCACGTAGCCGATGTGTGAGCGCCACGCCTTCAGCGACAGTTGGTCCAATGGCCGATCGTCTATCGTGATACGTCCAGAGGCAGGCTCATGCAGTCCAAGCAGCAGGTCGACGATGGTTGTCTTGCCCGCGCCGGACGGTCCCTGCAGCACGGTGATCTTGCCGGACGGAATAAACAGGGAAACGTTTTCAACCGTGGGACGGTCTTCGTGCGCAAACGTCACATGATCGAAAGTGCACCCGTCATCCAGAGTGATGTCCTGCGCCCCGCCGGCACGTTCGGCTTCGCGTGTCAGCTTTTCCGACATATCGTGTACAGCGTGATAGGACGCCTCCAGTTCCGCGCCGCGCTGCAGAAACCTTTGCAGCCGCCGCACAACGGAAATGGATTGAAAGGCGATGATGCCGACCACTGTGACGCTGGCAAGTGTTATCTCCCACACGCCGACGGCCAGAAAAAAACCAGCCCCGATCAACACTGAGATAAGAACGTCATTGCCACGGTCCAGGCCCTGGGTCGACAACACCTGAATTTTCATCGACCTGTTGAGTGCCTGGAGGTTCGAACCGAACATGGCGATGAACGGCACCGTTCGGGCCATCGACTTGATGGGTTTGATGTTGTTCAGAGCGTCTGCAACAATGGTAACCAGTTGACTGGTTGACTCGGTTTGCCGTTTGCCGGCCCGACGACTGACGGCAATCAACTTGCCCATCCCGGCAACGATGATTGTTCCGGCAATGACACCGGCAATTGCAAACTTGAAAGACGCCATCATTGCGAGGGCCAGATAACCAGTTCCCTGGACTGCCGCAGCTACAAACTTGGCGGATTCCAGGTAGGCCTGGCCTGCGCGCGTGGCATCAACCGAAATAGTATTGGCAATTCGTCCGGCGCGGTGGTCGACAAAATACCGCCATCTTGTGTCGAACATGGCGTTCAGCAGGTCTTCGCGCAGTTTGGTCGAGACATTTGCGATCGAGAAGCCTGCATAGGTCAATGCTGCGCCCAGCAAGATTGTGCGCACGATCAACATCAACACAACGGCTATGGTAAATCCGGCGATGGATTCAGGCAGTCCGGTCATCGTAAGAGTTGCATCAATAACGGCTTTGAAGGCAGGCGGGAGACTGCTGCTTTCTCCTGACACGGCCAACAGGGCAGGCAACATGGCGCTCATTGACATGACCTCGGCCACCGAAGCCAGAACCAGACAACTAAGGACCAGCCAGGGATTGGTGCCCTTTGCAGATGCAAAAATTCGGAAAAGTCTCAGCATCAGGCAACCGTCATCATCTTGTTACTGTCTGTCTGTGGAAAACGCATTCCACCACGATTAGAGGCGTCTCGCCGCATGAGCAAGTGCGGAATTGTTCGCAGCCAATGGATCAAGATAATTTTTGATCGAATCAACCAAAAACCTGATCATTTCTATAGAATTAGAGCAACAGGGATTCCAGTGGAACCGCATTGTTCCCGCATGCGGGATCAGAACATGGGATCAGTCGTGTGTACTCATTTTCTCCAGGGTCTCCGCTGCGTCACGGGTTGCCTGTTCGAAGCGGTCTTCAAAGGTTTCCATGTTTTTCTGCGGATTTTTGAAGAATGAGCTTTTCTTCAGGCCTGCCACGAATAATTTGTGCAGCAAACGGGCTGGTGTCTTCATCGGCCGATCCACATGCCACAGCAGGACAACCCGTTCCTCGTCGGTATTATTGCTCACTTCATGCTTGTAAGTGTCGTCAAAAACGAAAATTCTGCCTTCCTGCCAGGTGCAGTATTCGTCTTCCACTCGTAGCCGGCAGTTCTCTCGATCTTTCGGCACAATCAATCCCATATGGCAGGTGACAATTCCTTTTGTAACTCCCTTGTGCGGCGGGATGTGGGCTCCGGGCGCCAGAATTGAGAACCACGCGGTCTGCAAGTTTGGAATGGTTTCCAGCATGGCAGCCGTTTTTGGTGCTTTGGCGCAGTTACGGCTCAATTTTGTTCCGAATCCGAACAGAAAGAAAGTCCGCCACTCGTCGCCTTTGGAAATGTTCTTTTGGTCGGTGGAGACTTCATGAAATTTCGGAACCTGATCCCGGAATTTCAGTATCTCCCTGACCTCGCCCAATACATCGCGCCAATTGTCCTCGAGCACTTTGAACTCGGGAAAATGCACCTTCTCCAGAACCGGCGTATCACCAATGAGAGACTGCCTCGACTGAAAACCTGCTATCTTGCTTCTGAATTTGCGGCCAAATCGCATGAACATTTTGTGCGCGGTTGACCTGTCCGGCTTGGCGGACGCTGCCTTGGCAGTATTCTGCGGAGCGTTCATAAATTGCACTTTTACCTGTTTAAGTGAAAATACCTTAGATCAGGACCGGCCTGAATTGGAACCGCCAATTGCAGGGATTTGATCAAATCTGGAGTGTTGAGGTGGATCAAGATGCCCAGAATCGGGTATTTTCAACGCACATTTTTCTTTCCGCCGTTGGCTAAATTCATGGCGTGGCGATTTTGTGAAGTGATCGGTGTCGGGATACCGTTCCATAGATGCAAGGCGGATGTTCGGATGTTGAAATCATTCCTGTTTCCAATTGCCAACAAACTCTTGTTGCAGCCGGCCGGCCGATTGGCGCGCGGGATGACATTGGGAACGCGTGGTGTCGTCACCGATCCTCAAGGTCGTATGCTGGTGGTGCGTCAAAGATACACCAATGGGTGGATTTTCCCGGGCGGTGGAGTGGACAGGGGAGAAGCACCGGTCAGCGCCCTGAAGCGCGAAGTGATGGAGGAAACCGGGGTGCGGTTGAAAGGCGATGTGGTGATGCATGGACTGTTCTCAAACCACGCGAACTTTCCCGGCGATTATGTAGCCGTTTACATTGCGGACGACTTTGAAGATGGCGCATGGCAGCCATCGCTTGAGATAACCGAGCGCGCCTTTCTGCATCCCCCGGACATTGCGGAGGACTGTTCAGCCTCCATGCGACGGCGTCTGGAAGAGTTGGCCGGCACGCGTACGATATCTGAAATCTGGTAATACCAAAGGGGTCAATAATCAACTCCTTTGGTATAATGCTGCTGCACGCAGTATTTGACGCTCAAGCCGACAACATGATAAGCCCAGCCATGTTGTTGTTCGCGCGGATGGATGAGTTCGTGTGACCGACGGCGACAGGTAAAGTAGTCAGGACAACCAGAATGCCCGCGAAAGTGCGTCAGCGACGATTTGTTTTCCGCAATGCCGGACTGTCCTCGCGCGGGCTCTGCTTTTTGCCCTAATGCAACCTGCGACCGGTGAGGAAGCTCGGTGTGAAACCCACACTGCTCAATTTCTCATTTAAACGGAACCAGGTCGATGCTTGCCAATCCAGACTGCATAAAACCATTCAACCATGATGATACGGCCCTTGTCGCTCAAGCCGACGGGTTGCTTGACCGGGCGTTTGGCATTGGCAGACGAGCCAAGACGTCCTATCGGCTTCGTGAAGGTGAGCGGCCGGTGGAGGGTTTGAGCTTCGGTCTTTACCTTGATGATGAAACAACCGGCTCGACATTGCGGGCTGTCATCAGTTTCTGGCATCTGCGCATAGGTCAACAAGGCCATCGTGCAATCATGCTTGGACCGATTGCGGTCGAACCGCACTTGCAGGGCTCCGGACTGGGCGCAATGCTCATCCGTCATTCTCTCAAACAGGCAGTGCGGCTTGAGCACGAACTGGTCATCCTTGTCGGGGACGAACCCTATTATGCACCGTTCGGTTTTTCGCAGGTGCCGGAAGGACGGCTGATATTGCCCGGACCGGTGGACCCGGCACGTCTGCTGTTTTGCGAACTGACGCCTGGCGCATTCGACAATGTCGGTGGACTAGTCATATCTCCATCGCGATTTCAGGGGACAAAGCAGGCTTTGCCTTAACGGCCTTCGCGATACCAGGTCAGTGAAACCATCGCCAACAGAGCTGCCAGGGCCAGCAGTGTCGCGAACATCGGGAACGCGCCTATCGACAATACACGATAGGCGTTGTTGGCCTTCAGGCCGAGCCAGCCGGACCCTGCCATGGAGCGCCCTGGGTTCACCTTTGCTATACGCGGCAGCGTCATGGAGGCTGGTTTGCCGTCATCGGAGATGAAGCGCGCAGACGCTTGTGTGCTGGCTGCCAGCGGGCTCAGTTTTTCGGTGGTGGCGAACAGATCCGTTGCCTCACGAGGGTCAACTGTTCCGATGGCCGCCACAGCCTCCAGCTTGCCATCTGACAAACGGTGCAGACCTGCCTCGGATGCCTCAAGTGTGCCGCGCCAGATACCCGGTTGCGCCTGCTCCAGTTTGATTGTCCGGGTTTCGCCCGACGGCAGTGTGACGGTCACATCGTCGACCTCTTCGCCCATGGTGTTGCGTTCAATGGTCAATTGCGTGCCGGCCTGGATCCCGGACAGCGCTTCTTCTTCAAGTTGTGGTTCTTTCATCAGCCAATGTGCCATTCGACGCAGCATCTCGGCTTGCGGCCCGCCGCCTTCAAAACCGCGCGCCCACAACCAGGCATGGTCTGACATGAGTTCCGCTACGCGGCCTTCACCGACGCGGGACAGCACCATCAGCGGCCGGTCTTCCGGTCCTGCCATGACAATGTCGCCATTTCGCACTTCGGAATTGATAATGCGGAACCAGCGGCCCCAGGTGGGTTCGGTCTTGCTGGCTCCAGGCAGTCCGCGCACCACCGGATGACGTTCGCCTTTTTCGGTGACCCTCGCCTTGAACGGTCCGACGGTTACCTCGCCGGTCGGCATGGCAGGCAGAATTGCGGACAATGGCGTGCGGTAGATGCTGGTGGCCTGAGCATAGTCAGGCCCGGCCGCGACAAGAACAGCGCCGCCTTTTTCCACATAATCGGCGATGTTTGCCAGATACGTTACCGGCAGAACACCGCGGCGCTCATAGCGATCAAAAATAATCAGATCGAACTCGGCGAGCTTTTCGACAAACAATTCGCGGGTTGGAAAGGCGATCAGGGACAGTTCGTTGATGGGAGTGCCATCCTGTTTTTCCGGTGGACGCAAAATTGTAAAGTGCACCAGATCGACCGACGTATCGGCCTTCAGCAGATTTCTCCAGGTGCGTTCGCCGGGGTGTGGCTTGCCTGATATCAGCAACACGCGCAGCCTGTCCCTGATGCCCTTGGTAACGATAATGGCGCGGTTGTTGCGGGTTGTCAGTTCACCGGCCAGTTCGGCGGCAGATAATTCTATGATGTTGTCGCCGCCGTGGGTGATGTCCAGTTCCATCTCCGTTTCGACACCACTTTGCGCCGTCACTGTGCCGGCTACCACACCGTCAACCGTAATCGTGATCTGTACCGGCTGGCCCTTTGCCGCGCCCTGGTCCTCGACGACGAACCGCAACGCCTGGCTTTGCCCCACAATGCCGAATTTGGGTGATTGCGTGAGTTTGATCGTGCGATCAATCTCGCCTTCCATACCGGTTATCAGGCCATGCAGGGGCCCGTTATAGCCGAGTTGTTCCATGCTGGCTGGAATATCATGCACCTGACCGTCGGTAATCATGACGGCGCCTGCGTAACGCTCAGGCGGAATGTCGGACAATGCCTGACGCAGGGCCGCGAAAGCCAATGTGCCCTCATCGGCAGAGGTTATGCCGGAGCGTACCTCAACATGACGCACCTCCAGGTTAGCCGTCGTGCCCAGCCGTTTGCGAAGTTCTGCTTCTGCGGCTTCGGTGAGGGCGGCGCGATCTCCTATGGTCTGGCTTTGGCTGCGATCTGTTACGAGCACGGCAATATCGGGCAGGTTCTCACGCTCTTCGCGCAACAGGACCGGATTGAAGACAGCCAGTGTCAGTACTGCTCCGGTCAATGCTCTCAAAAACGCGCCGCGCGCGCGTGCCACCAGACCGGCAAATGCGACAATGGCAACAATCACTGCCAGCGCTATTGCCAGCCATACCGGCACGAGAGGTTGAAAATCCATGGTCCATTGCATGGCGGTTCTACTGCCCCAGCCGTTCGAGCAGCGCAGGCACGTGAACCTGGTCTGCCTTGTAGTTGCCGGTCAACGCATACATCATCACATTGACACCGGTGCGCCATGCGTGTTCGCGCTGGCCTTCACCGCCGGGTGATACCGGAAATTGCGGATTGCCTGCCTCGTCCGTTGCCCAGGCGGCGGCATAGTCATTTGACCCGATGATAATTGAACTGACGCCATCGCTGGCGGCGGCCTTGATGCTGGCTTCACCGGAGGTGCGGGCCTCGACCCACAATTGCCCACTGGCCCAACGTCCCGGGAAGGTCTGCAAAAGGTAAAACGCCCGGGTCATGACATGACCATCCGGCACCGGCTCAAGTGCAGGTACATCCAGCCGGTCAAGGATGCCACGCAGGGCAATCGTTGATGGCGAAGGTGAACCGGTCAGGGATGCAGTAGATGCATTATCGTCACGGGTATCGAAAAAGATCGTGCCGCCGTTCTTCATGTAATCCGACAGTTTGGCAAGAAGTGCATCATCCGGCGGCTGTGCGCCGGCGATGACCGGCCAGTAAATTACCGGGAAGAACACGATGACATCGCGTTGCAGGTCTATGGCAATTGGATCTGCAGGTTCAATTGAGGTGCGCTGCTGCAAAACCCGGCTCAATCCTTCCAGACCCATTTTCGATGTGGCATCCACTTCCATGTCGCCGGTCAGGACATATCCAATCCGGGTTTGCAGGCTCGCCTGCATGGCAAACTGTTCTGCGGCGTCAAGGCCCTGCGAACTGGTCGTTTCCTGCGCCATTACAGGCGGCGGGCCGACAGCAAGCATAGCTGCTACAAGGAACGCCGTGACTGAATAGGCAATCGCACCGCGTTTCGTCATTCTGGCCACTGCACCGGTCAGGTACAGCATGGCCAGACAGTCGGCGATAAACAGCGCCACGGCTGCTGCAAACAGCCAGCCTGACAGATCAGTTGGCCGGGCACGCTCGTAGCTTGAAACTGAAAAGGACGACGGCAATCCACTCAGTGTTTCCAAACCGTCACCGGCAGCATCAAGGTTGAGCGCGTGGCGGGCGCCGCCCCGGCTGTAAATGCCGGCAGGATGATCCGGTGTGGGTTGCATCTTGAAAAAACCATCTGTTTCAACCGGAGCTGCACTGGCCGGCGGCGCGGTCAGCTCGCCAAATCCATTGAGGCTGCGAAGCGGGGTAAAAGCACCCTGGCTGGAACTTGCCGCAGACGCATTGGCTGCGGCGGAGTTTGTTGCTTCTGCACCCAGACTGCCCGCTGCCGGTGCAATGTCTGCAATGCGCTTGAGCATTTCCACGAACAGGCCCGTCAACGGCAGGTTGGACCAGTCAGCGTTCGCCGTTACGTGAAAAAGTACAATCAGGCCCTTGCCCTGCGCGCGTGCGGTTACAAGCGGCGTGCCGTCGTCCAGGCTTGCCCAGACCAGTCCGGGCAGGGTGGCCGACGGTTCGGCGAGGACCTGACGCGTGACCTTGATAGACGTGTCGTTGGTCAGACCGGCAAAGGGTGTCTTTTCGGCGAACGGTGCCAAGCCCTGAGGTTGTTCCCAGCTTAATGCCGAGCCCAGTGACCGCCCGCCGCTGCGCAGTTCCACCGGCACCAGTCCGTCATGGCCACCTGCCAGCCGGGGCCCGGCAAACCGAACCACGACGCCGCCATTGTCCACCCATCCTTCAAGAGCTGTTATATTGCTGTCTCCGAGCACCCCTATGTCGGCCAGTACCATCATTGATGTGCCGGATTTCAGGGCATCCTGGATGCCGTCCACGGAGGAGATCTCGGTTATTTCGGCGCTGGGCTGGATGGCCCGGCTGACATAATACAATGGCGAAAGAAGCGGTTGCTCAAGTTCCTGGGACGCGCCCGACAGCATGGCAACTGATTTGCGCCGCCAGCGATCATCGAACAGGTATACGCCCGATGCCGAGCGACCATTGGCAATCTCGAGGCGCGAGGCTTCATTGCGCAGCTCAAGCGGTAATTCAATGATTGCTGTTGCGCTGCTCTGTCCTGCGGCAAACACCAGGGGCGCTTCGGCCAGGGCACGGCCACTCAGGGAACGCACGGTAACCCGTTGCGTGCTGGTTTCGCTGTCGAGTACCCGTTCAACAGACAGTTTCAGCTTCGATGCTTCCAGTTCGGGTTTGCGAAGGGCGGATGGAATACGTGCAGCGTCCGGGAGCAGTACCTCCACACGGGCGCTACCATTGCCCAGACCGGCCAACTGATCCATGAATTCGCCATCTGCGGTATTGGCGACACCATTGCTGAGCCACAATACGCGCAGGTTGTCGGTGCCGGCAAACGTCCCGGCAAGCTCGGCGCCCAGTGCTTCACGTTTGGGAGACAGTGCGCTTGGGGTCATTGCCGCGGCGGCTTTCTGTGTTGTTGCGGCATCGGCAAGGTTCAAATCCCGCACATCCGAGGTGCCCGTCGTTCCGGTTATGGCTGTGGGTGCACCGGCGCGTTGCGCCTCGGTCAGCAGGTCGCGGATCAGGCTCTGGCGGACCTGCCAATCGGGCGCCGAAGCCCAGCCGTCGTCAGCGATGATCAGCAGCGGATCTGCTGATCTGTCGCGAACGTCCGAGGCATTCAGCAATGGTCCTGCAACACCGAGTATGACGGCGGCCGCCATGGCCAGGCGCATCAGCAAAACCCACCAGGGTGTGTGTTGTGGTTGTTCTTCGCGGGAGATCAGGTCGAGCAGCAGACGGTAGGGCGGAAATTTCACCTGCTGTGGTTTTGGCGGTGTAAAGCGCAACAGCCACCAGATGACCGGCAGCACCAGTAGGCCCGCGAGTGCCAGCGGAGTTGTGAAAGCCAAGCCTGTCAGGAGTGCGGACATGGCTTATCTCGACCTGACCAGCGCAGACGCGCCGGCGCGTTGTGACAAGCGTGAATATAACGACACCAGCAGTGGATGCGGTGACTGGTCTGTGTGATGCACAGCAAACGTCCAGCCAAGTTGCCGGGCCAGTTGGCGAAGACCGTCGCGATGTCTTGCAAGCGCAGCAATGTAGTCCTGTTTCAGGGTTTCCGCGCGGCCTGCCACCAGTTTTTCCCCGGTGTTCATTTCGATGAATTCGGTGCGGCCGTGGTAGGGCAGGGTTTCTTCTGCCGGGTCGGTGACCTGTACGATATGTCCGTGCAGACCGGCATCTGCAATATCACCCAGCCTGGCGCGCAGTTTATCGAGTGGCTCGAGAAAATCACCGATCAACACACAACTCGCATGGCGCGGCAGTGGTACTTGCGGCGGCAATGGCTGGGACATGAATTGTTCGTCTGCTTCACCTGAATACCAGGCTGCCATGCGCCGCAGCACCAGACGTGTGTGGCCCGGTGCCTCCGGCCAGCCCAGTACGCCAACTCGTTCTCCGGCGCGAATGGCAAGCGTTGCAATGGTCATTGCCAGCACGGCGGCACGTTCACGCTTGGTCGTATTGGCCAGGTCTGACCTGAAATCCATGCCGGCTGTCTGGCTTGCCCAGACAAATACGGTGTTTGTAGCGGCCCATTCACTTTCACGGATCAGCGTCTTGCCGGCCCGGGCTGTCTTGCGCCAGTCAATGCGCGAAATTGAATCACCCGGCGAATAGGGCCGGTACTGCCAGAAGTCCGAACCGGGGCCGGTTCGCCGCCGGCCGTGAGCACCGTGCACTACGGCGTTGGCAATGCGTTCGGACTGGATAAGCAATGCCGGATAGGCGCTGGCCAGCTGGTCAGCGGACCCGCGAAGTCCGGCAGCAGTGGGAGAAGGGGAAGTCATACTGGCCAAACCGTATTGTCCTTAGGGTCAGAACCCATTAATGTTATCCATTCTGCGGGAGGATATTTTGCCTTTGACAAGGCGAAAGGTCGAAGGAAACCGTCTGGTTTCCAAGACCTTTCAACGATGGCAGGGGCAAAATAGACCCCGCCCTGCGGGTTTGAAGGAAAACACCCGCCTGAAGTCGAAAAATGCTCGACAAGGCACAAAGCCTTGTCTTGCGCTTTTTCAACATCATTCGAATGTTTTCTTTCAAACAGAATTGCATAAGATTAATGGGTCCTGACCCTAAAGCCTGATCGGTTCAGTGAGCCTGCTGATGACGTCATCAATGGTGACGCCTTCGGCACGTGCCGAGAATGTAATGGCCATGCGGTGGCGCAACACAGGTGCCGCCAGTGCGATCACGTCGTCAAGCGAGGGTGACAACCTGCCGTCCAGCAACGCCCGTGCCCGAACACCAAGCATCAGGGACTGGCTGGCCCGCGGCCCCGGTCCCCACGAGATTGTCTCCCTGGCATAGTCGGAGCCTTCCGGGCCTGGCCGGGCCGAGCGCACCAGATCAAGAATTGCGTCGGCAATCTTTTCGCCGACAGGGATGGTCCGGGTCAGGCGTTGTGCACGCATCAGCTCTTCGCGCGAAAACACATTGGCCACTTGCGCCTCGTCATTGCCGGTGGTGGCAAACAACATGCGCCGTTCCGACTCAAGGTCTGGATAAGGGACGTTTATCTCCAGCAGGAAGCGATCGAGCTGGGCTTCGGGCAGCGGGTAGGTACCTTCCTGTTCAATCGGATTTTGCGTGGCCAGTACGTGAAATGGTGACGGCAGGTCATAGCTTTGACCGCCAATGGTAATGTGATGCTCCTGCATTGCCTGCAACAGGGCTGACTGGGTTCGCGGACTGGCGCGGTTGATTTCGTCCGCCATGAGAAGCTGGCAAAATACCGGGCCCTTCACAAAGCGGAACTGGTGGCGACCGCTATCGCCTTCGTCCAGCACTTCCGACCCTAAAATGTCTGCAGGCATCAGGTCCGGCGTAAACTGAATGCGTTTTTCGTCCAGGCCCAGCACAGTGCCGAGAGTAACCGCCAGCTTGGTTTTGGCCAGACCCGGAGCACCAACCAATAGTGCATGGCCGCCGCCAAGAATGGCAATCATCGCCTGACTGATTACGTCGTCTTGTCCGAAAATGACAGTTTTCAGGGCGTCTTGAGCTTTTTCGAGCCGTTCGGCAGTGGCCTCGAGGTCATCGAGGATTTTGGCGTCAGCGTTGGTAACGGTGCTCATGGAAAATTCAGATCCTCATGTTTTTCATATGCTAACCGGATTCGCTATCATGTTATAACCATACGACATTAAGACTGGCGGTAACATGGCTGTTAGAGCAAGTTACCATGATGTAACGATGGCGCTTCCCTGTTGGACCTTTTAGCGCTTCACAATGTCGTCAGCAGGCGGGATCAGGGCGGATTTTGGCTGAATCAACCGTAAACCGTAAACCTGATCTTATTCAGAGTTGCTCCAGGATTACGAAGTGATCGAAAATATGACTGAATTGCGCCAGATACGTGGTCTTGAAGCCATTCCGGCAGGCGACATGCCAAATCGCGCGCCGGCACCGGTAGAAACCTGGCATCCTGAACATGTTGCGCCCATTGATATCGTAATCGATATTGACGGCAACTGGTTCCACGATGGTACTCCGATCCGCCGTGCCGGTCTCGTGGCGTTGTTTGCATCCATATTGCGGCGTGAGCCGGACGACAGTTATGTTCTTGTGACACCGGTTGAAAAACGAACCATCGAAGTTGCCGATGTGCCATTTGTGGCGGTTGATATCGTGATCGAAGGAAAAGCCGCAAACCAGATTGTGACACTGACCACCAACATGGGCGATACGGTGATAATAGACAAAAACCACCCGATGCGCTTTGTTGTAGGCGCTGCCGCCGGAGGCGTTGCATTGCCTTATGTGACGGTCAGGGGCGGCCTTGAAGCCAGGATCGCGCGCGCGGTGTTTCCCGACCTGGTGGAAGCCGGTTGCGTGGAAATTCACAATGGAGACCGCTGGTTTGGCGTGTGGTCGTCGGGATGTTTCTGGCCGATGATGCAGGCTGATGAGGCTGGTGTGTAACCGGTATGGCAATTTACTCACAAGACTGGTTTCGCGAACATGCGGTGCCGCGGCTGCATGCGCAGGTGCCTGCCGAGGCCGTGGATATGGCGCTTCCGGCATTGCGTTCCGATGCGGATCTCAATGCTGACATTGCATTGAGAACGATGGAAAAAACCCGTGCAGCCGCCGTACTTGTCGGGTTGCTCGAGCGAGACGGCGAGCTGCATGTCCTGCTGACGCAACGGTCCGACGAGTTGCCGACCCACGCGGGCCAGATCGCATTTCCCGGGGGCAAGATTGATGCCGAAGATGCAGGCCCGGTGGAATGCGCGCTGCGTGAAACCCATGAGGAAACCGGTGTTTCGCCCGAGTTTGTCGAACCGGCCGGCTTTCTGGATGTCTACCAGACAGGTACCGGTTTTCGTATTGTGCCGGTTGTGGGGTTGTTGAGAACCGGCTTCGATCTGGTCCCGGAGGCCGGCGAGGTGACAGAAATTTTTGATATTCCACTGGCTCATTTCATGGAACCGGCCAATCATTTCCGGCATTCGCGGGTCTGGCAGGGGCGCGAGCGGCAATACTACGCCATGCCCTACGGCGAAAGATATGTGTGGGGGGCAACTGCGGGCATGTTGCGCAACCTGCATGACAGGATAACCAGGTGATGACGCTGCCTTCGCTACATGGTCACGGGATATTTGAGACCCCAGGGCTGCACTCCGTGTTTCAGGCCATTTCCAGGGCGGGCGGCGAGGCCCGTATCGTCGGCGGTGCCGTGCGCAATGCGCTTTTGGGAGAACCTGTCCATGACATTGATATCGCTACGACCCTGACACCCGAACAGGTGGTTGGAGCAGCCAGGGCCGCCGGGCTGAACACGGTGGCAACAGGCATTGAACACGGCACCGTAACGGTGATCAGCGATAGCAACGGTTTCGAAGTGACGACACTGCGCCACGATGTTGAGACCGACGGACGCAAAGCCACGGTGGCGTTCACGGATGACTGGGCAGCAGATGCAGCCAGGCGCGATTTTACGCTCAATGCACTGTACTGTTCGGCTGAAGGTGACGTGTTCGACCCGGTGGGAGGTCTTGGCGACCTGAACACCAGGATGGTGCGGTTTGTGGGCGATCCTCAGGCGCGTATCAAGGAAGATTACCTGCGAATACTGCGCTTCTTCCGCTTCGTTTCGCAATATGGCCGGGGCGAGGTTGACGCTGATGGACTGACTGCCTGCATGCAACTTCGAGACGGATTGAAGCAGCTTTCCAGGGAACGCGTAGGCCAGGAAACCTGCAAACTGCTGTGTGGCAGGCGGGCCGGCGAAGTTGCCGTGCTGATGAATGAAGCCGGCATCAACCGGACATTGTTCGCAACGGATATGGACGCTGAATTGCTGGCTTCGGTGATTGCACGGGCCGGATCACTGGGTTTCACGCCTGATTACACGACGCTGCTGGCGGCAGCTCTGCCACTGGCCGCAGTCGAACAGTCCGCCTTGCTCAGATTGTCCAACGCTCAAACCCGGTGTCTGAACGACGTGCAATCTGCAATGCCGCCATCGCTTGCGTTGCGGGACAATGAACGCAAGGTGGTGCTGTATCAAGCAGGTGCCGAAACCTGGAAACGGGCTGTGTTGCTGGCGTGGGCGCGTGACGGGAATGCGGGAGATGAGGACTGGGCGCGCCTGTACAAGCTGCCCAATGAATGGGAAATGCCGGTTTTTCCGGTCACTGGCAGTGATATTCTGGCCACTGGCATTGAAGCGGGACCGCAGGTTGGCGAGACTCTCAAGGCACTGGAAGACTGGTGGGTGGCAGGCGGCTTCATGGCCTCCCGCGATGAGTTGCTGGCTAGACTTACCGCCTAGCAGTGGTTTAGGATCGGTAACTCAGTGCATGCAATCGGTGTTTTGTGCCTGCACTGAGCGCCGAAATTCGAATTCCAAAACAGGCAATCAAATATGCAGAAATTTGCAGTCGGGCAGGCCGTCCGTCGCGTGGAGGATGAACGTTTTCTCAAGGGAGACGGTTGTTATGTCGATGACATCAGGCTGGACAACATGGTTCACGCCGCCTTCGTGCGTTCACCATTTGCACATGCAAAAATCGGCGAGATAGATATCGCAGCGGCAGTTGCCATGCCGGGTGTCATCAGGGTGCTCACCCACAAGGACGTCAAGAAGGCGGGCCTCGGGGCATTTCCGACAGTGACGGCAGTGGACGGGGTTGATGAAAACGGTATCGCGGTGCCGGACCGTTTTGCCCTGACCGGGGATGTGGCGCGGTTTGTCGGTGATCCCGTCGCGATGGTTATTGCAGAAACCCCCGGGCAGGCCCAACTGGCTGCAGAAGCGGTCATGGTCGATTACAACGACAAGCCTGCGGTGGTTGCTCTGGCCGCGGTTCTCGACGCGAAAACCAAACTGATCCATCCGAAACTGAAATCAAACCGGGCCTACCATTTCCACAAGGGTGATGAGGCAGGCGTCGACAAGGCAATCGCTGCGGCCGCGCATGTCACCCGGCTGACTTTCGTAAACAACCGGGTTGCGCCGTCGGCTGTCGAGCCGCGCGGCTCCATCGGCGACTATGACAAGGAAAAGGACCAGTTGATCCTGCATGTGTCGGGCCAGGCCGTGCATGGCCAGAAGGGTCAGATGGCCGACGCCATTTTCAAGGTGCCGCCGGAAAAGGTTCGCGTCGTCATGCCGGATGTCGGCGGTGGCTTCGGTGCGAAGAACTTCGTCTATCCTGAAAATGTCATGGTGATGCTGGCCGCCAAACTGGTTGGCCGGCCGGTCAAGTGGATTGCGCAGCGGTCGGAAAACTTCCTGTCGGAAATTCATGGCCGCGACCATCTCACGAGTGCGGAGCTTGCGCTGGACGAAGACGGCAATTTTACTGCTCTCAAGATTGATACGCGGGCCAATATGGGGGCCTATCTTTCGTCCTATGCGACGATCATCCCAACGTCTGCAAGCTGGGTGTCGATGGGGGGCAATTACCGAATTCCGTCGGTTTCGATGTCGGTAGATGCGGTGTTCACAAATACGGTGCCCGTGGATGCCTACCGTGGTGCGGGCAGGCCGGAATCAGCCTATCTGATCGAGCGGCTGGTCGACCTGGCGGCTTTTGAGACCGGACGCGACCCGGTTGCGCTGCGCCGGCAGAACTTTATCAACCAGTACCCTCACAAAATGGCGCTGGGCATGGTTATCGACTGTGCTGATTTTGAAGGCACGCTGGACAGGGCCCTGGCGGTTCATGATGCAGACGGGTTTGCAAAGCGGCGCAAGGCTTCTGAGCGCAAGGGCAAGCTGCGCGGGCTTGGTGTGTCCAGCTATCTGGAAGTCACCTTGGGCATGCCGGCCGACTTTGCCGAATTGCGATTTGAAGATGATGGCATGGTGTCCCTGATGACCGGTGGTCAGGCGACGGGGCAGGGTCATGAGACGACCTACAAGCAGATTATCAGTTCAGAGCTCGGCATAGATCCTGACAAGGTGCGCTATATCACCGGCGATACCGATGTCATCAAGGCTGGTGGCGGCCACGGCGGCTCGCGCTCATTGATGGTAATCGGGTCAGCCGTGCTCACCACGTCCCATGAAGTCGTGAACAAGGGCAAGCTGGCCGCAGCGCATGTTCTTGAAGCTGCAGCGCAGGACATTGAGTTCAAGGCCGGCAGGTTTGCCATCATGGGCACTGACCGTGGCATTGGCATACTTGAACTTGCAGCCAGGCTGCGGGCGATTGCCGACAGCCTGCCGGAGGGTGTTCCTGAAACCCTGTCTTCTTCCAAAACCTGGGAGCGCAAGCAGTTTTCCTACCCCAACGGCGTGCATGTTTGTGAGGTTGAGGTGGACCCCGACACCGGCATGACCGACATCACCGGTTATACGGTCGTTGATGATTTTGGGCGGATCATCAATCCGTTGATTGCAGGTGGACAGGTGATGGGGGGTGCCGTTCAGGGCATCGGGCAGGCCTTGCTGGAAGGTGTGACATATGATGAAACAGGCCAGCTTTTAACGGGTTCCTTCATGGATTACTGCATGCCGCGGGCAAAGGACCTGCCGTCGATTGGACTGGAATTCAACCAGGACGCGCCGACACAGTCCAATCCGCTCGGGGTCAAGGGGGCAGGTGAGGCCGGTGCCACGGGAGCACCGCCTGCCGTTGTCAACGCGGTGGTTGATGCTCTCAAGCCATTGGGCATCAGTCATATCGATATGCCGCTCACGCCCGTGAAAGTGTGGGAAGCAATAAGGGCAGCCGGTATGAAGCAGGCGGCTCAGTGACAGGTAAGTCGGGACTGGACTTTCGTAAACATGCATCAAGCCTGTTGTCATGACGCCATGACACATGGTTTAAGAATGGCTATGCAGGTCCGGGGCGTTAGTGCAGCCTGGACTCGGATTAGCGTCGGATTTGTGCGATGACATTTCAGTCTATTGCGGATGTGGTACATGAGCACGCAGCGGATGAAGATGATTCCGCTGATTTGTCTTTTGTAGTGTCCGGACGGTACATGCAGCAGTTGGCAGTAACGCTGAGACCAGGTCGCCGGATGGTTGGCTGGGCGAGTTCCGTTACCGCCCACGACAACGGCGTTATTCTTGAAGATGCCGGCAATGAAGCGCTCGTCATTGCGTGCAATGTCGGTGATGCTGATTCCCGGGTTATCCTGTCGCCGGGCGGATCTGTCGGCGCCTTTGATCTGAAACAGCTGGCCGGCCGCATTCTGCTGCCGCAGGAAAATTTTCTGGCCGTTGGTCCCGGTGTGCGGATCAGGCCATACAGTCATATCAAGTCACTGAAGTCCGCCAACCGGCCCGACGGGCTGGTGTTATTGCAGGCCGACGGTGAAGGCTGGGTGTTTACCACTGCAACAGGCGAAGTTTCCCATCTCAAGCTTGGGGCCGGAGAAATCCTGGCGGCGAGAGGCAGCGCCATAGCGGCGCTTGGCGCCACCGTGGTGATTGAAAAGGCAACTGAAGCGCACGGCGTTGCCGCTGACAACAAATTGAACGTGGCCATATTGCGCGGGCCCGGCAATGTGTGGTTGCAGTCAATGCCTGCACCGGCAAGCGCCACACAGCCTGATGCGAAGCCTGGATCACCGATTGTGATCAGTTTCAACTGATGTCAATCCGCCCTGGAGCAACATGGGTTCACCTGAACCCGTAAATCTGATCTGGCGGTCATCTCGTTTCACAATGCGAGCCTTGCTTTGCGGCAGTGTGATCGCTGAGCGGATGATGTCGGAAGTAATCGATAAATGGATAAAAAAATGACGGGAACAGTCCTGATAACCGGTGCAGCGCGGCGTATTGGCCGGCAGATGGCGCTTGATCTTGCAGATAAAGGCTGGGCAGTGGCGGTGCACTACAACACATCTGCCGATGACGCCAATAATGTGGTCGCAGAAATCGAGGCCAGGGGAGGACGGGCTGTCGCGGTGCAGGGCGATCTTTCGGCCAGTGGTGTACCGGAACAAATCGTTGCCAGGTCCTCAGAGGCGCTGGGGCCTTTGACATGCCTCATCAACAATGCGTCCCGGTTTGAACCGGATGAGGCCGAAACCATGACACAGGAAGGCTGGGACCTGCATCTGAACACCAACCTTCGGGCACCGGTGTTTCTGGCCCAGGCCTTCGTTGCGCAGTTTCCTGAAGGCGCGCATGGCAATATCGTCAACCTCATCGACCAGTGTGTACTGAAACTGAATCCGACGTATTTTTCGTATACGGCCTCGAAATCTGCGCTGTGGACGATCACCCGTACGCTGTCGCAGTCATTGGCCCCGCGTATCCGGGTTAATGCCATTGGTCCGGGACCTGCCTTGCCTCATGTGCGGATGAAAGAAGGTGATTTTGCCGAGCGCACCGAGCAGACACTGTTGCAGCGCGGTACCTCGCCCGAAGAGATTTCGTCAGCATTGTCGTTCATTTTGTCGGCCCCGGCCTTGACCGGACAGATGATCGTGCTTGATGGTGGTCAGCATCTTGTCTGGCAAACGCCGGATGTCACGGATGCAAACGAGTAGGTGATATGGACAACAATCCGCGCCAGTTGAATTCAGAGTATGCAGATGCCGAGCACGGGTTGCGGCATGTCTTCGTGCGTGATCTGGCGCTGATTGCCATGGTGGGCATCTATGAGCACGAAAAGCGGCATCCACAGCGTATTCTGGTGAACATTGATTGTGCCGTGAAAGAGCACGGCGGGGCGCTGGAAGACGATATCAAGAATGTCGTGAGCTACGAAAAAGTCGTCAAGAACGTGAAGACCATTGTGCAGGACGGTCATGTCAATCTGGTCGAGACACTTGCTGAAAAGATCGCTGACAAGGTTTTGAAGAACAGATCTATCAAGCGCGTCCGGGTGCGGGTCGAGAAGCTTGATATCATTCCCGAGGCCTCAAGCGTAGGAATTGAGATCGAGCGCGCGCGAGGCTGACGAGGCCGATGAGCGAATCCCAAATTCCGCAAGATGGTGGAGCTGTCGAAGACGCTGTTGAAAGCGGACCTGCGGTCATCAAACGGTTCGCAAAAACGCTGCCGGGCAGGCCGGGCGTTTACAGGATGTATAACCACAAGGGCGATGTGCTTTATGTGGGCAAGGCGCGCAACCTTAAAAACCGTGTCTCGAACTATACCCGCCTGGGCGGCCATACCAATCGCATTGCAGCAATGATCTCCAATACCTGCTCGATGGAGTTTGTCACCACCAAGACAGAGCCGGAAGCCCTGTTGCTGGAAGCAAACCTGATCAAGCGGCTGAAACCGCGCTACAATGTCATTCTGCGCGACGACAAGTCGTTTCCCTATATTCTGATTGCCAAGGATCATGATGTTGCCCAGATCACCAAGCATCGCGGCGCGCGTAATCGCAAAGGCAATTATTATGGCCCGTTTGCATCGGCCGGGTCGGTAAACACCACCATCAACCTGTTGCAGAAGGCGTTTTTGCTGCGGTCTTGTTCCGACAGTTATTATGAAAACCGCACACGGCCCTGCCTGCTGTTTCAGATCAAGCGCTGCGCTGCGCCCTGCACGGCTGAGATTTCCAACGATGGCTATGATGAACTGGTCAGGCAGGCGGAAGCCTTTCTGTCCGGCAAATCCAATGCGGTGAAAACAGCCCTGGCAAAACAGATGGAGGCGGCATCGGAAGACCTGGACTTTGAACGTGCGGCAGTTTGCCGTGACAGGATTTCTGCGCTCAGCCACGTTACTGCGTCGCAAGGCATCAACCCGCAAGGTGTGGCGGAAGCAGATATTTTTGGTCTGGCACAGGAGGGCGGGCAAACCTGCATTCAGGTGTTTTTCATCAGGGCCGGGCAGAACTGGGGCACACGTGCCTATTTCCCGCGCGCCGATAAATCGGTTGAACCGGCTGACGTGCTGGCGGCCTTCATTGCCCAGTTTTACGACGATAAACCGGTGCCGCGCCAAATCATGTTGTCTGGCGACGTCAGCGAACTTGACCTGTTGACCGATGCGCTTTCAACCAAGGCCGACCGCAAGGTCGAAGTCCTGATACCGCAGCGCGGTGAAAAACGTGAACTGGTCAAACACGCCATGACCAATGCCCGTGAGGCGCTGGGCCGCAAACTGGCTGATACCTCGTCCCAGAAGAAATTGCTGGAAGGGGTGAAAACCGTTTTCGGTCTTGAGCGCATGCCCCGGCGCATAGAAGTGTACGACAATTCACACATTCAGGGTACCAATGCAGTTGGCGGCATGATAGTGGCCGGGCCCGAAGGGCTGGCAAAAGCGCACTACCGCAAGTTCAATATCAAAACTGCACAGGACACCGGCGGCGACGATTTCGGCATGATGAAAGAAGTGCTGACAAGGCGGTTTTCGCGTTTGCTGAAAGAGCAGGGAGATCGCCCTGCGGACACCGGTGAGGATTTGCAACCAGGCGATGACACCAGTGTCGATGACACCAGTGTCGGCATCTGGCCGGACCTGTTATTGATTGATGGTGGCAAAGGCCAGCTTTCAGCCGTGCAGGATGTTTTGAAAGAGCTGGGCATCAAGGACGTGCCGGTTGCCGGTATCTCGAAAGGGCCGGATCGAAATGCGGGCCGTGAGCAGTTTCATGTGTCGGGCAAAGCGCCTTTCATGCTCGAACAACGTGACCCGGTGTTGTATTATGTGCAAAGGTTGCGCGATGAAGCACACAGATTTGCTATCGGTACACACCGGGCCAAGCGGGCCAAGGCGGCGCTTGCCAATCCTCTTGACGAGATTGGCGGCATCGGACCAGGGCGCAAGAAAGCGCTGCTTCGCGCCTTTGGTTCGGCACGGGCGGTCTCGGGCGCATCGGTGGCAGATCTGGAGCAGGTTGAAGGAATCAGCAAAAGTCTGGCAACTGCCATATATGGCTATTTCCACGAGGGTGAAACTTGAGCGCTGGCGCTGACAAAATCAGGCATCCGAACCGGCGCGGCAACGTGGCCACCTGGTTGCCCAACATCCTGACCTATCTGCGCATTGCGGCGGTGCCGGTAGTGGTGGGCCTGCTGATCTATGGCGGCGACATAAACCACTGGATTGCAGTGGCGATTTTCATCATTGCCGCGATTACCGATTTTCTGGACGGATATCTGGCTCGCATCTGGCAACAGCAATCCTCGCTTGGAAAAATGCTGGACCCGATCGCCGACAAGCTGCTGATTGCGTCGGTTCTCCTGGCTGTCACATATACCGGTGAAATCAAGGGCGTGCACATCTGGGCTGCGATCATCATATTGTGTCGCGAAATACTGGTGTCGGGCCTGCGGGAATTTCTGGCCGAAGTCAGGGTGTCGGTTCCGGTGACGCAACTGGCCAAGTGGAAAACCACCTTTCAGATGATCGCCATCGGGTTTTTGATTGTCGGGCCGGCCGGTGACAAGGTATTTCATCATACCTCCACGATCGGCCTGACGTTTTTATGGATTGCTGCCGTAGCAACGCTTTACACAGGCTATGATTATTTTCGTGCCGGTGTGAAGCATGTCATGGAAGAAGACGAATGAAGGTTCTGTATTTTGCCTGGGTGCGCCAGCGCACCGGTACGGGCGAGGAAATGATTGAAATACCAGCGGATGTGACCACCGTGGCTGATCTTGCGGCTCATCTGGCGACCCGCGATGAAGGCTATGCGGCAGCATTCGCTGATATGCGGGTTATCCGCGCCGCACTGGACCAGGAGCATGTGGGACTTGATCATGCGCTCGGTGATGCTCGCGAGATTGCATTTTTTCCGCCAGTTACCGGTGGATGATGCAATATCATCCGTGTACAATTCTCGCCACGGTTTAAGAGTATTTTTGCCTCTTGTGAGTCATGGTGCTAGCTGGGACAACAGGCTCAGCGCAGCTTGTGGACCCAGACGGCAGTAATCTGAGCAGGTCTGATCGCGACCTGTCCACATTGAATAGAGGAAACGCCAGTGGCCAATCGCATGGCAAGGAATGTTGCCAATCGTTTTGACGAGGAAATCCGGTTCTTTAAATCATGGATCGACAAACCCAAGGCCATGGGGGCGGTGTTGCCGACAAGCAGCGTAACCGCCAAACGCATGGCGAGCCTGATCAGCCCCGCATGTGATGATCCGGTGCTCGAACTCGGTCCGGGCACAGGCGTCATTACAAAGGCAATTCTGGCGCGTGGTGTGAAACCGGCGAAGCTGTTTTCAGTCGAGTACACGGAAGCATTTATTCCGCAACTGAAGTCCGACTTTCCCGAGGTGAACATAATCCACGGGAATGCTTTTCAACTGGACGACGTGTTGCCTGATATGGGCGAGAGCAGGTTCGACACCATCATATCTGCCATCCCGATGTTGAATTTTCCGGTCGAACAAAGGCTCAGACTGCTGAACGAACTATTTGACCGGCTTAAACCCGGGCGTCCGATCGTGCAGATCTCCTATGGCCCGGTTTCGCCTATCCCGCCCGACTGGCAGACCTATTCCGTGGAACCTTTTGACTGGATGGTGCGCAATATTCCGCCGGCACGGCTATGGGTTTTCCGCAGGATACTTGCGGCATAGTTCAGATTTGCGAGTTCGCCTGAGCCCAGGCTGCTGCAGTGATAACGCCACGCCGGGCGATCAACCCGAAGCCCGTGTTGCAATCATCAATGATTGTCGGCGTCGGCAAACCTGCCTCCGGTCAACAGATGTTCGGCCAGTGTTTCATCACGTCCATACACGTCACGGCGGAAGTTGGCTGAGCCGTCCTTGTTCACCCACGCGGTGATGTAAGTCACATAGACTGGCACCTTCTGTTTCAGTTTGACGATGCGCCGCTTTCCGGATGCGATCTGACTGTTTATCCGATCCAGAGTCCAGCCCTGTTTTCCCAGAATGACTTCAGCCAGTTGCGCAGGGTTCTGCACCCGCATGCAGCCATGGGAAAACACCCGTAGATCCTTGCTGAACAGGCTCTTCGATGGCGTGTCGTGAATGTAGACATTGTACTTGTTGGGGAACATGAACTTGATGCGGCCAAGTGCGTTCTTGTTGCCGGTATCCTGGCGCAGCCGGTACGGCATCCGGCGCATGCCGGCCCAGTTGACCGAGTAGGGGTTGACCGCCTGGCCTGACTTGTCGAGCACACGAATGCCCTGACGCTGCAGGTAGCCTGCGTCGCTTTTCAGTTTCGGCAGGTATTCCTTGTTGGCAATGGATGACGGCACATTCCAGTAGGGATTGATAACCAGGTAAGTCATATCTTCGGTAAACACAGGGGTCTTGTGGTAGGTCTTGCCGACGACAATGCGTGCGGTGTGTATTGTCTTGCCGTCTTTCACCACCTTGAGTTCCTGATCGGCCAGATTGGCGAACACATAGAACCCGCCTGGTTCCCGGTCGAGCCAGCGCCGCCGTTCCAGATTGACCTCCAGTTGCCTGATCCGTCTTGCGGTGGGAATGTTCATTTGATTCAGTGTGGTAGGACCAATGACGCCATCGTCTGTCAAGCCATGGCGGCGTTGAAACTTCTTAACTGCCGCGAGTGTTACGTCGTCATAGGCATCGTCAACAGGTCGTGTAGCTGACTCCATATCTCCGGTTGTTTCGAGAAAATCGCGCACCAGGGGAAGACGCACATCTTTTGCGCCTGGCTTGAGGGCCTTTCCGGCGGGAATCTGGTTCCAGCCGCCGGCAGCGGCAATGGCGCGGTATTCCTTCAGCTTGGCAACCAGGCGATGATAGCGTTTGTCTTGCGGCATCAGGCTGTCCAGATACGGTTGCAGCTCGTCTGCTTTTTCCGCTCCGTCCAGAAGGTAGGCAGCACCAAGTTCGCGTACGGAGATGTCGTTTTGCTTGGAGACTTCCTTCGGAGCAACACGGCCTCGAGTCAGGTCTCTGGCTAAATCGATGAATGCACTGGTCAGCAACATTTCCAGTTCTGCCAGGGCGCGCGGATGCGGGTCTCCGACGAGTGCCCGAATGTCCGCCAGCCGGTACTTGAATTCGCGAAGGCCATGATTTTCGATTTCACCCAGAAAATTGAGCAACATTTTCCCCTTGGATTTCATGCCGTCGTCGCGAACCCAGATGGGTTTGAAAGAGCGGTCGGAATAGTAGGTGAAAACCTGGATCAGCCGATCATCGTCGTCCAGAGAACCGATATTGCTCTCCCCATTGATGATGATTGACTCAATGGTTTTGCCAACAATCTCATTGCCGGCAGCATGAGCAGGCAACTTTGCCAACGAGATGCTTGCAGCCAGCGTAAGAGCGAAAAACAGGATGTGTGCGTACGGCCGCATATTGAAAGTCTCCATCATTGCCCCTGACGTCGGCCAGTATAGCGTCGTCAAACCAAATTAAAATGGTGAAAAACTCAGTTCGATTCACGCATGTTTTGTGACCGGTCACAGTGGATCAGGCCAATGTCATCACCGCCGATATTGCTGCATCAAACGGCGTTGTGCACGTCATCGGCAAGGTCATGCTGCCAGACAGTAAGGTCATGCTGCCAGACAGTTAAGCGATAAGCCTGATGTGCTGGTCAGGCGAGCCTATCAAACAGCGGCGTGGCCGGATTACCGGCTGCGCCGTTATCTGTTTGCGACCTGCTTCAGGCGGGCAGGCAGGCAGGAAGCTGCTACTCGGCAGCGGCCACTTTCGGCTGCACGGTATTGGTGTAGTCGTTCATCAGCGTTGTCGTAATGTCGCCAACGGTGAAACTGTAGGGCCCGATTTCAGACACCGGTGTTACCTCGGCCGCTGTTCCGACGATGAAGCATTCTTCAAAATCGGCCATCTCCTCCGGCATGATGACGCGCTCATTGATCTTGATCTGGCGTGTGCGCGCTAACTCGATGACGGTCTGGCGGGTGATGCCGTTCAAGAAGCAATCCGGTGTCGGCGTGTGCAGTTCACCATCCTTCACGAAGAATACGTTGGCTCCGGTCGCTTCGGCCACGCGGCCGCGATAGTCGAGCATAAGAGCATCAGCATAGCCTTTGCGCTCGGCGGCATGCTTCGACAATGTGCAGATCATGTAGAGACCGGCAGCTTTCGCCTCGCAAGGAATGGTTGCAGGATCAGGACGCCGCCACTTGGCCATGTCCAGCCGGATGCCCTTGAGGCGTTCCTCGGCATCGAAATAACTCGGCCATTCCCAAATCGCGATGGCGACATTGATCTTTGTGGTCTGAGCGGACACCCCCATCATTTCGGAGCCACGCCAGGCGACCGGGCGCACATAGGCATCCTGCAAGCCCTGACGGGTCAGCAATGCCTTGCAGGCATTGTCTATTTCGGCAACCGTGTAGGGGATCTCCATGTCGAGAAATTCCGCCGAACGGAACAGACGTTCGGTGTGTTCGGTCAGCTTGAAAATCTCACCGCCATAGGCGCGTTCGCCTTCAAACACCGAAGACGCATAATGCAATGCATGGGACAACACATGCAGCTGTGCGGAAGACCACGGTACAAACTCACCGTTCAACCAGATATCACCATCACGTTGATCAAAAGGCAGTGACGCGGCCATGGCAGGGCTCCTCATGTGGCCGGTATCGGATATTGAATTCACGCACCGGGATTGTCTCTACTAACGCAGATAATCAAAAAAATCGATTATGGCACTAACAACAGCCGTAATTTATGTCAATATAGCTGACATAAATCGTGATAGCCAATACGGATCCGGAAGTGATTTTTGCCATGGACGCACAGGCAGACCAAAACGCTTTGGAGCGGAAAGTTTCGCGCGATGCCGTCATTGAACTGATCGAGCTTTTGTACTTTGGATACCGCGATTTCACCTCGGATCCGGATGTGTTGCTGCTGGATTTCGGATTTGGCCGGGCGCATCACCGTGTCGTGCATTTTGTGGGGCGCAATCCTGGTATCAGCGTGGCTGAACTGCTTGATATTTTACGCATCACCAAGCAGAGTCTGGCGCGGGTGTTGAAGGAGCTTGTCGAACGCGGGATCATTGAGCAGCGCTCCGGGCATGCTGACCGGCGCAGGCGGTTGCTGCACCTGACCGAAGATGGCGTTTCGCTGCATGACAGATTGATGCAACCCCAAATTGAACGAGTGCAGGCTGCGATCAGGCACGCCGGCGGTGACGCTGCGCCGGTTTTCCAGCAGGTGTTATACGGCTTGATCAATGAAGAAGAACGCGACCGGGTGGAAAAGGTGGTAAGTCCATGAACGGGTCGCTCGATGATCTGCCACATGTGCTGATTGTCGATGACGACAAGCGGCTGCGCGAATTGTTGAGGTCGTTTCTGTCGGCCAACGGTTGCCGGGTATCAGCAGTGAGCGGGGCGGGGGATGCGCGCCTGCGAATGCAGGGCATGTCGTTTGACCTGTTGGTGCTGGACGTGATGATGCCGGGTGAAACCGGCCTCGACTTTGCAGCGTCACTGCGTGCGGCCGGCAATGACGTGCCCATATTGATGTTGTCGGCGCGCGCCGAAATAGAGCACAGGATCGAAGGGCTCAGCGCAGGTGTCGATGATTATCTGACCAAGCCGTTTGAACCGCGAGAGTTGCTGTTGCGGATGCAGGCCATCCTGAAGCGCCATGCGTCGACACAGCCGACCAGCACGGAGGTCGCGGAGGTGAATTTCGGCGCATTTTCATTCAACCTGTTGCGTGGTGAATTGCGCCGGGACGGCCAGCTTGTTCATTTGACAACACGCGAGCGCGACATATTGCGCATACTGTCGCAACGTGCCGGTGAACCGGTGGCGCGTGCAGATATCATTGAGCCGGCCCAGGAAGACACAAACCGGGCGGTGGATGTGCAGATCAACCGGCTTCGGCGCAAGATCGAGGATCAGCCTGCCATGCCGGTTTATCTGCAAACCGTGCGCGGACATGGTTATACTTTGCACGTGGACTAGGGTCGGGACCCTAGGTGCACGCGCACGCGTCGAATGTTATTTGAAAGGTTTTTCACATGTCGGCCATTGCCAGCCGCGACGATACCCCGCTTGAAAAGCGCACCTTGTATTGGCATTTCAACCGCTTTCTTGAGCGCTACATGCCGGAGCGGCTCTATCAGCGTTCGCTGATCATCGTTATCGCACCGGTTGTATTGTTGCAGGGCCTGATGGCCTGGGTGTTTCTCGACAGGCATTATGAAACCGTGACCAAGTCCCTGTCGCAATCATTTGCCCGTGACGTGGCACTGGTTATCAAAACCTGGGACAACAGTCCACGTACCGAAACAGACCTGGCCAAGGTGCTGGCCATGGCCAATGAGGATCTCGCGCTCGGCCTGACAGTGGAGAAGAAATCCGAACTTCCACCGGCGACCAACACACCGTTCCTGTCTTCGGTGCATCCCAAACTGGTGCGCTATCTGGAGGGTGGAGTGACCCTGCCTTTATGGGTCGATACGGTTGGCAAAAGCGGATATGTCGATGTTCGAATTCTGACGCCGGACGGGTTTGTGTTTCGGTTTCTCACCGATCTGGACAGGGCGCACGCATCTACCACACCGATTTTCATTGCCTGGATGATAGGCGGTTCGCTGTTCCTGTTGCTGATTGCCGTCGTGTTCCTGCGAAATCAGATCAAGCCGATCGTCAAGCTCGCCAACGCGGCGCAGAGTTTCGGCATGGGTCGGGATGTGCCTGACTTCCGGCCCGGCGGGGCTGCCGAGGTGCAGTCGGCCGCGCGCGCCTTCCTTAAGATGAAGTCCCGCATTGAGCGGCATGTTGAGCAGAGAACCGCCATGCTGGCCGGGGTCAGCCATGATCTGCGTACCATACTGACCCGGTTCAAGCTGGAGCTGGCGTTGCTGGAAAAGTCACCAACGGTACAGGCTCTGTCCGATGATGTCGGCGAGATGCAGCGTATGCTGGAAGGCTATCTGGCATTTGTGCGCGGCGATGGCGGTGAACCGACAGCGGCGACCGAGATCGTCGACCTGCTCGGCGACGTGGCTGATGACATGAGCCGTTCAGGCCATCCGATTGTGCTCAACACGCCGCGCAAGCTGATTGTCGCGTTGAAACCGGATGCCTTCAAACGATGTGTCGGCAATCTGGTGCAGAATGCATCACGTTTTGCCAACCAGGTGGAAATCACTGCCGTGCATGACGGTGACTATCTGCGTGTGATTGTGGATGACGATGGTCCGGGAATTCCGCCCGAGCAGTATGATGAGGTCTTCAAACCCTTCGTTCGCCTCGATGTTGCCCGCAACCAGGATTTGGGCGGAACCGGGCTTGGTATGGCTATCGCGCGCGACATAGCCCAAAGCCACGGCGGTGATATTGCATTGTCGCCGTCGATGCTGGGTGGCTTGCGGGCCGAGGTTCGGATACCAATCTGATGATGATGATGTTCTGCAGATGTTGCATTGGCTCCGGAGTTCAACGTGTCCGACCTAAAGCGTAGTTTTTTCATGTTCATGCTGACACTCCTGCTGGTGATGTCACCGCTGAGCCGTTCACCGGCTGTTGCGCAAAACTCACCGCCTATAAATTTCAAACTGATTTATCAGGCAGCTCAGCTGGCCAGGCATGCCTACGACAAAAAATCGACAATACTGGTCAGGTACGGTGCAAAAATCACCCGGGTCGCCACGCCCGGCAACACCAAAGTACAGTATGTCCTGCTGCACGATCACCAGCGCCGGACACAAATCATCGCTGTTCGTGGCACGGTGAGTGATGCCAACTGGAAACTTGACCGGGACAAAAGGATCGTTCGTGACGGCAGGGCTGGAGTTCGGTTGCATCGTGGGTTCAGGCGCGCTGCAGGCACCATTTATCGGGACGTCAAACCGTTGCTCGACCCGGCATACACCACGTATCTGACAGGTCATTCACTGGGCGGAGCCGTCGCTGCAATTCTGGGGATTTATCTGTGGGATGATGCATTCAAGCTTGGCGGGATTTATACATTCGGGCAACCGAAGTTCACCAATTTGCAAGGCGCTACAACCTACCGAAATCTGCCAATTCTGAGAGTTGTCTACCAGAACGATACCGTACCGCTATTGCCGGATCAGACCCGCGGAGACAAGCAGCAGTTTGTCCATATCGGTCCGGTTCTCAATCTTCTGACCGGGCCTTATTACCTGTATGGCGCGGCAAAGCAGGCCACACAGTTTTCCAAGCGATCATTCCGCAAAATGCTTTTCCAGATCAGTTTGCCCGATCACAAGATGAAGTGGTATCTGCAGAGCCTTCGCGACAAGCAGGCCGGCGCCAAGCGCGTCCGTTTCAGGGATCGCAACAGGCATATCACGCGGCATAAATACGGATCCGGTGTGGATACGACGCCTCCCAAGCGCCAGTACAATTTCAATCACCACAACTGATGCCAGAGAGTGTAACTATGGGGTTCACTTGAACCCATGTTGTTCTAATGCAGGCGCGAGCCGTTTGGTGCGTCCTTGTCGATGCCAACCAGAACGACATCGCCGTTATTATCGGCAAAACCAAGTGTCAGCACCTGCGACATGAACGGGCCGATCTGGCGGGACGGGAAGTTGACGACGGCTGCGACCTTGCGCCCGGCCAGGTCTTCCGGTGAGTAGTGAACGGTTATCTGGGCGGATGATTTCTTCACACCGATCTCATCACCGAAGTCAATCTTCAGCTTGTAGGCCGGTTTGCGCGCTTCGGGGAAATCCGACACTTCGACAATCGTGCCAATGCGGATGTCGACCTTCATGAAATCGTCAAAGGTAATGGTACTCATGGAGCCGTCGTCTCCGACGCGGGCGTCTCAGGTGCCGGAGGCGGTTGGGTGGGATTGCCGGTTTTGTCGTTTTCGCGCGATGACGGGCCGCGCCTGGCCTTCATGAAGCCTCGCGCCAGACTGGACAGGGCGGTTGCCAGTGTCATTGGTGTTTCAAGCCGCTTGATCCAGTCAGCACCATCGCGCAAGGAGCGATCCAACTGTGCCATGGTACGCGCAAGACCGGTGTCATCATCATTGGCCCACACTTTCAACGTGCGCACGTAGACCAATGCAAGGCCGGTGGTTTTCATGGCGCCGCGCAGTCCGGTGTCTTCAATGCCGGCTGCCGACAGCACCCAATCCTGCGATTGCATCATGGAACCGGCCAGCCGCGCGTAATCGGGCAGGGAGGCTGCGGGTGTTTCAACAATGGACCGGATGGCGGCCTTGTCACCGTCCATCAATTCCAGGCGGCGCATGAGAATGTCGAACACCCGGTCATGTGCAGAACCGGACACCGGTTCGGTTTCCAGGGAAGCCAGCATTTTTGCATCAAGCTGCCGGCCATAAAGCTGCAGGATATCTGCCTTGCCGCCAATAACACCGGCAAGATCCGCCAGTGATATGTCAGCTTCCGCAGCAATATCCGCCAATTTTACTTCGCTCCATGGCCGCGTGGCGGCCAGTCGAAATGTAGCACTTACAATAGCGTTCCGGCGCTCTTCCATGACAAGGTTCCTGTTGGCTCCGTGTATCAGTTTTCAGATTGCAATGTGGAAACGTGGAACACAAGCTGACGGATTGGCGCGTGCTGTTTTAACCAGCCAGTTCGCGGGACCGCTTTTCGGCTTCTGCCGTTGCCCGGATCATCAGCTGTTTCATGCCGTCTTCATCAGCCATCAGGACCTGGAGTGCTGCGTGAGTGGTGCCCTTGGGCGAAGTGACGTTTTCACGTAAGATCCCTGCCGGTGTGCCGGTTGCGCGCATCAGCTCGCCGGCACCTGCAACAGTGGCGCGCGCCAGCTGTTCTGCAATGTCCGCCGGCAGGCCCAGTTTCATCGCCGCTGCTGTCATGCACTCGGTCATGTAAAAGATATAGGCAGGGCCTGACCCTGAGATCGCCGTGCAGGCATCAATCAGGCCTTCATCGGTTACCGTCACCACTTCGCCCAGCGATGCCAGCAGCGCTGTCGCCAGTTGGGACTGCGCGTCCGAAACGCCGTCACTTGCCGCCATGGCCGTAATGCCGCGGCCGACGGCAGCAGGCGTGTTGGGAATTGTGCGGATTACGGGTGTGGCCTCGCCAAAGTGCTGCCGGAAAGCGGCAATCGTCTTGCCTGCCACAACAGATACAACCAGCGGATTGTCTTTGGCGAGATTTGCCATGGCCGGCAGGACTTCGTCCACCATCTGAGGCTTTACCGCGACCAGAATGGCCTCGACACCGTCAACGCTGTCCAACGGAGGGTTGTGACTGATTGCGTGTTGCGCAATCACCGCCATGGTTTCGGGCGGTGGCGCAGGGTCAAAAATTATTACCTGATCACCCGTGACACCTGCTTCCAGCCAGCCCTGCAGCATTGCCGTTCCCATTTTGCCGGCGCCGATCAGCACCAGACGCCCTGCAAGACTGGGATTAAGAGACATGAATCAGGCCTCTCCGACAGTTTCCAGCAAACTGGACCGGATAGCATCTTCTGCAGACATTCCCGCCCAGATGGCAAACTGGAAC
>CAVWYF010000035.1:0-32754 GCA_963759095.1 uncultured Alphaproteobacteria bacterium | reverse complement strand
CAAGAATGGTCGGGCGTCCGAAATCCATGTGCAAATAGTCGTAGTAGCCGGTGAGATAATAGACGCTGTCGTCGTCGGTGATCACGGCGCAGTCAATGCCTGCCCTACCCAACCGGTCTCGCAATTGCTGCATGCGTTGTTCGAACATCATGCGCTCTCACTCAATTGCTGTTCCACCAATGTTACCCAGTAGGATGATCCTGCCACCAGCGCCGCGTCATTGAAGTCATATTCGGAAGAATGCAGGGCTTTCGCATGAGCACCCTCGGTACCGTTGCCCATCAGCATGAAGCAACCGGGACGCGCAGCTGCGAGGTGGGCAAAATCTTCCGAGAACAGTTTTGGCGGGCAATCGCCGTCTACCGCATCGCCGCCAACCAGGGCCTGTGCCGCGTGAACGGCAGACCGGGTGGCGCTTGCGGCATTGATGGTGGCTGGAAAGATTGTGTCATATGACACCGTTGCGACCACACCATGGGCGGCACAGATGCCGTCCACAATCCGGCGCATATGCATCTCTGTTGCCTGATTGATTTCAGGTGACAATGCCCTTGCATCGCCGCGCAGTATGGCTTTGCCGGGCAAGACATTGCGCCGTCCATCGCTTTCGAATTCGGTGACAGACACCACTCCGTTCAGGCTCGGATTGAGTTTGCGCGACACAATGGTCTGCAGCGCGCCGACAATTTCAGACCCGACCATGATGGCGTCGACCCCCATGTGCGGCAACGCGGCATGCCCGCCAAGAGCGGAGATTTCGATTTCGAACAGACTTTCACTAGCGGTTATGGCGTTCGCTCTGGACGCAAATGTTCCGGTTTCCATCCCCGGAATATTATGCATGCCATGCACTTCATCCACGCCGAACCTGTCAAACAGTCCATCGTCCAGCATGGCGGCAGCACCGAGTCCGTATTCCTCATTGGGTTGAAAGATGAATACGACACGGCCGTTGAAGTTGCCGTTTTCAGCCAGGTGCTTTGCAGCTCCGAGCAGCATGGATGTATGCCCGTCATGGCCACAAGCGTGCATCACACCGTCATTGGTCGATTTGTAGGCAACATCGCCGGTCTCACTGATCGGCAAAGCGTCGAGGTCGGCGCGCAATCCGATGCTGCGCGTTGCATTGCCTTTCTGAAGCACACCAACGACGCCGGTCTGTCCCATCCCGGCATGAACTTCCATACCGAAGCTTGCCAGCAGATCAGCGACCTTATTCGCCGTCCGGTGCTCGTTGAAGCCGAGCTCGGGATGCTGATGAAAGTCATGCCGCCACCCGATCATCAGGTCTTCAAGGGTGCGGGTTGGTCCATCTGTGTGTGACATGCGTCTCTCCCTGACAATCATGCCTGCCTGTTTCGGTCAGCATAATCTTATCTGTCCCTTTTGACAGAGCGGAAAGTCAGTGGCAACAACCCTTGCCCAACGCTTTCAGGCGCCAATAGTTATAAGGCAGTGGCGTCAGAAACCCTGCAAGCAGCATGATCGGCATGACCCACAAGGTGAGCCGCGCACCACCGGTCAGCAGGACATCCACCGTGTTCATGGCAACTTCCATCGACACCATGGAAATCAACGACATCCCGATGGCTGTCTTGAAGGCAAGGTTAAGTGCCATCTGCCGGCTGAGGATCACGGTTTCCAACGCGATGGATGTCAGCAAGCCATTCACAATTGCCAATGACATGATGGCGAGTGTGGGCCACGGGATAGCGGTGAACTGGAAGAACGCAATGGTGCCCATGTCACCGATGGCACAGCCCAAAAGGCACCACAAGGTGTTCACTGATGCCTGTTTCCAGACCGGTCCGTCGCGCCAGTTGAGTGCGGTTATTGTTCCAGCAAGTGCCATATTGGTCCCGGTTCCCGTAAAGCCGTTTGACGATTGATAGATACTTTGTAATGCTTCCAGCAACTGGAAGGTCAAGGAATAGTGCCAAGATGAACATAGGTATGATTGCCAGGCAGGCTGATTTGCCGACAAAGACGGTTCGCTACTATGCGGACATCGGCCTGGTCAAGCCGTCAGGCCGGTCAAGCGCAGGTTATCGCATTTATACCGAGATCGAATTGAACAAGCTGCGATTCGTGCGCAGCGCCAGGTCTTTCGGGTTCACCGTTGAAGAATGCCGTGAACTGTTGGGTCTTTATGAGGATCGCGACCGTTCCAGCCGTGACGTCAAACGCATGGCACTGCAGCGTATCAGTGAAATCGAAGACAAGATGGCCGAGTTGCAGACGCTGCACGACGAACTTTCGCGCCTTGCAACGTCCTGTCATGGCGATGACCGGGCTGATTGTCCGATACTGACGGGACTTTCCAAATGACCGCAGAAAACTCAATCAACGTGCGAAAACTGACCGGCAATATCGGTGCTGAGGTCTCTGGAACAGATTTGAGGGGGAGCATTTCAGAAACCGACGCGGCCGCGTTGAGAGATTGCCTGGCACAGTATCAGGTCATTTTCTTGCCTGCCCGCACCTGGATTTGCAACAATAAAAAGCGCTGACCAGCGTGTTCGGGCCCGCCTTGCAACTGCCTTACGTGACGCCCATGGACACCGAGCCGGAAATCATACGGGTGTACAAGGACGCTGACGAAAAAGGCGGTGTATTCGGCGGTGACTGGCATTCGGATTTCAGCTTCCTTGAAGTGCCGCCGTCAGGCTCCGTCCTCAACGCCCATACGCTGCCGCCCTTTGGCGGAGACACGCTGTGGGCAAGTCAGGCTGCGGCCTGGGATGCACTGCCGGGCGCACTGCAGGAGTTGCTGCTTGACCAGATACAACGCCATGTCACCCGACCGGAGTTTTGCATCCGCTATTCGTGGACGCCGGGCACAATCGCCGTGTGGGACAATCTGGCAACCCAGCATTACGCGGTGAACGACTATCAGGGCCATGAACGACTGATGTACCGGACGACTTTTTCCGGCCTGACACCTCGTGACATGGCGGCTGTACCGGAGAAAACCACGCAAGCCGCGGCTAGCGCCTTTTCCACTTAAATAGAAACGTTTGATGGTACCAAATCAGTTCACTCGGCTAGGCGCAAAGCGATGCTCGATGTGGGGCATCGGGCAAGCTTTGCAACGACGCCGATGGACTGATTTGGTCCACCGAAGGCCGGCTTTCTGCGCCCGCTGGGCTGCGTTACGCCTCCCTTGTGGTCAACCAGACCACGGCGGGAGCCGTGCCTAGCCAACAGACGCAGAAAGCCGGTCAAACGTTTCTATTTAAGTGGAAAAGGCGCTAATAACTCAAAGTCCTTGACCGCCGCCCGCTTCTGCCGCACACACCGCGCCCATGACCCAGACAACACATCCGCCCGTTCCCACCATTGGTCTCGTTTCCCTAGGCTGCCCGAAGGCGCTGGTGGATTCGGAGCGCATTCTGACCCAGCTTCGCGCAGAAGGGTATGTGATCTCGCCGGACTATGAAGGCGCCGATGCAGTGATTGTAAACACCTGCGGCTTCCTGGATTCTGCCAAGGCGGAAAGCCTTGCCGCCATTGGCGAGGCGGTAAAGGAGAACGGCAAGGTGATTGTAACCGGTTGCATGGGCAAGGATGCAGACACCATCCGTGCCGCTCATCCGCAGGTACTGGCCGTCACCGGCCCGCACCAGTATGAGGCTGTTGTGGGCGCAGTACATGATGCCGTGCCGCCTGCCCATGATCCCAAGTTTGACCTGGTGCCGGATCAGGGCTTGCGACTGACGCCGCAGCATTATGCGTACCTGAAAATTTCCGAAGGCTGCAACAACCGCTGCTCTTTCTGCATCATTCCGTCTCTGCGTGGTGATCTGGTGTCACGTCCGATGGCGTCGGTGCTGTATGAAGCCGAGCGCCTGGTGAAAGCCGGGACAAAGGAACTGCTGGTGATCAGCCAGGACACATCGGCCTATGGCGTCGACATCAAATACGCCGAAAGCAAATATCGCGGCCGCGACGTGAAAGCGAAATTCATCGACATGGCCCGTGAACTTGGCGACCTGGGGGCCTGGGTCAGAATGCACTATGTCTACCCCTACCCGCACGTCGACGACATCATTGAGCTAATGGCGGACGGCAAGGTGCTGCCTTACCTCGACATTCCGTTTCAGCATGCAGCGCCCGGCGTTTTGAAAAACATGCGCCGCCCGGCAAATCAGGAAAAGGTATTGGAGCGCATTCACAAGTGGCGGCAAACCTGTCCTGACCTTGCCATCCGCTCGACATTCATCGTCGGCTTCCCCGGAGAAACGGAAGAAGACTTTGACTACCTCCTGCAGTGGATGCGGGAGGCCAAAATAGAGCGCGCCGGGTGTTTCAAGTACGAGCATGTGGATGGCGCGAAAGCCAATGAACTGCCCGGCGCTGTCGCCCCGGAGGTGATGGAAGACCGCTGGCACCGTTTCATGGCTGCGCAGGCGGAAATATCGGCTGGGATCATGACCTCGAAGGTAGGCCGCGAAATTGACGTACTGATTGACGAAGTTGATGTGGAAGAAGGCGAGGCCATTGGCCGGTCGGTCTGGGATGCACCGGAGATTGACGGCAACGTGTTTCTACTTAATGAAACCGACCTGAAACCCGGTGACATGGTCCGAGCCAGGATCGTCGATGCAAAAGAGTATGATCTGGTCGGCGAGCTTGTCTGATCAGCCGGCATGACGGGTTTGCCGCACAGACCAACGCCATGCGGGGGCCAGGATGACACTTGAAGAGTACAACACCTATTGCACGTCACTGACCGCCACGACCCATGTCGTGCAGTGGGGCGGCGCCCATGTCTGGAAAGTGGGCGGCAAGGTTTTTGCGATTGCCGGCTGGAGCAAGGACGATACCTTCGCGGTTACGTTCAAGGTTTCCGAGCTGGCCTACGAAATCCTCAAGGAACAGCCCGGCCTGCAGCCTGCCCCTTATCTTGCATCGCGTGGCATGAAATGGATCCAGCACTATGCCGATCCCGGTCTCGATGACGCCGGACTGAAGGATTACATAGCAGAGTCCCACAAGATCGTCGCTCTGGGGCTGACCAAGAAGCTGCAACGTGAACTTGGTGTCGGCAGCGCTGCCTGATGCCTTTACTTTGCCGCGCGGACGATCTTGTCTTCTGTTTTGCGCATTATCTTGTCGTATTCCTGCAACTGCGTTGGTGTGAACACCTTTGCCAGCGCGTTGCGCTCATCGCGCGCAGCCGACTGCAATGGGCCACTGGCCTCCATGAGCAGTGACATTTTTGGCGTTGAAGATTTGCGAATGCCGTATTTGCGGAAGATCTTGTTGAAGCGGGCATTGGACTTGCGCATGATCCGGCGCACCTTGCTCCGCTGTCCTCCGGTCATCTTGATTTTGCGTTCAAAGCCGGAGTCGTAAATTGAAGCTGCATGAGCCGGCTGAACAGCCACAGTCGGCACACTGACGGCAATAGCACCTGCCGCCAAAAAAACACCGGTAAATGCACTGCGAAAACTCTTCTGAAACTTCATCTGGAATCATGCCCCTTGTTAAAAACCAGCGCCGTCCGCTCACGCAATCAGATCATTGTCGTGCAACACTGGTCAAATCAAAGTTCGGGCTACAGGGCAGAATATTTACAAGTGTGACTTTTATGCATCAGGTCGCGTAACGGCAGCGATCAATACAAGCGCAACCTACAGTGGAATGTTGTCGTGCTTCTTCCACGGATTTTCGACCTGTTTGTTGCGCAGCATGTTCAACGCACGCGAAATGCGCTTGCGGGTTGCATTGGGCATGATGACTTCATCGATATAGCCGCGCTCTGCTGCCACAAACGGATTGGCGAAACGATCCTCATAGTCTTTTGTGCGCTGGGCGATTTTGTCCTTGTCGGCCAATTCCGAGCGATAAATGATCTCCGCAGCCCCTTTGGGGCCCATTACGGCGATTTCCGCAGTTGGCCAGGCATAGTTCACGTCGCCACGAATATGCTTCGAACTCATCACGTCATAGGCACCGCCATAGGCCTTGCGGGTAATGACGGTGACTTTCGGGACTGTTGCTTCGGCATAGGCAAACAACAACTTGGCGCCGTGTTTGATCAGGCCGCCATATTCCTGCGCTGTTCCGGGCAGGAAGCCCGGCACATCCACGAATGTCACCAGCGGAATGTTGAAACAGTCGCAGAACCGGACGAAGCGGGCCGCCTTGCGGCTGGCGTCACTGTCCAGAACACCTGCCAACACCATCGGCTGATTCGCGATGATGCCAACGGTGTGGCCCTCGACACGGGCGAAACCTACTACGATATTTTTTGCGTGGGCTTCCTGAATCTCGAAAAAGTCACCCTCATCGACCGTCTTATGAATCAGCTCCTTGATGTCATACGGTTGATTGGGATTGGCCGGGATCAGAGTATCAAGTGATTTGTCCAGTCGTTCCCCGTCATCTTCGGTCGGCACATCGGGTGCATCTTCGGTGTTTGAGGCCGGCAGGAAATCAATCAGCCGGCGCATCTGCAGCAGGGCCTCGACATCATTCTCATAGCCCTTGTCGGCAACCGATGATTTGACAGCGTGCACGGATGCCCCGCCCAGATCCTCCGCCGTCACGGTTTCATTGGTCACTGTTTTCACCACGTCCGGACCGGTGACAAACATGTAACTGGTATCCTTCACCATAAAGATGAAGTCGGTCATGGCGGGTGAATACACATCGCCACCGGCACACGGGCCCATGATCACCGAAATCTGCGGGATAACACCGGACGCCAGCACATTGCGCTGGAACACTTCGCCATACCCGCCGAGTGCCGCCACACCTTCCTGGATGCGTGCGCCGCCTGCATCAAACAGGCCGATGATCGGCGCACGGTTCTGCAGTGCCATATCCTGTATCTTGGTGATCTTCTTCGCATGGGCTTCTGAAAGCGAGCCGCCGAACACTGTAAAATCCTTGGCGAACAGGTACACCGTGCGGCTGTTAATGGTGCCCCATCCGGTCACGACACCATCACCGGGAATCTTCTGGTCCTGCATGCCGAAATCAGCGCAGCGATGTTCAACAAACATGTCGAACTCTTCGAACGAGCCTTCGTCCAGCAACAGGTCGATCCGCTCGCGCGCTGTCAACTTGCCCCGTTTGTGCTGCGCTTCAATACGCTTTAAACCGCCGCCAAGCCGCGCCACATCGCGGCGCTCCTGAAGTTGGTTGAGAATATCCTGCATGCCAATAACCCCTGCCCTGAACGGCGACTGTTAGAGATGTTCTATCACTTGCCTGCAGCAAGGCAAGTTGTACCTTAGACTGTAAATTGCCTCATCAAGGCAACTATCAGCTCATGCCCATGAAATGCATGGTTGCCTCGAAATCCTGTTTCCGGACGGCGCGGCGGGCTTCGGCTTCCTCGTCGCTGCCCCATTGTTCGATCTGCCAATCTTCATCGGCATGAGCGGCTGCCCAGGCTTCTTCGCCCGACAACGCGCCCGCTGCGGTCATCATGGCAATCAGGGTCGAACCGGTCAGCGTGGTAATGTTGTGAATTGCAGTCAGCCGGAACTCATCCTCAAGCCTCAATACCTTTGAAACGGCCGCGAGCGCTGTATCGGGTTGTGCATGATGCACAATTCCTTCCACACAGATAAACTGGACGCTGTGGGTTGCTTTCACCCAGTCGAGTACCGGATCCCAGTGCAAGGCCTGCCGTGCGACCAGCGGGTCCGGTGTACCTGCACGATAACAAACCAGGTCACTGGCTGCGAAGTCCATCAATTCGGCGACAATGCGGGCTTCATCATCCCGCACCCGGTCAACAGCCGTGTTTGCCAGCCGGGTGACGATCATGGTTGACGGGTCTATGTAGGTTTCCTGCGCATCCCACTCCGCCGCTATGGCCTGCGCCATGTCACGCGAGGGCACCGCAAAGGCGCGCTTTAGCGGCGTTTTTACAATGCGCCCATCGAGCCGGATGTCAAAGCCGGCATCGTTTTCGCCAATCTCCACTTGTTTGTAGAAACGCCTGGGCAGGTTGCGATCGATGCGCGCTGTTAGCAGACGCCTGGCACGTTCATCCTCGGTTTCGCTCATAGACTTGCATCCAAATACTTGTCAACGGATGCTTCCAACTGGCTGTATTCATGCAATATATCGTGCGCACCGGATGATACCAGGTGTTCGATTGGATGATAGCCCCATGACACTCCGATCGCGCCCACGCCGGCGTTGCGCGCCATAGCGATGTCATAGGTTGTATCGCCAACCATGACGGTCTTATCCAGTTTTGCCCCGGTCGCTGAAATCGCCTGGTGGATCATCGCTGGATGCGGTTTTGAGGGCGCATCATCAGCGGTCTGGATGGAGGCGAAATAGCCGTGCAATCCTTCGCGCTCTACCAGCGCTCTGACCCCGCGTTGAGACTTGCCTGTGGCGACTGCCATAACCACATCGTCCATAGCATGATACCTGTCCAGCACCTCGCGACAGCCGTCATACAGTGGTTCTTCATGCAATTGCTCCAGCCGAGACGCCTTGAAAGTGCTCTTGTAGGCTTCGGCCAATGCAATGTGGGTCTTGTGATCCAGATCCGGCACCATGTGCTGCATGGCCTCAAGCAATGACAATCCTACAATGGACAAGGTCGCCTCGCGCCCCGGCCAGACGATGCCAACCGCATCATACGCGTTGCGCATGGAGTGAACGATGCCGTGCTGGCTGTCGACCAGCGTGCCGTCGCAGTCAAATATAATCAGTTTCACGCGTCGTATTCCTCGCCCGCCTCGGGCACGTCATATTGCTCGGGATCAAAACCACAAGTCATCATGCTCTCGCGCATGTGGCCCGGGACAGGCGCGGTTACATCAATCGTCCCACCTTTGGGATGGGGAAATGTCACCCTGCGGGCATGCAGGTGCATCTTGTGGGCAAATCCTTCGTCTTTTTCTTCGCCACTGCCATCATGTTCAAGGTGACCATATTTCGGGTCGCCGATGATCGGGTGGCCGATCATCTGCATATGGACACGCAACTGGTGCTGGCGGCCGGTCACCGGTTTCATCGACACCCAGGCAACCGACGGCGGTGCCTTGTCGATCACCGCATAGTGGGTCATGGCCTTCTGCGCGCCGTCCTGTTTCATGTTTTTGGCGACCTGGACTTTCTCTTCGCCGGGACCGCCTGCCTTTATCAGTGGTTTGTCGATCACGCCTTGTTCCGGCCTTGGCACACCGGATACCAACGCCCAGTAAATCTTGCGTACCGAACGTGTCTGAAACAGCTTGCCCAGCGCGGTCGCCATGGATCGTGTCTTGGCAATCACCAGAACACCGGACGTGTCACGGTCTAGCCGATGCACCAGCCGTGGCCGATCATAAAGATCAGCAGCCAGGCCCTGCAGCAGTCCGTCAATGTGTTTGGTGGTGCGCGACCCGCCCTGCACTGCAAGACCGAACGGTTTGTTCAGCACGTAAAGATGCTTGTCTTCAAACAACACCAGCGACTGGAAATACGCCTTGTCGTGCGCACTCAGAGGTTTGGGTTTGGGCGGACCGTCCTGATTGGCAGCGGCCTCAAGATTTATCGGCGGTACGCGAATTGTCTGACCGGGCAAAAGCCGCTCATTGGCTTTTACGCGTCCACCATCAACACGAACCTGGCCGGTGCGCAGCAATTTGGACAACCGGCCATGGGACACTTGCGGGAAATGCACCTTGAACCAGCGGTCCAGCCGCATGCCGTCCTCGTCGCCCTTGACGGAAATCTGTTTGACACCACTCATTGGAAAACCGTCCTTGCCAGATAAAGCCCGGCAAACACCGCCAGCAGCGACAGCACAACCGAACCGCCGGCGTAGCCGAAAGCCAGGCCATACTCTTTGCGCTCATAAAGCGTCACGAAATCAAGTGAGAAAGCCGAAAACGTTGTGAAACCGCCAAGGATACCCGTTGCCAGAAACACCCGCATCTCCTGACTGGTGCTCCAGGCCAGCGCCATCAAGGAAATAAGCAGCCCCATGATGAACGAACCGGTGATATTGACGATCATCGTGCTCCACGGGAAACCATGACCGACCAGTTTTGGCGTAGTCACATTCACACCATAGCGCGCGGCAGCACCAATTGCTCCGCCAAGAGCTGCATAGAGAAACATTGTCATGGCAGCGAGGTATACTCACGCGCAACCATAACCGCAACAATCCTCTGGACGGCTTACAGCGTCCATGTAAAAACCCTTTACATGAACTGGCACAAGAAACCGCGCGACAGCTATCACCACGGCAATCTGCGCAAGGCGCTGATTGATGCGGCGCTGGATCTGATTGGATCAAAGGGTACCGGCGGGTTCACATTTGCTGAAGCTGCACGCCATGCCGGGGTCAGCCCTGCAGCGCCCTACAGGCACTACAAGGATCGTGAAGCGCTGGTGGCGGATGTGGCCGGGCAAGGATATCGCGCATTTTCCACTGTGCTTACCAAAGCCTGGAATGACGGTAAACCAGATGTAGCAACAGCTTTCAAACGGACCGGTGATGCTTATCTGGCATTTGCGCGCAAGGAACCGGCCTATTATTCGGCCATGTTTGAAAGTGGACTGAACGTCGCTACCTATCCGGAACTGCGCACCGCTGCAGATGAGGCATTCGAGGCATTGAAGGTGGCGGTAGCCGCACTCGTTGCCACGGCGCCTGAAGAACAACGTCCCCCGGTGCTGATGGTGTCATTGCATATCTGGGCAGTCAGCCATGGCATTGCTTCGCTGTTCGGCCGCGGTGACGGTGCTGCGCTCAAGCAACCGATTTCATCCGAAGAGCTACTGGAGTCTCATATGCTGGTCTATCTGCGCGGTCTCGGTCTTGCGATTTGAGCGACGGAATTCACAGCGTCTGGCCGTCCTTGATACAGGGCATATGTGAGCCCGGTTCAGTGAACGGTCAGGTACTTCATTAAATTTTCCAAACTGCCTTGACTCCGCCACAGACAATGCTCACATATGTGAATGTTAATAACATTTACATAAACACAGAGGCGAGACATGAATACACTCGTTGAACGCTTGGACCACTATGGCATGGCTGCATGGATAGCACTGATGGTGGTCAGTTTTGTGGTCTTCTGGCCACTTGGATTGGCAATACTAGGATACATGATTTGGAGCGGACGCATGAGATGCAGAAACAAGGGCAAGGTTGCGGCCTTTAACGCAACCGGATTTGGCATGGGCAAAGGTGGCCCAGGCCGTTGGTATCGCGGCGGTTTTCAGACTTCCGGAAATCGGGCCTTCGATGATTACCGCGAAGAGACCCTCAATCGTCTTCAGGAAGAACATGAAGAGTTTCAGGCCTTCCTCGAAAAGCTTCGCCATGCCCGTGACAAGTCCGAATTCGATCAGTTTATGGCCGACCGGACCACACGCGCAGAAACTTCCGACGTTGAAGACGCGCCTGCAAAGGATGCCAAGGACGAAGGCGACAAGCCTGCAGCCTAAAGCACCATTTACACCAATGACAGACAACCCCGGCCTTCCACGCCGGGGTTTCCTTATGGAGTTTGACTCAACTGCCAATTGTGCTACTAGCACTGTCAGGTCGAGGCGGCGATGGCGTCGCTGCACAGATCCCCGACCAGGGTCGAACAATCAGACCCTCATGGCATCCTGAACGCCCGGATGAGTTTTCTCCGGGCATTTCTATGGGTAATCCCAACAGGCCTGGAGAATGGCTTGTTGGAGATTTGTCATGTTGCAAAGAATTACCCGTCCGGACGCGTTTCGCTTTCACAACGGCGAGAAGGCAACGCTTCCTTTCACAGCGAAAGAGTATAAGCGCCGCTTAAGCAGATTACGCAAGATCATGGCCCGGCTGGACCTGCCTGCGGTGTTGCTGACTTCGATGCATAACATCGCCTATTACTCAGGCTTCCTGTATTGCAGTTTTGGCCGCCCCTATGCCTGCGTCGTGACCCCGGACACCTGCACGACGGTTTCCGCCAACATTGATGCCGGACAACCGTGGCGACGCTCATTTGGCGACAACGTTACTTACACAGACTGGCAACGCGGCAATTACTGGCGTGCCATACACGAGTTGATTGGTGAACCTGACCGGCTTGGCGCAGAAGCCGATCACCTGACACTCGCCATGCGCGATCAGGTAACAGCAACCCTTGGCGCACCGGACATGTGCGACATCAGCAAGGCCACCATGGTTCAGCGCATGGTGAAATCAGCCGAAGAAATCAAGCTGATCAAGTCCGGTGCAAAGGTTGCTGATATTGGCGGCGAAGCCGTTCGTGACGCCATCCTTGTCGGCGCACGCGAGATTGACGTGGCAATGGCCGGGCGCAATGCCATGGAAACAGCCATCGCTGAACGTCATCCCGACAGCGAGATCCGTGACAGCTGGGTGTGGTTCCAGTCCGGCCTCAATACCGATGGCGCCCACAATCCGGTCACCACGCGCAAGCTGGAAAAAGGCGATATTCTTTCGCTCAACACATTTCCGATGATCTCCGGATACTACACCGCGCTCGAACGCACCCTCTTCATCGGTGAACCGACAAAGGCAGAGCGAAAACTATGGGAGATCAATGTCGGCGCTCATGAGCTGGGCATATCGATGATCAAGCCGGGCGCAAGCTGCTCCGGCATTACGTCTGAGATCAATCGCTACTTCGAAGATCATGATGTCCTGCAGTACCGCACTTTCGGCTATGGGCACTCATTCGGCGTGCTGTCGCACTACTATGGTCGCGAAGCAGGACTGGAACTGCGTGAGGATGTCGACACCGTACTTGAACCGGGCATGGTTGTTTCGATGGAACCGATGCTCACCGTGCCGGAGGGGAAACGCGGTGCCGGCGGCTATCGCGAGCATGACATACTGGTGATTGGCAAAAACGGTGCGGAAAACATTACCGGTTTTCCGTATGGGCCGGAGCACAACATTGTTGCCGCATAGAACTGATCCGCCGAACTGGCGATCAGTTTTTGGGGGAAGTGGAGCCGTACGGGTGGAACCGGGGGAAAACGGCGTTGGGGCCTGTCATTTACCGACAGGCTCCACCACTCTCTGATACAGATGCCAGGTGGCATGACCCAGTATCGGAAGTACGATAAACAATCCGAGAAATGCCGGCAGTAGTGCCAGGCCGGTCAGCACCAGCACGACAAGTCCCCACACCATCATTGCAATCGGGTTGGTCAACACCGCCTTGATGCTGGTGATGATGGCAGTGACGAAATCCACCTCCCGGTCCAGCAGCAGCGGGATCGAGACGACGGTCACCGAAAACAATACAGCGTAAAGCATGGCGCCGACGATGTGGCCTGCCGCCAGAAAGCGCAATCCATCGCCTGTATTCAGGACCATATTGACAAATCCGTCCAATGTTGACATTGACCTGAAGCCAAGGAAAAGCGCTACAAGCAGTCGGACCTGATACATCCACATCCACATGATAAACAAGGTGACGAAGGCCATGATGGACAATTCGCGCCCCTTCTGCCGCCACACCGTTGTGAGGACACCCGACCATGTCAGCGGGCGGCCTTCGTGCAGACATCGGCTGACCTCATAAATGCCGACCGCAATAAACGGGCCCACAAGCGGAAACCCGATGGCGAGCGGGTAGATCATGTAGTGCATGTCAAGCCGGGCAATGAAGGCCACAGCCAGCAGGCCTCCCAGTGCATAGAAGCCGCCAAAGAACAATCCAAACAATGGCGCTCGGAAAAAATCTCTTACTCCGGCGACGAATGCCGCACGAATATCATCAAGACCGATATGCCGGACAACCGGCATTGTGCTGATTGATGCCGGTTTTGCCTGCGGTTGCTTCGCCATAAAAAATTACCTCCCCTGCCTAGAGCAACATGGGTTCAGGTGAACCCATAAAGTTGCTCTATCACTTTGAAAGCGATCAGGTTTATGATTTTTGGTTGAATCAACCAAAAATCATCCTGATCTAGTGCCCTTTTCCGGATCTTCGGACATACTGGCTGCGTCGGTCAATGAGCGAAATGATCTGGATCAATCTTCACCGCGCTGACCACGCAACGACGCCCACCAGTCGAGGCGTTTGCGGATTTCCCGTTCAAAACCCTTGTCGGGCGGATTATAGAAGATTTCCCTGCCCATTTCGTCCGGAAAGTAGTTTTGTCCGGAAAACCCATCTGGCTGGTCAGGATCATATTTGTAGCCTGATCCATACTCCTGCTCTTTCATCATCTTGGTCGGTGCATTGAGGATGATCTTCGGCGGCATGACCGAGCCGGTTTCCTTGGCCCTCCGCATCACCTGTTTGTAGGCAGTGTAGACCCCGATCGACTTGGGCGCCGTTGCCAGATAAACAGCTGCCTGCGCCAGCCCCAACTCACCTTCCGGCGAGCCAAGAAAGTCATAAACGTCCTTGGCCGCAAGCGCCTGGACGACCGCCTGCGGATCGGCCAGGCCGATATCCTCATTGGCCATGCGCACCAGGCGCCGGCAAATGAACAATGGATCCTCGCCTGCAACCAGCATGCGGGCCAGCCAATACAAGGCCGCATCCGGGTCAGATCCACGGATCGATTTGTGCAGGGCAGAAATCAGATTGTAGTGCCCGTCCTGTCCCTTATCGTAGACCGGCACGCGTCGCTGAATGGTCTCGGCCAGTCCGGTTGCATCCAGTGGATCGGATCCGGCATCAACTACGGCGAACAAGTCCTCGACAAGATTGAGAAAATAGCGCCCGTCACCATCCGCCATTGCAAACAATTGCTCACGGGCTTCTTCGGTTACGGGTAACGACCGGCCTTCAAGATCTTCCGCGCGCGTCAGCAATCCGGCCATGGCTGCGCTGTCCAGGCGGTTGAGCGTCAACACCTTGGCGCGCGACAGCACGGCGGCATTCAGTTCGAAGGACGGGTTTTCGGTGGTCGCGCCGACCAGGGTGATGGTGCCGTCTTCCATCCACGGCAGAAAGCTGTCTTGTTGTGCCTTGTTGAAGCGATGGATCTCGTCCACGAACAACAAGGTGCCCTGCCCTTTATCGGTACGGCGCAGGCGCGATGCCTCGAACACCTTCTTGAGGTCTGCCACCCCTGAATGGATGGCTGATATTTGTTCGAAATGCAGATCAGCCTCGCCTGCCAGCAACCGCGCAATCGTGGTCTTGCCTGTACCGGGAGGGCCCCACAGGACCATGGAACTGATCCGGCCTGACGATATCATCCGCGATATCAGCCCGGTCTCACCGGCCAGATGGTCCTGACCGTGTACCTCGGCCAGCGACGCTGGCCGCAGCCTGTCCGCCAATGGGCGCGGCGCAGATGCTTCCAGTCCGGCGGCGTCAAACAGAGATGCCATTGGCAGGCTGCTCCTCTGGTATTAACCACCAAACTCGCGGCGAATGAGCTTGCCCTTGCGCAATAGGGCAACATCCCAATACCCGTCGCGTCGTTTCAGAACACTGCGCAGGTCTGCCACCGAACCCAGCTTGCGCTCGTTAAGTTCGACAATCACATCACCCTTCTTGAACCCGAAACGGCGCGCCAGCGACCTTTTGACATTGGACACTGCCACACCTTCAACTGAAGACGGCAAGCCAAGTTCCTCCGCAACCGCAGGTGATACATTCACTACTTCCAGGCCCGTAAACGGAGACCTTCCCTTGATCACAGTGGTGTTACGCGGCGGGTCTTCCGGCGCTGGCGTCAGCGCCACATCAGTTCTGATACGTTTTGACTTTCGGCTGAACACAACGCGGGATTCCTCGCCCACCGGCAAGGTTGCAAACCTGAAATTGAATTCCTGAGCATTCTCAATGCGCTTGCCCGCAAGTCGCAACAAAACATCGCCGCGTTTGACGCCGGCCTTTTTAAGGGGGCTGGCCGGATGCAACCGGGAAACCAATGCACCGCGCGGACGATTAAGTCCCAACGCAGACGCCAGATCACTTGTGACATTCTGCAGGTCAGCTCCGACCCATGGCCGCGTGACTTTACTTGCGCCCCTCAGCGACTGTTCTATGACGGAGCGCACCATGTTGACGGGAATAGCAAAGCCAATACCGTTTGAGCCCCCGGAGCGGGAAAATATCGCTGTATTGATGCCGATCAACCGGCCGTTCATATCCACCAGCGCACCACCGGAATTTCCGGGGTTGATTGCTGCGTCGGTCTGAATGAAGAACTGATAGGACGAAACGCCAACTCGGGTCCGTGCCAATGCGGAGACGATACCGCTGGTAACTGTCTGCCCGACACCGAACGGATTTCCGATTGCGAGCACCAGATCGCCCACTTCCAACGCGTCTGAATCACCAAGGGACAGCGGAACGAGTGGCTCACCGTCCGGTTTGATACGCAGCACAGCCAGATCAGTACGCTCATCCGTCAAAATGAGTTCGGCGTCAAACTCCCGCTTGTCGGACAGGACAACACGAATTTCCGTGCCGTTCTTGATGACGTGGTTGTTTGTCACGACTATGCCGGATGCATCTACGATAACACCGGAGCCCAGTGAATTCTGGGCACGTTTGCGGGGTCTGCCGCCAAACAGTTCATCGCCAAAAAACCGCCGGAAAAACGGATCGGCACCGAAAGGCTGACGGCGGCCCTGGGTCTGTACAATGCGTTTGGCATAGACATTGACCACGCTTGGCGCAGTGGTCTTCACCACCGGCGAGAAAGACATGGCAATGTCGCCCTGCGAAGCCGGCACCTGCTGGGCGCTGACGGGTCCTATTGCCAGCATTACCGGCACCAGGGCAATTGCTGCATAAAACAACACATGGCGGACAAACTGCATGATCGGCGAATCCTTCATTTCATAGAAACAAATTGTTGACGCACCCTAACAACCCAACATCAATTGGCCAACCATTCCCGACGACTTGTCTTTAGTTGTTATATCAAAGGAACTGATTATCCGCCCCTTTGGCATTATTCAGCTGACGCGGTTTTCCCGGCTTCAATCAGGTCCAGCAAGTGCTGCAGTTTCTCCAGCGGTACGCCGATGTTTGAACCGCCATATTCAGGCAGGATTGCAGCGTTCACGCCGACCACCAGTCCATTGCTGTCCATGACAGGGCCACCGCTGCCGCCCTTGGCAGTATCTGCATCATAAACAATTGTCGCGGCAGTGACCTTGGCCACTATGCCCTGGCTTGCGAGAGGTTGAATGAATGAATTTTCCGATAGGCGTTCTGCGACTTTCCAGAAATTGGTTTCGCCGGCTTCTCGCAGCTTCATGACGAATGTCTTGCCGGCCTGGGCAAGCATGGCCCTGAGCCCGGTGGGATACCCCATCACGATCACATTGTCGCCTGATGCAAGTTTGATGGAAGACAACTCAAGGCCGGGCATTTCCGGCGACGCGCCAGTGAACGCCAGCACCGCAACGTCTGCATCATCACTCGCCTGGACCAATTCGACCGGCAGGGCTTCAACCTTGCCCGGCACGTACGCGACAAAGCGGATGAATTCCGGCTGCAGACCGCGTCCACCAAACGCGGTCAGGTTGGCATCGCTCTCCCAAGGCAATGCGATATGCCGGTTCGTGACGATCTTGCCTCCCTTGGCGAGCACGAAGCCGGTACCTGTATAGCGCTTCTGTGCAATCGTTCCGTCACCTTCCAATGTCAGCCGCGGGTTGCCGCGAACATCCGAAACAGGCTGACCGTCGGGACCCGCGACGTATCGCAGAAACCGGCCTGTCGAGGTTTCCCTGAAGGCGTACGAGCCCTGCAGGAACATGACGGACGGGGTCGCAGCCGCTATGGCGCGTGCGCTGGCTTTACGGGATTTCTCCAGTACCTCCAACCGGCCGGTATTCGCGGCCAGGGTTTCATCGATCTGATCGCGAAGAGTATTCAAATCTTCAGGTGTCAACGCCTGTTCACGGGCCTGGGCCAGTAACTCGGCAAACTTCTCCATGTTGGCACGCTCGCGAGCCAGGTCACTCTGCAGCATCACGTTGATCTGGTATTGCTGATAGACCAGCAATCCCAGGCTGGTGATTGCCGCAATCACACCCAGACGAAACAGGATGGTGGTCTGCCCGGCAAACCGTCTCAATACACTCATCAGCACCCGGCAAACCCTGGTGAACACGGGTTGCCGGCTGGTGCGGAGATAAGCAACCGCTTCCGACAGGATTTCTGAAACCACCTTGCGGGGCTTGTCTTCCTCCCCGCACAGGCAGTACCGGGATATTGGCCCCTTGTCGCCGAATTCAATGACGTCAGCAGTTCGCAACAGATGCGATGACACGAGTTTTCCATTGACCCACAACGGGTGATTTCCGCGAGCCTCAATTTCATAGGATCCTGCAGCCAGATGCAGGCGTGCAATTTCCTGCCCGCCTTCGGATCCTGATCGCGCCGGTGCTATGTGGATACGTTTGTTGGCATGAAGATAGACATCCAGCGTCTCGCCATGCAGTGTCGACTGAATGCCTTCAGCCCCGCCGGTCAGGTGATCGAGGGTGGCAACTGGTTCAGAGGCAATATCAGGTCTGTCATCCATGGCAAGGCATGCCTTTCATCTTGCGAACGCCTCCGTACACCGCGTCGACCACAAGTGAGCATAACACGTCCGCGGACGCGAAATACCGGCCTTCGGTGGCCAAATCCGTCCATCTGGTGCGTTGCGCTTGCCCGATGCACCGCTCGCGCTGCACACCGCGCCTGCAGAGTGGCCGGATTGCCTATCAAAGGCGTCAATATCATCTACCCCTCAACCACAATTGGTGATCCTGACCCATCCGTGTCAACCATCTGCACGCTAAGTTTACCGGCGATCCAGTTTTGTTGACAGGATGATGGCTGACTCTGTGCGGGTAACGCCTTCTATGATGCCAATCTGGTCAAGCACCTTGTCTATGTGATCGGTGGTGAGCGCCCTGATCTGTGCGATCAGGTCAAACTTTCCCGACACTGTATGCAGCGTTTCCACCTGTGGCATTCGCACAAGCGCGCGCACCACTTGCGCATTCATGCGAGGTTCCACGGAAAGCTCCACATGTGCCAGAATACCTTCAGCCGTCCCCTGGTTTGCGAGCCTGACGCCATAACCGGCAATGACCCCACTGATTTCCAGTCGCCGAAGCCTGTCCTGAATTGTTGTGCGCGACACGCCAAGCCTGCGCGCCAGTTCTGAAACCGGCATTCGGGCATTGGTCTGCAGCAGAGCAATAAGCTCTTCATCCTTTTCAGTCACACGCATATCGTCATTATATCACAAATTACGGCAAATCGACGAAAAATGTAAATGACGAAAATTATGCGTCTGTTTATATGCTTCACATAGCATCATCATTTCATATGTAACGCCGAATCAAATCAGGTCGAGGAGTTCGAAATGGTATTTGCGCTGAAAACGTCCGGTATCAGACCTGCTGCGCCAACGGTCGCGAAACTCTATCGTGACAGCAAGGAAGTCGCGGCAAGTCTGGACTGCGAAACGCCAGTTTTGTGTTTTTCACCTGCCACACTGGCAGCGCAGGCAAAGCAGTTCATTGACCGTTTTTCAGGCGAAGTCGCCTACGCTGTAAAAGCCAATCCGTGCCCGCAGGTCATAAAGGTGCTTGCACAGGCCGGCGTGGGCGTGTTCGACGTCGCCTCCACCATGGAAATGCAGACAATCGCCCGGATTTGTCCCGGAGCCGAACTCCACTATCACAATCCGGTCAAGTCGCGCAGTGAGATTGCAACCGCATGGCATACGTTTGGTTGCCGGCGATTTGCAGCCGACAGCCAGGAAGAAATTGCCAAGATTGCGCAAACTGTCGGGTCGGCAAATGGGACAGAAATTGCGATCCGGTTTTGCCTGCCTTCGCATAACGCGTCAGCACATGATTTCTCAAGCAAGTTTGGCGTCGACGAAAATGTCGCTGCCGGACTTGATGACGTATGCTGCTCAGTGTGGTTTTGCGCCCCTGTTGACGTTCCATCCCGGTTCGCAATGCACCGATCCGCAAGCCTGGTGCAAACACATTGAGGCCGCGGGACGAATTGCCAAGGCCGCCGGCATCACCCTGACGCGATTGAATGTCGGTGGTGGTTTTCCGGCATGCTATTCAGGTAGTTCAGGCCCGGCCCTGGCGACCTACTTCCAGACTATTGACAACAGCGTATCGGCCGTCTTCGGCAACAATCCTCCTGCCCTTGAATGTGAACCTGGACGCAGCATTGCAGCACCCGCCTTTTCGTTGCTCACCAGTGTGAAGCTGGTGCGCGCACACTCGGCAGACCTGTTTTTGAACGACGGGATTTATGGCGGCCTTCTGGAAGTCACACAAGTCTCCGACCTGCTGCCGTTGTACCGGGTACTGCGCAACGGACTGGTTGTTGACGCAACAGATCAGCGTGCGTTCACGGTGTTCGGACCAACATGTGATCCGCTTGATGTGCTGCCGGTTCCGCTCAACCTGCCGTCAGACATTCGCTGAATCCGATATCATCGAGTTTGCAGGCATCGGCGCTTACGGTATGGCCACCGCGACCAGTTTCAACGGCTACGGTTCCGTGTCACAGGTCACCGTTGAAAATGCCTATACCGGCTCTAGCTCTTCACGTCATCGCGCCCCAGAACTGTCATCATCGTTGCTGACAACGTAGCGATGCGTTTGCGCGTGCCTTTGTTCAGGGCGAACGCCTCACCTTCACAGAAGGTGATGGTGCGGCCGGGTTTGACAACCCGGCCTTCGAATATGAATGTCTCGCCTGCCGCAGGCGCGAGCAAATTGGTCTTCAATTCAACGGTCAGCACACCGGCGTCCGCGGGCATCAGAGAGAAGGCTGCATAACCGCATGCAGTGTCGAGCACAGTCGTTGTAACGCCTGCATGAATGAACCCGTGCTGTTGGGTGAACCGGTCATCATGAGCCATTTCCATAATGACCTTTCCCGGCTCGACGGAGACCAACCTGGCCCCCATGGTTGCCAGGGCCGCCTGGCGGGCAAAGCTGTCCGCCACACGTTGTGCATAGTCAGTTGTTTTTGGCGAAAACTCAGTCATCCGGTCATGTTGCTTCATAACCGGTCAAAAGAAAAGGCGGCTCCCGCAGGAACCGCCTGAAATCTTTCAACGCAGATAAAATGATTATGCCGCTTCAGCTTCGCCCTCATCAGCGGTCTGGGTTGGACCGGAATCCAGCCCCTTGGCTGCCGGATCGCGGTCGACCAGTTCGATCACCGCCATCGGCGCGCTGTCGCCATAGCGGAAGCCGGCCTTCAGAACGCGGGTATAGCCACCGTTGCGTTCGCCATAGCGCGCGCCCAGTACGTCAAACAGCTTCTTCACCTGGTCTTCGTCGCGAACTTTCGACATGGCCTGACGGCGAGCATGCAGGTCACCGCGCTTGGCCAGCGTGATCAGCTTCTCAACGATCGGCCGCAATTCCTTGGCCTTGGGCAGCGTCGTCACGATCTGCTCATGCTTGATCAGCGCAGCCGCCATATTGGCAAACATTGCCTTGCGATGCGAGCTTGTGCGGTTCAGCTTGCGGCCGCTCTTTCCGTGGCGCATTGGCCTTCTCCTTGGATACCTACTTGCGGGGCAGCCTCACGGCTGTCTCCGATGAATTTCAATTAGTAATGGGTCTCGAACCGCTTGGCCAGTTCCTCGATATTCTCCGGCGGCCAGTTCTGGACTTCCATGCCGAGATGCAGGCCCATTTGAGCCAGCACTTCCTTGATTTCGTTCAGCGACTTGCGGCCGAAATTCGGCGTGCGCAGCATTTCGCCTTCGGTCTTCTGGATCAGGTCGCCGATATAAACGATGTTGTCGTTCTTCAGGCAGTTTGCCGAGCGAACAGACAGTTCCAGCTCGTCGACCTTCTTCAGCAGGGCTGCATTGAATGCCAGTTCCGGCTTTTCTTCTTCGGTGACGATCCTTCTGCGGCTCTTCGAAGTTGATGAAGATCTGCAACTGATCCTGAAGAATACGGGCCGCATAGGCGACGGCATCTTCAGGCGTCATGGAGCCGTCGGTTTCGACCGTCATGATCAGCTTGTCATAGTCGAGAACCTGGCCTTCACGGGTGTTCTCGACCTTGTAGGAGACACGCTTGTACCGGGCTGTAGAGACTGTCGACCGGGATCAGGCCGATCGGCGCATCTTCCGGACGGTTGCGGTCTGCAGCAGCATAGCCCTTGCCGGTATTGACGGTGAACTCCATGCGCACTTCTGCACCATCATCGAGCGTGCAGATCGGCAGTGTCGGGTTCAGGATCGTGATGTCGCCGCTTTCTTCAATATCGCCGGCCGTCACAACGCCTGGGCCCTCCTTGCGCAACGTCAGGCGCTTGGGGCCTTCGCCCTGCATGCCGACAGCGATTTCCTTGATGTTCAGCACGATGTCCGTCACATCCTCACGCACACCGGCGATCGACGAGAACTCGTGCAGCACGCCGTCGATCTGAACCGACGTGACTGCCGCGCCCTGCAGTGACGACAGCAGTACGCGGCGCAGGCGTTGCCGAGCGTCAGGCCAAAACCGCGTTCAAGCGGCTCGGCAACCAGCGTCGCGGTGCGGCGGCGGTCACGGCCGGCATTCACGTCCAGCTTTTTCGGCTTGATAAGATCTTGCCAGTTCTTAGTGTTCACGGTGTCGACCTCTGTGCAGTTATGGGTATCTGGTTTCCGCGGATCGGAACAAGAACCCCTGATTTCAAATTGTGTTGGCAAATCCGGCTGACCATCCAGCAGATTTGCCGAAGCTCAAATTGTCCTATACGCGGCGACGCTTTGGTGGGCGGACGCCGTTGTGCGGGATCGGTGTCACATCGCGGATCGACGTGACCTGAAGACCGACCGCCTGCAGCGCGCGCAGAGCTGAACTCGCGGCCCGAACCGGGTCCGCGACACTTCGACTTCGATGGTCTTCATGCCGTGTTCCATTGCCTTCTCGCCGGCCTCCTCAGCAGCAACCTGGGCTGCATAAGGCGTCGATTTGCGCGAACCCTTGAACTTCATCTTGCCGGCTGACGACCAGGCAATCGCGTTGCCCTGTGCATCGGTGATGGTGATCATGGTGTTGTTGAACGTGGAGTTCACATGGGCAACGCCAGAGGAGATGTTCTTACGTTCCTTGCGGCGCGTACGTGTTGGTTCTTTAGCCATCTAAAAATGCTTTCCGAGAAAGAAACTGATTACTTCTTCTTGCCTGCGATCGCCTTGGCAGGCCCCTTGCGGGTGCGGGCGTTTGTATGAGTGCGCTGACCGCGAACCGGCAGGCCACGGCGATGGCGCAAGCCACGGTAGCAGCCAAGGTCCATCAGACGCTTGATGTTCATTGCGGTTTCACGGCGCAAATCGCCTTCAACCATGATAGTCGCGATCAATGGATTCACGGATCTGGATGACTTCCGCATCCGTCAACTCGTTGACACGGCGCTCTGAAGCAATGTTCACGGTTTCACAGATCTTCTTGGCGTAATTCGCGCCGATGCCATGAATATACTGCAGCGCGATCACTACGCGCTTGTTCGTCGGAATGTTGACGCCTGCTATACGGGCCAAGACGCTATTCTCCTGCATACGGTCTGGCCTGACATGTTGTCAGAATGCCAGCACCAAAACTGAACCAAAAAACGGATTGTTGATGCCTAACGGCAACAAGGCTCACCCCAAGCAGACATAGTGCTACTTGCGGTCAGCCTGTCAGCAACCGGATTGGCGCAGTTTCTATGCCGGATTCCCCGGCACGTCAACCATTTAACCGATATCCCGGTTGCTTGTGACCCCTACCCGTTCAACACCTCCATGATCTGACGGGTAACTTCATCCATTTCCGCCATGCCATCAACACTGCGCAACGTACCTTTCGTTGCGTAATACGCGATCAAAGGCGCCGTCTGGGCATGATACACATCAAGCCGTTTTTTCAGCGCTTCTGCATTGTCGTCAGCCCGCGGGCCGCCTTCCGTCTCAGCCGCACGTTTTTCAATGCGGTTGATCAATATCCCGTCGTTGACCTGAAGTTCCACCACAGCGTCAAGCTCAAGGCCCTTGTCGGCCAGCATGACGTCCAGGGCTTCGGCCTGCGACACATTGCGCGGAAACCCGTCAAGGATAAATCCGCCAGCGCAATCGGCGTCCTCTACGCGGTCCGATATGATACCGACCACGACTTCATCCGGCACCAGTTCACCACGGGCCATTATGTCCTTGGCCTTCAAACCAACTGGCGTGCCAGCCGCGACTGCCGCCCGCAGCATGTCACCGGTGGACAATTGTTTCATGTTCTTGCCGGCCTCGATACGCTGAGCTTGCGTACCCTTGCCGGCGCCCGGTGGGCCGAGAAGGATAATATTCACTTGCGCGATCCCCTGAGCTTGGTTTTCTTCATCAAGCCCTCATACTGCTGGGCCAGCAAATGCGACTGCACCTGAGACACGGTATCCATTGTAACGGACACGATAATCAGCAAAGACGTACCGCCAAAGTAGAACGGTATGGCAGCATATGAGGTCAGTATCTCCGGCAGCAGACACACCGCAGCAAGGTACAGCGCGCCAACCACCGTTATGCGGGTCAGCACATAGTCAATGTATTCCGCCGTGCGCTCACCCGGTCGGATACCCGGTATGAAGCCGCCATACTTTTTCAGATTGTCGGCCGTTTCCTTCGGGTTGAACATGATCGCGGTGTAGAAGAACGCGAAAAAGATGATCAGGCCAATATAGATCGCAAGGAACAATGGCTGGCCACGACCCAGAAGCGCATTGATGGTATTGAGCCAGTCCGGGCCGCTGCCCTGGCTGAAATTCGACACCGTGATCGGCAGCAACAACAACGATGATGCGAAGATCGGCGGAATAACGCCGGCCGTATTCAGCTTCAGCGGAAGATGAGACGGGTCAACGTTCTGGATCTGGTTGCCAACCTGGCGCTTGGGATACTTGACCAGCAATCTGCGCTGCGCACGTTCCATGAACACGATCACGGCGATAGTCACCAGGGCGAGAATGATGATGCCGATGATCAGGAATGTCGACATCTGACCCGTGCGGCCAAGTTCAAGAATAGCTGCAATGGCTGATGGCAATCCGGCGATAATGCCTGCAAAGATGATCAGCGAGATACCGTTGCCGATACCGCGAGCGGTTATCTGCTCACCCAGCCACATCAGGAACACCGTGCCGCCGGTCAGCGTGATTACCGCTGAAATCCGGAAATACCAGCCGGGATCAATCACGGCACTGCCCTGACTTTCAAGGCCGACAGCAATGCCGTACGCCTGCAACGCCGCCAGAATAACGGTTCCGTAGCGGGTATACTGGTTGATCTTCTTACGGCCCTGCTCGCCCTCTTTCTTCAGCTGCTCAAGATGCGGGCTGACGGTTGTCATCAACTGGATGATGATCGAGGCCGAGATGTAAGGCATGATATTCAGGGCGAAAATCGCCATGCGCCCAAGCGCGCCACCGGCCAGACCGTTGATCCAGCCGAGAATACCGGAGGAGTTCTGCTGCACAAGGCGGGCAAGCTCGTTGGCATCGACACCAGGTATCGGAATGTAGGTGCCCAGCCGGTATACCACCAGGGCAGCCAGCGTGAACCAGATACGTTTCTTGAGATCTTCTGCTTTTGCGAAAGATGCAAAGCTCAGATTTGCTGCAAGTTGCTCGACAGCGGATGCCATTCGGGATTCCTTATCCGTGTACCTGACCAGTGTAGATGACCAATATCGGCACGCCACCGCATGATCACAAGCACCACGTTATCACAAAGGCCCGTTTTGCGAGATCAGGCCTTGGCTTTTTCTTCCACCACTGGTTTTTCTTCGATCAAATTCACTTTACCGCCGGCCTTTTCAATGGCTGCAGTCGCAGATTTGGTGGCGTGGTTCACATGCAGGTCCAGCTTGGCCTTCAGTTCACCCTTGCCGAGCACACGGACACCATCAAGCGGCTTCGACACGATACCGGCGGCAATCAACGCGGCCAGGTCAACAGGCTTCTTGATGTCAAGCTTCTTGGCATCAACCGCAGCCTGAAGACGGCTCAGATTGACTTCGTTGAACGACAACTGGTTCGGCTTGGTAAAGCCGCGCTTGGGCAGGCGCCGGTAAATCGGCATCTGGCCGCCTTCAAAGCCGAACTTGGGCCCACCAGCACGCGATCCCTGGCCCTTGTGGCCACGACCCGCAGTCTTGCCCTTGCCGGAACCGATACCACGGCCAACACGTGTGCGCTCTTTGCGGGCACCCGGATTGTCTGAAATTTCGTTGAGCTTCATTGTCTTTGCTTCTCTTGTCTCTGTTTGATCGCCTGAGCGAAAAATCTCTACTGACTGTCCACAACGCGAACAAGGTGTGCAACCTTGGCAATCATGCCGCGAACGGCAGGAGTGTCCTCCAGGGTGCGCTTGCGGTTCATCTTGTTGAGACCCAGGCCAACAAGAGTGGCGCGCTGATCACCGGGACGGCGAAGCGGCGATCCAATCTGCTGGACAGTGACGGTCTTTTTATCCTTGGCCATGATATTCCTCAATCAACCATTTCTGTATCGGCGCAGCTTCGCCTGATCAATCTGCTGAGATCTCGCCATCCTTACGGCGCGAAATGATATCAGATACTTTCTTGCCGCGACGCGCAGCGACCGAACGTGGGCTGGTCTCATGCTTGAGCGCATCAAAAGTCGCCCGAACCATGTTGTAGGGGTTCGAGGTACCGATTGACTTTGCAACCACGTCCTGCATGCCGACGCTTTCGAACACAGCACGCATCGGGCCACCGGCAATGATGCCGGTACCGGCAGGTGCTGAGCGAAGCACAACACGGCCCGCGCCATGGCGACCGGCAACATCGTGATGCAACGTCCGGCCTTCGCGCAGTGGAACACGGATCATCTCGCGTTTCGCGCTTTCAGTTGCCTTGCGGATCGCTTCAGGCACTTCACGCGCCTTGCCGTGACCAAAGCCGACACGGCCCTTCTGGTCTCCAACAACAACGAGAGCGGCAAAGCCGAACCTGCGGCCACCCTTGACAACCTTGGCGACACGGTTGATGTGGACGAGCTTGTCGACAAACTCACTGTCCTGATCCCGGTCCCGGCGTTCGCGTTCTCTAGCCATGTATTTATACCTGCTTCTCAGTCAAAATTGTTAGAACTTCAGACCGCCTTCGCGGGCTGCGTCAGCCAGGGTCTTGACCCGGCCGTGATAAAGATATCCGCCACGATCGAAAACAACCGTGTCAACGCCTGCCTTCTTTGCGCGCTCAGCTACCAGCTTGCCAACAGCTGCTGCTGCGGCTGTGTCAGCGCCGGTTTTCAGCGAACCACGCAGGTCTTTTTCAAGCGTGGAGGCAGCGGCAACGGTTACACCCTTCACATCATCGATGACCTGCACCGAGATGTTCTTGTGTGACCGGCTCACGCTGAGACGCGGACGACCATTGTTGTTGGCCTTCAGTTCCCTGCGGACGCGCTGCTTGCGGCGCTCACTAATTGTCAGTTTTGCAGACATTGTCTTAAAGCCCTTCAGCTCAACCGTTACTTCTTCTTGCCTTCCTTGCGGAAGATCGTCTCATCGGCGTACTTGACGCCCTTGCCCTTGTAAGGCTCCGGCGGACGCCAGGCCCGAATTTCAGATGCAACCTGACCGACACGCTGCTTGTCGATGCCCGATACGACGATTTCCGTCGGCTTCGGCACCTTGATGTCGATGCCCTGCGGGATCGCGTAAACCACATCATGGCTGTAACCCAGATTGAGTTGCAGGCCCTGACCCTGAAGCGCTGCACGATAACCAACACCGTTGATTTCGAGCGTCTTGGTGAACCCGTCCGTGACACCGGTGATCATGTTAGCGATCAAGGTACGAGACAGGCCCCACGCAGAACGCGCCGGCTTCGACTGGTCAACGGGTGACACACTGATCTCGTCGTTCTCATGCTTGACGCTGACCAGATCAACCAGCCGGACTTGCAGTTCACCCTTGGGTCCCTTGACCTTGACGGTCTGGCCTTCAAGGGTAACGGTTACACCATTTGGCACCGGTACCGGTTTTTTACCAATACGAGACATGGGCTTCCTTGCCTCCGATCCTTAATTCACTGCCACCTGCCCTTGCTTGGACACCAACAGAAACAACAACAAACAGCGTGTATTCCTCTGCAGCCTTAAAAGACTGTGCAGAGAACCTCGCCACCAACATTATTTTCACGCGCCTGGCTGTCTGACATGACACCCTTCGACGTGGACATGATTGCCACACCGAGACCGTTATAGATTGTCGGCAACTCGCCGACAGATGCATATACACGCCGGCCCGGCTTGGACACACGCTTGATTTCGCGAATGCCCGGCTCACCGTCAAAATACTTCAGTTCGACTTCGAGTTCGGCCTGGCCGGTTGTACGCTCGGTTACTGCGAACCCGCGAATATAACCTTCAGACTGCAATACTTCCAGCACACGCTCACGCAGACGCGATGACGGGCTTGCCACCTTGGACTTGCCACGCTGCTGCGCATTGCGGATGCGGGTCAACATATCGCCGATTGGATCCGTGACGTTCATTTTCTGCTCTTTCCTTTAGAACCTTGGCGCGCCGTTACCAGCTCGACTTGACCACACCGGGGATCAATCCCTGGTTGGCCAGATCACGCAGTGCAATTCGAGACATGGCCATCTTGCGATAATACCCGCGTGGACGACCGGAAATTTCACAACGGTTGCGCACCCGAATGGCGGCAGAGTTGCGCGGCAATTCAGCCAGCTTCAGCCGGGCTGCAAAACGTTCTTCCATCGGAAGCGATTTGTCGTTGGCAATAGCACGCAGATGCGGCGCGCTTGCCAGCATACTGCTTCACCAGACGCTTGCGGCGTGTTGTTCTTCTCAATTGCACTTTTCTTTGCCATGAGTTCTTCCGTTTCCTTGTTCTTCTCGCCGCTTTACGCTGCAGCCTGTTGGCCTTGCCGTATGCGGAACGGGAAGTTGAATGCCGCCAGCAGTGCCCGAGCTTCGTCGTTGCTGTTTGCTGTCGTACAAATTACGATGTCCAGTCCCCACATGCGGTCGATCTTGTCGTAATCGATTTCCGGGAACACGATGTGCTCTTTCAGGCCGGTTGCATAATTGCCGCGACCGTCAAAGCTCTGATCCGAAAGACCACGAAAGTCACGAACGCGCGGCAGTGCGACATTGATGTAACGATCCAGAAATTCGTACATCTGCTGCTTGCGCAGGGTCACCTTGACACCGATGTCCATGCCTTCACGAAGCTTGAACGTCGCGATTGACTTGCGTGCCTTGGTAACCGTGACCTTCTGACCGGCGATCTTGGTCAGATCTTCAGCGGCCACCTTGACCAGCTTGGAATCGCCAACTGCATCACCGACACCCATGTTGAGCACGATCTTGTCGAGCTTTGGCACCTGCATCGGGTTCGTGTAACCGAACTGTTCGATCAGCTTTGCGCGGATCTCGTCATCATAGAGCTTGCGCAGACGTGGTACATATACATCAGCCATCGATCACCTCCCCGGAGCGCCTTGCGACCCGGACTTTCTTGCCGTCATCGAGAACCTTGTACCCGACACGTGTTGCCTTGCCGTCCTTGGGATCAATGTGCGCCAGATTGGACACATGGATGGACAGCTCCTTGCTGACGATGCCACCTTCTTGAGCAGCGGTCTGCTTCTGGTGCTTACGCGCAACATTTACGCCGCTTACAACGGCACGATTTTCTTTCGGCAACATCTTGAGCACGTCACCTGACTTGCCCTTGTCCTTGCCGGCAACCACGATCACGCGGTCGCCCTTTTTGAGTTTGAACTTTACAGCCATCACAGCACCTCCGGTGCAAGCGAAATAATCTTCATGTGGTTGCGGCCGCGCAGTTCACGAGGAACAGGGCCGAAAATACGAGTTCCAACCGGCTCGCCCTGGTTGTTGATCAACACAGCGGCATTACGGTCGAAGCGGATTGCAGAACCATCACCACGCTGAATGTCCTTTGCGGTGCGGACAACAACTGCCTTCATCACGGCGCCCTTCTTGACGCGACCGCGCGGAATGGCATCCTTGATGGACACGACGATGATATCGCCGACGCGCGCATATTTACGCTTCGAACCGCCCAGCACCTTGATGCACTGGACGCGGCGAGCGCCGGAATTGTCGGCGACGTCGAGATTTGTTTCTACCTGGATCATGGCTTCATCCGTTGTTCTTGATGCCCGTTCGCCCTGTCGTTCTTGATCAGCGGCGCAGCGGCACGTTCAAATTCTATTGTCAGACCTAGTCGGCGACCAGCGCCCAGGTCTTGTTGCGCGACAACGGACGACATTCTTCGATACGAACGATGTCCCCTGTCTTTGCAGCGTTTGCTTCATCATGTGCATGGTACTTCTTGGTACGGCGCACGGTCTTTTTCATCATCGGGTGGGTGAAACGGCGTTCGACACGAACAACAATGGTCTTGTCGTTTTTGTCGCTTACCACGACACCCTGTAGAATACGTTTGGGCATGGGCTCGAAACTCCAATCAATTCGCTGGTGCAGCGACAGCGCGTGAATGCTGTGCCGTCTTGATGCGGGCAATGTCGCGGCGCACCTGGCGAACCCGCGCGGTATTGTCGATCTGACCTGATGCCTTCTGGAAGCGCAGGTTGAACTGCTCCTTCTTCAGCTTGAGCAGCTCATCCTTGAGCTGGTCGTCGGTCATCTGTTTAACTTCACTGGCTTTCATGGCCTTACCTCAAATCCAATCACTTAACGCTCGTGCTTCTACTCACCAAGGCGCGCAACAAAACGCGTCTTGATCGGCAGCTTTGCTGCAGCCAGCGTCATGGCTTCCTGCGCGATTTCGCGCGATACACCATCAACTTCAAACATGATGCGGCCCGGGTGAACCCGTGCGCACCAGTATTCTACAGAGCCCTTGCCCTTACCCATGCGGACTTCGGTCGGCTTCTTTGAAACCGGCAGGTCAGGAAAAATCCGGATCCAGACACGGCCGGCACGTTTCATGTGACGGGTCATGGCACGACGCGCGGCTTCGATCTGGCGCGCAGTAACACGAGCAGGCTCCTGAGCCTTCAGACCAAAGGTGCCGAAGTTCAACTCATATCCGCCCTTGGCAACACCATGGATGCGGCCCTTGTGTGCCTTGCGGAACTTTGTGCGTTTTGGCTGCAGCATTGTACTGTTTCCTGCTTAATCCAATTAATCTTCGGTTCTAACGACGCGCGTCGTCGCGGTCGCGGCGCGGGCGTGGGCCCCCGCCTTCCTGCATTGCCTGAATCCGCTTGTCCTGCGCCATCGGGTCATGTTCAAGAATTTCACCCTTGAAGATCCAGACCTTGATGCCGTTGGTGCCATAAGCGGTATGTGCGGTTGCAACGCCGTAATCCACATCAGCGCGCAGCGTATGAAGCGGCACGCGGCCTTCGCGATACCATTCCGTACGAGCGATTTCAGCGCCGCCAAGACGGCCCGAACACGTGATACGAATACCTTCAGCACCCATGCGCATGGCAGACTGCACTGCCCGCTTCATGGCACGGCGAAACGCGATACGGCGTTCGAGCTGCTGGGCAATATTGTCAGCAACCAGGTTGGCGTCGATCTCAGGCTTGCGCACTTCAACAATGTTGAGGTGAACTTCGCTGTCGGTCATTTCAGACACATCACGGCGCAGCTTTTCGATATCTGCACCCTTCTTGCCGATGACAACACCGGGACGAGCCGAATAGATCGTCACGCGGCACTTCTTGTGCGGACGCTCGATGATGATGCGCGAGATACCGGCCTGCTTCAGCTTCTCACGCAGATATTCGCGAATGCGGAAATCTTCGTGCAAAAGCTTGGCATACTCGGCTCCATCAGCGAACCAGCGGCTATCCCAGGTACGGTTGATACCGAGACGGAAACCGATCGGATTGACTTTCTGACCCATCAGACGGCCTCCTCGACCTGGCGCACGATAATCGTGATTTCACTGAAGAATTTCTCGATCTTGCCAACACGACCACGTGCCCGTGGCTTGAAACGCTTCATGACCATTTTCTTCCCAACATAAGCTTCCGACACGATGAGCTCGTTGATGTCGAGATCATGGTTGTTTTCAGCGTTTGCAATGGCTGATTCCAGCGTCTTCTTGACATCACCGGCAATACGGCGACGCGAGAAGGTGAGATCAGCAAGTGCTGCTTCGACCTTCTTGCCACGAATGATCGTCGCAATATCATTCAGCTTGCGCGGGCTCACACGCAGATTGCGCGTGACAGCCTTTGCTTCGTTGTCCGGAAGGACGCGTGCTCTGGACGCCTTACCCATTTGTCCTTACCTCTTCGACTTCTTGTCGGCCTGGTGGCCGTAATAGGTCCGGCTCGGCGCGAACTCGCCCAGCTTGTGACCAACCATGTCTTCAGACACATTCACAGGAATGTGCTTGTTTCCGTTGTGCACACCGAACGTCAGACCGACGAACTGCGGCAGGATGGTCGAGCGACGGCTCCAGGTCTTGATGACCTGATTACGGCCGGAGCTGCGCGCAGCTTCCGCTTTCTTGAGCAGATACCCGTCTACGAACGGGCCTTTATGCAGTGAACGAGCCATTCAACCTAACCCTTATCTCTTCTTGCGCTGGTGGCGCGAACGAACAATGAATTTGTCCGATGATCTGTTTGTACGTGTCTTCTTGCCCTTGGTCGGCTTGCCCCACGGGGTCACCGGATGACGACCACCTGATGTGCGTCCCTCACCACCACCGTGCGGGTGATCGACCGGGTTCATGGCAACACCACGAACCACAGGGCGGCGGCCACGCCAGCGCGAACGCCCGGCCTTGCCGTCATTGGTGTTCATGTGGTCCTGGTTCGAC
>CAVWYF010000034.1:0-25327 GCA_963759095.1 uncultured Alphaproteobacteria bacterium | reverse complement strand
TGCGGTCGTGACCAGGGTAATCTAGTTAGTTCCTTTGGTATTATGCTACATTAACGTGTTTTAACCCGCCGCGCAGACACCATCGTGTAATGTGACATCCACTAAGTCTTCATGCATCAGATTCCTCTGAATCCCTGCAATGGAGATTATACCGCAATGCCTACTCTCTCAAAACATGGTTCCAAGAACCGCAAGGCTGTCTACGCCCTGATGATTGCCGGCCTGCTGGGCGCGACCGCTCTGACCGGCACGATCAGCCATGCAGGTACGGAAGCGACAAAAACCCAGGTTTCTCTTAAATACTGCACCGGCATCCGGCTTTGCCGACCTGGTGGAAAACGTGATGCCGTCAGTTGTGTCGGTGCAAAGCAAGTTTACCCCTGTCGCGTCTCGCGACGAAGATGGCATGCGCGACCAGCGTCGGCAATTCCAGTTTGGCTTCCCGAAAGGCTCGCCTTTTGAGCAGTTTTTCCGCAATCAGCCTGGCCGAAACGGCGGAGCAATGCCTCAGCCGCGGCGTCGCAACGGTACCTCGCAAGGCTCCGGTTTCATCATTTCTGAAGACGGTTATGCGGTCACCAACAATCACGTGATCAAGGGCGCCAGTGAGGTCTCGGTAAAATTTGCAGACGGACGCGAGTTGGACGCCAAGGTTATCGGAACCGATCCGAAGACCGATCTTGCCCTGTTGAAAATCGATAGCGCGGACAAGTTCACGCCGGTAAAGTTTGCCGCTGACAAACCGCGCGTCGGTGACTGGGTGGTTGCAGTCGGCAACCCGTTCGGCCTCGGTGGTACCGTTACAACCGGCATTATTTCGGCTGCCGGCCGCGATATCGGTGCCGGTCCCTATGACAACTTCCTGCAGATAGATGCGCCGATCAATCGCGGCAATTCCGGCGGCCCGGCCTTCAATCTGAAAGGTGAAGTTGTTGGTGTCAATACAGCCATCTTCTCACCATCTGGCGGTAGTGTCGGCATAGGATTTGCGATTCCGGCATCAACTGCGGAAAACATCATTGCCGATCTGAAGGACGACGGCAACGTGACGCGCGGCTGGCTTGGCGTTCAAATCCAGAAGGTGTCGGAAGACATTGCCTCCAGCATTGGTCTCGACAAACCGTCAGGCACATTGATTGCTGCGGTAACCGACGGTTCACCGGCTGAAAAGTCAGGGTTGCGCACCGGCGATACGATCTTGAAAGTGAACGGTGCAGACATTAAAGGCCCCAAGGAGCTGTCGCGCGAAGTCGCCAAGCTCAAGCCCGGAACTGCTGTTGAAATGACTGTTTTCCGGGACGGAAAACAGCGCAAGATAAAGGTGTCGATTGGCGAAATGCCGGGTGAAAAGCAGGCATCCCTCAACCCTGAACGCGACAGCGGGCCTGCTGCGGACCAGGAGCTTGGTCTCGCACTGGCTCCGGCTGAAGATGGCGAAGGTGTCGTCGTTGCAGAAGTGATGCCTGGCTCACCGGCAGCTGAACAGGGCATTCGCCAGGGCGATGTTATCCTTGAAGTCAACGGTGCATTTGTTGATCAACCGGAGGCCGCAGTGGCCGCAATTCGGCAGTCATCTGCCAAATCTGGCAAGTCTCCAGTGTTATTGCTGGTAAAAAATGATCGTGGACAGCGTTTTGTTGCACTTAAAATTGCAAAAGGCTGATACTATATAGGAAGAACGGCGGCGCGACCTCTGCCCCCTCTGTACCAGCGCCGCCATAGTGCCTCCGTGTGCCTCACAATGCTGTTTCGGGTAGACCTCCCGCCCCCCCTGCCAACGGTCTTCTGAAACACGAGGTGTACGGAGGCACACTTGCTTTTTCGTTTTGAAATGGGCACGAACAACGGATGATCAGGTTGTGGATTCAAATTGCATGAAAATTCTTGTTGTAGAAGATGATCGCGAAGCGGCCAGCTGGCTTGAAAAAGGACTGGTTGAAGAAGGTCACGTAGTGGATCTTGCTGCCAACGGGACCGATGGCCTCGCATTGGCTCGTGAGCAAACCCACGACGTAATTATTATGGACCGGATGCTGCCGGGCCTGGATGGTCTTGAAGTCGTCAAGACACTGCGCGGCGAAGACGTTACCACGCCGGTGCTCATATTGTCGGCGCTCGGCGAAGTGGACGACAAGGTGATTGGTTTGCGCGCCGGCGGTGATGACTATCTGGCAAAGCCTTACGCGTTCACGGAACTTTTGGCGCGTGTGGAAACCTTGCGCCGCCGCCAGGACGCGACACCCCATGCAACCAAGCTGAAGGTTGCAGATCTGGAAATAGACCTGCTGGCCCGCACGGCAACCCGCGCAGGCGAAGACATTTTGCTGCAACCGCGGGAATTCAAGCTGCTGGAATTCCTGATGCGCAATGCCGGCAGTGTGGTGACCCGCACCATGTTGCTGGAAAATGTGTGGAACTATCATTTTGACCCGCAGACCAATGTCATTGACGTCCACATCTCCAGATTGCGGGCCAAGGTTGACAAGGAATTCGGCGAACCGCTTTTGCACACGGTTCGCGGCGCCGGATACAGTATTCGTGCGGGCCGCTCTTAAGCTTCTGCAAACATCGACCTTCCGGCTGGCGGCTGTCTACCTGACAGTGTTTGCCATCTCGGTGGGCGCCATTCTTGCCTATATCTATTGGAATACCGCCATTTTGCTGGAACGCCAGACCGAAGATACGGTCGAGGCGGAAGTGCAGGGCCTAGCCGAGCAGTACAGGATTCGCGGGCCCCGGGGACTGCTTGAAATCATCAAGGCGCGCAGCAAGGAAGCAGATGGTGCGGTCTACATCCTGACCAATGCCGTGGGGCGCAGGCTTGCCGGCAATCTGCAATCCCTGCCTGTTGAAGCAGTGGGGGAGCGCGGCACCATAGATTTCAAATTCCCGTATGAGACCGGCAGGGGACTGGTTGACCACACAGCACGGGCATTTTTCATTCGCCTGGAAGGCGGTTTTCAGCTTGTTGTCGGCCGGGACGTGGAAGAGCGCCGGCAGTTCAACCGGATCATCAGGACATCGCTGTTCTGGGCGCTTGGCCTGACGCTTGTCCTGGGGGTTGGCGGCGGCCTGCTGATGAGCCGCAATTTCCTGCGCCGGGTCGACGAGATCAACGGCGCAAGCCGCGCCATCATGGCCGGTGACCTGGGAGAAAGAATGCCGGTTTCCGGCACCGGCGACGAGATCGACCGCCTGTCGGAAAGCCTCAATGACATGCTGGACCAGATCAATCGGTTGATGACCGGCATGAAGGAAGTGTCTTCCAATGTCGCCCATGATCTGCGCACGCCGTTGACGCGCTTGCGCGCGCGCGCCGAAGATGCATTGCGCTCCAACTCGGCGGAAGATCACAAGGCCGCGCTGGAAGCCAATATAGCCGAGGCAGACGGTCTGCTCACCACATTCAACGCCTTGCTGTCCATTGCGCGTGCCGAGGCAGGCCAGATGCGCGAAGGGTTTCAGGATACCGATCTTGTGGCTTTGCTGGACGATCTGGTGGAGCTATATGGTCCCATTGCAGAAGACGCCGGCGGCACGCTTGTTCTGGATGCGCCGGAAACAGCACTGGTGCGAGCCGACAGGCAGCTTGTGGCCCAGGCAATGACAAACCTGCTCGACAACGCGATCAAATATGGCCGTGATGCGAAAACCGGGGTGCCTGCAATACGATTGCAGATTGCCCGTTCGAAAGGGGATGGCTGGACTGTTTGTGTCAGTGACACCGGGCCTGGTATCGACGCATCCGACAGGGAGCGGGTCAAGGGCCGCTTTGTCCGGCTGGATAAAAGCCGCAGTGAGCCCGGAAGCGGACTGGGGCTGGCGCTGGTCGACAGTGTCATGAAGCTGCACGCAGGCGACTTCGAAATCGAAGATGCGAACCCGGGGCTCACCGCGAAGCTTCGTTTTCCGGTCAGGGCATAAAATACAGCACAACTGCGGATACACTTTTGCTAATTCCGTTCCAGAGGTTAGGCTCAAGCCATTGGTCTCGGTTTTTTGCAGTTGGTATCCATGAACAAGGCTTTGTCTGCAGCACAAGTGTCGTTGCCTGTGCAACCTGATGAGCAGGGACTGCTTGACGGAATTTTAGAACACGCTGCACCCCTTCAGCCCTTATGCGAGACATCCCCAACCGTTCGCGCCCTTCTGGCTCATATTGCGGCCGGGTCTCCGTTTCTGTCCGGGCTGGTACGGCGCTATCCGGAGTTTGCTGTCGAAGCACTGAGCACACCGCCGGATCAACTGTTCACAACCGTCTGCGCACGTATTGAGATGGAGGCTGCATCTGCGCCATCACAAGCCGATCTGATGCGTCATCTGCGTGTTGCGCGAAATCATGTCGCCCTGCTGATTGCGCTGGCTGACATTGCCGGGTGCTGGTCCTGCGAACAAGTGACGCGCGCTCTGACCCAATTTGCCGATGTGGCGGTCGCGGGCGCGGTAAACTGGTTATTGGAAGAGGCCGTGGAAGCCGGCAAGCTGACACCGAACAAAGGCCAGCCTGCGTCAGACGGATACACGGTTCTAGCCATGGGAAAGCATGGTGCAGGCGAATTGAATTACTCGTCTGACATTGATTTGATCGTACTTTACGATCCCGAAAAAATTCCGCTGGAACAAAGAGATAGCGCAGCTAAAATCTATGTTCGCATAACCCGGACACTGGCCAGCGTCCTGCAGGACCGGACCGAGGACGGTTATGTGTTCCGCATTGATCTGCGGCTGCGACCGGACCCGCGTGCAACCCAGATCGCCATCGCCATTGGTGCGGCAGAAAACTATTACGCATCGATGGGTCAGAACTGGGAACGTGCTGCAATGATCAAGGCGCGCGCAGCGGCAGGTGATCTGGAACTGGGACAGGCATTTCTCAAACGCCTGACGCCGTTTGTCTGGCGCAAATACCTTGACTTTGCAGCCATCGCAGACGTGCAGTCGCTTAAACGGCAAATGCACGCCCACAAGGGCCATGATTCCATTGTGGTGTTGGGCCACAACATCAAGCTGGGACGCGGCGGTATTCGCGAGATCGAGTTTTTTGTGCAGACCCAGCAGTTGATTGCAGGTGGCAAAAACCCGGACCTCAGGGGCAACCGCACACAAGCCATGCTGGACAAACTTGTGCAGGCCGGATGGATAGAGCAGGCAGCCAGCGATGAGCTGAACGAGGCATATGTGTTTTTGCGCACCATCGAGCACCGCCTGCAGATGGTAGCCGATGAGCAAACCCAGACTTTGCCGGCGACGGAAGAGGCATTTGCCGGATTTGCCCGTTTTTGTGGCTATGGTGACCCGGCTGAACTGGCCGACAGGCTCACCGCGACGTTCAAGAAGGTGCAGGGGCGCTATGCCGGTCTGTTTGAGGAAGCGCCGGAGCTCGGCAGCGAACTGGGCAGTCTGGTGTTTACCGGTGGCGACGATGATCCTGAAACCCTTCACACTCTTGCCGGAATGGGTTTTGCGCAGGCCTCTGAAGTATCTGCCACCATTCGCGGCTGGCATTTCGGGCGCTACCCGGCAATGCGGTCATCCACCACCCGGGAACTGCTGACCGAACTGATGCCGGCATTGCTGACGTCCCTGTCCCGCTCCGGCCAGCCGGATCAGGCGCTTATCGCCTTTGACCGGTTTGTCGCCGGACTGCCGGCCGGCGTTCAGCTGTTTTCCATGTTCAAGGCAAATCCGTTCCTGCTCGAACTGATGACGACGGTTTTGGGATCTGCGCCGCGTCTGGCACAAAGCCTGTCACGCCGTCCCCGTCAGCTTGAAGCGGTGCTGGACCCGGGTTTTTTTGGCGCTATGCCAGATGAGGCAGAGCTGGCTGATTGTTTTGCCGCCTTGCGCAGTGCCGACGCCACATACGAAGAGATTTTGAGCACGACCCGCATTACAGCCCATGAACTGTCGCTTCGTATCGGCATGCGCATTTTGTCTGAAACGGTTAGTGCAGAGCAGGCCGGCCTGGCCTATTCAAAGCTCGCGGATGCAGTGACGGCTCACATGCTTCAGGTCACCACTGCTGATGTGCGCTTGCGGCACGGGCATGTTCAGGGCAGTTCAATGGTCGTCATTGCGCTGGGCAAACTGGGTGGTTGCGAGATGACGGCGGCATCTGATCTGGACCTGATTATGCTGTATGACTTCCCCGATGTCGTGGACGCCTCTGACGGTGACAGGCCGTTGCCACCATCGCAGTATTTCTCCCGGCTGACACGACGCCTGACAACTTCGCTGACCTCTCAGACCGATGAAGGCGATCTGTACGAAGTGGACATGCGGCTGCGCCCGTCCGGCAATAAGGGGCCGGTTGCCAGTCACATTGAATCGTTTGACAACTATCAGGCAACCCAGGCCTGGACCTGGGAGAAGTTGGCGCTGACCCGGGCACGTGTTGTGGCTGGTGATGCAGCCTTGCAGCTGCGTGTGGAGAAAACCATCCGCACGGTGCTGTGTGCCCGTCGCGACCGGAACCAGACCCTGGTTGATGTAAAGGACATGCGGCTGCGAATGTTGCAGGGCGCCGACACCGGCAACCACTGGGACATCAAGCATGTACGCGGTGGTCTGGTCGAGATTGAATTCATTGCCCAGGCACTGCAATTGATCCATGCGCATGAAACGCCGGACGTGCTGCAACGCAATACAATTGCAGCCCTTCATGCCTTGCGTGATGCCGGTCACCTGACAGCCGCAGATCATGATGTGCTGGTTGCTGCAGCGACGTTGTATCAGGGCCTGATCCACATGCTGCGGCTGTGTTCATCCGGCCGGTTTGAGCTGGAAAATGCGCCGTCCGGCCTGATAAAATTACTGCTGCGGGCAAGCGCTGCGCCGGATGTTGCCACCATGGAGGCCATGCTGATTGATGCAAATCGGCAGGTTTCTGCAATTTTTGACCGCCTCATCGGCGCGCCGCGGGAACTGTAAAAGTTTTTCCCCGTCGAGCGACGGATTGTTCCGGGTGTTCTCGTCTTGTTCATGTGCGTTGGCCAACACACTCCATGGACCTGCGGTTTGCGAACCCGGGTTCCGGCAACATTTACAGCTAAGGAGATTGATCCGTTATGAGCATTCGTTTTTCAGCCGCTGTGTCTGCTGTGTTGGTCATTGCAGGCATGTCAGCAAACGCCGCACTGGCCCGCGAGCCCGGCATGCCGCGCGGTGAGCGCACCTTTGAACGCCTCGACAAGAACAAGGATGGCGCACTTGCAATAGAAGAACTGGAGGCAAAGTCGGTTCGCCGGTTCATGCGGCTTGATGCCGACAAGAATGACAAGGTGACCAAAGCCGAGCTTGAAAACTGGCTCAATCGGCTGGCTCAACGCCGCATTGACCGTATTTTGTCACGCATGGACGCGAACAAGGATACTGCGGTGACACGCACGGAACTTCGCGGTTACATTACCGGGTTGTTTGTCTCAGCCGACAGTGACAAGTCCGGCGGCGTGACATTACAGGAATTGCGTGCCTATCATGTGACTGCACGCAAGAAACGGACCGAGGCTCGCAAGGCAAGGTCACAGGCCCGGCAATAGGAGGGCTGATGAACTGGCAAGTAGCGCGCCCGGCTTGGGGAATGGCAGGATACAGGGAAAATACAGCAGCCACGTCGACTGCCGGAGATGCATCTCCGGCAGTCGATGCCGTGTTGCTTGAAGGGGTTGTTGCCGGTGATGAAACCGCCTTCGCCACACTGGTTGACCGGCACTATTCGCTGGTTTTCAGGTTGTCTGCGCGGGTCTTGGGCAACGCCGCGGATGCTGAAGACGTAACCCAGGAAGCTTTTGTCAAATTGTGGCGCAATCCACCGGTCTTGCGCAATCAGGCGGCCTTGAAGGGATGGCTTGTGAGGGTAGCGCGCAATCTCGCCATTGATCGCCTGAGGCGGACGCGCAACACGTCTGACAGCGAACTGGAATTGCTGGTCGATACGTCTACCGCGCCTGACGGACACCTGCGTCACGGTCAGGCGGCTAATGAGGTGTCTGCAGCGCTGGCTCAACTGCCTGAACGCCAGCGCACGGCCCTGCAGTTGACCTATTTCGAAGCATTGGGCAATCAGGAGACAGCATCGATTATGGATGTCAGCGTGGAAGCGGTGGAATCGCTGTTATCGCGGGCCAGACGGTCTTTGCGTACGGTGTTGCACCCGGTGTGGACAGACCTGATTGATGAACTGGAGCAATTGAAATGACGGCACGCAACAACAACGGCAAGGGACAGGGCAGCGCCGCTGATGCGCGCCTGGCTGAAGTGCTGGCGGCCTATGGCCGCAATCCGCTGCGCTGGCCCGAGGCTGACCGGGTGCGGTTTGCCAACCTGTTGCGTGAACCTGAATTGTTGCCTCGGGATCTGAGCGCCGACGCTGATCAGTTGGATAAATTGCTCGATACGGCCACCGCTGCCGCCATTGCTGAACCCGAAGGGGCCCGCGAATCGCCTGCTTTCAGCCATAGCGGCAGGACCCGGCACAGCCGGACCGGCCGCGAAGCACCGCCGCAAGTCCCGATGGCAGTCCGGTTTCCTGCCCCAGCAACTCCTGGTGGCAGGTACCCTGGCGGCAAGCGTCATGCTGGGCGTATTTGTGGGGGTCAGTACGGATGCCGGCACGCTGCTGGCCGATAGCCTGCAGCTGCAGGGCGCGACGGATGACGTGCTGGACGTTGTGCTGATTGACGACGGTGATGACGGGAGTTTTCTATGAGCGATGCGCAAGCACCAAAGACCCGCCGCTGGTCATGGGTGTGGATCGCCCTGATCGCGTCTTTGGCCATCAATCTGGCGATTGTCGCAGCCATTGTTGCCCACAAGGCCGTCGGTCCGCACCCCCATCGCTCCATCACCGGGCCCGGTTTTACCCAGATACTGCCGCGGGCGTTTTTCCGGGAGCTTGATGATGACCGGCGCGACGAACTGGTTGGCGAGCTGCGCGAACACCGCAAGGGATTTCGCGACCTGCGCAAGAATGTGCGCGAAAAGGCCCGTGATGTCGCTTCCGCCTTGCGGGCAGACCCATATGATGAAGCTGCCGTTATAAAGGCGCTCGAGGTCTATGAGGCCGAGGCGCAGACAATGGTAAGCCGCGGCCGCGACATCGCCGGCAATTTCTTTAAGCGCCTGACACCAGATGAGCGCAAACTGATCGCCGACCAGATTGAGCGTAAAACAATGTCGAAACGGCGCTGGAAGCGCTGGAAACACGAGCGCGGAGAGTAGTTGCTGGTTGAACGGGTTGTCTTTGCATCCCGTGCCGGGATTTATTTCGCTCACGCCAGCAGCCTGATGGCTGCGCTCCGCGGGGGCGGGCCTGACCGGCCCGAGGCCCGGTCGGGCCTAGTGGGAGATCATCACTACGCTGGTTCAGCCACTGAGAACGGGATGTTTTATTCCGCTCACGCCAGCAGCCTGATGGCTGCGCTCCGCTAGGGCGCACTTCGTGCGGCGGCCGGTTGGCCTTGCCTCGGCACTTCGTGCCTCGGTGGGGAGACCAACACTTTCGTCATCCCAGTTAAGGCGGTGTATGCCGCTAAGAATGGATTTCCGCTTTCGCGCGAATGACGATAATTGGAGGGTTGTTCAGGGTCGGAGAACGGCCCGCCGAAGGCGGATAAGCTGTTCGACCACCAAAGAATAACTAGGCCCGACGGGCCTCGGGCCGGTCAGGCCCGCCCCTCGCGGAGCTGCAGCCGTCAGGCTGCTGGCGTGAGCGGTTTAAATGTTCTTAACCCTGCGTACCGGTGGCGATCGGCTCTATGACCGCGTCGGATTCAACAATGCGTTTTGGCTGCTTGCCTTTCTGGGCAATCGGCAAGGTGATGGTCACCGTGGTGCCTTTGCCTTTTTCGCTGGCAATATGTAGCGAGCCGTCGTTGAGCCGGATCAGCGAATTTGAAATGGCCAGCCCGAGGCCGGAACCCGACCGGGTCTTGGTAAGCTGGTTCTCCACCTGCTCAAACGGGCGGCCCAGTTTGGAAATCTGATCTGGCGAAATGCCGATTCCAGTATCTGCGATGATGATTTCAGCCTGCTTTTTGACTCTGCGCGCTGAGATGGTGAGGCTGCCACTGTCGGGTGTGAACTTGACGCCATTGGCGATAACATTGATCAGCACCTGTTTGAGGGAACGGACATCGGCCATGGCATGCAGGGAGTCGGGCAGGTCCTTGCGCAAGGTGACGCCGCCTTCCTGGGCTCGCCCGGACACAATCCGCAATGCTTCTTCTATAACGGCCGGCACCGAGCATTTCTCGACTTCCAGGGTGATCCGGCCAGCTTCGATTTTTGACATATCCAGGATGTCATTGATCACATCCAGCAGATACTGCCCGGAACTGTGGATGTCATGGGCATAATCCAGGTATTTGGGGATATCGACCTTACCGAACAATTGCTGCTCGATGACTTCCGAAAAACCGATGATTGCATTGAGCGGCGTGCGCAGTTCGTGGCTCATGTTTGCAAGGAATTCGGATTTTGACCGGTTGGCCGCTTCTGCGCGGGTTTTTTCGCGGGAATATTTTTCGGCAAGATCGGCAAGGCGCTGTGACTGCTGTTCAAGTTCCATGCGGGATTTCTGCAGATCACGCACCGTGTTCATCAGCTCGCGTTCCGACTCCAGCAGTTTTTCCTCATGCAGTTTCAGGTTGGAAATATCCGTACCAACCGACACAAAACCACCATCCTTGGTGCGCCGCTCATTGATTTGCAGCCAACGTCCGTCTTCCAGTTGCACTTCAAATGTATTGCCGTCACTGCCTTCGGGAATACTGGTCGGCAGGTCTGTGTCGGTTGATGCTGCCGAGCGTTGCCGGATTACCGGTTCGCGGGCCACCCGTGTGACGTCTTCATATGACGAACCGGGCCGGCATACGCTGGCTGGAAGATTGTGAAGTTGCTGGTATTTGGAATTGCACATGACCAGATGATTGTCTGAATCCCACAGCACGAATGCTTCCGATACATTTTCAATGGCATCCTTGAGGCGCAGTTCCGCTTCCTGGTTCAGTTTGTCGAGCCGCTTTTGTTCGGTAATGTCGATGGCAATGCCGACCAGGTTTGGAGAGTCCTGGCCCGGCGATTCCGACAGTTCCGCCCGCGCGCGCAGCCATACCCAATGACCGTCGCAATGCCTCATGCGGAATTCCTGATCGATGGCAGGCCGCCCGCCGCGCAACATGACATCGACAAGTTGGTCAATCGGATCATCGTCGGGGTGCAATCGTTCCGCAACCTCGCCATAGGACAGGAACTCACCCTTGGTCTCCAGGCCGAGAATGTCATACATGGACTTCGACCAGAAAATTCTGCCGCGTGCGATATCCCAGTCCCACAGTCCGCAGTGTCCGCGATCCAGTGCCTTGTCCATGCGTTCGGTCGCAACAGCGAGCGTCTGATCAGCTTCGGCAGCGCGTGATGCCTGCCAGTGGAAGGCGGTTCCCAGCAGCACCAGCACACCCAGTGTGACAACGAACAATGTTGCGATCTGGGTTACATCAGAGCGCCAGTCCTGCAGCACCTGGGCTTTCGGATGGATGACAACAATCTGGCCCAGATAAGGACTGAGCGAGCGCAGACCGATATAGACTTCTTCGTTTGCCGGCGTGATGGCAAGGACCGGAGCACCGAGTTGCTGCGCGGCGCTGAGGATTCCGTCCTGGCCGAACACGGTTGAAAGGTTTGCACCCTTCAGCCCCAGGTCTTCCGGGTAGCTGGTCTGTACGTAACCCTTCTCGTCTGCCGTGATGAACAACCGGCCACGCACGCCGGTGTCTTGCGGCAACACTTCAGCCAGATCCTCCGGGACCAGCGCGCGCACCGTTCGGCCACCGGCAAAGCCGGCGCCCAGGGTGGCGCTCAGATCGCTGGCAGCTGCCCGCAGCACCAGCGCGGTATGTTTGGTTGAGGCGACGATGGAGCGTTCGCGGCTGGCCGACAATTGCAGGAACAAGGCTGTGGCCAGCGTCATCAGAAACAGCAGGATAAGACCGGTGATCAGATTGCGCAGGATGCGTTCTGAGATTGCAATTGACGGCACACGTTTGGAGCCGACACTGACCTTCAGCGCCCGCTCCTTGAAAAACAGCTCTCCAAGTTTTGCCTTGGACACGTAATCATCCCCATTGTGGCCAACTGCTTAAATGCAGTGGCCGTACAGGCAACACCCTTCAAGTCTGTGATGGTCTGCCGCCCCTGACAGTACTCACACAAGGGCTGATACACCGCCCCCCAACCCCGTCGAATCAGTTCAGGCTATTGATTCGAAATGCACCTGATTTGGCAAGCTTGAAGGATACTTCCGGACCCGAAACGGCTTTAAAATACAGCAATTACACTAAGATTGGGACAAAATTCTTACGTTGCGCGATGGAGTCATCCGGAAAGAGGAATACTTTCACCATTTTGCATCCGCTTCGACTCCGGGCAGAGCAGGGGTGAAAAATTAATATTTCGGTTCCGAAATAATATTGGAATTTGCAAGCAGGAAGCGCAGGAAGTGAAGGTGTTTAAGGCTTTTGGGAGTCCAGCATTCTTGACACCATTTCCAGCGTATCGGCTGACAGGTTCTGCTTGTCCCGGATGATGCCAAGCGCTGTGCGAGCCTTGTCCTGCCGGACCTGATCCATCAATTGATAGGACCGGAAAGCAGATACCATGCGGGCTGCAACTTGCGGGTTGCGCTCATCCAGTGCCATCACCACTTCAGACACAACGTCATAGCCGTCGCCTGAAGCATTATTGAAACCGGTCTGGTTCGTGCCGGCAAATGTGCCGATCAGCGCCCGGACCCGGTTCGGACGATTGATGCTGAAGTCATCATGCTTCATCAACTGGCGAATATGTGCGGCAGCCCCCGGGCCTGTACGCATGGCATGCAGGGAGAACCATTTGTCGACAATCAGGTGGTCCTTGCCGAACCTCTCATGAAAGATGTCGAGCGCCTGGTCCCGTTCCGCCACATCCAGACCGGCGAGTACATTCAGCGGTCCCATCATGTCAGACATGTGCCCGGCGGTTTTGAACCGGCTCAGCGCCGTGGCTGCTGTCTCGGTCGGTTTTTCGGCAGCCAGCAGGGACAGTGCCGCATGGGCCAAAGCCCGCTGACCGGCAGCTTGCGCACTTGCCGAATAGTCACCGACAGGCAGGTCACCGGCCAGGCTTGCAAGCTGATCCGCCAGCCTGGCACCGACAGTCTTTCGGACTTGATCTCGCGCGGTTTGTATCAGGTCCGGATTGACGTTGCGACCCAGCATGTTGGCAATGTCTGCCTCACCTGGCAGCGCAAGCATCTGGGCCTTGAAGGCCGGCTCCAGGTCCCGAGAGGCCAAAACGCTGGCCAGTGCATCTGCATAGTCATCAATCACATCAGGTTCGTCGCCGTCCCTGATGGCCTGCATTGCGGACATGATGATCGACCGTGACAGGGTCTGGCCTGCTTCCCAGCGATTGAACGCGTCACGGTCGTTTGCCATCAGGAACAGCAACTCGTCGTCGCGTTGCCCGGTTGTCAGATTGATCGGGGCGGAAAATTCGCGGTTGATCGACAGTACCGGGCGGTCTGTAATGCCGGTAAAGGTCCAGCTTTGTTTGGCTGAGCGCAATTCCAGAATGCCGCTGTCGATATGCTTGCCGTCATCCAGAACCAGTTCCATATCAGTGCCATCCGGCCCGATCAGTCCGGTTGACAGGGGGATGTGCATGTCCGGCTTTTCGGACTGGCCCGGGGTTGCAGAAAGCGATTGCGTGACGACGAGCGTAGCGGAACCTGCTGCCTGGTCCCAGTCGAGGCGGGCATTCACGGACGGTGTGCCGGCATGATTGTACCAGTTGAAAAACTGCCCCAGATCCCGCCCGGATGCCTCTTCCATGCAGGTTACGAAATCTTCCACGGTGGCTGCGTCACCATCATGCCTGTCAAAGTAGATATTCAGCGCTTTTGCGAACTTTTCCGCGCCCAGCAGTGTCTTGAACATGCGCACCACTTCGGCGCCTTTTTCATACACCGTGGCGGTGTAGAAATTGTTGATCTCGATGTAGGACTGGGGCCTGACCGGGTGCGCCAGTGGCCCGGCGTCTTCGGGAAACTGATGCGATCTCAAGGTACGAACATCCTGAATGCGCTTGACCGCGCGCGAGCGCATGTCGGAGGTGAATTCCTGGTCCCGGAATACCGTCAGACCCTCCTTGAGGCACAACTGGAACCAGTCGCGGCAGGTAATCCGGTTGCCGGTCCAGTTGTGAAAGTATTCATGCGCGATGATCGCTTCGATATTGACATAGTCCTGGTCGGTGGCGGTGTCGGCGCGAGCCAGTATGTATTTGTCGTTGAAAACGTTGAGGCCCTTGTTCTCCATCGCGCCCATATTGAAGTCGGACACGGCCACAATCATGAAAATATCGAGATCATACTCCCGGCCAAACGCCGTTTCGTCCCATCCCATCGACGCCTTGAGGCTTTCCATTGCCCAGTCACAGCGGTCCTGCTTGCCCTGTTCAACATAAATCCGCAGTTCCACCTTGCGGCCCGACATGGTGGTGAAATGATCCGCTACACAAGCCAGATCACCTGCAACCAGGGCAAACAGATAGGCAGGTTTCGGCCACGGGTCCTGCCAGACCGCAAAATGGCGGCCACCGGCCAGTTCACCGCTCTCAACCGGATTGCCATTGGCCAGAAGGACCGGAACACTTTCCCGGTCAGCTTCAACACGAACCTGATAGGTCGCCAGTACATCCGGCCGGTCCAGGAAGTAGGTGATGCGGCGAAAACCTTCTGCTTCACATTGGGTGCAATACACGCCATTGGAGCGGTACAGGCCCGACAGCGCCGTGTTTGCATCCGGGTTGCATTGCGTTTCGATGGTCAGCTCGAACTGGCCTTCGGGCAAGTCGTCAATGACCAGCTGGTCTGCCGAGACAGTGTAGCGGTTGTCGCCGATTGTCTCGCCATTGATGGCAACGGATTTGAGCTCCAGCGCTTGCCCGTCCAGACGCAACGGCCCACCGATGGTCTTCGAGGCCGGATTGGGCCGCATCTTCAGAACCGAGACAACGCTTGTTGCGGTTGGCTGGAGGCTGACATCCAGAGACACATGGTCAATCAGGTAGTCTGACGGCTTGTAGTCTTTCAGGCGAATGGTCGGTGGGGTTTCGGTGCGCATCGTGGGTCCTGAGCCTGGTTACATAGGCCTGTTGATATGGAATGGTGCGGGATCGGTGTTACTGGTACGTGCGGTCATCATGTCGGCGATCATCCGGCCCGTGGTTGGCCCCCAGCTCAGCCCCATATGGCCATGGCCGAAGCCATACCACACATTGACCAGATTTGGAGACGGTGAAATCACCGGCAATGAGTCCGCAGTGCTCGGCCTGCGGCCCATCCATTTTGTTTCGGTACCGTTTATATCCCGTAATTTCGGCAATACCCGCTTGCCATAGACATGCATCTGGTCAGCCCGGCGCCAGTCCTCTGGCGCATCGTTTGCGGCGATTTCATCGGAACCGGCAATCTTGATGCCGTCATGATGCGGCGTTACAGCACCGGGTTGCGCGGCATGGGTAACTGCCCGGCCAAGCTTGACGCCGGGATCCTTCATGATCACGTGATAGCCGCGCTCTGCCTGCAGCAGCACTTTTGAGCCCAGCATGCGGGCAAGTTCATGGGACCAGGCGCCGGCACAGACGCACAGGTTTTGCAACTTCTGTTCCCCGGCATTCATCAGATGCAGCCGCGTGGCCCGGGTGCCGTCGTGGTCGATGCTGATGACTTCGTCCTGCACGATGTTGCCGCCATCGCGAACCACTTGCGCGGCCAGTTTCTGCACCATCTCGAACGGATCGACAATCCGGTGCCAGCCATCCCAGAACACCGCCTTGTAAATATCCGGTGTAAGATCAGGCTCAACCTCGCGGGCCTCGTCGCCACTGAGTTCCCGGCCGTCATAACCGTATTTGGCCCGCAGGGCGCGCCAGCCGGCATTGTCATCATACTGCTTTCGGTTGCTGTACAGATGCAATCCGTCGTCCATTGCCAACAGGCCGGACGCCCCGGCGTGGGCCAGAATGGTGCGATGATCCTGCAGCGCCCGCATGCCGAGTTGCGCGCGCGCGTCGGTGATCTTTTTCACCCTGTCAGGCAATGCGTTGCGGCAACCGCCAACAGCCATGGCAACGCTGACGGCAAATGCCGCCAGTGCACCGTGACCGGGCCTTTCGGGTCCAGCAGCCATCCGGGTATTTTCAACAACATGCCGGCATGGATGGGCGGCACGATGTTGGACACCACAACCCCGCCGGCATTGCCGAAAGACGCGCCTTCGCCGGGCGGTACCTTGTCGATCACGGTGACCTCAAACCCGTCGCGCTGCAGGAACAGCGCAGCGGACATTCCGATGATGCCGGCACCAATAATGGTGACCTGTGGCGGGGATGTTTTCAGCTTCGTCACAGTATTCTTTCTGCTTCGGTAAAACCTGCTTGTGGAACGCCTTGTTTGTGGAATTAATACACGAAAGGCGAACAAGGAGAACCAGCCAATGCCAGTGCACCAGCGCATCAGACCCTTTAATACCAAGGATACGTATCCTGAGCAGAACTTGTCCAACGATCTGTCACAGGGCGTGGTGGCTCGCGGCACCATGGTGTTTCTGCGCGGTCAGGTGGCACAGGACCTGGACAGCCGCGAGAGCCTGCACGCGGCAGACGCCGGCAAACAGACGGCAAAAGCCATGCAAAACATCAAGATGCTGCTGGAAGAGGCTGGTTCCGAGCTCGCTCATATCTGCCGGATTGTCGTTTATGTGACAGACATTCGCTATCGCGAGGCGGTATATCAAGAAATGGGGAATTGGCTTGCGGGTGTGTTCCCGTGCTCAACCGGCTTGGTAGTGCCGGCACTGGCCCGGCCTGAATGGGTAGTTGAAATCGAGGTTACAGCGGTCATTCCTGATTGATTAAGGATATTCAGACCCGATTGATGAAGGATGTTCAGATGGCTCTTCAAGATGCACTTGGGAAATTGCAGGACACAGCGGCGAGCCCGCTGGAGCAGGCATTCAGCTCGCCGCCGGAGATTTACACCAGTCCGGAGATGTTGGAGCTTGAGCTTCGTGAACTTTTTGAGCGCGAATGGCACTGCCCCGGCCTGGCGGCCGACATTCCCGAGCCCGGCGATTATGTGACATTCTCCATCGGTGATCAGCCGGTGTTCAGCATCCGCCAGAAAGATGGCTCGATCCGGTCTTTCTCCAATGTGTGCCGCCACCGCATGATGCAGCTGCTGGAAGGCTCCGGCAACACCAGAACCATTGTGTGTCCCTATCATGCATGGACCTATGGCCAGGACGGGTCGTTGCGCGGTGCATCGCAGATGGAAAAGTCGAAAGTCTTCAACAAGAAGGACTTCTGCCTGCCTGAAATCCGCACCGAGATCTGGAACGGCTGGATTTACATAACGCTGAACCAGAATGCAGCACCCGTGGCGGACTTGCTGGCACCGATGAATGATCTGGTCGCACAGTTCCGCGTGGACAGGTATATTTCTTGTGAAACCCAGGATCACGTCTGGCAGACCAACTGGAAACTGCTGACCGAGAATTTTATGGAAGGCTATCATCTGCCGGTTGCGCACAAGGCGACCGTTGGCCAGTGGATCGGGCTTGATGACACGGTGTTTCCTGACGAGGTGAGCCCGCATTTTACCTGGCAGACCTTCACCAAGGGCGAAACGGCGACCTATGGCCTGGCAGCAGAGGCCAATGACTATCTCGAAGGCCGCTGGCGCCACACCACCATCATGCCGACCGTGTTTCCGGCCCACATGTACGTGCTGGCCCCTGATCATGTCTGGTATCTGTCACTGCGTCCCAAAGGCGTCGGCGAAGTGCATGTCCGCTTTGGCGTGGCGCTGGCGCCGGAACGCATTGCTGCGTTCCCCGACAAGAAGGCGGCCCTGAAAGACCTGGCGTCGTTCTTCGACCACGTCAACGAGGAAGATCGTTTCGTGGTGGAGGGCATTTTCAAGGGCGCCCACGGCGCGCTGGCGAAAGCCGGGCCTTTGAGCTATCTGGAGCGGGAAATCCATGATTTCCAGAAATACCTGGTGGCCAGGCTGTGTCCGGAAAAAACCGGTGCTGCAAAAGTGGCGGCGGAGTAGGGACGCAGTTTGAAACTTCGCGGCGCGAAGAAAACTGACATTGGCTGATCATGCGGCATTGCATTTTTCCGGATTCTGACCGGCCGTCAGACAGCAGTTGAATGTTGTCCTGGTTGCCCAATTTCTGAACGCAATTCACTCATCAATCGGGCGTTCTCGATTGCTATGACGCTCTGATCCGCGAACATCCGCGCTAGCTGTACGGTCTTTTCATCGAATGGTCGCAGTTGCTGGCGGTAAATTGTGAAGGCGCCAATTAGGCGTTTTCCCGCCAGCATCGGAATTGCCGTAAATGACCGTGCACCCCCCAAGGTTGCTGTTGCATTTCTTAATGGATCGTCTGTTCGAAAAATCTCTTCGGTACGAATATCGAGAATGTTCACAACGTCGTGGCTGGCCTCAATGCGACCAATCGCAGTTTGTGGGTTGGGATGATAATCACCCTTCTCGACCCACCACTCGTGAAAGGCTCGGGGAATACCTTTGGTATATGAGGCACGAAAACCTTTTTGCGCATTGTACTCTAAGAGGAGCCCGAACTCTGCGTCACATAACTCCAGCGCATAGCCAAGCAGCGCTGCGATGACTTCGTTGATCTGGCCCTCGGAACCGCTGATGATCCGGAGGACCTCGCTCAGCGCCCGCTCCCGGCTGATCGCCTCCTCCAGGCTCAATGCAAGTTCTGAAATGATTTCCGCCTGCTCGGCCTGGCTCTTGCGCTGGGGTGCCGCGCCGTCCAGCATCCTGTGCAGTTCGAGTTTTGAGGACACCTCAAGTTTCCGGTAGATCGCCGCAAGATGGGTGCGCACAGTGGATGGTGCGATGCAGAGCCGCTCGGCAATCTGGTGATAGGTATTCCCAAGCGCATAGGCTCGCGCGATTTCGAGTTCCCTGGGGCTTAGGCGATCTTCGTGCAAGGCCGGTTCCTTTCCAAGCAGTCTGTCCGGTCATGTTGAGCCAGTTGACCGGTGGGTCAGGCGTCAATACTGCAAGTGCTGTAGGCTAACCACTGCAGATAGAACAGAAAATACTGCATGTGCCCGATATCTCTCGCATCATTTATGGACCACTGTCACACCTCAATTCAAGCCGCAAACGGCTTGACCAACCAGTGGAGGATCGAACGATGGCTGTATACGAAACTGCAAAGGAATTCTTTGAAGCCTGCGAAACCGGCAAGGGCTGGGACACCTGCAAGGCGTGGTGTGAGGACGGTGCGACCTTCTCCTGCCAGTCCGACGCGCTTGCGGAGGTGACCAGCCTCGAGGCCTATACGGACTGGATGAAGGGCCTGTTGGGCCCGATCCCCGATGGCCACTATGAGTTGAAAGCCTTTGCGATCGACGAGGATCGCGGCACGGTTGTCGCTGCTGCGGTGTTTCATGGCACGCAGACCGGCGAAGGCGGTCCGGTTCCGCCAACCGGCAAGACGGTTGCAGCCGACTATGCCTATGTCATGCAGTTCAATGGCTCCAGGATCGCTCACATGACTAAAATCTGGAATGCCGACCATTCGCTCAACGCGCTCGGATGGACGTGATCTGAACACCGGGGTGCTCTCACAAGCATAGTGCCCACAGATTTCCCCCGTCCGCCATCAAGGGCAAACAAATAATGGAACAACGCGTCTCCAATCGCTGGTTTGTGCTCGCCGTGCTGTTCTGCGCACGTGTGACAATGGCCTTCCAGTTCCAGGCAGTCGCGGCCCTGTCCCCGGTCTATATGACGACTTTCGGGGTCGAGCTGTCAGACATCGGTTTCCTGATCGGGTTATACCTGGCACCCGGTTTGATATTTGCATTGCCTGGCGGCGCAATCGGGCGCCGTTTCGGGGATCGGCGGGTGATCGCATTCGGGATGATCCTGATGTTGATTGGCGCCGGGATCATGTTCTTCGCGCACAGCTGGGAGGGCCAGATCGCCGGCCGGCTGGCAGCGGGCATCGGCGGGGTGTTGCTCAACGTCTTGATGTCCAAGGTCGTCACTGATCACTTTGCCGGCCGCGAAATCGCCACGGCGATGGGGATTTTCATCAATTCGTGGCCGGTTGGTATCGCAGCCGCGCTTTTGATCCTGCCCATAGTCGCTGACGCTGGTGGCCTGACAGTCGCACTGGCTGCTGTCGCGGTCAGCACAGCGTGCGGCCTGCTATTGTTCGTGTTCGGCAGTCAGGGTGGTTCTGCGGAAGCTCCCGGAACCGTTGCCTCAGAACGCTTGCTGGGGGTCCGGCTTGTCGCAACGATTATCGCCGGAGGGATTTGGGGTCTCTACAACGGCGCGCTCGCAATGGTGTTTGGATTTGGCCCGGCCATGCTGGTCGAACGCGGCTGGTCTCTGGCGGCGGCGAGCTCGACAACCAGTGTCACGCTTTGGCTGGCGGCGGTGTCTGTGCCGCTTGGCGGCTACCTGGCCGACCGTCTGGGTCACCGTGATATTGTGATGCTGACTGGCTTTGTCGCGTTCGGGTTATTGCTGCTGGTCGCCCCGGGCACCGGCAATGTGTATCTGGTGTTCATCCTGCTCGGCCTGTGCGCAGGCCTGCCGGCAGGTCCGATCATGGCCTTGCCCTCGGTGGTACTCGGTGCTGGGACGCGCGCGGTGGGCATGGGCATCTTCTTTACGCTGTTCTATGCCGGAGTGGTTTTCGCACCTGTGATCGCCGGTCACCTGGCCGACCGAACCGGCACGGCAGGCGTGGCGTTTTACCTGGGCGCGGCAATGCTGGCGGTCTGTTTTGCGGCCCTTTTTGCGTTCAGATTATTGCCAAAGCCCACTGGTTGATGAACATACAGGGCAGGTGGCCAGCACCTGACCATGTCTGGTATCCGTCATGCCACCCGAAGGGAGTTGGCGAAGTGCAGGTCCGCGTTGGCGTGGCGCTAAATGAAAATTCTCTGACGTCACACGTCACGATATCGTTGGCTTTGTGGTTTGGACTTGGTGAGAATGCTCTTCAGGTTCGCATTAAGGAGGGCGCCATGGCCGAAGAACATGACCGAAGCATGATGGAAAACCTGTACTGGTGGGGCATCCCGACGATGTTCCGCTGCCCCAATACAGGGCCGGAGGGAATGGATATCGTGCTTGCAGGCGTGCCGCACTCGACCGGCAATGGTACAACAGAGCGCGACCAGCACCTCGGCCCGCGCGCGGTCCGAAATATTTCGGCTCTGCAACGGCGCTGCCACGGCACGTTTCGCATAGACCCGTGGAACAGCGCGAAAATTGCAGACATCGGCGATGTGCCGTTTCCGCGCGCAAACGACAACGAGCACTGCATCGAGCAGATCACCAGGTTCTACCGCGAGGTAGACGCAGCCGGGGCGCGGCCGGTGTCGGTTGGTGGCGATCATTCGATCACCGGTGGCATCGTTCAAGCCCTGGGCTGCGGCAAGATCGCGGGCGGTGAACCGGTCAGCTTTCTGCATCTGGACGCCCATACGGACGTGTTCACCAAGGTGGACCATTTCCTTGGCGCGAAGAAGTCTGCCGCCCATTGGGGGGCCTATCTTGCAGACCAGGGCAAGGTCGATCCAAAGCGGTCCATGCAGATCGGCCTTCGCGGGCATCCGCGCACGCTCGACTGGCTCGAGCCATCCTACGAGTACGGCTACAACGTCGTGACCATGAAGGAATTCCGCAAACGGGGCCTTGAAGACGTGGTCGCGCAGGCGAAGGACGTGCTGGCCGGGCGGCCTGTCTACATTACCTTTGACCTGGACTGCCTTGATCCAACAGTCGCGCCGGCCGTGTCCAACATCGAGCCGGGCGAGAAAGGCTTCGACATTGATGAGGCTGTCGGACTGCTGCACGCCGCGCGCGGCCTGAACATTGTCGGTGGCGACGTGGTGTGCATGATGCCAACGAAGGACAGCCCCAACAACATCACCGCCATGACAGCAACCTCAATCCTGTTCGAGATGCTGTCGATGATGGCCGAGAACGTGGCCGCAAGAGCCTAGCTCTTGCCGTCCACCTTGCCCGGATACATGCCTTGCGTGAACAATGAATTTTAAGGCTCAGTCTCGTCGGTTGTTAATTTTGACACTGAAACCATCGCCACAAGCAGTCAGTCGTGGAGTTTGAGCAAACGGCAACTTTGAACCCGGCGTGGACCCATCTTTATGTATTGTCGCTCTGCTGGATAAGCACTGATAATGCTACGCCAGCCCATAATGCATCGAGCCGTATGTTACAGGGGAAAAATGCCACACGTTGACCTGAATGGAACGTATATTTACTTCACCGACACTGGTGGCGACAGCGAGGCAATCGTTTTTTCGCACGGACTTTTGCTTGATGGAACCATGTTTGCAGAACAGGTCGCCCATCTGCGGTGCAGCTATCGCTGTATTACTTTCGATCACCGCGGTCACGGACACAGTGGCGTGGCCAAAGATGGATATGACATCGAAACGCTGACGGCGGATGCTGCGGCTCTAATCGGTCACCTGGATATCGCACCTTGCCACTTTGTCGGTTTGAGCATGGGCGGTTTCGTCGGCATGCGTTTGGCCGCTCGAAAACCGGAGTTATTGAAAACGCTAACCCTTCTAAATACCTCTGCCGACCCTGAGCCAATAGAGAACAGACCGAAATACCGGATGCTCAACTTTGTTGCTCGCTGGATCGGGCTATGGGCTGTTGTTGGTCGCGTTATGCCGATCATGTTTGGTCACACGTTCCTGAACAACGCAACCCGCGTGAAAGAAAGGCAACGGTGGGCGAACACGATTGGCGGCAATAACCGCTCCGGCATAACTCGAACAGTGTCGGGCGTGATTGACCGTGATGGTTGTACCGATCTTCTGGGCGAGATCAAAATGCCGGTCGGCATTGGTGTTGGGGATGAGGACGTAGCCACAGAACCCGAGAAATCCGAGCGCTTACATGCAGCGATCGTGGGATCGGTACTGGTCGTGTTCAAGTGTGCGGGCCATTCCTCTTCAATCGAAACGCCGACATTGGTAAATGACCTTATCGATCGGACGATCCGGCGGTCAAAATAGCGGAGGACCTCAACACCTGTGGGTGTGAGGCAAGTCGAAAGGACCGCGTTGTGCAACGTAAGACGCCACACTCGAACGAACGCGGAGTGATAGGACGAACCCGGAAAGACCACACTTGGCACAATTCGGTCGTCCAGCCACCATTTCCAGAAGGCCCGCTAACGGACCCAATCCCATGTTCGTGCGCTGTTGATTAACGCTCGATTTATGGCGTGCCGGGAAGGTGATTTTATTTCAGTGCCGGTTCCGGTTTGCCTTGAAGATATGAGAGATTTCCTGGGTGCCATTCAATTTCTGAGTCAGCTTTTTGTTCAGCCTCGTCCACGACTGAACCGGCATTCAGGGCCCTCGCGACGAGCCATGCGTGCCGGGTCTGAAATCGTTTATGGGCAATCAGAATGTGCGGCCCCAGTCTTGCCATTTGTCTGATCGCGACGCGGCCATAGGGTGCGAATTTGCCTGAGCCATTGAGCATTGCAACCGCGTCTGAGCGCCGGAGAACGGCGACGTCCAGCTGGTCAGTGCCTATGAGGCTGGCTAGACGCTCCGCCGAGGGTGCACGCGCCACTCTGGATTTAGCCCCCGGCAAATGCGTGGCCAGAACATCAACGAGCTTGTTTGCCAATGCATAAGTCTCGGGATCAGCCCGATGCGACCCGATGAGAAGATGTTTTTTCCGGTAAACCACCCACTGGCCATACGGCGTGTGTGCACGGACACCTTGGGCGCTGGCCAGTAAGGCGACAGCGCCAAGCAGTTCCCGCCGGTTCACTTGTCAAACACATCCAGATTCAAAACTGCGGTAACAACATAGTTCGGCACATCCACGACCTGACCGACCCGCAGGTCGACTGCGACGCTGGCCAGGATGTAAGCCTGCTCGGCAGTCAGCCCATGTTCGCGTTGAATATACGCGATCATCTTGATCAGGGCGTCACGAGCCGCCAATGTCAGGTCTTCGGATAGGTTTTCCAGATCTTTTATTTTCTGGCTCTCCAGATACTTCAACGGGGCAGGAACTTCGCCGGCCTTCTTGATCGGCAATCCTATTGTCTGATAAAATTTGGACGGTTCAATATCCTTGATCTGTGAACCACCCTCGACTTCCGGACCCTTGATCACGGCACCTTGACCTTGGCGAATTTCGGTTTGAACAGTGACCGTCGCACCGGTCTCGATTGCTGTTCCCGATACCTCGCCATCACCTTGCGCATAGTGCACGTCACCGACAAAAAGCCCGCAACCGTCGATGAAACACGGGAGCAATAATGTCGTGCCAATCTGCATCTGCTGAACGTCCATATTGCCGCCGTTCTCGCGGGGTGGAATGGTTCGCAGACATTTATCCTTGTGAGAACCCTGCGGCCCACACACTGCAGTGGGCAGCGCCCCTATCGGTTGTGGCGGCAAGGCAACTCCGCCTGCAGAGCCCAGTGCAGTCTCACGGGCCAACCAAGCATCTGTTTCAGGTTCTCCCGGCAAAATGCCAACTGATCCCATAAACGCCTCGTACGGCACCCGAATCCCCGGCATCTGCTCTGAAACCGCATGGGTGCGCGACAGTTTCCAGTTTACCAGATATGGTTTGGTATAAATATCGCGCAGGAAGCCAAAGCCCGGCACTATGACAGTGTAGCCATATTGATCCGGTTCGATATCAACCAGCGTTATTGCCAGGACATCACCTCGTTTTGCTCCCTCGATATAAACCGGGCCGGTCATCGGATGGACCAGGTTTAGATCGATTGCGGCCAGATCATCAGCGTTCGACTCCAGGTTGAGATCGGAATCCAATGCATCGCGCGTGTGGAAAACGATCATGTCGCCAGGCTTTGCCCGACTTACCGGTGGGATTGCAGGATGATAACGATTGAAGCAATTGGGGTCGTCGACGCAATGGGAGCCCATTTTCTCAATTGTCACCTTGTTTTGCCACTTTACGTCCGTTGTATCCGCAATTGAAGCAGACGTTGCACAGACGAATGACGCGACTGTCGTCGCCAACAAGCGATTCAATTTTTTCATTGCTAGACCTCCCGTTTGAAATCCGGAGCGTACTTTAGCTCTCAGGGCTGGCAATCCTGGGAACAAATTCACGTATCGGCAAGAGGAACTGGCTGGCTATTCCGCATCGTGCAACTTCATCAACTCTAACAGAGTCCGC
>CAVWYF010000033.1:0-7596 GCA_963759095.1 uncultured Alphaproteobacteria bacterium | reverse complement strand
ATTGTCGCTGACGGCCCATTGCTGCCGTCGGACCTGCCTCTAGAGAATGGCAGCTTTCGCACGCAAAGCGGACGTCTTCTGGCTCAAGTCACATGTCGGCTATGTGCCATAACCGGTCGTGCAAACGATCAACGGAAATCAAGTCGATGCTCCTGAGTACCCACTCTAGAAGCTGGCCTCCAAGCGGCTGTTAACCAGAATTTCAGCGACAACCGCCTCGTTGGGGAGGCTAAGCGCATAGGCCACGGTTTCTGCAATGGTATCCGGGGCGATCTTGAACTGCCCTTCAGGTGGTTCAACATCGGCGACCATCCGCGTCTCTACCAGTCCGGGACAGATCGCAGTGGCGCGAATGCCATCCGACCAGCCGTCATGGCGGATCGCATGGGTCAGCGCTAGGGCAGCAAACTTCGATGCGGAGTACCCGAGCAACGATGCGCTCTTCAAACGCTTTCCGGAGAGCGAGACGATATTGATCACCCGGCCATGTCCCGAAGTCCGCAATGCTGGGAGGACGGTGCGCGTGAGGCGGAGCGGGCCTTTGAAGTTCACCTCCCACATAGTGTCGTAAGCGGTCTCATCGTCATCTTCGAGCTTTCCCGCAATTGCGACGCCTGCGTTCAGGACAACGCCGTCAATCTGCCCAAAATTCTGCTGCACTTCGGCCGCCCAGGCCTTGGACGTCTCGGGTTCGGTGGCATCCCATCTCACGACATGCAGATCGGAATCAAATCCGGTTTTGTCAATCGTATCCGGATCGCGGGCGCCTAGGCTCAACCTGAAACCGCGCGCTGCGAGCACTCTCGCCGTTGCCAGCCCGATTCCCCGGTTTGCGCCGGAGATCATAATGACCCGTCCATTGGCTGCGAGCATGGTGTTATTCCTCTACTGAAAGTCAATCCGCCATCGCAACCCTACCCTGCCGGGCTGATCCTGAGAAGCTCACCCTAATCGGTGATGCGTATAAGGCGTCATCCGGACCAGTCTTCACGCGCAGAATGCGGCGTCTGTGCGATGGCTGAGAGCAGATGATTCTGCCCAATGAGTCCGCTATCGGGGACAAAGCTGTCGTACTCGGGGCACCTGCTGGACTTCTGCTTTGTGCCATTTCCGGAAGTCCTAACACCGGTACCAGTTTCTGCACCTGAGCTGGGATTGGACGTAGAGCTCGTTCGCGACATCCTGCGCAAGCGGTCTCGAGCCGGCGTCGCTAGGTGTGAGGCCGATATCCCTCAGGTCCCTCTGTGAAAGCCTGGCAAGCTCCTTTTTGGTGATCCTGTACCGGCAAATCTCTGCCACCAACGCAAAGGCCTTGGCTGCAAGGCGAGCAGGAAGGGCGCTGTGGTGGGCATGGCGAACGCGGTCGATGAGGGTCAGTGTCATTTCTCTACCTCCAGTTTGATCCAGTCCCGTCAGTGCGGGTCGTGACTGCAGGTTGGAACACTGGGAAGGTCCGCAGATAGTGCAGGAAGTGAAGTGAAACCGGTACAAATTATGAACTGGATGTGGCGGTGCACATGCGCTTACCTTACAGTAGGAGGTAGATCAGTGATGCCACAAACACCCTACGGACGTCTCTGTCCCATCACCCATGCCTGCGATATCCTAGAACCGCGCTGGACGATCCCGGTGCTATGCGAACTTTGGGCGGGCTCGACGCGCTTCAACGATATACGCCGGGGCGTTGGCGCCATTTCGCCCGGCCTCTTGTCCAGACGGCTGAAAGAGCTGGAGGCCGCTGGCCTAGTCGAGCGCATCGAAGACAGGGCAAACGGTACGGTCGATTATGTTCGAACCCGAAAGGCGATCGAACTGGAGCCTGCCCTGAATGCACTCGCGGAGTGGGCGCAGCGTAATATCGACGCAGAAATTGCTTTGTGTGGAACCAACCTTTCGACGTTGATGTGGAGCATGCGGCGATGGATCGACGTCAACGAACTACCGCGCCGCCGAGTTGTCGTCCGCTTTCACTTCAGTGATCGGAACCTTGCCTATGATACCTATTGGATGGTGGTTGAGCCGGGCACACAACCTGAATTGTGCACATCCATTCCAGGTCTCGACGTCGATTTGTTCGTCGAATCAGATGTTCTCTCGCTTTCAGCGATACTCACCGGGCGCACAAGTATTGCGCGAGAGATTGAACGCGGCTCGCTGTTTCTCAGTGGCGATGCCGGTCTCGCTCATACGATGGAGCGCTGGCTTCCCACGGGCGTCTATGCTGACGTTGAGGGCATAGGCACGTTGCCGGAAAAGCGCTTGGCGGGTGGTAGACGATAGGGCAGCCCGGCCAAGGCCGCCCAAGCGGTGCTGAAGCACACATTAGCGTCGAAGAAGCAGGAACAGACGTTCGAACATTATTTAGACCCGGCACATCTCAGCGTTGTGCAGCAACCTCTGCTTGATAACAGGTGTGGCAAACTCCATGAACGCGTTCAGCTTTTGCGGAATGCGTTGAGTCTGCGGAAAATTAAATGTGACCTCCTTGGGAACAATTTCAAACTCGTCAAGTACGATCTGCAATTCACCCGACGCAATGCCGGATGCAGCCTGATAAGAATATAATTGAGTGAGTCCTCCGTTTCGTGAAACTGCATCCATGGCAGCTTCAGCGGTGTTTACCACCAGTTTTGAGTGAACATTGATCTCACGCAAAGTGCGCGACGGTCCTGCAAAGGTCCACGGAATATGATCACCTGACCGGGAAAATGTAATGCATTGATGCTTTGTGATGTCACGCAATTGCGATAGGTGTACCTTTTTCCGATAGATACTGCCGACTTGCGCAGACGACCTGCCGGACGGTTCCTAGTTTTTCAACATTCATAGAGGTGGTTGATACTTCGCCAATCCTGACACCAAGATCAATATGGCCATCGGGTAAATCCAGAATGTAGTTCGTCAGTAGTAGCCGGGCTTCAATGCTGTCGTGCAGACGCATGAAATCACTGATTATGGGTAACATGTGAAGTCGGCCGAACATCGATGGTGCTGTGATAGTCAACAATCCTGAAGCGCGTTGGTATTCACCCGATGCACGGCGTTCAGCGTTGTCGACATCTTCGAGAATGCGCTTGGCATCATCGTAATAGTCATGCCCGCCACCGGTGACCGAAATCTTGCGCGTTGTCCGGATGAGGAGCTGTGTTCCGATCTGGCTCTCAAGCTCCGCGATCTTTCGGCAGACAGTGGGGACTGGCATGCCCAATGCTCGCGATGCCGCCGAAAAACCCTGTGCTTCCACCACAGCGACAAACACTCGCATAGCGCCCAATCGATCCATTATTTACTCCATTTTTTGATAAGGAGCTTACCAATTTTACGTTATTCTCTCAAATTTTGGAAATGTTACAATGGGCGATGCAGATCCTGCAAGAAATTGCCCCACTGGGGCAAAGCAACAGATTCAAAAAGGAACAGGCACCATGACAACCAAGAAATATCCACCCACCCGGGATCGACGCGATATTGGTCAGGTCGTATTTCCAATCGAAAAAATGGCTGCGGCGCGCGAACTCAGTTCATGTTGCGTCGGAGTCGAGGCTGCACTGGAAACAGACACCGGGTTCTCCGGGCTTACGAAGCAATTGCGTGATCACCGTGAGAAGAATCGTTCTTAATGGGCCAGGTGAGGCTCTCCTCTGCCTTGCAACAGTTTATTCGTCAGTCAGCTTGCTTCGACGTTTGATGCCGTGCTGTACTGTCTAGGACGTCAATTTCCGAACGTTTGGTCTTGAGCCATGGGAGGTAAGAAATCATGACGATGTCTCTAGAAAAAATGAAAACTCTTGTGTCGCGTGGCGAAATGAGCCGGCGGGACTTTGTTCAATTGTCGCTGGCCACCGGCATGACTACGGCTGCTGGCGAAAACCTGTTTAATGCAACGGCACGCGCCACGCCCAAAAAGGGTGGGCACTTCAAAGCTGGCGTTGGTCACGGCGAGACGACCGATACGCTCGACCCGGCCACATGGGGAAACTCCATGATTGCCAATGTCGGCAGTATTGCGTTTGACTATCTGGTTGAAATTAACACCAGGAACGATGTTGCCCCAGGCCTCGCGGAAAGCTGGGAGTCATCGGCAGAGTCAGACCGTTGGGTGTTCAACCTGCGCAAAGGCGTAGAATTCCACAATGACAAGTCACTGGATTCAGACGATGTTGTCGCCTCGATCAATTACCACCGCGGCGAGGACAGTAAGTCAGGCGCCAAATCCATCCTGGAGAACATCAAGGACATAAAAACCGACGGCACGGACAAGGTTGTGTTCGAGTTGAATTCGGGCTCGGCCGACTTCCCCTATGTCGTGTCCGATTATCACCTGCCGATAATGCCAGCCAGTGACGGCAAGGTGGATCCGCAGTCGGGCATTGGCACCGGCCCGTTCAAACGGGAAACGTTTGAACCGGGTGTGCGCTATGCGGCAAAACGCACCGAGAACTACCACGGGGATGTTTACTTTGACTCTGTCGAACTTCTGACTATCGCAGACGTTGTTGCCAGGCAGACTGCGCTCGGTTCAGGCGATGTTCACTACATCGACCGACCGGACCTGAAAACGCTTGCGCTGCTGAAGCGCAATCCTGCCCTTGAAATAGATCAGGTGACCGGGTTTGGCCACTATCTGGCTCCGATGAACACAACAGTTGCACCGTTTGACAACAAGAATGTGCGGCTTGCCTTGAAGTATTGTTTCAAGCGCGACCACCTTGTGAAAAAGGTGCTGTGGGGTTACGGGACGCCGGGCAATGACAATCCGCTGGCACCGTCGATCAAGTTTGCCAAGAATCCCGAACCGAAACACGAGTTCGATCCGGAGAAGGTGAAGTTCCACCTCAAGAAGGCAGGCTTAAATAGCCTCAAGGTTGACCTGTCCACGTCGGACGCCGCTTTCGCGGGCGCAGTGGACGCGGCTGTGCTGATTGCTGAGCACGCCAGGAAAACCGGTATCGACATAAAAGTGGTTCGCGAAGCATCCGATAACTACTGGTCGAACGTCTGGAGGAACAAGCCGTGGTGTTTCTCATTTTGGACTGGTCGTCCGACTGGCGACATGTTGTTCACCACCGCTTATGCAGCCGAGGCCGCCTGGAATGGCACGTTCTGGAAGAATGACCGGTTCAACGAGCTGCTGGTCGAAGCGCGCGGCGAGCGTGACGAAGCGAAGCGGGCGGAAATGTACTCGGAGATGCAGGACATTCTGCATGAAGACGGCGGCGCCATTGTCTTGATGTTCAACGACTATGTCAGCGCGCATTCAAAGAAGGTGGCACATGGCGATCTGAACTCCAACTACGACCATGACGGCGCATACATGTACCGCCGCTGGTGGTTTGCCTGACCGGGCAGGCTATTGCATGCGTGATGCCTTGGCTGCCCGGCCGAATAATAGAATAAGCACAAACTGCCACGTTCACGATTACACCCTCGGCCACTTCCGGACATTCGAATTCCTTCTCACCTGTGACAGTGTTATCATTTCTGGCCGCCAATCCGGCGGATCGAGAGGAGAGTATGGTGGAACGCAGGCTCGTTGCAATTCTTGCCGCCGACGTGGTCGGCTACTCGCTCCTCATGGGCGAGGACGAGACGGGTACGCTTGAACGACTGAAGGCCCTACGTAAAGAGCTTGTACAGCCGAGGATCACAGAGCACAGCGGGCGCATCGTAAAGCTCATGGGCGATGGGCTGTTGGCAGAATTTCCAAGCGTGGTTGAGGCAGTGCAGTGCGCAATCGAAATTCAACGAGAGATGATCGGGCGTGAAACCGATGTGCCCAACGACCAGCGCATCAAGCTCCGCATCGGCGTCAATCTGGGAGATATCATCTTTGAGGGCTCGGATATCTACGGCGACGGCGTAAACGTGGCAGCCCGCCTCGAAGGTTTGGCCAAGCCTGGTGGCGTCTGCGTTTCGGGAGCAGCATTCGATGCTGTCGAGGGAAAGATCAATCTCGCGATCGAGGATATGGGCCTGCAGAAGGTGAAGAATATTGCCAAGCCTGTCCGCGTCTATCGGGTGACGGCAGGGGAAGGATCAGACAACATTGCAATACAAATGCAAGATGCCCTCACGCTGCCCGACAAGCCGTCAATCGCCGTTCTGCCGTTCAACAACATGTCGGGCGATCCAGAGCAGGAATACTTCTCCGACGGTATCACCGAGGATATTATTACCGAGCTTTCCAGATTTCGGGAGCTTTTCGTTATCGCCCGCAACTCGTCCTTCTCCTTCAGGAACAAGACAGTGAAGGTGCAACAAATCGCTGCGGATTTGGGCGTTCGATATGTTCTTGAGGGGAGCGTTCGAGCGGCACGCGATCAGATCCGCGTCACCGCGCAGCTTATCGATGCGGAGACGGGGCATCACATTTGGTCGGAACGATACAATCGGGAAATCACTGATCTATTTACCTTGCAGGATGAAATCGTACAGACCGTCGCCGGAACGGTCGCCGGGCGGTTGCAGTTAACTGCGGAGGATCGGGCCGTGCGTAAGCCGATCGAAAGTCTGGAAGCCTATGATTACACCCTCCGAGGCCAAAGCATCATCGCCGATACCAGGGAAAACAATCTTCGCGCACGACAAGCATATGAAAAGGCAATCGAACTCGACCCGATCTTTGCCAGGGCTTACGTGGGACTGGCTCTGAGCTATAACATCGAGTGGTTCAACCACTGGTATCCTTCCTCCGATATCCCCGCTCGAACATGCCCTTGAGTACGCTGCCAAGGCAGTTTCGCTCGACAACACGGATAGCAAGGCACAACTGATGCTAGGCAACATTTACCTGTCGAGACTGCAATACGAGGATGCGAAGGTTCATCTGGAACGCGCCCTTAAACTCAATCCCAACGACGCCGATGCATATGCGTTCATGGGTATTTTTCTGCAACAAACGCACAAGTATCGGGAAGCGTTCGATTCATACCGCAAGGCGATACGGCTCAATCCCTACTATCCTGCATGGTACGTTTGGAAACTGGGCACCGCATACTATGACGCGAGACAGTATGAAAATGCCGTGCTCCCCTTGAAGGAAGCGATTAACCGCAACCCGAAGTTCAAGCGGGCTCACCTGGCACTTGCCGCCACATACGCTCAACTCGATCGTATCGAGGAGGCAGGAGAGCAAGTGGAAGAACTTCTCGCTGACCACCCGGATGCCTCCTTGAAACAGGAACGCCAGTATGAGACTGCGGACGTCGAGTGGCTAGAGCACTGGCTTGAAGGTTTACGCAAAGCGGGTTTGCCGGAGTGATGGCTGCCTGGGCTGCGCCGACGGCCGTTAATGGGACGGACCGGCTGCTCCTCGTGAGCCAACGGGTTAGCCTTCAAAGGCTTAAACCTGAGGCTCACGGGGGAAGCACCCGGATGGCCGTTTAGGGTCCAGACTGTGTAAAAACGTCAATTGTGGTATGATTCTCCTGTCCTTTTGCGGGGAGGATTGGCGCTGTTCTGCACATCGGTTACCAAAAATTGCAGGAGGCTGGGTAATTTTGGGAGAAGCACAGAGGCGGCAAATCAAAAGCAGTTTTGCATGGGTTTTTGGGACACGTCACAAACGACCGTTTTTGACTACCTAAGCAATATTCG
>CAVWYF010000032.1:0-183662 GCA_963759095.1 uncultured Alphaproteobacteria bacterium | reverse complement strand
AGTCCGGTTAAAGATGCCACCATGAAGGCATGGATCTTGCTATAACCTTCCGACTGAAGAGCCAGTGCAACTGCCAGCCCTTCCGGTGCGTTTTGAAGTCCAATGCCAAGTGCCAATGTTGCTGCGGCACTTATGTCGCCACCACCGAAGCCGATACCGACGGCCAGTCCTTCGGGAACATTGTGCAAAGTGATAGCAATGACAAACAACCAGATTTTCCTGACAGATTCAGCCTTTGGACCTTCGTATCCCTTGATGAAGTGGCGATGTGGAATCTTCTCGTCCAGAAGGTAGATCGCGACGGCGCCTGAAATGATTCCGCCCATAGCAATCAGGGCAGGGTAGGTACCTTTGCCATACAGTCTGGTGGAAATTTCAAGACTTGGGATGATCAGGGAGAAGAACGAGGCTGAGAGCATGATCCCTGCAGCAAACCCCAGCAGGATATCATTCATCCTGCGTGAGACAGTCTTGCCTACAAGGATTGGTAAAGCGCCTACTGCGGTCATCAATCCGGCAGCAAGGCTGCCCAGGAAACCTAGCGCGATGATATTCATCTGCTCGAACTGACAGTTGTTTTGGTCTGCATGGCGGTTCTCCGACTTTCTAGTGGCTAAGGGTGATACCAATTGCTGTGGCAATCCCAGCCGCCAATGCGAGCAAAGAATATCTGCGCGGTTCGCGTTCAGCTGCCGGCAATAAATGAGTAGCTCCCACGTAGATCAGGGCACCGGCTGACAGGCTGAGCAGACTGCCAAGCACAGAGATATCCACGTGTTGAACAAACGGGTATGAAGTCAGTGTTCCCAGAGGGGTTGACAGCGCAGCTGCCATAAATGCCAGCCAGAATGCCCATTTCTTTTCCAGGCCACCTCTCAGGAGTAGGACGTAGGTGACAATACCCTCCGGAAATTCGTGGAGTACCATCCCAATGGCGGCAGCTACGCCTGTGAATGTACTCACGGTGAAGGTGATCGAATATACCGCGCCGTCAAGGAGAGAATGGAATCCGATGCCCAGCATGGGGACCAATCCGATTGCATAGTCCGCCTTGGCCGGACGATCGCACACATAGGCTGTAATGAACCGGTTGAGAATGTGCATGATCAGATAGCCGACGAGAAGATAGACAGGAGCAGACTCCTGCAGATCGAAGCTCTTCGGGATCAGATGTAGAAATGAAACCGTGACCAGGACACCGGCAGCAAAAGCGGCGAAGTAACTGGAGTTCTGCCGACCCCAGTCTTCGTGACGTTGTACGACCACAATTCCGATTGTGGTAACCAGCGCGGCAACAAGGCTGGCCGCCATCGGATACAAGAATTGTTCATCCACAAAACTAATCCCCGACAACCCTTCAGAAATGTCAGACGGCTTTTGAGTTTCAACCTCTTGGCTTCACCGAAGAGCGATCCAAGCCACCTTGTTTGGTTGGTGGTGTGTGGTCGGTGTCGATGTCACCTGCCAGGTTGCTCAGCGCGGTTACTATCTGTTGCAGCAGATCACCGCCATTAGGGCCGATCATACCTTCTTCGCCAGCGACGCTCATCTCGACGGCGTCATATTCCCACCGGCGCAAGATTTCTATCTTCTCCTCCTTGCTGAACTTCTGACTGGTCAGCACATCTGCCGGTGACTTGAATGAGGTGGCTGGATCAAGCCGCGCTTTTTCGAGTTCGATTTTGGTTCGGCGGTTTTTCATCTGCTTGTTTTAACGATCACGTTTTCAGGCGTAATGCCTATTGCTTCAAAAGCTCATAATGGCTTGCTACCAGTCAAAATAATCAGAACTTCTTTGACGGGACCACGGATGACCTGTTCACCCTGACCCACAACATCGCTCTTGCCGTCAGCCAATGCTTTCGCCTCAACAACATCCTCAATCCTTGCTCCAGATGCCAGGATCGCAGCCAGTTTCTGTTCGTCAATGTGGCCAAGAATCTGTTTCAACTGCTCAGTGGTCATTCAATTCATCTCCAGTTTGTATGGTCTTTTTCCTGGAATGCTCCGGTAAAGATCATGCTTCGATTGAGTGCAGATGAACGTCACCGGCCTTGTTGCGCTTCAAAATATCGACCGCCCGAATTTCGTCAGCCTCGGTGGGCGTCCGCACCCAGACCAGCAGACCCCCGCGATCAAGCTGTTCCTGAAGGCTGTCAGCATGTTGCTTGCCGACCAGAGCGGCCAATGTGCCGCCAACAAGTCCGCCTGAAGCGGTGCCAACTGCCGTTGCTGCCAGCAGCGCCCCGAATGAACCACCGGATGCAACAACCGCCCCTGCTGCAACGAGTGCGCCGACATAAATCAATCCCCCGAGCACTGCGCCTTCGGCATCGCCAACGGATTCAGTCGAGACAAATGCCGTTCGCGGCGCCAGCGCGCTGTCTTCGAGGGACTTGGCATCGGCGTATGCATGGCCCAGTTTCTCATGCACGGCATCCTGACTTGCCAAGAGGCTGATCTCTGCTCGATCAAACCCGCTTTCTTCCAGTTCCTCGATGGCGGTTTCCATCTGGTCAGCATCTTGAAAAACGCCGACTGCTTCGCGAATAGTCGTTGTATGTGTGTCTGACATAGATAACCTTCCAGAAATTGTTGCCCCTACTATAGGAAACCTGGCTGCCAATCCAATGATCAAGATCAATTCTGGTGCCTGATTGCGTTCCAAGGCTAAGGTTTGCCAAGGCGCAATCGGGCGTCCTGAACGTACTGCCATACGCAGAAATTTCTCGTTCTTCGCTAATGGAGCAGAGACCTTCCGGACAACATCTTTGTAGAAATGTACGAACTCGCGGGACAGTTCCGGACAATTTACCTAAGATTTGTGATCGCGCAGGTCGTGTCTTCTTCATTGACCAGGATCAACGCGCTGCTGCTCCAATCCTGCAGGCTGTTTGTATCGTAACCTCAACTATTTGGTTCGACATGAAACAACGTAACGTGAAGGCAGGGCAAGGAGAAGCAGTAGCGGCACATGACTGGAATCGCTGGATCGCGGCGCGATTGCGCGACGTAGCTGACCTGCTTGAACAACAGGGCGCAAACCCTTTCCGCACCGGGGCATACAGGCGTGCGGCAGGCACTCTCGATACCATGCAACGAAATGCCGGCGACATTCTTGCCCATGAAGGTGTGGAAGGATTGATTGAGTTGCCACACATTGGCAAGTCGATCGCGTCGGCGATTGTCGAGATGATCCAGACCGGCCGTTGGTTGCAGCTCGAACGTTTGCGCGGTTCGACAGATCCGCTGAAGCTGTTTCGTACCATCCCGGGGATTGGGCCTAAATTGGCTGCAGACATTGAATCCCATCTGCATGTCGAGACGCTGGAAGATCTTGAGGTTGCAGCTTATGACGGGCGTTTGAACGAAGTCCCGGGCATTGGTGTCCGGCGGGTTACGGCAATTCGACAAGCTCTGGCCAGCCTGCTGCAACGCCGGCGGGTTAGCAGGACATCGAAAGTAACCTTGGTGCCTGATGTTGCAGACTTACTTGATGTGGATCGTGAATATCGGGAGAAGTCGGAGGCAGGACAACTGCCGCTGATACAACCACGCCGTTTCGCCACGGATGAAGGCGCGTCTCTGCCAATTTTTCATGCGCAGCGCGGTGACTGGCATTTTACCGCGCTTTATTCAAACACCCCACGTGCCCATGAACTGGGCAGGACGCGTGACTGGGTGGTGATCTATTTTCATGCAGACAGCGAACCGGAAGCACAGTGCACTGTGGTAACAGAGCATTTCGGGCCGCTGCGAGGTTTAAGAGTGGTACGGGGCAGGGAAGATGCGTCTGGCCGGTTTCACGCCCACCCGCCCGCCGACGTCAATCATACTCCAAACGGATAGGTGTCCGGCACATCTTTGATTTGACCGCTCGGCATTGGTGTAATCGCACTGGTTTTGTCAATCCGGATGTATTCGTCAAACTGCTTCGGCGGTTCAGCTTCGAAATGGTGGCTGGCAAGCCCGGTTTCCGACCGATTGATGACGCCGATGGCACGTTCCAGCCGTGGTTTGGCCAGTTCCGTCACCATGTCAAACGCATGTGCTGCGCTCATTTGCAGCAACATCCGCGCAGGTGCCTGATCAGGATGTCCTGAGCTTGATCAGTGTCAATGCAGTATGGATTCCACAGGTCTATCGGAACCTGCACAAGATCACGTTGCCAAGCTTGGGAGGCAAATAATGCCTCATAGAGCGATTTGCCGCAGCACAAGTCTGTTGAAACTCTTGTGTACGTAATTACATATTCAAATAGTTGAATAAATAGGAGGTATCACATGCCAGACTATCCTGTTGATATGACCGTAAAGCCGGTTGTTACGGCTTTTTTTGACGAAGCCACCAATACCATAAGCTATGTGGTAACGGACCCGAATTCCAATTCCTGCGCAGTGATTGATTCCGTAATGGATATCAATCATGCGGCCGGGCGCATTTCGTATGAGAGCGCAGACAGGATCATTGATTATATCAAAGCCAGTAATCTCGAGCTGGAATGGCTCATCGAAACCCATGTTCATGCGGATCATCTGTCTGCAGCGCCTTACATACAGGGCAAGCTCGGTGGCAAGGTCGGTATCGGCGACAAGATTACGGTGGTGCAAGACACCTTCGGCAAGGTCTTCAATGAGGGGACTGAATTTCAGCGCGACGGTTCGCAGTTCGACGCCTTGTTCAAGGATGGTGACACCTACGAGATTGGCGGGCTGAAAGCCTTTGCCATCTATACGCCGGGGCACACACCAGCCTGCATGACCCACGTCATCGGCAATGCCGCCTTTGTTGGCGACACGCTGTTTATGCCTGACGCAGGTTCAGCAAGGGCAGACTTTCCCGGTGGTGATGCCGGTCAGCTCTATGACTCGATCCAGCTTGTGCTCGCCTTACCGGAAGCGATGCGATTGTTCATGTGTCATGACTACGGACCTGGCGGCCGCGAGATCAAGTGGGAGACCTCGGTTGCTGAAGAAAAAGTCAGTAATATCCATGTTGGCCCGGGCAAGACGCGCGATGACTTCATCAAGATGCGCAATGAGCGCGACGCAACACTCGACATGCCCCGGCTGATCCTGCCGTCGCTGCAAGTGAACATGCGTGCCGGCAACGTGCCCACGGATAAAGATGGCAGGCAGATGCTGAAGTTGCCGATCAACGTACTTTGAGCTGTCAATCAGCAAACCGCAAAGACCACCAGGAGGCGCTTCATGGTAGTGAAGAAAATCAATACTCAACTGAGTGTCAGCCCGCTGGCAGACCAGGCTGGTTGGGTGGATGTTGATCAGAATACTCTGCGCCACAAGGGTTTTGAGAATATCTGGTCGCTCGGCGCTGTGATGAACGCACCGAATGCCGGAACCGCCGCTGCCGCCCGGAAGCGGGCACCTGTTGTTGCCGGTAATGTGTCGGCTGCCATGGGTCGTGTGAAGGGCGTAGCGCACTATGACGGCTATGGTTCATGTCCGGTGACGGTTGAACATGGCCAGATTATTCTGGCTGAGTTCGGTTATGGCGGCAAGCTCCTGCCGAGTATACTCACCTGGATGACCGATGGCACAAAACCGTCGCGCCTGTCGTGGTTGCCGAAGGAAAAAAATCCGCCACCGATATACTGGAAGGCCATGTTGCGGGGCAAGGAGTGGCTGGCGCAGCCAGAGATTGTGAATTGACGGTCCAATGATCAAGATCGCCAAGTCTCAGTCGAATGTGCTGGCACGTTACTTTCCTGTGCTCGACTGGGGCCGGAAATATACACGAGACACGCTGACCAGCGACCTGGTTGCCGCGGTTATCGTCACCATCATGCTGATCCCCCAGTCGCTGGCATATGCCTTGCTGGCAGGATTGCCGCCGGAAGTGGGGTTGTATGCGTCCATCCTGCCACTGGTTGCCTATGCAGTTTTCGGCACCAGCCGTGCGCTCGCGGTCGGACCGGTGGCGGTGGTCTCACTGATGACAGCCGCTGTCATCGGCAACATCGCATCGCCGGGTTCGCCGGAATATCTTGCAGCCGCGATTACACTGGCCTTCCTGTCCGGAGTATTCCTGCTTCTCATGGGTGTCTTCAGACTGGGATTTCTGGCCAACTTCCTGTCGCATCCGGTGATCGCGGGGTTCATAACGGCGTCCGGCATCATCATTGCCGCCAGTCAACTCAAGCACATTCTTGGTATCAAGGCGTCGGGTGAGAACCTGCTGCAACTGCTTCAGAGCCTCTATCACAACATCGCAAGTCTGAATCTGATCACAGTCGCGATCGGCGTCGGGTCGACAGCATTTCTATTCTGGGTGCGCAAGGGGCTCAAACCGGTATTGATTAGCGCTGGCCTTGGCCGCCGCCTTGCTGAACTCCTGGCAAAGGCCGGCCCTGTCGCGGTAGTGGCGGTGACAACCTTGCTGGCCTGGGGTCTTGATCTTGGCAGCAAGGGTGTCAAACTGATTGGTGACGTTCCGCAAGGCCTGCCACCTCTGACATTGCCATCATTCTCCTTTGACTTGTGGAGCAGCCTGATCGGCTCAGCCGTTCTGATCTCCGTAATCGGCTTTGTGGAGTCGGTTTCTGTTGCCCAGACACTGGCAGCCCGAAAACGCCAGCGCATTGTGCCTGATCAGGAACTGATTGCATTGGGTGCCGCCAATGTGTCGGCATCATTTTCCGGGGGCTATCCGGTCACCGGCGGATTTGCCCGTTCGGTAGTCAATTTTGATGCCGGTGCTGAAACACCTGCTGCAGGAGCGTATACCGCCGCCGGGCTGGCGATTGCGACACTCACGCTCACTCCATTGCTTGCCTATCTGCCGCAAGCCACACTGGCGGCCACCATTATCGTTGCCGTTCTTTCGCTGGTGGATTTCTCGGTACTGAAAAAGGCATGGGAGTATAACAAGGCCGACTTCATCGCTGTGCTGGCGACCATCCTTGTTACGCTGGCCTTCGGGGTTGAGGCTGGCGTGTCCTCAGGTGTTGCTGTCTCAATTCTGATTCACCTGTATCGCAGTTCCAGGCCACACATGGCGGTCGTCGGGCAAGTGCCAGGAACAGAGCATTTCCGGAATGTGCTGAGGCACAAGGTTATTGTTGACGAGGAAATCCTGACCGTGCGGGTGGATGAAAGTCTGTACTTTGCCAATGCGCGTAATCTTGAAGATCACCTTTACGAAATGATCGCGAAACGCTCCGAGCTCAAGCATGTCATCCTGATGTGCTCAGCTGTCAATTCAATTGACATGAGCGCACTGGAGTCGCTCGAAGCCATCAATTTGCGACTTAGGGATGGTGGCGTGCAGTTCCATTTGACCGAGGTCAAGGGCCCGGTGATGGATCGGCTTCAGAATACCGACTTTCTGCAGCACCTGTCAGGCAGGGTGTTCCTCAGCCAGCATCAGGCTTTCAAGGAACTTTCCGAAGAGTCGATCGCACCGAAGAAGAAACCAAACAAGCGAAGCAAGGAGTAAGCATATGTCTTCGAACATTGGAGATATTGCGCCGAATTTTCAGGCGGATACCACAGCCGGTCACATTGATTTCCATGACTGGATTGGTGATAGCTGGGTCTTTTTCTTTTCTCATCCAGCTGACTTCACACCGGTTTGCACAACCGAGATGGGACGTACCGCGCAGCTTGATGCTGATTTCAAGAAGCGAAATGTCAAGCCGATTGGCCTGTCAACGGACACGGTCGAGGAGCACAACAAGTGGATTGCAGATGTCAACGATACGCAGAATACTACGCTTCGTTTCCCGATCGTTGCCGACCCGGATCTGAAGATCTCGAAACTCTATGAGATGATCCATCCGTCCGAGAGCGAGACGGCAGCAGTCCGTTCCGTCTTCATACTAGATCCGCAGAAGAAAATCCGGCTCACAATGACATACCCGATGAGCGTTGGACGAAACTTCGACGAGATTATCCGTGTGATTGACGCCTTGCAGTTGAATGATAAAAACAGCGTTGCCACACCTGCTGACTGGAAACCTGGTGGCAAGGTGATCATTCCGCCATCAATATCCAATGAAGAAGCAAAGAAGCTATTCCCGCAAGGTTGGGACGAGGTGCGAAGTTATCTCCGATACACAAAGGTGGCTTAGTCTGGTACCGCAGTTTTCTTCCATAAGGTGAATTGATCGCACCAAGCACTGGGTTACCTCATACGAAGTTGATGGAGGCTCAGCGCGATCGAGGCAAGATGTACCTGACAATGAGTAATGCAGCAGGTCAGCACGACACTGAAGCCGGGAGTATAAAGAATCCCAGTTTCGCTTCCACGCAGTAGGGCGCTACGATCAGAAAACCTTTGTTCAGAGCGTTTCTGATCGCTGCAGTATATTCGGATCGGTCTGTGCGACGAGCTCAGCGGTGGAATACCGGTGCATGCAATATAGCGCATCTGTTGTCAGGACATAGGGTTCATATTGGTTCCATAGGCAATACTGTGCCCGTGTATGGTGGCGACCTGTGTATTGCCAAGCAGCTCAACAGACAGGTGTAGTGAGAGCGTCAAACCGGCAATGGAAATTGCGAATAGAATGAGCCGTTTGCGGCAATCAGGCTCCACGAGCACGACTGCAATTGCGGTATAGGATCGGCCAAAGAACCTGTGCGAACAGCAGAAACACCAAGGTGAGGCTGCTGACCTTCACATTATCGGGCTGTTGCGCCAATTGCAGTCGATGCTGCCACGGAGAAGCTTGCAGTTGCTGAAAAGCACAAGATCGCAGCTCCTCATGGGCGGATTTGTTTGTCGAACGGCGATCAATGCGGCAGGTCCGGTAGATCAGTGTCACGGCTGTTTTTGCAAGTCATTGATATTCTGACAACAAGCCCCATATAAGGGTAGTACGCAAAACAGGTGTTTGGTGTTGCCTTGATATCCGGTACGCCGTTTAGATTAGTTGTCCCCTTACAATGTGAGCATGCATTGACCGAGCCGTCACATGGTGTGATCGGGCGGTCACTCCCTTGAAAGGAAACGACTATGACGACAGGTACTGTAAAATTTTTCAACGCAGCTAAAGGTTTTGGCTTCATCGAACCAGAAGATGGTTCCAATGATGCATTTGTGCATATCTCGGCCGTCGAGCGAGCCGGCCTGACCACCTTGGCCGAAGGACAAAAAGTCAAATTTGAACTCGTGGCTGACAACAAAAGCGGCAAGATGGCCGCTGATAATCTGGAACTTGCCTCTTAACCACTTCCGGGTGATTGCGATTACCTTGAGTTAGCAAATCCAATATCGCTCATTTTGGTTCTGACCACGGATGTACTGGCAGGCCTGGTGCTCGCAAGAGCATATGCGCGATGCGGGACAAGACAAACGACGTCTTGTGGCCCCGTGGCTCAAAAGCAGCTGCGGGGCCTTTTCTGTCACTGGACAATTTGAGGCAGCACATCGAAAGACAAGTTTATACCAGAGGGGTCAATAATTACTTCCTTTGGTATTAGATGGGGCTTGATGCAGATCATATTGCGGTCAGTGGCTTGGGCGTAATTTGCCTTCAGTACCAACGACGGTAAAAAGAGATGCTCTTTGATGGCTGCTGTATCACCAATAAAACCAACGTTGCTTCGTATTGAGACTGACCCGGGCTCGCTTGGATTCAAATCAACCGATGACTTGGAGCCCATCGACAGCCTAATCGGCCAGGAGCGCGCTCTTGGAGCGATCCGGTTTGGCAGTTCCATAGACCAGCCAGGATATAACTTGTTTGCGTTAGGGCCGCAGGGAACCGGTCGGCACACGGCCATCCTTTCATACCTTGAAGGCAAGGCTGCTGACGAGCCTGCTCCATTTGACTGGGTCTACGTACATAACTTTGAGACAGCCCACAAACCGCAGGCAATGCGATTGCCTGCCGGTATCGCGATCCGGTTCAAAGACGCCATGAAGGAGATGGTTGACGATTTGAGAGTGGCTGTTCCGGCGCTGTTTCAATCAGATGAGTATCGTGAAAAGCGCAGCGCCATCGATGCCGAGTTCGAAGATTTGCACGATCAGGCCTTTGAAGGGCTGCGCAAGAAGGCGGAGGCGCAAGACGTTGCCATTTTGCGGACACCAATGGGTTTTGGCCTGGTGCCGACGTCAGACGGACAGGTCATCAAACCTGAAGTTTTCAATGCGCTGCCTAAAGAACAGCGCGCTGCAGTCGAAGAGCGTATTACTGATTTGCAGGATGACCTTCAGGCAGTACTGGAACGTCTGCCACTGCTGCAAAAAGAACATCGCGATCGCATCAGGCACCTGAATGGCGATCTTGCCGGCAGAGTGGTTGACGCATCGATTAAGGCGGTCACCGCAAAGTTTGATGGCATTGCAGAGATTCAACAGCGCCTGTCGGAAGTCCGAACTGACATCGTCGAGCGTGCTGACATGTTTCTGGAACGACCGGACGGAGAGAATTCAAGCCCGTTTCCGGAGGCTTTTTCATCTCAAGGTCCAGATCCCAGATTTAACCGGTATCTGATAAATGTCATGGTCGCAAATGATAGCGATGGCGATCACAAAGGCGCACCGCTTGTTACCGAGGACCATCCGACGCTGGCCAATGTGGTGGGGCGGATTGAACACGTCTCGCAATTCGGTGCGTTGGTAACCGATTTTACCATGATCCGTCCCGGTGCACTGCATCGTGCCAATGGCGGTTATCTCGTGCTGGATGCCAGGAAAGTCCTCAGCGAAGTGTTCTGCTGGGAAGCATTGAAGCGGGCATTGCGCAGCGAAACAGCGACAATCGTCTCAGCCGCAGAACAGCTCAGCCTCGTCAATACGATTTCTCTTGAGCCGGAGCCGATACCACTGAAGGTAAAGGTGGTTCTGATTGGCGAGCGAATTCTCTACTATCTCCTGAACTCCCTGGATCCTGATTTTGCTGAGTTGTTCAAGGTCCAGGTGGATTTTGACGAAGAGCTTTCCAGAAGCGAGGAAAACACAAAACTCTATGCCAGCCTGATTGCCACCATTGCCGGCAAGCATGGTCTTCGCCCACTCAACGCAATTGCAGTTGCCAGGGTGATTGACGAGGCTGTGCGATTTGCCGGGGATGCTGAGCGGCTTTCGCTAAGGATCGGTCTGCTTGCCGATCTGCTCCGCGAGGCGGATTTCTGGGCTCGGGATGGAAAACGCAAAACGATAAACATCCGCGATGTCGAGCGCGCCATATCAGAGCAGATAAACCGCTCGGACCGGGTTCGTGAACGAAGTCATGAAGCGATCACGCGCAATACGATGCTGATCGAAACCGATGGCCAAGCTGTTGGTCAGATCAACGGTTTGTCGGTAATCGGGCTGGGCAATTTCAGCTTTGGCCAGCCAACTCGAATTACGGCGCGTACACGCATGGGGTCAGGCAAGCTGGTTGATATCGAGCGGGAAACCAAACTTGGAGGGCCGCTGCATTCAAAGGGCGTGCTTATTCTGTCCGCGTTTCTGTCGGCGAACTTTGCTCTTGAAATGCCCATGTCGCTTTGGGCCAGCGTGGTTTTCGAGCAGTCCTACGGTGGCGTTGAGGGCGACAGTGCATCGTCTGCCGAACTTTATACCTTGTTGTCGGCGCTCTCTGAAACTCCACTTCGCCAGTCTTTGGCGGTAACCGGTTCGGTGGACCAGTATGGTCAGGTTCAGGCGATTGGTGGCGTCAACGAGAAAATCGAGGGCTTCTTTGACATCTGCAGCGCACGGGGCCTCACCGGCAAGCAGGGAGTGCTGATACCGGCTTCCAACACCAAACACCTGATGCTTCGCCGGGATGTCGTGGCGACAGCAAAGAAGCGGAAGTTCAGTATCTATCCGGTTGAAACTATCAGTCAGGGTATCGAAGTTCTTACCGGTATTGCTGCCGGTGAGCGCAACCAGTCAGGAGAATTTCCCAAAGGGTCCGTTTATGGCCGTGCTGAAGCGAGGTTGCGCGAGTATGCTCTGACCAGAAAGGATTTCGGTGCCACTCAAACGCAATCGACAGCGCAAGGCGATGACACATGAACAACCAAGGTCAGGAGTCTGACGGCCGCAGGATTGTTGTAGGGCTTACGGCTGCGTCAGATGCCGAAAGGACAATTGCTGCCGCTGCAGTTCTTGCTGGTGTCACTGAAGCCAAAATTGTCGGTTTTTTCATGCAAGAAGAGATCATGTTTGATTTGGCGGAATTTCCATTTGCGCGAGTTCTGGACTTCGACAATCCCGCACCCCGCGAGATTTCACGCCAATCCATGCAGGAAGCATTTGCCCGAACGGCTGCCGTCTGCAAGCGGGTTTTGTCGAAACGCGCAGGCAAGGCGCAGGTAAACTGGTCATTCAGCACCAGACAGGGGGACCTTGACGCGGCGTTTGAGGCAATGGCCGGCTCGGGCGATTATGTCGTCCTGCCGGGTGAAACGCATGGTATGGGCACGCACTCCTTGATCCACACTCTTCGCATGGTGCCTGCGGGCGTCGGCGGAGTGGTTGTGGCAGCCCTTCATCGCAAAAGCCGGTCAACTGGTCCAATCGTGGCCATCGATGACGGGGATGAAACAGGGGCCCGCACAGTTGTTCTGGCAGCCCGCCTTGCGGCTCTCGAGGGCAGAGCATTGCATCTGATTGTGATTGCTGCGGCAGACGCTGATGCCGAGCGTATCGAGGCTCGCGCCGCGACGTTGGTTGGCGACAAACAAGCCATGACGACACATCGACTTCTGCCTGGCTCTCCACAGTCAATTGCCGCAAGTCTCATTCACCTGTCGCCGTTCTTTGTTGTCGGAGACCTGGACGGTGAGCCGTTCAGAGACGACCAAATTGCCGTTTCGCTGTTCCGTGCTGCCAAAGCTCCGGTGCTTCTGTTGCGCAAATCCTAAACAACGCGGCTTGAGCAGGCTGAATGCTGGACGAATTCTGGTCTATGCCGGGTCTTTCTGACGGCACTGTCAGAAGAATCCGGATTGAAGCGGGCAGGGGTGTTGATCACGAAGGCGAGGTGCTGGAATCCTATGTCACGAAGCGCCGGGATCGCAAGGCAGCATTGAGATTCCTCATGAAATCAATGAAACGGTACGGTCAACCGAATCTAATTGGTACCGATAAGCTACGTTCCTATGGTGCTGCAATGAAAGCCATTGGCAACGCTGACAGTGCGCCTCGCATATTGGTTTGAATGATCAATTGATGTGTTTGGCCATTGAAAACGCCCATTCCTGATCCGGAACGTGCGCCTTGGAAAGTGTGGCAAATTTGTCACATTTCTGGAAAAAATGTCTTCTCGGTAATCATGTTGTTGACCGACACAGAGCAATATAATCAGTGTAAGTTGAATTCCGGGGTGTATTTGCAGAGCAGGGCTAGAATATCATGAACAAAATTATCACTTCGTCGGTCGTAGCCATAGGGCTTTTTGTATCAGCTTCCAGCGCAAACGCTGCAGATTTTGACCCTCCGCAGTCGATTCAAGAACTAGTAGTCTCGGGGGTTGTGGAGTCATGGTCAGGATACTCGTTCTACACCAACAAAGATTTCGACGGTGACGAAGATGACCTGGAAGATTCGTTCTTTACCGGTAAGAGTGGGCGGCTGAGCTTGCCTCTCGGTGGAGCCTGGTCGGTACAGATGGACGTTGATGCGGAGTTCAACACCACGCATTTGTTCAAGAGCAACGACGACAATACAACCAACATGGAGTATGCTTTTCAGGGTCTGGCCCACTTTAGTGCTCGGGATCCGGGCATGGGTCTGATCGGGGTTTTCGGCGGCGCCGGTGAAGGTGCTGCGGATGGTGACGAGTATCCGTTCTATGTGATTGGCGGTGAAGCTCAGTTGTACCTGCAGGATTTCACCTTCTATGTTCAGGGTGGTTATTTCGATATTACCTCCAGAGGACCCTCCCATGATGAAGATGCGTTGCAGGATGCAATTTTCGGACGCGGCGTTGTTCGATGGTTTCTTGACGAGAACACTCGACTGCAAGGTGAAGTTTCCTACGCAGACGGGACAAGTGATGCTAACGAAGCGGGTGTAGGCGACGATGGCAATGTAATAGAGTGGGGTGTCCGTTATGATACCACGCTGGCGGGTTTGCCCGTCATTGGGGACACCAATGTGTTCCTGGGCTATCGTGGTGCCAAATTCAGCAACGACGACGAGGACAACTCATTTGTTGATCATACCATTATGGCAGGCTTCAGGTACGCGTTCGGCGGTAATTCTCTAAAAGAAATCGATCGCGTTGGTGCAACTCTTGATGCGCCTATGATCGGTCGTTGGGTCGGTTCCGGTAATATCGTTGACTGACGACTTTATAGTGTTTAGTGCCGGGGCGCCGCTTTATCGCGGCGCCCTTTGCTGTTTCAACGACGGGCGCTACCTCACTGAAATACCTCTGTAATTTAGGTTTTGCGGAAACCAAAGTCTTGCGATCGACTGACAAATTCGGAAGCGTTGCGACTATCTGCTGCAGATTTGCACGGAAATCGAACCTATCCAAAACTTAAACCTCTAAAAACACTGAATGCTCGAAAGACTTTTAATCAGCAAGTCCACGGTTCGAACCCGCGCGGGCTCACCAGAAATTTCAGGTCCATACCGGACACATGGGTTACGTTTTATACCGGAGACATGGGTAACACTTTTGGTCCAAATGGATTTGCAAGTGGTTCCAGTCTGCATGTCTCATCATCAAAGTATCCTAAGTCATAGTCCATAAAGCTTACCAGCCAAATTCTGTCTTCGGTCTGCTTGATGCCAACAGTTTGTCCGGCAAAGACCTGGCTGAGATTGATTTTCTGCCGGTTGAAGCAAATACGCCCGCATGTCGTCACTGTGGCCGACTTGTCATGGAACGGATAGTCAAGCTCCGGCAGGCCATTGTAGATTCTTGATGAGGGGGCATATCGTTCCGCCGGGTACTGCATGTCGAGAGCCTGATGTGGGCGTTCGTTGTTGAAGCAATCCACGAAGTCATCGAACCTGGCCTGCTGCTGAAGGAAGTTGTCGCCTGCCGGTTTGGTGGTCTCCAACTTCAAAGTCAGATGCATACGTTCATGGCGTCCGTTCTGTTGCGGGTTACCGGGTTTGATACGCTCGATCTGGATACCAAGGCGCAACCACCAAACTGACAGTCTGGACAGGTTGAACAGGGCATTGGGGCTGGCAAACGGCACGCCGTTATCGGTTCGTATTGAGCAAGGCATGCCGAAGTCCTTGAAAGCACGCTCAAATACCGTGAAGGCATAGACTTCTTTCGTAGTATGCAGTGCCTCACAGGCAATGACATACCGGCTGGCATGATCAGTGATCGTCAGGGGATAACAATAGCGTTTGTCGGCAAGCTTGAACTCTCCCTTGTAGTCGGCACACCACAGATCATTGGGCTGGCTGCCAGGCGACAGTGCCGTACCCGTTGCCTTGTTGCGACGCCGTCGTCCTCTGCGCTTGACCAGACCATGACGGTCCAGAACCGCATGCACCGTGCTCACTGCTGGTGAATGGATATCTGGGAAAAGCCGCCTCATCCGTTCGCGTATCTTCGGTGCACCCCAGGTTGGTCTCTCCCGCTTCAGACGCACGATCTGCTTCTCGATCTGCACCGGCAGCTGATTGGCCTGGCGATAAGGACGTCGAGACCGGTCAGTCAGCCCATGTAGGCCGCAAGCATTGTATCGTTTGAGGATCTTGTAGCCGGTCTTGCGGGAAATCCCGAACTCCCGGCACAGCACCGACATCTTGTCGCCGTCCAGCAGTCGGGCAATGAATTTGAGCCGTTCATCCATCTGATTACACTCCTTCCAAGGCACCTCGCATCTCCTTGCAAAGGGCCAAAAGTGTAACCTATGTGTCCGGAATGAAGTGTCACCCATCTCTCGGGAAGCACATCAGGGTCCATCCTGGACCGGGCTGCAAATTCCATCGGTGTGAGCCCATCGAGGCTCGAATGAGGCCTTTCAGTATTGTAGTCCCGGCGCCATGCGTTGATCACCTTGCAGGCATGGGCATAACTGGTGAACAGGTGTTCGTTCAGACACTCGTCACGTAGCCGGCCATTGAAGCTTTCCGCCACACCGTTTTGCATCGGCTTGCCGGGCGCGATGTAGTGCCAAGCTACCAATGGGTTCCATCACCCAGGATAACAACATCCATCGCAATATCCCACGGCATTGGGAAAATGGTCTTCATTCTTGCAAATGGCTGACCCACGCCTATGACAAGCCTGTCTGAATTCATCGAAGCAAGGGTGCGGTCGTAATATCCGCCACCGTTTCCGAGCCGGTATCTGTTGTCATCAACTCCCAATAGCGGGGCAATGATGACGCCCGGTGAAACAGACCGTGCTTCTTCAGGAACAGGAATGTTCCAAATGCCACGCTGCATTTTGCAACCGGGCGACCATTGGTGAAATTCGACCGGTTGATCGCGTGCGACAACCGCCGGCAAGGCGACCGTGGCGCCACGCGAATGAACATCAGTCATCCAGTTTCGTAAATTCAGTTCTGCGCGGATGGGCCAGTACGTTGCTATGATTTTGTTTGAAACATCACCAACAACTTCGTTGAGTTTTGCCGATACGGTTTCTGACATGAGATGGCGGTCGGCGGCCGCCAGGTCTTTTCGCAATCCGTAAAGCCGTTGCCGCTCGCTTTTCCTGAACCTGGCAACATCCCTCGCTGTGTCCGGATCGACGACGTGTCCGTCCACCAGCAAATGTGCGAAACAAGGCTCAGAGCCGGTGTTTTCCGGATCGCTGTTCATGAATTTGTGATTATCAGGTGTACGGTCAACATACCATAATCAATCGCCAGTACCTGCATGTGGAGAGAAGGCAAAAGTTCATACCTGAACTAAAGCCGGGAACTTAAACAGATGGAGAAAACTTCGGCGCTTTCGGTGGGCAAGTATCAACCGAACTTGTTTTTTGTGGCTCAACTGGTCCTGCTTGACCTTCAGCTTGCTCGCTCTATTCGTCGGGTATGGGCGCCAGCTTGCCGGCCCAGTACACGAGGATAAGCACCGGTAAACCCAACAGTGCGGTGATGACGAAAAAGCCCGGGTAGCCTGTGGCCGAGACAATTGAGCCGGAATAACCGGCAAGCGCCTTGGGAACCAGAAGCATGATGGAGCTGAACAGCGCGTACTGGGTGGCCGTGAAGGTAATGCTCGTCAGGGCGGAAAGATAAGCCACGAACGAGGCAACTGCGAAACCTGCAGACAGATTGTCGGCTGTGATAACCGCTATCAACAGATTGACGTTGGCGTCCTGGGTTGCCAGATAGGCAAACAGCAGGTTGCTCGCGGCCGCCAGCACGGCGCCGATGAACAGTCCTCGCATGACGCCGATACGGCTCGCCAGGATACCGCCCAGAAAGCCGCCGGCGATGGTGGCAACAAGGCCATAGAATTTTGAATAGGTGGCGATCTGGGCGATGTCGAAACCCATCTCCAGATAAAACACGTTGGCAACCGCTCCCATGACAATATCGGCAATCCGGTAGATGCCGATGAGAGCCAGGATCACCACAGCCGCCTTGCCGTAGCGCGCGACAAAATCGGTAAACGGCTCCACGTATGATTTGCGTGCTTCCGCTGCCGGAACAACTCGCAATTTGGCGAGGCCGTAGAGAACCAGGCCGGCAGCGCCCAGGCTGACAAACAACCGGGCGGTGTTGAAAAACAGTGTGGTAAAGGGCCCAAGGTCCTTAGGCGTATCTGGGAACAGGTTGAACATGGCAATCAAACCGGCAACGCCTGCAATGAATGCCAGAAAAAGCTTTAGCTGAACCATTTTGTCGCTGGCGATCTCTCCGCCGACTTCGGGTTCCGGCGACAACAGTGTGGCGAGGATGCCAACCAGCATGAAACCTGCCATGATCCGGTACACTGTTGCCCAGGTTTCCGGATCGTAGGTTTCAGCCCCCAACCACGCGGCAAACCACAACGAACCGGCACCTGCTGTCAGCATAGCAACGCGATATCCGGCAACATAGGCAGCCGACAGAAACGCCTGCATGCGCGGTGGAGCGGATTCAATGCGGTAGGCGTCGATGACGATGTCCTGGGTTGCGCTTGTAAAACCTATCGCGACCGCGCCGATGGCGGTCCAGAAAAGCGACGTCGCCGGGTCGGTGGCCGCGGTGAACAGGATCGCCGCCATGATGCACAGTTGAGAAACCAGCAACCATGCCCGGCGGTGGCCCAAACGCTGCGCCAGGAAGGGCAGGGGGATCCGGTCGATCAGCGGAGACCAGACAAACTTGAATCCATAAGCAATGCCGGCCCAACTGAAAAACGTCACCACATCACGCTGGACACCGGCCTTGATCAGCCACACCGAGAGGGTGGAAAACACAAGCAATATGGGCAAACCGGATGAAAAGCCCAGCAACAACATGCGCAGGGACCGGCCACTCAGCAAGAGGGCCAGCGTCTCCTGCCAGCTATCGGTTCCGCCAACAGTATCAGTCTGCATTCAATTACCCGGATGCTGTTGTGAAACCATGGTTTGCCCGATATCCCCGATGATTCTGTTTGTCGGGCGAGAGTGGCATAGGCAAGTTCGGTTTTCCAGTACGCCTGATTTTTGCGGTCGCTTCTGATGTACCCGTACTAGTCTGCATGATCGGAGTGGTCCGTGAGGCGTGGCACCGGCTTGGTGCGCGCATTTGCTGCCTGGGTTGTATCATCATGTCATGCACGGGCAGTGCTGATGGTTTCACAAACGTTCCTTGAATACTGGATTGCCTGAGGTGCAATCCACATTCATCAGATTACGGAAGACCGAATCACACGTAGGTGAAAGTCGTGGCTACCTTTGCTCAATGTCAACAAAATGTATGGTTGGAGGTTCAGTAGCAGGACGCTGTTGCCGGCATCGGTCGAAAACACGAATTGTCTTGTCGCACGTGTTCGCTGAGAAGGTCTGTGTGCGCCACTTGCCGGGCCGTTAACCGTGATCAGAGCCGACGATTTAATGCCATCACGAACTCGTCCATATTTAAACACAATTTCACCCAATTCTCTTCCTGTTTACATCGAACTCGATGCCTACAGTTATTGTGTTAGTTGACAACAAAGGGACGGTTTTTGTGATGCGTAAGTGTTTTACCGCTTTCCCAGCACGCCGGTGTTCAACCGGGTGGAGGGGCAATATGTCTGGTATGTCTTTTGCAGTGTGCTGCGTTGTTTTCATATCCATTCGTCAATGCCGGATCACGGGGCACTTTTCGATTAATTCATTCGCGAGGGTGAGGGAACTTCGGAAACACACAATAAGACCGTGAGAGTCGTGTGGAACTACCGCTGAGCAGATCAAGCAAGATCGTGAGCGGAACAGGGGAATAGCGTTATGAGTAACAGTGCAGACGACAACCGAAATGGGTTCAAAAACAGCCGGATCGATTTGAGCCAGCTTGGCGATGATACCTGGAACAAGCCCTTGACCGGCAATCCGGCAACACCGGGCCCTCGGAGAAAAGCGACAGCCGCGACGGCGAATGCAAGCAGCCGGCGAAGACATCTGGATGATTTGTTCGAAAGCCGGGTCCATGCGGCGACTGCCAGACGAGCGGTAAAGCAGAACAGCGAACAAAACCGGTCTGGCTGTTTGCCGGCGGACTGTTGCTCGCAAGCGTCGGTGGTATCGCAGCCGCCTATTATCTGGTTGGGCCCCCGATGGCCTGTCGTCTTACGGCACGGACGGGCCGGGTTATACCGGTAGCGCAAACGTCGTCGCCGGAGAACGACAACAATATTGTAGGAACAAGTTCGCACTTCCAGGGTGTCCCGGTGTCGGCAACCATGCCCGGCAGCACGGCGGACTATACGTCCGGGGCAACGGTCATGGCACAGTCTCCTGCCAACAGTCAGTCGGATACTGACACTGTGACACGAGACCCTGTTGCTCCTTCCATCTCCCGGCAACCTGCTGCGGCAGACGCAACTACTGCAGAAAGCCAGGCTGCAGATACAAGCCAAAATGACGTAGCTGCGATAGAAATACCGGCAAATGCATCACCACAGGCAGTGGCTGCCCAACCCGAAACCGAACGGATGGTGCGTATTGTGCCCACTGCCGTGTCAGAAGAGGTTGAAACCAGAACCAACGTGAATACGGCTAAGGCGCCAGCTGCTTCAGACGCCACGTCCGGGCAATGGGTAGCCCTGCCGGCGGAAACAAAGCCAGCCGCTCCGTCCGTGGTTACGGCTGCCGCGCCACAGCAGTCGGGTGTGTCCGATCCTGTCAAAACACAACAGGAATTGTTCAAGGCTTTTCAGGAATATCTGGAAAGCTCTGGTCACACTGCAACGGGTAATGAAGAGAGCCAGGAAGCGCTCTTCAACAAGTTCATCCGATGGAGCGTAGAAGCTCAGAAAGAGAATTAATCCTCTGTCTGCCCGTCGGCGTTCAATGAGCAACCCGGCGTACTTACATTTGTAGCTCCAAAACGTAATTGAGCGCGGTTTTGAAATCATCAAAACCGCGCTCCTCATTTTTGCCGATGCTGGACTTCTTTTCTACTTGGTCTTGGCGCGGTGTTCTGCCATTTGCCGGGTAACGATCCGGAACCATTCACCGGACTCTTTCAATTTGGTTATGCCGCTGTCCAGTGTGGCGATATACGCCTTCGCGTTCGGATTGGTTTTGGCGATGACGGCGTGCATGGTCGCGACCTGGGACAGATGGTCCTGGAACTTGACCTTGTCTTTCGCGCCTACCTTGGCGATGGCGCCTTCTGCCACGTCTGCTGCCAGAACCACGGCATCATACTTGCCCGAGACCAGGCCTTCAAAACATCCGGTGGTCATGCTTTCTCGAGTGAACTTGATGTTGGGTTCCACGAGATCCACCTCTTCCATCATGAAAGTCGAGTAACCCGAAGGGCGGCAGACATGAAGCCCGAACAGGTCTCTATGGGTGGCAGGGCGCGGGTGGTCAACACGGGTGTAATAGCCAATGATCTGTTCGAACATGGGCTGCGACCAGTCGAGATTGTTACAGCGAAATTTGGAATCGTCACTGAGCTTGTCCAGCAGTGCGCAGTTCGGTCTGAACCAGACAAGGCTGAAATCATAGGCGTGGTCTGAGATCAGTGGTTGCAGGTGGGCTCCCCAATCGTTGATGAAGTCAATCTTGTAGGATGGTTTGCCATCCGCAAGAGACATGGCCACGTTTGTCACTTCGGTGATCATGCCGCCCTGGGCCTGGTCTTCGTTGGTGAACGGTGCCCAGTCTGATCCAACGACGAAGCGAATTTCGCGAGGCTTCGGAGGCGGCAGTGCTTCTGTGGTTGTTGCGGAGCGCAGGACAGATGCATTGGCGGTGGAAGGAGACACATCGTCCAGGCAGGGGAGGTTGAGAGTGGCACCTTCCTGAATGAACGAAGGGTCCGGTCCGATTGAGCCGGAATTGGCACTGTATACGAACTGGAAGCTGACTGCGCCGCCATAAGCGCGCCAGGCAATTTGATTGAGACTGTCGCCGCGCACGATCCTGTACGGTTCACCGCATTTTATGGACTGTGCCATTGTCGGGCTTGGGTTGACTGTCGTGCCGGCGCTCAGAACGCCGGCCACGGCAAATGCTGAAAACAAAGTATGTAGTTTCATGTTGTTCTCCAGAAGTGGAATCCAGGTGAAGTTTTGAAAGCGATTTGAATGAATGTGTGAGACTGAGCGTACGAGGAAATCATCCAGATATCGGCCACAGGGCCAATGCATGCTCCTGACAGGGAAAGCCGCGAATTGACCAAATCCCTTCTGCCAAACAAGACAGAGGAGGGGGCATTCAAGTGGATGGTCGGCTTGCAAGTGAATGGTCGGCCTGGGCGCAACGACGATGTGAGTTGGCTGCATTCCCTTGTGTCCAAACCTATCGCGTCATCGCTTTGGTGATGTTTCCCGCCGTCCCCTCTTTTCTCGCCGTTCCGTGTTTTTCTATAGTGTGTGGACCATGTTCACCCGTTGGACCGGATCCATGGCAATACTCTCTAATTCGCAGCATTCTTTTTGCGCCATTCGAGAAATTCCTGGAAATCCTCATTGCTCTTGCGCCACTGGAGAAAGGCGCGGAACAATTCGAGCTGCTCATCCTGGCTGAGTTCTTTTGTCTGGGATTGTGCTGACGGCGCGGGCGACAGGTCAGGACACCCGGTGCCTTCACAACGCACATCTGCCACCGGAACCCGGATTTGGCCGACAGATGTGGCGACGACATAAAATTTTTTGTCCAGCTTGAGTAAATCGCCTTCAATGCGAGTGTAGCCGTCATTGGAAATGAGCACTACCGGCTCTGCCTTTGCGACAGAACCGAAAGTCAATCCGCTCAAAACACAAAAAGTGAAAAATGCCGCACGCCGCATCTTGATCTCCCCCAATCACAGCCTGGCCTGGTAACACACAAAATCTGCTAAATAGTGTTATTATGTAGTACTCAACATTGTAACGGGAACGCTCAATCACCAACCGCCACACGAGCTCCTCGAATAGTCATGATCAGCTCACAGAATAGTCGTTGTTACATCCAAATATGTCGAAAATGAGCGTAGCAACCGGTCTGGTGACTGGCGTGTTTTGATACCTGTACCGGTGTATCCAAAAATCCCGATCTGGTACAAAATCAGTGCCGAAATCTCAGGAGGTGACTGTTGCGGCAGGTTCGTCGTTGCTTGTTGTAGAGGCATGTTGAGGCTACAAAAATCATGCAGAAAAACACGAGAGATCGCCTCAACCAAACATCGCCTCAGACTGCCTTCGACCGGTAGGACACCATCCATATCAACACCATACAGGACGCTGACTTCGCGGGTGGGGTGGGCAGGTTCCGGTGTGTCAGTTAACGGCCTTCATTTCCGCCAGTATCTTGCGATGTGCTTCCTTGCCGGAAATCCAGTAGTTCATGAGGGTCTCGCCAGTTGCAAATTCACCACGCAGGCTGTTGGAGTTCATGTAATCCTGCCACTCCTTGGATTCATAAACCCCCTGGAAAATCTCCTGGTAAAATGCAACCACCTCCGGAGACAGGCCTGGTGGTCCGACGATTGACCTTTGCATGAAGTAAGTCATGTCATGGCCCAATTCTGCGAAGGTGGGCACATCCGGGTACTGGTCCAGCCGCTCAGGTGTAAAGGCGGCAATCGGGTGGGATTTGCCCTGCCTGTAATACTTATCCTGTTCGGAAGGGTTGTTGACCGTGGAGTTGGCCTTGGCATCGATCAGTTCCTTGGCAACCGCACCACCGCCCTTGAATGGCTTGTAGGCCATTTTCAGATTATAGGTCTGGTTCAACAGATCGGTCAGCAGATTATCCTCGCCACCCTTGCCAGTGCCGGCCATCAGCCACTGCGGCCCCTTGGCAGAGGCCTGCTTGATGAACTGGTCGAGATCCGAAATGCCGCTGTCCTTGGTCACCCAAAGCAAAAACGTATCTTCTGCCATGCGCGCGATAGGTGCGAATGTGGTAATGTCTATGCCCAGTTTTGGCTGGCGCAGCGGTGTGGTGAAGAAGCTGTTGAGGGTCACCATGACTACATTCGGATTGCCTGTGTTGGCTTTCATGAACTGCAGTGCATCACCGCCGGAATTCCCGGACATGTTGACCGGTTCGAAGGGGACCGGCGACATCTCTTCATCGTTTATGATCTTGATGAACCGTCGCGCCATCTTGTCAGCGCCGCCGCCTTTGCCTGCCATAATGACCAGTTTGACCGGTTCTTCTGGATACCATTCAGCAGCAGCCTGACCGATGGTGGCGAAAATCAAGCCCAGTACTGCTGCTGCAATCAGGCTGAAACGACGGAAGAGACGGAATGAATACATGACTAGGTTCACACTGATCTGGTTGGTCTGGCGATGCGCCGGACAAAAGGTTGGCGTTGTTATTGGTTGGCGGTGCCGGTTTTGACCCAATCCTTGAAGCCCTTGAAAATCTGCTCGGCATCGGTTTTCGAAATTTCCCCGGCCACGCGAATGTTTGCTTCAGCAAGATATTGGGTGAAGGCGGACCTAAGATCGGCGGCGCTGCAACTGCCGATATTGGCGGCAGCAACCGGTTGTGTAGCGGCATCAACAGCAGCTTTGACCCGTATCCAGTTGTCGAGACGGGCAGACATATTGAATTCCTGCCATTTGGGGTGATTGGGCCGTTGTTTCAGTTCACCAGCATTGGGGAAGAACTGATTGATGAATTTGGACACTTTGCGATAGCGCTTGGTATCCTCTTTCCAGTTGAAGGCCAGCAATACGTTTTGTACTGCAACAGTAGAAATGTTCTTGCCTGCAGGGATCAATCTTGGATAGTCGCTCGCGTCAATATTTGCCGGTATATAGTCAGGCATTTTTTCCAGGTTGATGGGAACGGGCAACAATCTCAATCCGGTCTTGGGCAGGTTTTCATACATGCGCACGGGTTTCCCCGACACGCTGATTACGGCATCCAGTTGTCCCTGCTGGAGTTTCAGCAATGCCTGGGCGTAATCGTCATGAACAGGTGTGTATTGGATGTTGGCTGCGCCAAAAATGGTACGCGCCGAGTAATCGCCACTACCGTCTTTCGGGCCCACGCCGATCCTTCCGCCGGCAAGATCTTAAATCTTGGTGGCTTTTTGGGGCGCCAGCAGGTGAACTTCCTCATTGAACAGTTTGGTGACGTAGGCCACACGGCGTTCAAGCTTGGGGAAGGTGTTTTCCGCCCTGATTTTCTCCAACGTGTCGAGTGAGACGATGGCCAGGTCGATGTCACGCAGGAACAGAAGGTCGGAAATATTCTCCGCGCCGCCACGGCCTGAAATTGTCATCAACCTGAGGCCGTCCGCGCGTGCAAGCAGGCTGGCAATTTCGGATGCCGCGCGAAAGGATGTACTGTTGACGTCTTCGGCTACCACACGGATTACACCGTCGGCGGCCTGTTTGCGCAGCTTCCATTCCGAGCCGGTTGTAGCCTGTTGGGAATAAGCGCCGGGAGCGAGCAAAGTGAGAAAGAAAGTAAGGAAAATGAGTATGGTAGCAATTGACAGCGGGTATTTTTTCGCCATGACGAACCTTTCATCCGAATACCAGCAGTGCAAGGCCCCCGGTACTGTCGTAACCGCCCCCTGTCCGCTCGATAGATCAACTATGCCGTCATCGGAACATCGCTTCTGGAAGTGACCTTAGTTTGTGGATTTCGCGTCCTAAAAAAGGCGAAAACACGTTCAAGAAAAGGCGGTCTATGCTTCGGGCTTCAGGTTGGACAATAATTGCCCGATTTTGCCGAGCCTTCAATCAGGCCGATACATAACCAGACTGGCAAGGAAATCATATGGCGAACACGTCTTCTTCCAAGCGCAACTTGATCGAAGGTCGTGCCGCGCTGATTGTCATCGACATTCAGGCGAGCACCTTCATAAATAGCAGCGACATGAGGGCCATTGACAACATGCCTGGCTACAAGGACCGGATGGAGCGGGCACGCCTGGCAATCGACACTGCGCGTGAACAACACATACCGGTGATTTTCATTCAGGAAGTGCACCGGCCGGATCTGGTCGACTTCGGTCGGGAGCTGGACGGCGATGAGGACGTTCACTGCCTGGAGGATGATCCCGGCACGGCGATTGCCGAGAAAGAGATGGGGTTTCTGGCAACGGATTATCTTATCAGGAAACGGCGTTACTCGGCGTTCTTTGGAACGGATTTTGAGATTCTGTTGCGCGGACTGAAGGTCAACACCCTTTTGCTGTGTGGCGGCCTGACGGATGTGTGTGTGCATTACACCTTCGTGGACGCTCATCAGTCAGATTATTTTTGCCGGGTCATCGAGGATTGTGTGGCGGGATCCAGTCTCGAGGCACACGAAGCTTCCCTGCGTGCCATGGAGTATCTGCAATCAGGAGCCCGCAGACCGCTGAGTGAAGTTGTCACGGCAATGCGTGGCACTACACATTTTCGTGTGCCGGCATGACGATCTGCTCTGACATCTTCACTTCACGACCAGAAGCATTATGATGACCGTCATATTCACATGCAAACGCCTGTGACCAACCTCGGGGGATGTCGAAACCTGTGAAGGAAGGTCCATAATGAAAACTCGATTGATGATTGCAGTGCAGATGTTGCTGCTGGCCGGCGGTATGACCGTGGCTGGAAGTGTATCTGCACCTGATACGGCACATGCCGCCAAATCTTGCGGATTCGGCTGGGCAAAGCCGGGCAAATACAGAGTGTCCGGCAACTTCCGGGGCAGGGTTGAGGCAACGTCGGCTCGTCTGACTTCTGATTGCCGTGTGTCCCTGCGTATTCCCGGTGTGTTTACCGGCGGCCGGGTCAGAAAGTCTGGCAGGTGCCTGCGATTTGCACTCAAGGTTGAGGGCCAGCGCAAAGTGTTTTTTGCCAAATGGTGCAATACCTATGGTGTGGTTCCCTGGAAGGGCCGGAATATACGCGCCGAGATCAAGCCGGTCTCCATTGAAGCCCCAAGCGTGCGAGCGAAGACGAATTTCAACAATTGAGTTGGATTCCGACCCTTGCTTTCAAACCGGGTCTGAGCGTGTTCGGGCGCGGTTTGTTGAGGTTTCGGGTCCGGCAAGGCCATGAATGTCCCGATGGAGGATATGCGGGCGCCGGATTTCGTGAACCTGACAAAACCGTTGTTCGAGAGCTTGAAGCATCGTAGGCCGGCTGGATGCCGCGCTGCCGCCAAAGTCGAATTCGGTTCTGGCGTTGCTGCTGCACAGGACTGGTTTGATTCCGGCAAGTCAGTCGAGAATGCTGTCGCAGCCGAATAGCAATCCGGTACGACCAGCCAATCCTCCAGAGCGGCACACCAAAACGGGCGGACAACTCTCTTGCAAGGCCGGCCGTTTTTTTGCTTGGCAGCAGGCCAGGTTTCAGCAAAGTATCCAAAACCGGTATGGCTTGTTCAAGGGGTGTGAGCCGTTGCAGGACGATCAATTGCTGTTTGACTTTGTCATTGTAGGGGCGGGCTCTGCCGGGTGCGTGCTGGCAGGCAACCTGTCTGCTTCGGGCAAACATTCCGTGTTGTTGCTGGAAGCCGGACCCGACCGAAATGGTTTCTGGATAGATACACCGCTGGGCTACGGACATTCTATCTATAATGAAGCGGTCAACTGGATGTATGCCAGCGAACCTGAAGCCGGGCTTGGCGGTCGGACCATTCCAGTTCCTCGCGGCAAGATTGTCGGTGGCTCCAGCGCCATCAATGCCATGGTCTATATGCGCGGTACAAAAGCCGACTATGACGAGTGGGAGCGCGGCGGGCATCCGGACTGGGCCTGGGACAAGGTTCTGTCCAGCTACAAGCGAATTGAAAATCACTGTATTCGCGATGCCTGGCATGGGGCAGGAGGGCCACTCCAAGTCAACAGCAGGGCGAGTGTTGCACATCCGATTTGCGACGATTTTCTGGAAGCAGGTCAACAACTGCAAATCCCGCGCAATGACGACTTCAATGGCGAGTGCGTCGATGGGCTTGGCTATTACCATCATACGATTTGCTCGTCCGCAAAGCGCATGTCGGCTGCACGCGGCTGGCTTGAACCGGCACGCAAGCGGCCCAATTTTCGACTCGAAGCGAATGCCCAGGTTGTGCGGCTTGAGATGACCGACCACGAAGTATCCGGCGTGACCTTCCGTCAAAATGGCCGCCTGTTAACCGTCAAGGCGCGGCGCGAGGTGGTGCTGGCAAGTGGTGCCATCAACACGCCGCAACTGCTTATGGTATCCGGCATCGGGCCCGGCGCATTACTTCGCGATACAGGTGTTGACGTGCGCCATGAGCTTCCCGCAGTTGGACAACACATGCAGGATCATTTTGCCTATGACATGCATTTCCGTTCCCGTGTGCCGACCATGAACCAGCAAATCGGATCGTGGCACGGTAAACTGCGTGCAGGTTTGCTGTATTATCTGTTTGGGTCGGGACCGTTATCGTCCGGAACTACCCATGCCGGCGGCTTTGTGAAATCGGCCCCATCGCGGGGCAAGTCTAACCTGCAATTATATTTCTCGCCACTGACCCGCGATCTGCAGCCGGGGGCTCCCGGGCGGATGGCGCAGGCTGATCCCTATGCCGCTTTCTCCATCGGCGCCTGCAATGCAAGACCAAAATCACGCGGGGGCATTTCCGTGCGCAGCAACGATGTGCGCGATGCACCGATGATCCGGTTCAACTTCCTGGATGATCCGGACGACCTGGCTGAAATGATTGAGGGTGCGCGCACATTACGGGCATTAGCTAACGCACCCGCCCTGCGCCGGATTATTGAAAACGAGTATCTGCCGGGACCGGATGTCAGGTCGGATACGGAACTTGAGCAGGATATTCGTGCAAGGGGCTATTCGATCTATCATCCCTGCAGTACTTGCCGCATGGGGTCTGAGAAAAGTCAGTCGGTCGTCAATTCCCGCCTCAAAGTACACGGCATGCAAGGGTTAAGGGTTGCTGATGCATCTGTGATGCCATTTGTGGTAACCGGCAATCTGAATGGCCCGAGCATGATGATTGGACAACGTGCCAGCGAAATCATCCTCGAAGATTCAAGCGCTTGAACGTCTTCGGCATGGCTAGTTTGGAATTATTCCAATTTTAATTCTGCTATTTCAATCGGTTACAGCTTGTCAAAATGTCGCAAGACAGTAATTGCCACTTGCAAATTTTATTCCCGACTGATTTAGTCGGTTTATCAGTTCACCATTCAAGAGATGTTTCACATGTCAGTTGTCAGCTCACCTCTCAATCGCCGTCGTTTTGTTCTTGCCGCAACCGGATCAGCTGTCGGCATGCTTGCCGCCCCTTCAATCCTGCGCGCTGCAGGCGAGATCAACCTGTATTCGTCGCGCCACTATGATACCGACGAGTCGCTTTATGCCAACTTTACCAAGGAAACGGGGATTGGCATCAACAGGATTGAGGCAAAGGCTGACCAGCTCATTGAACGGATGAAGGCCGAAGGTGCCAACTCTCCGGCTGATGTGTTTATTTCAGTGGATGCCGGACGGATCGAACGGGCGAATGTTGAAAACCTGCTGCAACCGGTTCAATCGGAAGTGCTGAGTTCGCGTATTCCTTCCCATCTGCGCCATGCGGACGGCAGCTGGTTCGGTTTTTCCAAGCGTGCCCGTGTTCTGGTGATAGCAAAGGACCGCATGGACCCGAAAGATGCACCAAGCTATGAGGCGCTAACCGGGGAAGCAATGAAAGGCAGGGTCCTGATCCGGTCTTCCGGCAACATCTACAATCAGTCGCTCATGGGGTCGATCATCGCGGCGCATGGCGCAGAAGAGGCCGCCAAATGGGCAAGCGGTATGGTCGCAAATTTCGCCCGCTCACCAAAAGGTGGTGACCGCGACCAGATCAAGGCGGTAGCTGCGGGTGAAGGCGATGTCGGCGTGGTCAACAGCTACTATCTCGGCAAGATGATTAAGTCGAACAAGGAAGATCAACGCCAGGCAGCAGGCAAGGTAACCCTGGTGTTTCCAAATCAGGCCGACCGCGGTACCCATGTGAACATCTCCGGTGGCGGGGTGGCGCGTCATGCCAAGAACAAGGACGGTGCCATCAAGTTCCTGGAATACCTGGCATCCGATCAGGCTCAGGAATATTTTGCTGCAGGCAATGTAGAGTACCCGGTGGTCAAGGATGTGCCTCTTGCCAGCCCGCTGGATACATTTGGCGAGTTCAAGGAAGATACGCTGGATGCCCAGAAGTTTGCATCACTCAATGCGGAAGCTGTGCAGATCATGGACAAGGCCGGCTGGAAATAATCTCGACTTCCGGCTGCGCTAAACAGCCGGTTGAAGGGTAGACTTGGCCGGACTGCACATGGCGACAGCACAAGATTTCAGAGGCAAGCCGAACGGATTGCCAACGACGAAGGGGCGGCCCTTCAAGGTCCGCCCCAATGGCGTTCTTGTGGCTACTGCTGTTCTGGCACTGTTGGTTTTGCTGCCGATAGCAGCGGTTCTTTCCAGCCTGTTTGACACCAGCCGTGGGTCATTGGGCCATCTTGCGGCAACCATCCTGCCGGAACTGGTGCTCAACACCCTGGGACTGGTCTTCATGGTTGGCCTGGGGACCGCGATTGTCGGCACCGGTACGGCGTGGCTTGTCAGTGCCTGCCGGTTTCCGGGATCGCGTTTTCTGCAGTGGATGCTGCTGCTGCCGCTCGCCATGCCTGCCTATATTATCGGGTATGCTTATACGGACTTCCTGGTATTTGCCGGGCCGCTGCAAACCGGGTTGAGAGACTTGTTCGGCTGGACCCGAAATGACTATTGGTTCCCCGATATACACTCCTTGTGGGGCGTCAGTCTGATGCTGGTCCTGGTGCTTTATCCATATGTCTTCTTTCTGGCCCGCACCGCGTTTCAGGAGCAGTCACGCGGTCTGCTTGATGTGGCCCGCACACTTGGACGCAGCCCGTGGAACGTCTTTGGTACGGTGGCCCTGCCCATGGCACGGCCTGCCATTGCGGCCGGGGTTGCTCTGGCCCTGATGGAGGCGATCGCCGATTTTGGTACGGTTCAGTATTTTGGGGTTCAGACCTTTACCACCGCCATTTACCGGACCTGGTTCGGCATGGGCGACAGGGTCGGTGCCGCGCAACTGTCGTCGGCCTTGCTGGCATTTGTCTTCCTGCTGGTGGCTCTGGAGCACTGGTCCAGATCCCGTCAGGCCTATTACGATACGTCCAGCCGTGCGCTGAAGCCGCAACCGGTTTTACTGCGGGGCTGGGCTGCTGTGTTTGCATTTGCTGCCTGTGCCATTCCCGTTTTGCTGGGGTTTGTGCTGCCGGTTCTCATCCTGCTTGAACTTCATTTTGACGGCGGCGACGGTTTCCTGGGCACCCGGCTTATGGTTTATGCCGGCAACAGTTTCCTGCTGGCGGGCGGAGCCGCGATTGTTATCACCGCGTGTGCAATTCTGACGGGATATTGTCTGCGCCGATCCGGCGGCGGGCCGGGTGCCGGCCTCGTCAGGTTGTCCACCATGGGCTACGCCATTCCCGGCACCATTATCGCGGTTGGCGTGTTGATACCACTGGGTGCATTCGACAACTGGCTCGATGGTCTGATGCGCAACTGGTTCGGTATTTCAACCGGGCTTGTATTGTCAGGCAGCGTCGTGGCGCTGCTGTATGCCTATACGGTTCGGTTTCTGGCCGTGGCCAACAGCGCCATTGAAACCGGTTTCAAGCGTATCCCGGTCCACATTGATGATGTGGCGCGCACATTGGGGCGCACCCGGCGCGGCGTGATTACCATGGTGCATCTGCCATTGTTGCGGCGGTCAGTGCTGATGTCGGCGGCAATCGTGTTTGTTGACGTTCTGAAGGAACTGCCGGCAACCCTGATTGTCAGGCCGTTCAACTTCGACACTCTTGCAGTAAGGGTCTATCAATTGGCGTCCGATGAACGTCTGTCAGAAGCTGCGACCGGTTCACTGGTCATTGTTGCAATTGGCCTGGTGCCGATTTTCCTGCTGACAAGATTTGCAGATCGCCGGAGCGGACAGATGTCAACTTCACCAACCATCAAAATTCCGCAATAACTACTCATGAAGCCTGGACTATGCTCAGGTATGGCCGGACGCTCCCGAATCACGCCAGACAAACCATTTCACGGGGATGAGGCAACGGATCCATGACAGATATTGCTTGTATTGTACTGGCCGCCGGTATGGGGACGCGGATGTGTTCCCAAATACCGAAGGTTCTGCACAAGGCTGCCGGGCGCTCGCTGGTTGGTCATGTAGTGAGTGCCGCTAATGATCTGGGTGCGGCTCGCATCGTCGTGGTTGTCGGAGACTGCGCAGATGCAATCCAGCAAGAAGTTCAAACCTATTCCCCGGACGCTGCCATAGTTGTTCAGTCACCTGCCTGCGGGACAGGAGATGCCGTGAGCAAGGCTTTGCCGGCATTGGACGGATTTGACGGAACGGTTCTGGTCCTGTTCGCGGCCGATCCCCTGATGACACAGGAATCCCTGGGCCGCATGACATCAGCCATTGCAGGCGGTTCGAAATTGGCGGTGCTGGGATTTAATGCACAAGATCCAACCGGTTACGGACGATTGTTGACGAACGATTCTGACCACGTCGCGGCCATTCGCGAACATGCAGACGCTACGGATGATGAACTGGCCATCACATTGTGCAATTCCGGCGTCATGGCATTTGACGCACAGTTGCTGCGTGAGCTTCTGGCAAAGATCGGCAATGACAATGCAAAAGGCGAATACTACCTGACAGACATTGTTGGTATCGCCAATGGCGAAGGAGAAAAGGCCGCTTTGGTTACGTGCCCGGAGCGTGAAATTCTGGGGGTAAATACCAGGGCTGAACTGGCTGTGGTTGAAGCCGAATTTCAGCGCCGTTACCGGCAAAAGGCCATGGCGGAAGGCGCGACGCTGATAGCTCCAGAAACGGTTTTTCTGAGCGCAGACACCATCATTGGCCGTGATGTTGTTATTGAACCGAACGTTGTTATCGGACAGGGCGTATCCATCGGTTCGGGCAGCGTCATCCATGCGTTCTGCCATATTGAAAATGCACAGATTGGTGAAAGCGTTGAATTGGGCCCTTATGCCCGCATCCGCCCTGGAAGCAAACTTGCACACAATGTGAAGGTCGGCAATTTCGTAGAGGTGAAAAACGCACACCTGGAAGAAGGTGCCAAAGTCAACCATCTCAGCTATGTTGGCGACGCGCGCGTGGGCGAAAAGGCGAATGTGGGAGCCGGCACCATCACCTGCAATTACGACGGCTTTTTCAAACATCATACGGATATTGGTGCAGGTGCGTTCATCGGGTCGAATTCAGCTCTTGTGGCGCCGGTGAAAATAGGTGAGGGCGCTTATGTGGGGTCAGGTAGCGTGATCACCAGAGACGTTGAAGGCGGCGCACTAGCGATTGCCCGCGGTTCACAGGAAATTCGCGAAGGTTGGGCGACCCGGTACAACCAGGTTCAAAGTGCGCGTAAACAGAAGTCTGCGGTCGAGAAGAAAAAGGATTAGGCATCTATGTGCGGGATTGTAGGTATTCTGGGCACCGAACCTGTCGCAATGCAACTGGTCGAGGCGCTGCGCCGGCTGGAGTATCGCGGCTATGATTCTGCCGGTATTGCGGTTTTGAAGGACGGTGATATCGACCGGGTTCGCGCACCGGGGAAACTGGACAACCTGTATGCCAAAGTTGCCGGCAATGGCTGGGATGCCACGACCGGGATCGGCCACACCAGGTGGGCCACCCATGGCGCGCCGAACGAAACCAATGCGCACCCGCACCAGGCCGGCAATGTGGTGGTTGTCCATAACGGTATTATTGAAAACTACCGGGCGCTGAAAGACGATCTCGCAACAGACGGGATTGTCTGTGACACGGAAACGGACACGGAAGTGGTGGCGCAACTGGTCAACCAGAAACTGGATGCCGGCATGTCTCCAAAAGATGCGGTATCACGGACATTGAAACAGCTCAAAGGAGCTTTTTCGCTAGGCATTCTGGTGCGGGGTGAACACGATCTGATGCTGGGTGCACGGCAGGGCGCACCTTTGGCTGTCGGCCACGGTGACGGACAGATGTTCCTGGGCTCCGACGCTGTGGCACTGGCTCCGTTTACCAACCGTGTCAGTTACCTGAACGATGGCGACTGGGTCGTCCTGACCCGTGCAGGAGCGGAAATTTTCGATGAGAACGACCAGCCGGTGGTTCGCGATATCAATTTCAGCCAGGCGTCGACCATGCTGGTCGACAAGGGCAATCATCGCCATTTCATGGCCAAGGAAATCGAGGAACAACCGGAAGTCATCGGTCATACACTGGCTGAGTATGTCAATTTTTCCGACAGTACAATTATGTTGCCTGATGACCTGCCGTTTGATTTTGCAAAAGTTTCATCAGTGACAATTACAGCCTGCGGGACAGCGTTTTATGCCGCGCTTACCGCAAAATACTGGTTCGAAAAAATCGCCCGGTTACCGGTCGAAGTGGACATCGCGTCAGAGTATCGCTACCGCGAAGCGCCGTTGGACAGGAACGGCGTCACCATTGTCATTTCGCAATCCGGTGAAACTGCCGACACGCTGGCTGCCATGCGCTACAGCCTGTCTCAGGGTCACAAGGTTGTTGCCATAGTGAATGTGCCGGAATCAACAATTGCGCGCGAAAGTTCCGCCGTGTTGCGAACATTTGCCGGTCCGGAAATCGGTGTGGCCTCGACCAAGGCGTTTACCTGTCAGTTGAGCGTGCTGGCCTGCCTGGCGGTTGCTGCCGCAAAGGCTCGCGCAACCATAGACGGCGCGGAGGAACAGCGCCTGGTCAAGGCCCTGATCGGCCTGCCGCGCATCATGTCCGGCATGATGGCAATGGAAGGGCACATTGAAGATGTCGCCCGCAAGGTGGCGGTGGCCCGTGATGTCCTCTATCTGGGCCGGGGGGTCAACTATCCAATCGCCATGGAAGGCGCGCTCAAGCTGAAGGAAATCTCCTACATTCATGCAGAAGGCTACGCGGCAGGTGAGTTGAAACACGGCCCCATCGCGCTGATTGATGAGCACGTGCCGGTGGTGGTGATTGCGCCGCGTGACGAGTTGTTTGAAAAAACCATCTCCAACATGCAGGAAGTTGCTGCACGCGGCGGCCAGGTGATACTGGTAACCGATGAAATCGGGGCATCTGCCCATGCAGCGGATGCTTTCGAGACCATTGCGGTGCCGGAGGCCGATCCGTTCATTTCACCGATGATCTATGCTGTGCCCATGCAACTGTTGGCTTATCATGCAGCCGTGTTCATCGGGACGGACGTTGATCAACCGCGAAACCTGGCCAAATCCGTTACCGTGGAATAAGCCTGCTGAAGTCGTTTTGACATAAGTGAAAAATTTTCTGGTTTCGCTTAGGTATTGTTTAACCATGTCGCTGCACTATCGCTGGCATGAAAGTACAGTTAGTTGTTCGTGCGTCTGTCTTAACTGCGTTCCTGGTTGCCGGAGTAGCCACCAATGCCGTCGCAGCCGCCTCAAAAACCATCGGGGTCAGCTCCGCCGCGCCGGCTGCCATCATGCAGTCAGCCTACACACACCTTGTATCCGGCAAGCCGAAAAGGGCTATTGCCGAGTACTCAGTTGCTATCTCTCTTACGGAAATCTCGCTTGCCGACAGGGCCCGTGCACTGCTGAACCGCGCGCTTGCGCATCAGAGGCTTGCAGCTCATGATGCGGCGATTTCAGATTACAGCCAGGCGATAGAACTGGATGCGCTGAACGCTAAAACGCGCGCAGTAGCCTTGTACAATCGCGGCCTTGCATATTCGAACTCGGGCCGCCAGTCAGCGGCCATAGACGATTATACAAACGCCTTGTATCTGGACCCATACTTGTCGGAAGCGTTTTATTCCCGGGCAAATGCATTGCGTGAAGCGGGCCAGTACGAGTACGCGCTGATCGACTTTGCCCGTGCAACAAAGCTGAATTACCCGCACAAACACCTGTCGCTTTATGGCAAGGCATTGACCCTGGCCAAACTTGGCCACCGGGATGAGGCAACGGCGGTTCTGTTCCAGGCCTATTCGGTCAAGCCGGAATTCGCGCCGGTTCGCGAACGGCTTGCTGATCTCGGCATGGATGTGCCGGAAAATCCCAGCGAACGACAGATCCGCCTCGCAGTGCTGCCGACGCAAAATCTCATGGCAGATGATATTATTACCGGATCCACCAAGGCACCTTCTGGAACCGTGACGCGGATTGCGCTGCGTGAACCGGTGGCGCCGTCAGCCGCTTTGTCCTACAGCGGCAAGCCGGACGGTTCTGCAGTTCTTTCGGCATCAGTGAAAAAAATTGAAACCAAGGTGGAAGCAATTGCAGCGGTGGCGCCGTTTAAAGTCGAAACCCCGGAGAATATTTCGGTTGAACAGGTTGCTGCCGTGCCGGAAATTCCGGCAGCGATAGCGACCAGCATCAAGACGCCGGACCCGGTCAGCATCGAGCCTGTATCCGCGCCAGTGGAAACGGCAAATGTGAACGCTGCCGACGACAATTTGAATGTTACCGCAAAGCTGGAGGGCTGGACCGTTCAGCTAGTGTCGCAGCGTCAGCCTGACAAGGCCTGGGACAATTGGGATTCTCTGAAAAACCGTCATAACAAGCTGCTGCGCAATAAAACTGCTGCCGTCGTGCGTGCCGATGTCGAAGGACAGGGTATTTACTATCGGCTTCGGGTGCACAAGCTCAAAAAGGCACAGGCCAAGCGGTTGTGCCGCAGTCTGAAACGCAAAGGTACCGGCTGTTTCATCGCCCAGGCGACGAGTTGAGCCATTTGCATAGCTAATGCGAGGTAGGTCTTGTAATGATATAGACTGCGACGCACATCAAGATTACGCCCGTCATCCATATAGCGATGGCGGGCGCATTTGTTCCCAGTACCAGCCAGGCAAAACTTGCAGACATCATCACTACGGAAGTAAATTTGGCCGCAATCGGTATGGACCGGTCGCGTTCCCAATCGACGATGTAGGGACCCAGTATGCGATGACTGATCAGCCAGTCGTGTATAGCGGGAGAAGAGCGTGCAAAGCATGCCAGCGCCAGCAGCAAAAATGGTGTGGTTGGCAGCAGGGGCAGGAAAGCGCCGATAAATCCGAGCGCGACAAACACAATGCCAAGAGCTCGCAAAACGTGCTGGCGTGCTGTTAATCGACCTGACAAGATTGACAACTCCTGCGATGATGGCTGCAAGATCATGATGATTTTTGGTTGAATTGACCAAAAATCATAAACCTGATCGCTTTCAAAGTGATAGAGCAACTTTAGGGGTTCACCGGAACCCGTGGTGCTCTAGTGTTGATGTTTTTCAACAGGGTTGTAGCAGTCACGCTGAGAGCATGCTATGGCAGCGCAGTGACAGATTTGTGCATGGATCGTTTTTTGAAGTTCGGGGGTTTTTCCGTAACAGATGCTTGGCAAGTTGAGAACATATTTTCTAACCGGCGTGGTCGTTGCAGCACCGATTGCAATTACGATCTGGCTGGTGTGGTGGTTCGTTTCGCTGTTTGACAGCCTGCTGAAACCGTACATTCCGTCAGTCTACAATCCGGATTCCTATCTGCCGTTTACCGTACCCGGGGTCGGGCTGGTGTTCGCACTGGTGGGAATCACCCTCATTGGCGCGCTGGCGGCAAACCTTGTCGGCAGGACACTGTTGAATTTTGGCGAGCGGACACTCGACCGGATGCCGATCATCCGATCTGTCTACAAGGCGGTTAAGCAGATATTCGAGACTGCCCTTTCATCCAATGCCAGCAATTTTTCCTCGGTTGGTTTCATCGGATACCCGCGCAAGGGCGTCAATGTCGTTTGTTTCATTGCGCGCGAACTTGATTCCGGCGAAATCGGTCTTGAGCCGGGCATAACCTACTACTCCGCCTTCATGCCGACAACGCCGAACCCGACTTCGGGATTCCTGTTCTTTGTCGAGAAAGACCAGGTCACTATCCTGGATTTGACGGTTGAAGAGGCTGCCAAGCTGGTGATCTCTGCAGGTCTGGTCACACCGAAGCAAATGCGTGAAGCAAATGTATCCGTGGCAGATGAGGACGATACCTTGTCAATGCTGATAGCTCATCCGGAGAAAGTGTTGAATCCGGGACAAAAATCCTCTTCAAACCGCAAGAGACCGGTCGCTAAAAAACCAGCCAAAAAACGCTGATTAACCTCATCTCGCTCCAGATCAGCCGGCTGACAGCAGCCGAATGGCATCATCGCGTTCAAACAGATACAAAAGGATGCGCAAGGCTTCTGACCTCTTACCGGTCAGGTGCGGGTCGGTTTCCAAGATTAGCTTTGCGTCGTCGCGCGCAGCCTGCAACAACTCGCCATGCTGACCAAGATCAGCCAGCCTGAAACTTGCGACACCTGATTGCCTGGTTCCGAGAACTTCACCAGAGCCGCGCAGCTTCAGGTCTTCTTCGGCAATGATGAAACCGTCTTCGGTTTCGCGCATGGTTTTCAGGCGCGCAGCGGCGGTTTCACCAAGCACACCGTCGTAGATCAATACACAACTTGATGCATCCGAGCCGCGCCCGACACGGCCGCGAAGCTGATGCAGTTGGGCCAGGCCGAAACGCTCGGCATTCTCTATGATCATGATTGAGGCTTCGGGCACATCGACGCCGACTTCGATCACGGTGGTGGACACAAGAACAGACAATTCACCGGCCTTGAAGCGGGCCATCACGGCGTCCTTTTCGGCACCTTTCATGCGACCATGTACCAGGCCGACCTGGTCACCAAAGCGGGCTTGCAAGCTGGCGAAGCGAGCTTCGGCGGCGGTCTTGTCGATAAAGTCACTTTCCTCAACCAGCGGACATACCCAGTACGCCCGCTTGCCCTGGGAAACGGCCCGTGCCAGTCCGTCTACAATCTGGTCGAGTTTGTGCAGAGGCATCACCCGTGTATCAATCGGCTTGCGACCGGCGGGCTTGCCGATTAATCGGGTTATGTCCATGTCACCGTATGCGGTCAGCGCCAGCGTGCGCGGAATAGGGGTGGCGGTCATGACCAACAGGTCGCTTGGGCGTTTCGATTTCGACTGCAAAGCAAGCCGCTGATGCACGCCGAAACGGTGTTGTTCGTCAATGATGACGAGGCCGAGATCGGCAAAACTGACGCCTTCCTGAAACAAGGCGTGTGTACCGATCAGGATGTCGATGTCGCCGGATGCGAGATCGTCGAGCAATTGCTGGCGTATCGAGCCTTTTTCCCGGCCAGTCAAAACCGCCGCCCTCAGGCCGGCTGCCTGGGCCAGGGGTTCAATACCGCCGATATGCTGCCGGGCCAGAATGTCGGTTGGCACCATCAGGGCTGACTGGGTGCCGGCTTCGGCGGCGGTGGCCATGGCCAGCAGCCCGACAATTGTCTTGCCCGCGCCAACGTCTCCCTGCAGCAGCCGCAGCATGCGATCCGGTGACGCCATGTCGGCAAGGATTTCTGAAACAGCGTGTTCCTGGCTGATGGTGAGCGAGAATGGCAGCGCGTCGATGATGTTTTGCCGTGCCTCGCCGTCACCATTTAATGTCCTGCCGGATGCACGCTTCATGTGACGGCGCACCAGTGACAATGCCAACTGGTTTGCCAGAAGCTCGTCATAGGCAAGACGTTGCCGTGCCGGGCTGTCCGGTTCCAGGTCGGTTGTATCTTCCGGATTGTGCAGGGTTTCCAGAGCGGCCTGAAACTCAGGCAGCTTGCAGGCTGCTATCCATGCTGCATCCTGCCACTCCGGCAACTGCGGAACGTCACCCAGTGTCTGCCGGATTGCCTTGCCGAGGATCTTGCCTGATACACCTGCAGTGAGCGGGTAAACGGGTTCAAGCAACGGCATTTCTGAAAACTGCTCAGCCGTCAGTATATGGTCGGGATGAACAATCTGCGGTGTGCCGTCATACCATTCAATCTTGCCCGAGATGAACCGGGTCTCGCCTTCCGGCAGAGTTCGCTCGAGATAGGGGCCGTGCGAATGGAAAAACACCAAAGGCAGTGAACCGGTCTCATCAAATACTTCAACACGGTAAGGCACCCGTTTGTTGTGGCGCGGCGGTGCCTTGTGGCGTCCTATCTGCGCTTCGATGGTGATGATGCCGCTTTGCGGCAGATTGTTGATGGTGGGGCGATTTCGCCGATCAATTACGCCGACCGGCAAGTGAAACAACAGATCGACCAGCCGGGCAGGCAAGTCGGCGGAACCCGGTTCGCCGCTTTGGGGACGTACCAATCCGGCCAGAGTCTTTTCAACCTTTGCACCGATGCCTTTCAGTGCGCTGGCAGAAGCAAAATACCTGTTCAGGATTTCCGGTCGCATGGTTGCCTAGGGTCAGGACTCGTTGATCTCATCCATTCTGCGGGAGGATATTTTGCCACTGACAAGGCGAAAGGTCGCAGGTAACCGTCCGGTTTTCAAGACCTTGCAACGATGTCAGGGGCAAAATAGACCCCGCCCTTCGAGTTTGAAAGAAAACACCCGCCTGAAGGCGAAAAATGCTCGACAAGGCACAAAGCCTTGCGCTGCGCTTTTTCACCCTCATTCGAATGTTTTCTTTCAAACGGAATTGCATGAGATCAACGAGTCCTGACCCTAGTTATTCGGTTGAATTGTCAGGACAGTCGTCTTGCCCGGTTGCGTTTCATGTGCGGTTCTTTCATAAACCGCCGGGCACAATATTTCCAACCTGTACATACCGTTCATTCCATTTCCATCGGACACAAGCTGTGACTGTAACTGACGAAAACCGGCGCAAGCGCATTATCTGGCGGGCTTGCCATCGCGGTATCAAGGAGATGGACATTGTTGTGGGTACGTTTGTGCAGGCCAGGATTGCGAACTCTGACGAAGCTGAGTTGCAGGAACTGGAGCGCATTATTGAAATCCCGGACCAGGATCTGCTGGCGTGGCTGACCGGGGCGCAGCCGGTGCCGGGCGACCAGCAATCCGCATTGTTGCAGGAAATGCTTGCTTCCCGGTTTGACGAAACGTTTTTTGGAAACCCCGAATGAAATCCGTCGAACTCAAAAGTGCCATAGCATCTCCCGGCAAGGTGATTGTATCTGGAACGCCGGAAGGGATCGACGGCAAGGTTGCAGGTGAAATCGCGCGGTTGGCTGGAGACCGGCTTGTGGTGCATGTGGCACGTGATGACCAGCGGGCCTCCATGATCGGTGAGGCGATTTCCTTCTTTGCGCCTGATGTAAACATTATCAAGTTCCCGGCCTGGGACTGTCTGCCCTATGACCGGGTATCGCCGGTTGCCGACATTCTGGCCCGGCGCATGAGCGCGCTGACCCAACTGGCCGCAGGCAAGATCGACAAGCCTGCAGTTCTTCTGACGACCGCGAATGCCATTGTTCAGAAGGTGCCGCCCCGTGACATCATCAGGTCTGCCAGTTTCGAGGCACAGCCGGGCAACCGGGTAGATACGAACGAGTTGCAGGAATACCTGGCGATCAACGGGTTTTCCCGTACCGGCACGGTCGTCGATCCGGGTGACTTTGCCATCAGAGGCGGGATCATCGATGTTTTTCCTCCTGGTAGCGAGGAGCCGGTGAGACTTGATTTCTTCGGCGACACACTGGAATCCATCCGCAGTTTTGACGCCCAGTCGCAACGCACAACAGGTCAGTTGCACGGCCTGAAACTGGATGCGGCTAGCGAAGTCTTGTTAAACGCCGACACCATTGCGCAGTTTCGCACCTCCTATACGGCGCAGTTCTCCGGCACCGGCATGAATGATGCTGTCTATGAAGCCGTGTCTGCCGGCAGGCGCTATCAGGGCGTGGAACACTGGCTGGCGCTGTTTTATGAAAAACTGGAAACCGTGCTGGATTATGCGGGCAACTGCGTTCTGACCATGGATCATCTGGCTGATGAATCGATCGCAGCCCGAAATACCCAGATTGATGAATACTACCAGGCCCGCATAGAAGCCCTCAACAAGGATACATTTGGCGCGCCTGTCTACAAGCCGTTACCGCCTGAGAAAATGTTCCTTGCCGGTGAGGCATGGTCCGATCTTGCCGCACAATACCCGGTGATAGCACTGACGCCGTTTGAAGCGCCGGACACGTCAACCCTGCGGGTGATTTCAGCCCAGGGACGCCAGGGCCGCAGTTTTGCTGCTGAACGCGCCGAAGCAGGCGGCAATGTCTATGACGCAGTGGTTGACCATGTCCGCGCACAACGGAAATCCGGCAAGCGGGTGCTGCTGGCGGCCTGGACCGAAGGGTCGCGTGACCGGTTGTTAGGTATCCTGAAGGATCATGATCTTGGTCTTGTGGTGCCGGCGAAAGATGGTCCGGAAGCGCTCAAACGCTCAAGGGACATGGTTTCCGTTGTCGTGCTTGGGCTGGAAACCGGTTTTGAAACCGATGATCTGGCAGTTGTCGCGGAACAGGATATTCTTGGCGACCGGCTGGTGCGTCGTGGCAAACGCCAACGTAAAGCCAGCGATTTCATCTCGGAACTGGCATCGCTCAATGCCGGAGACCTTGTCGTCCATGTGGACCACGGTATTGGCCGCTTCGAAGGCCTGAAGGTAATCGACGTTCAGGGTGCGCCCCATGACTGCCTGTTCCTGCAATATCACGGCGGTGACCGGCTGTTCCTGCCGGTGGAAAATATTGAGCTGTTATCGCGTTACGGGTCGGACGATGCCGGCGCCAATCTTGATAAACTGGGCGGCGTGGCGTGGCAGGCGCGCAAGGCACGCCTTAAAGAGCGTGTCCGGGAAATCGCCAGCCAGTTGATCAAGACAGCCGCCCAACGCGAACTGCGCGATGGCGAGGTCCTGAGTTTGCCGGACGGTATTTACGACGAGTTCGCGTCCCTGTTCCCCTATGAAGAAACCGAAGATCAATTGACTGCCATAGACGCGGTCGTTTCCGACCTGGCGCGTGGCCGCCCGATGGACCGGTTGATTTGCGGTGATGTCGGATTTGGCAAGACGGAAGTGGCGCTGCGCTCAGCCTTCATTGCGGTCATGGCCGGCAAGCAGGTCGCGGTAGTGGTGCCGACAACCTTGCTGGCGCGCCAGCACTACGCAACATTTGTGGAACGGTTCAAGGGGTTGCCGGTCAGAATTGCCCAAGCTTCCCGGTTGGTGGCCCGCAAGGATGTCAATGAAGCCAAGAAGGGGATTACAGACGGCACAGTTGACATCATGATCGGGACCCACGCCCTGTTGGCGGAGGATGTCAAATTCCGCGATCTCGGTCTGCTGATTATTGATGAAGAGCAGCACTTTGGCGTCAAGCACAAGGAAAAGCTGAAGGAAATGCGTGCGGACGTGCATGTGCTCACGCTGACCGCCACGCCAATTCCGCGGACCCTGCAGCTTGCATTGTCCGGGGTGCGCGAGCTTTCCCTGATTACAACACCGCCGCTGGACCGGCTTGCGGTCAGGACATACATTTCGCCGTTTGATCCGGTCATTATTCGTGAAACCCTGCTGCGTGAATTGTATCGTGGCGGCCAGAGCTTCTATGTGGTGCCGCGCATTTCCGACCTGTCCGTGGTTGCCGACTTCCTCAAGGCGCAAGTGCCTGAGGTCAAGTTCGCGATCGCAAACGGCCGCATGGCGCCCACCGAGCTGGATGACATCATGACCGGGTTCTATGACCGGAAATATGACGTACTGCTGGCCACGACTATTATTGAATCCGGTCTCGACATACCGACGGCCAACACCTTGATCGTGCACCGGGCCGACATGTTTGGTCTGGCGCAGCTTTATCAGATCAGGGGCAGGGTGGGGCGCTCCAAGCAACGCGCCTATGCGCTGTTTACCGTTCCCGCGAACAAGACACTCACCGCGCCTGCGGAGAAACGCCTTAAAGTCCTGCAGTCCCTCGACTCGCTGGGGGCAGGCTTTACCCTGGCCAGTCACGATCTGGATATTCGCGGCGGCGGCAACCTGCTGGGTGAAGAGCAGTCCGGCCACATCAAGGAGGTCGGTTTCGAATTGTACCAGCACATGCTGGAGGAAGCAGTTGCGTCCTTGCGATCCGGCGAGCTTGATATTGAGGCCGACGGCCAGTGGTCTCCGCAGATCAATGTCGGAACTTCCGTCCTGCTGCCCGAGAGTTTTATCCCTGATCTGCAGGTTCGCCTCGGTGTCTACAGGCGGATGGCGGATTTACCGACACAGGACGAACTGGATGGGTTTGCGGCAGAACTTCAGGACAGGTTCGGCCGCCTGCCGGAAGAGGTTGAGCATTTGATCGATATCGTGTCGGTCAAGCTTTTGTGCCGCACGGCCAATGTCTCCAACATTGACGCAGGACCCAAAGGCGCCGTGTTCACATTCAGGGACGGCAAGTTCCCCAATCCAGAAGCGTTGGTTCAATGGATCAATGACCAGGGCAGCCGCGCCAAGATACGGCCTGACATGAAACTGGTGATCATAAGGACCTGGGAGACACCTGCCGACAGACTGGCCGGTACACGCCAGTTGATGCAGACACTGGTGAAACTGGCGCAACCGGAAAGCTAACTGTCCGCCGCCGCGGTGCCTGGATCCTCGGCACAAGGCCGAGGATGACACTGGAGGTAGATATTAAGGGCCGAATTTTTCGGCGATTGTCATCCTTGGGCTTGTCCCAAGGATCCATCCGCATCAGCCTGTTACAACCGTTTATGGATCCTCGGCACAGGGCCGAGGATGACAGTGGGACGTTCTATGCATTGCCTGCAGGAGCGGAGCGTTCCTTGACCACTTCTACAATGGCCTGCGCAATGGCTTCGGGCTCGCGGGCACCCATGACGGCGTATCTGCTGCCGATGATGAACGCCGGCACGCCGGTGACGCCCATCTGCTGTGCCTGGGATATTTCAGCCCTGGTCTCTTCCAGATCCGCATCACTTTCAAGCAGGCGTTCGACGACAGCTCGTTCAAGGCCTGCTTCAACAGCAGCATCAACCAACACCTGTTTGTCGGTCAGGTTGGCTCCTTCGATGAAATACAGCTGGAACAGCCGCTCGACAGCGGCGTCCTGCACGCCTTCGGCCATGGCCCAGCGAATGATGCGATGTGCATTCAGCGTATTTGGCGATATGGTTATCTTGTCAAACTCGAACGGAATTTCCTCGTCCTTGCCGGCCGCACGTACCGGCCCGTAGACCTGGGCAGCCTGCTCATCGGAGCCGAACTTGTTGCGCAGGTATTCCTTCCGGTCCATGCCCGTTTCGGGAATGGTGTTATCCAGTTGATAGGGGCGCCAACGGATATCCACCGGTACGTCGGGAACCATGGCGAGTGCCTTTTCAAGACGGCGCTTGCCAATGTAGCACCACGGGCACATTACGTCCGAGATCACGTCGATCTCGATTACATCGGCGGGTTCAGTCGTCATTGGCGTGATCCTTGGATTGCTTGAGCAAAGATGACAGGTTTTTTCTGATGATCTTGCCATTGCCGGATTGCGGCAACGCCTCAACAAAGAAGACCTGTTTTGGTACCTTGTAGCGCGCCAGGGAGTTTGATGCAAAATCGATCACTTCAGCCGCCGTCAAAGTTTCGTGTTCACGCATGACCACAAACGCGGTGACCAGCTTCATGCCCGGGTTCAGCTCGACCTCGGTGACACCAGCCTGCTGAATGGCGGGGTGGCGCATGATGGCGACTTCAATTTCCAGGGGCGAAATACGATAGCCGAAAGATGTCATTACATCGTCATTGCGGCCTTCGTACCAGATGTAGCCGTCGTCGTCGAAATGTCCGAGGTCTCCGCCCACGAACCAGTCGCCACGATATACGGTCTGATCATCATCCGGACGGTTCCAGTAGCGCAACATCATGCCTGGATCGGAGCGGTGGACGGCGATCAGCCCGGTTTTACCGGCCTGCAATGGTTCTTCATCACCGGAAACCGGCAGAATGCAGACGCTGCGGCCCGGTTGCGGTTTACCGGGGCTGCCGGGCTTCGTGGGCACGTTTGGCGAGCTGGAAATATAGGTGGAGATTTCGCTCATGCCCAATGCTTCATAAAGCGCGATGCCGGTGGTCTCCAGCCACTCTTTCTGCAGGCCGGGGAACATTGCTTCTCCTGCCGTCAGGCCGTGGCGCAGAGTGCCCATTGTTTCAGGTGACAATCCACCATCGCTGAGCATTTGACGATACAGCGCCGGGACGGAAGCCATGATGGTGGGGTTGTGGTCGGCGATCAGTTTGAGCCAGATGGAGCGGTCGCGCGGCCCGGTATAGACGATTGAACTTGCACCATTGGCCCAGGGGTCAAACAGGGCAGTGCCCAATGTGTAGGTCCAGTTAAAAGCGCCCGTGTGCAGGATGGTGTCTTCAGATGTTATGCCATACCAGCCCTGGTACATGGGGCGGCGTCCCCATGCGGCGCGTTGTGCATGCAATACACCTTTGGGCCGACCTGAGGTGCCGGAGGTGTACACCATGTAGGCTGGTGTTGAGGCTGCGGTATCAGCGTACTGGCCGCGTTGCCCGGACTTGAATGCTGCTATGTCAGCCGGCGTGATCAGCCTGCAGCCCACCGGTAAATCAGGCAGGTCGAGCAAACCGTCGTGGACAATAGCGGCTGCCTGACTGTCTGACAGTATGAACGAGATCTCTTCGACCGACAACATTGACGAGGCTGGTATCGGCACCAACTCGGCAGCGTTGGCGGCAAAGAATACGGCCGCGTAATCAAAGCTGTTGCCCATTCGGATCAGTATCCGGGCACCGCGCTCAAATCCGAGCAGCCGGAACGCAGACGCCAGCCGAAGTACAATGTCTTCAATCTCGGCAAAACTCAGCGTCTGATAGCCGGTGCCGTCAGCGATTGTGAGGGCTGTCTTGTCAGCCCGTTCCCTCGCACTTTGAGCAAGGCAGTATCGGGTCAGGTTGAACCTGGTTGGCGGCAGTTCCCCGGTGAACCCTGTCATTGGTTTTCAATCCATCCGGTTTCCGGCAGGAATCCAGCGAGCGAGGGTTGAACAGGGCGTTTGATCTGGTTCCATCGCGCAAGCCATTGACCGGGTGGATGGAACAATTGCAGCGCATAATGACCTTCGAGCAATAACCGGTCCATGCCGCGGGCAGCGTCGTCAAAAGTGGCCTTGTTCCGGGCAGACAGAAGCTGCGTTATCATCTTGTCGATTGCCGGGTCGTCTGCTCCCATATAGTTGCGGGTACCATCCTGGGTGCGCCCCTGAGATCCCCAATAAAAAGACTGTTCGTTGCCCGGCGACAGGGAATTGGACCATGTAAACGGGATCATATCAAAGTCATAGGTCTGCAAACGCCGCTGGAACTGTGCTGAATCTACCTGGCGGATAGTCATATCGACACCAATGGTGCGCAACATGCGCTGCCATGCCAGCGCTATCCGCTCCTGAGGCCTGCTCGCCACCGTGATTTCAAATGAAAAACCCTGGCCATTCGAGTCCTTCAGTCCTGCAGTGCCGGTTTTCCATCCGGCTTCATTCAGCAACTTCAGCGCCTTGCGCAGGTTTTTTCGATCGCGTCCGGATCCGTCAGAAACCGGCAGGGAAAATGTGCCGTCCAGGATGTCCGCCCGGATATTTGCGCCTGCCAGTTTCAGCATTTCACGTTCGTTTTCGCTGACCGGGCGACCTATTGAACTGAGATCGGAACCGAAGAAAAATCCTTGCGTGCGCTGCATTTTGCCATGAAACAGGTTTTTGTTGATCCATTCAAAATCGAAAGTCAGGATCAGCGCTTCGCGGACGCGCTTGTCTGAAAACACCGCCCGGCGGGTGTTGAACACCAAAGCCCATACCGGTTTTGGTAAACCGACCCTGATGGTTTCCAAAGTTACCGGCTGGTTTTTGACATCTTGATATCCAACCGCCCAGCGCGAGGCATCGCCTTCGGTTCGCAACATTGCCTCGCCCTTTTTGAAGGCTTCAAATGCACCTTGTGTATCGCGGTAATAGTCATATCGAATGGTATCGTAATTGAATTTTCCGCGCGCGCTGGGCAGATCTTTTGCCCAGTAATCGGGATTGCGGCGATAAATGACGTGATCGCCGGCATCTATCTTGTCGAACACATAGGGGCCCGAGCCGACAAGCTTGTCCAGGGTGGTTTGTTCGAAGTCGCGCTTTTCAAACACATGTTTTGGCAGAACCGGCATCAGGCCGAGAATGAGCACCAGTTCACGGTCGCCCGGTTCCAGCTTCATGCGGATGGTCAGATTGTCGGGTGTCTCCGTCGATGTCACCTTGGAATAAAAAGTCCGGTGATTTGGGCGGCCGTTGTCCCGCAATGTCTCCAGCGAATAGACAATGTCATCGGCCTGGACTGGTTCACCGTCAGAAAATCTGGCTTGCGGGTTTATCCGGAAGGTGACCTCGGTGCGATCTGCATTGACGTCGATGGTCTCGGCGATATGGCCGTAAAGTGTGAACGGTTCCGCATTTGAGCGTGCCATCAGGCTTTCAAAGACCAGGGTGCGTGGTCCGTCCACAGCCTGGCCTCTGATAATAAACGGATTGACGCTGTCGAAGCTCCCGGTCCGGGCTGTGCGCAGGGCGCCACCTTTGGGAGCGTCCGGATTGACATAGGGAAAATGTGTGTAGTCAGCCGGCAGCGCCGGCTCACCCAGCATGGCGATGGCGTGTTTTGGCTCCGCATGCGCTGATGCCGCCAGAGCCACCCAGACCATGCATCCATAAAGCAGTCGAAAGATTATATTCATGCGGACAATCTAGATTGGATTCGCAGAAAAAAGCCATAGAAACCATGCCGTTGCATAGCGGTAAGATGACATGTTCAAAGGGGGGCAAGCAAACTGCGCGAAGTCTGTCGTCGTCACATTCGCAAATCTGCAATCAGATGCTGGATCAGGATGATTTTTGGTTGAATCAACCCAAAGTAATAAACCTGATTGCTTTTAAGGTGATCGTGCAACTTTATGAGTCCATGACCTAGTGGGTCGCACTGTCACGCGGCAGGTAGGTGTGCTGCTCCGGATCATAAGTTTCGAAAAACTCGGGGATCTGAGGATGGCGAACCGGATCGCCTGTGTCGTCAGCCAACAGGTTTTGCTCCGACACATAGGCTATGTATTCGGTTTCTTCATTCTCAGCCAGCAAGTGATAAAACGGCTGATCCTTCGACGGCCGGGTTTCTTCGGGGATGGAATCCCACCACTCTTCAGTATTGGAAAAAGTGGGATCTACATCGAAAATGACACCACGAAACGGAAACAGGCGGTGTTTTACCACTTGTCCAATGCCGAATCGTGCCTGTCTGTTAATCGCTATCATCGCCTATAAATGCACCCAATTGCGGTTTGTTTCAAGCGTGGTTCAAATTATTAAGTTGATAGTTGCTGAACAATACGTCGATCATAAGCCATAAATCTCTGCCATGTCCGGCTCCTTGTTTGCAACCAATCGTGCAAGATCGGCGATGACGCGGGCCTGTTTCCAGGTGGCATCATCCTGCATTTTGCCATCAATCATGACAGCGCCTGTGCCGTCGGGCATAGCTTCCAGAATTCTGAGTGCAAACTTCACTTCTGCCGGATCAGGTGAAAAAACCCGCTTGGCAATTTCTACCTGTGAGGGGTGAAGTGACCATGCTCCAAAACAGCCTTGCAGGAATGCATTGCGGAATTGTGCTTCACATGCATCAGGGTCTGAAAAATCGCCAAACGGGCCGTAAAACGCCTTGATGCCATTGGCTGCGCAGGCATCCACCATCTTGCCGACCGTATAGTGCCACAGATCCTGCTGGTAGAACGGGCGCGCTGAACTGATCCGGACACCATTGCCGGCATCGTCTGCCAAAACACCGTAATGGGGATGTCCGCCGCCGACGCGGGTGGTCTTCATGCCGCGCGACGCTGCCAGATCAGCCGGACCCAGTGACATGCCGTGCATGCGCGGGCTTGCCGAAGCAATCTCTTCGACATTCTTTACGCCTTGCGCGGTTTCCAGAATGGCGTGGATCATGATCGGTCGGTCGATGCCGGCGCGTGCCTCCAATTGAGCAAGCAACTGGTCCAGGTAGTGGATGTCCCAGGCTCCCTCGACCTTCGGCAACATCATCACATCCAGCTTGTTTCCTGCCTCAAGCACGATCTGGGTGATGTCATCGAGTGCCCATGGGCTGTTCAGGCAATTGATGCGTGTCCACAAGCCGGTGCTGCCATAATCATGCGCCAGCGCCATTTCAATAAAACCTTTGCGCGCAGCGATCTTGTCGTCTGCGGGAATGGCATCTTCAAGATTTCCCAGTATAACATCGACTTGCGGGATCAGGCTGGCAACCTTGTTGCGCATCTTTTCGATCTGCGGTGGCAAAAAATGGATCATCCGTTCAATCTTGACAGGTGTCTCGCGCATTGGGTCAGGGGCGCCAATGGCGAGCGGCTTGTAGAATTGCGATGGAAGTTTCATGATACCTGCTGTCATTCGGGCCATCGTTCGGCCTGCTTGAATATTGTTGCGATGCACAAATTGTTTAGGGCAGCTTCCCCCGCTCCACAATGGCTTAATTAAACTTTGCAATCTGCGTGTTGCACACAGTAGGTTTGGCCGCTACACGAATACAGCAGTTTGGGTTTCCGGATCAGCATTTAAAAATCATGACAGGCACTTCAGCATCCGCACAGCCATTGAGCGGGATCAAGGTTCTCGACTTTTCGACACTTTTGCCAGGGCCTATGGCCACACTGTTCCTGGTCGAAGCCGGTGCGCAAGTCATCAAAATTGAACGTCCTGGCGACGGCGAGGAAATGCGGTCCTATGAACCCAAATGGGGCAGGGATCCCGCCAGTTTTGCCATGCTCAACCGGGGGAAACAGTCTCTGGCGCTGGATTTGAAATCGGACCGGCAACTGGAGTTTCTTCTGCCGCTGATCCGCGAAGCAGACGTTGTGGTCGAGCAGTTTCGTCCTGGTGTGATGGATCGGCTGGGGTTAGGCTATGATGCCATGGCACTGGTCAACCCCGGGATCATCTACTGTTCCATAACCGGTTATGGCCAAACCGGCGGCCGGGTGCAGAAGACAGGGCATGATCTGAATTATATCGGTGACACCGGGTTGCTGTCCCTGAGCATGGGGCCCGAAGGCAATCCGACCGTGCCGCCTTTTCTGGCTGCAGATATCGCGGGCGGGACTTATCCGGCAGTTGTGAACATATTGCTGGCGCTGCTGAACCGCGAGAAAACCGGTGAGGGCACTCACATTGATATCGCCATGGCAGACAATATGTTCATGTTGATGTGGTGGGCGATCGGCAATGGCCTGGCCACCGGATTCTGGCCTGCAAATGGCAAAAGTCTGTTGACCGGCGGGTCGCCGCGCTACCAGATTTATCCGACATCTGACGGCAGGCATGTTGCCGTTGCCGCACTTGAGCAGAAGTTCTGGGAGAGCTTTTGCGAAGCAGTCAAGCTTGCCCCTGAATTCCACCAGGATCAGCAAGACCCCGGTGGAACGATTGAAGCAGTCAGAACATTGATTTCGGAGTTTCCGGGTTATCACTGGGAACCCATTCTGGCCCAGGCGAATTGCTGTTGCACGGTGGTGAAAACCTTGCCGGAAGCCATGCGCGACATGCATTTTCATGGCCGCGGGCTGTTTGACCACACGCTGGTCAATGAAGCAGGTGACACGCTGCCAGCAACCCCGGTAGCAGTCGCGCCACAGTTTCGCGGCGACGCCAGCGTGGAAAAAGCAGCCCCCGGTGTCGGTGCGCACAACGATATCGTGCTCAATCAGAAATAGAACTGTTGAAAATCAGTCTAGGCTGCAGCCGCGGCATTGCGTCCGTATCAACGCACTCGATAGAGTGAACGGAAGCCGTCGCCACCTGTAGTTGCAACACCGTAACGATGCATACTGTTTTGCCGGCAAGGCTGAACGGCCAGTTTCTGGTGTCAGGTGACAATGCAAAGTCGTTTGATGGCTTATCCCTCTCATCATGAGTTTGCCTGATTTTGCAACGAAAGTGCTCAAAATTGCCAGGTCGGGACGGTAAGTACACCATGGAAATTGGACGGCGAGCATTTAACCACGGTCTGGCCGGCACTATCGCTGCCGGTGTCGTGGGCGGTTCTGCGGCGGTCGCGCGGACATATCGGGGGCCGAATGTGATCATTGTTCGCTTCGGTGGCGGTGTGCGCCGGGCCGAGACGATTGCTGGCAGGACGACATATTCCCCATATCTTCTGAACGTGTTGGCTAAGCGCGGCACGCTGATACCCAACCTCACCATCGCCCAGTTGCAAGATGTCGACACCAGCCATGCGGAAGGCACGCTCAACATTCTAACCGGGCGCTACAAAGCCTATACAAAAGTGGGCGCACAAGGACTTGCGCCGCTCCTTGAGCCGATCGAGGCAACACTGTTCGAGGCTGCGCGTAAATCTTTTGACCTTCCGGCGCACCAGGCATTGCTCGTCAATGGTGAAGACCGCCCGCAGGAAGAATACCTCACTTATGGCGGTCACAAGCACTTTGGCGTTTCCTTCCGGTCCGAAGTGATCGGCCTTTACCGGTACAAACTGCATAAATTCCGGCGCATTCTGGAAGAAAACAAGGCACCTGAAGATGTTCTTTCCACCGCTCGCAAACAGTTGGATGAATTGACGGCGCATGACTTTCGCAACACTGCCCAAAAGAGCTCGGATGTGATGGAAAGGTTCTGGGACAACTGGCGCGAACAATACGGCGACACAGGATTGAAGAATCCGCGTGGCGACCGACTGCTGACCGAACTTGCCGTAAAAGCGATGCGCGAGTTGAAACCGCGGCTGATGATGATCAACTATCAAGACCCGGACTACGTGCACTGGGGGAATGCAAGTCACTACACCAGAGCGATTTCAATAATTGATCAAGGTCTGAAACGGCTGGTTGAGACAGCCGATAGTGAACCGGCCTACAAAGACCAAACAGTTTTTGTGATTGTTCCTGATTGTGGGCGAGATGCAAACCCACTGATGTCAGTACCCTACCAGCACCATTTCAATTCCCGTTCTGCCCATGAGATTTTTGCCGTACTGCTGGGTCCGGGCATAGCGAGAGGCAAGATACTCGACAAGCCGGTCGATCAAACAAGCATTGCCTCAACTGTGGGTGCGATCATGGGCTTTCAGATGCAAGCCGCCGAGGGGCGGGTGCTGTCGGAAGTATTGATATGAACGCCCCAGCGCCCGTTCAAGCCCTGACACCAGATGTGTCGGCTGGTAGGGGAATATTTCGCCGGCTGGCAGCAGTTTTGAATGTCGCAATTGCTGTCGTCCTGTGTCTTACGCCATTTACCGCTATTGTTGTGCTCGGCTGGATAATGCGTTTAATGCGCCGGGAAATCGTTATCGAAATTGGCCGCCACAGCCAATCGAATGGTAATCGCGACGTCAGCCGACAAGCGGCGATGGCGAGAATATCGGTCCTACCGCAACTCGCAAATACAGTTCGATTTCCAGGTTGGTTGAAAGGTTTTTGGGATACTGTGCGTTCCGCCTTCAAGGGGGTTATCGCAGTTTCCCTTGCGATATTACCATTCGGGACAATCCTGCTCCTGTCGTGGTGGGCCGGTTGGGAAAACTCCTTCAACAAGGGTTATGAACAGGCTTGGGTCGGCCCGGTTCTGGCGCTAACCGGGATTGCTCTGGCCATATTTACACTGGTCCATCTACCAATGGCACTGGCGCATCACGCAGCAGAACAAAGAGTGGGTGCAATTTGGGAAATTGGCCTGATACGCCAGCTTATTGGTCGGGTCCGCTGGCGCTACCTTATGCTTACGCTGGCGACCGTGGTTTTATCCGGGCCAATGTTTCTGGTTCAGATTCTACCTACTTTTATCGAGAACATTGAGCCCGAATTGTCAACTGCATCTTCGGCAGAAATAGAGGCGTTCGTGTTCCGCTACTACGGTGCAGCAACAGTCTATCTTGTGCTCGCTCTGTTTATTCTGCGTCGTTGGGCAGCCAGGCTCTACACCCGGGCTGCTCTTTTGCATCAGTCAAACAAGTTGCAGTTCATTCGCCAAGTTTCAGAGCAACTGGACCGGGCGGAGCTGGCAATGCGGCCCGCGCCTGGTCGAATTGGTGGTGTCATTGCGGGGGCGCTGATGTTTGCCTGTTGGCTGGCATTTCTCGCTTCACTCTACGTTGCCCAATTTGCCAATCATGGGTGGTGGAACTGGATCAGCTTTCCGCTTACCGGGCTGCCCTGGATTTATCGTCCGCTATAGGCTGCAACATTTCGCAAAGTCTCAGGTCACGAGGTTTTCCGACTGTGTTGCGGCGATCGGTTGAGCTTGCTGCTCGTGGCTGGCATTCGCTGTTCTTTGAACGAACGCTCGGTTTCGGAATTCACCGGACAGAATTCCGTCAGGCTATTGCTGAACACACCACGGACACTCTAACCCCGCATTGCGCGCGGCAGGGACCCGGTAGGGTTCATGCCCTCCAGCATCGCCCGGCGTTTCAGGGGTGGAATATGTTGCAAGGCCGTCATGCCGACGGCGCGGCCGAGATGCAGCGGGAAGAATTCGGAGATCAATGAGCGGTTCATGGTGTCAACCGCGGCCTGGCGCGGCAGTACGTCTTTGCGTCTGGTGGTATCGTAGGCGGCGCACAATTTATCGCTGCCGGGGTCTTCATCAAGACGAAGCGCATCTGCGATTGCCTCTGCTGCAAAAGCAGCGTCGCGCAAACTCATATTAAGGCCCTGGGCGCCGATTGGCGGCACGACGTGGGCCGCTTCACCGACCAGCAGTACACGATTGGCCGCAAATTTACGGGCCGCCATGCCGGACATGGGGATGGTGGCCGGCGTTGTCACGTCTTCCACCAGGCCCAGATCACCGTGCATTTCCAGTTGCAGACGCGCAGCAAGCTGGTCCGCAGAAAGCGCGCATATGGGATCGACTTCCTGTGGCCGGACCATCCAGACAAGACTGGAGCGCTTGCCGGGCAGGGGCACCGTTGTAAACGGACCAGAGATCTTGTGATATTCAACAGACATGCCGCGATGGGCCGAGGAGTGGGAAAAGCTGAGCGCAAGCGCGGTTTGATCATACTGCCATTCATTGACCGATATACCGGCGTCGCGGCGCAGGACGGACTGGCGCCCATCAGCTGCGACAACAACGGCGGCACTCAGCAAAGCTTTGCGGTGTCCAGCGACAGTTCTGCCTTGCCCGCGCGAACCTGGGAGCCGGAAACGGATGCATCGATGAGGGTGACGTCGGCGGTTTTTGCTGCCTGTGCAAGTTCATGCACCAGCAGATCAAGCGGAATGTTCCAGCCAAACGGGCCGTCTCCAATTTCGCTCGATGAAAAAGTGACTGGGGGCGCGGTGAACGTGGCAAGGGTGTCGTCTACGATTTTCAGCAAATCAAGCGGCGCGCTGCCGGGCTGTAACCGGCCCGGCCAGACGCCAATCGCGGCAAGCAGCCGGATGGCCGGCTGCATCAGGGCAACCGTGCGCCGTACCGGTTCATTGGTGCGCGGCGATGTCAGCCGTTCTATCCCGGGGGCAATACAGGCCGTGCTGCATCCGGCTTGAGCCAGCAAGCAGGCTGACGCCAAGCCTGCAGGGCCGGCACCGGCAACAACCACGTCAAAATCCGACCCGTTGAGCATATGTGTTCACCTTGCCGATTGCGCGCGGCCTCAAAGGTGAGGCACACTTCTAATCACTCAAATCAATCCGGCGGCACCGATAAATTATCAGGACCTGTAAATGGCATACTCCGACATCACATTTGATCTCAACGACAATCTGGCGGTTGTGACGCTTAACCGCCCCGACAAGCTGAATTCGACCACCCGTAACATGCATGCGGAATTGCGAACGGCATTTGATGAAATTGAAGCGTCGGGTGCGCGCGCGGTGCTGATTACCGGCGCGGGCAGGGCGTTTTGTGCAGGCCAGGATCTGGCGGATTTGCGGATGGACGGGCCTGATGAAATTCTGGAGTTGCTGGAACAGGATTTCAATCCGCTGGTGGCCCGTATCCGCAACCTGCCGATGCCGGTGGTGTGTGCGGTAAACGGCGTTGCGGCAGGTGCCGGTGCCAATCTTGCGCTGGCTTGCGATATCGTCCTGGCGGCCCGGTCAGCGTCTTTCCTGCAGGCGTTTGCCCGCATCGGCCTGATCCCCGATGCCGGCGGCACCTGGACCTTGCCCCGGCAGGCCGGTGAAGCGCGCGCCAAGGGAATGGCGATGCTGGCTGAGCCTCTGCCTGCCGAGAAGGCGCTGGAGTGGGGCTTGATCTGGCAGATTTGCGATGACGACGAACTGATGGATGACGCAACAAGGATTGCACGGCGGCTGTCGAGTCAGCCGACAAAAGCGTTTGCCTTGATAAAACAGGCGATTAATGCATCTTCTTCGCACGGATTTGATGCCCATCTGGCGGTTGAAGCAAAACTCCAGGCGGAAGCGGCCGCGAGCCATGACTACGATGAAGGGGTCACTGCGTTTCTGGAGAAGCGCAAGCCAGTGTTCAAGGGCAAGTAGAGAGTTGCCGATACGTGGGCAGATCCGTGCGAATTCAATAACACCGTCATCCCAACGAAAGTTGGGATCCAATACAACTTGAACAAAAAGTACTCGCGGAGAGATGGATTCCTTGGATTCACGTAACAAGTGCAACACCTGCTAAGGTGTTGTTGCGATGGGAAAGAGTTATGTTCATCTGTCTCTAGTAGAGCGGATCAAGATCGATTTGTTGCGTAAGGCGAACCAGTCGATCAGAGAAATTGCGCGCCAGCTTGGCAGAGCCGCATGTACGGTCAGCCGTGAACTGAAACGCAATGCAAAACCAACAAAACAATGGACGGGGGTGTATGAGGGTGAACGCGCTCATCAACTGGCCTTGCGACGAAGACGATGGGACTGTCGCTTCAAGCTGGCGCACCAGCCAGCACTGCGTGCACTTGTTCGCGACCGCCTTGCGATGGGATGGTCACCACAGATGATTGCAGGCCGGCTGGCACTGCATAACGCTCACATGCAGATCAGTCATGAGTTCAATCTATCGCTTCATCTACCATCGTTCAGCTCAGAAGGATTACTGGCACAGGCTGCTGCCACGGGCAAAACACCGCAGAGGTAAACTCAAGCGCGGTGGTATCAGTCCGGTTGAGCATATAAAACAGCGCGTTAGCATCCATGAACGGCCCCGATCGGTTACGTCACGCACAAAACCCGGCCACTGGGAAGCCGACCTGATGCTGTTTTCCCGCTATGGTCAGGCCGTGTTGGTGCTGCATGAACGAACCTCCAGGTTCACAACCCTCATGCGCCAGCCTTCCAAGGCTGCCCGGCCTGTGGCAGATCGGCTTTCAAGCTTCCTTGCCAAGCTGCCAGGCCATTTGCGCCAGAGCATCACTTTCGACAATGGGACCGAGTTTGCCTTGCATCATGAGCTCAAACCCCTGCTGGCATGTGGCACCTACTTCTGTGATCCTCATGCGCCATGGCAAAAAGGTGGTGTGGAAAACGCCATCTCAAGGCTCAGGCGATCATTGCCGAGAAAGTCAGACCTGGCAGCCATCCCGGCACAACAGTTGCAGTTCATCACAGACAGGTACAACAATGCGCCAAGAAAATGCCTCAACTACAAAACCCCAAACGAGGTCTTCAATCAGATGTTCAACCGTGTTGCACTTCAAACGTGACTCCACCTTCCAGCCTTCGCTGGAATGACGATCGTGCGTGACTTTTGTTTACTTCCGCCTTGCGCTCTGCCGGGTTATGGCCCGGACCACTCGATGTTGCACAGTTCGGCGGACTTGTCGTCAAAGGTCCAGACGCGTCCGAAATCGCGCACCTTGGCTTTCACGCCTTGTGCCACGATCACTTCCGGCCCCATCCAGTAAGAGGTGTTCTGGACTGTCACCGGTTCACCGGGCCGTGCTCCATCGATCTGCCTGATGGTGGCCATCACCTTGCGCCCTGCAGTGACCGAGCGTTCAATGCCATTTGTTTCATAGGTTACCGGCATACGTTGTGTGCCGAGGAAATTGGCGACCAGCAGCTTGAACAGGCCGGTGGTGCCCTTGGCGGAGCCGGACAGGATCATTTCAAGCGCATGGGTCTGTTCGTCGCTGGCCTTGTCGTCAATGTACAGGCCGACCGACCATCCGCCTTCTCCCATGCGACCGGGAATATCCAGCAGGGCCGCTACGTTCACGCCCTTGAGGCTGGTCGACCCCCAATGGCCATCATCAATCCGCACAGCCATCCAGGCCTGGCAATATCCGTGTGTGGGTTTTGCAGCGCCCAGAGATACGACACAGGGACAAAACAGGTCGCAATTGCAGTTCAGGGCCAGTTCACCCTTGATTTTCCAGTCTTCGATTTCGGCCATGGTCGTCGTTAACTCCAAAGTGTTTCAGCCAGATCAGTATGGCTTTAAAAGTGCCAGAGCGACTTTATGGGTTCAATTGAACCCATGTTGCACCAGAACGTACAAGCCTGCACCAATCAGCACAATGCCGATTACACGGCCCCAGATTTCCGCTCGTGGTATGGTTTTCTCCGCAACAAAGTACAGCGCCAATACTGCCATCCACCAGACCGTCATGGCACCGAATACAAACATCAGTCCCATAATCATGCCACAACAACCGACGCAATAAGCCCCATGATGCAATCCGACCGGAAAAGCGCCTTTCAGTCCACCTTTCCAATGTGCCAACAGGAACGTCATCGGGCTTCTGCAATGCTGCAGGCAAGTGTCCTTTATGGGAGTGAGTTGCCAGGTGCCTGCGGCAATCAGCAATACGCCTGAGGCGACCGGCAATGCCTGGGTGCCGCCGGCTTCAAACCAGGGGGTTTGCGCCAGCGCTGTCTGCAGAAACGCTGCTGCAATGGAGAACATCGCCCATAACGAGAAATATCCGGCAGCAAATACGCCAACCCGCAGGACAAGGGCGGCGCCACCCACCTCGTTTTTTGAGATCAGGGCATAGGTAGCAACCATCGGCACCATGGCGGGCAACATCATGGCCAGCATCATGAACAGCCACATCGCAGTTGTGCCGGTCAGGCTTTTGGCGCTCCAGTTCACCATCATGGCCATGTCCGGCATGGCGGTCGCACTTCCCATATGTGCCCACATCATCCACCACATGGCCGCCGCAAGGCTCAGCATGATGGTGCTGACAAGAAATCCGGGATGCTCAATAATGCGGATCATAGACCGTCAGGCTCACGCAGGTGGCTGGGTTGACGTCATTGATGACCGCTTGGCAAAGCCTTCATAAAACGCCGCCAGTTTCGGCCGGTTGTCACGCCAGCCGAGGTCATCATAACGGAAATCAAAATAGGCCAGGACCACAGCAACTGCGATTGTCCCTGCGTTGATAGATCCAAGTTCACTTGCCCAATTGTTTTCGAGATCGTCCATTCCCGCTTCCATGCGGGTGTGCTGGCGCGCCACCCAGTCCGGCCAGCGCTTGTCTTCCGGCCGGACGGCTGTTTCATAGCGCCGGGATACACCGGCATCCATCAGGCCAACTGCCAGGGACTGCAATGTGAGGATGCGAAATCTGGATACAGGTTCATCCGGCAACAACTCCTTGTCGCCTGCATGATGGCACAGGTATTCGCAGATCACCCGGCTGTCGTACAACGCCGTTCCGTGATCCGTGACCAGTGACGGAATTTTGCCGAGGGGGTTGTCGGCGGCTACTGCATCATTGACCCGGTCCGGCAGGAAAACGCCTGTGTCAATCAGTTCGATGTGGTCGGCGATATTGAGTTCATGTGCTGTCGCCGTGACCATTCGGACAAAAGGTGAAGCCGGATTGTGATGAAGTTTCAAGGCGAAGGCCTCCCGTCTGAATGTGAATGTACTGTAGCGAACCTAACTGAGAGAAGACCAGTCCGCCAACTGAAAAAGGCCAGGCCCGAGGGTCTGACCTTCCAATCAGCAAATTAATTTTGTGTGGATCAGTCTTCTGGCTGGCTAACCAGTCGGAGATAGGGCTTTGGAGACTTCCAGCCTTGCGGGAAATTTCTTCTTTGGCTTCTGCATCAGACATCGCCGGCACGATGATGACGTCATCACCGTTTTGCCAGTTGACCGGGGTTGCCACCTTGTGTTTCGCCGTCAGTTGAATGGAATCCAGCACTCTGAGAATCTCATCGAAGTTGCGGCCTGTGCTCATGGGATAGGCAAGCGTCAGTTTGACCTCCCGGTCCGGTCCGATAACGAACACCGTGCGAACGGTCTTGTTATCTGCTGCGGTGCGATCTGCCGCCTTGCCGGTGGCGTTTGGATGGATCATGCCGAACAGTTTGGCGACCGTCATTTCGGTGTCGCCGATCATCGGGTAGTTGACGGCATTGCCAGTCGCATCCGCGATGTCCTTCTTCCAGCGCTGATGGTCGTCGACACTATCGACGGACAGCCCGATTATCTTGGTGTTGCGGGCCGCAAACTGGTCGGCGATACCCGCCATTGCACCAAGTTCGGTTGTGCACACCGGCGTGAAGTCCTTCGGATGAGAGAATATCACCACCCAGGAGTCTCCGGCCCAGTCATAGAAATTGATATTGCCTTCTGTCGTTTCAGCATCAAAGTTCGGGGCGGTGTCGCCGATCTGCAAAGCCATAACTACCTCCTGTTAAAAAATCTGTTTCTGTACGAACGGGTTTTCATGCCAAGTTTCTGCAAATGTTTTTGGTAGACGTTCAGTGCAAAAGTAGGTCACAAATAGGTGATCGCGTTAGGAGCGCCAAGTCTACAGCAGAAGCCTACAGTAAGGAGAACACTATGGGAATTTTCGATTTCATCAAGAGCGCCGGTAAAGCACTTGGTATCGGGGTGATGACGAAGCGCCGAGTGCGGATGCGCTGAAGAAGGAACTCGATTCACACAAACTCGGCACCGAGAATGTGAAGGTTGAAATTGATGGCGACAAGGCCATTGTCACCGGCGATGTTGCTGACCAGTCAATTCTGGAAAAGGCGATCATCGCTGTTGGTAATACGCTTGGGGTGTCCAAGGTCGAAAGCAAGCTGACGGCGCCGTCGCAGAAGGACCCTGTTTTCTACACGGTGAAAAAGGGCGACAATCTCTGGAAGATTTCCGAGGCGCACTACGGCAAGGGTAAAGGCGCAAAGTACAAGTGATCTTTGAAGCCAACAAACCCATGCTCAGCCATCCGGACAAGATTTACCCGGGCCAGGTGCTGCGCATTCCTGAACTGGACTAGAGCAACATGGGTTCGACAGAACTCATGAAGTTGCACTAACACTCTGATAGGGATCTGTTTTATGAATTTTGGTTGCAACAGCCAAAATTCATCCTGATCTAGCCAGAATGCAACATGGCCGCAGATTGTCTCTGCGGCCATGTATTGGTTCTTATGTCTTCGGTTGCCGGTGTCAGCTACGCATTTCCTCGACGCGGGTGCGGGCAGTGTTTCGCATAGCCTCGTCAACCACCTCCAGGTCCTGCACGGTCTTGCCGACAGGGAACAAGGAGGCACCGGCGAGTTTCACGTGTGCCCAGGCAAACGGAATGCCGATTATGGTGATGGCATTCGCAACGGCAAATGTCAGGTGCATGATTGCCAGCCACCAGCCGGCCAGTACGAACCACACCACATTGCCGAACAGCCCCAGTCCACCGGTACCGATATCTTCACGGCCATAAAGCTCGTCGCGGGCAATCACATCGCGACCGAACGGCCATAAAGTATAATTGGCCAGCATAAAGCAGGACCGTGCCCACGGCAGGCCGATAATGGTGATGGCAGCCAGAATTCCGACAAGGAACCAGGCGATTGCGGACCAGATGCCGCCAAACAGCAACCACAGAATATTCAGGATCAGTCGCATAACCAGGTACCCCCGTAAATTTTCAACTGTTTCTTAAATAGGTATGATAGGTCAGCATTTCCAGAAGCCGGGAGAGATTTGATGTGGCAGGACAAGCGCCTTTGCGACCTACTGGGGATCGAACATCCCATCATTCAGGCACCAATGGCCGGGGCTACAACGCCTGAAATGGCAGCAGCAGCGGCCAATGCCGGCGCATTGGGATCGCTCGGCTGCGCGATGTTCGCGCCTGAACGGATCAAACAGGAAGCGCAACTGACAAGGTCACTGACCAACCGGTCGATCAATCTGAACTTCTTCGTGCATGCGTCACCTGTGCTGGATGATGCGAAAGCAAGTGCAACGCGCGCAAAACTTGGGTCATGGTATGAAAAAATGGGAGCCGGGGACGTGCCAGAGGCGGTTGAGGGGCATTTTCCGTTCAATGATGCGGCGTGCGATGCGGTGCTTGAGGCATCGCCAAAGGTTGTCAGCTTTCACTTTGGACTTCCCGATACAGCTATTGTGGCGCGAGTGAAAAAAGCCGGAATTGTGGTGTTGTCGTCTGCCACGTCGGTTGCCGAGGCGCAATGGCTGGCGGACCGCGGTGTCGATGCCGTCATTGCGCAAGGTTATGAGGCGGGAGGGCATTCAGGCTGGTTCCTGCCACGTGGTGCATCGAACGTGGCCGGGACAATGGCGCTGGTGCCGCGGATTGTGGATGCGGTTGATGTGCCGGTGATCGCCGCAGGCGGAATTGCCGATGGGCGTGGTATTGCTGCGGCACTGATGTTGGGTGCGGCAGGGGTGCAGATCGGAACTGCCTTTTTGACGACGCCCGAGAGCATGGTTGCGCCTGTGCACAAGACCGAGTTGTTGAATGCCTCAGGTGATGACACCATGCTGTCGAAGGCATTCTCCGGCCGCGATGCCCGTACGGTGGTCAACGACTACGCCAGCGAGATGGATAAGGTAACGGACTGGCCGGACTTTCCCCTCGTCAATGCCATGACCGGTCCGTTGCGTAAAACTTCGGCTGAAACCGGCAAGCCTGATGCCGTGGCCTTGTGGTCCGGGCAGGCTGTTGGCCTGAATCGGGAGGCGACCACGGCGGAGACGGTGGAACGTCTGGTCGCGGAGACTGGCGCTTGCCTGGAAAGGTTTGCCTGACCTTCGAGCTGTCCCGTGGAGTCCCGGGACAGGAACTGCATTCCGGTTGATGTCGAATTCAGGCCAGCATCCCGCCGCCTTGACTGACAGACTGCCGGATCATGGCCAGTGCGGTACCAATAGCGGCGTGACGAACCTCATTGCGGCCAATGTCGCCATAGGTCATGCGGACATGATGGGTTGTCATTTCCGTGCGTGCGCAGCCAAAATGTACCAGTCCGATGGGCTTTTCTTCAGAGCCGCCACCGGGGCCGGCGATCCCTGTTACGGAGACGGCAACATTCGCGCGTGAATTTTTCAAAGCACCTTCTGCCATTTCACGCGCCACTTGTTCAGACACTGCGCCATGCTGTTCAATCAGTGCCATGGGCACATTGAGCATTTCCGACTTGGCCTCGTTGGAATAGGTGACGAATCCGCGCTCGACCATGTCGGAAGAGCCTGCAATGCTGGTCAAAAGACCAGCAATCAACCCACCGGTACAGCTTTCCGCCGTCGCCAGCTTCAACCCGCCGTCGCGCAGCATGTCGAGGGTGTCTTTTGCTTCAATGATCAACTGGCGATCGAACATATTGTTACTCCGGCAAACGGACTGTGGCGGTAGCTGCGGCTGCGATGCCTTCTTCACGGCCCGTGAAGCCCAGCCACTCGGTTGTGGTGGCTTTGACCGATACCCGATCCACACCAATACCAATAATGCTTGCCACACTTTCGCGCATGGCATCCACATGGGGCCGGATTTTCGGAGCCTGGCAGATGAGTGTCAAGTCGACATGCGAGATGACGCCTCCGCGATCTGCAACCAGCTTCGCTGCATGTTTGAGAAATATGTCTGATGCCGCGCCTTTCCATTTTTCCTCGGTGGGCGGGAAGTGCTTGCCGATATCGCCTTCGCATAGTGCACCAAGAATGGCATCCGTCAGCGTATGCAGGCCCACGTCGGCGTCGGAGTGTCCTTTAAGTTTCCTTGTATGTGGAATTTTCAGGCCGCACAGAATGACGTGGTCACCGTCTTCAAAAGCGTGGACGTCATAGCCGTGGCCCACTCTTACATCGCTCAGCATCTTTGATTTTCCTGTGTCCAGTCGGGTTTCTGCCTCGTACAGGTCCGCACTCGTCGTGATCTTGTTGTTTTCCGGCTTTCCCGAAACAATTGCGACACTCAACTCTGCCCATTCCGCAATCGATGCATCATCTGTGAAATCATTCCGGTCGCTCGCGGCGGCCGTTGCGTGAGCTTCCAGTATGTCTTTGAACCGAAACGCTTGCGGGGTTTGTGCACCCCAAAGTCCGGATCGGTCGACTGTTTCAATGATGACGCCGTCTTTTTCGCGTTTCAGTGTATCGGCCACTGCGATAGCCGGAATGCAGCCGGGATGCTTTGACAACCCCGAAATGACTGCCGAGATGATTTCTGCGTCGACAAACGGCCTGGCTGCGTCATGTATCAACACATTTGCCGGTTCGAGCGGCGCTATTGCCTTTAGCCCGTTATAGACCGACGCCTGTCGTGTTGCGCCGCCTTGAACAGGGTCGGGCAGGTTCATGTCTGAAACGGCGGTCATGTAGAGTTCGTTATGGTTGTCTCCGATAACGACCTGTATGTGATTTACATCTTCGTGCTGTTGAAATGCCCGTACCGTATGACGCAGCACAGCTTCTCCGCCGATGTTCTGATATTGCTTTGGAATCTCTCCGCCAACACGCATGCCGGCACCTGCTGCAACGATGATAACGGCTGTGGTCATGGCGATGACGCCCCGGTTGGAAGTGTGAATTGTGAAAGAAGCTCTATCAGGCTGATTGCCTGCAGGGCAAGCTTCGGGCGCGGCAAAGATACTAATTGCAATGTCGCAGCCAGATGATAACGTGCCTTAAAATTGAACGAAAAAATAGAGCGTCTAATTTATGGGCATTGTTATTGGAGCACACGAAATTCGCAATCGCGTCTTCCTGGCTCCCATGTCTGGTGTAACCGATGAACCGTTCAGGGTTCTGGCGCATAAATACGGTGCCGGCCTTGTTGTGTCGGAAATGGTCGCGAGCAATGCCCTTGTTGAGGCGAGACCGGACATGGTGCGTCGCGCGACCGGAGCAGGGCAGGTGTTTCCGTTTGTGCTGCAACTGGCAGGTCGCGAACCTGAATGGATGGCGCGCGGTGCCGAGCTGGCGCAGAAGATCGGTGCCGACATCATTGACATAAACATGGGCTGCCCGGCACGTGAGGTGGCCGGCAAGTTGTCGGGGTCAGCGCTCATGCGCGATCTCGATCATGCCTGCAGCCTGATTGATGCGACGGTCCGGGCAAGCAGCGTGCCGGTGACACTCAAAATGCGGCTGGGCTGGGATTTTGACTGTTTGAATGCGCCGGAACTTGCTGCTCGCGCCGAACAGCTTGGGGTCAGCATGATTACGGTGCATGGCCGTACCCGCAATCAGTTTTACAAGGGCAAGGCTGACTGGGCGGCTATCCGGTCCGTCAGGCAAGCGGTTACAATTCCCGTTATTGCAAATGGTGATGGCGCCAATATAGATGATGTGCACGCCATGCTGGATGCCTCAGGTGCAGACGGGGTCATGATCGGCAGGGGTGCGTACGGGCGACCCTGGTGGCCAGGGGTGTTGGCCAATCAGCTCGATCCGGGTTGCGGCATCGAAGAACCCACGATCGACGAGCAGGGCGCCATAATATTCGAACACTATGAGCGGATTATCGAGCATTACGGTGAGCCCAGCGGGGTTCGTATCGCGCGCAAGCATATTGGCTGGGCGCTCGAACGCTGGCGGGACAAGGGTCTGTACGACCAGGGTGAAACGGCAAGATGGCGCGCCAGATTGCTTAAGCTTCAAAGTGCCTGTGAGGTTAAATCCGGATTGAACGAGTTGCGGAGCCAAATCTGTTCGGCCGCGGAAAGAATGGTCGCGGCATGAATGCGCATGAGCAAACTGAGTTTTCTGCAAACGTGATGCTGCAGTCTCTACCCAGTCCTGTCGTGGTCATCTCGGCGGATGACAGGATAGTGGCCGCCAATGCAGCTGCTGAAGAGTTTTTCTCTGTCAGCCAGTCAATGCTCAAACGCATGGGACTAGACGACATCGTGCCGTTTGCCAGTCCGCTTTATACAGCAACGACAAGATTGCGCGCGACCGGCACGACGTTGTCTGAATACGGTGTGAAACTGGGAACGCCGCGCACCGGCGGCGGGCGCACGGTTGATATTCAGGCCGGGGTCATACCGGAAAATCCGGGCAGCATCATACTGGTCATTCTGCAGCGTTCCGTCGCTCTGGCTTTCGACCGGCAACTCAATAATCTGCAAGCGGCACGGTCTGTGTCCGGCATGGCATCGATGCTGGCGCATGAGATCAAGAACCCGCTGTCCGGCATTCGCGGGGCTGCGCAGTTGCTGGAAACAAATGCGCCATTGGAAGATCGTGAGCTGACCCAGCTCATATGCAGCGAGACAGACCGTATTCGTGAGCTGGTTGACCAGATGGAGGTGTTTTCGGACGAACGTACACCTGCAATGGAGCCTTTGAACGTGCACACGGTCCTGGAGCATGTGCGCAAACTGGCCGCCAGCGGATTTGCTTCCCACATCGATTTCGTTGAAAACTATGACCCCTCCCTGCCGCATGTCAGCGGCAATCGGGATCAGCTTGTTCAGGTGTTCCTCAATCTTGTCAAAAACGCCTCTGAAGCGATTGATAAAACCGACGCTGTCGGCAAAATAGCGTTATCCACGTCGTATAAGCCGGGCATACGAATGCAGGTTTCCGGCAGTGAGCGGTCGGTATCGCTGCCGCTTGAGATTGCTGTTCATGACAACGGCTCCGGTATCTCGGAGGATGTTGCCCAGCACCTTTTTGATCCTTTCGTGACCTCCAAGGACAGCGGGCGGGGATTGGGCCTTGCCCTGGTGGCAAAGCTGGTGCGTGACCATGGCGGAATTGTCGATGCCTCAACACACGATGACGGTACAATTTTCAGGGTGCTGCTACCGGTTTCAATGCGTGATGCAGAATGACAGTAATCCATAACTTTATGAAACCATGTAGATATATTGCCACTTCGATTAGTTCGAAAGGAATTTGTGAATGACGCCGGGAACTGTACTTGTAGCCGATGACGATGCCGCAATCCGAACCGTCGTCACCCAGGCACTGACACGGGCAGGATACGATGTGCGCGCGGCAAGCAATGCCGCCTCGTTATGGCGGTGGGTAAGCGAAGGACTGGGTGATGTCGTTCTGACTGATGTGGTGCTTCCTGATGAAAGCGGATTTGATGTCCTGCCTCGTATCAGGGCCAAACGTCCGCGCCTGCCGGTTATCGTGATGAGTGCGCGCAACACCATCATGACTGCAATTACGGCAAGTGAACGCGGTGCCTACGACTACCTGCCGAAACCGTTTGATCTGAATGCGATGGTCACAACGGTCGGTCAGGCGCTGGAGGATTCCCGCAAGGCTGATCAACCTGTCCCGCAACGCCAGGTGGCAGAAGACAGCGACGCCTTGCCGATTGTCGGTCGGTCAACAGCCATGCAGGACATCTATCGGGTAGTGGCCCGGATGACGCAGACTGACCTCACTGTGATGATCCAGGGTGAAAGCGGGACCGGCAAGGAACTGGTTGCACGTGCGCTGCATGATTTCTCACGGCGCAAGGCGGCACCGTTCGTTGCGATGAACATGGCGGCTATTCCCAGGGAATTGATCGAGTCTGAATTATTCGGTCACGAGAAAGGTGCCTTCACCGGCGCTGTTTCCAGATATCTGGGCCGGTTTGAACAGGCACATGGCGGCACGTTGTTCCTTGATGAAATCGGTGACATGCCAATGGAGGCGCAGACACGGTTGCTGCGCGTCCTTCAGGAAGGCGAATACACTTCCGTTGGCGGTGTCAGACCGATCAAGACCGATGTCCGTATTGTTGCCGCCACTCATCGCGATCTGAATCAGCTGATTGCCCAGGGCATGTTTCGCGAAGACTTGTTTTTCCGCCTCAATGTGGTGCCGTTGAGGTTGCCGCCACTGCGGGAGCGGACCGACGACATACCGGATCTGGTAAACCATTTTTTGCGCCGGAACGAAAAACAGGGCCTGCCTTTCAAAACATTCTCTGCCGGCGCCATGGATGCACTGCGCCGTGCCCGTTGGCCGGGAAACATTCGAGAACTTGAGAATTTTGTAAGCCGGCTTTGTGCGGTGCATGTCGGTGATGAAATTTCAGCCGCCACAGTCGAGCAGGAATTTGCAATGCAGAGCTCTCCCGGCGCTGTCAAGGATCCGGGATCATACAACTCGCTGTCTGAGTTTGTGGAAAACCACCTGGTCCAGTATTTTGCCGGTTTCCAGCCCAATTTGCCGCCGGATGGCTTGTATCACCGGGTCATCCAGCAGGTGGAAGTACCGCTCATCAATGCGACCCTTGCGTCCACCGGGGGCAATCAGATTAAGGCGGCAAACCTGCTTGGCATTAACCGCAATACGCTGCGAACCAGGATCAAGGAACTCGGGCTCAGTGTGGTCAAGACACCGGGGGCCAGGCTTTAGGAGGTTCCGGTCCAGGCTTGGACAGAATCAAAACCGTGCTCTAAACTTCTGTTTTCGTGTATTTTTATTTGTTTAGTCCCACATGCTTTAGCGAGTTGTGCAGTGGATCACGCCAATTTGTGCAGATTTAAGGGGAATTCAACAACACACTGAAGAGGTGTCACATATTTGCCACATTAGTGTTGCGTTTTTGCAACACCGCACGGGGGTGCAGTTTTTGCCTTGAAATCGGGTCCAGCGCTCCATGACTGTGATGTCGGACATATCCAGCCCGCAAGCATCTGAACCTCTGCAGCATCAGGCTGCGGAGTCGTTTCTCAACAACAAATGGATCAATTGGGCAGGCATGTGCCTGGCCAGCCTGACCGTTTTGTGTGGCCTGGGAACGTATCTTTATCTTACCGGACTGACCTACCTGAAGCCGCAGCCGGATAATGCGCGACTGTTGCTTTTTGCCAACGGTATACTGTTGACACTGATGGCCGGCCTGATTGCCTGGCAGCTGACAAAGCTGACACTGGCCAGAATGCGGCGGGTGCCGGGGGCCGGACTTCATATTCGTATTGTTGCTCTGCTGTCATTGTTTGCGGTCCTGCCAGCCATAATTGTTGCAGCCTTTGCAACCGTGACGCTGAACAGAGGACTGGATATCTGGCTGTCGGGTCAGACGCAGTCAATTGTTGATTCCGCTGAAGCCGTCGCTGAGGCGTACATACGTGAAAATCTGGAGGTGGCACGCAGCGATGCCGCGTTCATAGCAAACGAAATCAATCAGAAGTCTGAAGAGTTCACTCTCAATCGGGACAAGATGATCCGCAGGGTGGCGACCTTCGGTTCTGTTCGCGGTCTTTCGGGCTTGTTTGTTATGAATCCGACTACCAAGGAGATTGCGGTTTCCGCCACAGCAAACAAGCTGGTCAAGTTCCGTCCGCCCCCGCCGGAGGATATTGCACAGGCGACGACCGGTGAGATGGTGGTGCGGGAACCGCAGGAGGGCAGTAATGTTATCCGGGCACTCGTCAGGCTGGAAAAAATTGATGGCTACTATCTGTATCTCTATCGCCTCGTAAATCCGGAAGTTATCAAGCAACTTGGAAAGGCGAGATCCCAGCGGGCCGAGTTTGACAATCTGATCGCCCAGCGCAGGTCACTGCAACTTAACTTTGCCGCATTGTATGCTGGCATAGCGTTTATCTTTCTGTTGTCAGCCATCTGGCTGGGCCTGTTGTTTTCAAACAGGCTGGTGCAGCCGATTGTGTCCCTGGTATCGGCTGCCCGTCAGGTGAGTGCCGGCGAACTGAATACCAAAGTTTCAATTGAAAACGCTACCGGTGACATGGCGACATTGGGCGCGACCTTCAACCAGATGACCGACCGACTGCAATCGCAGCGCGAAGAACTGACAACCACCAATGCAGAGCTGGACGAACGCCGCAGGTTCACGGAAGCTGTTCTGGGCGGAGTAAGCGCCGGTGTGCTTGGTCTTGATGAGAACGGCACTATTACATTGTGCAACAAGTCAGCCCTCGAATTGCTTGAGTTGCAGAAAAGCGACGTTACCGATAAGGCTGTACTTGACGTGCTTCCCGAGATCAGATCGATCTTTTCGAAGGCAAAGGGCCGGTTTGACGGCTATGCCGACGGGACTATTACCCGCCGGGTCGGTGATCAGGAACGCACGTTCATGACCGGGGTTACAACCGAACAGGGCGACGAAGGCACTGATGGTTACGTTGTAACTTTTGATGACACGACGGAACTGGTGTCAGCACAGAGGAATTCGGCCTGGGCGGATATTGCACGGCGTATTGCACATGAGATCAAGAATCCGCTTACGCCGATACAATTGTCCGCAGAGCGGCTGCGGCGAAAATACGGTGACCAGATAACCGGTGACCGAAAAGTGTTTGATCAATGCACCGACACGATCGTTCGACAGGTTGGTGACATAGGCCGCATGGTAGATGAATTCTCATCGTTTGCGCGAATGCCAAGTGCGCAGCTGGAACCCAACAACCTGACCAGTTTAGTGCGCGAGGCGCTGGTCCTGCAAAAGGCCAGTGATGAGACGATCAAGTTCGAAACCAGCTTTCCTGAAGAGCCGGTTGTGTTGCCGCTGGACAGGCGGCTGGTCGATCAGGCGATGACCAATCTCGTTAAAAATGCCAGGGAGTCCATTGAATCCCGCCTGCTGTCGGATTCTTCGGTGCCGGGTGAAATCCAGATCTCCATAAAACAGACCAAAACGAGAGTTACTGTTTCAGTTGCTGACAACGGAATCGGGCTGCCGGACGAAAATCGCTCCAGGCTGACCGAGCCGTACATGACCACTCGCGAAAAGGGTACAGGCCTTGGCCTGGCAATCGTGACGCGGATCATGGAAGAACACTCCGGCCGGCTGACGTTGAGCGATGCCCCGGCCAATTTTCATAATGGACGTGGTGCGTGTGTGAGCCTGGAGTTCAAAAGGACACCGGAAGATGACACAGGCAAACGCGACCAAACAAACCATAGTGCGGATGGGAAGCCCAGCGATCACCTCGTGGAAAGGGCCTGAAAATGGCTGTTGATCTACTGATAATCGATGACGAAGAAGATATACGTGAATTGATTGGGGGTATTCTGGAAGATGAAGGGTATGAGGCGCGTCTCGCTGGCAACAGTGACGCTGCCCTTGCTGCGATTGCAGAACGGCGCCCGGCAATGGTCATACTTGATATCTGGCTGCAGGGTTCACGCCTTGACGGGCTCGACCTGCTCATTGAAATCAAGAAAGTCCATAAGGACCTGCCTGTGGTGATCATTTCCGGCCACGGCAATATTGAGACGGCTGTTTCCGCCATCAAACGCGGTGCCTACGAATATATCGAAAAGCCGTTCAAGGCAGACCGTTTGATACACGTTGTCGGCAGGGCTCTGGAGAACTCCCGTCTGAAGCGTGAAAACGAGGAGTTACGCAGCCAGAGCGGAGAGAGTTCCGACATAATCGGGTCGTCTAATGTTATCCGTGATTTGACGCTTGTGCTGAAACGTGCAGCACCGAGCAACGGTCGTATCATGCTTTTTGGCCCGATGGGGTCCGGCAAGGAACTTGCAGCCCGCAGCATTCACAGTTGGTCAACCCGGTCCGACGCGCCATTCGTGGTGTTGCCGGCCGCCACAATGCTTCCCGAACGCATGGAAGAAGAATTGTTCGGCGTAGAAGACAACGATGGTAATCCCACCAGGGTCGGCAGACTTGAAGCAGCTCATGGTGGTACACTGTACCTCGACGAAGTTGCGGACATGCCTATGGAAACCCAGGGCAAGGTCTTGCGGGTTCTTGTCGATCAGACCTTCAACCGGGTAGGGGGCGCCAAGCAGGTAAAGGTTGATGTCCGAATTGTCAGTTCCAGCTCGAAAGACCTGAATGCCCTGGTCAAGGCGGAGGCTTTTCGCGAAGACCTGTTGCACCGGCTGGCGGTTGTCCCGATCCATCTTCCTTCGCTGCACGAACACCGTGAAGACATTCCCGAACTGGTGCACCATTTTTGTTCGCTATACTCTGCCCAGTCGAGCAAACCGCTGAGGACATTTGCAGACGATGCACTGGCCATGATCCAGACCATGGATTGGAACGGCAATGTGCGGCAGTTGAAGAATTCGGTGGAGCGCTTGTTGATCATGTCCGGCGGCGAGGCTGATGAACCGATTTCGGCTGAGCTGTTGCCGGCTGACCTGACTGGCACGAGCAACAGTAGCGGGAGTGGAAACGGGATTGAAAACCTCATGTCACTGCCGTTGAAAGATGCGCGTGACACTTTTGAAACTGAATATATAAGAGCGCAACTCAGTCGTTTTGGCGGTAACATTTCCAAAACGGCGGCCTTTGTCGGCATGGAGCGATCAGCACTTCACCGGAAGATGAGGGCACTTGATATCACTGTCACGGAACGTGATGATGGTGAGGCGGCACAATCGGCTGTCGGGGGTTGAACACGGTAATGCAAGCCACTACTTGAGCTTGCCGTGGTTCAAGGGCTGACTTGTCTTTATGGGCGCGTTGGCCCAATGTCCCGTGAAAGCAGGTTTAAACTTCCTGCAGCAGAGCGATTCGGGAATCTGAATGAAGATCATCATTTGTGGTGCCGGACAGGTCGGCAGAGGCATTGCCGAGCGTCTTGCCATTGAAAACCATGACGTGACGGTTATCGACATTTCGGCCAAGCTTGTGGAAGCAATCTCCGGCAGTACGGACGTGCGCGGCATTGTGGGGCATGGTGCGCATCCCGATGTACTCAACGAGGCCGGCGCCAGTGAAGCAGATATGATCATTGCGGTGACCTTTGTGGATGAGGTCAACATGATGGCGTGTGAAGTTGCCAAGGCGCTTTTCAATATTCCCACCCGGGTCGCGCGGGTCAGGGATCAGTCCTATCTGTTACCGCAGTATTCCAGCCTGTTTACCCGCGACAACACTGCAATCGATGTTGTCATATCGCCGGAAGTTGCCGTGGGAGAGATGGTGCTGCGCAGGCTTGCATTACCCGGCGCTTTTGAGGCGATCTACTTTGCCGATGAGAAGGTGCTGACACTTGGCATAAAACTCGAAGAGGATTGTCCGGTTGTAAACACCTCGCTGTCCCAGCTGACCGGTTTGTTTCCGGATCTGAAGGCGGTGGTTTGCGGCATTGTTCGCGATCATACCCTTTTTGTTCCGAAGTCAAGCGATCAGATGTTGCCGGGCGATCGGGTGTATGTGGTTACCGACCAGACCCAGGCTGCCCGTACACTGGCACTGTTCGGGCATGAAGAACGACCGGCAAACCGGGTGCTTATTGGCGGTGGCGGTACGATTGGCATGTACGTCGCGCGCAAGCTTGAAGAACGTGATTCCACCATCAAGGTGACGATTATAGAACCGAACATCAAGCGGGGGGAAGAAGTTGCCAACGCGTTGACCAATGTGGTTGTTTTGAGTGGCAGCGCACTTGATGCCAATCTGCTGCAGGAGGCCGAAATCGGCCGCACCGAAACCTATATAGCGCTCACCAATGACGATAAGGTCAATGTGCTGTCGGCGATGCTGGCCAAGCAGCATGGTGCCCGTTCGACCGCCTGCCTTGTCTCAAACCTCGATGCCCGTCCGCTGATTTCGCCACTCGGTATCGATGCCTATATCGATCCGCGGTCCGTTACAGTCTCCAGCGTGCTTCAGCATGTGCGGCGTGGGCGCATCAGGGGCGTACATGGCGTAGAAGGTGGGGACGGGGAAGTGGTTGAGGCCGAGGCGCTGGAAACATCGCCGATGATTGGTAAACCGCTACGTGAGGCAGATTTGCCGGAAGGTATCAGGATCGGCGCCGTGGTGCGTGATGATCAGGTGATAATTCCCACCGGTGACACTGAAATCAGACCGAAAGACAGGGTAGTCATGTTCGCACTGCGCGACAAGATCGAGGAGATTCAGCACCTGTTCCGTGTCAGCATCGAATACTTCTAGAGCTGGTTGTGAAATGTCCAGGTGACCTGTTTGAATATGAAAACGGACATATTATCAACAGGTTGTGACTGTCTTTTGCGTCATGCCGTGTGACCGTTGATTCGTACAACGATCTGACGACAATTGACGCTGGTGCCTGCCGGGTGCAGTCTTTATAGTGAGCAAGTCGGTTGGCAAGTTCCGGGGCCGGTCAATAGAATTCCGTCGGGAATGCTAATGCGCCCAAAAAAATAAAAAGAGAGTCCAAAATGGCGCAAGAAAAACAACAAAATCTCCAGGATACCTTTCTGAACACCGTGCGGCGCAACAAGGTGTCTGTCACCGTGTTTCTGGTGAACGGTGTGAAACTGCAGGGCGTTATTACGTGGTTCGATAACTTCTGTGTGCTGCTGCGTCGTGACGGGATGTCCCAACTGGTGTACAAGCACGCCATATCGACCATCATGCCTGGTCAGCAGATTTCGCTTTATGACGACGATAACAGCGAACAGCAGACAGACTGATCGGATAGTATTGCACAACATCGAACCGGCAACGATGGCGCCGGTTCAGCCGATAGCAAAAGTAAATCTGGCAAATGAGTACTCAAAACGGCGGTGGCGTCGATTTTCAGATTGAAGGGCCCGTGGTTACGCGGGCTTTCGTTATTCACCCTGATGTAAAGAGCAGGCAGGTTGCGCCCGGCTGGCGTGATGCGAATGACAAACTGGAAGAAGCAATTGGTCTGGCACTGGCTATTGAACTGGAGATAGCCGACGCTGTGGTGGTTCCGGTGCCCAGTTTGAATCCGGCCTCGTTCTTCGGATCGGGCAAGGTCAAGCAACTCGGCGAACAGATTGAAACGTCAGAAGCCGACCTGGCCGTTCTCAATGTTCAATTGTCGCCCGGTCAGCAACGGAACCTTGAACGGGCCTGGAAGGTCAAGGTCGTTGACCGGACCGGACTGATTCTCGAAATCTTCGGGCGACGGGCTAGCACCAGGGAAGGTACGCTGCAGGTTGAACTGGCGCATCTGGATTACCAGAAGAGCAGGCTGGTGCGGTCGTGGACCCATCTGGAACGCCAGCGTGGCGGTCACGGCTTCATGGGCGGACCCGGCGAAAGCCAGCTTGAAGCTGACCGGCGCATCATTCAGGACCGTATCACACGTCTGAAGAAACAGCTTGATCAGGTTATCCGCACCAGAACGCTGCACCGTGAGAGCCGGGCGAAAGTGCCATATCCGGTTGTTGCGCTGGTCGGGTATACCAATGCCGGCAAGTCGACATTATTCAACCGTTTGACCGATGCCGGCGTGATCGCAAAGGATCTGCTGTTTGCAACGCTCGATCCGACGATGCGCCAGATTGAACTGCCGAGGGGACGCAAGGTCATCTTGTCAGACACCGTTGGGTTCATTTCCGATCTGCCGACCATGCTGGTTGCGGCGTTCCGGGCGACGCTGGAAGAGGTATTGGAGGCAGACATCATCCTGCACGTGCGCGACATCGCTCATTCCGAAACAGAAGAGCAGGCGGGTGACGTCATGTCGGTGCTGCGCGATCTCGGCGTCAGTGACGAACGGCTGTCAGCCATTGTCGAGGTGTGGAACAAAATCGATCTGGTGGAGCCAGAGCAGACCGAGGTGCTCAAGGAAGAGTGTTCTCGAAAAGATAATCTCCTGATGGTTTCGGCGCTGACCGGAGAAGGCATTCCGGCGATGCTGGAAATGTTGGAAGAAAGGCTTTCACATCACAATGCGGTGCTGGACGTGTCGCTGGCGACAGGTGAGGGGGCGGAACTGGCCTGGATCTACGAGCATTCCGAAGTCTTGTCGCGGCAAGACCATGAGGACGGGCGGATCACGATTACGGCACGGTTTGACGATCGGCAGGCCGGTGCTGCCCAAAAGCGGCTTGGGGAGCGATTAACTCCGGCTGCGGCGTCCAGTTGATCGGCTAGAGCGAGATGAGGTTAGATTGGATCATTTGACCGCGGCGATTTTGGTCGCTGGCTAGGCGGATTGCGCGCGGTGGTGTTGCTCACCACAAGCGCAAGCCAACGACGCCAGCGGGCAAAATCGCCCGGCCCTTTCATCAATACTATCAACATCATGGCCCCATCGGGGTGGGGAAAATCGGTCCATCGGCGTCGTTGCGCCGCTTGCCCGATGCACCACATCGCGCTGCGCGACGCGTCTAGCCGAGTGAACCGATTTTCCGCCATCAAATGATTCAATCTAACCTCATCTCGCTCTAGATTAACCTGACGAGTTTTCCCGCTTGCGGATTTCATTCCAGATCATGTCCATCTCGTCGAGATCGGCTTCTTCGACTGACCTACCCCGGGCCTTAAGCCTGTCTTCTATGTAGTTGAAACGGCGAGTGAATTTCGAATTCGCCTTGCGTAATGCGTCCTCCGCATTAAGGCCCAGATGGCGTCCCAGATTGACCATGACGAACAGCAGGTCGCCAAATTCTTCGGCCTGTTTTTCGGCGGAAAGATGGTTGCGGGCCTCTGTCAGTTCCTGTGCTTCTTCAACGATCTTGTCGAGAACATTGGATACGTCTGGCCAGTCGAACCCGACCCGGGCGGCGCGCTTTTGCAGTTTCAGGGCGCGGGTAAGGGCGGGAAGCGCGGCTGGCACATCGTCAAGCACCCGCTCGCGTTGATTTTCCGTTCCTTGCCGTTCTGCATCTTTGGCGCGCTCCCAAAATCCGGTTTCCACACCGGCCGCGCGTGCCGCCGGATCACCAAAAACATGCGGATGGCGCCGAACCATTTTCGTGGTGATGGCTTCAACTACGTCGGCAAACTCAAAGTGTTCGGCCTCTTTGGCCATCTGGGCGTGATACACCACCTGCAGCAGCAGGTCGCCCAGTTCATCACGCAGGTCATCCATCTCGCCGCGCTCAATTGCGTCAAGCACTTCGTAGGCTTCTTCCAGGGTGTAGGGCGCAATTGATGCAAAGTCCTGCTGGAGATCCCACGGACATCCTGTTTCAGGTGTCCGCAGAGCCTGCATGATCGCGAGGAGGGTGGCAATTTCCTGCCTGGGAAGGGTTTCGGGACCCGCGGTTGTCAGGTCGCCGGGGGTTTCGGTGTTTCCTTGAGGTGGTCTGCCTTGATCCATACCTTGCATCCATCCTTGCCTGCTGTTGCACGCAAGGTATCACCGCATGGCAGCCGGAGCCATGACCAAGGCTGGAAGGTTTCATTGTTTTCCACGAAACTGCCGTCCACAACAAACACTTCGATGCCGTAGGGGACATCAAGCTCGATGATGGCATCGGCGTCCCAGATTTCCATCCTCACATCTTCACGTTGATCATGAAACAGCGGCATTACTGAAACGCCGGGGCGATCAGCTGCAGGCAGGGAGCGCATCTTGTTGGTGTCGATGCGAACGTGGGTGCGATCTGCCATGTCGAATTGCCAGAGCTTTACCATGATGACACAGCCGGGGTTGGAGCCTGGGGTATGGCTCGACTCCGGCGGATTTCGAATGTAACTGCCGGCGGGAAAATCCCCGTGCTCGTCCTGGAAAACTCCATCCAGCACCATGAATTCCTCACCACCAGTGTGTACGTGAGGCGAGAATTTGCTGCCCGGCGCATAGCGGACGATGGTGGTGGCTCGCGCCACCTCCTCGCCGAGCCGGTCCAGCATGCGCCTGTCCACTCCGGGCATTGGTGATTTTACCCACTCAATCTGTTGCCCGTGAACTGCCGCACGTTTTGAGAAGTCTGCGTTGAGTTGCATTGGAATGTGCTCTTTCGTATTTGCGTGGTCAGCCGGCGATGCTCGGACGTTGTGCTACCTTCTGGTGCCAGGCTTTCAGGTTCGCACAATCAGCCGGTACGTCAATCTTGGCGAAATCTGCAAAGGCCAGGCCGGCAAAGGCTGTGATATCAGCAACGGAGAAATCATCTCCGGCAATATATGGTTGATCTGCCAGAACCTTGTCCAGGTAGCGCATGCCGTCAACAGCCCGGTCGCGTTGCAGCTTACCCCATGGCTCACACTGTTGCTTCTCGATGTCCGGACCAAGACCGGGAGTTGCATGGTGAAAATATGCAGCGACTGCATCGAGGAGGCCTGCTTCGGCACGGCGGTGCATCATGCTGGTGACCGCACGCTGCCTGGGCGTTGTTCCGGTCAGGGTAGGGGTGCCGTCCAGATTGTCCAGGTACTCGGTGATGGCCGTACATTCAGAGATCATGGTACCGTCTTCCAACTCTAGCACCGGTACCGCGGCTGACGGATTCTTGCTGCGGAATTCCTCTTTCTGATGCTCTCCGGCCGGGACGTCGACATGGATAAACTCGACCTTGTCGGTCAGGCCTTTTTCAGCAAGTGCAATCCGAATGCGGGCCGGGTTCGGGAAACCGGGGAAATCGTGAATTTTCATATCGCTCTCCTGTCTTATTTACCTATCAGTAGGTAGATATGCACTATAAGCTTTGCAAACGAACGTCAATAGCCTATCTAATGATAGGTAGATAAAGCTGCAGGAGCTGACCATGTCCATGCGCGACAGAATACTGGAAGCGGCAGAAGCCAGGTTGCGGTCAGACGGCTATGGGGCCGTCAGCTTCCGTGATCTTGCCAATGATGTAGGTGTGAAAAGCGCCAGCGTGCATTACCACTTTCCACGCAAGGAAGATCTGGGTGTGGCGGTAGTGGCAGCCTACTCGAAAAAAGTATTTGAAGCGCTTGGCATGGCCGGGCAGGGCAAAACACCACACGACAGGCTTGCCGCCTATATAGGCGTCTTCAGGCATGCGTTGGTTCAGGAGAATGCAATCTGCCTGTGTGCCATGCTGGGCGCGGAAGCCAGAGGCTTGCCGGTGCAGGTCGCCGATGCCGTTCGCGTGTTCTTCCAGGCCAATATCGACTGGCTGGACGAGGCGCTGGCCGATGCCGTCAGCAAACCCAAGTCCGCAGAGATCATCGCAGCCCTTGAAGGTGCCATGTTATTGGCGAATACGATGAACAGCATCGAGATGTTCGAAGACGTGGCCAGCGGGTTACTGGGCAGGGTGGACTGATGGAACTAGGCCCGCTACCTCGCGCACCGCGACCTTGAACGTAGCCGACCCAGGCCCTACTGTAAAATCCAGTGACAACTCGGCAGCAAGCCGAGATACGCCTCGATGGCGAAGAGTTGGGGGTCCACGATCCAGCAAGCAGGGATAGGGTAACTGGATGTGATGCGGCCGGCGCATAGCGCCCAACTGACACCGGAACGGACGGCTCAGACCAAGCATCGCCACCTGTGCGGAACAGGTGGCAGGTGTTCGACCAGGAAGGGAAGAAACATGCCAGGAGTGAAAAAAAACGACGCGATTGAATGGACCGAAACGGTGGCCGGGAATTTGGAGGCTGAGCACAACCTCGACCGGCGCAGTTTTCTCGGGGCAGTGGGCGCTGCGGGTATGAGCGCGGGCGCCATGTCCATCGGCGCACGAACTGCGCCAGCCCAAGACCTGGGACCGGTCGCGCCGCCGACCACAATCACCAGCCCGCCGCGCGACTTCGGTCCCGGTGGTGCGCCAACCACGTACTTCTGGGATCCGGATGTTATCGCGGTCGATCCGTCGTTCAACGGCTTGGCGCAACCGAACAGTGCAATCAAGCGCCTATGGACCGGAGCCCTGTGGGCCGAAGGGCCTGCCTGGAGCAGTGTTGGTCGCTATCTGGTCTGGAGTGACATTCCCAACAATCGGCAGATGCGTTGGATCGAGGACGACGGGCACGTTAGCATTTTCCGCAATCCGTCGAACAACAGCAACGGCAACACATTCGACTTCCAGGGTCGGCAGATATCCTGTCAGCATCTGATGCGGCGCGTAGTTCGTTACGAACTTGACGGGTCGGCCACGGTGCTCGCCGATTCGTATGATGGCAAACGGCTGAACTCGCCCAACGACGTGGTTCCCCATCCCGACGGCAGTATCTGGTTCACCGACCCACCATATGGCAGCCTGGTTTATGAAGGTGCGCCGGACATCGCTGGAGGACCGTCCAACCTTGATGGCAGGCTGAATCCGACACTCGGACAGCCTGCCGGCATCGGCACCGAGTGGAAGCGTGCGCTGCCAACCCAGACCTACCGTCTGGCTGCGGACGGCACGCTCACGGTCGTGGCCACCGAGGAACAGGTGCCGGACCCCAATGGCCTGTGTTTTTCGCCTGACTATAAGCGGCTCTATGTTGCGAGCACCGGCAAAGGGCCAGGCGACACCGGGCCGGGTGGTCAGGGCAATGTGTTCGTCATGGACGTTGCTGATGACGGGAGCGTCTCGAACCACCGACTGTTCACCGATTGCATGGTCGACGATGTGAAGTGTGGTCCCGACGGCGTGCGCTGCGACGTTTCCGGTCATGTCTGGATCTCCAGCAATGCCGGACGCAATGTCGGCTACAGCGGCGTAACCGTATGGGACCCAGACGGCAAACTGATCGGTCGTATCCGGCTGCCGGAGATTTGCGGCAACCTGTGCTTCGGGGGGCCTAAGCGCAATCGTCTGTTCATGGTGGCGAGCCAGTCGCTCTACGCCGTCTATACCCAGACCCAAGGCGCGGCACCTGGTTGATTCCGGTGCAGGCCGCGTTCTAAACAACGGCGCGCGCGACAGCGCGCGTCCTTCTCGAGACGGCCGTCTGGAAAACGAAGTTGCAATGTTTGAAGACGTGGCTGGCGGATTGTTGGGCAGGATTGAGTGATGGCACAATAGCAGCTGTCATCGATTGTTGATTACACACTAGGCGGTGTCAGCGATATGGAACGTCTTAGAGTCAGAGAGTTCGTGGATGATGACGTAGGTGGAACGGGGCAGGTTTTTTTTGATGCGGTCAGATTTGGCGCAGCCGAGTATTATGATGACCGTCAAAGGACGGCCTGGGCCGAGAAGGTGCCGGACGACGATGAATGGCGCAAAAGACTTCAATCTCAATATGTGCTTGTGGCGGAGTTGAATACGAGACTGGTTGGTTTCATGACGCTGGACGTGTACGGACACATTGATCTGGCATTCGTTGTGCCAGACCTGATTGGCAAAGGGATAGCCAGAGCGTTGTATGAGAGGGTTGAAGCCGAAGCGCTGCGACTTGGCATCAAGATGCTTGATACAGAGGCCAGCTACCTGGCGCAACGCTTCTTCAAACGCCAGGGCTGGTCAGTCGTCAGGCAACAGTCGGTGGCGAAGGGGGATGTATCTCTGACCAACTTTGTTATGGAAAAGCGACTGGGTTGAGTGCCATTCACACAATGTAATATTCGCATAATATATATTATGGAATATTTTCATGCAGTGGAAAGGCAGTTTTTGGACAATTCCTATAGTGCTTGCCCAAATTAGTCCTATTCCGCTGCAGCGGTTGATGGTTCAGGTGTTGGCAGCTTGCGTGGCAGTGCTGCGACTGCGCACAGGATCAGCAGCGCGGCGCCGGCCAGAATGCGGAACAGCATATCGAAGCCCCAATGTTCGTAGACAAATGCAATCAGCGGAAGTGACACCGCAAGCACGGAAAACGCTACGACATATCTGACACCGTAGATGCGCGCCCGATATGGGCCGCTGGCCATCTTGCCGATCATGTAGTCGTTGATCGGTATCTGGCCGAATGCACCCAGCATGAAACCGAGCGCCACGGCCAATGCAACGCCGTCTGTCAGGCCCGGCATCAGTGAGAAGAAAATCAGTTGCATTATTGCCACGCTCATGAACACCAGTCGCGGTCCATAACGGTCAAGCATGCTGCCGACAATGAGCTGGGCAATGGACGCGGCTGCAAAAACGATGAATGCCAATGAACCAATCATGGTTGCCGTGTCGCTTTGTCCGGTTTCGCCAAGGGTCTCGGTCCATGTCGATAGCTGACTGGCCAGGCCTTGCAGGCGCTCATCAAAAATCTTCGGCAGCGCGAACGTTGTCGACTGGAAGATAATGGAAGAAACCGCAGTCGTCAGGAACACGATTGCCGAGACGCGCATCAGCAATGTCCGGTTTGCCGGTGACGGTGCTGCCTGCGTGAGATGGCCAACTGTCTGGGAAGTCGTTCGATCGGTACGGATGGCATCGTGGCGCAAGGCGAAGTATGCCAGGCCGGTCGCAATGGAGAAAATGCCAGGCAGGACGAACGCCATGCGCCAGCCGCCATTGTCGATCAGATAGCCGGTGATCAGTGCAGCACACGCCACACCGAGATTGCCCCAAACGCCATTTGCCGCGATGCGCATGCCGGTATTGCGCCATGTCATGGTGACTATGGCGAGGCCGACCGGATGATAGATTGCGGCGAACATGCCGATCACGAAAAGGCCAAATCCAACTTGTATCGGCGTCGAGGCAAAGCTGGTGGCAATCGCGGACAGGCCGATGCCGATGAAGAAAACAACCATCATCCCGTCCCTGCTCCACTTGTCGGCCAGCCATCCGGCGGGAAGTGAGAAAAGACCGAAAGCAATGAAACCGGGCGTTGCATACACAAGCAGTTCGGCATAACCGACCCCCCACTCCCGGTGCAGCGCCAGCGCCGCCACAGTTGCAAATATCAGGGTGAACAGGTGGTCGAGGAAATGCCCGATATTCAACAGCAGGAAGTAACAGCGATCTCTGGTCACGGTGATGAAACCTCGTTTGCGCCGGCGCCCTTACCGGTTGTGGCCTCATAATAGATTTGTCTGTTTCTCGATGTCATGCCAGAATTCGTCGAAAACCTGCCAAGTGTATTTTATTATGGAAAGGACGACGCTTTGAGTATCGCCAGCTCACGCAGCACCAATCCGAGCGATTACCAGGATTTGCCGCAGCCGATTGTGGTGATGGCAAAAAGCTTCACCGATGGCTTTTCCATTCCGCTGCACGAGCACGAACGCGATCAGTTGCTGTATGCGATAAGCGGTGTGATGAGACTGAGAACACAGCGGGACGCATGGATTGTGCCACCGGACGGTGCCGCCTACATACCCGCCGGACTGTCCCATTCGGTCAGCATGCACGGCAACGTGGACATGCGCACCTTGTACATTGATCCGCTTGCCGTTCCGAAGCGGCCGCAAAGGCTGAATGTTGTAGCTGTTCCTGGGTTGTTGAAGGAACTGATCCTGGCTTTGGGCGAAGAACCTGTTGCTTATGACCCCGACAGTCGCGGCAGTCTCATCGCTCAATTGATCGAGCAGGAAATTCATCTGGCACAAGCACTTTCACTGCATGTCCCCCTTCCCCGGGACACCAGGTTGCAAAAATTATGTGCAGAGCTTCTTGCAGATCCTTCGGACCGCAGGACACTGGATGGCTGGTCTGAAGTTTCAGGCGCTTCTGCGCGGACGCTGGCGCGCCTGTTTGAACGCGATCTGGGAATGAGCTTCATTCAATGGCGTCAGCGTGTCCGCTTTCAAAGTGCGCTTGAGGCGTTATCGCAAGGCGCGCCGGTGTCGGTCGTTGCGAAACTGCATGGCTACCGAAGTCCAAGTGCATTTTCCGCCGCCTTTGGCAAAGCCATGGGGCATGCGCCGTCAAAGGTAATGGCGGGTATGGAAGGGTGATTGTGCTCGACGCTGTCAGCGCGCCCGTTTCAGGTGTCTACACCCACAACACGATAGGTGCTGTCCCTGATATCGCCCTGCCAGAACCACATGGCGAGCAGCGGATCCTGCTGCGTGGTCGTGGCATGAGGCTGGTTTGATGCATGCACGATGTGTGCCCCCGGTGCGCGGGCAACAAAGTCTCCGTCATCGATCTGCCACAGCGCGGTTCCGCTGACCACCAGATAGTCTTCCACTGCACAGTGCCAGTGGCTCGGATAGACAGTATCGCGTTGTTGCAGATACAGCCCGAAACTGACGTTGCTGTTGGCAATCATGCCCAAGGGGCCGGCCAGTTCCACATAGGCGAATCTGCCCTGAAAGGTTTCGGGCATTTTCATGGTGCCCTGCATCCACGGCAATCGGGTGCCTGCCTGTGACAGTTCCCGCTGTAGATCGGGAAAGCCGGTCAGACAGGCTATGGCTTGCTCATAATCTCGTTTAAGTGTTGCCGGCACCATGTCTGCCGTTGCTAGCAGTTGTTCCGGAGCATCTATTGCATTGACGAGTGACGCAAGATGTGGGGCACCTGCTTGTGACCAGGTATTGGCATATGCCCGTAACAGAGCATTCATCAGCCGATCTCCACGACCATTCCATCATACGCCGGTACGACATTTGCCGGCAGTTCGCCGCACAAGGTCCGATAATCCATATCAATGTGCATGTTGGTCAATATGGCGCGTTTCGGTTTCATGCGCTCAATCCAACGAAGCGCGTCTTCAAGACTGAAGTGACTTGGATGCGGCGTGCGCCGGAGCGCGTCAACAATCCAGATGTCCAGGCCTTCGAGGTATTGCATTGAGTGGTCCGGCACCTTGATGAGATCGGGTGTGTAAGCCACGTCGCCGATCCGAAACCCCAGCGCATCGATGTCACCATGGTTTACCTCAAACGGCATTGCGCTTATTTCGCCCGCCTCGCCATTTGTGGACACCGGCTTGCCGGCCTCGATACCATTCATTTCCAGTATGGGCGGATAGGACGATCCCGGCGGTGTCATAAAGCAATAACTGAAGCGGGACATCAGCATGTCGGCAGTGTTTCGTTCGGCCCACACACTGACCCTTGATCGCATGTTGATTGCAACCTGGCGCAGATCATCGATCCCATGAGTGTGATCTGCGTGTTCATGAGTGAACCAGACCCCGTCAAGAGCCGCTGCATCAGCGCTGTTGAGCTGTGAAACCAGGTCAGGCGTGGTATCCACCAGAACACGGGTCAGGGCGCCCCCTTCCCGCTTGTCCAGCAAAACGGAACATCTCTTGCGGCGGTTTTTCGGCTCGTTCGGGTCACACTGGCCCCAGTTGTTGCCGATGCGCGGTACGCCACCGGAAGACCCGCAGCCCAAAATGGTCAATATCCGGCTCATGCAGCGACCCCGTAAATGGCAGGCCGCGGAGCCTTGTCAAACAGGCGAAAGAAATTGTCCGACGTGATCTGAGCCATTTGTTCGACACTCATACCTTTGACACCTGCCAGGTGGGCCAGCGTGTGGGCGGTGTAGGCCGGTTCATTGCTCTGGCCACGATGCGGCACAGGCGCCAGATAGGGCGCATCGGTTTCGACCAGCATCCTGTCCAGCGGGCACAATCTGGCTGCGTCACGTATGGCTTCTGCCGTTTTGAATGTCAGGATGCCCGAAAACGAAAGGTAAGCGCCGATTGCCAGGCCGCGTTCGGCCAGTTCCAGGCCGGATGAAAAGCAATGCAGAAGCGGCTTGAACGCCCCCTTCCCCATTTCATCTTCCAGGATATCTGCCGTATCTTTTTCAGCCGAGCGCGAATGAATGACCAATGGCAGACCGGTTTCACGGGCAGCGGCGATGTGGGTGCGAAAGCACTTGGCCTGCATATCGCGTGGTGAATTGTCATAATGATAGTCCAGCCCGGCTTCACCGATGCCGATACATTTGGGGTGTTGGGCCAGCGCAACAAGTTGTTCGGCAGTTACATCCGGTTCTTCGGCGGCGTTATGCGGGTGCGTTCCGACAGTGCAGAACACCTCTTGATGGGCCTCCGCAATGGTGCGAACGGCATCAAAATTCTTGACCCTGGTCGAGATCGATACCATCAGGTGAACGCCAAACTCGTGGGCGCGGGAAATCACACCGGCAATGTCGTCATGCAGGACATCGAAATCGAGGTGGCAATGGCTGTCTACGATAGCGGGTGTCATTATACGTCGCGCTCTTTGTTCAGGCCGGGTCTTCTTCTACGTAACGCGGAAACACACCTTCCGGTTTTGGCAGTTCAACGCCTGATTGCAACCTGCCTGCCTCGCCCAGATGTGCGAAACTTCTGGCATCTTCCGGCACCACCAGCAGGTCAAGCAGTTTGGCTGCCGCTGCCGGCATATAGGGTTGTGCCAGTATTGCAACCTGACGGATGACTTCAGCGGTCACATACAGGACCGTTGCCATACGCTCGGGGTCGGTTTTCTTCAGCGCCCAGGGTTCCTGGCCGGCAAAATACCGGTTGGCATCCGCGACGACTTTCCAGATGGCGTCCAAGGACTTGTGCAGCGCCTGCACTTCATGGTGCTCACGGCACAGCGGCAGCAGCGCATCCACTGCGCCCAGAATCTCTTTGTCCTCGGCTATCAACTCTCCCGGAGACGGCGATTTACCCTCACAGTTTTTCGCGACCATCGACAAGGAGCGCTGCGCCAGGTTGCCAAGGTCATTGGCAAGATCGGCGTTTACCCGGTTCACAATGGCTTCATGGCTGTAATTGCCGTCCTGGCCAAACGGCACTTCGCGCATGAAGAAATACCGCACCTGGTCGACACCGTATTGGTCGATCATCGATTGTGGATCAACAACATTGCCGACCGACTTTGACATCTTCTCACCGCGATTGAACAGGAACCCGTGACCGAACACCCGCTTGGGCAGGGGTAATCCGGCAGACATAAGAAATGCCGGCCAGTAGACTGTGTGAAAACGCACGACGTCCTTGCCGATGATGTGAACATCTGCCGGCCAGTATTTTGCCCGCTCCGGATCATCTTTGAGATAACCTGTTGCGGTTATGTAGTTGGTCAACGCATCGAGCCATACATACATGATATGGCCGGGGGCGTTCGGTACCGGAATACCCCAGTCAAACGTCGTGCGTGAAATTGAAAGATCCTTCAGACCACCCTTGACGAAGCTTACCACCTCGTTACGGCGTTCGGACGGTCCTATGTATTCGGGGTGCTCGTCATACAGTTTCAGCAGCTTGTCCTGGTAGGCGGACAATTTGAAGAAATAGCTTTCTTCCTCCACCCACTCGACAGGGGTACCGGTCTTGATCGCATATTTGCCGCCATCGCGGTCTTCAAGTTCGTCCTCGCCATAAAAGGCTTCATCCCTGACCGAATACCAGCCGGCATATTTGTCGAGATAGACATCGCCGGCGGCCTCCATCTTTTTCCAGATGGTCTGGACGGCTTCGTAGTGACGCGGTTCAGAGGTGCGAATGAAGTCATCGTTGGAACAGTTCAGCGCCTTGACCATGGCCTCGAACTTTGGTGCCATTTCATCTACGAACTCAGCCGCAGTACGATTCTGCTTCTGGGCGGTTTGCTGAATTTTCTGGCCGTGTTCATCGGTGCCGGTGACGAAAAATACATCGTAGCCGTCCAGCCTTTTGAAGCGCGCCATGGCGTCGGTGGCCAGAGCTTCGTAGGCATGGCCAACATGCGGCGGACCATTGGGATATGAAATGGCTGTAGTGATGTAGAATGTAGGCTTTTCGGTCATGTAGAGTTCTTTATGCCTTGCGGGCTTGCTCGATAAGGTCAAACGCCTGCAGCAGTGTCAGGCGACGGTCGAGGTTTAGGGCATTTGTTTCGCGAATGGAATGCCCGATTGTCTGGTGGGCATTCGCCAGTGCGTGGCCTTGTCCCATGGCCGTAGACGCCCTGACAGCCCTGGCGGCGGCAGCGGTAATCCAGCCGTCAAGCAATGCGCAAAATACATTGAACCGGTCATCGGTCCCCCTGCCGTACAAGGCATTGGCTATGGCCATTCGGGTTTTCATGTCGAGGCGGCCGGCGTCTGCTGCCTTGACGAACCGGTCGAAGATTGCGCCGGCACCGGTTTCGGCCAGCGCCATGGCGAGGCCGGGCCTGCCATTGGCAAGTCCAACGTGCGGTATGGCCTGTTTACCCAACCCTTCCGGCAATAGATCAAGAGCTGTTACTGTGTCTTCCGGCGATAGCGGGTGCAGCGGCAATTCAATGCAGCGGGATCTGATCGTCGGCAATAATCTGCCGCGTTCATGACACAGCAGGATGAAAAGACTTTTTTCCGGCGGTTCTTCGAGGGTTTTCAGGATTGAATTGGCTGCAGCCGCATTCATTTCATCGGCGACATCAACGATTGCAACGCGCCAGCCTCCGGCGCCCGCGGTCTTGCTGAAAAAATCCGCGGCCTTTCTGCTGGCATCCACAGTTATGCCGGCCTTGAGTTTTCCCTTGTCGACGTCGCGTTGCAGCACCAGCAGATCAGGATGGGACCGCGCTGATACCTGCGATGCCACAATGTCATCGGCAGGGACGGAGAGTGTGTCGACGGGAGCCGTTTCATGATCAGGGTAGCGCAGGAGATAGCGCGCGAGACGATAGGCCAGTGTGGCCTTTCCAATACCCTGTGGCCCGGTAATCAACCAGCCATGATGAAACCGGCCGGAGTGGTAGGCGTCCAGCAGGTGCTGTTCGGCTGCGGCGTGACCGACGAGATGCTGGCCATGACGGGGATGCAGAACCATTTCGCGCGGGTCGGTTTGTTCATCGTCTTTTGCGCTCATCCTGCATTGTCCTCAAGGTGAGGCGCTACTGCTTGCCAGACTGAAGCTGCAATCTGATCGATTGAACCGGATGCATCAATGATACTGCATCTGTCAGGAAATTCTGCGGCAACTGCCAGATAACCGCCCCGCAGTCTGTTGTGGAACTCCAGACCTTTGCGCTCAAAGCGATCGTCGCCGCCGCGCAAGCTGGCTCTTTCGAGACCAATCCGAGGATCAAGATCAAACACCAAAGTGAGATCTGGCTGGGCCTCGCCGACGATCTTGCGATCCAGTTGCTCGATTAGTTCATTGTCACCCTTGCCGGCATGGCCCTGGTAAGCACGCGTTGAGTCGGCAAAGCGGTCGCAGATGACGATTGCACCATTTTTCATGCCGGGAATGATGGTCTGGCGCAGATGGCTTTCACGCGCGGCGTAATTGAGCAGTATTTCTGCGGTGACACTCCACCGGCCGGTTTCGCCGCTGACCAGCAATTGCCTGATTGCATCCGCGTCCTGTGAACCGCCCGGCTCGCGTGTTTCGACGACCCGGTTGCCCAACTGGCGCAGCCGTTCGGCGAGCAACGCGGTCTGCGTACTCTTGCCGGTGCCCTCACCGCCTTCAAATGTAATGAACAGTGCCCGTTTCATGTGGGCTACAAGCTATCAACCACCGAGTGCCATGAAAAGTGCTAAATCGAGAGCCTTTTTCCACATGCTGTCGGTGGCTGGAATGCTGGTTTTGGTGTGTACGGGAGCTTTGTATACCAGTTTGCCGTCGGTCAGGACTCGCACAACACCGATTGCGGTCCCGGCTCTGATTGGTGCCTTCAATGGACCGGAATAGACGAGCTGCACTTCCGCTGTGGCCTGTTCTTCTTCTGACAGCAGTGTCAGAATGTCACTTTTGGTGACCAGTTTCACCGACGGCTCTTCGCCACCCCAGACACGGGCCTGGCCAACGGTGTCGCCTGCTGAAAACAGCCGGACCGCGCGAAAACTCCTGAAGCCGTAATTGAGTAGCCGTTCCACCTCCTCGGCACGTTCGCGTTTGGATTTCATGCCGCCGGCGACAGCGATAAGACGTCTGCCTTCGCGCTCGGCAGACCCTATCATGCCATAACCGGAATCCCTGATGAAACCGGTTTTGACACCGTCAGCTCCGCGATAATTTCCCAGCAGCGGATTGCGGTTCTGTTGCGTGATATTGTTCCAGGTGAATTCACGTATGCCGTAATACTTATAGTACTGCGGAAACACTTCAATGATGTACCGGGTCAGACTGGCCAGTTCACGCATGGTGGACAGGTGGCCTTCCGCCGGCAGGCCCGTGGCGTTCTTGAACGTTGATTTCGGCAGTCCGAGCTCGCGCACACGCCTGGTCATGTCATCGGCGAAGCCGTCTTCGGTGCCGCCAATGCCTTGCGCTATCGCAATTGCCGCGTCGTTGCCGGAGTGAACGGTGACACCCTTGATGAGATCGGACAGTGCTATTTTCGAACCTACCTCGGCATACATGGTGGAACTGCGCGAAGGTGCGCCTCCCCTGCGCCAGGCATCTTCGGTTATCGTGAATTCATCGGTGAGTTTAAGTCGGCCGAGCTTGAGCCGTTCAAAAACCATAATCATGGTCATGATCTTGCTCATGCTCGCCGGTGGGACCAGTTCATCGGCATTTTTTTCAAACAGCACCTTGCCGGACCTGCTGTCCATCACAATGGCATACTTGGCAACGGTTTCGTGTTCCTGGGCCGAAGCGCTTTTCCACGGCATACCTGCCAGCAGCGCGATGACGATCGTCGCACACGCCAGGAAGTAGCGGGCTTGTGCGTTAGTGTTGTACCTTGCTGTTTCTAGCATGGCGACCGCCGTTAATTCGAGTTGATGGATTCCCCGTACATTACCCGTCCACGCGCGCGCAATCAACAGGTCGCCCTAAACTGTAGATCAATCAGTTGGTTGTGGAATTCACAACAGCGTCATGATGACCGCGGGCACGCACCTGCTCCAGCGCAGACTGCGCGCTTGCATGATTGTCGAGCGGCCCGACCCTGACCCGGTACAATGGGCCGAACGAGCCATTGGCTGGTTTGATCTGCACTCTGCCCAGATCGGCCAGGGCTTCCTTGGTGCGCTGCGCGTTTCCGGGATCAGCAAAGGCTGCCACCTGAATGTAGTATCCACCGGTGCCCGTACTGGCAAACACAGCAGCATTGGCGGATTTGTAAGACGGCCGGTTTTCGCCGTAACGGCCATCACGCAGGTCGGCACTGGCGATCATCTCGTTCAAAGGTGTGCTGCGCTTGAGTTCCAGGTTCATCGCGGCGAGATGGCCATAGGTCGGATCTTCAAGAGGAGCCGGGCCGATGTATTGTACGTGTGCCTTGGTTTTCCCCCTGCCCCGGAACCCGAGCAAATCGGCAGATCGTTTGGACATGTCAATGATCCGGTCGTTCACGAACGGGCCGCGGTCATTTACCCTTACAATGACCTCTCTACCATTTTCCAGGTTTGTGACCTTGGCATAACTTGGCAGTTCCATGGTGGTGTGAGCAGCGGTCAACTGCTCCATGTCGAACCATTCGCCATTTGAAGTCATGCGCCTGTTGAATTTGGGTCCATACCAGGACGCGACACCTGTCTTGGCGTAGTTTGGTTCATGCTTGGGATGGAACCAGATGCCGGCAACCTGGTATGAGTTGCCGACATGGCGCCTGCCGCCGCCTTTGGGCATGGGCCCTTTCGCGCTGTCCCATATGGGTGAACCGATACCGGCGAACGGATCTTTCTTGCTGGAGCCGGAGCATCCGGCAAGCGCGATGGCAACGGCGCACAACACCCCTGCCCCAATGAAGTAATATCCGCTGCTCCTGCGGGTTGGCAGCCGCAAATTCTGATCTGTCATGATCGCAGTGTTCCCAGGTTTGAACGCCATACTTTGGCCCGCGAAACCCGACTGGGTTTGCTAAAATGTTTAACGAGTTTGCACCAATGACGGTAAAGGCGGAGTTCAGGAACACGGTTAATAAATGTTTGACGGAACCAGGCGTCTCACCTTCCCGCTTCCCTGAGGCAGACAGTCAATCTATAGTCTGCTTCATGAACCAGATGCCCTCCCCAATTGCCCTGACCTCATCGCTGAGCGCGCGCCTGAGTGCGGCCATTCTCGCGCGTCCTGTCTCGGATCATGATCTGCAGGCCGCGGCGTTGTTCACTCTCGACGCGGCTGCCAACATTGTAGCTGGCCGGAATTCGGTGCCGGGACGCAAACTTCTGGCCTGGCAAAACTCTATGTCTGGTGGCTCAAACCAGGCAATCGACAAAGCAAGGTTATCGTTCTTGTACGGCAGTTTGTGCCACATACTTGAGGTTGATGATTTGCATCGGGCATCCGTGGTGCACCCTGGTTGCATAGTTGTTCCTGCGGTGTTCGCGATGGCTGCCGGTTCGAATGGCAAGTCGGCTTTAACAGCCATATTGAGAGGGTTTGAAGCCTGCTGCCGGGTTGGTATGAGTGTCGGACCGGAACATTACAGGATCTGGCATAACACCGCGACATGCGGTCCGTTCGGGTCCGCCATGGCCGTTGCCAGTCTGTTGGGCCTCGATGAAGCAGCATGCGTGAATGCGCTCGGCAATGCCGGATCACAATCAGCGGGGTTGTGGCAGTTTCTCGACACAGGTGCAGAAACCAAGCATCTGCATGCAGGGCGTGGTGCTGAGGCTGGTCTTGTTGCAGCAACCCTGGCTGATCATGGTTTTACCGGCGCGCCGCAAATTCTTGAAGGTGACCGGGGGTTTTACAAGGCAACTTGCCCCAACCCCGATGAAACGCTGTTGTTGCCGGCTGCGGGCGATCAATGGCAATTGCATGAGACGTCAATCAAACCATGGCCTTCATGCCGGCACACCCATCCTGCAATTGAGTGCGGGCTGGCACTTCATCGGCAATTGCCGCAAGCCACGGCCATCAAATCGGTCAGGGTCTTCGCTTATCAGGCAGCACTTGATCTGTGTGACCGAGTGGAGGTCGAAACTTCCTATGCAGGCAAGTTTTCCCTGCAACATTGCGTGGCAACTGCACTGATCACCGGCGCCGTGGTATTCAACAATTTCGAAGCTGAGGCTCGTGCTGAAGCCCGTGATCTGCGCTCGCGAACCGCTTTGTCCGCTGTCGGGCAGTTTCAGTCGGCCTATCCCCTTCACTGGGGCAGCCGGGTCGAGGTTGAGATGCAAGACGGGTCCGTGATCTCGCATGAGGTGGCTGATGCGCGCGGCGATCCGGAACTGCCGCTGTCACATCAAGACATGGTGGCAAAGGCACGCGACCTGCTGGTTCATGGCCGGCACCCGGCCCCGGATGACCTGATAGACCAGATCCTGGCAATGTCTCAGTCCGGAGCGGTGCCTGACCTGTCAGGTCTGATTGTCGGCCCGTAAAGTTTTATCGAGTGAACTGGATCAGTATGGTTTTTGATTGAATCAATCAAAACCATAAAACCGATCGCTTTCAAAGTTGCCCTAGTCGGTCGAGGATCCGCCCAGGATTTGGGTTTCTGCAGGCTGGGTAATCACATCCGGGTCAGGTGTTTCATCGGCCTGAGGCACTGCATCTGATGCAGCACTTGGTGTGTCAGCAGCACTTGGTGTGTCAGTGGTTTGCGGCTCGGCAGCTTCGGCCTTGGCAGCAACCTCCAGAACGGCCCTGAGCCGCACCATGTTGCTGGCTCCGTGGATGTTTCCGGTAGCGGCTGATCTTTGATAGAGTTGAAGCGCCTTGGCTGTGTCCTTGATGGTGCCCCAGCCCATTTCATACATGCCGCCAAGGTTGTTCTGGCCCCATGAATTACCGGTTGTCGCCGCATCACGGAACAACCGGAAAGCGGTTTGCAGGTCGCGGTCAACACCTTTGCCCTGCAGGTACATCAGGCCAAGATTGTTCTTGGATGCCACGTGCCCGAGATCGGCGGCCTTTTCATAATATCCGATCGCCTTGACTTCTGCCTTTTTGACGCCTTTGCCGTAATGGTAGGCGTCGGCGGCCCAATATGCTGCTTCAATGTGGCCTTTGTCAGCCGCGCTGGCATACAGGGTGACTGCGTTTTTCTCGTTGGCTTTCAGTCCCTTTGCGCCTTCGCGTAACAGGTTTGCCAACAGGAACTGCGCTTCCGCATTACCTTTTTCCGACGCTTTGGTCAGCCACCTTGCTGCATCCACTGGCCGTTTTGGTGTATTGTTGTCGCCGGACAGGTAGTCTTTGGCCAGCGAAATCTGGATGTCTATATCGCCCTCGCCTGCCAGTTTGAGTTTTTCCTCGAATGTTGGCGGCGTATCTACTGCATCTTGAGGGACTTCAATGACAGGGTCGTTGTCGATGGATTGTGACCAGGAGGCGGACGGCAAAAGGCCAGACAAGACCACGGCACCTGCTGCAATTGCGAATTTCGTGAATACTTTCATCATTCTCCCCAAGGCATCCCTATAGACATCGCCTTATTACATAGCAGGCTTAAGCTTGACCAGCCCTGTGGTTGCCCGACTTGCTGGTCAGACGGTTACTGGACCCGTGTCCAGGTTTGTGAGCCGCACAGGAAAACTGCAAAACAGCCTTCGACTTCCATGGTTGTGCGCCGTGGCTTCAGATAGAGGTCATAAATCTTGCCGTCTTCGGCATTGTAAACCAGCCCCTTGAGCTGAGAATCATCATTCGGCTGCAAGCCGCTGATAATCGTCAATCCGAGAATTGGCCTGCTTCTTTGCGCGGCGTCCGGATTGTTGACGTCCGTTTTCGGTTGACCATTTTCATTGTAGGGTTCCTTGAGCCAGACAACCCGGCCGCATAGGGAGCCACCGCAGTCGGCAATTTCGATATTGGATTTGCCGTCTTCATCAGCCCAGATGCCCAACGCCCACTGAGCAGGTTGCGCAACCGCAATCTGAACGCCTGACGCGAACAATATCAAACCAAGCCAAATCTTTTTCATTATCTTAACCAGCGCCGCTTTTAACACTTATCGATCAGTCCACTACGATTGATCTGTGGCCACAGTAGGACAATTGTAGTGAACGGAATATGAAAACAATGGCCCGCCTGCTTAAAATCACGCAATGGTCTTGCACACCGGCACCGGGCCGATTAAACCCTTGTCCTGACATTGGACATTGACCATCCATAAACTCAATAGCGGAGGGGTGGCAGAGTGGTCGAATGCGGCGGTCTTGAAAACCGTTGGGCTTCACGGTCCCGGGGGTTCGAATCCCTCCCCCTCCGCCATTTAAATGCACTTAAATAATTGACTCACGCATCCGACGTTCAGCCGTTGACCGGCTGCTTTTGGCTATGTGTCCGGTATGAAGTGTCACCCTTCTCCCTTAAAGGACACCATGATCAAGCTTGATGTAGTCAGGCAAGCCAGCCGACAAACCCCCGTTTCCCGGTTATGCGAAATTGTCGGCAGTCGATACCGGGTGCACATGCGCAAATTGTACCGTGTGCGAATTGTCACATACCGGGGTTTCACCAGCGCCTACCCTATATGCATGAACCGATAGTTGATTTTGCGATTTCAACAATCCGATCGCACGTCGCCTATTGGCACGAAACGGACGTTGGCCCAGTGACATACAGCGTCGCTTTCGTCCGCGAAAGCGGACCTCGTCAAGGCGACTGTTTGCCGGGCTGATTTATAAGTACGCATTTATACAATCATGGCCGTCCTGCCAATGATCTCGGTCCAGGAAGCAGTCCGCACGCAACGCTAGTATAATCAGCGCTTACGTAAAGCAATGGCACGGTTGTTGCTGTGCACATGGAGCAATAAGCTGAGACATCAAAATGTGTATCGACACGAAACAGGTCGCGGAGGAATTTGAACATCGAAGGATATGCAACTCCAGCTTGTACGGCGGATAAGCTGAAGTTTTTCAATTAACTAGAATGTGGTGAGGCAGTTCAGGTTGCATCTGATGGGGATGCAACAGCGAGTAAGTAAGTAAGTGAGTGAGTGAGGGTAAGTATGCCGCTATGTGGAAAAATAAAAATGGGTCACCAGAAAACTGTGAGATTCCTGCCAAACTGGAAAAAATATACATTTGCGAAGTTCGACCGTTTGTCTGGTCGGTTCGCGATGAGACCAATGCCCACGGCGGGCTGTTTCGTACAAAACTCGATGCATACCGATTTGTGCGCTTAGAGTTTCCTGCCGACACCGAAATCATCCAAACCCGCAATACACCAATCGCGCCAAGGTCTGGCAACTGCTCACAGCGGTCCGACCTGTCGCGCGATGCAGTCGCGAACAGACAGTGCCATCTGATCCAGCGCGACATTTCACCAAGGAGACCTGATATGTACAAAGACCGTACAACCGCCTGTGATCCACATGCAGATATCTTCGCGCTGAAGGAGTCGTCGGTCCAGTCCTACGCCCGGGCCTTCCCGCTATTGTGCGACCAGGCCAAGGGTGCGGTTATCTGGGACAAGGACGGCCGCAAGTATCTTGATTTCCTGGCCGGTGCCGGGTCTCTCAACTACGGTCACAACAATCCGGTGCTGAAGCAGGCATTGCTGGATTACATATCGAGCGATGGCATTACCCACTCCCTGGACCTGCACACCTGCGCCAAGGAAAAGTTCCTGCAGTCATTCAATGATGCAATCCTGGAACCGCTCGGGCTTGACTACAAGGTTCAGTTCACCGGGCCTACGGGTACAAATGCCGTCGAGGCGGCGATCAAGATTGCCCGCAAGGTCACCGGCAGATCCACAGTGATTTCGTTCACCAACGGATTTCATGGTGTCAGCATGGGCTCGCTTGCGCTGACCGGCAACAGCCACTTCCGCGGCGCAGCCGGACTGCCGCTGCAAGGCGCTGTTTCCATGCCCTACGACAAATTCCTCGGGCCCGACACGGATACACTCGACTATATGGAAGCCATGCTGGATGACCCTGCCAGCGGCCTGGACCATCCGGCTGCGGTGATCGTCGAGACGGTTCAGGGCGAAGGCGGTATCAACACGGCCAGCTCCGGATGGCTGCGCCGGCTGGAAGCGATCTGCAGACGCAACAAGATGCTGCTCATTGTCGACGACATTCAGGCAGGTTGTGGCCGCACCGGCAGCTTCTTCAGCTTTACCGAAGCCGGTATCGTGCCGGATATCGTCACACTGTCGAAGTCGATTTCCGGATTTGGCCTGCCGATGGCCGTTGTTCTGCTCAAGCCTGAGCACGACCAGTGGAAGCCTGCTGAGCACAACGGGACATTCCGGGGCAACAACCACGCCTTTGTCACCGCTGCAGCAGCGCTTGATCATTACTGGCGTACAGTTGAGTTCGCAGACAGCATTGCCGAAAAGAGCGCCATTCTGGACAAACGGTTGCACAAGATCATGAAGCTCTATCCTCGTGAGGTGGTTGAACTTCGCGGCCGCGGGATGATGCGCGGCATTTGCTGCAAGCATCCTAAGAAGGCCGCTGCCATTACGGCACAAGCGTTCAAAAACGGGGCAATCTTTGAACGTGCAGGCTCCCATGATGAAGTCATCAAGTTCCTGATGCCGTTGACGATTGAGATCGAGGAACTCAATGAAGGGTTGGATATTCTCGAAAACGCATTCCGCAAGGTACTCAACCCGAAACCGTGCGAAAATAAAAGCCGGAAGACTGGCATCAAGAAGATTGTGAAGACCACTACCGGTAATGCACGCACCAGCCGGACCAAGCTGCATGAGAGTGTCTGATGACACTTCAGCAAGCGCCCGCGCGAGCCCGGCGCCGCATCAAACAGTCTGGAAAGGACCGTAGAGCGCGATATCGTATGGCTCATTCGCTGGCCGTCAAACCGGCGTCGACCGGCGTCCGCTGGTCAAAGGGCGAGCGGCTTGAGGATCTCTTCGAGGGCCTGTGCGACACCCTGGCGTTCACCGGCGAAGACACCAGCCCTGCCGTCATTGCCGAGGGCACCGAGTACAGTTTTCGCGACCTGGACAACCGGGCCAATCAGGCTGCACGCCATTTGCAGAAAACAGGCATCAAGGCCGGCGACCGGGTAGCGCTGCTGCTGGACAAGTCGTTTGACACCTATGTGGTGCTGCTGGCGGTTCAGAAACTGCACGCAGCCTATGTGCCCCTGGACAAGAGCTTCCCCAATGAGCGGATCGCCTTCATCCTTGAAGATGCAGACGTACGAGCCATCGTGTCCCAGAATGCATTCAGGGAAAACTCTCCACCCTGCCCTACACCAAGGTGTTCATCGACGATGACGCTCCGCACATAGACAAGCACAGTCCAGATCGTCTGAAGTCACCAAAGTCCAGGCGGACGCCGGATCAGCTAAGCTACATAATCTATACCTCCGGCACGACCGGCAATCCCAAGGGCGTGGCCATCGACCATGCCAGCATCTGCAACTTTGTCAGGGTGGCAGCAGACACCTATGGCATCCGCAAAGGTGACCGGGTCTATCAGGGCATGACCATTGCCTTTGACTTTTCGGTCGAGGAATTGTGGGTGCCGCTGATCGCCGGTGCAACCCTGGTCCCGGCCAGCCCCGGCACCAACCTCATCGGCGAAGACCTGGCGGACTATCTCAGGGATAACCGGATTACGGTGATGTGCTGCGTGCCGACCCTGCTGGCAACCATTGAAAGCGACCTGCCCGACCTGCGCATCCTGCTGGTATCGGGTGAAGCGTGTCCGCACAACCTGGTTGAACGCTGGCACAGCAAAGACAGAAACATCCTGAACGCCTACGGGCCGACAGAAGCCACGGTTACCGCGACGCTCACCGAACTGTACCCGAACAAGCCGGTGACCATCGGCAAGGCACTGCCGACCTACACAATCGTCATTCTGGACGAAACCGAGAGCAAACTGGTTGCAGAAGGCGGCACCGGCGAGATCGGCATTGCCGGCATCGGGCTGGCCAGGGGCTATCTGAACCGCGAAGAGCTGACGGCGGAGAAGTTCATCCCCGACTTTGTCGGCCTGCCGGACAACCCGTCGAAGCGGATCTACCGGTCCGGTGATCTTGGCCGCTTCAATGATGACGGCGAGATTGAATATTTCGGACGCATCGATACCCAGGTCAAGATCAGGGGCTACAGGATCGAGCTGACCGAAATCGAATCCCTGATCCTGCAGAACCCGACCGTTGCCCAGGCGGTTGTGAACCCGTTCGAGATCGCACCGGGACAACTGGAACTGGTCGCCTATTGCAGCCCGAGGTCCCAGACCACCGAGATCGACAGGGAACAGATTATCGCTTCACTGCGCGAGCAGCTGCCGCCCTATATGGTTCCTGCCTATCTTGAGCGGCTTGATGTCATCCCGATGTCGACCAGCAACAAGGCGGACAGGAAATGCCTGCCGCCGCCTACCGGTCCGCGCTGCCAGGTGTCAGGATCAAAACAGGCACCGCGCACCGAGACCGAAAGACTGGTCGCGGCAGCACTGGCTGAAACCCTGAAACTGCCGGAAGTTTCCGTTCAGGACCACTTCTTCGACGACCTCGGTGCCCATTCCCTGCTGATGGCGCGGTTCTGTTCCGCCATTCGCGACAGGATAAACGCCGCCAATGTCAGCATGCGCGATGTCTATGCCAATCCCACGGTGGAGAAGCTGGCGGAGAAACTGGAGGCACAGGTCGCACAGCAAACCTCAACTCCAACCGCCACCGAACAGGACGAGACACCTCATGTGATCCCGTCATTCGCGCAATACTGTGTATGCGGCACCTTGCAGCTTGGCACCTACCTGGCGTTGAGCGTGGGCCTGATCGGTGCGATTGTTGCCTGTGTACAATGGGCGCACGGGGCAATCAACGATCCCTATCAGCTCTATCAGCGGGTGCTGCTGTGCATGCTCGGATTTGTCGTTGCATCGATCATGACGCCTGTACTGGCGAAGCGGCATCTTGTCCGACGCTGGAAGACTGAGGCCATTGAGATCTGGAGTATCGACTACTTTCGTTTCTGGTTCGTGAAACTGCTGTTCGACTGGTCACCAGCTCATCTGTATGCGGGAACGCCCTTGTACAATGTCTGGCTGCGGCTGCTCGGCGCACGGATTGGACGGCATGCCGTCATCCTGTCAAAAGCGCCTGTGACAACAGATCTGTACAGCGTTGGTGCCGGCAGCATAATTCGGGAAAACACCATGACGCTGGGCTATCGCGCCCGTAACAACGTCATTGAAACCGGGGTCATATCAATCGGTGCTGATGCCTATGTCGGCACTGGCAGTCACCTTGATATCGAAACCGTCATCGAAGATGGTGCTCAGCTTGCACACTCCTCGACGTTGCAGGAAGGTCAGAAAATTCCCTCAGGCAAGCGTTATCATGGCACGCCCGCGGAAGAAACGCCGACAAACTTCAATACGGTGAAATCGCGACGTTGTTCCAGCTTGAGACGCTGGCTGTACGGTGGATTGCTTGCGACCGCCAATCTGTTGTTGCTTCCTATCCCCATTATGTTCCTGTTTTACAGCTACTTCATGTTGCGTACATTTTCCGGTGCCGAAAACCTGAACTACGACAGTTTTTCCGATGTGGTCATAGCCCTTGCACCAACAGGTATGTGGTTGTCTGTTCTGGTCTATTTTTCAATGATCGTTGTTGGACTTGTCGCTGTTCAAGTCGTGTCGACAGTTTTCAACGCGATGTTGCGCACAGACCGCACCTACGTACTTTTCGGCTTTCATTATATCGTCCAGAGCCTGTTACAGGGCCTGACCAATTGGGGATACATGAATCTGCTGTTTGGCGACAGTTCCTACATCCCCAATTACCTGAAACATGTGGGTTGGAACATAGCACCCGGCAAGCAGACCGGCTCAAATTTCGGGCTCGACCAGGTACATGACAATCCATATCTGTGTCATGTCGGTGCGAACTCCATGGTTTCAGACGGCATTGTGATGTCCAACATCAAACTGTCTGCAACCTCGTTTACGCTTGCAGACGTGAAGATTGGTGCTGACAACTATCTGGGTAACGCCATCGTCATGCCGGCAGGCAACAGGACCGGAAATAACGTCCTGATCGGCACCAAGACCATGGTACCGATTGACGGGCCGCTGCGCGAAAACACCGGTCTGCTGGGCTCGCCTGCTTTTGAGATCCCACGCTCAACCGAACTGGACAGGCAAGGCCCGTCAGACGATGATCCGGTGACGTTACGCAGCAATCTTGCCCGCAAGAACAGATGGAACCTCGCCACCATGGGCGCCATATTCATGGCCCACTGGTTTGCCTCCTTCGTTGCCGTGTTCGTGATGTTCCTGGCAATCCTGTACTATGACCGCTATGCCATCGCCTCAATTCTCACAGGCACCTTCGCGGTCATGGCCTTTACAGTTACATTATTCACTGTGCTGGAGCGGGCAAGCCTGGGCTTCGACAGCCTGCAGGCGCGTACCGTGAACATGTATGATCCCTACTTCCTGTTTCATGAGCGGCACTGGAAGTTCTGTGGCCACCCGCTGAACATGCTGTTCCACGGAACACCGTTCAGGAATCTGATGTCACGTGCGCTCGGTGCCCGTGTCGGCAGGATGGTGTTCGATGACGGGGCCAATCTGTACGACAAAACGCTTCTGGACATAGGCGACTACAGCAACCTGAACAAGGCCTGCATCCTGCAGGCGCACTCCCTTGAAGAAGGCCTGTTCAAGTCCGATACCGTCCGCATCGGCAGCCAATGCACGATCGGAACGGATGCCTTTGTGCACTATGGCGTTAACATGGGGAACCGGTCGACGCTGGAGCCGAATGCATTCCTCATGAAGGGCGAAATGGTGCCAGCAGGCCAGATATGGCAAGGCAATCCGGCAAGCCTGGCGCCGGTTCAAGCAAGAACAATTGCAACAGCCGCCAGACGCTCTGCAGGAAAACGCACGACGGCTCGCGACCGGCTTGCGGAACAAAACCGGAAAGCCCGGACTGTGCCATGGAGGCGATTACCACAAACAAAGCCAGCAACAACCGATATCACGCAGGATTACCGAGAAATACTCCAGAGACAGGTCAACGTCGGAAGATGATGGTCCAACAAAAAAGAGCACGACGTTCAATGGTCACCAAACGATTTGATGCCGGTACGGATGTTACATACGCGTGTTCGAGTGCCGTCTTGAACCGGCTGGGTGCCGATGCTCTTGCCGAAGCGGAACACGCTCACGCTGCCGGCATAAAACACATTGTTCGCCGCGAACACTTCATTGCAGGCAGGTCCTTGTTGCGGCACTCACTTTCCGTAGCAACCGGACATGCCGTTCAGCCCGGCGAGTGGCAGTTTGCCATTGGTGTAAACGGCAAGCCATCAGTGGTCCCCGGGCAGCCGCAAGTCCAGTTCAACATAAGCCATGCGGAAGGACTGGTTGCGGTGGTAACCAATCCAGCGGCGCAGGTTGGCATTGATGTGGAACTTGTCACAGGAACCCGGGGTGCCGGTCCTGTCCTGGACCTACTGACCCGGCGCGAGCAGGCCTGGTTGGATCGGCAATGCGTCTCTGATCGATGGCATGCATTTCTGCAACTATGGACGGCGAAGGAAGCCACATCCAAGGCGGTTGGACTGGGATGCGCTGTGGATTTCCGCGAATTGGAAATTGATGTGCCTGCCGGACAGGTTCGAGGCCCGGATGGCATGGTGGGCACTGGCAGTGATATGGGCATTGTTATGGCAATTATTGAAATGCAAGGCGCCGTGTACTGTCTCTGTGTTGCCACTGTGCATTCATCTGGACAGGAAACGCTCAATCAGTCGAACCATTCGGGCCACCCAGGTCTGGAATGCCATCCCTCTTCTGTACCAATGTCGAGTAGTTGGGACACCCTTCGGCATCCCAGGTCTTTCTGCTAAAACCCAGTTTCCTGGCGAGCAATTTTTCTCGGTATGTAAGTTCAGGCCAGGCTTTTCGGTAAGATGACGGATAATTGGCTGGGTCGGAACGATCCCAGGTCTGCACCGTCCAGCCAAGCCCTGACCATGCTGTCTTTTCCGCAGGATTGAGATCGCGCCAGCCCATTATTTCCCAGGCACACAGGTTGGCGGGAATGCGAACACCATCATCCGCATGGGCCACGCTGCAGATTGTCACAAACGCAAATGACAATCCCATAAGGGTGCTGCATGCACCTGTGACCGCGTTGCGCAGCAAGGGTGTGGAATTGAGGTACATGAGGGTCTCCTCCCACAAACCGGCGCACATCAGTGCGCCAATCTGGTTCATGGAGACCTTGCAGCCAGTCCGGTAGCTTCTTCACTGGAGCAGACAAAACCAGCGCTGACTATTCGATAAAGTACTCCATATAGAACACCATACTATATCTATCATGAACCATCGTGGCTTGTCATGCTATGAGCAAACACCAACTTAATCGGCGCTTTTCAGGACATCCTTGACTGCATCAAGTGCCTCTTTCGAGGTTTCAACTACTTCTTTTGCTGTCTCAACGGTCTCTTTTGCTGTCTCCTTAACCGTCTTTTCTACTTCCTTCGCCGCGTCCTCAGCGTCTGCTTTTGCCTTGGCAACTGCTTCAGCTTCGGCCTTGGCTTCAGCTTCAGCTTCAGCTTCTGCTTTCGCCTTTGCGGCAGCGCCCGCTTTCGCTTCTGCTTCAATCCTTACTTTCTCAGCTTCCGCCTTTGCCTTGGCCTCTTTCTCAGCGCTGTCGTCACAGCCTGCAAGTGCGATAGTTGCAATCAACAATATCAGAATTTTTTTCATGGCAATTCCCCGGTCTATCTCACTCAAAATCTCTTGCCCATGTCCTGCTTCCTACACGCAGCGGACTATGAAAAAGCTGTATGTAAACAGGGTAATGAGCCCGCGTTCAGCAACGCAGACCGTACAGAGTTGATGATGCGTTATGAACGCAGGGTGAATGAAGCGCTCAGGTTACAGTCAGGTTTGCCGTGGGGACTTTGGCAACAATCCATTTAAGGAGTTGCCTGGGGTGCACTGAACGACCCAGGGGCACCCACTCGAAACCAAGACTGTAAAGAAACCAAGCTCCAGCAAATGGATTATCGGCGGCGAACCAGGCAATCGCGTTCGCCGGCGGCAATCAGCTTGTTGCACAATTCGGTTGCGGCGCGTTTTGAGGACATAGGTCCCATACCAAGACGATAGAAAGTGCCGCTGGCACCAAGATTGGTCTGCTGGACAGCCGGTGGCAGGTTGCCAATGATATTGCTGTGTCTTGAGCGCAATTGCTGAAACTGACCCAAAGCTTCCTGCTCAGACCTGTAAGCAGCAAGCTGTACCACATAACCCGATCCCGCAGGAGCATTGGCAGCCTGGTTCTGGCTAACAGGCGGCGGTGAGAACGACTGTAATGATTGTTGCGTAATCGGTTGTTGCGGTGCCGGTGCCGGAGTTGGAAGCGGTTGCGGGGCAATGACGGCCTGTTGCTGGAACGTCTGTGGAACCTGCTGCGCCGGCGGATTGGGTGAATTCAAGGGGGAACGAAAACCGGCCAGCGGGTCGTCGTCCCGCGCTGCATTGCGGGTTTGTGTCACTGCCGGCGCTGGTGCTGGAGCCGGAATTTGCGTGTTTACCGGTGCTTGTACCTGCGGGGTTACGATAGCGGCTTGTTGTTGCAGGTTTACTGGCGCATTCAGCTGTTGAGAGGGAGCCGGAGCCGGCGTTGGTTGCAATACAGGCCTGAACTGAGTTGCGGGCGCCTGTTGAACAGAAGCAACGAGATTTCGCGGTTTGCTGCGGGGAACTGGCGGCTGAATAATTGAACCTTCCTGCACTGGTGGCGTCAAAGCAGGCTGGATCGGAGCCGGTGCCGGTGTCAAAACGGCAGAAGCCGCCGGTTCGTTCCCCCCGGCGGCCCCCTGATCTTCCTGATTTTCCCTTGCCGTGCTGGCAGTTTGCTGCGCGGGATCCGGCCCGGCCTCTCCGGGTGTCAGTGAGCCCTGGGTTTGCGGTGGCGGCGGCAGCGGCAACGGAAGCAGATTCCCCTCGCCACTGTTATTGGCCGGTGCCTGCGGGGTTTCCTGCCGCGGCACGATTCTCTCCGGCTCATTGGTGCTGCCTGTTCCAAGGATACGGTCGTAAATAAGTTTTTTACCCTGGGCCGGTGCCGTCGCGGGCGGGTTTGCATTGGCATCAGGCTGTGCCTTGACCGGCGTTTCAGGCGCATTGATGACCGGCACTTCTGTCGCTGCACCACCGGTCGTGGTTTTTTGCTGGGTATACCAGTAAATCAGGCCAGCTGCGATTGTTCCAATAGCAACCAGGGCAAGGACCACCATGATCAACCCGCCCCAGCGGCGCGGCTCGTCCTCGTCATAATCTTCGTCATCATATTCGCGATAGGCCTGGGAATAGTCGTTGGCCGTGCGACCCCCATAATCTCGCTGGTCATCAAACGGATCATCAAAATCGGGACGCAAGGGCTCATTACGCCCGGGCATTGCCCGGCCAAGTGGCGCCGCCGGGCGGTAGCCATTGTCTTCAAACAGATCATGCTCACTGGACGGAGGCGCAAAGCGCTGCCCCTGCCCTGGAGCGGTTTGCGGAACCGGTGGCCTGGGTGCTGCATATCCGCCACGCCCATAGGGATCAGCGCCCTGCGGCGGGTATCCCTGAGGTGGCTGCGGACGCGGGGCGGGTGGCTGCGAATAGCCGGGACCGGCAGGCCTGTAAGCCGACGGAGGTTGCGGCGGTTGCTGATGTTGTTGTTGCGGCGGCTGGCCGTAAGGAGGCTGGCTGTACTGCGACTGCGGTGGCGCAAATTGTCCGGGCCTTGGTGGTGCTCCACCTACTCCCGGTGCCCGAACCGGTTGCAACTGGTTCGGACGCGGTGCGGGAGCAACCGGGCGTTGAGGTATCGAGGCAGCAGGCACCGGTGATGGCGCTGGTGATGACAATGCCGGCTTGGCAGGCGCAGCGGCTGGTCGTCTGGATGGTTGGCCGGCCGGCTTGTGCGCAGGAGCAGATTCCGCGCGGGCGTTTTCGACTTCCTTTTTGGCGAACGAGAACTTGTCCAGGCCGGAAGATGCGCTCCGCTTTTTTACAGCCTCCTCAGCTGCAGCACGATGCTGGCGCAAACGCTCTGCAAATGCATCTTCTTTTGCGCCGCCGGTCGCCTGAGGCCGTTCGGAGGCCGGTTTGGGGCTTTCGCTACCTGCCGCGCCTTCGGCTGATGCGGGTTTTGACCGAACAGGTGCCTTGGCGGCAGATCCCGGGCGAGGAGCCATCGGAGCCGGCTTTGCAACCACTTTCGCGTCATTGCGAGCAGCCGGCTTTGCCGGCGCTTCCGCCGGTGTCGAAGGCGCTTCCGTCCCGGAAGAGCTGTCGTCTGTTATACCAAGCCGATCGCGCCAACTGCCGCGATTGCTCGGTTTACTATTTGATTCCTGATCCATCCGGTTCCCATCAAACCCTTACATCTCATCGACAGGTTCTACGCCCAAGATGCTAAGTCCGCTAGCTAAAGTATAGCGGATCATTTGCAACAAGGCGAGACGTGCTTGTGTAAGATGCACCTGTTTCCGCAAAATAAACCTTAATTGCGGCTGATCTTTGCCCTTGTTATAATACGAATGAAATTCTGCTGCAATTTCATATAGATAGAAGGCCAACCTGTGTGGTTCACGATTTATGGCAGCTAGTTCGACAGCACGTGGCCACCCGGCAATCAGGCTGATGATTCGTTGTTCGGTCTCATCATCAAGCAGAAGAAGCAATTCTTCAGGCACATTCGACACGTCGGCTGCTGCGTCCCCAACTTCGATTTTCGCCTTCGCAAAAGCTGACCCAATACGCGCGTGAGCATACTGAACATACCAAACAGGGTTATCACGTGACTGTTCTGTGACTTTCTGGAAATCGAAGTCCAGTGGCGCATCATTCTTGCGTGTCAACATCATGAAACGCAGGACATCTGAACCAACTTCCTCAACGACTTCGCGCAGTGTAACGAATTCACCGGCGCGTTTGGACATCTTTACCGGCTCCCCGCCCCGGTAAAGCCGCACGAGCTGGCACAACAACGCGTCCGCGCTGGCGTTTCCTTGTGAAAGCGCCTTGGTAACTGCCTGCAATCGTTTGACATATCCGCCGTGATCAGCGCCCAGAATGAACACCAGTTCACTGAAGCCGCGATTAATCTTGTCGCGGGCATAGGCGACGTCCGCAGCAAAATAGGTGAATGCTCCATCTGATTTCATCAAAGGGCGGTCGATGTCGTCACCGAATTCGGTGGCACGGAACAGGGTTTGCTCGCGGTCTTCCCAACCCTCAGGCAACTGACCCTTCGGTGGTGGCAGGCGGCCTTCGTAAACCAGGCCGGCGTCTCGCATAGTCTGAACTGTCTCGGCTATCTTACCGGTTTCATGGAGAGTTCTCTCAGAAAAGAACACCTCCTGATGAATATTCAAGGTTGCCAGATCTTCGCGAATCAAATCCATCATCGCCGCGATTGACCGATCCTTGACCAGGACTTGGCGCTGCGCCTGATCCATAGTCTTGAGTCCATCGCCAAATTCCTGCGCCAGTTGCTTGCCGATTGGTACAAGGTAGTCACCCGGGTACAGACCGGCGGGAATATCGCCAATGTCTTCGCCGAGCGCTTCAAGATAACGCAGGAATACACTGTCGCCGAGCGTGTCTATCTGGCTGCCGGCATCGTTTATGTAGTATTCCCGGGTGACCTGATGACCTGTCGTTTCGAGAAGGTTGGCGAGGGCATCGCCGAATACCGCGCCTCTGCAATGGCCGACATGCAGAGGTCCGGTGGGGTTGGCCGAAACATACTCCACGTTGACCTTGTGTCCCTGCCCCATGGCTGAATCTGCAAACCTTTCGCCCGCTGACAGAACAGAGCGCATGAACCCCGGCCAGTAGGTTTTTGCAATGCGCAGGTTGACGAAGCCGGGACCGGCAATTTCCGCCGACGCCACATCGGCGTGTTCAGCAAGCAAAGTGCAAAGGCTTGCCGCTATGTCGCGCGGTGCCTTGCCGGCGGGCTTGGCCAGTACCATTGCTGCATTGGTGGTTATATCGCCGTGAGCAGGATCACGAGGCGGTTCGACGACAACTCTGGATGTATCCATGTCGGCAGGCAGCAGGCCGTCGCCTGCAAGCTGTGTCAGTGCGTCATCGACAATAGTCTTGATATGACTGAAAGGGTTCATGTTATCCGGGTTATGCTTTGATTAGGGTGTGGTGCCTCGCATCCATTTATCCGGATGTGCCGCGCGGGGCTTAACGGAAAAGCGGATCAAGGTCAAACAACCGCTTGTGTTCATCAAGAGCATAACGGTCAGTCATACCTGCTATAAAGTCGCATATCTGACGAGCCTGACGGCTGTCTCCGCGTGAGTATCCCTGTTCCTGCCAGTCCACAGGCAACTGCGCGGGATCGCTGCTGTAGGCCTCGAACAAGTCCCTGACCACACGCCGGGCACGACGCATGATCGCGATAACCTTTTCATGCTGGTACATGTGTTCTGCCAGGAATGCCTGGAGTTTTGCGTTGTCCTGTTGCATTTGGGGCGAAAAACCGACAATTGCCGATTTGGATGTGCGCACCGCATCTGCACTGGCGACTTTGTTGGCCCCGGCGTTTATCCGTGTTTGTGCTATCACATCAAAAATCATCCAGGAAATGACGCGCCGGACGGTTTCGTGGATTACACGATGCCGGTCCAGATCAGGCCACATCTCTTTGACTTCGCGGATCGCCTTGCCGGCAATCGGTACGTCGAGCAGGGATTGCACATCAAACAGCCCTGCCCGCAACCCGTCGTCAATGTCATGAGCGTTGTAGGCGATATCGTCGGAAATAGCGGCAATCTGTGCTTCGGCAGAGGCATAACTGTCCAGGTGCAAGTCATGATTTTGGGCAAACTCGACAATTGCATGTGGCAATCCGAGTTTCGCATACCGCCCTGCCGGAGTGCCGTGTGCATCCAGGACCGGCCCGTTATGTTTGACCAGGCCCTCCAGCGTTTCCCATGTCAGGTTCAAGCCGTCGAAACCGGCATATCGCCGTTCAAGCCTGGTTACTATGCGAAGTGCCTGGGCGTTGTGGTCAAATCCGCCGTGACCGGACATGCATTTGTCCAGTTCGCGTTCTCCTGCATGACCAAACGGTGTGTGGCCGAGATCATGTGCAAGCGACAACGCTTCTGTCAGGTCCTCGTCCAGCCGCAATGCTCGTGCCAGCGAGCGCGCGACCTGTGCCACTTCAAGTGAATGGGTCAAGCGGGTGCGATAATGATCACCCTCATGGTAGACAAACACCTGTGTCTTGTGTTTCAGACGCCTGAACGCCGCAGAATGAATAATCCGGTCCCGGTCACGTTGAAACGGCGACCGGTTCGCCGCATCGTGTTCCGTAACAAACCTGCCTCTTGAAGCCAGCGGGTTACTGGCGTAAGGCGCTAAATCTGCCATGAACTTTCTTCCATTCGAGACAATTTCAAGGTGCGCATTGACAAAGCAGTCATCTCACCCAACATTCACAAGGAACCAATAATAGTTTAATCAGGACTGCTTTTGCCATGTCTGCCGGAATTACACTAACTGAAAGCGCTGCGCGACGGATTCGGGAAATCGTTGCCGGAGAGGCCGACAAGACCGCTTTACGGTTGGCTGTCAATGGCGGCGGCTGTTCCGGTTTTTCCTACGAGTTTGAACTTGACCAAAAGGCTGGCGACGGTGACGCGGTTATTGAGCGCGACGGTGCTACACTTCTGATCGATTCGATTTCTCTGGTTTATGTGCTTGGATCGGAGGTTGATTTCGTGGACGACCTCATGGCTGCGCAGTTTCAGGTCAACAACCCAAACGCAACGGCATCGTGTGGCTGCGGCACAAGTTTTTCAATCTGATTAGTTTTACCGCCTTATTTGTTGCTTTAACGTCCTAAAAAACATCAAATTTGCGGTTTTTGGTTGTTGCCAGCCAAAATCGTCGTCATGCAAGCCCACAATTGCGCCATGATCGTGCGCAAGATCGGCGCTGAAGGGCTTTTCAGGGACGCAATATTATTCATGCTGAACTCACATTTCTGGCTTCGGCCTTTCTTAACCGCCGTTTTTGGCGTGGTTCTTCTATCGGCACCTGCAATTGCTGCTCGTGACGGATCAACTGACCGTCCGGGGCTCGATTACAAAACCATAGAGTTGTCGGCTCCCAACCCTGACTTGTGTGAAAATGCATGCAAGAAGGATGGCCAATGCCGTTCGTGGACATATTCATGGCCCGGCGCAAAAGGCCCGAAGGCGATGTGTGCCCTGAAAACCGGCGTGCCACCGAAACGATCCGATACGTGCTGCATCTCCGGTGTTCTTTCAACATCCAGTCCGGTGAAACGGACAGACGATCCGGCTCCTGCCCCAAAAAAACCTGCTGTAACGGCAAAACCGCGGCCGGCACCTGCACCTGCGCCCAGAAAACCTGCGTAGCGGAAAAGGCTGAACCTCAAGAACCTGTTGTTACCGTCAAGCCGATACCTGCTCCTGCCCCGCAACCGGTTCCCAGAAAACCAGTTGAAGCGGTAAAGCCCCTGCCTGAAAAACCTGCCGACCGGGTTATTGTGCAGCCGGTTCCTGCTCCCTTGCCACCGGTAGAAGAACAGGAAACGGTAACTGTTACGCCTGCGCCGAAGCCAAATCTGCGTCCTTTGCCGGAAGATGAAACGGAACCGCAGGAAGACGCCGCTCCCCGGCAGCAGGTTGCGCCGGATCCTGCCAAGATTGCCGCCTGTAACGATTATGCGTCTCGGGCGCTGGCGCAAAACAACGAAAACAACCGGTTGAACTGCGGTTTGTCCGGCAGCCGCTGGGGTTTTGGCCAGAGTGCCTATTTCAGTTTCTGCATGCGCAACCCGTCATCGGCCTACAACGGATCCCGGGCGGCGCGTGACAGAGATCTCGATACCTGCAAACGTCAAATTGCAAGCCGTGACGAGAACCGCGATGAACCTGTTTTGCCTGACCTGGAGGATACAGAGCCTGACGACTTCGTCGTCAGCAATTCCCGGTCAGCCCGCTTCTGTCGGAATTTTGCGGGTCAAAGCGTACGCCAGGCTCGTCAGGCTCGCCGGTATCGGTGCGGATTTGGTGGTGAACGCTGGTCTCGCAGCCGGGTTCGTCAGGCCCAATTGTGCCGTCGCATCGGCCCGCGCGTCGCAGCCGAATTGTTAAACACAAGAACACGCCAGATTTGGAATTGCCGGGCTGCCGAACGTAATGACGGACCACAACGTTCGCAGTGCCGTGACTATGCCCGTTCCGCCGTTGCACAGGCCCGGGAAGCACAACGCCTGGATTGCGGTTACGGCGGAAGACGCTGGAGCCGAAATTATGGAAGACATCTGAAATGGTGCGTTTCGGTTTCTAATCGCAGAGTACGCCGGGAATACAGGCAGCGTGAGCGACTGCTTGATCGGTGCCAGTAAGCAACGGATTTCAGCCGGCAACTATCGATTAACGGCAGGGAACTGGTGACGACAAGGCTTGCGGCCTTGACGCGACCGGGGCCCCTGCATCAACTGTGGATTGATAACCGCCGGATAACGTTGGGGTGCCCATGCAGATCGCGACCTGGAATATCAATGGCGTCAAGGCGCGTCTGGAAACGGCCATTGCGTGGCTGAACGAAGCGCGTCCCGATGTTGCCTGCCTGCAGGAGATCAAGTCTGTCGATGAGGGGTTTCCCCGTACTGCATTTGAAGACATTGGCTACAATGTAGTTACGCACGGACAGAAAGGTTTCAACGGTGTCGCCATCCTGTCTCTCAAACCGGTTGAAGACATTGTAAGGCGGCTTCCCGGCGATGATACAGATGAACAGTCCCGCTATATTGAGGCAGTGGTCAGCGGTGACCAGACAGTCTGCCGGGTGGGATGTCTGTACTTGCCTAATGGCAACCCGGTCGATACACCGAAATACCCTTACAAGCTGGCGTGGATGGACCGGCTGATTGCTCATGCGAAAATGAAACTGCCATTGGAGGAGCCGTTTGTGCTGGCAGGTGATTACAATGTGATTCCAGAGCCTCGAGACGCTGCGCGGCCGGCAGAGTGGACCGAAGACGCGCTGTTCAGGCTGGAAACTCTTGAGAAATATCGCGAACTCACAGCGCTCGGGTTTACCGACGCGGTACGCAGTTTTGAACAGTCAGATGGTGTCTATACGTTTTGGGACTATCAGGCCGGTGCGTGGCAGAAAAACAACGGAATTCGAATTGATCACATGCTGATGTCAGCACAGGCAACCGACCGGGCAATCGGCTGTCGGATAGACAAACATGTACGCGGCTGGGAAAAGCCATCTGATCATGTTCCGGTCATCGTTGAACTGGAAATTTAGAGTCGGGATCCACTATCGCCAACTCTGTCCACCTTGGCGTACAAGGCCGGCCGGAAGCGGTTGGCGTTTGATGTGAATCATTTGAACCGCTCTGGTTCTTGTTTTGACGGGCTTTTTGGTCTGAAAACCGTTTCACACTTTTCAGAAAGCGCTTTAGTTTTGTGCCTGCCGACTGCGCACGGGAAAACGCCTGGACCACTTTGCGTAAAGATTGTTCGCTTCACCCAGATTTTTCTGACTGAGTTCAGAAACCAGGGCGTTTGTTTTTCTCACGATCTTTCGGTTTAGAGAATCACCTGCAGTATCAGCAGCAATTTTATACCAGACCAGCGCGCGCACCTTATCGCCGCTGTCATTGTAAATGTCTCCCAACCGGGCGGCGGCCGGAGCATAGCGCTTCTGCGCAGCCGTGCCGAGCCACCGCATTCCGTATGAACGGTCCCGGGCAACACCCTCGCCGTTTAGATACATGAGGCCGAAACCGTACTGGGCTCCTGCATGACCGGCCGAGGCCGCAGTCTGGTAGAAATGCAAAGCCTTGTTCACATTCTTTCTGACACCAGCTTTCTTGTGACCGGTACGCAGATAGTTGGCCATGCGGGTCAGGCTATCCAGGACGAAATAGCGCTCATTGCCCAAAACTTCGGTTCTGCGGTCAACATAGTCTTCTGCAACGCGGTTGTAGTGCCTGAAGGCCGTTACCTGATCGGCGGATACGCCAAGGCCCTTCCGGAACATGTGGGCCAACAGCCAATTTGCCTGAATGCTGCCCTCACTAGAAGGCAGGTCCAGATACGGCAGTGATGCCGAAAAATCCTTGGCTCTGTAAGCCACCAGAGCAGCATCAAGATCTGCCTTGGCCTGAGAGGACAAATGACCAACAGGCAGTTCCTGCTTGCTGGGTGCAAAAGAATAAAAACCGGGCGGCAATTGCGCTTGCGCCCATGTCTGGCCGGAAGACAAAACGGCGACACCCGCGACCAGCATCAAGCCGGCGGCAACACGCAATTTTGTCAGGCCGAAGCCGTTGTTGGTCTGCTGACCCATCCCACCCCTGGAACAACAGTAAGACCGGTCCGGCGCGCACTGCGAGCCCTCCGCTAAGTGCCTGTTCGGCAACTTGTCCTTACTTGTTGATCTTGCATTCATCTCGTTTGCTTAGCCCCTGGCGTACCTGTTAACTTCCACATCGCCCGTAAGTGCGCAGCATCCACTCACTGTATGATTTTCGGTTCTTGCTACCTTAGCGGGTACCAACTTCTTATAATCCTCATTTGAGCGCGATTAAGGCAGGAAGTTGCCGCCGATGCAGATTTCTGAAAAGTGTGACATATTTGCAACACCTGTTTTGCATGCAATTTGGCAGTTGCCGACAACCCGAATTAGACTAGGCTTGTGCCGATTCTCGCCGATTTGAGCGTCTTTCAGGCCGAAAAGGACTCATCCAAAATGCCCCCTACACTGTTTGGAAGCCAATCTGCGGAATTTCAACCGTCAGGCGCTGAACCGGTGCGAATCGAGTACGTCGCCCAGCAGGGACTGGGTGCAATCGCCATCACGAACTTCCTGTTGAACCTGATCACGCTGTCGTTTTACCGGTTCTGGGCAAAAACCAGGGTCCGCCGCCATGTCTGGTCCAGCGTGCGGGTAAATGGCGAACCGGTTGAATATACCGGAACCGGAAAGGAACTGTTTTTCGGTTTTGTCATCATTATGGCCGTTGTGTTTCTGCCACTGGCGCTGATTGCTACAGGGCTGGCTGCTTACTTCGGACCCGAAAGTGCTGCTTTGGTGGCCTTCCAGTTGTTCATCGGCCTGGCACTGGTCACACTTTACGGGTTTGCGATTTACCGGGCCCGTCGGTACCGGCTGTCGAGAACTGTCTGGCGCGGCATCCGCGGGGCGCTGCCGGGGTCTGCCTTGTCCTACAGCGGCAAATATTTTGGCTCGCTGCTGCTTGGTCCAATGACCCTCGGCTGGTCCACACCGGCAATGAACCTGATACTGGCAGAACATATCACCAACGACATGCGCTTCGGCAACATGCCGTTCAGCTTCAGCGGCCGTTCCGGACCATTGTACACACGATATGCATTGTGCTGGTTTGGCACGATATTGGCGTATCTTGTGTTTGCCGGTGTGGCGGTTGCGCTGTTTTACTCCGGTGTGTTCGACGGACTGCAGAAAGCGCTTGATGCAATCGGCAACGAAAACGCTGCATCCAGCGGCAGCGAAGCCGGTTTGGTTTTCAGCATATTTGCCGGCCTGATTGTCGCGTATCTGCTTTATGTGGCGCTCCGATCAACCATCTGGTCTTTCTACACCGCCCGGGAGTTGAATGTTTTCGCTCAGTACACCAGGTTTTCCGGAGCAACCTTTGAATTTCATGCAACGGCCTGGAGCCTCATCACATTGTGGCTGGGCAATATGGCTCTGATCATTTTTACACTGGGCATTGCCCAACCATTCGTGGAACAGCGGGTCATGCGGTACTTTGTCGAAAGACTGAGTGTAAACGGTGCAATAGACTTTGCTTCGATACAGCAATCCAAGGCAGAACTTGATAAACGAGGCGAAGGCCTCATTGACGCTCTTGACCTGGATGCATTTTAGACCATGACCACGACGCCGCATAATGCCGAGTTTTTTGATGGTGCGTCTGCCATGGCCAGACTTGTCCATGTCCGGGTAGAGCGTGACGCGCTGGTGATTGGCCAGAACGGCACACCAGATGTTCACTGGCCGCTGAGAGATGTCGAGATGGTATTCGGCGGCAAGCCGGGACAGGCATTGAGATTGAAGCTGCATGGTGATCACGGTAGCCGGCTTACACTGCCTGAAGGCAGCGCAGCGGATGCGGTGCTTGCAGCAGCACCATCCATTCTCAGCGGTCACAAGCGCCGCTTCTGGAGAGGTGTGGGGATTTCGATCGCTGTGGTGCTTGGTATCGGCCTTGCCGGGTATGCCACCCTGGCTGTTGCCCCGCAGGCGCTGGCCCGCTTTATCCCGGACGGGGTCGTCAATTCATTTGCTGACGGGTTGGAAAAATCAGTCATAAAATCATCCAAGCGCTGTGATGCGCCGGCCGGACAAGACGCCCTCAACAAAATCGCGCGGCGCATAGTGTCTGGTGCCGGAGACCCTCCTACTTTCTCTCTGCGGGTGTTTGATATCCGTCAGGGCAGTAAGAAAAAACTGGTCAATGCATTTGCACTGCCGGCTGGGCGTATGGTGTTTAGTGCTGGCCTTATTGAAAACGCCGGCAGCCCTGATGAAGTGGCCGGTGTCCTGGCGCATGAACTGGGCCATGTTGCATTGCGTCACCCGGAGGCGGCCATTGTCAGAGTTTATGGATTGCAGATGTTTTTGTCGCTGTTTACGGCCGGCCAGGGTGCAGAAAGTATTGGCAGTATTGCCGGTGTTCTGGCTGTGCTTCAATACAGCCGTGCGGCGGAGGCAGATGCCGACGCCTATGCCGTTGAGGTAATGGACAATGCCAAGGTGGATCCGAAAGGCCTGCAGACGTTTTTCACGAGATTGCTGAAAAAGAAATCGGGGACCGATACGGCAAAAAAGGATGACGACAGCACCTCACTTCAAAAGCGCATCGAACCATTTACCGATCTGTTTTCAACGCACCCTGGAACTGATGATCGCATCGCCGGCTTCAAGCCACGCGCCGGCGGCACCGAACCGGCCATCTTGAGCGATGCGGAATGGAAAGCCCTGAAGGCAATCTGCAAATAACGTGGGCGAGCAGAGCAGTCAGGCGTTTTGCCTGAGCATTCTGTGAACACCGATCAGCAGCAGGCCAGTGATAATCACAAGACCGGCAATGAACGAAAACAGCCAGATATCGGTCGTTGTAAAATGTCCATCGACCCTGGGCTGGACTTTTGTGATGCTGTACCAGATGCCACCGCCGACAAGCAGCAACCCGGCAATGCAAAACCAGAGCATTGCCCGCATAACTTTCAGTATCAGCAATAGGAACGGTTGCTGTTTCAGATCGCCTGACATTGCACTGGCCTTCCGGATATGAACGAACGCCCTAACTCAGGGTACCGGAGCAACCTGACCGCGCCCATCGGCGGTTATAGGAGTGAAGCTTCAGCGCTGCATTGTAGATGGATTTTGCATCAGTGCGGCACTTTTGGGATGAACAGCTTTTGGAGGTTACCCTATAAGCCTTGCGCATTTCGTCCCGCGTCGGCGCATCATCGGACTTCAGACGCCGCAATGTCGAGTTGTAATAATTGGCAAGTGAACGGTTGCGGTTGACCACGCGCATGAACCGGGGTTTGCCCTTTCGTTTAAACTCATTTGCCAGGGTGTTGCACGATGCGGCGTGAGCTGTTGAGGAAAACGGAGCGCCTTGTGGCGCAAACAACGACATCGCTGCCGCAATGACTGTCATTGCGACCAGCCTCAAAACTCTTGCATTCATACCTGCTACCGTTCTGCCGTTTTAACTCGCCCCAAACGATTCTGCCGCGAATATGGGGCAAACGTAAGGTAAGGTACAATTCAAGATATCTGTGTTCTATGACCACCAGTTTTTTGCCTCGAACCGGCCAGCCTGATCTTCAAGTACCTTGCCGATCTGGAACAGGGTCGCTTCATCGAACGGTCTGCCGATCAACTGCAGGCCCAGAGGCAGTCCCTTTGCGTCCAGGCCGGCAGGAACAGCAATACCAGGCAGTCCCGCCATGTTCACTGTGACAGTGAAGATGTCATTCAGGTACATTTTGACCGGGTCGGAACTCATGTCCTGATCTGCTATGCCAAAAGCAGCGGACGGGGTCGCCGGGGTCAGGATCGCATCAACGCCATCTGCAAATGAAGTCTCAAAATCCCGCTTGATCAAAGTGCGCACCTTTTGCGCCTTGACGTAATAGGCATCGTAATAACCTGCCGACAACACATAGGTACCGATCATGATGCGGCGGCGTACCTCTGCGCCAAACCCTTCAGCGCGGGTGTTCTCATACATCGAGACAATATCGTCGCCGGGAACCCGCAGGCCATATCGGACACCATCATAACGAGCCAGGTTCGATGACGCTTCTGCCGGTGCAACGATGTAATAGGCCGGCAGTGCATACTTTGTATGTGGCAGGGAAATGTTGACGATCTCAGCGCCTGCATCCCGCAGCCAGTCAACCCCCTTCTGCCAAAGGGCTTCAATGTCATCCGGCATACCGTCCATGCGATACTCAGCCGGAATACCGATTTTCATTCCCTTTATGGACTTGCCGATGACGGCTTCATAATCAGGAACCTCAATGTCGACAGAGGTCGTATCTTTTGGATCGACGCTTGCAATCGATTTCAGAAGAATCGCGGCGTCGCGCACATCGCGTGCTATCGGGCCTGCCTGATCAAGCGAGGATGCAAATGCCACTGTGCCCCAGCGCGAGACCCGTCCGTAAGTCGGCTTGATGCCAACAGTGCCGGTAAAGGCGGCAGGCTGGCGAATTGAACCGCCGGTATCGGTCGCAGTGGCACCTGCACAAATGTGCGCGGCCACCGCAGAAGCCGAACCGCCGGAGGATCCACCCGGGACCAGATCGACATTGGAGCCTTCGGCTCGCCACGGGTTCTTTACCGGACCGTAGTACGATGTCTCGTTGGATGACCCCATGGCGAACTCATCCATGTTCAGTTTGCCCAGCATGACGGCGCCATCTGCCCACAGGTTGGCGGTAACGGTTGACTCGTACGCCGGCTTGAACTGATCCAGTATGTGGCTGCAGGCCTGGGTATGGATGCCTTCGGTGGCAAACAGATCCTTGATGCCTAAGGGAATGCCTTCAAGCGGGCCGGCTTCACCTTTGGCGATACGATCATCACTTGCGGCCGCCATTGCACGGGCCTTTTCAGGTGTTTCCACAATATAGGCGTTCAGGGACCGTGCCGCCTCAATGGCGCTGATATAGGCTTCGGCCAATTCTACGGCTTTGAATTGTCCCTTGCTCAAGGCATCGCGGGCCTGGGCAATTGTAAGTTTCAAAAGATCGGACATCTGTTTCCCGGAAGTCAAAAAAACTGGAGCTTGGTGAATTCGGCTGTCGGAAGCTGGAGTTACTCGACAACCTTGGGGACCATGAAGAAATTCTCATCACTTGCCGGCGCGTTGCCGGTTACCCGGTCCGCATAGCCGCCATCATTCACCTCATCGGTACGCAGGCGCATGCTGGTTTCGACGACAGAGGTCATGGGTTCGACATTATCGGTATCGACTTCCTCCAGCATCTCGATCCATCCGAGGATATGATTCAATTCGCCTTCCAGTTTCGGGACTTCATTGTCCGAAATCCGGATACGGGCGAGACGGGCAATGCGGCGCACTGTTGCCTGATCGACAGACATGATCTGATATTCTCCAATTCGATGGCTGAATTGCCACGCGTGATACCATCGTCACCTTGTGGCTGCAATGCCTGATGGCGGTGACGGAGCCGCAATTCAGATATTCAGGGTTTGACCGATAAAGGGCACCTTGACCTTGCCGGCATCTTCTCCCATTGCCTGCAAAAATGGGTCGGCATCCGGCACCAGCAGCGGAAAGGTACCGTAGTGACAGGGAATGATCGTCTCAAAGTCAAAGAAGTTCCGGCACGCCATAGCCGCTGTTACAGGGTTCATGGTGAACCTGTCGCCGATGGGAACGATGCCTGTTGCCGGCTCATGAATGCGGGCAATCAATGCCATGTCTCCAAAGATATCGGTGTCTCCCATGTGATAAAGCGGTTTTTCGGATGTGTTCGGACGGATGATAATCCCGCACGGATTGCCCAGATATACCCCGTCTGAGGACGAAGAGTGATCTGCCCTTACAAAAGTGCACATGAAGTCGGGGTGATAGACCGCTCCGCCGGTATTGGTAGGGTCGAAGTTCTCAACGCCCTGATTGTGAAGATGAACGGCCAACTCATAGACCGCAATCAGTGTAGCGCCGGTTGCCTTGCAGATATCCACCGTGTCTCCAACGTGGTCATCATGGCCATGGGTGAGAATCACATGGGTGCATCCCGACGTGGCATTTTCCACGCTGCCTTCGAAGGTTGGCGACCCGGACAGGAACGGATCTATCAGGATTACGGTATTGTCGAATTCAACCCGGAAGGCCGAATGTCCAAACCATGTGATTTTCATGTGTGTTCCCCTTTTCGCATGGCAGATGCGCGTTGAAGAGTTTGCACCTGCCTGTCTCAGGCCTTAAGCAGACAAAATGACAAGCATTCTGTCCAGCCCTGATGAACTGCGTGACGTGTTAACCGGTCCGGCGAGCCTAATCGGGCTGGATTTGGGCAGCAAGACTATTGGCGTGGCCGTTTCGGACAGGCTGAGAACCATCGCGTCTCCCCGCCTTACAATCAAGCGAACGAAGTTCAAAGCCGATGCCGCCCAGCTTCTGGAACTTGCAGCCGAAGAAAAGGCTGCCGGGTTTGTGCTGGGACTGCCGGTCAACATGGATGGCTCTCACGGTCCCCGGGTTCAGGCGACGCATGCCTTTGCCCGAAATCTAGCCAAGCTCACCGACATACCAATTGCCTTGTGGGACGAACGATTGTCCACCGCCGCTGTCGAGCGGATGCTGATCGAGGCAGACAGATCACGGGCAAGGCGGGCTCGAACTCGTCGACAAACTGGCGGCTGCCTGGATACTTCAGGGCGCACTGGACCGGCTGGCAGGCACTGCGCCTTGTGCGCCTGAGGCCTGATACTCATGGACGTTTTCAATAGTATCCTGCCGATTTTCGTTCTTGTGGTTGTAGGCAATGTCATCCGGCGCACCGGCGATCGTGCCGATGGAGGACTGGAAAGGTGTCGAACTGATCTGTTTCTGGCTGTTCTTTCCGGCCATCCTTTGTTTCACGCTGGCGACAGTTGATCTCAAAAATCTGCCGATCGGTTCGCTGAGCATCACCGTTTTGGCGGGAACCGGAATAATGTGGACAATCCTGTTCTTGCTCAAGCCGGTGCTGCAGTCCAGAAACGCCATGACCAATGCGGAATTCACTTCGGTGTTTCAGGCAAGCTCACGGTTTCATGGTTTTATCGCGCTGGCCATCGTCCTGAAACTGTACGGTGAAACCGGTGCCGCGTACGTCGCTATCATCATGGCCTTGCTTGTACCGCCCATAAACATCGTGAACATTGTCGTGCTGGCGGCATTTGGCAAAGGTCAGACACCCAGCCTCAGCAATATTATCCGGGTTGTCATTCGAAATCCCATTATCTGGGGCGCCATGATCGGTTTGGCCATCAACTTCTCCGGACTGGGCCTGTGGGAGCCGGCACAGACCACGCTTGACCTGCTTGGCAGCGCAGCACTTGGTGCCGGTCTGCTGACTGTGGGAGCGGGGTTACGTATCAAGGCCGCCCTGAAACCAAGCCTTCTGGTGTGGACCGGAGTGATTTTGAGGCTGGCTCTAACGCCGATCCTCGTCGTGCTGTTGGCCTGGCTAACCGGTCTCAAGGGCGAGGCGTTTGAGGCGGCGATGATCTGTGCCGCGGTTCCTACCGCGATGAATGGCTATGTGCTGGCCCGCACCATGGGCGGTGATGCAGAATTGTATGCGGCCACGGCAACCGTCCAGACGGTGCTGTCTTTCGGGTCTATTCCACTGGTGATCTGGCTGGCCCGTCAGCTTCAGTGGCTGGGTTAGGTCCAGGGTCAATCTATCATCTGGGCGCGTTTGGCACAGTAAGCTGTGCACACGCTAACCAACTTGCACCATTCATGCTTGCACTTGCTCCAAAGCGTGCCTATAGACACGCTTTTAATGGCCAAGACATCTTCAGCACCCCGCCCCTTCATCAAGAGCGACAACCTGCTCAGCATCGCAGACCTGTCGCCAACCGAGATTGGCGCTCTGCTGGACCTCGCCGACAAGTATGCAGATGACACCCGCAAGGGCAGCAAGCACGGCAAAATTCTCAAGGGCCTCACCCAGATAAACCTGTTCTTCGAAAACTCGACCCGCACGCAAAGTTCGTTCGAACTCGCGGGCAAGCGTTTGGGGGCGGATGTTCTGAATATGGCGGTCAGCGCGTCCTCGCTTGCCAAGGGAGAAACGGTGCTGGATACAGCGATGACACTCAACGCCATGCGCCCTCACCTGCTCATTGTGCGTCATCAGTCGTCAGGCGCTGTCGAACTTTTGGCTCAAAAGGTTTCTTGTGCGGTTATAAATGCAGGCGACGGCCAGCATGAACATCCAACCCAGGCATTGCTTGATGCGCTCACCATCCGCCGCCATCTGAAACGCCTCGAGGGGTTGACGGTTGCAATTTGCGGCGACATTGCCCATTCGCGTGTCGCACGGTCCAATATTGCATTGCTGTCAAAGATGAATGTTCGCCTGAGGCTGATTGCGCCGCCGACACTTTTGCCCTCCGGCGCGGAAAATCTCGGAACTGAGATTTTTACAGATATGCGCGAAGGCCTGAAAGGCGCCGATGTTGTCATGATGTTACGGCTACAGCTTGAGCGCATGAACGGCAGCTTCATTCCGTCTGCGCGCGAATATTACCGGTTCTTCGGCCTCGATCAGGAAAAGCTTGCGATAGCCAACAAGGGCGCACTTGTGATGCACCCGGGCCCGATGAACCGAGGCGTGGAAATAGACTCCATCGTTGCCGATGGGGTTCAGTCGGTCATTCGCGAACAGGTTGAAATGGGAGTGGCGGCGCGCATGGCAGTTCTCGATGCCCTGTCGCGAAATCTCGAACCCTCAAGCAAGGCCGGTGCGTGATGGCCAGGACCCCGCCAACCACCTCCGAGCGGCGCGCCTATGTAAATGCCAGGCTGTTTGATCCCGCCGGAAAACTGGATCAGACTGGTGGCGTCCTGATTGAAGACGGCGTCATCAAATGGATGGGCGCTGCCGTTACTCGAGCCAGCCTGCCGGAAAGCACCAATATCACCGATGTCAAAGGCGCACTGCTGGTGCCTGGGCTGGTTGATATGCGGGTGTTTACCGGTGAGCCGGGGACAGAACACCGGGAAACACTGCAAACCGCCTCACGGGCTGCCGCAGCAGGTGGCGTCACTTCAATCGTCATTCAACCAAACACGCAACCGGTTATGGATGACGCTTCCATTATCGATTTTGTCCTGCGCCGGGCACAGGACACCGCCGATGTCAGGATTTATCCAATGGCGGCTATCACCCAGGATCTGAATGGCGAGAAAATGACCGAATTCGGCCTGCTCAAGGAAGCCGGTGCAGTTGCGGTCACAGATGCAGTGCGTTCGGTGCGCAATTCCAAAGTTTTGAGCCGGGCCATGAAATATGCCGGTAATTTCAACCTGCTTCTGGTGCAGCACGTTGAAGATTTTGATCTGGCCGGCGGTGTCATGCATTCAGGTGAAGCAGCCACACGACTGGGTTTGCCCGGTATTCCGGCTGTAGCCGAACTGATCGCACTTGAACGTGATATCCGACTGGTCGAGATGACCGGTGCCCCCTACCACGCCGCTCAAATCTCCTGTGCAGCATCGCTTGAAGTTATTCGCCATGCCAAGGACAGAGGCCTGCCGGTGTCGTGCGGTGTTTCAATCAATCATCTGACGCTCAACGAGCATGACATTGGCGCCTATCGTACATTCTTCAAGCTGTCCCCGCCATTAAGGCGCGAGGATGATCGCAAGGCGCTTGTCGCAGGCGTTGCGGACGGAACCATAGACGTAATCGTTTCAAGCCATGACCCGCAGGATGCCGATACCAAAAGAGTGCCCTTTTCGGAAGCAGCGTTCGGCGCAATCGGCCTGGAGACATTGCTGTCAGCGGGGTTGTCTCTGGTTCATTCCGAACAACTACCGCTGGAACGCCTGATCGAGGCAACGACCGATGCACCGGCCCGCCTGCTCAATATCCAGGGCGGACGGCTGGAACAGGGCGGCAATGCCGATTTGGCAATCGTTGACATGACTGCTCCCTGGGTGGTTGACGCAGACCTGCTCAAATCGGCGTCACGGAACACCACTTTCGAGACCCGTGCTTTTGAAGGCCGTGTCACGGAAACCATTGTCGGCGGCCACAGTGTGTATAAACTGTCTGATCACTGACAGGTACTGTTGTGTGACAGGTGCTGTTCATTAAATGCTGGAGCTCTCGACGAATGGAATCAGTTTTTGGAATGAACCCGCAATTGCTCGGCGTGATTTCGCTATGGTTTGGTCTGGGCTATTTATGCGGCTCAATTCCCTTTGGCATTCTGGTCGCCAGGGTCTTCGGCCTCGGAAACCTCCGGGAGATTGGTTCCGGGAATATCGGGGCCACGAATGTTTTGCGGACCGGCAGCAAACCTGCAGCCGCCGCAACCCTGCTCCTGGATGCACTTAAAGGAACGCTGCCGGTTGTTGCCGCGTTGTATCTGGCAGACATCGACATGGCAATTGCAGCCGGTTTCGGTGCGTTTATAGGCCACATTTTGCCGATATGGCTAGGATTCAAGGGCGGAAAAGGTGTTGCCACCTATGTTGGAATTTTGCTGGGTTTTGGCTGGCCATTTCTCGTCGTGTTTGCGGTCATCTGGCTGACGCTTGCCGTCTCGCTGCGATATTCATCACTCGCTGCGTTATTGGCGTCACTGGCTGTGCCAGCTTACGGATTTTACACCGGCAATATGAAACTGGCGCTCGCGCTTCTTGCCATGACATGCATTGTTTACCTAACCCATCGGGAAAACATCATGCGGCTGATTAAAGGTGAAGAAGCGCGCATTGGCTCCAAACCCAAACCGTCATGAGCGATATTGCGAAGCCGTCAGACATTTCAGATGAAGAGCGGTTATCTCGACTGCAATTGTCGCAAAGCGACAATATCGGACCGGCGACCTATCACCAGTTGCTGGAGATTTACAATTCGGCAGCAGAAGCCATAACCGCCCTGCCCGATCTGGCCTCAGGTGTTACCAGGGGCCGCCGTGTCAGACTGTATTCGCGAGAACGCGCCCTGCGGGACGTCGAAAGGACACACGCCTGTGATGGGAAGATCATAACGCATGGTGAACCGGGTTTCCCGCTGCTTCTGGCGCAAACTGTCAACCCGCCGCCTGTATTGTTTGTTGCGGGTAAAACAGATCTGCTGCTCCAGCCCACGTGCGCTATCGTCGGGTCGCGCAATTCATCTGCCAATGGCAAGCGCTTTGCCCGCGATGTTGCCAAAGGTCTTGGACAATCCGGCTGGTTAATTGCATCGGGCCTGGCGCGGGGCATAGACACAGCTGCACACGAGGCTTCACTTGATCAAGGCACGATTGCTGTTATTGCGACCGGCCTTGACGTGGTTTATCCACCTGAAAATGCCGACCTTCATGAAAAAATCACATCTAACGGCTGTATCGTTTCAGAAATGCCGCCGGGCACGCAACCGCGGGCCGAACTGTTTCCGCGGCGGAACAGGATCATTGCGGGTCTGGCGGCTGGCGTTGTCGTGATAGAAGCAGCCATGCGGTCGGGCTCGCTGATCACGGCGCGTCTGGCCAATGAGATCGGCCGCGACGTGTTTTCCGTGCCGGGCTCCCCTTTCGATCCAAGATCTGAGGGTACAAACAGGTTGATTCAGGATGGCGCGATGCTGGTGACATCACCCCGCGATGTCCTCGATGTTCTCGAACGCAGTCATTTATATGCACAAGGCAGCGGCCACGATAATCAGCCGCAGCGTCCAACTGTCTCCGGGGCGAGCCAACATCGGAAGGAGAATGGGCACAGTACAGGCACAGCACTACGCGATAACCTGAAGATAGCGGATAGCCACAGGCAAACCATAATGGATCTGCTGGGTCCTGATCCGGTCGAAGTAGATGTTGTTGTACGGGAATCCGCGCTGCCGTCCCGGCTCGTGCAGATGGTGATAATGGAACTTGATCTGACCGGGCGTCTGGAAAGACACCCCGGACAAAGAGTTTCACTTATTGTCTAGCGCGGGTTCCGCCGTAACAGCGAATTCTGCCATATCGACCGGGGCAACCGGAGCCGTTTCAGGCAGGTTACCCAATTATCATTGTCCAAGGTTCTTGCGCGAAGCGGTCGTTTGGCCCTATGACGCTTGACCTGAAACAACCCCCGCACCATGTGCAGGGTTCGCTTTAAGCACAGGATTATCCGCTTCACCATGAATATAGTTGTCGTAGAATCGCCCGCAAAAGCAAAGACCATCAATAAATATCTGGGCAGCGACTATCACGTCCTGGCCTCCTATGGCCATATCCGTGACCTGCCGGCCAAGGATGGCTCGGTCAAACCCGATGACGATTTTGCAATGCTTTGGGAAATGGATTCGAAATCGTCCAAACGGCTCGGCGATATCGCAACCGCGCTTAAGACAGCCGACAAACTGATACTGGCAACTGACCCTGATCGTGAGGGCGAAGCCATTTCCTGGCATGTTCTCGAGGTGCTCAATCGCAAGGGCGCCATGAAGGACAAGAGTGTCGAGCGGGTTGTGTTCAATGCCATAACCAAGACTGCCGTGCTGGACGCGATGAAAAATCCGCGCCAGATCGATGATGCGTTGGTTGAAGCCTACCTGGCCCGGCGCGCGCTTGATTACCTTGTTGGCTTCAATCTGTCTCCGGTGCTGTGGCGCAAGCTGCCGGGAGCGCGTTCTGCCGGTCGCGTTCAGTCAGTTGCGTTGCGCCTTATCTGCGAACGTGAGCTGGAAATTGAAGCGTTCATCAAGGACGAGTACTGGACAATTGAAGCCGCCATGAAGACGGGCGCCGGACAGGCCTTTGCTGCCCGTCTGCAGGCGATTGACGGCAAGAAGCTGAACAAGCTCGACATCGGCAATGAAACAGCTGCGCGTGCCATTGAGGCGGCATTGAAAGATGCCCGGTTCATGGTCGGGTCGGTTGAAACCAAACCGGCAAAGCGTCATCCGTCACCACCTTTCACGACGTCCACCCTGCAGCAGGAAGCATCACGCAAGCTCGGTTTTTCCTCGCAACGCACCATGCAGGTTGCGCAAAAACTGTATGAGGGCGTTACGCTGAACGGCGAAGTTACCGGCCTCATCACCTACATGCGTACAGACGGCGTGCAGATGGCAAATGAGGCAATTGCAGCAGCCCGCAATGTCATTCAGTCGACCTATGGTGAACCCTATTTGCCGTCGGCACCAAGGGTATACAAATCCAAGGCCAAGAACGCCCAGGAGGCCCACGAAGCAATCCGGCCAACGGAACTGTCGCGCGCGCCCGAGGAAGTCCGCAGTGTGCTGGATGCAGACCAGTATGCCCTCTATGTACTGGTGTGGAAACGCACCATGGCAAGTCAGATGGAAAGCGCCGACTTCGAGCGCACCAGTGCCGACATCACCACCACAGGCAATGATGGCAAACCATATAACCTGCGGGCCAACGGTTCGGTGCTGAAATTCGACGGGTTCCTGAAAGTATATGAAGAAGGCAAGGACGATACCGAGGACGAAGACGACAAACGCCTTCCTCAACTTGCCAAGGGTGACGTCGTCGGGGCGCAGAAAATAGAACCGGTGCAGCACTTTACCGAGCCTCTGCCGCGGTATTCGGAAGCTTCACTTATCAAGCGCATGGAAGAACTGGGTATCGGGCGCCCGTCGACCTACACCGCCATTCTGACGGTCTTGAAAGACCGTGGCTATGTTCGCATGGATGCCAAGCGGCTGATACCGGAAGACAAGGGACGGCTGGTCACGGCGTTTCTGGAGTCGTTTTTCAAACGCTATGTACAATACGATTTTACCGCTGATCTGGAAGAACAACTGGACCTTGTGTCGGCCGGCAACAAAAACTGGAAGCAGCTTCTGAGTGACTTCTGGCAGGATTTCTCCAACCAGATCGACGGCACCAAGGAACTCCGGGTGACCCATGTCCTGGATGCCCTGAATGATCTTCTCGAAAACCACGTGTTTCCGGAGCGCGAGGATGGCACCCATCGCCGGGCATGTCCGTCCTGTGACAATGGCCAGCTGTCACTGAAGCTGGGCAAATTCGGTGCCTTTGTCGGTTGTTCCAACTATCCGGAGTGCCGGTTCACCAAGCAGCTTGGCACGCCCGGAGAAGGCGATGCGTCTCTTGTCCCGGCCGATGGTATTGTGCTGGGCCAGGATCCGGAAACCGGACAACCGATCACCCGCCATGACGGACGTTTTGGTCCTTATGTGCAGTTGGGCAAGGCTGAAGACGGTGAGAAACCACCGCGCTCGTCCATTCCGAAAACCATCAAGCCCGATGAAATCGATCTGGCGTTCGCCTTGCGGCTGTTGTCGCTGCCGCGTGAAGTTGGTCTGCATCCGGAAAGCGGCAAATCCATAACCGCGGGCCTGGGCCGATACGGGCCGTTCGTGCTGCATGAAGGTGTTTATGCCAACCTCAGTGATTTTGAAGAAATCTTTAATGTCGGCCTCAACCGTGCGGTTGACCTCATAGCCGAGAAAGTCGCCAGCCGCGGGAAACGTGGCCAGCAAAGCGCCCTGAAAGATCTCGGTGCCCACCCTGATGGTGGCGGCAACGTACTGGTGATGGATGGCCGCTATGGCCCCTATGTCAAGTTTGGCAAGATCAATGCGACATTGCCGAAAGACATAACGCCTGAAAATGTCACAATGGAGCAGGCCGTTGAACTGATTACAGCCAAAGGCGGCGCCAAACCCAAGAAGAAGGCAGCAAAGAAAAAACCTGCCAAGAAGGTGGCCAAGAAAAAGGCTGCGAAAAAAACCGTGACGAAAGCAGAAGGCTGATATGGCACGAAGCCACGGCCTGCCGTCGCCCGACCAGATCGTCGAGTTTCTCAAGACGGCAGATTCCAAAGTGGGCAAACGCGAGATCGCCCGCGCTTTCGGGGTCAAGGGTGCAGACCGTGTCGAACTGAAGAAAATCCTGCGCAAGATGGCTGATGACGGCCTGATTGCGACCCGGCGCAAACGGATGTCTGATGCTGCAGGACTGCCGCCGGTAACAGTGGTGCGTGTCGCAGGTGTTGATTCCGATGGTGAACTTTTCGGCGAACCGGCTGAGTGGGCACGCGAGGGAGAAGCACTTCCAAAAATAATCATCCAGACATCCACGGGACGCAACCGTTCCTCGTCGATAAAGCCACCGGGTATCGGAGATCAACTGCTGTGTCGTATCTCACCTACCAATGATGCGACCTATCCGTATGAAGCGCGCATAATACGCAAATTACAGGGTGCGAAGGGTCACGTCGTGGGCGTGTATCAACCCTCCTCGCGTGGCAGCGGTCGGGTATTATCTGCCAACCGCAAGGACAGGCTGGAATTTGAAGTTGCACGCGGTGATGACGGCGGCGCGCAAAAAGGCGAACTGGTTCGTGCTGAAATCACCCGGGAACGTGGGCGTGGGTTTGCGCAGGTCCGCATTGTCGAGCGCCTGGGTGATGCTGCTGATCAGCGCAATATTTCTCTGGTGGCCATACATCAACACGGCATACCTGATCAATTTACAAAAGACGTGGTAGCAGCTGCCGAGGCGCTGAAAGAACTCAAGCCACCCAAAGGCCGCAAGGACCTGAGACACGTTCCCCTGATTACAATCGATCCGCCAGATGCCCGCGATCATGATGACGCGGTATGGGCAGCGCCGGACGATGATCCTGCCAACAAGGGCGGCTTCAAGGTGATCGTGGCAATTGCCGATGTTGCAGCTTATGTGCGTGGCGGCAGTGTCATCGACAAGGAAGCCAGGGTTCGGGGAAACTCGGTCTATTTTCCCGATCGTGTTGTGCCGATGTTGCCGGAACGCCTGTCAACGGATCTGTGTTCATTGCGCGGGCTGGAGAATCGTCCTGCATTTGCCTGCTTCATGACGTTCGACAAGGCCGGCCGGAAGTTAAACCACAGCTTTGATCGCATCTGGATGAAGTCTGCCGCAAAACTTTCCTATGCGCAGGCTCAGGCCGCCATGGATGGCCGCAGCGATGATGTAACGGGTCCACTGCTCGAGCCGGTGCTGAAGCCGTTGTGGCGGGCTTACCAGGCTCTGAAGAAGGCACGTGACAAGCGCCAGCCGCTTGAGCTGGACCTGCCGGAACGCAAACTGGTGCTTGACGCTGAAGGCCGGGTAGAGCGTGTCACCACGCCTGACCGGCTTGACGCGCACAAACTCATCGAAGAATTCATGATTCAGGCCAATGTGGCGGCGGCGGAAGTGCTGGAGAAGAGCAGCACGCCTCTGGTGTTCAGGGTGCACGAGGCACCTGCTCCGGAAAAGATCGATGCGCTGGCAAAATTCCTGGTTACGCTGGGCCTGTCGGCCCCGAAAGGCGTTGTGATGCAACCGCAGCACTTTAACCGGATACTGGAAGCCGCGCGGGGCGGTGCAAACGAACACTTGGTGTCTCAAACCGTGCTGAGGTCACAGGCCCAGGCCGTATATACGCCGGACAATCAGGGTCACTTTGGCCTGAACCTTCGCCGCTATGCTCACTTCACCTCCCCCATCCGACGCTATGCCGATCTCATCGTACATCGCGCACTGATCAGCGCGCTCAACCTTGGCGATGACGGATTGAGCAGTGAAGACATGGCGTCGTTGGAAGAACTGGCAGGCATTTTGTGCATGACAGAGCGCCGCGCCATGTTGGCTGAACGCGAAACTACCGATCGTTTGATCGCCCATTACCTGTCAGGAAACATAGGTGCTGATTTCAAGGCCCGCATCGGCGGCATGGTCAAGGCGGGACTGTTTGTGACACTCACAGACAGCGGTGCAGACGGTTTCATCCCAGCCTCCACATTGGGACAGGATTACTTTGTGCATGACGAGCAGGCCATGGCCATGGTGGGTGAACGCAGCGGTGAAACCTTTCGCATGGGCGATATGGTGGACGTACGTTTGCTGGAAGTGACACCGTTGGCAGGCGGGCTTAGATTTGAGATGTTGTCGAAAGGCACCGCAGGCAAGCCTGCCGGCAGAAGACAACACTCACACAAACGTGGAAGACCTGGCACCAAAACGAAGAAACCGGGATCAAGGCAGCGCAGACCGGCCGGTAGATCAGGATGATTTTTGGGTTCACCTGAACCCATATTGCTCTAGAGCCGTTCACGCTCAGATAGAAGCGTTCGACCGGTTTTCTGCGTTTGCTGGCAAGGCACGGCTCCCGCCCTGGTCTGGTTGACCATAAGAGAGGCGTAACGCTGTCCAGCGGGCGCAGAAATCCTGCCTTCGGTGGCCCAAATCAGTCCATCGGCGTTGTTGCAAAGCTTGCCCGATGCCCCACATCGCGCTTCGCTTTGCGCCTAGCCGAGTGAACTGATTTGGGCCATCCAACGATTCTATCTGAGCGTGAACGGCTCTAGGCGGTGAGTTGTTGCAGTCCGTGGAAGTTCGCACGATCAGGAATGTGGCATCCTGACGCGCGGCGGAAGGCGGGCTGTGAGAAACACCCAAACCACATGAGTATTGGCCTAACGAAACTCCTGTTGAAGTGATTGCGCCACCGATGGCTTACGAACTCGATCAGAAACCCCTGACAACACCCTTAGATCCAGCATCTGCAGGTACCGGCAGATCGGTTTGGCAGGCAATGTGGAAAGGTTTCAGATGCCGGTGTCCGCGATGTGATACAGGCAAGCTGTTCTCAAGTTATCTGAAAGTATCACAGGAATGTGCCTCCTGCGGTCAAGCACTGCATCATCATCGTGCCGATGATGCACCACCGTACTTCACAATGTTCATCGTAGGTCATCTGCTGGTGCCGCTGGTGTTCTGGGTCGAACGTGTGTGGAGGCCCGATCTGAGTGTGCATGCTGCACTTTGGCTGCCATTGTCGATCCTTCTGACGCTTTGGCTGTTGCCCATGGTCAAAGGCGCCATTGTCGGCCTGCAATGGGCGATCGGCATGCATGGCTTTGGTCTGTCGGATGAAGAATCATCACTGGTCGATCCCAAGGCTCTCGAGCAGGACGCTTCCAGATTTGACTGATTTCCGTTTGCTCCGGGTCCAGGCCAGCGACTTCATTGCACCGGCTTGTGAAGAGCGCGCTGCACGCATAACCTAATGCAATGCAAGATATAGCCGACAGACCACATCCCAGCACTATTCGCCCCCGTGATGCAGCCACCCTGATTCTGGTCAGGCGCGACACCGGCACACCGCGCGTGCTGATGGGCAAACGTCACGAAGCGCACAAGTTCATGCCCGGCAAGTTCGTGTTTCCCGGCGGGCGGGTCGATGCCGGAGACTGCCGCATCACTGCGGCACACCCGCTTCCCACGGACGTGTCTTCAAAACTCACAAGCGCCATGAAGGGCAAACCCTCAAGCGCCCGGGCCACCGGTATTGCGCTGGCGGCGGTGCGTGAGACATTTGAAGAGGTCGGACTGATCATCGGGCAGCCCGGCCCTGCCCCGCGAACCCGCAATTCAGCATGGCAGCAATTCTATGCCACCGGTCATGTTCCCGATCTTCGCGGGTTACGGATGCTGGCCAGGGCAATAACTCCCCCCGGCCGCCCACGCCGTTTTGATACCCGGTTTTTCATGGCGGATGCAGCCACCCTGGCCAATATGGACGCACCCGTGGTGCCTGAGACGGACGAGCTATTGACGCCTCACTGGGTCAGTATTGACGAAGCGTTGCAACTCGACCTTCCCTGGATAACCGGCCAGATCCTGGGCCGTCTCAAATCGGCCCTGGAAAATCCCGATCCATTTGGAGTGCAACGTTCGGTGAGTTATCAGTACAAGCGCGGCAAGAACTGGAAATACGAGACCTTGTAAGCGGCATCTTGTTGTCTTGACAATGCACAACGCTTGGGCGATACCGCGCCTCAAGAGTTTCATCATCTGACGCCAAGCATATGCGTCACGCCTGCCTGTCAGGCGTAGGCGCTACAGGAAAGGTCCGGCAATGGCCAAGGCTACCACCATCAAGATAAAACTGCTTTCAACAGCAGATACAGGTTTCTTTTACACAGCCAAGAAGAATTCACGTACCCAGACAGAGAAGCTGTCCTTCCGCAAATATGATCCGGTTGCGAAGAAACACGTGCAATTCAAGGAAGCCAAGATCAAGTAATCCGAGAGCGGCCAGACCGGTCCGCGCTATGATTTCTGACCCTACACAAAGCGCTGCCCGAACTGGGTGGCGCTTTTTGTGTGTGTGGTTAGTTGCCTAGAGCACCATGGCTTCAAGTGAAGCCATGGTGCTCTATCACTTTGAAGGCGATCAGGTTCATGATTTTTGGCTGAATCAACCAAAAATTATCCTGATCTGTACGGGAAATAGGGTGACCGGCCCGGTTACAAGTTCGAGGAGGCCTCTCTCACAAGGCCGGACCGGTCAGACCCCGCGGTTTTCAGGAGATGCGGCGGACCTGAAGAGCCTCGGGGCAAACTGCTTGCTGCTATGGAATCGGGGCATTTTGGCGACGGCGGCGTTACCGACTTGCCCTGCCTCGTCCAGCATTCAGCAATAATTTCGGTTCAAGGTAATCGGGGCTTTTCAAACGAGAAGTTGAGTTTACCCAAATGCCCCTGAACACAGAGATCAAATTACCGGATTTCGAGACAAATTCCAATATCGTGCCGGTCAAAGCAGGCCAAATTCTCTTTTTATCGTATATTGTTATGGTAAACGGCTAAACCGATGTTACCCGTGTAACCCAACTGAACCGGGCCGGCCTGTTGCTCAGGCTGCGTCTGAAACAACGCGATTTCGCCCTGACCTTTTAGCCTTGTACAAGGCATCATCAGCGCGTTTCAGAATAACTTCCGGCGTATCGGCTGCTGTCTCGTATCCGGCAACGCCGATTGACACAGTTATTGCCAATGGTCCCGAACTGGCACCGACATCGAACGGTACGGCCGCAATTATTCGGCGCAGGCGTTCTGCGACTGTAAACCCGACCTGTAATTCCGTTCCGGGAAGTACAATGAGAAACTCTTCGCCACCGATGCGACAGCACAAGTCGATCGTGCGGACCTGTTCCTTGAGACGCATTGCCAGTTCCTTGAGAACCCTGTCTCCCACATCATGGCCATGAGTGTCGTTGATTGGTTTGAAAAAATCCACATCCAGCGTCAGAATGCTCACCGGGCTTCCCCGTGTATCGGCATTGGCCAGTTGTATCTCCAACTGGTTGTCCATATGACGGCGATTATATAGCCCCGTAAGGGGATCCGTGACGGCCATTTCCATTGATCGGGCTACATTGTTACGCAACCGGTCTGTATACCGCTTGCGCTTGATCTGGGTGTTGACGCGTGCCCGCAACTCCATTCGGTCAACCGGCCGATGCAGGTAATCATTTACCCCCATGTCCAGCGCCCGCATCAGGCGGGCACTGTCTTCAGGATCTACAACGATCAGCAGTGGAAGCTGGCGGGTTTTTTCGAATGACCGAAGCTGTGAACATAACCGTAGTCCGTCGTGATCAAGTAGATCAAGGCTGACGATAACCAGGTCGAATTCAGTTTCGAGGTTCAGGTTAACCGCTTCTGCAGGTTCCCTCAGGGTCACCAGATTGTGCAGGCTGGACAAGGACTCTTCGATTCTTTCAGCCACAATGCCACGATTATCGACAATCAGAATATTGGCGTTTTCTTCCACCTCGGCCAGATTGACGGGATTCTTCTGACCGTCCAGCAAAGCCTGGGTGTCCCGGCCGCGCAACTCGTCGATCAGCATCTTGAGGCGGACAAGGCTCTTCAACCTGCAAAACAGAGCTGCATCACTGACCGGCTTGGTGATGAAATCATCTGCGCCGGCCTCCAGGCCCTGGACGCGATCTTCCGGCTGATCCAGTGCGGTTACCATGATGACCGGGATGTGCTGGGTCTCGGGGTTGGACTTGATGCGCTTGCAGACCTCAATGCCATCGATGCCGGGCATCATCACATCCAGCAGAATGATGTCCGGACTGAACGTCTCAATCGCCGCGAGTGCATCCAACCCGTTCGACGCAGTATGCACTTCAAAGTATTCGCTCATCAGCTTGGCTTCCAGCAAGCGGACATTGGCGAGAATATCATCCACGACAAGCACACGGGCTGTCATGACGGCACCTCAAAGAAGCTGTTGATGGTGGTCAGAAACGAGGATACCGAAATCGGTTTCGAAATATAGCCTTCACAACCACCTTCACGAATTTTCTGCTCATCGCCCTTCATGGCAAATGCGGTAACGGCCACGACCGGAATTGACCGCAATTCGTCATCTTCCTTGAGCCATTTGGTAACTTCAATACCCGATACTTCGGGCAGTTGGATATCCATCAAAATCAGATCGGGTTTGTGCTCACGCGCGATATCAAGCGCTGACAAACCCTCACGGGTTTGCAAGACACGATATCCATGCGCCTCAAGCAGGTCATTGAACAGTTTCATGTTCAATTCATTGTCTTCGACAATAAGAACCGTTTTAACCGCGGTGGCGTCTGATTGTTCAGATGATTGAGCCATAGCTCATCCGGCCTTCTTAGTCTGTTTTCCCAGTAGTGGACCAATCACGCCATTTTTGTAAATTAGGTCGCGAGCCGGCATTCTACCAGTGCTATATGTCTAGACTGACCAATGTGTCGGAAGAAAGTTACACAGAGCTTAAATTTTGGACTGCAATAGGTTCTCTCGATACGCTGGTTAAAGCCCATTGGAGCAATTTGGTAGACTTGTATGTACACCCCTGAACAAGCAGAAATACTGGCAATTCAAGTGCTTGGTTACCTTGCCGGCACCGAGGAAGAACTACAACGCCTGATGATGGCAACAGGTATGGATACCTTGGCTTTAAAACAAAGTGCGCAATCACGTACGGGCCTGGCCGGAGTGCTTGATTACATCTGCCAGGACGAATCGATTCTTCTCGGATTTTGTGAAGTGGCGAAAATACAGCCCGATGAACCAATGCGCGCACTGCATGCATTGCAAAAACCCCCAGATACGGGAGCTGCCTGACGCTTACATGGACATTAGCACCACCACCCAGGAACAAATATCTGAATTGCGGCTCGACAAGACCCGGCCATTGCTGTTGTGCGATGTCGATGAGGTGGTCGTGCATTTTCTCCAGGGGCTTGAAGGCTGGCTGGACAGAAATGGCTTGTGGCTCGATCCGGCGAGTTTTGCATTGAATGGCAATATCAAACACAAGCATGACAACCAGCCTCTCGAAGAAGAAAAGGTCGGCCCGGCGATAATGAGTTTTTTCGAAGAACTCACGCGATCGCTCGAGGTGATTGAAGGTGCGGTCCCCGCCCTGCACGCGCTGTCCGGGCACGGTGAAATTGTCATGCTTACCAATCTGCCGTCCCAGTTCAGACTGGAGCGTATCGAAAACCTGGCAAGCCATGGCCTGACATTTCCGCTTGTGACCAACTCCGGACCGAAAGGCCCGGCAGTCGTGGCGATTGCTGCTGAACACACTGGTCCGGTGGTATTCATCGACGATCATACCGGATACCTGAAATCTGCATCGCAACACATGCCGAGCGCCAATCTGGTTCACTTCATGCAGGATGAACGATTTGGGCGCCATGTGGAACATGAGCCATACATCCATCACCGCACCGACAACTGGCCGGATGCACACCGCCATATCGAAGCGGTTTTCACCGGGATCGAGGCAGCAGACTGATGCGCATCGGCATTGACCTTGGCGGCACCAAAATTGCCGGAATTGCGATTGGTGACGATGACAAGGTGCTGGCCGTGGCCAGGGTGCCAACGCCACGCGGCGATTATACCGGATCGATTTCAGCCATATCCGCCATGGTCAGCGAACTGGCTGACATTGCAAAAACAACCGATTACAGTGTTGGCATAGGCATGCCCGGTTCCATATCACCTGTGACCGGCAAGGTTCAAAATGCCAATTCCACCTGGATAAACGACCAGGACTTTCAAGGCGACCTTGAAACCGCGCTCAACCGCAGCGTGCGTCTGGCCAACGATGCCAATTGCCTGGCAGTTTCAGAAGCGTATGACGGTGCCGGACAAGATGCGGCATCCGTGTTTGGCGTCATCCTGGGAACCGGCTGCGGTGGTGGTCTGGTTGTCAACGGAACTGCTGTTTCAGGCCGCCACAGCATAGGTGGTGAATGGGGCCATAACCCGCTTCCGTGGGCCAAGGGTTCCGAACTGCCGGGACCTGCATGCTGGTGCGGGCGCACAGGCTGCCTGGAAACCTGGCTATCGGGACCTGCCCTGTCCAATGACCATTACGCCTGGACGGGCATCCAGTTGCCTGCGGAAGAAATTGGTTTCAAAGCCGGCGCCGGAGACGGTGATGCAATTGCAAGTCTCATCCGGCACCTGGGCAGATGTGGACGCGGACTGGCCCATGTCATCAACATCTTTGATCCGGATAGTTATCGTGCTGGGCGGTGGTTTGTCGGGCCTGTACGGGCTGGTGGATCGTTTGCCGGCCGCCATTGCCCCATACGTCTTTGCAGATGCGGTCGACATTCGTGTAGAAGCCGCTATGCATGGTCCGGAGTCCGGTGTGCGCGGCGCGGCGCGTCTCTGGGCTCAGTGACATAACTTGGAGCACTGAAGTGACAGAATTTGCACACGTCCAGGATTCCAGACTGCTGGGCCATCTGTTCTCGACAGCGGCCATGAAGAATGTGTTTTCCGATACGGCCACTTTGCGATGCTGGCTCGAGGTCGAAGGCGCCTTGGCCAGGGTGCAGTCCGATCTCAAACTGATCCCCGCGGGTGCAGCGGAAGCCATCTGCGCGGCCTGCACGCCGGATAAGTATGATCTTGAACAATTGGGGGACCAGATCGCGGCGGCTTCTCACCCCCTGACGCCAATAATAGCGGCAGTAGAAGCCAACTCCGGCAGTTACGGTCAGTATGTCCATTTTGGCGCAACAACGCAGGATATTCTGGACAGCGGGCTCGTGCTGCAGGTTCGCGCCGGGTTGAACTTACTGATCGAGGCGCATCAGCAACTGCTCCAGGCTTGCGTGCTGCAGGCGAAGACCTGGCGTGACCTTCCAATGGCAGGCCGTACGCATGGTCAACATGGCGTCCCGATTACGCTTGGTTTAAAGTTTGCCCTGCTGGCAAGCGAGATCAATCGTCATCTGGACAGGTTGCGTGAGTTGATTGTTGTGCTGCCGGTTCAATTCGCCGGGGCAGCCGGTACACTGGCAACCCTGGGTTCAGACGGTACCCGGGTTCGCGGGGCACTGGCAAAGACACTCGGTCTGATTGATCCCAAACAGAGTTGGCACACCGGTAGGGACCTGATTGCCCATATTACCTGCCAGTTGGCAATATCGGCTGCGACCTGCGGGAAAATTGCCAATGAAGTCGTAAACCTGCAACGAACCGAAATCGCTGAACTGGCGGAAGGCGCTGCTCCCGGCACTGGCGGTTCATCCACCATGCCGCAGAAGCGCAATCCCATGCTGGCGCAAAACATTGTGGCGCTGTCCCGCTTGATGGCGGGTCGACCGGCGCTTGCACTGGATGCGATGATGCATGAACACGAGCGCGACATGGCGGCATGGACGATGGAGTGGGCAGTGGTACCTGAAAGTTTCATCTATGGGCATGCAGCCGTCGAACAGTGCGCGCAACTGGTGGCGAACCTGAAGGTTGATGAGACGCAGATAGCGCAAAATCTTGAGCATACCGGCGGGCTGATCTGCGCTGAAGCAGTCATGATGGACCTGGCCGGTGACATGGGACGGTCACATGCACACCACGTCATTGCCGACCTGATTTCACAAGCCCGTCACAGAGGTGTAAGTTTTTCTGAAGCCCTGAATGAAGACGCCACCATAAGCGCGCTGCGATCACCCGCACAGATTGCAGCGCTCCTGGATCCGGCGAACTACACAGGCGATGCCGTTCAGACCGTGGACCGGATCGTACGCGAACTGGAATGATCAGATGCAGACCATATGCCGTGACTGCCTGTCGAGTGTTGCAGAGGCCGAGACGCGTTGCCGGCAATGCCGTGGACCACGGCTGATCCGCCACCGGCGTCTGCATGAGCTTTGCATTGCGCATCTGGATTGTGACTCGTTTTATGCAGCCGTTGAAAAACGCGACAATCCGGAACTTGCAGATAAGCCGGTCATCATAGGCGGCGGCACCCGCGGGGTTGTTTCAACGGCGTGCTATGTTGCCCGCATTCACGGCGTCAAATCAGCCATGCCGATGTTCAAGGCCCTGAAGGCGTGTCCGAAAGCGGTTGTGATCAGGCCGGACATGGCGAAGTACGCTGAAGTCGGAAAACAGGTCAGAGAGTTGATGAAACAGCTCACGCCATTGGTTGAACCCATATCAATCGACGAGGCGTTCATGGACCTGACCGGCACCGAACGGCTGCACGGAAAAAGCCCGGTCCGGGCCTTATGTGAACTTGCGCTGAAGATCGAGAACGAGATCGGCATTACGGTTTCCATAGGACTGTCTCACACCAAGTACCTCGCGAAGCTGGCGTCGGACATGGACAAACCCAGGGGAATGTTTGTCATCGGGCCTGATGAGTGTGTCGAGTTTTTGCGGGACCTGCCGGTCAGTTTCATTTGGGGTGTCGGCGCCGCCATGCAGAAGAAGCTGCACAAGGACGGCATACGCCTGATCGGCCAGTTGCAGCGCATGGAGAAGAACGACCTGATGCGGCAATACGGGTCTTTGGGCTCGCGGCTGTACCATCTGTCGCGCGGTGAAGACGCCCGATCAGTCCAGGGCAGCAGTGTGTCGAAGAGTATCTCCGCCGAGACCACGTTCAATACCGATATTGCTGACTATCAGGAACTTGAAAAGAAGCTGTGGAAGCTTTCGGAAAAAGTGTCCCGGCGGGCGAAGAAAGATCACATGGCCGGCACCACCGTCGTTTTGAAACTCAAGACGGATACCTTCAAGACGTGCACACGAAACACCTCATTGTCTGATCCGACAGCACTGGCAACGCGGATATTTGACGCGGCCAGACCCATGCTGGAGCGTGAAGTGGACAGCAAGACCGCGTTTCGGCTGATCGGCGTAGGCATCACCAATCTAGCCGAACTGGATGCCGATGCCGAAGTCGGTGGACTTGACCAGCGCGCAGACGCCCATGCAAAGGTCGAACTGGCAATGGACAAGCTTCGTGACAAGTTCGGCACCGCAGCGGTGGAAAAAGGCCGCGGTTTGAAGAGCGACAGGAAATGACACATTACAAGGTAGCCTGCTGGCACAACAGGAGCTTCGAGCTTGAAGCGGCCTCGACCGCCTTTCTGGCGATCGATATGCAGCGTGATTTTCTGATGGACAAGGAGGGTAAGCCAAACGAAATGGCGCGGATTATTCCGGGGTTCTCACGGCTGACCGCAATCATGCGCGGTTGGGGATGCACGATTATTCACACCAGGGAATTGTATGCAGAAGATCTGTCTGATGTGACAGCACACAAAGCCAGCCAGGGGTATGTCGGCAGGCCGGGCCCGTTCGGCAAATACCTGATACGCGGGCAACACGGGTGCGATTTTGTCGACGAACTCAAACCGTTACCGAAAGAACCGGTTATAGAGCAGCCTGGTTTTGGAAAACTGCACGACAGTGGCCTGCGCGAAGTGCTGCGCGCAATCGGTGTCAGCCATCTGATCCTGGCCGGTGTCACGACACAGTGCTGCGTACACTCGACATTGCGTGAAGCGGTTGATGCCGGGTACTGGTGCCTTACGGTTGCCGACTGTTGCGCTTCACCGCAACAAAAGTGGCACGATGCGGCCTTGGAGCTCATCGCCTCGGAAAATCACCTGTTCGGATCTATATGCGACCTGCAGCATCTGGAAACCGCCTTGCCAGCGAACGCAGAAAACCGGTCAAACGATTCTATCTAGGTGAAAAATGCTCTAATTGCAGGCAGTCATTTCGAGCAGTTTGATATTCGTCAGCTTGGCATCCAGGACGAAGTCGCCATAGTTCAGACTCATGTCACCGGATACGCCGTTTTCGTAAAGCACCATGCTGACCTGGTATTCAGGTGTTTCCTTGTCCTGTTTGTCCGGCTTGAAGTACGAGATCGATACCGGCCATCCTGACAAGCCGTTGACGTCCTTCATTTTTGCATCTGTCTGGTCTTCGCCGGCATCTCTTTTCGAGCCGATGAAGGTAATGGCAATGGCCGGATTGGAACCATCGGATCCATCATACAACAATGTCTCGTCGCGCGACTCACCTGCTTCTGCAGCCTTGACGATCTTCAATTGATGATCGACCGGAAATGTTACGCCTTCCGGTAATGAGAATATTTCTTCCTTGGGCTTGGTGATGGCTCCGGAGCCACCGGTCTTTCCTTCTGCAAGTTTCGCGCGCAATTCTTTTTCTTCCTGCAATTTGCTGTCGACGAACTGGCGCTGCACGTAACGCAACTGGTCGCTTTCACCGGACTCCCACATGGACGACCTGCTGTCCAGCACACGGGATTTGCCGCCGGACAGGAAAAACTGGTTTATCATGCGAAAATTCACGGTCCAGCCTTCGCATCCGCTGCCGCTGAACTCGATGACCATGCGGCCCTTGGCGCCGGAAATACCGGTTCGGTCCTCGGCAGATTTCAGAGAGATATCATAGACGGCACGATGAGCCGCCAGGGGCGAGGCCGCGACAGCCGGCAATGCGAAACACATGCCAGAGGCAACGATTATCGTACCGCTCAGAAAACCGGATAATTTACTCAAGATCATTCTCCGTCAGTTTTGCCAGATATCGCAGATTGCCGATCAAGTTACCAGATTCTTTGCTTGCCCCCCGAAAAAGGCATTTACATGGTCAACGGTCTGACGCCAGCATTCTGTCTGGGCCTCGAAACTCGCCCAAGCCACGTGGGGCGTTATGATGACGTTGGCACGGTCTGCGACTTTCATCAGCGGATGATCGTGCGGCGGCGGTTCGACCGTGAGGACATCAAAGCCGATGCCACCAACCAGGCCTTCATCCAGGGCTGCAACCAGGTCTTCCTCATTTACCAGCCCGCCACGGGCAGTGTTGATGAGCAGTGGCTGCCGTTTCATTTTCCTGAACTCGGCACTGGCCAACATGTTACGTGTGCCCGGCATTAACGGACAATGCAGAGTTATGACGTCAGACCGCTCGAGAACCTCGTCAAACGGCGTATAAAGCGGCCCAAGCCCGTCCACTCCCTTGTGTGCGGCAAACAGCACTGTCATGCCGAGCGCGCGCGCAATGTCGGCAACTGACTGGCCCAGATTACCTTCACCGAAAATTCCCAGTGTGGAGCCCCTGAGATCCTTGATAGGATGAGTGTGAAAACAAAACTGGCCGGCGTCCTGCCACTTGCCGTCAACAACGTCGCGCGCATACGCGGCGATGGCGCGGCGCAGCGCGAAGATCAGCGCGAAGGTATGTTCCGGCACGGTGTTGGCGGCGTAACCGCGCACGTTTGAAACCGCGACACCGTGCTCACGGCACGCCGGCACGTCGATCACGTCAAATCCGGTTGCGGCTACGGACACCATTTTCAGCTCAGGCAATTGCGCTAGGGTTTCAGCCCGGATCGGAACCTTATTGGTGATGGCAACCGTTGCCCCCTGAAGCCGATCGACGATCTGGTCGGGCGATGTTGCGGCATGTTCCACCCAGTCATGCTTGATCTGCGGGCGCACCAGTTCGATTTCCGGAGCAAATGTACCCCGGTCCAAAAATACTATTTTCGTCATCAACACAAACCCCTGATCCAATTCTCCGGCACGCTAGCGTGACCCGACTAACCATCGCAAGCGTCGACTTTGCAAACCGTCTCAATTCCGGGCTGGTCAAGTGTCGCATCCATCCCTAGATTGCGGCGCAATCGATCAACCTTAAAACATTCAAAGGAAATCATCATGGGTACCATCGACGACCGTCTCGCAGAACTGGGCATCGACATTCCGACACCGGCAGCACCGGTTGCCAATTATGTCGGTTGGGTCCGCACCGGCAATCTGGTGTTTACAGCCGGTCAGGTGCCGTTGAAGGATGGCAAGTTCATGTATCAGGGGATTGTCGGTGACAGCGTTTCTGTGGAAGACGCAACCGAGGCCGCGAAACTGTGTGCCATCAACATCATTGCCCAGGTAAAACAGGCCTGTGACGGAGACCTGGACCGGGTAAAGCGCATCGTGAAACTCGTAGGGTTTGTAAACGGCGTGCCGGGTTTCGGCGACCAGCCCAAAATCATCAATGGCGCTTCCGACATGATGGTCGACGTGTTTGGCGACAAGGGCAAACATGCCCGTTCTGCTGTTGGTGCAGGATCCCTGCCGATCAACCTTTCCGTCGAAATCGAAGCTGTTGTAGAGATCGAATAGAAGGCTGACGCCTATGTGGCGGCCTTCCGACCCCGATTGCGATTGGCTGACGAAAGTGGCCATCGCACATCGAGGGCTGCATGACGTACAAAATGGCGTGGAGGAAAACTCCATGCCCGCAGTCGAGGCGGCAATTGAGCATGGTTATGCCATTGAGGTTGATGTCCAGCTTTCCAGCGATGGCGAGGCAATGGTTTTCCATGATCGCACACTTGACCGTCTGACCAATGAGACAGGGGCTGTCAGCGAATTTTCGGCCTGTCAGTTGAACAAGATTGCCTATGCAAACGGCAAAGGAACCATCCCCACGCTTGGCCAACTGCTGGATCAGGTTGCCGGCCGGGCCGGTCTGGTAATCGAGATCAAAAGCGGTTGGAAAGGTGACACCCGGTTGGTGCGACGGACAGCGCAGTGCCTGGCGTCTTATTGCGGGGATGCCGCCGTGATGTCGTTTGACCCGGTTCAGGTCGCCTGGCTTGCCCATGAGGCCCCGGATATCATTCGGGGTATGGTTGCAGACGGAGCAACACAGGACGATTATCCCTGGCTGCCGCTTTCGACGCGGCTTTCCTTGCGGGAGTTTCGTCACGCGGATGTAACGCAGCCGGATTTCCTGTCTCTGGACAAGCACTGGCTGCCCTGCCCTGTATCACGCAGCCACCGGAAAACGCGCACTCCGATGATCTGCTGGACCATCCGTTCCGAACAAGAAGCATCAGATGCGCTAAGATGGTGCGATCAGATTACATTCGAAGGGTATTTACCCAAGGCCATGGTCTAAACCCCACAATGACGAAACCGGAAAAAGACCAGTTTTCCATCGAGGTTCATCAGTCCATTACGGGCATTGACGCCGACACATGGGACATGTGCGCCAATCCGCCATGGCGGCCATACAACCCGTTTGTAGCTCATGCATTCCTGAAAGCGCTGGAGACATCCGGATCGGCTGTGGCGGAAACCGGATGGCTGGGCCAGCACATGCAGTTGAAATCCGGTGACGGGCAGACCATCGCGGTCATGCCGTGCTACCTTAAAAACCACTCACAGGGCGAGTATGTGTTCGACTATGGCTGGGCGGAAGCCATTCAGCGGGCCGGTGGGCGATATTATCCCAAGCTGCAGATATCGGTTCCGTTCACGCCGGCGTCCGGCCCGCGTGTGCTTGTTGCCCGGCAAGAACAAACCCAGCAATGCCGCGCCGCCATGGCTGATGCGACAGATCAGCTTGCCGCCCGGTTGGGTGCCTCATCAGCCCACATGACGTTCATCACCGAGGACGAATATAAGGATTTCGGCGATTTCGGCTGGCTGCAACGCAATGATACGCAATTTCATTGGCACAATGATGATTTTTCTTCATTTGATCAGTTTCTTGGCGTTCTTTCCTCACGCAAGCGCAAGAACATCCGCAAGGAACGTGCGGCTGTGGCGAGAGCCGGACTGGACATCCAGGTCCTGACCGGAAATGACATCACCGAAGACCACTGGGATCATTTCTTCCACTTCTACATGGACACCGGAGACCGCAAGTGGGGAACACCCTATCTCACCCGTGAGTTCTTTTCTTCGGTTGGCGACAACATGGCCGACGACATCGCCCTGGTCATGGTGCGCAATAATGGACGCTGGATCGCCGGAGCTATCAATTTCATTGGCGGCGACGCATTGTATGGCCGCAACTGGGGTTGCATCGAACACCATGACTGCCTGCATTTCGAGGTCTGTTACTACACGGCAATCGAGTTTGCCATCACCCGCGGACTGAAACGGGTGGAAGCCGGTGCACAAGGCCCCCACAAGCTGGCGCGGGGCTACCTGCCGGTCACCACACGGTCTGTCCACATGATTCAGGACCCGCGCCTGCACACAGCCGTGGCCGACTACCTCGAACAGGAGCGCAGGGCCGTTGCGCGCGACAACAAGCTGATCGAAGAGCAACATTCACCGTTCAGGAAGGCTCAGCAGCGGGACATGGACGGGGATATTTGACCGGATTGGTTAGGCATTTCTAAGCACCTGGCGGTCAGACTTCTTGCAATTCAAGTCGGAGAAGCTCAGTGACCGAGCCAGCCAAGACACCAGAAAGTTCCAAATCATCCGTGGCCGGGGGCTGCCTGCTCAGCGGCGTTGCCGCTCTGGTGACATTTGGAACCGCCATCATGATCATGGCACCCATGAGCTGGGGGGCTGTGTTTGTGTTCGCGCCTTTGATGGGCATTGCCACTATCGCATGGATAGTCATAGTCAGCGTCGCAAACAGGGGGAACAGTGCGATGTGGAGTGGAACGCTGCTTTTCGCAGCGTTGGCAGTGGTCGGTTTTGTGTTTTTTCTTCTGCTGCACGAATACGAACAATCAGTGAAACGCAAAGCAGACATCAAGCTGGGTGAATCTCTGGCAACAAGCAGAGTGATAGAAAATCCAGTCGGTCCTATCGATCGCCTTGCAGTTACTTCCTCACGGTGTGGAGATAACCTATGTGGTCACGCCCTCATGTTTGGCATGGCCAAGGAAGTTGCGACGATTTCAAACCACAGGAAATTGATTACGTATTACCGTTTGCAACCTATCGGAAAGTGCCCCACCTACAACGACAGTGTCGCGGCGTATGTGGCACCTCTGCAGCAAATAGGAATTTTTGATGCCTGTTTGCGCCGGATGAAAAGGGTACAATCTGACCCATACAGTGAAATCAAGAATGCTGTGGTCATATCTCACCAAAGTAGCGGACACGAAAGAAACAAAGGCCTGTTCCCTTCCCGGCAAATTGACGGAGTGGTGGCGCGCAGGATGGAAAACCGTCACATTACAGAGGAACTGGCGCGATGGGAATACTTCCGTTCCTGGCGTGCGAAACGAAGTTTCGGAAAGCGCTTTAGTGAAACAGAGTTCGTGGAAGCCCTCACGGGCATGGAAGCGGATATGGAAAAGGCGTTTGTGAAGCGTTCATTTCCTGATGCTGTCCGACATATCAAGGGAAAGATTGGCCTCATCAAATTGGAATACGAAGCCGTTTTCGCCTATTTGCAAAAATTGGTCAGAGACACCCGCGCCGAAACCGGTGACACCGTTATTGTCACCAAGACAACTGATGATGAAATACAAGCCATTATTGAACATCTGTGTTTTGCCAAGACGTCTGAGAAAAATCGTTGCTCGAGACGGCTCGAATCCCTGAGGAGCGAGTACAACATGGAAATTCGGCCTTGATTGAACTGGTGCTTTTCAGATACTCGCTGTCCACCTCTTCATAATCCGATCGCGAGAATTTCTATGACCACACTCTACGACGACAGCAACATCTTCGCCAAAATCCTGCGCGGCGAATTACCCAGCCATAAGATATATGAGGACGACAAGACCATCGTGATCATGGACATCATGCCGCGCGCGGACGGGCATTGCCTGGTCATTCCCAAGGCGGCATCGCGCAACATGCTTGATATCGAAACCGATGATCTCAATGCGGTGATGGCCACGGTGCAGAAAATGGCGCATGCGGTGACCAAGGCCTTTGACGCTGACGGCATTACCATCCAGCAGTTCAACGAAAGTGCCGGCGGCCAGGTTGTGTTTCATACCCATGTCCACGTGATCCCGCGCCACGAGGGCGTCAGGATGCGCCCGCCCGCTGCTGACATGGCGGATCAGGACGACCTTGCGGAGTGGGCTGAAAAACTGCGGGCTGCACTGGCAAGTTAGTTTACGGCGTATGTCGCTTCGCACTTAACCCAGAACGAGATGTAACAACGCCAGCGCGATGACTGTTGCAAAGGTTGCAATCTGTGTCGAGCGCGATGCTGCGTAAAACACGCCAACCCCAATCGCAGCCGCGGCGAACCGGTGTTCCACCGCTATTGTGGACAGAACGCCTGATGGTGCGATGATCATGCGCATGACCAGCGCAGCAACCAGCGCCGTGGAAACCGCCCTCACCCACAACAGCAAGTCGCTTTCCGGGTCAATACGGGTGACGGCGACCACCGCCAGCGCGCGCCACAAATACGTGGCGATGAAACCAGCCGGGAGCATTGCAGCGACGATCAGCGCCACCTCGGTCATTTCAGCAACCCCTTGCGGCGCGGCCGCAAACAGATAAAGGCGAGTGTCCCGCCACCGAGGCCGGCGATCAGCAGGTCAAAGTCCGGTGCGTAATAGCGTGCAATCGGCAACAGGACACACCCCAGTGCGATTGCGGCGTAATCGAACCGCCAGATGGCGCCGGAAAGTAAAGACAGCAGGAAGAAGGCAGGCGTAAAAAACACCATGGCCGCAGCCAGCGCCGGCGGCAGGCTGTCAGCAAGATAGTATCCGACTGGAACGACCAGCATCATCAAACCCATCAACGCTGTGCCCAGGCCAACCAGCCACGGCAACTGCCGCTGGGCCGATACATCATGCAAGCTGGTCAGCGACAGAACCCAAATGGTCACGGCAGTGAAATGGCCGAGCAGGAATTCGGGGGCCCGCGACGCCTGCTTCAGCCGAACCTGTGCCAGTACACCTATGGTCATGGGCAGTAGCCGAACAGCCGTGAGCGATACTGCGGCGGCAATCAACGGCAGTGCAACACCGGACTGCCACATGGTCACAAACAGCACCTGCCCAGGCAAGGCCCATATCAGGGGGATTGTTGCAACACCGGCAAGCAACGGAAATCCGACATCATGGATCAAGGCGCCAAAGCCGATGAATGAACACGCCATGACAAGTCCGGGCAGGGAAAATGCGGCGCGGATGCCACCGAACATCCCGGCCCAGTCATAGGCGGTGATGTCTTGATCACTATCGGATTGCACGGTTTGCCCCATGGCTTGCATGTCTACCGGCACAGACGGGCTTGCCGCAACCCGCGCGACCGCATGGTTCGCATGCGAAAACGCCGGACCTGATCAGGGGCCCGGCGCATATTTATCCAGTTCTTCCGTGTGTCTACCCGGTCGCGTGCTACTTGACCTTCTCGGTGCGCCCCGACGTGCCGCCATCACCCTTTTTCTTTTTCGGTGCGGCTTTGGATGCAGGTGACGGTGTGTGTGCCTTCTTTGCACCAGGTTTCTTGTTGCGTGGCAGCGATTTACGCTCGACCGGTTTTGGCAGAGCCTTCTCCTGGTCACGCGACAGGAACTTGAACTTGAGTTCATCAAGCCCCTGTTCGTCCTTGCCGAGGAGAACGCTTACCGTGCCGCCCTTGACCAGCTTGCCGAACAGAACTTCATCCGCCAGTGGCTGCTTGATGTACTTCTGGATGACACGAGACAACGGCCGCGCGCCCATCTGTTCGTCATAGCCTTCACGGGCCAGCCAGTCGGCTGCATCGTCCGACAGTTCAATATTGATCTGGCGTTCATCCAGTTGCGCTTCCAGTTGCAGGACAAACTTCTGCACCACCATGCGCACGACTTCCGGCGGCAAATGTCCGAATCCGATCACTGAATCAAGGCGGTTGCGGAACTCCGGCGTGAACATCTTCGTGATAGCTTCACTGTCATCGCCTTCGCGCTTGGACCGGGTAAAGCCAAACGCGGATTTCGCCAGATCGGCGGCACCTGCATTGGTGGTCATGATCAGTATGACATTACGGAAATCGATCGACTTGCCGTTGTGATCCGTCAGCTTGCCGTGATCCATGACCTGCAGCAGGATATTGAACAGGTCCGGATGCGCCTTTTCGATCTCGTCCAGCAACAACACGCTGTACGGATTCTGATCAATGCCGTCGGTCAGCAGGCCGCCCTGGTCAAAACCAACATAGCCCGGAGGGGCACCGATCAGGCGGGAGACAGAATGCCGCTCCATGTACTCAGACATGTCAAAGCGCAGCAACTCTACACCCAGAACGGCTGCCAGTTGCTTGGCCACTTCGGTTTTTCCGACCCCTGTCGGACCGGAGAACAGATAACAGCCTATCGGCTTTTCCGGTTCGCGCAGGCCGGCACGCGACAGCTTGATCGCGGATGACAGCGCGCTGATCGCAGCGTCCTGGCCAAACACGACGCGTTTCAGTTCCGTGTCCAGGTCCTTGAGCAGTTCCTGGTCATTCTTGGATACGGATTTCGGCGGGATGCGGGCCATGGTCGCAACGACATCCTCGATATCTTTGACATCGATAGTTTTCTTGCGCTTGTTTTCAGCCAGCAACATCTGTGACGCGCCGCTTTCATCAATCACGTCAATTGCCTTGTCCGGCAATTTCCGGTCGTTAATGTACCGGCTGGACAGTTCCACGGCCGACTTGATGGCGTCGTTGGTATAGCGAACCTTGTGAAACTCCTCGAAATAGGGTTTCAGACCAGTCAGTATCTTGATTGCATCGGGTACAGACGGTTCCTTGACATCTATTTTCTGGAACCGGCGCACCAGTGCCCTGTCCTTCTCGAAATGTTGGCGATATTCCTTGTAGGTGGTCGACCCCATGCACCGCAGAGACCCTGCAGATAAGGCCGGTTTGAGCAGATTGGAGGCGTCCATTGCCCCGCCGGAGGTGGCCCCAGCCCCGATTACAGTGTGGATTTCGTCGATGAACATGATGGCTCCATCATATTCCTCAATTTCTTTTATCACCGCCTTGAGGCGCTCTTCGAAATCTCCGCGATAGCGCGTGCCTGCCAGCAGGACGCCCATGTCCAACTGGAAGATGGTGCATTCCTTCAGCACCTCCGGCACTTCACCCTTGACTATCTTGCGGGCAAGACCTTCGGCGATTGCCGTTTTGCCGACACCGGGGTCACCGACGAACAACGGGTTGTTCTTGGATCTGCGGCACAATACCTGGATGGTCCGGTTGACTTCAAACTCGCGGCCAATCAGCGGATCGATCTTGCCGTCGGTGGCTTTCTGGTTAAGATTGATACAGAAATTGTCCAACGCATCGCCGGACTTTTCACCGTCAATTACGTCTTCGCCGTCATCACCGTCTTCATCCGAAGGAGAACCTTGCACTGAACGGCTTTCCGACAGTCCGGGCTTCTTGGCGATGCCATGGGAGATGAAATTGACCGCGTCGTATCGCGTCATGTCCTGTTCCTGCAGGAAGTAGGCAGCGTGGCTTTCGCGTTCGGCAAATATGGCAACAAGCACATTGGCACCTGTTACCTCTTCACGACCCGATGACTGCACATGAATGACGGCACGCTGGATCACGCGCTGGAAGCCGGCAGTCGGCTTGGCGTCATCGCCTGTTGCCATCACCAGGCTTGCCAGATCGTTGTCGACATAATTTTCCAGGCTGCGGCGCAACTGGTCCACGTCAACACTGCATGCGCGCATGACCGATGCTGCATCCTTGTCATCTACCAAGGCAAGTAACAAGTGCTCCAGCGTCGCATATTCGTGGCTGCGATCACTGGCCAATGCCAGAGCCCTGTGTAGCGCCTGTTCGAGACTACGAGAAAATGTGGGCACGTGAGGCTCCTATTCCTTTTCCATGGTGCATTGCAGCGGATGCGAGTGCTGTCTGGCAAAATCCATGACTTGTGTAATTTTTGTTTCCGCAATTTCGTAGGTGTAGACCCCACATACACCGACGCCCTTTTGATGCACATGTAACATAACGACGGTAGCCTCTTCCCGGTTTTTACCGAAGAACCGTTCCAGTACGTGCACCACGAACTCCATGGGCGTGTAATCATCGTTCAAAAGAAGCACCTTGTACATGCTGGGCTTCTTGGTTTTCACCTGCTCGCGCGTGATGACACCGGTCTGGCTTTCGCCACCGCCGTCCTCATCATCCTTGTTGTCTTTGTCAGACAGATAAATAGACATAGAAAAACCATACACGATTAAACAGGACGTCCATCTGAGGTGAACTGTCACGACCATCGGACAAAGCAATCATCCATGCCCTAGCATATAGGCGTCAATGGGTGAGATACGAGGGTTTGCAGTAAACTTTCCTGTGTAGAGAAATAATATAGCCAAAATCAGACACAAAAAACCGCCTGACAAAGCGTGTCAGGCGGTTTTCAGTAGCAGATGAAATTGGGAGAAGGCTCCCCCCGGATATAAAGCGCGACTTATTTGGTTGCCTTTGGAGCGAACTTTTCGATTTCCGCTTCGAGCGGCTTATATGCATCCTTGGCAGCATCCATGTAGAACTGGTTCATCTTGGTGGCCTGCGCCATGAAGCCTTCATAAGCCTTCGTGACGTGTGCCTGCTGCAGTTCAACAGCCTTTTCGACAGACTTGGAAGCAACAACCTTTTCGGTCAGTGCAACTGTGTCTTCAAAAGACTTCTTGGTGTAATCAGCAGCTTCGGTAGCCAGTGTCTGCAAGCTCTGGTTGAAGGCGTTCGCGCTTGCAACGTATGCTTCAAAATTCTGTTTGCCTGCGGCCTGCATTTCTTCGAATGACTTGAACATTGTAAAATCCTTGGTTTGTGTGACCCCGAACTCATCGGATAACGTTGATATATGCACTGCACCATTTTTTGTCAAGTATTTTTGTGCAGTGCAGCATAAAAAGTTTTCACCAGAAGAGAAACATTGCCCGATGGTTGCCCCGTTTACCGGTTAGTAAGGGTCCTCCTTCATGATTTGTTTTCGATGAACCGGGGGTCATTGGGCCATTCTGGCGGCAATCTGCCTGATGGCCCGGAAAATGCGGGCGCGTAATTGTCCGAACTGTTAGTGAGTGTCAGGTTTTGTTCGCCGGCAAATTGACCGGTATCAAAGTTCCTTTATCCCAACAGTTCTATGGCGCACCTGCGACTGTAACTTTGTTGATTTGGGGAAGAATTCAGCTAAGTGTCTCAATCAAGCGGTTCACAGCAGGTGGATCGTGAAACTCGATGGATAGTGGGTGTCATGGGTATTTCATCAACCGGTAAATTCAGATCTCACTCAGGCTATGACAAGGGTCTGGCCATTGTAATGGTGCTTATCCTGTCTCTGCTTCTGACTGCGAGTGCAAATCGGCCGGCATTGGCGAGGCCGGCATTCAGTGCAGTCACGGTGGATGCTTCAACCGGCAAGATCATCTACTCCAACAACATTGATGCAGAACGCTTTCCTGCCTCACTGACCAAAGTCATGACGCTGTACCTGATGTTTCAGGAAATCGACGCCGGCCGCATGTCGTTTTCCACGCCCATGAAGGTGTCAAAGCTCGCCGCCGCCCAACAACCGTCAAAGCTTGGATTGAGAGTTGGTTCAACCATCACGGCCCGTAATGCGATGTTTGCGCTGATTACCAAGTCTGCCAACGACGCCGCAATGGTGGTTGCCGAGCACATCGGCGGTTCCAAGAAGGGATTTGCCGAGCGCATGACCCGGCAGGCTCGCGCCATGGGCATGACGCGGACCAAATTCACCAATCCAAATGGTCTTCCCGACAAGCTGCAGGTCACAACCGCGAGGGACATGGCGACACTTGGCCTTCGGATCCAGCGCGACTTTCCGAAATATTACAAACATTTTGCGACACGCTCTTTCAAGTATGGCAAGCGCAATTACCGGAATCACAATCGACTGCTCGGCAAGCTCAAAGGGGTTGACGGCATCAAGACAGGTTACACCCGCGCTTCCGGGTTCAACCTGCTGTCTTCACGAACTCTTGGCACTCGCAGCCTTGTTGCAGTTGTCATCGGCGGGCGCAGCGGGCGCTCGCGTAATGCGTTCATGACCAAGATTCTGAAACGGGACCTGCGAAAGGCATCCCGCGGAAGCAAGAAAATCGCCATGGTTGCCGGCAACCCGCCGGGCTACAGCGCGTCCTCGGCTGCACGCGCTTCGAAAATCAACAAGGCAAAATCCGAAAATCCGTCCGATACAGATTCCAGGTTGGTGCCCATACCCCGTGAAAAACCTGGCCTGAAACAAACCGATACCGCACAACTCGCCAAGCTGGCTTCAGCTTATGAGCACACAGTACCGGTCGCTGACCCCGTTGGTGCTCTGGTAGTCCAGAACCCGCTACCGACAACTACCCGGCAAGCCGACATCAGCCTGCCTGCAAACGGGGTTACATTCACGTCCGTAGTTGTTCCATCGACTGAGACCAAGGGCGATAGTTTGGTTGTTGCCGACGCAGTCGGTCAACTGGCTGCATCGGCAGCACCAGGAAAAGATCAATCCCGAATTTTACCGTCCGCACAGCAGCCTTTACAGGCGTCCGTTCAAACCAGTTCTCTCTCCGAGGCCCTGGCCGCCACGGCATCTGCTGAAGATCGGACGGGAGAAAAACAAACAAGTTCAACGCATCAAGCCTCGTGGAACATCCAGATCGGCGCGTTCCCAACCCGTGAAGGCGCCCGCGACAGGCTGGCCGCTGCCAAGACACGCCAGGTCGCGGAATTGAAGACTGCGACTGCGTTCCTCATGCCAGTGGCCAAGAACGGCAATACGCTTTATCGCGCCCGTTTTTCGGGCCTGAACAAGAAACAAGCCACGCGGGCCTGCCGCCAGCTCAAACAGGCCGGTGTCGGTTGTTTCCCCCTGGCACCTGCGAGTTAGGGCACCATTTCAGCAGACGACACGAAACCCGTCCGGCAAAATGTCCGGGCGGGGTTTTCAGTGTTCCTGGGGCTTGCTGTCGGTCAGCACATCATTGGCTTCGTTTATACGAGCCGCCAGATAGGCCGATCCTCCACTATCGGGATGATGCTTTTTCATCATCTTGCGGTACGCGGTGCGGATGTCCTTTTCGGTCGCACCTTCCTTAAGGCCGAGTATGTCCAGCGCATCTTCCCTGCTCATTGACCCCGTGGCCTGACTGCCGCCTGCCGATCCCGCCTGCTCGCGCCATTGCGGGTGGACACGGTCCAGGTAGGCCATAAGTAGAGCTTCGCTCTGGTCTCCTGCCGACACGCATTCGCCCAGCAGTTGCAGCAGTTCCGGCAAGTCCAGTTCCGACAACTGCTGTCCGGTATAGCTCCCGGACAGTATGGTTCCGTCCATGGAGCCGTCATCATGGTTCAACCACATGTCCAGAATTGATGTGCGGACACTGGATTTCTGGCCCGGCGACTTGTTGGTACGATTGAAACCGCGCTGGGCTCCGAGGAGAAACAGGCCGAACAGGAATAGCGGTATGGCTATTGGCAACAGGCCGCGAAGGGCAAAAAATGCTGCCATGGCAAAGACTGTACCCGAGGCTGTCCCACGACCTGCACGCGCAATTGTTGCTGGATTGGCATTGACCAGACGCGGAAGCAGCAAGACAGCAGCGACGAATACGGCGATGGCGGCAATGGCGTATGGCATCAGTTCAGTTGCTCCAGCAACCCGCGAGGCCCTTTTCCCTTGGCGCCGGAGAAATCTTCAAGTGCAGCGCGCCCACCCGCAGCATAGACAGCAACTGCCGACAGTAACTCGCGCAGGTGATCTGCCGAGCCTGAATCAAAACGACTGTATGCACCACCGGTCAGGCGGGCAATTTCCCTGAAGGCGTTCTGGGCGATGGGGTCATTTCCCTCCTGGAACAGGAACATGCGCACGCCGAGCAAGCCGATTTCACCTGCCTGCTGGCATAAATGGTCAATATTTTCCTCCATGCAGTCGCCCACATAGACTACCGCATTGACCTTCCCGGCCTGGGCTTCCTTGCGAACGTGCTTCAACACTTTTTCGATCTGGGTATTGCCGCCACGACAGTCCACTGTGGTCATCAGGCGGGCCAGGCCTTCCGCATCCGACACCCACTTCGATGCTCTGCATTCGCCAAAGCCACGAAAATAGATCAACTGGACATCAAGCCCGCCAATCCGTCCGGCTTCACGAAACATCTCGGCCTGGGTTTGCAAGGCCGCATCCCAGCTCGGCTGACGGCTCATGGTTGCATCCATGGCAAACACCAGTTTGCCGTTTCCGGTACTTGCCGGAACCGGTGTTGCCTTCAATTGCGCGAGAAATCCGTCTACGTCATTATTCACAGCAGGTGCCTGCCCCGATTGGTGTTCGACAATCGGTTTTGTGCCTGATTTGCTGCGATCGTTCCTGGTCAATTGCAATTCCCCCGAAAAACGTTGTTTTCAAAGAGATAGGTATTTTCACGCAAAATACAAATGACGCTGCTGTGTCATGCTACCCCTTACGCTGAAGGCGGCACCAGATATTCGTCGTCGGTTACGTGTTCCAGCCAGTTCGCATGAGTGCCGTCCAGTGCCTCCTGGAAAGCTATATGCACCATGCCGTTTTCCGGCGTTGCACCATGCCAGTGCTTTTCATTGGGCGATATCCACATGACATCGCCCGGTTTAAGCGCGGTGACCGCACCGCCTTCGGTCTGAAACAACCCGGAACCCGACAATACCACCAATGTCTGGCCCAGCGGATGGGTATGCCAGGCTGTGCGGGCACCGGGCTCAAAAGTAACCCGTAAGGCGCGAATACGGGCAGGTTCGGGTGCCTCGACAATCGGATCCTGCCAGACGGTCCCCGTGAAATAACTGGCTGGTGCCTGCTTGGTTGGTCTGGATCCTGCCTTGTAATGCTGCATTTGCTTGTATCCCTGGTTCCGCTCTGGTTGTGTTGTGTTCTGAGACTAGTTCAATCAGGAGCTTGAATACCAGACCATGAGCAATTTAATGCGAGAATTTCCACCTGCCGGCGAAGATCAGGTCACACTTGCCAACTGGCGCACGGCGCCCTTCAGTTCATGGGCGTTTTCCCATGTTCGCGAGATTATCCAGACAGCTGACATTCCCAACGACCCGGCAGACGTTTGGCAATTACGGTCGGACTTGCAGGACCTCACTGATCTGCCGATTGATGACGGCCTCAATCTCAAAGACTACCTGGACGCCACCTACACCGACGCATTCATTGTAATCCACAAGGGCAACATTATTGCCGAGGAATACCGCAATGCTGCCGGGGCCCAGAAACCTCACATCCTGATGTCGGTTTCCAAATCCATGCTTGGAGCCTTGTCGGGCATTCTTGCCGATAGAGGCATTCTGGATACTGCTTCACCTATCACTGAATATGTGCCGGAAATTGCAGGCACGGCCTGGAACGGCGCCAGTGTCCAAAACGCGCTGGATATGCGTACCGGCATTCGTTTTGATGAAGATTACGAGGCGACCAGCGGAGCGATCATCGAGTATCGAAAATCAACTGGATGGAACCCGCTGGAGCCCGGCGAAAGTGCGTCCGACCTGCGTAGCTTCTTCCATCAGATCTCAGATACCGACGGACCCCATCTGGGGCGGTTTCACTACGTATCGCCAAATACCGATTTACTGGCCTGGATTATCGAACGGGCAGCCGGTGCCCGGTATGCCGATTTGATGTCTCAGCATCTGTGGCAACCGATGGGTGCCGAAACATCTGCCTACATTACTGTTGACCGATTGGGCGCACCACGAGCTGCCGGTGGCATGTGCGTCACCGTGCGCGACCTCGCCAGGGTGGGCCTGCTTGTCGCAAACCGCGGGAACAGGGGCACTAGCCAGGTTTTGCCAAACCGCTGGGTCGAAGATGTGTTGAACAACGGCGATCCGGCAGCATGGGCTAGTGGCGACTTCGCCGAATATTTCCCCGGCAGGGACATGCACTACCGAAACAAGTGGTATGTGGAACGCGGTGACAGTCCTATGATGTTTTGTATCGGTATCCATGGCCAGAACCTGTATGTCTTCCCTGAACAGCAACTGGTGGTGGCCAAAATGTCTTCAAGGCCCGCTCCTCTCGATCCCCAGGTAAGCCAGCTCAACCTGAAAATGATTTCAGCTCTCAGGCAGCGCTTCGGAGAGAGGTAGTTACCGCGCCGGTCCCATGCTCATCAAGGCTGCATTGCCACCCGACGCGGTTGTGTCGACTGACACAACCCGTTCCGTCGCAAATTGCCCGAGATAATGTGGCCCACCGGCCTTTGGCCCGGTGCCGGACAGGCCTTCGCCACCAAATGGTTGCGAGCCGACAACGGCACCGATCTGGTTGCGGTTGACATACATGTTGCCGACCCTGACCTGGCGCTGGATCTGTTCGATTGTGTCTTCAACCCGCGAATGCACGCCCAGGGTCAGACCGTACCCGGTATCGTTAAGCGCCCGGCATACCTGGTCCAGTTTATCAGCCTTGTACTTCACCACGTGCAAGCAGGGTCCGAATACCTCCTCATGCAGGGGCGCCAACGACGCCAGTTCGTAGATGGCCGGGGTGACAAAGGTACCGGCCTTGCAATCGGCGGGCATTGGCAAATCAACCAGCTTCTTTGCCTCGCGGGCCATGCGGGCCTTGTGTGCATCCAGTCGCTCGCGGGCCTCCTCATCGATGACCGGACCAACATCAGTCGAGTAGTCAAGCGGATCACCGATTTTCAACTCGCTGGCCGCACCGCACAACATGTCTATTGTCCGCTTCGCCGCGTCCTCCTGCACGAAAAGCACCCGCGCGGCTGAACAGCGCTGACCGGCTGAATCAAAGGCCGACAAGATCAGATCGCGAACCGCCTGCTCCGGCAAGGCAGAAGAGTCGACAATCATCGCATTCATCCCGCCGGTTTCTGCGATGAGGGGCAGGATGGCTCCGTTCCGCGCAGCCAGACTTCGATTGATGATATGGGCGGTCTGGGTCGAGCCGGTGAATGCGACACCGCCCAACCTGGCATGCTGCAACACCTGCCCGCCAATACGTGCGCCATCTCCCGGCAGCAGGGACAACACCTCGTTCGGTATGCCTGCCTGATGCATGAGCTTCACGGCCTCATAGGCAATGAGAGGTGTCTGTTCGGCAGGCTTTGCCAGCACCGAGTTGCCGGCAGCGAGTGCGGCAGACATCTGACCGGTGAAAATCGCCAATGGAAAATTCCACGGCGCTATGCAGGCAAAAACCCCGCGGCCACGCAGGAACATCTGGTTGGTTTCACCGGTTGGCCCCGGCATTTCGACAGGCGCTTCAAACCTGGCCCGTGCCTCGCTTGCATAATATCTCAGGAAATCAACGGCCTCCCTGAGATCAGCTTGTGCGTTGTCGAGGGTCTTGCCAGCCTCACGGATCAGCAGCGCAAAAAGTCTGGCGGCGTTGGCCTCGTAAAGGTCTGCAGCCCGTTCCAGACAGTTGGCGCGATACCCGCCTCCCAGTGCATCCCAGGCCTCTTGCGATGCTGCCGCATAAGTAATGGCTGCCTCAACCTGTGCATCCGATGCTTCCGATATCTGTCCCACAACAACGGAACGATCATGTGGCGACGTAATCTCGCGAACAGCTTCGCCCGGTGCTTTTCCCGGTACCAGCGCCGACGCTTTAACCGGTGTCTTCAACGCTTTGCCTATTTCAGCCAGCAATGGAATTCGGGTGGCGTCATCCCATAATGGCAGCCCGGCGGAATTGCGCCGCGGTTTGAACAAGTCGGCCGGCGGTGCAATGCGTGGATGGGGTAATTCATCAAGCCGCCGCACTACCGCGACCGGATCTTCGACAATCTCTTCAACCGGGGCTTCGTCGTCTGCCAGACGGTTGACGAACGACGTGTTGGCGCCATTTTCAAGCAGCCTGCGCACGAGATAGGCCAGCAGGTCCTCATGGCTGCCCACCGGTGCATAAATCCGGCACGGCTGACCGATGCCCTCCTTGGCAGTGACAGCGTCATAAAGCGCCTGTCCCATGCCATGCAGGCGCTGGAATTCAAATTCGCGATCATTGCCTGCCATCACCGAAACGGCGGCAACTGTATGGGCATTATGGGTGGCAAACTGCGGATAGAAAACATCGCGCCGCCGCAACAAGTAGCGGGCGCAGGCCAGGTAGGAAACGTCAGTAGAAACCTTGCGGGTAAACAATGGGAAATTTTCAAATCCGGCGATCTGGGCCAGCTTGATTTCGGTATCCCAGTAAGCGCCCTTGACCAGCCGTACCGGAAACCTCCGGCTGGTTTTCTCTGCCAGTTCGGCCAACCATTCCAAAGCGGGCATGGCACGGCGCGAATAGGCCTGCACCGCCAGACCAAGCCCGTTCCAGTCTTTCAGTGCAGGATCATGGGCCAGCTTTCCAAACACCCGCAAAGACAATTCCAGCCGGTCGACTTCTTCTGCATCTATGGTAAGGGCAATCCCGCCATCGCGGGCCTGCAGGCACAGCTTCTGGATCTGCGGGTAAAGCTCATTCATGACCCGTGCTTCGGTGCGCGCCTCATAACGCGGATGCAGCGCGGACAGCTTGACGGAAATCGATGGCAATTCATGGATCGGGCGCTTGGGGCCTGACTTTTCGCTTTTGGCAAGGGCGTGGATAGCGTCGCTATAGGACTGCCAGTATCGGTTTGCGTCCTTCATGGTCCGGGCGGCTTCACCCAGCATGTCGTAGGAAAACCTGTAGCCTTGCGCCTTGAACGGCGACGACACATCGAGGGCTTCTGCAATGGTGCGCCCAAGCACGAACTGCTTGCCCATGATGCGCATGGCGTGGCGCATGGCCTGACGAACAATCGGTTCACCGGAGCGTTTTACGATTTTTGAAAGGTAACCCGAAGGGTCATGGGTCGCCTCGCCGCCCAGACCGACGAACTTGCCGGTCAGCATGAGGCCCCATGTTGAGGCATTCACAAACAACGATTCCGACGCGCCAGCATGCTTGTGCCAGTCACGTCCCCCGATCTTGTCGGCAATCAACTTGTCGGCCGTGTGGTCATCAGGTATGCGCAACAGTGCTTCGGCCAGGCACATCAGCACAACACCCTCCTCGCTGGAGAGCGAGTACTCCTGCATGAACTCGTCTACGCCGCCCTTTTGCTTCCGGCCCTTTCGAACGGCTGAAACGAGTTCCCTGGCCAGCTTCTGCGTCTCGTCTGCCGCGTCTCCGTCCAGTTCAGCCTGCGAGGCCAGCCGTCGCACCAGTGCGGTTTCATCGCTGAAAAGCTGACTGGATAACTTGTCCATTGCGGGAAGAGATGAGGCGGTCATGACGCACGGTCCTTCTTGAAAACATCTTCTGGCTGTGTAATTGATCGTTAATAGTGATATTCACTTATATTTCGGTGTTTTGTAGCCATTTTTCCTGTCAAATGTGAGTTCCTCAGCAATGTTACTCGATATGCACGACCTTAAAATACTGGATGTTTTGCAAACAGATGGCCGGATCAGTGTCAGCGATCTGGCGCGCCAGATCAATTTATCTTCCACGCCTTGTGCGCAGCGGCTGCGCAAACTGGAAATGCGAGGCTTCATTTCCGGTTACAAGGCAATTGTTGACCCCGACGCAGTGGGGCTGGACCTTCTGGTGTTCATTCAGGTGACCTTGAAGGAAACCGATGAAAGCACATTACGGTCATTCAATTCAGCGATTGGTCGCGTAGCGAATGTTCTGGAATGTCATATGGTTGGCGGTGATTTTGATTACCTGTTGAAGGCGCGTGTCGCGGGGATGAGTGATTATCGGAAACTTTTGGGCGGAGAGATTGGCTCATTGCCAATGGTCCAGGGGACACATTCGTATTTTGTGATGGAAGAAGTGAAGGATGGAACACCCCTGCCCTTGAAGTCGATGCGGACGGACGGAAAAAAATGATAGGGTTTGTGTCAACGAAACAAGTTGATTCCTGACATATGCCGGACAAACTCAAAACAGTTCGAACCGTTGAAACCCTGAGGGCACAGGTATCTCAATGGCGAAGACGAGACATGCGAACCGCGCTGGTGCCCACCATGGGTGCCCTGCACGACGGACATTTACGTCTGGTGGAAATGGGCTTGCGCACCGCAGACCGGGTTGTGGTCACCATATTCGTGAACCCACAACAATTTGCACCCGGCGAAGACCTGGACGCCTATCCCCGGACGGAAAAGACCGATGTTGAAAAACTGCGTGCGGCCGGCTGCCATCTGGTTTATGCGCCGGCATTGTTGGAAATGTATCCAGAAGGGTTTTGCACGTCGGTTTCCCTGGCCGGGCCGGCAAAGGCCGGGCTGGAGGACAAGCATCGTCCCCACTTCTTCGATGGTGTCGCGACCGTTGTTGCCAAACTGTTCATTGCTGCAGGCTGTGATTACGCGATGTTTGGTGAGAAGGACTTCCAGCAGTTGAAGGTTGTCACCAAGATGGCGCGCGATCTGTCAATCCCGACCGGCGTCATCGGGGTTCCGACAGTACGAGCAGACGACGGTTTGGCGTTGTCGTCCCGCAATGAGTATCTGTCCGATAAAGAACGGGCGACCGCGCCATTGCTGCACCAGACGCTGCAGGATGTTGCCACTGACGTCCGGTCCGGCAAAAACATTGCGCGCTCGTGCAGTTCAGCCAAAAAACGGCTGAAGGAAGCAGGCTTCAATACTGATTATCTGGAAGTGCGTGTTGCAGAAACGCTGGCTCCGGTGAAATCGATATCGGAGGTTGAGTTGCGGATTCTGGCTGCATGCTGGTTGGGCAAGACCCGGTTGATCGACAATATCGCGGTTTAGAGCGGCCTACAGCAGACCAAGTTCTGCCAGTTCATTGCGCATTTTCTCCGGCATGTCATGCGCTACGGCTCCCTTCGGCAGATCAATGGGAGCATCTTCATCTTTCAGGTACCGCCAGCCCTGAAACGGCCGCCGGGGCTGAGGCCGCACCGGCACCAGGTTTTCATCAAAAATGAATTTGCAGCGCGAAATGCCTTCATCGTCCTGAAACTGTTCGATTTCCACGATGCGCTGACGGACTGCGACCATGCCTTTTATCACCCAGTAAAGCGAGCCACCGGCGACAATCTCATCGGCGCGCTTTGGCATCATTCGGGTAATGTGCCAGATCTTGCCGACAGTGCGCATGCGCAGCACCTGCCATTCGGCAAGTTCGGGAATGTCGTTCACGCCGACACATAATTTCAGAATATGCAAAGCCATCAGGCCTACCTTTCGCATACATCTGGCAACAGGCAATGTCGAACCGTCAAGTGTGCACAGAATTCAACCGGCCAACCTGGATGGAAGTCCGCCGACCCGATCACGTAAAACAGACGTTGTGGTCTGTCGGCTACTTTTTCTCGTGCGGAATTATTGGAGCTTCAGCATCGCGCCATGCACCAAATCCGCCGATCAGATTATAGGCCGGCTTGAGACCCATTCGCTGGGCTATCTGGGTTGCAAGCGCTGAGCGCAGTCCGCCTGCGCACATGAATATGAACGGACGGTCTTCCGTGAAATAATCCTTGTGATAGGGACTGTCCGGCGCAATCCAGAATTCGACCATGCCGCGCGGTACATGCCTGGAGTCGGCCACCTTCCCGTCACGCCACAATTCACGAACATCGCGGATGTCGATCAGCAGGGCATTGTCGTTGTCAATCAACTCGCGCGCTGCAGCAACATCAACCTCTGATATCTCGGCTTTGGCCTCTGCGAGCAGATCCTTGATGCCGGTCGTTATTTCTTGAGGCATGTGTAAAATTTCCGATGCTGGTGAGTTGGAAGGTATGCGAATATCACTCGCAATTTCATATCGATACGCCGAATGGGTCAAGTCCTGTTTCTGACAGCTGGTCACAACAGCAACGTTTCGTTAGTCAAAACCCGGTACCCTGCAATCAATCACAATATTTCAGTTGTTCGGGATCGGCAGAACATGGGTGAAAGTCTCTTCGGGAAGTTGCGGGATGTATTGTCACGCGAAAAAACATCTGACATAGACGGTCCGGTCTATGACAGGAATTCTCCCGCCAATCTGGCGCGGATTGGTCTTGCGACGGGAAACCGGCCGGCAACAGTGTTGCCTGGTCACAATTCCGCCGTACCGGGGCTGCCCGTTGCTGAAGTCCAACAAGCTCCGTCGGCACAGGCCATTGCTCCTGTCGGGATACAGTTCTTTGCCGAAGTTCCATCGCAGCAGTGCGCCGAGGAAATTGTGTCGATCTCTCAAAGTGCGCACAATTGCCTGTCAGCGGAAGCACAACCGGTCGCAGACAGCATCTGGACAGTGGCGATCACTCTTTGCATGACACCTGTGCCGCAGGAAATCCACGCCGTTGAAACAGTGTTTCAGACCTGGGCGCAAAAACTTGGCGGCGTTTCAAAAGGCTGGGGGCTTAGCCAGAACCAGGTTGCCTGAGGGTTTCTCAGGCTGCATCCCATTGCGGTCGAACGCTTTCCGGGTCGACAAGCCGCAAATTGCGCGAATTCAATGTGCTGATTTTGGCCATCTCGTCGTCACTCAGTGAAATCTCCAGCGCCTTCAGGTTATCTGCGAGCCTTTCAGGTCGCGATGATCGCGGGATGGAGATGACATCACCATGACCGGCAAGCCACGCCAGCGCGATCTGGGCCGGACTGGCGTCATGGCGCTGCGCAATCTCTCTGATAACAGGTTCATCGGCCACCTTGTTGCGGGCAATCGGGCAATAGGCGGTTACGGCAAGCCCGTGGCGTGCGCACGCTGCACGGACCTTGTCCTGATTGATCAGCGGATGATATTCAATCTGATTGCACACCAAAGGCTCGTCTGAGAGCGCTACTGCCTCTTCCACCTGCGCCACTGTAAAGTTGGATATCCCGATGTGGCGGGCAAGTCCTGCCCGTTTGGCCTTGTTCAGCGCGGCAACAGCCTCTGCCATGCTGACAGCACGCGGCGGCCAATGCAGCAGCAACAGATCCACAGCGCCGCAATTCAGCAGTTCAAGACGTTCATCCACTGCCTGGGCAAAGTCACTGGTGGAATAATTTTCCGGCCAGATCTTCGTGGTCACAAACAGATTGTCTCGGTCCACGCCGGATGCCCTGATACCGGCGCCGACTTCACGCTCATTCTGGTACATCTGAGCCGTATCGATGTGGGTGTAGCCATTTCGCAACGCAGTTTCTACGAGCTTTGCACATTCATCGCCACGCAGTTCCCAGGTACCAAGACCAATAGCGGGAATCTCTGCTCCATTTGCAGATACGTTTTTCATGCGCCTTCATGCCTCTTTGCGGTTTGTCTGTTCCTGAAGCGACATGGGTTCGATTGAACCTATAAAGTTGCTCCAGCACTTTGAAAGCGATCAGTTTCATGATTGTTGATTGAGCCAATCAACAATCATACTGATCTGGTGGCATCTTGGCTTTGAACGTTTAGAGAAAGCAACCGCGAATGACTGAAAATTCCCCAAATTCCCTGCCCTGGCCACCGATGATTTTCGGCGGGCTTGTGATTGCCGGTCTAGGCCTGCACCACGTGCAGCCCATTGCACTGCCGGTGACGTTGATATGGCCCGGTTACGCAGTGTTGGCGGCAGGTATAATCCTGGACATCTGGGCGATGGCAACAATGACCAGGGCGCGCACCAACATTCTCCCGCACCGTGCTGCCGGCAAGCTTGTTACGTCCGGCCCATTCGCGCTCATGCGCAATCCGATTTATGTCGGCAATACGATTGCAACACTTGGCCTGGGACTGGCCCTGCAAAACGGCTGGTTGCTGATCGCGACACCGCTGGCCGCCCTAGCCGTTCACAAACTGGCAGTGGTACGTGAGCAAACACACCTGCGCGACAAGTTCGGCGATGCATGGACGGAATATGCTGACAGGGTAAAGGCCTGGTGGATTGTCTAGATCAGCTTGCAGGTGCAGTTAAACTCATGGTGATCGCGATGGTCCTCGAAACGACTACAACAACCACCAGGCGGCCAGCCCGAGAAAAGCGAAGAAGCCGACGACGTCTGTAACGGTGGTAACAAACACACCGGACGAGACTGCCGGATCAATTTCAAAGTGGTCCAGCGCCAGCGGGATCAGAATGCCGGCAAGCGCTGCAGCGAACATGTTGATGATCATCGCCGCGCCGATCACCAGCCCCAATTGATCCGAGCCAAACCACCACCAGGCGAACAATCCCATGATGACGGCGAAGGCCACACCGTTGAGAACGCCTACGGTACTTTCACGTGCCACGACACGCAGTGCGTTTACCGGACCAAGGTTTCTTTGTGCAATGGCACGCACGGCAACGGTCATGGTCTGGGTCCCGGCATTGCCGCCCATGGATGCCACTATGGGCATCAGGATTGCCAGTGCCACCATCTGTTCAATGGAGGCATCGAACAGCGAGATCACCCAGGATGCCAGTACGGCAGTTGCCAGGTTGAGCACCAGCCAGCCAAAACGTGACCGGGTTGTTGACCAGACGGTGTCCGTGATTTCCTCATCACCGACGCCGCCAAGGCGCAGGATGTCTTCGCTCGCCTCTTCCTGGATAACATCAACGATATCGTCGATTGTGATCGACCCGACAAGGCGCTGGTTGTCATCCACCACGGCTGCCGAGCCCAGATGGTATTGTTCGAACTTGTAGGCAACGTCGTCCTGCTCGTCGGTAACAGAGAAGACGACATCGTGTTCGCGCATGATCTCGGAGATTTGCTGAGACCTTGGATGACGCAATACCAGGCTGACCGGGACGAAGCCAACCGTGTGATAGGACGGGTCAACGATGTATATCTCGATGAAATCTTCCGGCAGCTCTTCCTCGTTACGCATGTAATCTATGGTTTGGCCCACCGACCAGAACGAGGGCACGGCCACAAAACTGGTCTGCATCAGGCGTCCAGCCGAGTATTCGGGATACTCCAGACCGCGGGTCAGTGCAGTGCGGTCTTCACGCGAGACCTTGGCGAGGATTTCCTGCTGATCTTCCTCATCCATGTCCTCGATGAGGTAAAGCGCGTCATCGGTGTCCAGCTTGCGGACGGCAGAGGAAATAAACTGGTTGGGCAAGGCATCCATGAGCCCGTCACGGACGGACTCATCAAGTTCCGGCAATACCTCAAAATCGAAAGTCCGGCCCTGCAGTTCGATAAACCGCACCCGCTCATCCGACGGCAGGAACTCGATCAGGTCGGCGATGTCGGCGACATGCAGTTCCTTGATGAGCTTGCGCAGCTGTCGGGCATCACCCTTCTGGAGGGTGTCGGCAACCGCACGCACGAATTCAGCGCGCAAGGCACCGTCATCGTCGTGTATCCCCAACTCTTCCACCAGTTCCGGCATGGCGTTCTCGCGTCCCGATTGAATCTGCTGTCATGATACATAGCATGCACAAGTTACCGGACAATCAGCGAATTTGGTGTGACGGCGCCAGGTGAGCAGAAAGTGGCCATAAGCCTGTTCGCAGGAACTGACTGGCGATTCCCTGTATCTGCGCCATGTCAGGAGATTGCCTTGCGCTGTTTTGACCATTGAACAGCACCCTTTACCGCCTTAAGATACATATCAAATACATCATATATCTTGGTGTTCAGGGAAGGTGTCATGGATAAACCCCGCGATCTTGAAATCGGCGCAGGTTTTATTGAGTTCGATCATGATGGCCCCGTTGTCGACGCCAGACTGATCGGGGATTTGCTCAAAATTCCGGAAGATCAGGTGTCTGGCCATATTCAAAAAGGCACGATCACGACCTTGTGTGAAAAAGGGATCGGCGAACATGACGGCGGGTTCCGGTTGAGCTTCTTTCACCACAATCGTCGCGCCCAGATAGAGGTCGATTGCGAGGGTCTGGTTTCCAACCGCACGGTGATAGATTTCGGCGACAGGTCCCTGCCCGCCTCGTTGCGCGGTCCGTCATCAACACCGCCCCCCGAACCCAAGGGCATCGGATAACCGATCAGCCGATCCTTTCAGATCGTGGGCTAAACCGTTGCAGCCAGAAAATCGCTGACAACGCCAATCTGCAGGAACCAGACAAAAGTGATTGTCAACCCAAGTGCCAATACAGGCCTGTAGAGAGCCTCGGCAAAGGCCTCAACCGGCACATTGCCAGCCGAATGTCTGAGTTCTGCATGCGTCCTGGCAATCAGATATTGTTCCGCTGTTTCGATAGAACGTAACTTGCTGATCGCTGCCCTGTCCGAAGCATTGTTCATGTCGCCGTGTCTCCTGTCACTTGCCAGTGTGCAGGAGAGGTGGAAACAATCAGTGGGTTTAACAGTTCGAATTTTTCAGTCTGCCGTTAAGTATTAGCCTAGAGTAGGAGACGTTGTGACGATATTGATTTCGTCTGCACCGGTAACACCGTTGAGTACGGCGAGATCGACATAGTCACTACCCCGTTCCGGGACCATCTGCATCAAACTGAACTTTCGTGTTTGTTCCGTCATCTACCAATTGGACATAGTCTTCGATAGAGCTGCTTCCTGGCGTGTATCCGCCCCCGGCAATGCCAATAGGCTTGACAGATCGAGAGCGTCTTCAGTCGGAGTAAAGCCCCCGATCGTATAGGGTTCTCCTAACGCAACATCACCCAAAGCAGACGAAGGAAACTCGAAAACGTCACTTGTTCCTGGAGTTCCGGGGGCGAAGCCGCCGTCCTTTGGAATTACCATATAGGATAAGTTGATTGTTTCGTCGTCCAGGAGGTCTATATCATTATAGGTCAAGACATTGGCGATAGGTTCATCGGTACCGGTGATAGAGATCGTTACTTCTTGCGTATCGCTGGCGCCGTACTGGTCTGTGACGACGGCGGTAAAAGTATCTGTGAGCGTTTGACCCTCATCAAGGCCCTGGACCAAAGCCGAGTCGTTGTCGAGGTCGTAGGTCCACTGCCCATCGGCATTGATGGATATCGTGCCGTAGTCGCCCTCGAGTGAGGAACTGGTAATTTCACCAGGCGAGAAAGCAACGATTTGTGCCCGTGTCCAGGTTTCACCATTAAAGATCTGGCCGGTCCCTGGCAAAGCTACGGTAGAACCAATTAGAACACCATTAGTATCCAAAAAATCAAATGAGGCCGCTATGGCGCCGGGACTATCCAGGTCATGGTCCAGCCGCAGAACAATCTGCGAGGCTTCTTCTGGAGGATCAAGTGTGACAGACGAGATTGCAGTTACCGTTCCATCTGTAAAATCGCGCTCGCGGAAAGAGACCTTCAAATCTCCATTGGCATTACGCCTGACGAGCAACTCCATGACGTCATCACCCTGCTGCGCAGGATCACTACCAATGCGATCACTCAGGCGAATACCATAGCCCTCGCGGTTCTCGTCGGGAACGACAAGGTCGAACTGGCCTTCTACCGTGAAATTGTCGTCACTCTTCAAGCCCCTGTCCTGATCTTCAACAGCATCGCTTCTATTAGTCCTCAACGTGGCAGTATGGCCGGAAAACGGGATAGAAGTAAAAAGCGCCGATTGGGTAGGGCCTGCCAGGGAACCGTCCATGATCGCTCGCCCGCCAGATTCGGTGAACACACCCGAGGTGCCATATTCAGCAACGCTACCATTTGTGAAGAGGCCACCGGTTGGCGGTGCAACTCCATCACCAAAATCGTCAGTGAATATCGCTACCCCATTCTTGACGATCGTCAGCTTGTCAATTGCGAAACTATAGTCGACGTTGCCAACGACATCCGCGCCACCCTCCAGCGTCCAGGCCAGCACCGCCCCATTGTCAACATCTGCGGCAGCCAGATTACCCGTCACAGATACGACCGAGTCCTCAGTAACTTCCCCTGTTGTGATGGTTTCACCTGTCCCAGAGGTAATCACCGGTGCATCATTGGTACCGGTGATGGTGACCACAAAGGTCTGTGGCGTCACACCGCCATCGCCGTCATCGATCGCAACCGTGTAGGTCAGCGTCACAACTTCACCCATCGGACAGGTAATCAAACGCCGTCGAGGCCGCCGAGAACCCAAGTGTCACCGACCCGCTGTCAGTGCCTGATACCTTGGTCACCGCGCCGGGTGTCACCAGATTAATCAGGCCAGCTTCATCCAGCGCCAGGCCGGTGGTAACACCGGTTGCCTCAGCCTCGGTTACAGCAGCCGAATGTCCCACATCCGTCAGGTCAACATCGCTGAACGACACTGCAATATCCGTGGTCAGGGCCAAGGTATCGGTCTGTTCCGTCAGATCGCTCTGCGCAATAGCTGCAACCACAGGCGCATCATTGGTGCCGGTGATGGTGACCACAAACGTCTGTGGCGTCACACCGCCATCGCCGTCATCGATCGCAACCGTGTAGGTCAACGTCACAACTTCACCGACCGACAGGTAATCAAACGCCGTCGAGGCTGCCGAGAACCCAAGTGTCACCGACCCGCTGTCAGTGCCTGATACCTTGGTTACCGCGCCGGGTGTCACCAGATTAATCAGGCCAGCTTCATCCAGCGCCAGGCCGGTGGTAACACCGGTTGCCTCAGCCTCGGTTACAGCAGCCGAATGTCCCACATCCGTCAGGTCAACATCGCCGAACGACACTGCAATATCCGTGGTCAGGGCCAAGGTATCGGTCTGTTCCGTCAGATCGCTCTGCGCAATAGCTGCAACCACAGGCGCATCATTGGTGCCGGTGATGGTGACCACAAACGTCTGTGGCGTCACACCGCCATCACCGTCATCGATCGCAACCGTGTAGGTCAACGTCACAACTTCACCGACCGACAGGTAATCAAACGCCGTCGAGGCTGCCGAGAACCCAAGTGTCACCGACCCGCTGTCAGTGCCTGATACCTTGGTTACCGCGCCGGGTGTCACCAGATTAATCAGGCCAGCTTCATCCAGCGCCAGGCCGGTGGTAACACCGGTTGCCTCAGCCTCGGTTACAGCAGCCGAATGTCCCACATCCGTCAGGTCAACATCGTTGAACGACACTGCAATATCCGTGGTCAGGGCCAAGGTATCGGTCTGTTCCGTCAGATCGCTCTGCGCAATAGCTGCAACCACAGGCGCATCATTGGTACCGGTGATGGTGACCACAAACGTCTGTGGCGTCACACCGCCATCACCGTCATCGATCGCAACCGTGTAGGTCAACGTCACAACTTCACCGACCGACAGGTAATCAAACGCCGTCGAGGCCGCCGAAAAACCAAGTGTCACAGTGCCACTGTCGGACCCGGATGCCTTGGTCACCGCGCCGGGTGTCACCAGATTAATCAGGCCAGCTTCATCCAGGGCCAGGCCGGTGGTAACACCGGTTGCCTCAGCCTCGGTTACAGCAGCCGAATGACCCACATCCGTCAGGTCAACATCGCTGAACGACACCGCAATGTCCGTGGTCAGGGCCAAGGTATCGGTCTGTTCCGTCAGATCGCTCTGCGCAATAGCTGCAATAACCGGCGCGTCATTGGTGCCGGTGATGGTGATGGTGATCAATTGGGAGACTGTGTTTGTGGACGAAACACCACTGTCGTCCTGAATATTCACCAGGTGGGTAAGTGTGAGTGTTTCACCCGCAGACAGAAAATCAATTTCCTGATCTGCAACGGTAAATTCCCAGGCTATCTGCCCGGTAACCGGACCGGCATCTGGATTCGGCGTCGGAGAAGGCGTAACGATATATGTCAGATTCAGATCAACACTTCCCAATTCGGAAATGCTCAAGTCCGCCAGCGCGCCGTTACGATCCCACACCGCGCTGATAAACACTGGTGTGTCAGTAGTCAGGTTGTTGTGGGTGTCGGTAGAATCCACATCTGTGAATTCAACTACGCCGGAGGCAGTTCTAATAATGTCAGAATCTTGAACATCCGGGTTTTCTACAACACCGTCTTCATGGCTGGCTTGTGCGGAGATCACAACCGGGCGGTCATTGTCGCCAATGATTGTCACTTCAACCGTATCAGAGTCGGTGAAGTTTCCCGGATCGGCAATCAGGTACGTGAAACTGTCAACCGCACTTTCGCCCGCTGCCAGATAGTCGAAGGCCGGGTTGGGATTATAGGTAAAATCACCGGCGGAATTGATCTCGACGACTGCTCCGGACGTCAGCACAAAGGTCGTCGATCCTGTGGTGCTGACTATGCTGCCGTCGAAGGCGAAATCGACACCCTCTTCCCAGATCAGGTCTTCGCCAAACCCAACCACCCGGACGTCAAACCCTTCCGGGTCTTCATCAGGCTGGATACTGGTGTTGGAGATAACATTGCCGAAGAAAATATCATCTTCTTCGGTCAGGAACCCGTCAAAAAACGCGACCGGCGGATCGTCCTTGTCAAGCGTATCAATAACCACCTTGGCGGCAGACGCTGCAGCAAGCGGATTTCCGGCCAGATCTTCAAGCGTCAGCGTTTGACCCAAGGCTACGATCTGTATGCCTTCAAAAGAGCCCGATCCGCTACCGCCCTCCAGTTCACCTTGTTGACCGGCTGCTTTGGAAAAAACAGTTTTGATCAGGTCAAGGCGTGTCTCTTCGTTCTGTATGTCCTGATCGGTTTTCAGAATGATGATTGGGGTCTCGCCGACACCGGTGATAATCAGCTTGTTACCGACTTCGGTCACCGTGCCGATAATCTGGCCGGCCTTGTCAAGCACCAGGAACCGGCCAGCTTCGGTGGTTCCGATATCGTTGAACAGAGACACCTCGGTTGAGCCCAGATCATTATCGACGACAGCTCCAATGGTCGTGCCGCGTATGGCCAGAACGGCGACGGGAGTTTCAACTTTCATGTTTCCGGTGGGCGCAATCGAGCCGGCAACGAAAACAAATGCGCCCTGCACCAGATTGACCAGCATGGAGGAGTCCTGGGCCTGATCGCCATTGAACACGAATTCGTTCAACACCATGCGGGCATCGGATGTCATCGAGAACAGGGAGCCGTCTTCCAGGCTCAGGCCGAATTTCGTGTTGGACCCGGTCTCAACCACGTCACCCAGATATACCTTGGTTCCGGCTTCCAGTTGCACAACACTGCCGTCAGTCCGTGTTGCCGTGGCGGTGCCTTCCAGATGCTGGACTTCGCCAATCGGATTGCCGGGCTGACCGGTGCCGCCAGATTGCGCGTACTGCCCGGGGAACAGCGGGCCTGCCAGTGCTTCGACAACATCTCCACTGAGCATCGCGCCGTTCGGTCCGACCAGTGCGGACGCAGAACCGCTATCGAAATATCCTTCGATCGTTATCGACTTGCCATCAGCACCTGAAATTTCCAGGTCGTTGCCTGAACGGGAATAGTCGCCCTTAAAGAGCAGGGCTGCATCGGCTATCTGGACAGGCGAACCGTCGCCAGGCGCTTGCAATTGCACATGCGATGCGTCTGCATCCGGAGAGATAAACTGGTTGACAGCCATAACAGGAACTTCCCGAGCTTAAGTACTTGTTTCCCCAGATCGAAGGAGACTACTTTACGTTACGTTGAATCACAACCCTTACGGGTGAAGCAATTATCAGGCCAGACCCCCAAATTATTGGCCAAATCCGTATGTTAGCGTTCACGAAATGCCTCGCCGGCGATTTTTCGCACCGGTTTCAGCAGATAGTTCAAGATAGTGTGATCACCGGTCAGGATATCAACAGATGCAACCATGCCGGGAATGATCGATAATTGGGCCTCCGGTGGTCCGATCTGATTGGATTTGGTGCGCACGATCACACGGTAAAACGATTGTTTATCCTCATCGGTCGAACTGTCGGCGCTGATTCGTTCCACATTGCCTGGTATCACCCCGTAGACAGTGTAGTCGTAGGCCGACAATTTGACATTGGCTTTCTGACCCGGGCGGATGAATGCAACATCGCGCGGAGATATCTGCACCTCAATCAACAGGCTTTCATCCAGCGGCACGATCTCCACGATATCCTTGCCGGGGGTCACAACCGCGCCAACAGAACTGACATTCAGCCGGTTCACGATGCCGCGCAGCGGTGCCAGCAATGTTGTCCGGCGAACCCTGTCGCTGGCCGACTTGATTGTTTCAGTAACGACCGACAGGTCTGATCGCACCTTCACCAGCTTTTCGCGTGCCTCGGTACGAAACGTCTGTGCGGCATTTGCCAATCGCTGCTCTGCTTCCACAACAGATGCCTGTTCACGCGGCACTCGCGCGCGGACCTCGGCCAGCTGCCCGGCCGTTTCGGCATGCAAACGGCGCACCTTGATCAGTTCCAGTGTCGGGATCGCACCGCGTTTTTTCAGGTTTTCGGAGAGTTTCAACTCTTCGGCTGAAAATATGTTGGACTGTTTCAGCCTCTCCGCGCGCGCTTCCAGTTCCACAAGCGTTTGCCTGGCCTGTATCAGTTGTTGTTCCAGGATGATTATTTCTTCAGACCGCTTTTGCCGCCGTGCCGCAAACAACGCACGTTCGCTTTCTACCTTGTCTGGAGCATCAGCGACCAGTTGTGCCGGAAACGCCAGTTCGTCCAGGCTGTTTGCTTCCGCCTGCAGGCGAACCTTCTCGGCACTCAGCGCCAGCCAGCGTTGCCGAACTTCGCCCAGGCGGGCTGCAAACTCGGTGTCGTCGATACGAATGAGCGGCTGACCTTTTTCAACCGTATCGCCTTCCGACACCAGGAACTCCCGCACGATTCCCGGTTCCAGGGTCTGGACCACCTGCAACTGGCTGGAGGGGATTACCCGGCCGGTGCCGCGGGTTACCTCTTCCACCGTCGCCCACCAGGCCCAGATCAGCAGGCTGGCCATAAGACATAACAGGCACAGAATCAGCATCCACGGACCGCGCGAATAGGACTGTTCGTATGCATGCTTGGCGTTTGCGGCAAAACGCAGATCATCCGTACGCATCACTCAATTCCCTTAAGCTGTTGTGCGGATGCTTTTTTATTCTGCTGCAGCTTCTTCAGAACATCATCACGCGGTCCGTCCGCGACCAGTTTTCCGTCCTCAATCACAATCAATCTGTCAACCAGTGCCAGCAGCGAGGCGCGATGGGTCGCTATGACCAGGGTGGTGCTCTCTCTTGGCAGATTGGCAAGCTGCGCCATCAAATGGTTTTCGGCAGCCGTATCCATGGCCGCAGACGGTTCGTCCAGGAACAACACCTTTGGCTTTCGAACCAGCAACCGTGCGAGCACGACATGATGGCGCTGGCCGCCAGACAGGTTTCTGCCCCGCTCGGCAACCGGTGCTGCCAGTCCCATGGGATGGCTCGCGACAAGCGCCTCGAGCCCGGCCGATGAACTGCCTCCAGCACTTCGCGATCACTGGCGTGGGGCCGGCCCAGAACAATATTCTCGCGTATGGTCCCGGAAAACAGGTGGGGTTCCTGATCCAGATACCCGATCGCTGATCGGACATCGCCAACTGCATATTGCCGCGCGTCCAGCCCATCAATCAGGACAGAACCTTCAGTGGGCGAAACCAAGGCCCCCATCAAACGGCCCAGGGTTGTTTTGCCGGACCCGATACGCCCGATCATGCCGACCCGTTCTCCTGGACCTATCGACAGATTAATCCCCTGCAGTGCGGGTCGTGGGCTTTCGGGATAGGACAAAGACACATCACGGAACTCAATCGCGGCGTCCCTGATCACACCGCCTGCGTGCTTGTGCACGCCATCATCGCGGTCCAGCTTCATGAACCTGCCAAGTGCCCGCAGGCTCGCAAACGCAAATTCGGACCGAGACAATGACATGGCGATATTGGCCAGAGGCGCGAGTATCCGGCCTGCCAGTATGTTTGCTGCGATCAGGCCACCAATGGTGAGTTCACCTGCGCCGATGAGGAACACGCCCCACACGATAATTGCGACACTGACTCCCTGTTGCACCAGCCCGGTGAAATTCAGCGCGATGGACGCCCATAAACGGGTTGTCGCCGAGGCGCGCACAGAGGCAGCGGTGGCCTGCTCCCACTTGCCCTGCAGATAGCCTTCCCCGCCTGCTGCCTTTACCGCTTCAACGCCGGACAGAGCCTCGACAAGCATGCCATGCCGGTTTTGCATGAGGCCATGGGTCTGCTTGATGGATCGGCTCAGCGGAATTTGCAGCAGCAATGTCACGGCAAGGACCAGCGGCACCGCAATTAGAGGGATCAAGGCCAGACTGCCCGCCACGAGCCACAGGACAGCCAGGAAAATCCCGATGAAGGCAAGATCAATGACGCCGACAAGAAGCGATGACGTCAGAAACTCGCGCGCACTTTCAAAATCCTTGATCTGATTGGCCAGGACACCGGACGGCGCCGTGCGGGCCGACATTCTGGCCGCCATTGCCTGTTCAAACAGGGAGGCATTCACCCCGAGATCCACCCGCTTTCCGGCACCATCCAGGAGCAGGCCGCGCATCAGTTTCAGGATGAAGTCGAAAGCTATGGCAATGGCCACGCCTGCTGTTAGCGCCCACAAGGTCGGCATCGACTGGGTTTGTATCACCCGGTCATAGACGTTCATGATGAACAATGGCAGCGCAAGTCCGAGTATGTTGATGACCAGCGCGGCCAGAGCCACCTGAATTCCGACCGGCCAGAATTTCAACAGCGGCGACAGCAACCAATGTCTGGCCGGCTTTTCATTTTCAGCAAAATCCGGCGATTGATCGGCTGCTGCCGAGACATAAATGACATAGTTTGACGCCTGCTTGTCCAGCTTCTTCAGCCGCACCCGGCGCGGTTTGTCGGACACAGCCGGAAATACCACCCGGGCAAATTTCCCCACTGCCGATATATCGGTGACGACGCAGGCGTCTCCGCGGTCGAAAAGAACGATGAACGGTGCAACCAGTGCCGGTACCTGGGACGGCTTGCGCTGGAACACCTGGGCTTCCATGCCCAGGTTCTCCGCCGCCCGGCCAACCAGTTCAGGTGTCAGGCGGCCGTCAACCAACGGAAGATTGCGGTTGGCAGCACCAGGTGAAAACGGTAAGCCTGCCTGTGCTGCTATAAAGCCGAGGCAAGCCAGCACATGGTCGGTTGCAACCGGATCAAAACCCTCAACAGCGTGCCCGGACGGCTGTTGCCGGTCATCACCGGAACTGTCGGCGTGCGGGTTGACTGGCTTTAGATCGTTGCAGCATTTGAGAACACCATTATCTCTCTGCGTCCGGCAGATTTCACACCGCGGCAACTGTTGGTCTATCGAAGGGGCTGAATCACCAGATCATGATTGCCGCCCAGGCTGCGTGCCGGCGCCAGGTCGCTGAACGGTATTGCCTCCTTCGGAGCTTCAACGCCGAAAACGTCCAGAATCTGCCCCGTCAACGCCACGACCTGGTAAATGGCAAATCTCTTGATCGCATCGGCGCTGGAAAGATCAAAGCGAACCCTGAACCTGGTGTTTTCAGCGTCCAACACGTCGAGGATACTGCGCTTGGACAACTGGTATTCGTCAAGATATGTCCGATGATCTTGGAGTTGCTGGCCACCTGGCTTTTCAGTGCCGCGACGCGTGCGTGCCCGTTGGTATACTTTGGCCCATGACGTCTCGATTTGCTTGATTACGTCACGCTCCCGACGCTCCAGGTCGGCCACCCGTTGCACGACCCGTTCAGAAAGTTCGCCAACGCGCGCGGTTCGAGTTCGGCCATCAAACAGGTTCCAGCTCAAAACGACACCGCCGCGCAATTCGTTGTTGCGGCCAGGTGTACCGTCTATGTCCTTGCCGTAAATTGCCTCACCTTCGAGAAACACCTGAGGGTAGTAGTCTGACTTGGACTGGTTGCGCTCGTGTTCAGCCGCCACAATATCCGATCTCAGCGCCAGCAATATCGAATTGCGCGCCAGTGCGTTGTTTACTGTCCTTTGCAATCCATGGGTTGCATGGTTTGGAATTGGTATGGAGCGAAGCTTGCCGGGACGCTGGCCGACCACTTCGGCATATCGCGCTTCAGCCGACTGCAGGGCAGACCGTATTTCTGCGTGCACCGCCTGTGCGCCGGCCAGCCGTTCTTTGGTCTGATCAAGGTCGGAAACCGGAGAGTTGCCCCCCTTGTACCGAACATTGACCAAATTGAGAATTTCCTTGTGCCGCTTGATGTTCGCGTCGGCCAGGGCCAGCAATCTGCGGTGTCGAATAACGTCGATATAGGTCTCCACGGCATCCAGACCGACGGCCTCTGAAGCAGCAAGAACCCGCAGGGCGGCGGAGTCTATGCGCGCTTCGGATCTGTAAATCTGATTGGCCCGGTCCCAGCCGTCAAACACAACCTGCCTGATTTTCGCCGATACAGCACGGCGCGCACGAAGTGTATTGTTGCCAGCGCTTATGCCCTCCGGGCGATCGATATTCTGCGCCTGCAGGCTTGCGCTCATACTGAGTTGCGGCATCAGGCGACCGGTTGCCTGATCAAGCTCATAGTTGACGGCCCGACGATTTGCGCTGGATGACTTTACAGTCGGATTAGTCGCAACCGCGCGGCGAACCGCGTCACCGAGCGTTTGCGCCTGTAACGGAGAACTATCGGCAACCATAAGAGCAACCGCACACAGCACAGCCGCGCGCAGCCAGTACCGGCTAAAATTTGAATAAGTACGCATTGCCCCTCAGCACTCCGCCTTAGTAAAAAAACAAACCTCTGTCGCTCAGTAAGTTTCCTTCACTTGTGACCACGTTGGTCTCCCTGTCATTGGTCCGCAGCGAAACAGCTGCGAAACCAGCCAGGGAACCAAGTCCGTTTGTGCCTTAAATCCACCCCATAAAAGCCTGGACACTCGCCATGATGCACACAATCGGGCGGATCAATCAAGTGAGTTGGCCGCTACGTCAACTAATTAGCGTTAACTTTCAATATCATATATCAGTGTACAGACATCGCTACTGTGTGAAAAACCACAGACTTCGTTAGGTTTGGCCGGATTTTCGACCCGTTTCCTCTCTACTTTTCAAGAATGTCGTTGACCCCGTCCCAATCCTTGCCGGGTGGCTCGGCTGAAAACTCCGCCGCCCGGTCCGCATAAATTCTGTAAAACTCATCAAAATCGAGTTGCTCAGCCTTGCCAACACACTTTTTGGCAAGTTTTCCGACATCGTCCCAACGTTGCTCGTAATAGGCTTCCAGCATCACGCCATGGTCTTTGGCGAGGGTCTGGAAGTTATCGGTCGCCGCCATTTCGCTGTCTCCCAGCAAAGCAAAAATGTCTTCAGGTTCCTGCTTGCCCTTTACACGGACGCGATCGATCTGCAGTACGGCCAGCCGGTCTTGTACTGCTTCAGCCGTTTGCCGGCCGATGATAATCTTGGTGCCGTAGGATTTTGTCTGTCCCTCGAGCCGCGCAGACAGGTTAACCGCATCGCCCAACACGGTGTAATCGAATCGGAAATCAGACCCCATATTGCCGACAACGCATTCACCGGTATTGATCCCGACACCGATTTCCAGGGCAACGTCTCCAGCTGCCACGCGTTCCTCATTGAGCAGGCCGAGGCGTCTGGTCATGTCCAGCGCGGCACAGCATGCGTTGAAGGCATGGTCGTCATCGGCCAGCGGCGCGTTCCAGAACGCCATGATGTTGTCGCCCATATACTTGTCGATGGTGCCCTTGTGCGCCACCACGGCCTCGGACAATGGTGTGAGCAGCGAATTGATCAGCATGGTCAGGCCTTGCGGATTGGACTTGTATTGTTCCGAGATCGTGGTGAAACCGCGCACGTCGGAAAACAGAATGCTCATATCCTTGGTTTCGCCACCCAGGATCAGCTTGTCGGGATCCTCGGTCAACTGCGCCACCATGTCCTGGGACAGGTACTGTCCGAACGCCGTGCGAATGCGGCGTCTGTCTATCTCTTCCTGCAGATACCCCAGAACGATCAGGACACCGGTCACCGCCAGTGACGCCATCAGGGGGAATGCATAGTCAAAAATCAGGGCCTTCTGGGTAAATGCCCACCAGGACGCGCCCAACACCAGCGCGGCCACGAGGCCGCCTGCGAACACGGTGATCATGGCGCCGAACCGCGGCAGCAGACCGATAAGCCCCAGCCCGATCAACAGGGCCAGGCTGACCTCCATGCCATTGGCCCAGGCAGGGCGCTGCAACAGGGTCTTGCTCAAGATGGCATTGATGAGTTGCGCATGGGCCTCCACGCCGGGCATTGCGGCTTCTACGGGTGTGGCCTTCAAATCAAACAGTCCGGTCGCAGACGCACCCAGCAGGACTATGCGGCCCTTGAAGACATCCGCGTTGACCCGGTCAGCCAGCAGGTCCGCCGCCGAAACGAATATCTGTTGATTGTGGGGGTGAAAATGCAGCCACGCCTTGGCATTCCTGTCAGTCGGCATGGCAACGCCGGCCAGCACCAGGGAGTTCACGCCGGCATCGCCCGACCTGATCAGAATGGTTGACTGACCTGTTGCCACCCGCAGCAATTCCAGGCTGAGAGACGGCAGCATCTTGCCCTGGGCCATCATCACCAGGGGCATTTTGCGAACCACGCCATCGGTTTCCGGGCGCAGCGAAACCATGCCTCGCCCTTGAGCCTTTGCTTCCAGTTCAGGCACGTTCCTGACCATGCCGGGATAGGTGTCCAGGAACGCCTGCGGGTCGGGTCCGAGCATGGCGATGGGAGACTGCTTCAGTTCACCGGCGTGCCACTGCTTGAGTTCCCTGTGATAACCCGACTGCCCCAGCACGACGCGGGTGCGGGTCATGGCATCGGCAAACACCTCGTCATTGGACTTCATTGTCCGCAAGCGGGCAGCGGTGTCCTTGTCATAGGCCTCCACAATACCGGCCATGTTTGCTGGCGACATCCGGTCATGTTCGGGAAACAGGATATCGAGACCAACGGCGACGGCACCGGCCTGGCCGACCTTGTCGATAATCTTCGCCAGCGTGGAGCGCGGCCACGGCCACTGGCCCAGTTCATCGAGGCTCTTCTCATCGATGTCGACGATAATGACCTGCTGCGGCGTCGGCTTCGGCGCCAGGGCTATCTGGTACAGGTCAAACGTCTTGAGCCGCAGTGTCTCCAGCGGTGCCGGATCAACGACACGCAATGCGACCATCAGCAACAGCAATAGCAAAGCCAGCAATCGACTGACATTTGTCCTGTTCAGTGTCTTTAACACAGCCGCCTCCCAACCAGACATGTGTCTGCATTCCCGGCAGGCGATACTGGTCTAGTTGGTGAGCGTTGTGAATACCCTTGGGTAATGCGGCTGGAACTTATGCAGGTGAAACATCATGCCGGTTGGCGATGATATCTCAGCGCTAGATTTTATCTGAACAGATTGGTGCGGTCGAGAAGACTCGAACTTCCACGGGTGTTACCCCACAGCGACCTCAACGCTGCGCGTCTACCAATTCCGCCACGACCGCAAATCGTCAAAGACAGGTAGGATGGATGCAGCGTGTAACAGTGCCGCGAGGCCAAATCAAGCCCTCAAAACACAGACATTGGAACCGGACGCCGTTTGTCGTAAACAGTCGCCCATGAGTACAGTCGTGACAGCCTTGCCATCGACAGCGCCGAGCTTGGCCAATGTGTCGCCGGTTGAATGGCGGGTGGAAAGCGAGCCTTGTGGATTATCCCGCTGCAGAGGCCTTCATGGAAGCGCGCGTGGCCGCCATTGCAGCAGGCCAGGCACCCGAACTGATCTGGCTGGTCGAGCACCCTGCCCTGTACACGGCCGGTACGTCTGCGGAGGCCTCAGACCTGGTCGATGCAAACCGGTTTCCGGTTCATAAAACCGGGCGTGGCGGGCAGTACACTTATCACGGTCCCGGCCAGCGGGTGGCGTACGTGATGCTGGACCTCAGCAGGCGTGGCCAGGACGTTCGCCGCTTCGTGGCGCAACTTGAAGACTGGCTGATCAGGACCCTTGATGCCTTCAACGTAAAGGGCGAACGGCGCGAGGATCGTGTCGGTGTCTGGGTGCGCAGGCCTGAAAAAGGCGCTGATGTTGAAGACAAGATTGCCGCCATCGGCATAAGGGTCCGCAAATGGGTCACATATCACGGCATCAGCCTGAATGTGGAACCCGACCTGGAGCATTTCTCAGGCATCATTCCCTGCGGTGTCACCCAACACGGCGTAACCAGCCTGGTGGATCTGGGGTTGCCGGTCGACATGCACGATGCAGACATTGCATTAAAGGCGCAGTTTGAAACCGTCTTCGGCCCTATTCAAACTCCATGATCACCGCATCGACCGCCAGGTTTGCACCTGCCTCGGCATGAATGACCTGAACCGTGCCGTCGCGTTCGGCACGCAGGATGTTTTCCATCTTCATGGCTTCCACAACGGCCAGCTTTTCACCCGCCTTCACTTCCTGCCCCTCGCTGACGTCTATCGACACCACGAGACCGGGCATCGGGCACAGCAACTTCTTTGACGTATCAGGCGGCAGTTTCACCGGCATGAGTTTTACAAGTTCGGCTTCGCGTGCCGTATACACGATCGCATCAACTTCAGAGCCGCCATGAGACATCCGGAAGCCGTTCATCTGTGTCCGCACCTGGACAGAGACAGCGTTGCCGTTGATGCGGCCGTGCCACACAGGTTCGCCCGGTGACCATTGGGATTCAATTGCAGCTTCCTGGCCTGCCACACTCAGCCGGAACAGTTTGCCTTCACAGCCGATGATTTCGGCATCCACCCAGTCGTCCGCAATCTTGACGCTGCGCAGGGCCGAAAACTGAACGGGACGACCGCCCATCTGTCCGGAGATTTCACGTTTGCGCTGGTTCAGCACGTGGTCGCATACGACCGCAACGGTGGCGATATTGAACATCACCGTGTCGGTCAGGTCGGCCCCCTGAAAACCATCCGGGAACTCGTCGGTGATGAAGCTGGTCGACAGGTCGCCTGACTGCCAGCGCGGATGAGCCATAATGGCGGATACAAACGGGATGTTGTGCTGAATGCCGTCGATGCAGAATGCATCCAGCGCCCGTGACATGGCGGAAATTGCCGTACTGCGGTCGCCCGCATGGGTGCACAGCTTGGCAATCATCGGATCGTAGAAGATCGATATCTCGCCACCTTCATAGACGCCGGTATCATTGCGCACCGTGATGCCGGTGTCGTCATCGCGGCTTTCTGCCGGTGGGCGGTACTTGGTCAGACGCCCGGTTGACGGCAGGAAGCCTCTGTATGGGTCTTCTGCATAGACACGGCTCTCAATGGCCCAGCCGTCAAGCTTCACCTGGTCCTGAGTGATCGCCAGTTTCTCGCCATAGGCGGACCGGATCATCTGTTCAACCAGGTCAATGCCGGTGATCAGTTCGGTCACCGGATGTTCCACCTGCAGGCGCGTGTTCATTTCCAGAAAATAGAAGGACTTGTCCTGCCCGGCGACGAATTCGACCGTGCCGGCGGTGTCATAATCGACAGCCTTGGCCAGTGCGATTGCCTGTGCCCCCATTTCGGCGCGGGTCTTCTCGTCCAGCAAAGGAGACGGTGCTTCTTCGATAACCTTCTGGTTGCGGCGCTGGATCGAACATTCGCGCTCGCCGAGATGAATGACATTGCCGTGCTTGTCGCCCATCACCTGTATTTCAATATGGCGCGGATTGACGATGAATTTCTCGATGAAGACGCGGTCATCGCCAAACGATGATTTGGCCTCCGATTTGGCCGAGTTGAAACCTTCCTCCACTTCAGACGCCGAATGGGCAATTCGCATGCCCTTGCCACCACCCCCCGCAGACGCCTTGATCATGACCGGGTAACCGATGTCATCGGCGATCTTGACGGCCTCCTTGGGGTCGTGGATTTCACCCAGATAACCCGGAACCGTGCTGACCTTGGCGGCATTGGCGAATTTCTTGGATTCGATCTTGTCGCCCATGGTCTCGATGGCCTTGGGATTGGGGCCGATAAAGACCAGCCCTGCGTCTTTCAATGCGTGTGCGAACTTTGCATTTTCCGACAAAAATCCATAACCGGGGTGAACAGCTTCGGCACCGGTCTGTTTACAGGCATCAATGATCTTTTCGATGACCAAATAGCTTTCTGCCGCTGCAGGCGGGCCGATGTGAATCGCCTCATCGGCCATGTCCACATGCATGGCACGGGTATCGGCATCGGAATAAACCGCCACCGTGGCAATACCCATGGACTTTGCGGTCTTGATCACCCGGCAGGCGATTTCGCCCCGGTTTGCTATCAGTATCTTTTTGAACATTTATACCCCTGCGCAGATTTTTGCGCATAATAACGCCGATGCTGCGCATTGTTCTAGCTGCGAATGGGCGCCGGGTAAACCAGGGAAAAGGTTGCATATCACGCCGCATGCGGACGCTCGTTCAGCCTTCCCGGATTTACCGCCCCTTACAGGATCATATCTTCCAGTGCTTTTGGATGCTCGGTGATCTGCTCATAGCCGTCTTCGGTGACAATAAAGCTGTCGCCGACCTGAGCGCGGAATGATTTGGCGACGCTGACCGACCCATCCACCGCCAGCACCATGCCAGGCTGCAGAATGGTCTTGTCGCCAAACACCAGTTCCGGTTTCTCCAGAAAACTGTATCCGGTCGCGCGTCCGCAGCGGAAAGGATAATCGTGACCCGCTGACTGAATTACGTCGGCATAAGCGGCATGAACGGTTTCAGCCGTCACCCCGGGCCGCAAGGCCGCAAGAGCCGCCGCCTGACTGGCAACCGCCACTTCATAGACTTCCGCCTGGCTCTTGTCGGTAACCTCGCCGATCCAGAAAGTGCGATCAAAACCGAGCTTGAACCGGTGAAAATTGGTCATGCCGCAAAAGCACAGGAACACCGGATCGCCATGCTGCATGATCCGGGTGGAGGCGCGATGGTGCGGTTTGGTGATGTCGCGGCCTGACGCCATGATCTGCAGGAAATGAGTGTTGGGTGACATGCACTTGTCATCATAGTGCGCCGACAACAGTTCGGCTGCCTTGCGGGTACCTGCTGCAGAGGTCGCCAGTGCGACCTCGAACTCCGGCACCTTGTTGCCGATGGCGCCACGTCCGGCGTCCATCATCGCCATGGCTACCTGGCCTGCATGGCGGGCCAATTGCAGTTCTTCGGCAGACTTGATCATGCGCATGTCGGCAATCACCGGCATTACATCAACAAGCCGAGTCGGCTCGACAAGACTGTTCAGATAATTGCGCACGAGTGCGGGCATCAGGTTCGGTTCGATACCTATGCGGCCGTTTCCCGACAATACGGAGGGTAACTGTTCGCGCCATTCATTGCCAAGGCCATCATTCCATTCGGCAATCAGGTCGACCCTTGCGGCTGCCTCAGCCATGTCCTTTTCCATACTCGGCGTAATCAGCAAGCTGTTAGCGTCACGCGGCACGACAAGAATGGTCGGGCGTCCGAAATCCATGTGCAAATAGTCGTAGTAGCCGGTGAGATAATAGACGCTGTCGTCGTCGGTGATCACGGCGCAGTCAATGCCTGCCCTACCCAACCGGTCTCGCAATTGCTGCATGCGTTGTTCGAACATCATGCGCTCTCACTCAATTGCTGTTCCACCAATGTTACCCAGTAGGATGATCCTGCCACCAGCGCCGCGTCATTGAAGTCATATTCGGAAGAATGCAGGGCTTTCGCATGAGCACCCTCGGTACCGTTGCCCATCAGCATGAAGCAACCGGGACGCGCAGCTGCGAGGTGGGCAAAATCTTCCGAGAACAGTTTTGGCGGGCAATCGCCGTCTACCGCATCGCCGCCAACCAGGGCCTGTGCCGCGTGAACGGCAGACCGGGTGGCGCTTGCGGCATTGATGGTGGCTGGAAAGATTGTGTCATATGACACCGTTGCGACCACACCATGGGCGGCACAGATGCCGTCCACAATCCGGCGCATATGCATCTCTGTTGCCTGATTGATTTCAGGTGACAATGCCCTTGCATCGCCGCGCAGTATGGCTTTGCCGGGCAAGACATTGCGCCGTCCATCGCTTTCGAATTCGGTGACAGACACCACTCCGTTCAGGCTCGGATTGAGTTTGCGCGACACAATGGTCTGCAGCGCGCCGACAATTTCAGACCCGACCATGATGGCGTCGACCCCCATGTGCGGCAACGCGGCATGCCCGCCAAGAGCGGAGATTTCGATTTCGAACAGACTTTCACTAGCGGTTATGGCGTTCGCTCTGGACGCAAATGTTCCGGTTTCCATCCCCGGAATATTATGCATGCCATGCACTTCATCCACGCCGAACCTGTCAAACAGTCCATCGTCCAGCATGGCGGCAGCACCGAGTCCGTATTCCTCATTGGGTTGAAAGATGAATACGACACGGCCGTTGAAGTTGCCGTTTTCAGCCAGGTGCTTTGCAGCTCCGAGCAGCATGGATGTATGCCCGTCATGGCCACAAGCGTGCATCACACCGTCATTGGTCGATCTGTAGGCGACATCGCCGGTCTCACTGATCGGCAAAGCGTCGATGTCGGCGCGCAATCCGATGCTGCGCGTTGCATTGCCTTTCTGAAGCACACCAACGACGCCGGTCTGTCCCATCCCGGCATGAACTTCCATACCGAAGCTTGCCAGCAGATCAGCGACCTTATTCGCCGTCCGGTGCTCGTTGAAGCCGAGTTCCGGATGCTGATGAAAGTCATGCCGCCACCCGATCATCAGGTCTTCAAGGGTGCGGGTTGGTCCATCTGTGTGTGACATGCGTCTCTCCCTGACAATCATGCCTGCCTGTTTCGGTCAGCATAATCTTATCTGTCCCTTTTGACAGAGCGGAAAGTCAGTGGCAACAACCCTTGCCCAACGCTTTCAGGCGCCAATAGTTATA
>CAVWYF010000031.1:0-35579 GCA_963759095.1 uncultured Alphaproteobacteria bacterium | reverse complement strand
GGGGCCCAGGTGAAACAGATTGCTCCCCGCCCGGCGCCTGACCAGTTCACGGGTTACATCACCGGAACTCACCACCGCATCATATGCGCTGTCCGGCACGCCGAAGCGGCGCATTTGCGGCACGATCACCTGACTGGGCCGGGGTGCATTTGTGATGAGAACGACACAGCCGCCGCGCTCACGATGCCGGGCCAGCGCCTCAGCTGCTGCGGGATAGACCTGCCGGCCGTCATGAACCACTCCCCAGACATCACACAGCCAAACCGGATAGGCAGCACTCAGATCGCGTGCCGCTTCGGCAACTGAAAAAGAACTGTTGGTGGACATGATATTGGTTACGCAACCTGCGCTGCGCTGGACGGATGAAGCGCCCGCTCACGCACTGCGCGGGGGCTGGAAAACCCGGGGCCACGCCCGAGTGACGATGCATGCATCAAGGAAGTGGCGTCATCAGGTTGCTCAACACCGGACGCGATCAAGGCAATATTGTTGGCCTCTGTCACCTGCAGCAACTCCTCCGCGGTCAATCCCGGTTGTGCCGGTTGAACCAGTCCTTGGTCTGGCACATCGATAAATGCAAAGCCCAGTTCGGCCAGTGCAGGCAGTTCGTCATACAGCATGCCTTCTCCGGTCAGACAGAATGTCGCGCCGAGGCTGGCGAGCCAGGCCAGCCCCTGCAGCCCTGCCTCACTCATCCCGGCAAGAGCGGTGTGGTGGATGTCCAGCACTATGCCGGCAGCTGCCTGCGGGTTGGCCTGAAGCAGACCGACGAGTTCCTGCAAGGCTTTGGTATTTTCCAGGGTCGCTACAGATATCGGGCAGAAAATACCGGTAGCACCGCGGCGTGCGCGCAGTTTTTCAAGCAGAGGCAGGACCTGCTGCAGCAACTGAGCATCCAGTGACGGGTCCCACAAGCTGCTGTGGCCGTTCAATACCGGCAGATCGGCGGACGCAACGATATGGGTGAGATCGGCAGGTGACTGATCACGCAACCGGAAGCTTGCTTTGTAATAGGCAGTGCGCCCTTCAGCCAGGCGAACCACCGGTTCGAGGAACAACTGGACCGGTTGCGGGCGCTGCATCTGGGCATGTGGCAGCCGCTTCGGTGCCCGGGAGGGCCGCATTGCGGGTGTCTGTGTCTTTGCCGCCGGGCGTTGCGTGGCTGAAGTCAGCTTATACGCTCGATGCCGGTACCGGCGCATCCTGGTGAGATTTGCCGGTATCAAGCCGTGATCCCAGATCGGTCAGGCGTTGCGCCTGGTCAGCGATGCGACGAGACAGGCTTTCAATATCATTGGTATTTTTTCCGAGACGCTGAGACAGCACGTTGTTCAAGCGCGTATTGCCGGCTGCATCAGAGGGGATGGAAGCTGCTGCAGATACAATGACAGCCACGGCCAAACAGGACACCGCTGCCAGCAGCGCGATGTCATAACGCACAAGCACAAAAATGCACACTGCCGCCAAAACCAGCGCACTAACTGAAAACAGCCAAACCAGCAGCTTCATTCGATCAAGTCCCACCCCATGACTGCTAAGTTCAGCAGCGGTTGCCCGGTATAGGATAAAATACTAACTCGCTCAACAAGTGTAGCCAATTGAACGATGTTTAAAAGTCAATACATGGTTAAGGGCCCGCCGCTTTGTTTCAACGCCGTGACAAATTGTTGCGTAAAATCAATTTCTCGCACCTTGCACATAACGTCAAATATCCTCATTATGCGGCAGGGAAAGCGGACGGGTTGATGCAAAATCCACGCTATGCGGGTGTTTCCACTGCATTGACGACAACAATTAGACCGACAGGACCTGAAATATGATTTTTGGAAGACTTTTGATCATGGCAGGCGTAGCTGTGGCGGCGATGAATTTTTCCGGCACTGCGAATGTTGCGCACGCAGCTTCGTGTGGTGCCGATTGGGCTGAGCCGGGCACTTACAAGATCACAGGCAACTTTCGGGGCAAGAGGGAATCTGCCGGTGCTGAGTTGACTCGTGATTGCCGTATCAACCTGAAAATTCCCGGTGTTTACACTGGCGGGCGGGTAAAGCACGCCGGCAAGTGCCTGCGCTTTACCTTCAAGATCGACAAGGAAAAGAAACTGTTCAAGGGTAGATGGTGTGACGGTTTTGCGGTTGTCGACTGGAAGGGCAAGGACGTTCGTGCGAAGGTGAGAGCCGTGCGCCAGGGTGCCAAGTGACACCAGTATGACCCGCACTGCTTCGGGACGGACAACATATCCCGGCTGAGATAACGCCGGCATAAGGCGAAATCCTGAAGCAACAAGTAAGCTCCCTCGGTCATGTACCGGGGGTTTTGTCGTATTTGAGCCGGGTTTCACAAGCGCAGAACGGCGCGAAGCCGTGTCGACGGAACTGCCCGCTCACCGAGAACTGCAAGTACAATCAGACCCCACCCCAAAAGCCCTGTTGCATGCTGCGACAAGCTGGCTTTGCCCGCAAAACTCAACAGGCGCATGATTTGCGATGGCCGTGGCGGTGATTGCACAACGTTGTGCAACGGCAGATGATCAAACAGCGCCATGTAGTACAGATAGAAGACCTGTGGGCTGAGCCAGACGAAAATCCACAGAAATACCGGAGCCAGAAGCAAACGTACCGGCCAGGCCATGCGGCAGGTAATCTTGATGAATGCGACCGCCGTCAGCGCGGCCAAGCCGAAGGACAGCAATACCAGTCCAAAGCGTGCGGCCATGGTCAGGGAGAAGAATGAATCGCCGTCATACATCTCAACCAACCGCCTTGTGAATTAACCATCCGTGCCAACAAATGCACGCCTGCTGAAAAAAATTGTACAGCAAAACCTTGACGTAACGGGTCACGCATCATACATCACACCTCAACTGTTAGCACTCGCATCAATCGAGTGCTAACAGGCTGATCCGCACGCTGGCTCATGAAGGGCCGGATCCGGGTCATCCCAACCAACCAGAGTGTTCGTATACTCAAGGAGAAGCGTAGATGAATTTCCGTCCTCTGCACGACCGTGTGGTCGTTCGCCGGATCGAGGAAGATACCAAGACTGCAGGTGGTATCATCATTCCTGAAACCGCACAGGAAAAGCCCATGCAGGGCGAAGTTGTCGCCGTAGGCGCAGGCGCACGCGACGACGCAGGCAAGCTGATTGCACCAGACGTCAAGGCGGGCGATCAGGTGCTGTTCGGCAAATGGTCCGGCACTGAAGTCAAGATTGACGGCAACGACCTGCTGATCATGAAAGAAAGCGACATCATGGGTGTTCTGGAAGGCAAGAAGTCCAAGAAGTAATTCTTCCTAAGGGCTTTTTTTGTGCTCAAACGCACTCAGATACACCTGTCTACGAAATGTTCAAGTAAACCAATTCAATCCAAAGGAGCCTCAAAATGGCTGCTAAAGAAGTAAAATTCGGTGCCGATGCCCGCGAGCGCATGCTGCGCGGCGTCGACATTCTCGCCAATGCCGTCAAGGTAACACTCGGCCCTAAAGGCCGTAATGTTGTCATCGACAAATCCTTCGGCGCACCCCGCACCACCAAGGACGGCGTGACCGTTGCCAAGGAAATCGAACTCGACGACAAGTTCGAGAACATGGGCGCACAGATGGTGCGTGAAGTTGCCTCCAAGACCAACGACCTGGCCGGTGACGGCACCACGACAGCCACCATTCTGGCTCAGGCCATTGTTCGTGAAGGTGGCAAGTCGGTTGCTGCCGGCATGAACCCGATGGATCTGAAGCGCGGCGTCGATTTGGCGGTTACCGCCGCCATTGCTGACCTTATCAAGCGCTCCAAGAAGATCAAGACATCTGAAGAAGTCGCCCAGGTCGGCACCATCTCCGCCAATGGCGAAGGCGAAATCGGCCAGATGATCGCTCAGGCGATGCAGAAAGTCGGCAATGAAGGCGTGATCACGGTTGAAGAAGCCAAGACCGCCGAGACCGAACTGGACGTTGTTGAAGGCATGCAGTTTGACCGCGGTTACCTGTCGCCTTACTTCATCACCAATGCAGACAAGATGGTCACCGAAATGGAAGACCCGTATATCCTGCTGCACGAAAAGAAACTGGCCAACCTGCAGGCCATCCTGCCGCTGCTGGAAGCCACTGTTCAGTCTTCACGCCCGCTGCTGATCATTGCAGAAGACGTTGAAGGCGAAGCACTGGCAACGCTGGTGGTCAACAAGCTGCGTGGCGGCCTCAAGGTCGCTGCTGTCAAGGCACCTGGCTTCGGCGATCGCCGCAAGGCAATGCTGGAAGACATCGCGGTTCTCACCGGTGGTCAGGTCATCTCCGAAGACCTCGGCATCAAGCTTGAAAACGTTACCCTTGACATGCTGGGCAGCGCCAAGCGCGTTTCCATCGACAAGGAAAACACAACCATCGTCGACGGTGCCGGCAAGAAGGGTGACATTGAAGCCCGCTGCAACCAGATCCGCCGCCAGGTTGAAGACACCACGTCTGACTACGACCGTGAGAAGCTGCAGGAACGCCTGGCCAAGCTGGCCGGCGGCGTTGCCGTGCTCAAGGTCGGTGGTGTGACCGAAATCGAAGTGAAAGAACGCAAGGATCGCGTTGACGATGCGCTGAACGCTACCCGTGCTGCGGTAGAAGAAGGCATTGTTCCCGGTGGTGGTGTGGCTCTGCTGCGTGCCAAAAAGGCTGTTGAGAAGATCACCGACGACAATCCGGATATCATGGCTGGCATCAAGATCATATCGAAGGCTCTTGAAGCCCCGATCCGTCAGATCGCCACCAATGCCGGTGTTGAAGGTTCAATCGTGGTTGGCAAGGTGCTGGAAAAAACCGGCAACTTCGGTTTCAACGCGCAGACCGAAGAGTATTGCGACATGGTTGCCGAAGGCATCATGGACCCGACCAAGGTGGTTCGTATTGCCCTGCAGGATGCAGCGTCTGTTGCAGCCCTGCTGATCACCACCGAAGCCATGGTTGCCGAAGCACCGAAAAAGGATGCTGGCGGTGCGATGCCTCCAATGCCGGGCGGCGGCATGGGCGGTATGGGCGGTATGGACTTCTAGAGCAACATGGGTTCAATTGAACCCATAAAGTTGCTCTAGCACTTTCGAAACGATCAGTTTTACGGTTTTGATTGATTCAATCAAAAACCATACTGATCTAGTCCATTCCCTGAACCGAAAATGCGAAACCGCGGACCGAAAGGCCCGCGGTTTTTTTGGTTCTCCAGAGCAACATGAGTTTGATAGAACCCACGAGCCTGATCTGGCCGTTTACCTGGCGGGGGTTGCCATACAACATTTCTGTTGCATGGCAACACCACCGCACCGTGCGGGCCTCCCCGGTAAAACACCAGACCCGCCCGTTAAAAGTTCCGGCATTCCATGCCACATGCATCTGCAGCAGGCAGGAATTCCACGAGCTAACGTCAACAAGCCCGACTCTGGTCAGTTCAGCACTTCGAACCCAACGTGGACTGAGCATCACATGCGGGATCATTAAATAAAATGCGAAACGCGAAAATGTTGCAGCAAAATTGCTACGGAAATGTTCGCAAAACGAATGTCGTTTGCAATTGTTTCAACATTTCCGTGGCGCTACCGGCCCCGGACAAGACCGTCGCGAGCTCGGCGGCGAGTGGTCGACGGTTTCTCGCCATACATTTCGCGATAGGAACTCGCAAAACGGCCAATATTGACTACCCCGCATTCCAGGGCGATGTCCGTGACCCCGGCCCCGCTTTTGTCTGACCTGAGTTTTTCATGCACCAGGTGAAGCCGCATCAAGGCGAGGATTTCGCGCGGGGCGGCAGAGCGCATCTCCCGGAAAGCCAATTGCAGGCTGCGCGGCGATACACCAATGGCAGCGGCAATCTCAGACACCGTAAGCGGTTCGTCCAGATTGGCCCGCATGTACTCTTCGGCCTTTGCCACATAACGCGCGCCGGCTGACAGAGCTTTCCGGCTGCCGGTTTTTTCGGCCAGCCGCGAGATGAACTCACCATAGAGCTCGATCAGCAGGGCCTCCATGCCCTGCATGTGCCTACGATCCCCCAGCGCAGCAGAGCCGCTCATGATGGCGGTAGACAGAAAATCACAAAATTTAAATAATGGTGCACCAAGGGCATCTGAACTATGCACAGTCACTCCGGATTCCAACAGGTCACCAGTCTTTTCAAATGCCTGCCTGTCCAGATTTGCCCTCAGCACATCGGCTGGAAAAAGCAGGACATTGGCTTCAAAATGCGCTCCGGTTTCGCTAACAGCCCGGGTTGTCCGCCGGTTTGGACCAAACAACAACGCCTCACCTTGCCTGCAACTGTGTTCAGCACGGCGGCTGCACGCTTCTAATCGACCCTGCATCGGCAACAATATCGTGGAATGGTTCAGTTCGGTCAGGTCAATTTCATGGCCGGTTGAGCGCACCCGGCCTATTCTGATGCCGAGTTTGTCAGTGGTTGCCGTGCTGGTCCGCAAATGCCCGTTGCATGGATCGCAAAACGAGAAACCGTTTGTCCGGCTGAACAGGTTGGATCGCCTGGCATCATTCCTGCCGGTCGAACCTTGATATTCCTCGACGTGGATATCCACCGCAATTTACCCCGGAAACATTCAAATATTAATCATTTTACGGAACAGTTCGGCTACCTGATCAAAAGCAATACCAAGGCAGCCGAGAACCTGAACGTATACTGTATGATATGAGCCTTACGGCGAAATCGGCAAGCAAGGTGAAACAATATCTTCACAAGAATCCCACTTATCAACAGGTCTCAAATATGCTACGTCCCTGCGCACGCAAATTGTTAGAAGTTTTCTGAACGACCCCGGTACTACCGAGAAGCCCAGTGATCTCCCGACAATGTAAAGCGAGACGACCGGCCTGTCCGACTGCACAAGGCAGCGCGGGGGCCAAATGAGCATTGAATAAGGAAGTACGATCAATGACTATCGGTACCGTAAAATTCTTCAACGCCGCCAAAGGGTATGGCTTTATCGAGCCTGAAGATGGTTCCAAGGACGCTTTTGTCCACATTTCTGCTGTAGAGCGCGCCGGCATGTCCACGCTGAACGAAGGCCAGAAGGTCGAGTTCGAACTGGTCACCGACCGCAAGTCCGGCAAGATGTCTGCTGACAACCTCAAAGCTGTTTAAGTCAAAGGCTTAGATCAGTATGATTTTTGATTGAACCAATCATAAAACTGATCGCTATCAAAGTGCTAGAGCAACTTCAAACCCATGTTGCTCTAGAGTGAGTTTGAGCCGGTTCGCTGGGAGTATCTTGGCGAGCCGGTTTTTTTGATCGCAATGTTCATGTTTTGATCTTTTTAATTCACAGAATCGCGGTATGCTGGCCGGATGGATTTTTCTGAGACAGCGATTCTGATCGGCGACACGGCCGTAACATGGGGTCATTTGACCGTGCTTGGCGTTACGCTGGCGCTGGTGTTGCTGGTAGCCGCGGTTGTTTTGGCCTGGCGGGCGGCCAGCGGCGGCGGGCAACAGTCGATAGATGCCATGCGCCGGGCGGGCGAGCTTGAAACCAAGCTGGCTGAAATGTCAGGGCAACTGCGCGGTCTGGCTGAACATTCCGCCTCAACACAGGCACATCTGACGCAAACCCTGGACACCCGGCTTGACCAGGTATCGCAACGTCTCGGTGCGGGCTTGAGCGAAAGCAGTCAACGCACAACCCAGTCGCTGCAAAAACTCAATGAACGCCTGGCGGTGATCGATACCGCACAGACCAACCTGACCAATCTGTCATCGGAGATGCTGAGCCTGCGTGACATTCTGGCCAACAAGCAGTCACGCGGTGCGTATGGCCAGGGCCGGATGGAAGCCATTATCCGCGACGGCCTGCACTCAACCGCCTATTCGTTCCAGACCACACTGTCGAACGGAACACGCCCGGACTGCCTTATCCGGCTGCCTGAAAATGACATCTGCGTAGTGGTCGATGCCAAGTTTCCGCTGGAAGGCTTTAACGCCTTGAAACAGGCCGGTCCTGAAGAAGACCTCAAGGCTTATCAACAGCGCTTCAGGGCCGATGTGCTGAAACACGTCAAGGACATTTCGGAAAAGTATCTGCTCAAGGGAGAAACCCACGAGACAGCCATCATGTTCGTGCCGTCGGAGTCAATCTATGCAGACCTGCATGAAAACTTTGAAGATATCATCCAGCGAGCCCACCGCCAGCGTGTCATCATTGCCTCACCCAATGTCCTGATGTTGCTGGTGCAGACCATGCAGGCGGTGTTCAAGGACGCGCGTATGCGCGAACAGGCCGTGGTCATTCAAACCGAAGTGGTGCGATTGATGAATGATGTTGGCCGCATGCATGACAGAGTCCTGGATCTGCAGCGCCACTTTGGCCAGGCAGGAAAAGACATCGAAAAGATTGTCATTTCATCCGACAAGATCACCCGGCGCGGTGCAAAGATAGAGCAGGTTGAGTTTTCAGACCCAGTACAAGGTGATGGCGATGCATCGCCACCACGTCTTGTCGCCGGTGAATAGAAGAAATCCTCAGCCCGCCTGCCGGTCCTGCCGGTATTACTTGGACAGGAAAATGGCTTTTGCGATCTGCTGGCGAATTTCCTCGAAGGCGCTTGTCAGATCACTGGAACTTTCCGCCTTGAAGAAATGCTTGTCCGGATCGGTGGAACAATTGCGCAACCGGGTTTCCGTGGCATTGTCGTCAAGGGCAAACGCGATGGTGATTACCGTGATCTGGTTTCCGGACTTGATGTTGGAACACAGTTTGGTGAGGTTGCTTTCGCCGTCGAAACGATCCCTGGATTTGCCAGATCCGAATGCCGGGGTCGTCTGCTTGCCATCGGTCAAGACCACAATAAATTTCTTGTTTTCGTCATCGCCATGGCTGCGGGCAGCAAACGGTGCTCCCGGTTCGAGCAGATGCCAGCCAAATTCGACGCCAAGTGAAATATTGGTATAACCGTATGGCTCCATGGCCTGAAGCTGACTTGTGACAGCCGAATGGTTTGATGACAATTCACGGACTTGCAGCTGGTTGGCCAGATAACCGTTCCCGTTATGCTTGTATCCATCACAGTGGTAATTGGCCTGCCCTTTGTAGTCTCCGAATTTGGTTGGCTTCGCCTGGCCCCATTTTGACTTGTTGGAACCTCCCGGCGTGGCGGCAGTCGTGTTGTGGGGATATTGCCGGTCATAGGTGCACCCTGTCCAGCTGCTGCCGCCGGCGCCGACAACATAGCCGGCGGGCAGTGTCGCAAAAACATTGTGCGAAAACGGAACCAGGCCGAACCTGACGTCCGGGTTCTTGCCATTGTCGGTCAGGCCATTGACCATGTCGATTGCCGCCTTGCGCATGGTGACATATTTCTGCTGGCCTGCAGAATAAGATTCCATCGATGACGAATAATCCAGTACCAGCGCAATTTCGGCCCGCGCCGGCAGGTTGATCCCGACAGTAGCACTCGCACCTACATTGAATTTGTCGAAACCTCCAATGCGCAGCAGTGTTGTCGGCAAGTCGCCATTATACGACACGGTAAGATTGCCGTCTTCAAAACTGACCAGAGGGGCACCGTTCAACTTGTCCGAAAATCCGTCCTGAAGGTTGGCTTTAAACGTTTCGAGAGCAATTTTTCGACGGTCGGCATCGGAGGTTCCCGGCTTGGCTGCGGCCGCGGCCAGAGCGCTTGCATCAAGTGAAGCCTGCACTTCGGCACGTGCGGCATCTACCCGGAAAAAATCAACCGCAGCACCTGCTGCGAGAAACATCGGAACAGCCGCAAGCCCGGCCATCAATGCCACTGCACCTTGCGTATCGCGGGAAAACCCAACGGCCAGTTGCCGGATAGCGGTTGTTGTCCTGTTAGCGCCGAATTTCATGCCGTAACTCCCTGTACTGTTCATGTCACCGGAATCCAAAACCGGTACATGTGAGGCTCTATTGGCAACAGCACTGCAATCTCCGGGCCAAACATGCCAGAAGCAGTGCGTGACCCTTCGAAACGGGGTGTACGGAGTAAACAAATAGTTAACTGTGTCGGCAGTTTTCGGGAGTTTTGTGCGGCAAATCGTCAGTGTACGCAGTTTACAGTGAACGCCGCGCCTTTACAGCCGCTGCAAGCGTGCCTTCGTCAAGGTAATCCAGCTCACCTCCGACCGGTACACCGTGTGCCAATCTGGTCACACTTACATTCGAGCCTTCAAGCTGATCCATGATGTAATGTGCAGTGGTCTGACCATCCACGGTTGCATTGACGGCAATCATCACTTCTGTCACACCGCCGGTTGTCACCCGTTGCACCAGTTCCGCAATGCCGAGATCTTCAGGCCTGATCCCGTCAATTGCAGACAGGGTACCGCCAAGCACGTGATAAACACCTGAAATCGCCGAGGCACGTTCAAGCGCCCACAGGTCAGCGACCTCTTCAACCACACATATCTGGGTGGTGTCACGACGCGGATCCGAGCACAAGGTGCACGGATTGACCACATCGACATTTCCGCACACGCTGCACTCGGAGACTTTCTCCAGCACATCTGCAAGTGCTGCGCCGAGCGGTTGCATCAGTTTTTCCCGGTTCTTGACCAGATGCAGCGCGGCACGGCGCGCAGAGCGCGGCCCCAGACCCGGCAGACGGGCCAGCAACTGGATGAGGCGTTCAATTTCAACCCCGACAACATTGCGTTTCATGATTGAACCTGACCGCCGGAACCATGTGCACTCACACAGATGCAGAATGTTCCGTCGGAGAAACTTCGCAGCCATTACATGCCCGGAATATTGAAGCCGGGCGGCAATGCCATGCCGCCGGTGACATCTTTCATCTGGTCAGCCACCAACTGGTCCACCTTGGCCCTGGCTTCATTATAGGCTGCCATCAACAGATCTTCGAGAATTTCCTTCTCGTCAGGCTTCATCAGGCTGTCGTCTACTTCAATCGACTGCATCAGGTTCTTGCCGTTCAACGTTACCTTGACCAAACCGGCTCCGGCCTGTCCGGTCACGGTCATTTCGTCCAGGCGAGCCTGCATGTCGGCCATCCTGGTCTGCATTTCCTGAACCTGCTTCATCATATTGCCGATATCTTTCATTGGGCCCTTACCTTCTACATTTCGGAAAACAGTACGAATTAAGCGTGTCGTGGAATTTCAGTCTGCCAGGTCATCGGGAGTATCGCCATCAAGGCTGTGCTGCTCGTCAATCGGTGCAGCGGTTTCTGCCCTGAGATCACGCACCTCCATGATTTCAGCCCGCGGAAACCCTTGCAACACGGCCTGGACGTCCTCGCTCTCGCGCGCGCGGCGAAACAGGTCGTCACGGCGTTCACGTTTTTGATCTGCAATTGTCTGGCCGGGAGCTGCGGATGTTGACACCGAAACAATCCACCGGTTTCCCGTCCAGGCCTCAAGGCGTCGGGAAAGCTCGTTTGCGATGCCGACCGGCGCATCAGGCAGCAGGGACAACTCGATACGGCCTCTACCGATCGACACAGGCAGCACGTGGCGCTCCAGCTCACGTACCAGTTTCACATCGCGCTTGCTGGAAACGTAGGCAACCAACTCATCAAATGACGCAAACCCGGCCGGCTGTGGAGGTTTGTCGGTGACAATGTTGTCGTCATCGGACGAGGCCGGCTTGGGTTGCGCAGCGGTCATCACCGGTGCATGGGTTATGGGCGGTGAACCGGGAACCTGTGCCGGCGCAGGCGAGTTTGCAGCGGAAGGTCCTGCCTCGGGGCCTGAGGCGGAAGAAGACGCAGTATCGTGCACAGGCGATGCAGCGGTGCCGGTTTCTGTTCCCCGTACGATGCGGGCCAGTTCTTCAGGCGCCGGCATGTCGGCAACGTGCGCCATCCGGATCAGCAGCATTTCTGCCGCCATCAGGGCATTGTTGGCACGTGAGATTTCTTCCATGCCCTTCAGCAGCATCTGCCAGCTACGGGCCAGCACCGGCATGGCGAGCTTGCCGGCAAACTCCATGCCCTTTGTCCGTTCGGCCTGTGAGACAGCTGCATCATCTGCCGATTTTGGCGATACTTTCAGCTTGGTGACCCAATGCACAAAACCGGCAAGGTCAGCCATGATCACTTCAGGATCCGCCCCCAGATTATGCTGCGCTTCCAGTTCATCCATGGCTGCTGCCGCATCGCCGCGCATGACGGCTTCAAACAGGTCAATAATGCGGGCCCGGTCAGACAGCCCCAGCATTGACTGTACGTCGTCGGCCCGAACCTGGTCGGTTCCGTAGGCAATAGCCTGGTCGAGCAGGGACAGGCCATCGCGAACCGAACCTTCGGCAGCGCGGGCAATCATGCCCAATGCCTCGGTCTCGGCCTTGACGCCTTCCAGATCGGAAATCCGCTGGAAATGTTCAACCAGCAGCCCGGCATCGAGCCGGCGCAGGTCGAAGCGCTGGCAGCGCGACAGAACCGTCACCGGGACTTTACGGATTTCGGTTGTGGCAAAAATGAATTTTACATGCGGCGGCGGCTCTTCGAGGGTTTTCAACAAGGCGTTGAAAGCCGCCGTGGACAGCATGTGCACTTCGTCGATGATATAGACCTTGTAGCGTGCCGACGCCGGCTTGTACTTCACTGCATCATTGATTTCGCGAACATTGTCGACACCGGTGTGTGAGGCCGCGTCCATCTCAATCACATCCACATGGCGCGATTCCAGTATGGCGTCGCAATGCTCACCCTTCACGGACAGGTCAACGGACGGGCCCCCGTCCTCGCCAGCTTTTTGAAAATTCAGTGCGCGTGCGATGAGGCGGGCCGTGGTGGTCTTGCCGATGCCGCGAACACCGGTAAGCATGTAGGCTTGGGCAATGCGACCGGATGCAAATGCATTGGTGAGTGTCCGCACCATCGCATCCTGGCCGATCAGGTCCTCGAAGGTCTGCGGGCGGTACTTGCGCGCCAGCACCCGGTAGGGCGTGTTGGGATTTGTGGTATCTTCTGGTGTTTCAGACATAACCTGCCGGTTTGACGGCGTTGAGCCGTTTATCAAGTGGGAGGCTGGACGGGCAACCCGAACCAAACTCACTAGGGCTGCTTCCTTCCGGACCTGACCCGGTTGGCGAGCGATACGTCTGCTGCCAACCTCCCACCCCCTATATCGGACGGATTGAGGCGCGATGCAAGAGGACAAGTCCCATGATAGCAAAGGAAGTAATCCGGCAAGGGTCTTGCCAGTGATGCAGGTGCATGGCACACCCGGAACAGTTGCAGGTAAATTCATCCAATCAATTCATACGACACTCAACAAAGGCGTGCTTATGGTCAGGACCCAACCGGCATTCATGGATGGTAAACTTGACCGTTTGTCCGGCCACCGCAGCGAACCGGGATGGTATTCGGAAAAACTCAATGCGCCAGCCACCAGAATTGCGGTGTTTACGGCTGACAGACTGATGGTTCATGCCGGACCTGCGGGCAGCGGCGGCGTGCAATGGCACTCGAGCGAAGACCTGCCCGCCCTGATGGATGGCATCGACCCGGTATTTCTGGGAATTGATACCGAGGGCGTCAACCATTTCGCGGCTCAGGCCGCCGACAGCGAACTTGAACCGGCCAACGGAATGATCGCGCTTGACCTGAGATCCATTGCGCTGCAGGGGCTGGTCAGCGATGCAAGCCTCGGGCTGGCGGCGCAGGCACGTGCCCTGCTGCAATGGCATGTGCGGCACCGGTTCTGTTCAAACTGCGGTGCATCGACCCGCGCTGACGATGCCGGATACAAGCGGGTGTGCGACACCTGTTCGGGAGAACATTTTCCCCGCACCGACCCGGTTGCGATTATCGCCATTACCCGGGGCCGGTCGATGCTGCTGGGCCGCTCGGCACGGTTTGCCAGCGGCATGTATTCAACGCTCGCCGGATTTGTGGAACCCGGCGAGACGGCAGAAGACGCAGCGCGGCGCGAGGTGTTTGAAGAATCCGGCATCCGGGTTGGTGAAGTGCGTTACATCATGAGCCAGCCCTGGCCGTTTCCGGCAAACCTGATGCTCGGCATGGCCGGCGAGGCACTGAGCGAAGCCATTACCATCGATCCCGACGAACTCGATGATGCGCGCTGGTTCAGCTTCGACGAAGTCAATGCAATGGGCGATGGCAGCCACCCTGACGGTTTGCAACTGCCACCGGATATTTCAATTGCTCACCATCTGATCAGACAGATACTGGACAATTAACTCGTGTAACTCGTGCTCACGCAGTGGTGTCCATTTCCTCGCGCCGTTTAGCCAATTCCAGCCGGTGCGGCGAACTTTTGTAGACACCCAGCACACGCAGCGACTTGGTGAAGAAGTCCAGCTCTTCAAGCGCCAGGCGGACCGGCCTGTCCTGCGGATGGCCTTCGATGTCGGCATAGAACTGCGCGACGTTGAATGACCCGTCCACATAGGACTCCAGCTTGATCATGTTGACGCCATTGGTGGCAAATCCGCCCATGGCCTTGAACAACGCTGCCGGCACGTTGCGCACGGTAAAGATGAACGACGTGATGACGGGAGCATCTTCAGGTGCTGCATCATCAGGTTCTGCAGACATGATGACGAACCGGGTCGTATTGTGATCTTCATCCTCAATGTCAGCCCGCATGACCTCCAGACCGTAGATCTCGGCCGCCTTTTTTGTGGCGATCACAGCGGTTGAACGATCACCCGACCGGGCCAGGGCTGCGGCGGCTCCGGCGGTATCCACGGCGGCGACCGCTTCCAGTCCCATTTCTGCCGTAAGCCGGCGGCACTGGCCCAACGCATGGGTGTGTGAGGTAACCCGTTTCAGATCTTCAGGCTTTGTGCCGGGCAATACCAGCAACTGGTGACGAACCCTCAGGAAATGCTCACCGGTGATGAACAGGTCAGAGGCCGGCATGAGATGGTGAATATCGGCCACCCGGCCTGCGACCGTGTTATCGATCGGTATCATGGCCAGCCCCGCTTCGCCCGACGCCACTGCAGCAAATGCGTCTTCAAACGTGCGGCAGGCAAACGGTTCATGGTCCGGACACGCTTCCATGCATGCCTGGTGTGAGTTGGCACCGGGTTCGCCTTGATAGGCTATCTTTTGGCTGTTGGCCGCCATGATAAAAACCTTCTTCGTCAATCTGTTTTGATGTATTGCCGGACTGCAGCGCGGCATAAGGACACTTTGCGCCTTATAAGTGTTGCGCACGCGTATAGAAACAATTAGTTTCCGCGCGGAATTGGAAGGGGTAAAGTGACCGGGTGGCAGCATCCGATGTCACAGCAGATGGTTTGAGGGCTAGCATGTTCGGAATGGACACAATGACTATCAACAAGATCGCCGGCGCCGGTTTGGGTGCAGTGCTTCTTGTGATGGGACTGAATATCGTAGCGGAAAGCGTTTATCACGCCGATACGCCTGAAAAAACGGCAATAGCTATCGAGCTTCCAGAAGCTGAAGGAACCGAAACGGCTGCTGAGACTGATGCGCCCAAGGTCTCACTCGCCAGTTTGCTGGCGTCTGGCGATGCCACAAAAGGCGAGAACGCATTCAAGGCGTGTAAAGCCTGTCATACGGTTGAAGATGGCGGCAAGAACAAGGTCGGCCCCAATCTTTACGGGATTGTTGATCATGCCATCGGCACTCGCGACGGGTTCGCCTATTCCGACGCGCTGAAAGCGAAGGCGTCCGAGAAATGGACATTTGAAAACCTGAATACCTTCATCACCAAGCCAAAAGCATGGGCACCCGGCACCAAAATGAGCTATGGCGGCATGAAGGGCGACGCCAAGCGAGCCGACCTTCTGGCCTATCTGCGCACGCTGTCTGCAAACCCGGTGGACTTACCGGTGGATGCGGCAAGTTCAACAGAACAGCCGAAGGCGGAAGAAGCTGCAGCAGACCAACCGACGCAGACTGAAACTTCAGCTGAACAGCCGAAGACAACGGAACCTGCGGCGGAACAGCCGAAAGAGTAAATTGACCCTCGCGAGGGCCAATGCGTTCACGAGATGATTACGAAGATTTCACACCGGTAGCCTGCTGCCGGTGTTTTATTTTGTGCGCGAAGCCCATAGACTTCACATTTATGATGTAACGCAATTGTTTATGCATTTGCCGTTCACAGGAGCTGACCTTGATAGATCGCAGAACCCTACTCCAGCTTACCGCCGCTGCAGGCGCTGCAGGCCTGCCGTTTTCAATTCCGAACGGCGCAACCGCGCAGGCTAACGAATGGCGGCACGGCCTGTCGTTGTTCGGCGATCTTAAATATCCGGCCGGATTTGAAAAATTCGACTATGTGAACGTGGATGCGCCCAAGGGCGGGCGGGCCAGATTGTTCTCGGTCGGCACCTTTGACAGTCTCAACCCCTATACCTTCAAGGGAAATGCAACTGGCCTGATCGGGCTGACAATGGACAGCCTGATGACGACTTCGCTGGATGAAGCCAGCGCGGAATACGGACTGATCGCAGAAGCCGTTAAAATGCCGGAAGATTTCTCTTCCGTGACATTCAAACTGCGCGCAGAAGCCAGGTTCCATGACGGGTCGCCGGTAACACCGGAAGATGTGATATGGTCGATGATCGAGCTAAAGAAGGCCCATCCAAGGTACAATTTTTATTACAAGAACGTGGTATCCGGCGAGAAAACCGGAGACCAGGAGGTGACGTTCAAATTTTCCGAAAGCGGCAATCGCGAACTGCCGCAGATCGTTGGCCAACTGCCGGTGTTGTCAAAAGCCTGGTGGACCGGCAAGAACGACAAGGGTGAAACCCGCCAGCTGAACGAGACAACTCTGGAGGCACCGTTAGGCAATGGCGCCTACAAGGTGGCCAGCGTGAAACCGGGGCGATCCATAACACTGAAAAGAGCTGATGATTATTGGGGCAAGGATTTGCCGGTCAATCGTGGGCAGAACAATTTCGATGAGATCTTCACCATCTACTACCGCGACAGCACCGTTGCGCTGGAGGCTTTCAAGGGCGATGAGTATGACTTTCGGGTGGAAAACTCTTCGAAAGACTGGGCGACCGCCTATGATTTTCCGGCCGTAAAAAAAGGCAATGTGATCAACGAAGAGATCACACTGAAAAATTCGCAAGGCATGCAGAGCTTTGCCCTGAATACCCGGCGTGAAAAGTTTGCAGATGCCCGTGTCCGCAAGGCGCTCAATCTGGCATTCGACTTTGAATGGGCCAATGAAAACCTGTTCTTTGGCCAGTATGTCCGCACCAGCAGCTTTTTTTCGAACTCCGAACTGGCGGCAACAGGCAAACCCGATGATGCTGAACTGGCCATACTTGAGCCCCTGAAAGACAGGCTGCCGCCTGAAGTATTCACGACCGAGTACACCAATCCGGTATACGGCTCACAGAAGAACAAGCGCAACAATCTGCGTGCTGCCGCCAAACTTCTGCAGGAGACCGGTTGGAAAGTGGACCCCAAGCGGGTATTGCGCAATGCCAGGGGCGAGGCATTTTCGATCGAGTTTCTCCTGGTGTCTCCGCTGTTTGAGCGCATCGTGCTGCCTTATACGCAACAGCTGAAACTGTTGGGCATCCAAACCAGGGTGCGCACTGTCGATGACAGCCAGTATACAAGGCGCGTGCAGACGTTTGACTTCGACATCGTTGTTGGTAGCTGGGGGCAATCGCTGTCACCCGGCAATGAGCAGCGGGATTTCTGGGGATCGGCGTCCGCCGACCGCGATGGCAGCCGCAACCTGGTCGGCATCAAGGACGAGGCCATTGACCAGTTGATCGACAAGGTGATCTTCGCCAGGGACAGGGCAGGACTTGTCGCTGCCACCAAGGCGCTGGATCGGACGCTGTTGTGGAACCATTATGTCGTGCCCATGTGGCATATTCCCTATCAGCGCGTTGCCTACTGGAACCGCTTCGGCAAACCGGATGTGCAGCCGGATCATTCTCTCGGTTTCCCGTCCATCTGGTGGTTCGATGAAGCCAAGGCAGCGAAGGTAAAATCCTGATGCGGGCCCTGTTTGCAAGCGCGCTGGGCGTATGCCTGATCGCTGCTCCCGCACTGTCGGAACCACGCCACGGCATATCCGCATTTGGTGAACTGGCCCTGTCTGAAGACTTTGACCGGCTTCCTTATGTTAACCCGGACGCGCCAAAGGGCGGCCGGATTACCACACTGGGTACGGCCGGCCGCATCACATTCGACAGCCTGAACGGCTTTATCCTGAAAGGTGTCGCGGCGCAGGAACTGTCATTGCTGTTCGATACGCTCATGGTGCGCAATCAGAACGAACCGGACGCGGTTTATTCGCTGGTGGCAAAAACAGCAGACGTTGCAGCAGACAGGATGAGTGTCACGTTCACACTGGATGAGGCCGCCAGTTTCTCCGATGGGTCAAAACTGACCGCAGACGATGTGTGTGCCACATTCGGTTTGCTGAAAGACAAAGGCCACCCCAGTTACCAGATATCGCTGGGTGATGTGGAAACCTGCACAGTTGATGCCGCCAGCCAGGCAAGCTTTAAATTCACGGGCTCCAATGTTCGAGACCTGCCGGCAACCGTTGCCCTGCTGCCGATCTTCTCCAAGGCGTTTTATGAGGCCAATGCGTTTGACAAGACCACACTGACACCTCCGCTCGGGTCTGGACCTTACAAAGTCAAACAACTCAAGCAGGGCCAGTTCATCACCTATGAGCGTCGCGAAGACTACTGGGCCAAAGACAAACCGGTTAATCGCGGGCGATACAATTTCGACGAAATCAAATTGTTGTATTTCCGTGACCGCACAGCCGAACTGGAAGCGATCAAGGCAGGAAATCTGGACTTGCGTGAAGAGTTCACCTCAAAGAGTTGGGCGACCGAATACGACATTCCGGCAGTGAAAGAGGATCGGTTGATCAAGCAAACCCTGCCGGATGATCGGGCATCGGGAGCACAAGGCTTCTTCCTGAACATGCGGCGCGACAAGTTTGCCGATATTCGGGTACGCCAGGCACTGGATATGGCCTTCGACTTTGAATGGACCAACAAGAACCTGTTTTTCGGTGCCTACAAGCGCACCGGATCGTTCTTTGAAAACTCGTTACTGCGCGCTTCCGCAAAACCGACGGCTGAAGAATTGTCACTGCTGGAGCCGTTGAAAGACATGCTGACGGCTGCCGCCTTTGACACTGCCTATGAACCGCCGGTCAGCAACGGGTCGGGGCAGGATCGAAAGATGTTGCGCACAGCTGCCAACCTGTTGAGCGAAGCCGGATGGGAGGCCAAGAACGGCACTCGGGTCGACGCCGACGGTAAACCGCTGACGGTGGAATTTCTGATTTTCGCACCCACGTTCGAACGCGTCATCGGGCCCTATGTGCGCAACCTCAAGCTGCTGGGTATTGATGCATCGATCCGTCAGGTGGAAGCCGCGCAATATCAGGAAAGATTGAAGAATTTTGATTTTGATGTTGCCGTGCAGCGGTTTTCAATGCCTGAAACACCGGGAGTTGAACTGAAGGCGTTTTTTGGTTCGGCCAATGCCGAAACCCCCGGAAGCTTCAACCTCGCCGGGATCAAGAGCAAGGCAGTGGACACGCTGATAGACAAGATCATGCAGGCTGAGGACCGGAAAACATTGACGGTTGCTGCAAAAGCCCTGGACCGGGTGTTGCGGGCCGAACAGTTCTGGGTACCGCAATGGTACAAGGGCGCACATACGCTGGCTTACTGGGACATATTCGGAAAACCCGAATCCAAACCGCGCTTCGCCAGAGCTGTGTTCGACACATGGTGGATTGATGCTGCCAAGGCCGCTAGTGTGAAACGCGGTCCATAACAGCGAATCACGAAAACCAGCCTTAAACAGAAAAACCGCAACCAGACCGGAAAAGTGAATGGGCGCATATATCGCCAAACGACTATTGCTGATGATCCCGACACTGTTCGGGATAATGCTGATCTCGTTTGCCATCATCCAGTTTGCACCCGGCGGCCCGGTTGAACGGGTGCTCGCGCAACTGGCCGGTACCGATGTCGGCGCAACCGCGCGTATCGGCGGCGGCACCGGTGGCGGCGAGGTCGGCGGCGGCCAGGCGCCGGGTGCCGGCGGCAGCGAAGGCAGCTTCAAGTATCGCGGCGCGCAAGGCCTTGATCCGGAATTCATCAAAAAACTCGAAGAGCAGTTCGGTTTTGACAAGCCGACCCACGAGCGCTTTTTCATCATGCTCAAGAACTACGCAACTTTCGATTTCGGGCAGAGCTATTTCCGCGATGTGCCGGTGCTGCAATTGATCAAGGAAAAACTGCCGGTTTCAATCTCGCTGGGACTGTGGCTGACCTTTGTGTCCTACGCGATTTCAATTCCGCTTGGCGTGGCAAAAGCGGTGCGCGACGGATCAAGGTTTGATGTCTGGACGTCTGCCGTCATTATCGTCGGCTATGCCATACCGTCTTTCCTGTTTGCCATCCTGCTGGTTGTGCTGTTTGCCGGCGGATCGTTCTGGAACATATTCCCGCTTCGAGGCCTGGTGTCGGACAATTTTGCCGATCTCAACTGGTGGCAGAAGGCCCTGGACTATGCCTGGCATCTGGTGCTGCCGCTGACGGCGCTGGCGGTATCGTCGTTTGCCACCATGACACTGTTGACGAAAAATTCGTTCCTGGACGAAATCAAGAAGCAGTATGTCACCACGGCACGGGCCAAGGGACTGACCGAGAAACGCGTGCTGTACGGCCATGTTTTCCGCAATGCCATGCTGATTGTGATTGCCGGTTTTCCCGGTGCGTTCATCTCGGCATTCTTCGCCGGTTCGCTGCTGATCGAACAGATATTCTCCCTGGACGGGCTCGGACTGCTTGGCTTTGAAGCTGCGGTTAACCGGGACTATCCGGTGGTGTTTGCCACCTTGTTTATTTTCTCCCTGCTCGGATTGTTCATGAACCTGGTGACGGATCTGGTCTACACCTGGATTGACCCGCGTATCGACTTTGAATCGCGGCAGGTGTGACCATGGACGCAAGCACCGCAATTGATCAGGTCGAACTGAAACCGCAAAAGCCATCGCGGCTGTCCGGCATCAATCAGCGCCGGCTTGCCCTGTTCAAGGCAAACAAGCGCGGGTTCTGGTCATTCTGGATATTCCTGTTCCTGTTTATCGCATCGTTGCTGGCAGAATTTATCGCCAACGACCGGCCGATTATCGCGAGTTACAAGGGCGAGATACTGATGCCCGTGTTTGCCGATTATCCGGAGTCCAAGTTCGGAGGGTTTCTTGCGCGAACCGATTTCCGCGACCCGTTCATCCAGGAAGAGGTCAACGGCAGCGGCTGGATGATCTGGCCGCCGATCCGCTACAGCTATCAGACCGTCAACAATGAACTGCCCAGCCCTGCCCCGTCACCACCGGCGATGTCATTGTCGAAGGAAGAAGCCTGCGCACGGTATGACAACGGCGTTGATGACATAAATTGCGTCTTCGGCAACATGAACTGGATGGGCACCGATGATCAGGGCCGCGATGTCATTGCCAGGCTGATTTACGGCTTCCGCATATCGGTCCTGTTCGGGCTTGTGCTCACGGTGCTGTCGTCGTTTGTCGGGGTGGCGGCAGGTGCTGTACAGGGCTATTTCGGTGGCTGGACCGACTTGCTGTTCCAGCGCTTTATCGAGATCTGGACATCCATACCCACGCTTTACCTGCTGATCATTCTGGCGGCATTCCTGACACCGAATTTCTGGTTGCTGCTCGGCATCATGCTGCTGTTTTCCTGGACCGCGCTTGTCGGGGTGGTGCGGGCAGAATTCCTGCGTGGACGAAATTTCGAGTATGTCAGGGCCGCACGCGCGCTGGGTCTCAGCGACCGCAAGATCATGTTCAAGCATCTTTTACCGAACGCCATGGTGGCCACTGTCACGTTCATGCCGTTCATTCTGTCCGGTTCCGTCACCACCTTGACCGCGCTTGATTTTCTGGGCTTCGGCCTGCCGCCCGGCTCAGCCTCGCTGGGCGAACTTCTGGCACAAGGCAAGGCAAACCTGCAGGCACCCTGGCTGGGTCTGACCGGATTTGCAGTTGTGTCGATCATGCTGTCACTGCTGGTGTTCATCGGCGAAGGCGTACGTGATGCCTTTGATCCACGAAAGACGTTCTCATGAGCACCGACAACAAAGTGCTGCTGAGCGTGAAAGACCTGGCGGTGGATTTCCGGCAGGGCGAAACCGTGACCCACGCCGTAAACGGCGTGTCATTCGAGGTCAAACGCGGCGAGACACTGGCACTGGTGGGCGAGTCCGGCTCCGGCAAGTCCGTCACCGCGCTGTCCATCCTGAAGCTGCTGCCCTACCCGGCGGCCCATCATCCGTCCGGTTCTGTGGTGTTCAAGGGCGAAGAACTGCTGGACAGCGACGAAAGCGATCTGCGCCGGGTTCGCGGCAACGACATCACCATGATCTTCCAGGAGCCAATGACGTCACTCAATCCGCTGCATACAATCGAGCAGCAGATCGGCGAAATTCTGGAAGTCCATCAGGGCATGGGTGAAACCCAGGCGCGCGAACGCACGCTGGAACTTCTGGCAAAGGTCGGCATTCGCGATGCCGAGAGCCGGCTTGGTGCCTATCCGCACCAGTTGTCTGGCGGCCAGCGCCAGCGCGTGATGATTGCCATGGCACTGGCCAACAATCCTGAGTTGCTGATCGCCGATGAGCCAACCACGGCGGTTGACGTCACAGTGCAGGCGCAGATTCTTGAACTGTTGCGCGACCTGCAAAAAGAGTTCGGCATGGCGATCGTGCTGATCACCCATGACCTTGGCATTGTGCGCAATGTGTCGGACCATGTGTGTGTCATGCAGCAGGGCAAGATTGTCGAGGCAGGACCTACGGGAGAGATTTTCACCAAGCCGGAAAACGCCTACACGAAGATGCTTCTGGAAGCAGAGCCAAAGGGAAAACCACCCAAGGCCGACGCTACTGCGTCCGTTGTGATTGAGACAACTGATCTGAAGGTCTGGTTCCCTATCAAGCGCGGTTTCTTCCGCCGGACCGTAGGCCATGTCAAGGCCTGCAACCACGTGTCCGTCACTGTGCGTGCAGGCCAGACGCTGGGTGTGGTCGGCGAATCTGGATCGGGTAAAACGACACTGGGCCTGGCGCTGCTCAGGCTGATCAGCTCAGAGGGTCAGATCGTCTATATGGGCGACCGCATAGACGGCATGACCGAGAAGGACATGCGCCCGCTGCGCAGGGACATGCAGGTGGTGTTTCAGGACCCCTATGGCTCCCTGTCACCGCGCATGTCGATACGCCAGATTGTCGAGGAGGGACTGCTGATCCAGCAACCCGAACTGTCCTATGATCAACGCACCGAGCGTATTGCGAAAGTGCTGGAAGAGGTCGCGGTTCCTGCTGTCGCAATGGATCGGTATCCACATGAATTCTCCGGCGGTCAGCGCCAGCGCATTGCCATTGCCCGGGCCATGGTACTGGAGCCAAAGTTTGTCATGCTGGATGAACCAACCAGTGCGCTTGACATGTCGGTGCAGGCACAGATCGTCGATCTGTTGCGCAAGCTGCAGAAGGATCACGAACTTGCCTACCTGTTCATCAGCCATGACCTGAAGGTCGTGCGTGCGCTGGCCAATGATGTCGTTGTCATGCGCAATGGCCTGGTGGTGGAGCAAGGCCCGGCACAACAGATTTTTGACAAGCCTGAAACCGACTACACGCGCGCGCTGCTGGCGGCCGCATTCGATCTGAAAACCGATCACGGTCTGCGGAGATTGCACAGTAAACATGACAAAACTTGCCCTGGTCATATCAAGATGGGATCCGCAACCCTGGATCGACCGGTTTGCACACCTCGCGCCGGAACTCGATGTATGCAAGTGGCCTGACGACGACACGGCACCTGAAGACATAGACTATGCGCTGGCCTGGCAACCGCCGGAAGGTGTTCTTGCCGGCTTTTCAAACCTGAAAGCCATCTTTTCGCTTGGCGCTGGTGTTGATCATATTTTGCGTGAACCGAAATTGCCCGATGTTCCGCTGGTGCGGGTGGTTGATCCGGACCTGACCATGCGGATGAGTGAGTATGTCTGCCTGCATGTACTGATGCATCATCGCCAGCAAAGGCTCATGGATGCAGATCAGGCAAAGATCGACTGGACGGAAAGGCCGCAATGGTCAGCGTCTTCCATGCGTGTCGGCATCATGGGCCTGGGCGAACTTGGCCGTGATGCGGCGGAAAAACTGGTTCATCTGGGTTTTCAGGTAAACGGCTGGAGCAATTCTGCCAAACAGATAGATGGTGTCACTGCATATGCCGGCAAGGACGAGCTGGATGCGTTTCTGGGCGTGACCGACATACTGGTGTGCCTGCTGCCGCATACACCGGATACCCACGGCATACTCAATCGCGACCTGTTCCGGAAACTCAGCCATGACGGACCATTGGGCGCACCGGTGCTGATCAATGCCGGACGCGGCAAACTCCAGGTCGAGGCCGATATACTGGCGAGCCTGGATGCGGGCGAGCTTGGCGCTGTAACCCTGGATGTGTTTGAAACCGAACCGTTACCCGCAGACAGCCGGTTCTGGCGTCACCCGAAGGTAACACTCACCCCCCACAATGCCGCCGACAGCGATCCTGAAGCCTTGTGCAAGTACATTCTGAGTCAGATCAGAGCGGCATGAGGCAGGCGAAAAACTGCAGAATGTCGTTGATCGCCAGACAGGTTATTAAGCTACTGAGCCGCTTCGCTGGCGCTTTCCGGTTTGTACATCTCCGGCACCCGGGAAACACCGGTTACCTGGCCGTACAGGTTGGCGATGCGCTTGATGGCACCGCTTAACGGTTCAACCACAACCTGCATGTGATGGCCGTTGGAATGGATCAGATTGGTCGCATCCAGCATCAGCCCGACATGGCCTTTCCAGAATACCATGTCATTGCGCGCAAGCCTGAGGTCGCGGTCCCGCTTCAGCGGCTTTCCAAACCCCATCTGGATCATGTCAGCATCGCGCGGGCAGTCAAAACCGCACGCCTGCCACGCCAGTTGCACAAGACCGGAACAATCCAGCCCGGCGGCGCTTTTGCCGCCCCACAGGTACGGCACATTGACAAAGGCTTCGGCTATGGTTGCCGGATCATCCCAAGTCGTGCCTGACGGCATCAGGTGCTTGAGCCAGACATAACGATGATCTCTGAGACGCGCAAAATCTCCCTCGATCTTGATCACAGAGACAAGTGAGTTCATGTAAACGTGCTGTACGGGGTTCGACTTGATGTCGGGTTTGACGTAAAGCAGCGTTGACGGCACCGCGATGCGATGAGTGGTTTCCAGCACCTGATTGGTCAAACAACGCGCCGGCAGGTAGCCCACATAACTGTCAATGGCCAGCTGCACAAAAGCCCATCCGTCCTTGACCTGGAACACATTGACCTGCTCGCCCAGCAAGGCCTCGGTTACCGTCGCTGCATCCATTCGCGGTTCTGCATGAACCGAGGCAATGGACACTGAAATCTGGCGCAGTTCGGGTTTTACGTAGCGCAGCGCATCGACCTTGCCCCGCAATGCAGTGTCGGCAATATCTTCGCGAAATGCATGAAGACGTGGATCAAGGGTCATAAATCTGTTCTCAACTCCTGTGCGCGCACTGAAATTGTATCGGCAAGGCGCTCAACAAACAACGCTCCTTCCACGGTGCGCTGGATCAGCACGTTGCGCTTGTCCCTCTCGTCACGGCGTCTGCTCACGAGGCCCAGTTTCCCCATTGTGTCCAGCGCGCGGGTAATCACCGGCTTTGACACCCCCAGGCGCGCGGCAAGGTCGCGAACCGTATGTGGCGGCGCCTCCAGATAAACGGTCAACAGGATGGTTACCTGGCGAGCCGACAAATCCGGTTCGTCATCACGAACCAGCGCCAGGTGCACATTGTGCCACAGACCAAGTACTTCTGCCGTTGTCAGTTGGATACTCATCCGGTTCATCAACCGCCCTTTACCAGAGCGGCTGCCACTCACTTGCTCAAATCACAACTCACCAGAACAACCAGGCCCGATCAACTACCTGACTGAAAGTCTGCAAAATCGTTACGGATCCGTTTCATTTAAACGTGATTCCAGATGCATGACAAGCACTATTTGAGCAGGAAACCTCCTGGATCAGGTTTATGAGTTCTATCGAACCCATGTTGCTCTTAAGCTCGGGGGTAGCGTTCGCTCAGCAGGGAAAACAGGGCACGTGCTGCCTGCGGTTCGCCGCCTGCAGGTCTTCCGGCGCGTGCGGCTGGTACCCAGCCATAGATATCCAGATGAACGTAGGATCGCGGCATTCTCGACAAACCGCTTGAGAAACAGCGCTGCTGTTATGGAGCCGGCAAAGCCTCCGGTACCGGCATTGTTGATATCGGCAATCTTGCTTGAAAACATGTCGTTATAGCGATGCCAGAACGGCAGCCGCCAGACAGGATCATTGCTTGCCATGGAATGGCGTGCCAGTTGTGCCGCCAGTTCATCATCATCGGTGTAAAACGGCGGCAGATCCGGACCAAGCGCTACACGTGCGGCACCGGTAAGAGTTGCCATGTCTATCAGCATGTCCGGGCGTTCGGCATCTGCCAGATCAAGCGCATCGGCCAGCACAAGACGGCCTTCAGCATCCGTATTGCCAATCTCGACGCTCAAGCCCTTTCGGCTGGTCAGGACATCGCCCGGCCGGAAGGCGTTGCCTGCCACCGAGTTTTCAACCGCCGGCACCAGCACGCGAAGCCGGACATTCAGCTGTGCCGCCATGATCATGGACGCAAGCGACAGCACCGCTGCAGCACCGCCCATATCCTTTTTCATCAAGGCCATGCCCGAGGCCGCTTTCAGATCCAGCCCACCGGTGTCGAAGCACACACCTTTACCGACCAGCGTGACCTTCGGCGCACGCTGGCCGCCCCAGCGCAGGTCCAGCAGGCGCGGTGCATCATCTGCGGCACGCCCCACCATGTGGATCAGCGGAAACTTCTTCTCAAGTGCCGCACCCTTGGTAACTGTCACTGCCGCCTTGAACTGCCGGGCGAGGCTGCGCATTGCGGTTTCAAGCTGGGACGGTCCCATGTCCTCTGCCGGCGTGTTGATCAGATCACGCCCCAGCATGACCGCATCAGCGCGGGCCAGCAGGCCGGTCCGGTCTACATTGTCAGGGCACACCAGCCGGGCACATCTGCCGGCGTCTGGAATTTTCGTTACCGGTCAGGTACCGGGTAAATTTATAGCTGTGCAATATCCATCCCAGTGCAGCGAGATCCGGATTGGAAAATCCGGACGCCAGTGCGTAGTCACCGGCAGGTAGTGCACACGACAATGCGCCGGGTTCAAAAGGATCAACCATCTCTGCGGTGCGGATTCCATACAGCACCATCGCCAGGCCACCGTCATTGTCGGCAATACACAAGTGACTGTCTGGCTTGGCCTTAAAGCCATTGGCCTCAATCCAGGCTTTCTGGACAGCTGACAAGGATTTGACGAATGCCGCCAGAGTGTCAGGCGTCACTGCATGTACAGGTACGGCCGTCCTGGCGTTTGACGCACTCAGAAGAATTGATTTTGCAGCTGTCATGGCTGGTGCGCCTCACTGGGTGGTGGAGCCGGCAAACACTGGATGTGATTTGCTCCGCGAAAACGACTGTGTCTCACAAAATGGCGGCTAGATCAGTATGATTTTTGATTGAATCAATCAAAAATCAGAAAACTGATCGCTTTCAAAGTGCCAGAGCAACAAACCGTCAATCATGGTTAACAGTTTATTGAGAGTTGGCGCTCCAAGATCACTTTTGAGATTAACGGCCAGTCGGTGATTCCATCGATAGGGGTGAACATATGCGGCGGCAACGATTTACAATGACACTGCGTCAACAACTGACAGCTGCTGCCTGCACGGCAGCGCTACTGCTCACCGGATGTGCCGGCGACAACAGGCTCTCGTCCGGAACGGCAGATCCCGTTGTCACCGGGTCGGTCACCCCGCAACTTTCAATCCGTGCGACAGCGGAAGCTGCAAATGCCTGGAGGGAAAAACCGCAGAGTGTTCGACGGGCCGTCACCTATGCGCGGCTGCTGGATGCCGGTGGAAACAAGGCTGCGGTGATCAAGGTGTTGGAGACGACACTGACGCACAATCCCGATGACGCAAAACTGGTCGCCTATCTGGGCAAGGAACTGGTTTTGTCCGGCCGCCCGGATGCCGGGATAAAACAATTGAACAAAGCCATTGCTGCCGGTGAAAACAACTGGAAAGTGTATTCAGCGCTGGGATCGGCATACGATCAGAGCGGCAAACACGGTCAGGCCCGAGCGGCCTACCAACGCGCGCTGGTCGAGCAACCGAAAAAGGTTTCAATCCACAACAATATCGGCATGTCCTATATCCTTGAGGGTAACCTCAAGCAGGCTGAGGCTGCACTGCGGGCAGCGCAAAAACTGCCCGAGGGTGAATTCAATCAGACATTGCGCCAGAACCTGGCACTGTCGGTCGGACTGCAGGGCAGGTTCAAGGAAGCAAGCGAAATTGCAAGCCGCGACTTGCCGCCTGATCAGGTCGAGCAGAACCTGGCGTTTCTCAAACGCATGCTGAACCAGAAAAACACCTGGCAGCAGATGAAAGCCGCCGGTTGAGACCAAAGGAAACATAAACCTGGACGCTTTCAAAGTGACAGAACAACTTTATGAGTTCACTTGAATCCATGTTACTCTAGGGCATGATCCACCCAAATGAAAAGGCCGGACCTCAATGAGGATCCGGCCATTTTTGACAGTTGTTTTTCCTAGGGCAGATCGGTGCCTGGATTTATCCGAAGGCGAGGATGCCGGCAGGGCCAAGCAGCACGACAAAGATAACCGGCAGGAAGAACCCAACCATTGGCACTGTCAGTTTTGGCGGCAATGCTGCGGCCTTCTTTTCAGCCATGGCCATGCGGTCATCGCGGTTTTCCTGCGCGAGCACGCGCAATGCAACGCCAACCGGCGTACCATAGCGTTCCGACTGCACGAGACTGGTCACAACTGATTTCACCGTCGCCATGCCGGTACGTTGCGCGAGGTTTTCAAAGGCCTTGCTGCGGTCGCCAATAAATGAAAGCTCTGCAATTGTCAGCGTAAGTTCTTCAGCCAGCGGAACCGACTGTGAGCCGATTTCCTGCGACACACGGGCCAAAGCAGCCTCAACGGACATGCCTGACTCGACGCAGATCAGCAGGAGATCCAGTGCATCAGACCAGGCGCGCTGAATCGACTGCTGGCGCCGTTTGACGATGTTGGTAAGAAACAGGTTTGGCAGATAGAAACCGGCGACCGCACCAATCAGCGCAGTCGTTATGCGCATCGAACCAGTGACCTGATCGGCAAACACGGTTGCAGAATACACGAACACGATAACACCGGCGATCATCGGCGCGATTGCCCTGGCAGCAAGATATGTCACCAGATGCTTTTCCGAGCGCAGTCCCGCCTGCCGCAACCGTTTGCGAGACGTCTCTGCCTGCAGGATATTCTTGAGATTCAGCGCATCCACAATCTGCGCGGCAACGCCCTTTGGCGCATTGTCCCTGAGGCGTCTGCTGTCCTTGTCCTGCAGATTCTGGCGGTTTTGAGTGCGCAGCTTGTCGCGCTCAACTGCCAGGGTTTTCATGCGGGCCTGCACCTGGTCGCCCTGGAGCAACGGCGCCGTCAATGTCACGACAGTCGCAAATGCCGATAGTGCCACAAGAATCGTAATGAGATTACGCGGCTCCAGCAGGGAATAAATAAACTCGAACATGATGGTCTAGTTTCCAGTTTGATCAGAAATCAAAATTGATCATTTTGCGCATGACAAGCACGCCGCAGCTCATCCATAGTCCTGATCCCATAAAAGCAGGACATTGCCGAGTTTCGTCTCAAACAGCGGCAGGAGATAAGTCGGGTTAAGCACCATCATCGCACCGCCAATAAGAAACGGCAAAGCACCAATGATTGCCGCAGACGCTTTGGCTTCCTGCGACACAGAGTTGATTTTCTGCTTCATTTTCTTGCGATCACGCAATACGCGCGACAGATTTCCAAGAGCTTCAGCAAGGTTGCCGCCTGTCTTGGCCTGAATGGCCATCACAATGGCCAGGAAGTTAACTTCTGCCAGCGGCATGCGTTCATACATGCGCTCCAGGCCCTGATCGATGGTAATTCCCACCCGTTGACCCTCAACCACATCCAGAAACTCCGGCCCCACAGGAGCGGGCGTTTCTTTTGCAATGACCTTAAGCGCATCAGACACCGGAAGTCCGGCCTTGATACCACGCACCATCACATCAATTGCATCGGCAAAATCCCGCAGAAATGTTTCGCGACGACGTTTTGCCAGGTAAGTTCAGAAACCAGCGAGGCAAGCCAAACGCTCCAACTATGGCTGCGATGGCAGAGACATAGATCGGGACGCCAACGATAAACGAGCCAATAAAGAAAACCACCCCGACAATGACAGAGGCAACAATGAAAGCCTTCATCGAGATTTCAAGCCCTGCCTGTCCAATCATCTGCCGGACGGTCAGTTTCTTTCGGCGCTTTTTCTCAGCCATTTCAAATTGCTGCAGGGTGTCTTGAATTTGACGGCGGCGCGCGGCGGATTTGTCCTTGCCACCAGCTCTTGGCCTTGGTACCGACTTCTCCCGATGTGACCCGCCGGGCACGCCGGTTGACATCTGCCTGACCCGAGAAGTAGGGGAACAGCAGACCTATTGCCAGACCGCCCACGCTCAAGGCGGCGAATACCACGAACGCGATTTTCGTCAACTCCGGACTAAATTCCATTTCCTGTCTTGCCTCTTAGATCAGCATGATTTTTGATTGAAATCAATCAAAAATCATGAAACTGATCGTTTCCAAAGTGCTAGAGCAACTTTACGGGTTCAGTTGAACCCATGTCGCTCTAGTGTCACGACGGTCAGCCGTTGTAATCTTCATCGGCCACTTCAGCGTTTTCCAACGCCGTTGCAAGTCGCGCTTCCTCGCCGTAATAACGCGCGCGATCCCAGAAATTCGGCCGCGCAATGCCGGTCGAACGATGCCGGCCGACGATCTTGCCATTGGCGTCTTCACCGACAATTTCGTAAACAAACAGATCCTGCGTAATGATCACATCGCCTTCCATGCCGACGACTTCGGTCACATGGGTAATACGGCGCGAACCGTCACGCAGACGGGCAGCCTGAACAATCACGTCAATGGAACCGGTGATCATTTCCTTGATGGTCTTGGACGGCAGAGAAAATCCGCCCATGGTGATCATCAATTCCAGACGTGACAGGGCTTCACGCGGCGAGTTGGCATGCAGCGTGCCCATCGAGCCGTCATGGCCAGTGTTCATTGCCTGCAGCAGGTCAAAGGCCTCGGGCCCGCGAACCTCACCCACGATGATACGTTCAGGACGCATACGCAGGCAGTTTTTCACCAGATCGCGCATGGTGATTTCACCTTCACCCTCAAGGTTCGGCGGACGTGTTTCAAGACGCACAACATGCGGTTGCTGAAGCTGGAGCTCGGCGGCATCTTCGCAGGTGATGACGCGTTCTTCATGATCAACGTAACCGGTCAGACAGTTCAACAGCGTTGTCTTGCCGGAACCCGTACCACCCGATACCAGCACATTGCAGCGAACCCGGCCAATGATCTGCAGTATTTGAGCGCCATCAGGCGTAATGGACCCGAATTTCACCAGATCGTCGAGGCGCAGACGGTCCTTCTTAAACTTACGAATGGTGAGCGCGGCACCGTCGATTGCAAGCGGCGGGGCAATCACGTTGACACGTGAGCCATCCATCAAACGGGCGTCACAGATCGGGCTGGCTTCGTCGACGCGGCGGCCGACCTGACTAACGATACGCTGACAGATGTTCAACAACTGGGCATTGTCACGGAACTTGACACCAGCATCCAGCATCTTGCCGTCAACCTCGATGAAACAGGTGGCTGCACCATTGACCATGATGTCGGCGATATCATCACGTGCGAGCAAGGGTTCAAGTGGCCCATAACCAAGAACGTCATTGCAAATGTCTTCGAGCAGTTCTTCCTGCTCTGCGATCGACATTGCAACATCTTTTAGAGAAATGATCTCGTTGACGATGTCGCGGATTTCATCACGGGCCGCGTCGCGGTCCAACTGCCCAAGCTGGGTCAGATCGATCGCATCAATCAGCGCATTGAAGATTGTGGTTTTTATATCGTAGTAGTTGTCCGAACGCCCGGTCTTGCTGTCACGTGCAGGTTTTGGCGGCGCCACCTTTACCGGCGCGGCCGCGGGGACAATTGCATCAGGCCCAGCGTCGACTTGACTGGGCAGCACCTGTGCCGCCCAGATCCAACCCGGGAATAACCTGCGCCTGCTTGGCTGCAGGCGCCGAGCTTGTGCCGGCTCGCTATCCGGCACAACCGGCTGTGCCGGCGGTTGAGGCGTTGACTCTTCTCCCCGTTTACCAAACATTACTTCTTCCTCAGCATTGGCAACAATTTGGAAAGCGCAGAGCCACCCTTGCTTGACGGCGCTTCGGGATTTTTACCAATCAGCAACTGACCAAGCATTGCGACTTGTTCTGCAGCCTTGGATTTCGGACCGACTTCGCCTGAGCATCTGCCCATTGCTGGCCGCGGTTCCGAACACGTGCGCGTCAAACGGAATGACCACGGTCGGCTCAACACCAATTGCCTTTGCAAACTCCGCTACCGGTATTTCCGGGCGTTTTTGCACACCGACCTGGTTGAGAATAATCAGCGGAGCCTTGTCATTTGGTCGCGCAGCAGTCAGGAAGTCAAAAATATTCTTGGTATTGCGCAGCGAGGCAAGATCAGGTGTGGAGGTGATAACTACATCATCGGCACCGACAAGAAGTTGCTTCGACCAGACAGTCCACAAGTTGGGGATATCGAGAATAATTAGCGGAGCGCTGCAGCGGATCGCATCAATGATCGGCTCAAGAGTATCGTCTTCAATACCGAGCGACTTTTCGACTTGCGCCGGTGCCGACAGAAGGCTCAACCGGTCACTACATTTGGTCAGCAGCCGTTCAACCATGGTCTGGTCGATGCGATCAGAAGAAGCGATCGCTTCTGCAATACCATGAGCAGGGTCCTGATTGAAATTCAAGCCTGCCGTACCAAAGGCCAGGTCAAGGTCCGTCACAATCGTATCGACCTTATACTCGCCAGAGGCGAGCGCCGCCACATTGTGGGCAATGGTACTGGACCCAACTCCGCCCTTTGCTCCGATAAAAGCGACAATGCGACCGATAGGATCAGCCCCTGGTTCATTGAACAACGAACTGACGGCGTCAATCACCTGCAACTGATGGACCGGTGCCACAAGATATTCGCTAAGGCCCTGGCGGATCAGTTCGCGATACAGAATGACGTCATTTACGTGGCCGATCAAAACCACCTTTGTGGACGGATCACACACCTGCGCCAACTGACTGAGTTCCGACAGAACCTGATCGCGATGGCCTTCCGTTTCCAGAATCAGAACATCAGGCGTGGTTGCCTCGCTAAAGGCCTGAGCAGCTGCCATTATGCCGCCATTGCGCACATCAACATGTGCCCGTGCCATTCGGCGATCAACAACCACCTGCTGCATTGTCGCTATGGTCGCTTGTGTTGAACAGAACACCGAAATGTTGATGCGTGGCACCGCAGCAACAACCGGTGCTCCGGTATCGGTCGCAGGGGCTTTTGGTTCAGTTTGGGTCATGGTTTCCACTCTTGTCTAGTCAACTGTTACTCTGCCACTTGGCTTGATTTGGCTTGTGCCTGAGACGCTTGGGCTGCGGTAGTGTCCTCACCACCTATGTATTTCTTGAAGACTTCGTTACGCCTGCTTGCGCTTGCCGAAGTGGACGTACGCGGTGTTTCGAAATCTTCAGGATTGGCGACCATGGCAGCGAGATTGTGCTGCCCGGAACATCCAAAGTTCTTGTAATTCTGATTGGAAGAAGTTTCAGAAAGGTTTTCACTCCAGTCACCACACTCGCCGGTCACCGCAAATTTTCGGGTAAACGACATCAGAACCGGTGAACGGGCACCTCCCTTATAGGAAGTATGCTTGATGCGATGCGGGCTGACGCCCTCGCGCTCCAGCAGTTGCGCCACTTTTGCTGCTACTGCATTGCCTACCATGCCGCCGGCCGGACGACGCACGTGGACCTTCGAAGCATCGGTTTCATTGGCCTGGTGTGCAAAACGCTTTATTGCGTTCTGCTCTTTCACGCTGAGCTTGGCAGACCGGGTCGGCACCTTGAGTTTCACAGTGCCCTTGGCGACCTCGATCGGATGAATTTCATAATGCATTTGCGGCATGTAGACGTCATCCACACCACCTGACATCTGGGGTTGGCAGCCGGTCAGGACCAGAAGCGTCACAGCCGGGGCCAGAGTACGCATTGCAATGCGGGACTTTGATACAAACTTGTTCATTTTCAATCTCCGTGGCGCTGCCATTATTCGACGATGAAGCCGACATTGCCGTGATAGGTGGAACCTTTTCCGGTGCTGCCCTGGTTGCCATACATCTTGTTCAAACGACCGAACAGAATGGTCTGGCGATCAGTGGCTACCGAAAGCGTCTCGGCCGGATTTGTCAGTTCACGTTCATTAACCGGCTTGACGATGAACGGTGTCACCATGACCGTGAGTTCAGATGTATTCTTCTGGAAATCGCGCGAGCGAAACAATTGCCCAAGAATTGGCAGGTCCTTGGCACCGGGAATTCCTGCAATCTGCTGCCGGGTTTGATCGCGGATAAGACCAGCCATGATCATTGAACCACCAGACGGCAACTCAATGGTCGTTTCAGCCTTGCGTGTGGTAAGACCAGGCAGGCTAAGCCCCTGGACCTGAATACCGTTTTGCGGTGTCAGTTCCGAGACTTCCGTGTTTATTTTCAGGCTGATGCGTCCGGACGAAAGAACCACCGGTGAATAGCCAAGCGCCACACCAAATTCCTTGAATTCCACCGAGATGGTGTTGTCATCAACAGCCACCGGGATTGGGAACTCACCGCCGGCAAGAAACTTGGCGCTTTCGCCAGAGATCGCGGTCAACGTAGGCTCTGCAAGCGTGCGCAGCAAACCGTCCTGTTCCATTGCCTGGATAAAGGCGTCAATGTTGTCGCCATAGCTGAGCCGTGCACCTGGGCTTGTTATCCCGGAAATTGGATTAACCGGCAATGTTGCAGCACCCGCCAATGGCCCGTTCAACAAAAACGGATTTCCCGTCAGCATGCCGGCGGCAAAACTTCCCGATGAGAACGCTGCATTATAGTCAACACCAAGTTGCTTCAGCACATCACGTTGAACTTCTGCAATGCGGACCCGAAGTGTTACCTGTTCGCGTGCGGCAATGGTCATGGCAGAAACAACCTTGGCAGACCCGTCAGTCCCCGGCACCAAGAAAGCGCTCGGCCAGATTTGTTGCCTGCTTGGCTTCGCCAGCAGATGCGGCGACCCCGCGAAGGACGATACTGTCACCTACGGTATCAATCTTGATCTGATTGTCCGGCAAGGTGCGGTCGAGCAGCTGCTTCAACGCCTTGGTATCTGCTGCAACCTGGATATCGAGGTTCAGAATTTGTCTGCCGGCAGCATCAAAAAAGAATATGTTCG
>CAVWYF010000030.1:0-168834 GCA_963759095.1 uncultured Alphaproteobacteria bacterium | reverse complement strand
CAATTTTTCAAAAAGCCCCATAGCAGACGTTCTTGTACTCACGTAGTTAATCCTCAAAGTGCTCTAACCTAGATAAGACGGGAATGTCGATACTGGCACCCCTTCTCATCAAAACAACTGTCCCTGATAGCCCTTCGCCTTTTCATGGGTCAGCAGGAAGTGCTTCACGTCCACGCCGCCGCCAAATCCGGTCAGTGAATTGTCGGCGCCGATGACGCGGTGGCAGGGTACTACGATGGGCAGCGGGTTGGCGCCGTTGGCGGCGCCGACTGCGCGGCTAGCCTTGGCATTGCCTACTTTCGCCGCCAGCGCCCCATAAGATGTGGTCTCCCCGTATGGGATGTCGCACAGGGCCTGCCACACCGCATTCTGAAACGGCGTGCCGTCGAACAACAAGGGCAAACTGAACCCTCTCAACTCACCGGCAAAATATGCGCGCAGCTGTGTGGTGGTGTCCGGGAAATATGCATCATCGCGGCGCCAGCCGGTTTGCGGTTCCTGCTTCCTGCTGCCATTGGGAAAACTGATGCCGCGCAGATGATCCGCATCCGCCACCAGCAGAAGCTGGCCGACCGGGCTTTCAAGATACCCGTAAATCAATGGCTCAACAGACTTGCCCGCCATTACATGATCCTCCCTTAACCGGCTGATCCTGCCATTTTTCGGTGTTCAGAGGGAGACCGTTTGTAAAGGTCGCGAAACGCAGCATTGAACCGCCGCACGCTGCCAAAACCTGCCCGATCAGCGATCTCGATCATTGTCAGACCGGTATTGTCCAGCAACCGCTTGGCCCGCTGCAAGCGAACCGTATTGGCCGTCTGCACCGGGCTTGCGCCAACATGGCGTGTGAACAGTCTGGCCAACTGGCGTGACCCGACGCCCAGCCGCTGTGCAAGTTGCTCGACGCTGCCGGCGTCCAGCGCGCCATCATTGATCAGTCTCAGTGCCCGCTCAACAGTGGTCTGCGTGCCATTCCAGGCCGGACAGAACGGTGCTGTTTCCGGGCGGCAGCGCAGACAGGGCCGGAAACCGGCGCGTTCCGCGGCAGGCGCCGTCGGGAAATAACAGACGTTCTTCGTCAACGGCTGCTTCACCGGACAGACCGGCCGGCAATAGATACCGGTTGTCCTGACGGCAGTGAAAAACACACCATCATAAGCCGAGTCCCGTTGCAACCGGGCTTCGTTGCATATGTCAAAATCCAACATGGCGGCATGCTATCGCGTTACTTCGCGGTGAGCCAGACGGCTCGCAGTATGGAGTACGATTCCGGCTGCTTGCCTGCGACCGCCACTTATCCATACTTCACCGCGATCATGCGCATGCAACCGGATTGTGAAAAGCCGAGCCTGCCGCCTATCAAACAGGATGACCGAAGCCGATCAACCATGCCAGTATTGCGGGATGATAAAACAGTTTCACCCGTGGAATTTTCAAATCCTCCTGACTGGCGCATGGATCGCAGTTTCGGCCTCAGCCGCCGGCACGCAGACCGCCATGGCGAGCGATTATGGACGCGATGCCAACCCGATCGTGTGCGCGCAGCTAAAGTCGGATATTGCCGAAAACGCCAGTGAAACAAATGAACCCCGGCGCAATTTCCAGCTGCTGGATGCGGCTGAAAAAGGCTGCGTCGGCGTCGCCCAGAAACTGATCGAAGAGGGCGCTTCGGTGGAGGCACGAAACCGGTTTGCCAACATGGCCCTGCACCAGGCGGCCCAGGGCGGCCATGTTGCGGTAATCAGGCTGTTGCTGGACAAGGGAGCCAGCATCAACCAGACAAATCTGGCCGGTTCAACACCGTTATTGAAAGCCGTTAACAACAACAAGAGCAAGGCGGTCGAAGCCCTGCTCGCTGCAGGTGCCTCCCATGAAGCGGTGGGGGGCAAGGGAGTTACGCCCCTGGGAGCTGCTGCCTACAACGGCAATGACCGTATCGTAAAGCTGTTGTTGAAACACGGCGCAAAACCTGAAGAAGCTGATGGCACCGGCAAGGGGCCGATTATTTATGCCGCGGCAAAGGGTTTCACATCCATTGTGCAGGTGTTGTTCGATGCAGGCCTTGATCCAAACATCAGCTATGACCACTCGCTCACCGCACTGATGTGGGCGGCAGGCCATAGCAATGATGTACCGCCGCCGGAGGGGCTTAAAGCTGTCGAGCTCATTGTCAAAAGCGGTGCCAGGCTGGATGCTGCTGACGACAGGGGCCGCACCGCCCTGATGATAGCGGCTGAGCGCAATCACCCTCTGATTGTCAAGTTCCTGCTGGCACAAGGCGCTGACATATCGGCGCGCGACAAGGCGGGCAAGTCAGCTCTCGATCTTGCTGCCACACAGGACGTGCGGCAACTCCTGTCACAATGAACGGGGGCTATTTGCCGGCAGCGTAACGCGCCAGCGAACCGATCGCATCATCGCTCACATCCCTGAACAGGGCAGCTATGTCAGGCGCGTTCTTGCGCCGGTCGTACTTGTAGTCGAGCATCGTTTTTTCAAGGTACTGCACGTTCTGCCCGGCCAGGCGCGGCACCCGGCTGTTCCCGGTCCAGGCACCCAGATGACACTGGGCGCATTGCCCGGCAACTGCGGCAGATTCTGCAACTGCGAAGTCGCTCTCAGGTGTCGCAAATCCGAGCGCCGGCCACTTCAAGGTGGAGAAATATGCTGTCAGTGCCTTCAATGTCGGCTTGTCGAGCCCTTCGACAATCGGTTCCATCAGTTCAGACTTGCGCCTGCCTGCCTGAATGTCACGCAGTTGCACATACATGTAGTAATTTTCCTGACCCCAGATGATGGGGGCGTCTTCCTGCACCGGCACACCGTTTTCGCCGTGACAGGCAACACAACTTTCCACAAGCTCGGCAATTTCCGGCGGCGGCGCAGGTACATCCTGCGCCACAGCATTTGCCGGCAAATACACCAGCGCTGCCGCGGTGAAACCATATCGTAGTGTTCTGAACAAACGGCCGGGCAAAATCGATCTCGCTTTCTTTCGCCTCTTTGGCAGGGCGACAGGATGTTACTCAGATGTCAAAAAAATGCAGAGCGTCAGATGACGCCCTGCCTCGTTGTAGTCAGACTATCACACCTCTCAATCGGCAAGTGTGAATGCTATGATGTTGTTGCCACGCTTGTAGTCAAGCTGTGTGTTGCCGCCGGCTCCGACGACAATGTACTGCTTGCCACCCACCGTGTAGGACGACGGCGGGGCATTGACACCGGCACCGGCCTGGAAACTCCACAACGTTGACCCCGTTTCGGAATCGTAAGCTGAAAAGCGGCCATTGCCTTCACCGGTAAACAGCAACCCGCCGGCGGTCGCCAATATGCCGCCGATCATTGGCTGCTCGGTTTTCACCTGCCAGCGAATCTTGCCGGAATTGTAATCGACAGCCGTGATATTGCCCCATTGCTCCTCAGTGGGAATAACCTTGAACGCACCACCCAGCCACAACTTGCCTTCCGGATAAGGCGAGCTTTCCACATGGTAGGTCATCGGCTGATGCAGGTTGATGGCATAGGTCAGGCCCAGTTTCGGATCGATCGCCATGGGAGACCATTCAACACCGCCATTGGCACCGGGAAGCATGCGGGCGCCTTCCTTGGTCGGCAACACCCACATGTTTTCCTGCGGCACCATGGCCTCGGAGAATCGGATCATGCTGCAGTCATCTGCCTTGTGGACATAAACATGGCCGGTCTTGCCGCCATGCAGCACGCCCTTGACCATGTTGCCGCTGCTCATCCTTGACCTGGGTCAGGATCGGCGGGCTGACGGCATCAAGATCCCAGACATCATGGGCGACGTACTGGAAGTGGCAGACATACTTGCCGGTCTCCAGATCAACCGCGACCAGTGAATCGGTGTACAGATTGTCGCCCGGGCGCAAACTGCCATCCAGATCAGGCGACGGGTTGCCGACAACGAAGTAAATACGCTTGGCCTCCAGATCGACGGCCGGGTTCTGCCAGACACCACCACCGAGGGTCTTGTAGGGATCGCCCATTTTGGCAAGAGCGGCCTTTTCTGCCTCGATATCACGATGCATGTCGCGACCGGTTGCGTCATGGGTTGCCCAAACGCCAACCGAGTCTTCCGGAATCGTATCAAAATTCCAGATTTCCTTGCCGGTCTGCGTATCAAACGCCTTGACGAAGCCGCGAATGCCGTACTCACCACCATTAGTGCCGATCAGCACCTTGTCGCCGACCACGGTTGGCGCCATTGTTTCACTATATCCCAGTTCGGCATCGGCAATCTGGGTTTCCCAGAGCACCTTGCCCGTCTTTGCAGTCCAGCGACACCAGTTTGGCATCCAGCGTGCCCATGAACACCCGGTCTCCCGAAATGGCCACGCCGCGATTGTTTGGCCCGCAGCAATAGGTCGTTACCGGCCCCATCTTGTGCTTGTAATGCCAGATCTGCTGGCCGGTTGCTGCATCAAGTGCATAAACGTGATTGAACGATGTGGTGACATACATCACGCCGTTTACAACGATCGGCGAGGTTTCGAGACTTTCAACGATTTCCGTCTGGAAAATCCATGCCGGGCGCAACTTGCCCACATTGGACGTGTTGATCTGCTTGTTGGGGAAAAAGCGGGTCTGATCGTAATTGCCGTTGGTGTGGAGGAAATTGTTTCCGTCACCGCCGGCCCGGTCCAGCATATCCTGGCTGACGATCGACATGTCGCCGTACAAGGTGCCGCGTTGAATCTCTTGTGCCGACACTGTCGCAACCATGGCTGCCCCAAGCGCCAGCGCTGCCACGCTGCCGTACAATGCTGCTTTCACTCTCATCACTTACATCCTCCGCTATGTGTCATCTTCTTTTATGTTGCGGGCTTGCAGGCATTACCGTGAGAGCCGCCGGGCGGCCAACTGCCTTTCGTGCATCGCAATCGTTGACTTTAGGCAACGGTATCAGCAATGTAAATTGCATATATATGCTGCATTGCACCATATTTTCGTCAGTGATTTCTTTGATGTAGTATATGAATACTACAAAGCGAGGTGAGTGAGTATTTTGAGGTCGTTATTACATATTATCTATGCATTTGGAGCCATAGCGCTGGTTTCGATGGAGTGCAGTGCAGCAACACGGCTGATCGTGAGCAATGAGAAAGACAGCACGCTTACCCTGCTTGATGCCGACGGAAATGTTACCGGCTCCGTACCGACCTGCTCGCGGCCTCGAGGCGTTATGTTCGGGCCCGGCCGCAAGGAGTTCTTCGTGGCATGCGCCGACGATAATCAGATCGCCATATACGACACCAAGTCACTGGAACTTTTACGGCGCATCCGCAATGTGGAGGAGCCGGAAACTTTTGATCTTCATCCCGACGGGCGGCAATTGTTCGTGTCCAATGAAGAGGATTCGACAGCCAGTGTCTATGACATCCAGACCGGCGAGTTACTGACCAGCTATGACACTGGCGAAGAGCCGGAAGGTGTGCAGGTTACAGCAGACGGCAAGCTTGTTTTTGTAACGTCGGAGGCAGCCAATCTGGTACACGTGATCGACACGGAAAAAGGTGAAGTTGTAAAAGATATTCAGGTCAATATGCGCCCACGCCGGTTTGCCCTGTCACCGGATGGCAAGGAAATCTGGGTATCTGCTGAGCTAGCCGGCATGGTGGACATTATCGATGTTGAAAGCCTGAAAGTGATCGGTGATATTCATTTTCTGCCGACAGGTTTCCGCAAGGAACAGGTAACCCCCGTAGACGTGAACATGACCCGTGACGGCAAGACGGCCTACGTGGCACTGGGCCGGGCAAATCATGTGGCTGTGGTGGATGTGGCAAGCCGGAAAATTATCGAATACATCCTTGTCGGCAAGCGTCCGTGGGGGCTGGCCCTGAGCAGCGACGAAAGCCGTCTTTACGTCGCCAATGGACTGTCCGATGATCTTACCATTATCGACACCAGGACGCGCCGTGCCATCAAGTCAATTCCGGTAGGCCTTGTCCCGTATGGCATTCTTGTCGATGATCAGTAAGCTGTTGCAGGCAGCCGTAATCCTGGTGTTCCTGGCCGGGCAAGCCTTGGCTGGAGGCAAACTGTCGATCGTTTATCTGTCGCGAGACGGTGACCCGGCTTATCTGCAGCAAAAATCCTATACCGGATTGAAATTAAAAGAGAAAAAACCCCCGTTGTCGGGTGTGAAGGCGGCTGTCAAGGAGGCGAAAATTCCCGGCAGAGCCGCCGGACTGAAGTTCGAATTAGTCGAGCATCGGCTGGCATCAGAAGATGGCGCGGCAGATGCTGTCCAGGCTCAGCTGTCTATTGATCCGGATCGCGTCTTTATTCTTGACCTGCCTCTGGCGGATATCGAACAGCTTGCGGCCAGCCACGCCACAAGCGCTGAAACGGTCATGTTCAACATACGTCAGCCAAGCGACGCTCTCAGGGCGGAAAAATGTTCGCCGGCGCTGTTTCACACCATTGCCAGCACATCGATGCAAACCGATGCGGTAGCTCAATTTCTCGGCAAGATGAACTGGCGCAGCGTGCTGGTGCTTGCCTCGCCATCAAAAGAGGATGTCGAGGTTGCAAAAGCATTTACCGCATCGATAAAAAAATTTGGTCTGAAGATTGCCGCCACACGTGAATTCGTCAACAGCAATGACCCGCGCGAGCGGGAGAAAAACAGACCGCGACTGCTCACGTCCGGTGCTGATTACGATGTCATTTTCCTGGCCGATCATGAAGGCGAGTTTGGACGTTATCTAGCCTACAACACTTACCTGCCCCGGCCTGTGATTGGCGCAGAAGGCGTACACCCGTCTTCTTGGCACTGGACGTGGGAGCGCAATGGCGCACCACAGCTCAATCAGCGCATTCGCAAGTTTGCCAAAGGCAATCCGTCAAGCCATGACTGGGCAGGCTGGGTAGCCGTCAGGTCGGTTGTTCAGGCTGCGATCAAGTCCGCGTCGGTTGATCCTGGTAAGCTGCGTAAGACATTGCGGTCAGATGATTTCACGGTGGACATGTACAAGATCGGCCCGGGCAGTTTCAGGCGCTGGGATCAGCAACTGCGCCAACCCGTTTTGCTTCACACTCACAACGCTGTCATTGGCACAGCGCCGTTTGACGGCTTCCTTCACCGCTTCAATACCTTCGATACACTTGGATTCGACGAAACAGAAAAACGATGTGCGTTTGCAGAATGAGATAATGGTCAATCTGACGTGACAGATTTCATGCAGGTACTGAAATAATCCAGCCAGCGGAACCAAGTATAGCCAAGTTGCTCACTAAGTGCATATTATCAGGGGTCTGATAACCAGAGTTACGGGACGGCTCTGTAAATGCCAAAACAAAACCCAATGGGAGGACGCCAGAATGAGATTATCACTGTTAAGTGCTGCACTGCTGTGTGGCACGTCAGCCGTCGCACTTGCTCAGGACGCCAGCAACCTGGAAAAACTGAGCAGTTTCCAGACCACGGGAACCACCGAATTCACGTTCATCGACCAGACCGGCCCCAATGCTGATGCGATCAGGAAAACGCTGGAAAAAATTAAATTGCCGTCCGGCTTCAAGATTTCACTCTATGCCGTTGTGCCGGATGCACGCCACATGGCTGTTGGTCCGCAAGGCATCGTAACGTTTGTCGGCACCCGCAAGACCAAGGTGTGGTCGGTGACCGATCGCAACAAGGACCGCGTTGCCGATGAGGTGAAGGATTTTGCCCCGTCACTGGCCATGAAGATTCCAAACGGACCCTGTTTCTCGCCGGACGGCTTCCTTTATATCGCTGAACAGAACCGGGTGCTGGTCTATCCTGCTGCCGAGTTCTTTTACGAAAGCCCCGACGTGGCGGCGTTCAATGTTGTCAAGGAGGGTGAACTGATCCCGCCATCAGAGGTCAGCTACAATCATACCGCCAGGGTTTGCCGCATAGGCCCCGACGGCAAGCTGTACATAACCCTCGGTCAGCCGTTCAACGTACCGGCAAAGGAAAAGCGTGAGCTTTACAACCAGTGGGGCATCGGCGGCATTATACGCATCGGCACCGATGGCAAGGACCGCGAAGTCTACACACACGGTGTGCGCAATTCCGTCGGCATGGACATCAACCCGGCCAACGGCGAAGTCTGGTTTACCGACAACCAGGTTGACGGCATGGGAGACGACATCCCGCCGGGTGAACTTAACCGCCAAACATCAGCCGGCCAGAATTTCGGCTTTCCCTGGTACGGCGGTGGCACGGTGCGCACCAATGAGTACAAGGATGAAGAAGTGCCGGCCGACGTTGTCAATCCGGCGGTCGAGATGGATGCCCATGCTGCAGACCTTGGCATGACCTTCTATTCCGGTTCGCAATTCCCCGCGAAATACAAAGGCGGCATTTTCTCGGCCCAGCACGGGTCCTGGAACCGGACAGAGCCGGTTGGCGCACGTGTCATGTTCACGGCTGTCAATGAAGACGGCAGTGCCGGTGCCACGGAAGTGTTTGCCGAGGGCTGGCTCGACGGCAATGGAGAATATCTGGGACGTCCTGTCGACGTCACCCAGTTGCGTGACGGTTCGATCCTGGTATCGGATGATCTGGCAGGCGCCATCTACCGGATTTCCTACGGTAACTAGTCTGGTAATTTTCAACAATATCATCGCCGGTCTCATCTCGGAGACCGGTGATCCAGAAGACCTTATACCAAAGAAACTGACTATTGACCTGGGCGCACATTGTCCATGCGCCGATTGTTGATTGCATTGACATGGTTGCTGACAGCACCCGTACCCGCAACTGCAGATCCCGCAACGGGCAAGAGCATCATGAAAATTCCTGAATAAGCGGTGCAGATTGTTGGTTCGCACGATTGCGTTTGCAACATCAGCTGCGCCTGCTCTCTTGCCAGTCCGGAGAAAACCATGCAGGTTTTTGCAGGTTAAAACATCAGGGCAGCAGAGATGAACGAACTCGCCACCAGATACCTCACCACCAAAGAACTGGCTGATCTTCTGCGCATAAAAGAGCGCAAGGTTTATGAACTGGCGGCTTCCGGCGAAGTTCCCTGTTCACGGGCCACCGGAAAGCTGCTGTTTCCGCGGGATCAGGTGGAGGCATGGCTGGCTGACAATTCGTCAGGTCCGACTGTTTCGGTTACCTCCGCACGCCCGGCGGTATTGCTGGGCAGTCATGATCCGCTGCTGGAGTGGGCCATGCGTGAAAGCCGCTGCGGTCTGGCAGCCAATTTCGACAGCTCACTTGACGGTCTTGAGCGCTTTGCCAACCTCGAGGGCATCGCAACAGGCCTGCACATCCCGGATACATCAGGAGCAGGCTGGAATATCGATGCTGTACGGGAAAAGCTGACCGGCCAGTCTGTTGTTGTGGTGGAATGGGCCAGAAGGCAACGCGGGTTGATTGTGCCGCCCGAAAATCCCGCCGGCATCAGAACTCTTGACGACGCAAGAACAAGAACGCTTGCAGCCCGTCAGCCCGAGGCCGGCAGCCAGATGCTGTTTGCCAAACTGCTTGATGAGGCCGGGATTACCGGATCAGACATCAACTGGACGGCACCGGCGCGCAGCGAAACGGACGCGGCACTGCTGGTGCAGGACGGCAAGGCCGACATTTCCTTCGGGCTGTCAGGTGTCGCCGCCCAGTTGCGGCTTGAGTTCGTGCCGGTCATGGAAGAGCGCTATGATCTGGCGGTTGACAGGCGGGCCTGGTTTGACCCGCCCATGCAGACACTGGTGGCGTTTTGCCGGTCACCTGCCTTTGCCGCGCGGGCAGCGGCCTTGTCCGGCTACGACATCTCCGGGCAGTTTCTGGTCCACTATAACTCAACCTGAAAGGCGACGTTTATGACGCGCCTTCCTTGGCTGCGTTGGCAAAGAACAGTTGCTTGCCGTCCAGCTTGTAGGCGGCAATGGCACTTTGACCGTCCCTGGTGATGATCCAGTCGATAAAACTCTTCGCCGCATCCGCCATCACATTCGGACACTTTTCAGGACTGACCTGAATGATGCCATACTGGTTGAACATCGCCTTGTCGCCTTCCACCGCAATCTTGAACTCGCCCTTGTTCTTGAACGCAATCCAGGTGGCCCGGTCGGTCATGGCATAAGCACCCATGCCGACACTCGCATTCAGTGTTGCGCCCATGCCGGATCCGGTTTCGCGATACCAGGTTCCGCTTGCCGCTTTCACGTCAACGCCTGCGTCTTGCCACAGGCTGAGCTCCTTCTTGTGGGTCCCTGAATCATCACCGCGAGAGGCGAATACGGCTTTTGCGTCCGCAATCTTCTTCAGCGATCCGGCAGCATCATTGCGGCCTGCAACCCCGGCCGGATCCGCTGCCGGACCGACAATGACGAAATCATTGTACATGACGTCAAAACGCTTCACGCCGTAGCCATCGGATACGAACTTCTCTTCGGCCGGTTTCGCATGCACGAACAGCACATCGCCGTCGCAGTTGCGGGCATTCTTGATGGCCTGTCCGGTGCCGACGGCAACAACGTTCACCTTGATGCCGGAGGCCTTTTCGAACATCGGCAGGATGTGGTCAAACAGGCCAGAGTTCTGGGTTGACGTGGTCGACTGAACGATGATCGACTTGTCTTCCGCGTAACCGGGTACGGCTAACCCGAAGCTGGTACACACTGCGATTACTGTCAGAAACTTGCTCTTTTTCAATTTCATTTCGTTGTTTCCCTTCCTGGCTAGATGACCAGTTTTCCGGCGAGATAGTCCCGCGCGGCGATACTGGCCGGTTGTTTGAAAAATGTTCCGGCGCCTGAATGCTCGATCACGGCACCGCGATGAATGAACACCACATCATTGGCGAGCCTCCGGGCCTGGCCGGCATCATGGGTGACCAGGATGATTTTCACACCGCGCCCGCTTGCCCGGGCAATCGCGGTTTCGATGGCTTCAGTCGATGATGGATCGAGGCTGGCAGTGGGCTCATCCAGAAACAGCACTTCAGGATCACTGGCCAGAGCCCGCGCCAGTGCCAGGCGCTGCTGCTCGCCGCCCGACAAGGCCCGTGCCGGCTGATCTTTCTTGTCCAGCAGGTTTGCCTGCGCCAGCAACTGGTTCAGTCGTTCAGGCTTCGAGGCACCTTTGAGCCTGAGGACAAAATCCACGTTGGCGGCAACGGAGCGGCGCAGCAAAACCGGTTTCTGGAACACCATCGCCTGGCGCAACCTGGTGGCATGACCACAACCCTCGCCATTCCAGTTGATGCTGCCTGATTGCGGCTCGATCAGCCCGTGCAGCAGGCGCACCAGCAGGCTCTTGCCGGCTCCGTTCGGCCCCATCACAACCGTGACGCCGTGATCGGTCAAAACGAGATCAAGCTGGTTGATCAATGTCGCGCCACCCGCCCTGAAGCAAAGCCCGGCGGCAGCGAGAGGCAGCTGACTTGCGGATTTTGCCGTGGGCTGGTCAAGCATGGGCCCGGCTTTCCGCGCCGGCCCGCAGGCTCATCACAGCCGCGTTGACCACAAGCGCAATGACAAGCAACACAATGCCGAGCGCCAGCGCCAGCGCCAAGTCGCCTTTGGAAGTTTCCAGCGCAATGGCCGTGGTCATGACCCGGGTGAGATGGGCGATATTGCCGCCGACAATGATAACCGCGCCGACTTCAGCGATGGCGCGGCCAAACCCGGCCAGCAACACGGTCAGCAATGCGTATCTGGCATCGCTTATCAGGGCGGCGATGCGGGTGTGCCAGGGCACCGACAGGGAGGCAAACTGCTCTGCGTACTCAAAGTTCATGTCTTCAATGATCTGCCGGGTCAGCGCTGCCACGATTGGCGTGATCAGAATGGACTGCGCGATGATCATGGCTGCCGGCGTGTACAAAAACTGAAGAAAGCCAAGCGGGCCAGCGTTCGACAGCGCCATATAGACCAGCAGGCCAACCACCACGGGCGGCAGGCCCATCAGCGCGTTGACGACTATCACGGCCGCACTGCGACCTGGAAACCGCACCGTGGCCAACAGCGCCCCGAGTGGCATACCCAGCACGGCTGCAACAAGGACAGCCGTCAGACTGACACGCAGCGACAGGCCAATGATCTCGACCAGATCAGCGTCCATAGCTGCCACCAGGCCGAACGCCAAATGAAATGCTTCTGCAAAATCTTGCATAATTATGTTTTTTTCTGTTTTCTTTCGAGAATAAGAACTTATGAAAACGAAACGCCGGATGCAACACTGATTTTAAACCGTTTCCCGCTGCGCTTGTTTGATCGGGCCGTTGTCCTCAGCGCACGGCGTTGACTGGCTATTCGAATCCGCGCCAACTTCGCAAATTGTTTCCTTTTATTCGGACGGAAATGCTGGATGAACAAGATATACCTGAATGCCTGCAGTCACGGCCTTCCATCTGCAAACACCGTTGCGCGTATCCGGGCGCATCTGGATCTGGAACTGAGGCTTGGCCCGCTGGCTGCAGAGCAGGAAATTGCTGACGAACTGTCAGGCGTGAAATCCCGGGCCGAACACCTCATCTCGGCATCTCCGGGTACGCTTGGCTTGGCCGCAACCACGTTTTCAAGCTGGTTCGCTATCGTTGCCAGACTTCCCATTGTAGGCAGGAGGCTACTGGTGGCACCTCACGAATGGGGTGAGAACATTGCCGCCTTGCGGACTCTGGCTGACAATGCCGGCGGCACAGTGGAAGTCCTGCCCGAACTGGACCTTGCAGCCCCGGATGTTGCCCAATGGTCTGAATGCATCGATGAGGATGTCGCGGCCATTTTCATTCCCTATATCAGCAGCGTGGCGGGACACAGATATCCGGTTGAAGCCATTGGCGCATTGCCCCGTTCAGAAAGCACCCTTGTGATCGTGGACGGCGCGCAGGCGCTTGGGCAAACGCCGATAGATGTATCGCAACTGGGTTGTGATGTGTTGGTTGCAACGTGCCGGAAATGGTTACGCGGTCCGCGCGGCACTGCCTTGTTGTGGATTGCCGATCCACACAAGCACGGGTTTTCAATCGAAGCCATTGAACCGTTTGATGTAAATGCAGCACTTCGGCTCGGGCTTGGTGCCGCCATCAAGGAAGCCGCTGTGCGGTCTGTGGAAAAAACCGAGCGCAGTATTCAACAACTCAGCCGGCACGCACACGTGCGCGCCTTGCAGGACGGCTTCATGCCGCTGAGCGAAGCACCGCCGGCATCCGGCGCATGTTCCATCTATTTCCCGTCACATCGGCGCGAACGCCTGCAAAACAGTCTTGCCGAGGCTGGCATTCACATCAAGTGGCCAAATGCCGAACAGGATGAACCTGCATCCAAGGAGGGTAAAGTAGGCCACGAGATCATGCGCATCAGCCCCCACGTCTACAACAGCGCAGATGACATTGATGTGCTTTTCGATTTGCTGAAGGCAAACTGAAACGCCTGACCCCATCGCACATACGTCCGGTCTTGGTGGTTTCGCGATACCCGGTCCAATTGCCATGTTGACAATCTTTAATTTCTATTTATGTTAATTAACGTAATTTGAAATTAAAGAAGAGCTTTCGATGATATATGACACTTTTGCCGCGCTCGGCGATGCAACGCGTTTTGCGATTGTCGAAAAACTGCTGAAGGAAGGCGAACTGCCGGCAGGAAACCTGCAGGACGTTGGCGCCATTTCACCGCCCGCCATTTCTCGCCATCTGAAAGTATTGCGCGAAGCCGGCATTATCGAACAGCGCATCGACAAGCAGCGCCGGATGTATTCGGTCCGGCCGCAGGCTGTGCGATCCATCGGTGAGTGGGCGATGACCTATCGCGAATTCTGGCAGACAAGCCTGGACCGGCTGGAAGCTGCCTTGCTGCAGAAAGGAGGTGATCTATGAGCGTATTGAAAATCGAGCGGACATTTCCCGTTGCACCTGAAAAGGTCTTCGCCTTTGTGACCCGGACCGATCATCTGCTGAAATGGTGGGGCCCGGAAGGGGTCAGTATGAAAGAGCACAATCTGGACCTGTCCAGGCCCGGTGCCTGGTCATCGACACTGGTCAACTCGAAAGGCGCCCTGCACAAGATGAGCGGTGAGGTCGTTGCCGTCGACCCGCCGAATTCAGTCGAGTTCACCTGGGGCTGGCATAACGACAAGGATCAGCGCGGTTGTGAGACCCGCGTCCTGTTTGAAGTGCACCCAAATGGCGACGGCGGCACCCTGTTTGTGCTGACCCATTCCGGCCTCACAGACGAAGAAGCAGCCGCCAACCACAAGCTGGGCTGGACGTCGTCGCTGCGAAAACTGGAACAATTCCCGGAACTGCAATCTTAGCGTCAGGACCCTAACTCGAGCCCTAAACAGGAGAATACCAAATGCCCCAGTTCATTTTTGCCTATCACGGCGGAAAAATGCCGGAAGACCCCGAAGAAGGTGCAAAACTCATGGCCAGATGGGAAGCCTGGATGGCCGGTCTTGGAGATGCCATGGTCAATCCGGGCCATCCGGTCGGCAAGTCCAGCACGGTCAGTTCATCCGGCGTTGCAAACGATGGCGGATCAAACCCGCTGTCCGGCTTCTCACTGGTTCAGGCTGATACAATGGATGCGGCCATCGAGATGGCCAAGGGCTGCCCACACATTGAGCACGGCACCATTGAAATTGCCGAAACAATGAAAATGTGAGCAGCACAGGCTTTCCTATATCGTTTGCCGACACAAACAGCATCCGCGCCCGCGAAAACTTCATTGGCGGATCCGGACAATGTGAGGGATGCCAACAATCTATATGCAAAGCGAGCTATTGGTATTTGGCAGCTGTAATGAACTCGCCGAAAGCCTCACACCAGACTACGACAGTCGAGTATGACCCGATGTCGACACCTTGCGGCACATCCAGAAGGAAACCGTCGAAGGTCTTCACATCTCCGATCAGTTGCGCGTCAGGCCTGGCTTTGAGAAACTGCCTTTCGTCTTCCACGAACTCCTTGACGAGATACAGCTTGTAGTCCGGACCCGGCGCCAGCTCGCCTTCATGGACAATTTTGCCCGGTGTCAGACTGACGCTGCCTTCGCCCCAGTGCAGGAAATCGCTTCCTTTCAGCTCGCGGGTAAAACTGGCTTTGAAGACCGCGCTCCTGGCAGTCGTCGCCAGCATTTCCCTATCCAGGCTCTGCGGTGCAGTAAGAATGGGCAGTGTGTACACCCCGAGCGCAAAGCCGGCAGCAAGCACTGCAACATGAGTGACGGACAATACAATCCAGCGCATAAGCGGTTCCTAACTCAAATTCATTATTTCGGGCAAAACCTGTATCATGGCGACCTGGAAGCCACAATCGCGATGCTGTCCGACACTGAACCAACCTGCCGGTCATATCGTTGTGTGACTGCTGTTTCAGACACTCCGGAACGGTTGTCGACGGGCATTATTGTTTGTTTAACCGTGATCGTTAGAGCTGCATTAATCACGATATCAACAATGCAGCCGAAACGGATTAATTAAAAATTGAATTTACCTCTTAACAAAAGATTCAAGCCACTGTGTCCGGGAATTTGGCAGTCATGGCAACTCGCCCATGAACGTTAAGGACTACAGGGGAACGGCGCGACATGCCCACGCAAACCAGTACGCAAAACCCGCCTCAGGTGATGGAAACCATCTTCGTTGGCGCGGCCATGAAGCAGGTATCGGAAGATGTCATGGATCATGATGTGCCGGTGCGGGCACGCCACATGCGGTCAATCGATGATCTGCTCATGTTCATTGAAGACAATGATGTCGAGTACGCCGTGGTCGACCAGTCCCTGCCGACGGAAAGCCGCGGGCTGAAGCTGGTGCTGCTGGCAGGTGTCAACAGGGTAAAACACCTGATTGTCGTAGCCCCGCCCGGCAGCCGGGCTGAAATTGAAGCCATTGAGGGCGTGCATAAGGTGTTGGCCAGCCCGGCAAGTCCCCAACAGGTTATCGATACCGTTCTTGGCCAGGCAAACCCGACTGCACCCGTCTGCCTCCCTGTCGCGGCCACAGTCAACACTGCCATAACGCCTGTTGTTGCGGCTGAGACAGGTTCACTGGGCATTGGCACGAAGGTCGCCGGATACCGCAATAGTGTCCTGGAGATGGCCGGTGAAATCCGCTTCAATTCCCTGCAGCACTGTTGGACTCAATTGACCAAGCGTTTTTTCACACGGCCGGTCATTGCGGCCGTCGCATCGGCATTTTTGTGCCTGGGCACAATCAGCGCCGTGTCGCTGGCATCCGGCAGTTTTACGCAGCCGGGCGAACCCGCCAGCCGGCAAGCCGTGGTTGCTCACCCGCAAACCGCTCGCGATGAGACCCCGGCATGGCAGGATCAGGTGACACCGTCACTCCACCAAACCATGCCTGCGCTTGCAGCCGCTGAACTGAGCAGGCTCGATGCCAAATTTCGGCTTCTGGTTTCCCGGCGAACGATTGATCTGGAGATTTCCAAACAACAGAAACTCAAACAGCAATTCCTGGCTCACATCGTCCACCTGAAATCCATCACCGCTGAACTCAAGGCTACAGTTGACAATCAGGCGTCTCAGGCAACCGGCGTGACGTCTTCCCTGTCTGCCCAAACCCGCGCTGCGGTGTTGGGAGCCGAACTGGCGCTGCAGGAACTTGAGGTCGGCAAAATCGACACCTTCCTGACACATCTCAAGTTGCTGAAATCCGGGATCGACCTGCCTGACGCCTCCACCCTTAAACTGGCTTATACCAAAGAAAGTGATTATTGACCCATTTGATGGAGTCAAATCCGTTCACTCTGGCAGGCGCGGTGCGCGGCGCGATGCGGTGCATCGTGCAAGCGCCGCAACGAACCAGATGAACGGATTTGGCCCACCGAAGGCCGGCTTTTCGCGCCCGCCGGACGTCGTTATACTTCACTTGTGGTCAGCCAGACCGCGGCGTGAAGCATGCCTAGCCGGCAAACGCGAAAAATCGGTCAAATGGGTCAATAACCACTTACTTTGGTATGAGATCAATCCGCCGAAGACCAGCGAATAGCTCTGTCGAGTAAAAATGCGCCGTCGCGACCTGAAGCGTCGCTTACTGTCTTGTCGCCGATACATGGGTCTGCTAGGTTTTTCCGCAAGACGATGCCATATGGCTTGAACGGAAAATCCTTAGCGTCTGCTGACCCAATTCAGGAGCAGATCAGGATTATCGTCAGACGCCCGGATCTTTGCACCACCAGTGCACTGACCGGTCCATGACGCCTCATTGCCCGGCATCGTTTGATGTGAACCCTGTGGGCAGGAAGGCCAGTCAGAAGATGAGATTTCACCGATCAGCGATTTCCCTTGGCGGATTTGTCAGCATGGCAACGCCTGCAAACGCACATCTTGGCCATGTCGGCGAACTTGCCGGTCATGGACATCTTGCCGGTATCGCAGCACTTGGTGCAGCCGCAGCCATTGCCGCTGCCCTGGCTGCCCGTAAACTGAAACAGAAATCAAAGCCGAAACACAAAGACACCGAAGAGGCGTCATCATGAGCAAGATTGGCGTCATGATCTGCGGCCACGGCTCACGCAGTCAGTCTGCAGTGGACGAATTCGCCGTACTGGCTGAAAAGCTGCCCGAATACCTGCCGCCGGACTGGCCGGTTGAATATGGCTATCTGGAATTTGCCAACCCTTTGATCCGGGACGGCCTCGACAGCCTGCGTGAACAGGGTTGCGATCACATTCTGGCGGTGCCCGGCATGTTGTTTGCCGCCATGCACGCCAAGAACGATATTCCGTCTGTCCTGAATACCTATGGTGCCACCCACGACCTGAAGGTCCAGTATGGCCGCGAACTGGGTGTCGACCCGAAGATGATCCTCGCAGCATCCGAACGGGTTCAGGAGGCCGTCGACAGGGCCAACGCCGAGAACGGCGATGTACCCTTGTCTGAAACCTGCCTTGTTGTCATCGGACGCGGCGCTTCGGACCCGGATGCAAATTCCAATGTCTCCAAGATCGCCCGCATATTGTGGGAAGGCATGGGGTTCGGATGGTGCGAAGTCGGGTACTCCGGCGTCACCTTCCCGCTCGTCGAGCCATGCCTCGAGCACGCGGCAAAGCTCGGCTACAAGCGCATCGTCGTGTTTCCGTATTTCCTGTTCACCGGCATTCTGATCGACCGTATCTATGGCTTTGCCGATATGGTGGCCAAGGCAAATCCGGACCTTGACTTCGTCAAGGCGGGTTACCTGAACGACCACCCGCAAGTATTGGCAACCTTTGCCGAACGGGTGACGGAAATCCTCGAAGGCCAGAACGTCATGAACTGCGCCATGTGCAAGTATCGGGCACAGGTTCTGGGTTTTGAAGCCGAGGTTGGCATGCCGCAGGAAAGCCATCACCACCATGTTGAAGGCCAGGGTGCATCCGCACCGGGCTCCAATGTGGCGGACTGCAAGCTGTGTGACACGTTCTGCACCGGTGCCTGCCGGCTGGATGGGGCGCATGATCATCATCATCACGACCACAGTCATTCGCATGATCACGGCGACGGGCATTCGCATGATCACTCCCATGACCATGATCACCATCACCCGCCCTACCCGCATGCGGCCCATCCGCATGGGCCGGAAAGTGTGCGCAAGCACATGAAGCAGGACGACAAGTGACCTATGAACGCGAACCGTCGAAAATCTATGAACTGAGTTTCCAGACCGTCCGGTCAGAAGCGCAGCTGGAGCGATTTTCGCCTGATACAGCCGACCTGGTGGTCAGGCTGATCCATGCCTGTGGCATGACAGACATTGCCGAAGATATTGCCTTCACGCCCGACTGCGTTGAGGCTGGCAGGACTGCTATGGAGGCAGGCGCTTCCATTCTCTGCGATGTTGAGATGGTTGCCAGCGGCATTATCCGGCGAGGATTGGCTGCACAGGCGAACATCATCACCACAATCGGCCAACCGGAAACGGCCGGGATTGCGCAACGCATCGGCAATACGCGATCCGCAGCAGCCGTCGAGTTGTGGCGCGAGCATCTGGACGGCAGTATTGTCGCCATCGGCAATGCGCCGACCGCCCTGTTTCACCTGCTGGAGCTGTTGGATCAGGGCTGGCCGACACCGGCAGTCATTCTGGCGTTTCCGGTTGGTTTCATCGGGGCCGCAGAAAGCAAGGCGGAACTTGCCGCCAACCCGCGTGGCATACCGTTCATCACGCTCAATGGCCGGCGCGGCGGATCAGCCATGGCGTCAGCCGCCGTCAATGCCCTGTCACTTGGCCTGGCCGGAGACGGCCGATGAACAAGGCGTGGCTGAACATCGTCGGCATTGGAGAAGACGGGCTTGCAGGCCTGTCGGCTGCAGCGCAGGCAGCGGTGAAAAGTGCGGCGGTACTGATCGGCGGTTCCCGTCATCATTCTCTTACCCGGGACATAGAGACCGAGCGCCTGACATGGCCAAGCCCGTTTGATGCAATGATTGAAAGCATCGAGGAGCTTCGGGGCAAACAGATCTGTGTCCTGGTAACCGGCGATCCTGTCTGGTACTCGGCAGGTGTAAAAATCGCATCGCATTTCGGGCCCGATGATGTGTGCATTCATCCCCATGTCTCGGCCTTTCAACTGGCGGCTACCCGCATGGGCTGGGCGTTGCAAGATGCTGTAACTCTCACCGTTCACGGCAGGTCACCGGAATGCATCGGTCCGGAAGTCACGCCGGGCGCAAAACTCATCGTGCTGACGCAAGATGCCCATACACCGGAGCAGATTGCCGATCTGCTCGCGCAGCATGGCTTTGGACGCTCGCGGATCACCGCCCTGTCACACATGGGCGGGCCGGACGAAGCCCGGATTGACAGCACCGCAACCGACTGGTCAGGCACACCGGCGGATTTTCATACCCTGTGTATCGAGTGCATGGCCGATACCGGCACAATGGTTTTGCCGCGCGGTCCGGGCCTGCCGGATGATGCGTTTGAGCACGACGGCAAGATGACCAAGTCTGAGATCCGCGCGGTCACCCTGTCGCGGCTGGCACCGCGGCCCGGTGAACTGTTGTGGGATATCGGGTGCGGATGCGGATCAGTGGCGATCGAGTGGATGCGGATGGCAGACGGTACCGGGGCCATTGGTCTCGAACCACACGGTGACCGGCGGGCCATGGCGCAGCGCAATACTGTCAAGCTCGGGGTCCCCGGCCTGCACTTGATCGATGCCCTGGCACCTGATGGTCTGGCCGGACTTGATGCACCGGATGCCGTCTTCATTGGCGGCGGGTTGAGCCGTGAGACAATAGAGGCATGCCTGCACGCCCTGAAACCGCATGGCCGCATAGTGGCAAATGCCGTCACGCTTGAAAGCGAACAGATCCTGGCAAGCTGCCACGAACGTCACGGCGGCAGCCTGATGCGCCTGTCCGTGGCACGGGCTGAACCGGTCGGCAGCTTTCACGGCTGGAAGCCGTTCATGCCGGTGACACAGTGGAGCATAACCAGATGAGCGGCACCCTGTATGGCATCGGGCTCGGCCCCGGCGACCCGGAACTGATGACGCTCAAGGCGCACCGGCTGATAAAGTCGGCCAAAGTCGTGGCCTATCCGGCACCTGATACCGGCGACAGCTTTGCCCGGTCCATCGCCGCACAATCAATCAGTGAAGATGCGCTGGAAATTCCGATCGTGATACCGATGCGGGTTGAGCGCTTTCCCGCCCAGAACGTCTATGACGCGGCAGCCGCTGCCATCAGCCGGCACCTTGATGACGGCACAGATGTCGTCGTCCTGTGCGAGGGTGATCCGTTCTTCTACGGCTCGTTCATGTACCTGTTCGGCCGGCTGGCGGAACAGCACAAGACCGAGATCGTGCCGGGTGTCACCTCCATGACGGCATGCGCCGGGATGGCTGCACGACCTTTATGTGCCCGTAACGAAATCCTGACCGTGATCCCGGCGCCGGTTGATGAAGCTCTGTTGCGGGACCGGTTGCAGGCATCAGGTGCAGCGGTCATCATGAAAGTCGGCAGGCACCTGGCGAAGGTCCGCAAGGTGATTGACGAACTCGGCCTTACAGGCCGCGCCACGTATGTCTCGCATGCCTCCTTACCGCAGCAGACGGTGACGGCGCTGGCAAATGCGCCTGAGACTGCACCTTATTTCTCGATGATCCTGATAGGTGGAACGGACCCCTATGCCAAATCCTGACCCAGTAGTGGTGTTTTTCACACCCTCGGCTGAAGCCACTGCCCGCAAGATTGCCGGCACACTGGGAGCGCAGCTGCATGGCCGAAATCCCGCCGGGACAACCGACGCAGCCATTGCAGACGTAGGCTCACACCTACGCGCCCTGTTTGCCGCAGGACATGCCATTATTGGCGTGTGCGCGGCCGGTATTCTCATCCGCAGCATTGGCTCGCTGGTGGCCGACAAATGGCATGAACCGCCGGTTGTTGCTGTCGCGGAAGATGGCTCAAGCGCTGTGCCCCTGCTTGGCGGCCACCATGGTGCAAACCGGCTTGCCTCAGAAATCGCCAAGGCACTTGGTGGCCATGCCGCCCTGACCACGGCGGGTGACGTGCGCCTCGGTGTTGCTCTGGATAGCCCACCTGCGGGCTGGCGGCTTGAAAACCCGCTTGATGCCAAGCCGGCCATGGCCGGCCTGCTGGCAGGCAGGGCTGCAAAGCTTTCAGGTGAAACAGACTGGCTGGCGCCTATTGCCGGTCTGGACACCGTGGATACGTCTCCCGCACCCGATGCCAATGCGCCGATTGTGCTCAGTGTTGAAGGATGCGAGCCCCTGACCTATCGCCGCCAGTGTCTCGCGCTCGGTGTCGGATGCGCCCGCGGCTGCGATCCTGACGAACTGATTGCACTTGCGCACAAGACATTGAGCGATGCGGGCCGGTCACCTTATGAAGTGGCCGGAGTGTGGTCCGTTGACCTGAAAGCCGATGAAGCCGCGGTTCATGCTCTGGCGATCAATCTTGGAGTTGGCGCCGAGTTCTATTCGGCTGCCGAATTGGAGGCACAGGCCTCGCGGCTGGCCAATCCTTCAGATGTGGTTTTTGCGGAAGTCGGATGCCATGGCGTGGCAGAGGGCTCGGCCCTGGCGGCAGCCGGTAAATCTGCAAATCTGCTGATCGAGAAGACAAAAACCGCGAACGCCACCTGTGCTGCGGCGGTCATCACCGGCGAGGCAATCCCGTCACGGGTGCGCGGGTCCCTGTCGGTCATCGGCATCGGACCGGGTGCCGCCGACTGGCGCACGCCGGAAGCCTCGCGGCTGATCGCACAGGCCGATGAACTGGTGGGCTACGGGCTTTACATCGATCTGCTCGGACCGCTTGCCGCCGGCAAGCCACGCCAGGATTTTCCGCTGGGCGGAGAAGAAGACCGCTGCCGCTATGCGCTGGAACGCGCCGGGGCCGGGCGCAAGGTTGCACTGATCTGTTCCGGAGATGCCGGTATTTACGCCATGGGCGCGCTGGTCATGGAACTGATGGACCGGGCAGAGAATGACGGCGGGGTAACGGATGCTGCAAAACGGGTTGAAATCATCAATGCGCCGGGCATATCCGCCCTGCAGGCCGCATCCGCGCGCGCCGGTGCCATACTGGGCCACGATTTCTGCACCATCTCCCTGTCGGATCTGCTGACACCGCGCGAGGACATCATCAAGCGGCTGCATGCAGCGGCACAAGGTGACTTCGTCATCGCCTTTTACAACCCGGTTTCCATGAAACGGCGCACGCTGCTGGCAGAAGCTCGCGACATTCTTTTACAGCACCGGCCTGCCGATACACCGGTATTGCTGGCCAGCAACCTCGGACGTACAGACGAAGCCCTGAAGCAGCGGACACTGGCGGCACTGGAGGTTGACGAGGTCGACATGCTGACCGTTGTGCTGGTCGGGTCTTCCAACACCAAAGCCTTCAGGACAGGCGACATCAGCGCCGGGGCAGCCGGCACCCGCATGTACACACCGCGCGGCTATGCAAAACGCATTGACGCCAAACAGAGCAAAGCATCATGAAAGTTTACTTCATCGGAGCAGGTCCCGGTGACCCGGACCTGATTACCATCAAGGGCCGCCGCATTATCGAGGCTTGCAAGGTGTGTCTTTATGCAGGTTCGCTGGTGCCGGAAGCGGTAGTTGCATGCGCACCGGAAGACGCGCTGGTGCGTGATACAGCACCTATGACACTGGATGATATCATTGCCGAAATGCTGGCGGCCAGAGACCGCGATGAGGACGTGGCGCGCGTGCACTCAGGCGATCCGTCGCTTTACGGGGCGATTGCAGAGCAGATCAGGCGCCTGAAAGACCATGACATCGACTATGAGATTGTTCCCGGCGTGTCGGCCTATGCAGCAGCAGCAGCCGCCATGGGACAGGAACTGACCATACCGGAAGTCTCGCAGACGGTGATCCTGACCCGTACCGCCATGAAATCATCCGCCATGCCGGAAGGCGAAGACCTGGCAACGCTGGGCCGCACCGGTGCCACCCTGGCCATCCACCTGTCGGTGCGCAATATCCGCGAGATCGAACGCCAGTTGATCCCGCTTTACGGGGCGGACTGCCCGGCGGTGGTAGCCTACCGGGTTGGCTGGCCGGACCAGCATTTCATTCGCGGCACGCTGAGTGACATCTGGGAAAAAGTGCGTGATGCCAAGATCACCCGCACCGCCCTTATTTTCGTCGGCAGGGCGCTGGGCGAAACCGACTTCCGCGACAGTGCGCTTTATGACGGTGCACACGCCCATGTTTTGCGTCCGGTGAGAACTAAGAAGAAACTGGCGCAATAATGTGGGCAAATGAGCCGCACACCGAACCTGACCTCAGTCCCATAGGTGCAAGCTTGTCTCCGAAGGCATCTGTTGCCTCGAACAGGCGATCGGCGCCGGTTTCACTGACAACTGTGGAGTAGTGAAACTCGTGCCCAAGCAGAGCGGCACTCCAGGGTGCACCGCCCAATGGCGTGAACCTGCGGTACCCCAGGTTCAGCTTGCGGTTTGCAAAGGAAGTTTCGACCGGCAGCAATCCCAGCATATCGTGCGTCCTGCCGCTCGCATCAACAATGGAGTTGCCCAGCACCATGTAGCCGCCGCACTCGCCGTAAACAGGCTTGCCCGACTGTGCCGCGATGCGTATCCCGGCCTTGAACTGCGACGCTCTGCTGAGTGTCTCGCCATGAAGTTCGGGGTATCCGCCGGGCAGGAATATCGCATCGCTGTCAGGGGCAGGTATCTCATCTGCCAGCGGAGAGAAGAATGACAGTTCGGCGCCTTGTGCACGCCAGCCCTGCAGCAGGTGCGGATAGGTAAATGAAAAGGCGATATCGCGGGCGATGGCCAAGCGTTGTCCCAGTGGCGGCAGGTGCGCCGCGCTGCCCGGTTCTGACAAGGGAGCGGCAGTCGCAATCAGCGCATCAAGATCGACATTGTTACCGACAACACCGGCAGCGTTTTCCAGGAAAGCTTCAAGGTCGGCATGCTCGCCTGCCTGCACCAGGCCGAGATGCCGCTCCGGCATGGCAAGCGAGGCATGGCGGGCAATGGCGCCAAGCACCGGCACTCCCGTTTCAGCCAGAGCCGTGCGGGCCATGATCTCATGGCGTGGCGAGCCGAGCCGGTTGAGAATAACACCTGCCACTGGCAAATCCGGTCTTAACGACCTAAGCCCTGCCACCGGCAAAGCGGCTGAATGACCCTGCCGGGCTACATCAAGCACCAGTATCAACGGCAGGCCCAGCGTGATCGCCAGTTCGGCAACCGAGCCTGACCCTTCAGGTCCGGCCCCGTCCATAGCCCCCATGGCCCCTTCAACGATCAGCAGGTCGCCCGGCTGGCCGGCAGCCAGGTGTGTCAATTGTCCAGCCGGCATGGCCCATGCATCCAGGTTGACTGATGCATGGCCACAGGCCGCTTCATGAAACTTCGGGTCGATGTAATCGGGTCCGGACTTGGCACCGGCGATGGCAAGCCCGCGGTTTTTCAACGCGCGCAACAGCGCAAGTGTCAACAGGGTCTTGCCGGAACCGGACGCCGGGGCGGCAATCACCAGCCCGCGGACAGACATCAGGACGCGTCTTCCAGCAGATTGCGGCCGGTAGCCAGCGGGTCCAGTGACCGCGGTTGATGGCCTGCCAGTTGCGCTGCCCAGTCCAGTGTCTGACGCAACAGCGCAACGCGGCCGACGCAAACAATGGCGGGTGGTTCAACACCGTGCTCGACGATGTCTGCTGGTGCCCTGGACAGGTTGGTTTCAAGCACGTTCATGGTCGGCAAGGTGGCATTGGAGACCACCGCTACCGGTTCTGAAGGATCACGGCCCGCCTCGATCAGATTGCCGCAGATCTGGTCTATGTGCTTGATGGCCATATACATGACGATGACCGGAGAGCCTTTGGCAATGGCTGCCCAGTCTATGGCTGATGGCGTCAACCCGGTCTGATCATGCCCGGTGAGAAATGTCACCGCCTGGTTTACATCGCGATGGGTTGCCGGAATACCGGCGTAAGCCAACCCGCCGATGCCGGCGGAAATGCCTGGCGTGATGCGAATGGGAATGCCGGCCTGCACAAGTGTCTGGGCTTCCTCACCGCCGCGACCGAATACAAACGGATCGCCGCCCTTGAGCCGCAGTACCCGTTTTCCGGCACGGGCAAGTTCAATCAGCCGCAGCGAAATATTACGCTGTTTGGGAGATGGCTTACCGCCGCGCTTACCTGCATATTCGATTGTACTGTCAGCCTTGCGCCAATCCAGAATGCGCTCGTCAACCAGTGCGTCATAGACAATGACATCTGCCTGCTGCAATGCGTTGAGACCATGCAGCGTCATCAGGCCCGGATCTCCGGGGCCGGCCCCAACCAGCCAGACAAGGCCGGGTGAAAACACCGGCCAGTCGCCGTTGGGCAGTTTTGCCATGTGGGTCACATTGCTCATCATGTTGTTGAAACTACCCGCTTTGATCGCAATTGGCGAGGCAGGAAACGACATGTTTTCTACGCTGGCGTCAAAGCACTTTGACTGGGGAAAGAAGCCATGACCCCTGACCAGTGCCGCTGACCAATAGGTACACCAATCTTGGGATGGCATCCTCCAAACTGGCGGGACTCGCATTGATCACATTTATACCAAGATTGCGAGAGAGCGCGGTGTTGAAGTGCAGCCCATACGCTGCCAACCTATACAATAAAATCTAAACGCCCAAGTGATGACTATGCTTTGGTCACCTTGGTTAATCAAACCCATATGGTTCAAATAATCTGCTTACGGATTGTTTATTTTGTCGCAATGATATTCAGCGTTTATTATGAAATATCCAATAAATATCGCTCAATAAATATTGATTTAATTATACCGAATCATGTGGAATTTTTTATAGTTTTGGCGTTTTACGCTAAATGAGAGTTGCTATGTTTGTTAAGTAAATGCATTATATTTTTAACTTGATACATGATTAAAATGTTATTATTTAATTTTTACATAAGAAAACCCGGATATATATTAAACAATATATTGAAAATAACTAAGTAATATAAATTTATATGATTGTATCAGTGATTCAACTTGGTTTTATTTTTATTTTGCAAATGAAAATGAGAGTGAATCGTGTTTTTATCGTCGATCTGGTAACTAATCTACTGTGATCATCAGTTGTTTTGGGGGGTGATTTCGCTAGTGACAACTATAGACAGACATAGATTTAACCGAGAGATATTAGAGCGTGTTTGCTCTCTATATACGCTCGACAATGGGCACGGGACTCTTGCAGTTCTGCAAAACTTCCTGATTGTTGCCGCTGCTGTCATGCTGGCTGAATACGTTGGGTGGGCTCTATATTTACCAGTCATAATACTCATTGGCTCACGTCAGAGAGCCATGGCAACACTCACCCATGAATCCGCGCACGGGACACTGGCGCGCAACAAAACACTCAATGATATACTGGGGACGGTATTCAGCGGATATCCTGTCGCAATTTTATTGCGTGCCTACAAAGACTCTCATGTTCGCGATCATCACGGTTCATTTGGTGATCCTGAAGCTGATTGTGATTTTCGCTACATGATCAAACAAGGTGTATACGGCCAATCAGACGGTTGGAGATATATCTGGCATATAATTATCTCACCAGCATTTCTGCTTAAAGTTCCCGCATACATTATGTACTTGGCACGTGATCGATTTGTTTTTGGAAACGACAAGAATGATCACCATGAAGTTGCACTCTTTGCAGTGTTTTGGCTCACCATTCTGGCTTCCAGCATTGAAGCGGGCTTGTTCAATTTGTTGTTCTGGTACTGGATTGTTCCGTTCTTCTCAACATATCAGATTATTGGGTGGTACATTGAATTAGCCGAGCATGCGCCCCTGATGGAACGAGGCACGGACCTCCACATGTCACGGAACCGAAATAGTCATTGGGTTGAACGATTATTTACCGGCATGCATGGGGAATCTTTCCATCTGGCACATCATCTGTTCCCGCGGGTTCCATTCTGGCGCATGAGTGAACTGAACCAACTCCTGAGACAGGATGCTGCCTATAGGGCCAGCGACGATGCATGTGGTGGAATATTCTTGTCTTCAAATGATGCTCCGTCGCTGGTTGTGCAATTGGTTCATGACAAAATCGGAGACTTCCCGCCCGATGCCGCTTCTGATCCATCGGGAAAAAGAGGCTGAAGATGGCGGCTAGTTTTCTTGACGAGTGGCTGGATGCCCGCGCCGACGCCCGGTACAATTTGGGCGAAAGCGGCATCGCAAACATTGAGCTAAATCAGATCATTCCGGCTGAAGACCTGAGCGCACGGTTTGCACACCTTGACTTTGAACACAATGACACCCGCGGATCTTCTAACCTGCGTGAGGAAATTGCCAAGCTGTATGATCACGCTGATGCCGACAATGTACTGGTGACAGCTGGTATCACTGAAGCGCTATTGGTGTATCTGATGGACAGAACTCAGCCTGGTTCCAATGTAGTGGTACTCACTCCAGCCTTCCATAATCTGTACGACTTGCCCGAAGTGCTCGGGTACGAAGTCCGGCGTATCGCTTTATCGTTTGAAACGAACTTCAGCCTGCCTCTCGAGAAAATCGTTTCAGCATGTGATAGCCAGACCCGCGCTGTCCTTTTGACAACCCCCGGAAACCCAATGGGTACCGTCTTCAGTTCAGATGAAATATCGAACCTGGCAGACCGGCTGATCTCGCTGGACTGTGATATCGTCCTTGACGAGCAATACCGTCTGCTGCCGTATGAAGAAGGGACTGAGCGCCTGACCTCAATGGCGAATTATTCGGATCGCATTGTTGGCATGGGGTCGGCCGGCAAATGTTATGGAACAGTGGGATTGCGCGTAGGATGGGCAATTTCTACCCCGACGCGGCTGGCCTCAATGAATGCAGTTAAAGCGCTCACCAGTCACGCGGTTTGCAAGTTGAATGATAGCATTTGTGTCAGCCTGCTGCGCGACGGCCAACACATTATCGCGGCCAACCAGGCAACAGTGCGCGCCAACTCAAAGACGCTCGAACAGTTTGTGTCTAAAAACAACACCATGCTCTCTATGGTGTCACCTGCTGCCGGTACGGTTGCATTCCCATTCCTGAATACCGGCATATCCTCGATTGATTTTGGTGAAAAACTATATCGCGATCATGATGTATTGATACTGCCTGGCGAAGCATTCGAAATGCCGGGTTTCTTTCGTGTCCGATTGGGCTTGCCTGTAGAGGAATTCAATACCGCGCTCGATAAGATTCAACTCACGCTTGAGTGCATGAACGTATGAATGCATGGCGCAAAACCAGAATTCTGGCACTCGGTTTTGATTTCGTCATCACTGTTCGTTTCTAGAGTGCTGGAGCAACTTTATGGGTTCCACCGAACCCGTGTTGCTCTAGTGTCACACAGCTAATGAACCGGAAACCTGACACAGAACTGCGCACCGGATTTACGACCGGGGCATGCGCAACCGCTGCCGCAAAGGCTGCCACATCTGCGCTGTTCGGCGCAGGTTTTCCAAACCCTGTGAGCATCACCTTACCGCGCGGGCAAACGCCGTCGTTTGAGCTGGCAGACACTGCCTCAGGTGAAGGGTGGGCACGGGCGAGCGTACAGAAAGACGCCGGCGACGACCCTGATGTCACGCACGGTGCATTGATCCTGGCCACTGTGCGCCATGGCCCACCAGGCAGTGGCATCTGTTTCAAGGCCGGTGACGGGGTCGGCATGGTGACCATGCCCGGCCTGCCGATTGCACCGGGAGAACCCGCCATCAACCCGGTTCCACGCCGGATGATCGCCGACCATGTCAGTGACGTCGCGAAGGCCCATGGCGTTGCAGCTGATCTGGAAATCGAAGTGTCGGTTCCCGGCGGGCGTGAACTGGCCCTTAAAACCTGGAACCTGAGGTTGGGCATAGAAGGCGGTATATCCATTCTGGGGACCACCGGTATCGTCAGGCCGTTTTCTTGTGCGGCCTGGATTGCCTCCATTCATCGCGGCATCGATGTGGCCCGCGCCAATGGCGTAAGTCATGCCATTGGTTCAACCGGCGCAACCTCGGAGCGGGTGGCGCAAGGCCTGTTCGGTGTGCCTGATCATGCCATGCTCGATATGGGCGATTTTGCCGGCGGCCTGCTGAAATACCTGAAAGTTCACCCGCTGCCACGCCTGACCATTGCCGGTGGATTTGGCAAGCTGACCAAGCTGGCACAAGGCGCACTGGACCTGCACTCATCACGTTCGCAGGTGAACTTCGAGAAGTTGGCGGCACTTGCGGGCAACAGCGATATCAAAACCGCCAACACGGCAATGCAGGCCTTGCAGATTACAGGACCGGGCCTGGCTGCACAGGTGGCTGCAGGTGCCCGGCACAGCGCAATCGCAGCGTTGAAAGGTGCGCCGGTGAACGTGGACGTGCTGATCATTGATCGCGACGGCAAACCTGTCGCCAGCGCGGATGCAGCCGGGGAACGCACACTGTGAGCAAGCCGTTCCGCATTCTGCTGCTGGCCGGTACCAGCGAAGCACGGCAACTTGCGGAACAATTGAGCGCAGTTGAGAATATTGAAGTGATTGCCTCGCTGGCCGGTGTGACGCAAGACCCGAAACCCTATCCGGTTGAAACTCGAACAGGCGGTTTTGGGGGCCCCGAAGGTCTGGCGCGCTACATAGACGATCAGGGTATTGACCTGATCCTGAATGCATCCCACCCATTCGCCAGACTCATGTGTGCCAACGCTGTCAGCGCCGCAATTGCAACCCGGACTCCCCTATTGCGACTGTTGCGTGAGCCATGGCTACCTGTTGCTGGCGACCAATGGCTGGATGTTGCAAACATGACTGATGCTGTTGCTGCTGTGCCCGACGGCGCAAGGGTCCTCTTTGCTACAGGCCGTGGTTCCGTGGAGCAAATCTCAGCGGCGGATCCGCACGACAGCATGTGGGGCGCAATCCGTCTGATTGATCCATCAAATCAATGCTTTCCGTTGAAACAGGGTGAGTTTATCCTGGCGCGACCACCGTTCCCGGTCGACGAGGAACTGGAGTTGATGCAGCGACTGAAAATCACTCATCTCGTGACCAAAAATTCCGGGGGCGTTTCAGGAACGGCAAAGCTCGAGGCCGCGCGCGCACTGGGCATAAAGGTGATTGCGATCAGGCGGCCATCACAACCTGATGGACAAATCACCGTGTCAACGCTGGAAGACCTGATGGTCAAGGTTTTTGACCTTATGTCGCAAAGCAGGCCTGACAAGGCGTAATGGCTGCTTGACACCAAAGCACAGAGGCGTGCAATCATGCTCTCAGAGGTTCCCGATTGTCCGGTGTTGAACACCGGCGAATGGGATGAAAAGGGAATACGCGATGAACCGACCCAAACCGGGAGTTCAAAACCGTAGCCGCCCCCGCGACTGTAGACGGTGAACAATCATCCGTTGCCACTGTGATACTGGCCAGGTTGGCCAGTGAAACGGGAAGGTGGATGAAGCTGTGATGACCCGTCAGCCAGGAGACCTGCCTCTGATGCCGGCAAACGCCGGTTGAGAAACGTGAAACGGGCGGGGTGCTCCCGTGTCGCGACGTCGGCAGGAAACTGATCCGGCGCGAGGCCAGCGCACTCCTCTGCCATGGAAGAATATGGAGAGGACGACTTTTATGATCCAACTGAAACATGTCCATAACGGACTGACCGCACTGGCTGTGACTGCAATGACAGCAAGCCCGGCACTTGCCCATCACCCGCTCGGTGGCGGCACGCCTGAGACATTTGTCCATGGTGTCCTGTCCGGTATCGGCCATCCGATGCTGGGTATCGACCATTTCGCCTTTATCGTTGCAATGGCATTGGCCGCTGTTGCGATGGGACGGCTTGCAACCGCGCCGCTGGCCTTTCTGGCAGCCTCGATGGCAGGCGTGCTGCTGACCTATAACGGCATCGCCGTTCCAATGATTGAACTTATGGTGGCGGGCTCCGCAACCCTGATCGGCGCTATCGTGCTGTCGGGCCGCAAGCTCTCTATGCCGGTTGCTCTCGGCCTGTTCGCAGTTGCCGGGCTGTTCCATGGCGCAGCCTATGGCGGCGCCATTGTCGGTGCAGAAAGCACACCTCTGCTGGCCTATCTCGGTGGCTTGCTCATCACCCAATACGCAATTGCGTACGGTGCCGGTACCGTGGCAAAGCTGTTCTGGGATGGCGCAAATGCTGCCTCTGTCAGCCTGCGGGTTGCCGGTGGCGTTGCCGCCGGTGTCGGCTTTGCCTTCCTGTTTGAGCGCGTCGAGGGCTTGATCTTCCCCGGCGTTGTCTAGGACTGACATCCAAAACACAAACGCCAAGCATTGCTTCTGATCGGGCGCCGCCTTGAAACGCGCAGGGCGGCGCCTTTTTTAAACCCGCCCGTAATCAGAGACGACAAATCATGGTTCAAAAGATCCCCGCTACTGTTGTGACCGGTTTTCTCGGTGCCGGCAAAACAACGCTGATCCGCCACATGCTGGCGAATGCCAACGGCAAGCGCATCGCGCTGATCATCAATGAATTTGGCGATCTGGGCGTTGACGGCGAAATCCTGAAAGGCTGCGGTATCGAAAACTGCCGCGAGGATGACGTGGTGGAGCTGTCGAACGGCTGCATTTGCTGCACGGTCGCGGAAGATTTCATTCCGACCATGCAGAAACTGATCGAGCGTGAGGACGCGCCCGACCACATTGTCATTGAAACCTCCGGCCTGGCCTTGCCGCAACCGCTGGTGCGCGCCTTCAACTGGCCCGACATTCGCACACGGGTGACGGTGGACGGTGTTGTGACTGTTGTAGACGGCCCGGCAACAGCGGCGGGACAGTTTGCCCATGATCTGGCTGCGGTTGACCGGCAGCGCGAAGCCGATGACGGCCTTGACCACGAGACACCGCTGAGTGAATTGTTTGAGGACCAGCTTGCGTGCGCCGACATGATCATCGTCAACAAGGCGGATATTCTCGGCGAAAGCGGTGCAAGCGAGGTGTCCGGCAAGCTGAAAAGCAAATTGCGCGCTGGCGTACAGGTATTGCAGGCAAGCCATGGTGTGGTTGACCCCAAGGTGCTGCTGGGCCTCGGCATCGGCGCCGAGGACGATCTCGACGCCCGGCATGAGGTTCATCACCACCGCCACGATGATGACGATGACCATGATGACCATCATCATGAACATGAGCATGGTCACGACGAATTTGACAGCTTTGTCGTCAGCCTGCCGGAAATCGGGGAAGTGGATGGATTCCTGACCCAGGTGCAGGACGCCATATCAGCCCACGGCGTGCTGCGTCTGAAAGGATTTGCAGCAGTGCCCGGCAAGCCGATGCGGATGGTCATTCAGGCCGTCGGTCCGCGCATTGATACGCATTTTGACCGCGCCTTTGCCGCTGGCGAACCCCGCGCTACGCGGCTCGTGGTGATCGGGCAGCACGGGCTGGATCAGGCAGCCATCACGTCGGCGCTGGAGACCGCAGCAAGGGTTTGAGCCGATGCACCTTCTCGCCGCGCGTCCAGGTGACATTACAGACGGCACCGAGCCGGTTGATCCGGACCAAAGCCCGGCCGATGTGATTTTCATATCCGCTGCGGATACCGAACTTGCCGCGCTGTCCCAGGCGCGGGCCGGGCTCGGCAAAGATGCTGCAGATTTGAGACTGGCGCAACTGGGTTGGCTGAAACATCCCTACTCCGTTGATCTGTATCTTGACAAAACCGCGACCAAGTCACGACTGGTTATCGCCCGCCTGCTCGGTGGACGTGCCTACTGGACCTATGGCCTTGACGAATTCGCCACGCGGCTGAAACAGGCCGGCGTGCTGTTTGCCGCCTTGCCCGGCGATGACAAACCGGATGAAACCCTGAGGGCAGTCTCAACTGTTGCCGATGAGGACTGGGCAGCGCTTTGGTCTTATATGGTTGAAGGCGGTCCGGAAAACGCGGCAAACCTTTTACGGCTCACCCGTCATATGCTGGACGGTGAAGAGCGCCCGCCCTCCGCCCGCCCGTTACTGCGGGCCGGTCATTACTGGCCCAACGCATCACGGGCGGACCAGCAAACAGTTGGTGCCAACTGGACAGCCGGTGCGCCGACTGCGGCAATCGTGTTTTACCGGGCCCTGATACAAGGCGGAGGCCTCGACCCGGTTGACCGGATGATTGATGCGCTGCACGCGCGCGGTTTGAACCCCAATCCGGTGTTTGTAGCCTCCCTGAAAGATCCGGTTTCCGCCGCCACGCTCTCCGGCATCTTCGAGACAACCCCACCGGACGTTATCATCAACGCCACCAGTTTCGCAGTGTCCTCGCCTGATCCCGGCGATTGGCGCGAGGAGCGTGCAGCCACCGTGCTTGATGCACCGGGCGTACCGGTTCTGCAGGCGGTACTGGCGGCCCATTCGCTTGAAGCCTGGGCTGACGGTACAACCGGCCTGACAGCCCGCGACATCGCCATGAACGTGGCACTGCCGGAAGTTGACGGCCGGCTGCTCGCCCGTGCCATCAGTTTCAAGGACGAAGATTACCGCGACGAGGCTTGTGAATGTGCCATTGCCACCCACCGGGCCCTGCCTGACCGGGTTGAATTCGTTGCCGATATGGCGGCGCGCTGGGCGCGCCTGAGAAACAAGCCTGCCGCAGAGCGCAAGGTGGCGATCATCCTTGCCAATTATCCCAATAAGGATGGCAGGCTGGCCAATGGTGTCGGGCTGGATACGCCGCAAGGCACAATCACGGTATTGTCTGCCCTGAAGGCGGCAGGATACCTGGTGGAAGGCGAGCCCGAAACCTCCGATGACCTGATGCAGCCGATTCTTGCCGGGCCGACCAACTGGCTCACTGACCGGGCCCAACGAAGCGGCGGTGAACGGCTGTCACCGGAGGCCTATCAGGCTCACTACGCCGGGCTCGCAGAAGATGTTCGAACCCGCATTGAAGCCCGCTGGGGCAAGCCGGAGGATGATCCGTTTTTCGATGATGACGGGTTCGCTTTGGCCATTCACAGGTTCGGCAATCTGGTCATCGGCGTGCAGCCGGCGCGCGGATACAACATCGATCCGGAAGAAACCTATCACAGCCCCGACCTGGTGCCGCCGCACAATTACCTTGCGTTTTATGTCTGGTTGCGTGGGCAGTCGTTTGACGCGGACGCCCTGGTTCACATGGGAAAGCACGGCAATCTGGAATGGCTGCCGGGCAAGGCAACCGCGCTGTCTGAATCCTGCCTGCCGGAAGCCGTGCTGGGACCGGTACCCAATCTTTATCCGTTCATTGTCAATGACCCCGGCGAGGGCACGCAAGCCAAGCGCCGGGCCCAGGCGGTCATTATCGACCACCTGACCCCGCCGCTGACGCGGGCGGAAACCTACGGCCCGTTGCGGGATCTGGAAGCGCTGGTCGACGAGTACTACGAGGCAGCCGGTGTCGACCCGCGACGTATAGGATATCTGCGCGATGAAATCCTGTCGCTGACACAGGTTACCGGTCTCGATGTGGATGCCGGTATGGCCGATGCAGATGATGCCGACGCGCGGCTGCAGAAACTGGACACCTATCTGTGCGAACTCAAGGAAAGCCAGATCAGGGACGGGTTGCATGTGTTCGGCGCCGCGCCCGAGGGGCGACTTGAAACCGATCTTGTCATTGCACTGACCCGTATTCCGCGTGGTGACGGAAGCGGTGGCGATGCCTCGCTGATCAGGGCGTTGGCCTTCGACCTTGACCTGCAGGACGCATTCGACCCGCTCGATTGCGAGATGGGCAGTTCCTGGACCGGGGCGCGACCTGGCCTGCTTGGCGGGTTAAGCGCAGACACATGGCGCACAGCAGGCGATACTGTCGAACGGCTGGAACTGCTGGCGGCGGGCCTGGTATCAGGCGACATGGAATTGCCTGCGGAGATGCCTGCCGCGGAGGCCGTTCTGGTTGAGATAAATGAGCGCATCCGGCCGGCAGTTCGCGCCTGCGGAACGCGGGAACTAAGTGGCTTGCTGACCGGCCTAAACGGCAGATTTGTGCCGCCGGGGCCTTCCGGCGCGCCGACGCGCGGACGGCTGGATGTCCTGCCGACCGGGCGCAATTTCTTCTCCATGGATGCCCGCGCCCTGCCGACCCGGGCCGCCTGGGTGCTGGGCCGGAAATCTGCTGACCTGCTGGTGGAGCGTCATGTACAGGACCATGGCGACTGGCCGCGGGCCATGGCGGTGACGGCATGGGGTACTGCCAACATGCGCACCGGTGGTGATGACATTGCCCAGGCGCTGGCCCTGATGGGGGTTAAGCCGAAATGGGATTCAGCGTCCACCCGCGTGACCGGCTTCGAGGTCATGTCGCTGGCGCAGCTTGGCAGACCGCGCGTTGATGTAACTTTAAGGGTTTCAGGCTTCTTCCGTGATGCATTTCCGGCCCAGCTTGAACTGGTCGATAGCGCGGCACGCGCCGTCATGGCACTTGATGACGAAGCTGCAAATGACAATCCGGCAGCGATTCGCTACCAGGAAGAATGCGACCTGCAAACTGCATCCGGTATTGATCGATCCGAAGCAGCGCTCAAAGCCGGCGCGCGGGTGTTCGGGTCAAAGCCGGGTGCTTACGGTGCCGGCCTGCAGGCCATGATTGACGAGAAGCTCTGGGCAGACCGCGGTGATCTCGGCGACGCCTATCTCGAATGGGGCGGTTATGCCTATGGTCAGGGCAGCGATGGACGTGCAGCGCATGACGACTTTGCCACCCGCCTGTCCAAGGTCGAGGCCGTTGTCCAGAACCAGGACAACCGGGAACACGACGTGCTGGATTCCGACGACTACTACCAGTTTGAGGGCGGCATGAGTGCCGCGGTTGAAAAACTGCGCGGGCAGGCACCGACAATCTACCACAATGACCATTCACGCCCCGAACGCCCCGTGGTGCGCACGCTGGATGAAGAGATCGGGCGTGTGGTACGATCGCGCGCGGTGAACCCGAAATGGATCGAAGGGGTCAAACGGCATGGCTACAAGGGCGCCTTCGAGATGGCCGCCACGGTAGACTACCTGTTTGCCTTTGCCGCAACCACCGGCGCGGTTCGCGGGCATCATTTCGACCTTGTGCATGAGGCCTATCTTGAAGACGATGCAACCAGAGAATTCATTGAGGCCCATAACCCGGCAGCGCTGCGAGAGATCGCACAACGTTTGAGCGAGGCCATGGAGCGGGGCATGTGGACGCCAAGATCAAACTCGGCACGCGGCCTGATCGACAATTTGAAAAGCGGAGAAAGTACATGACCGACGACGTCGAAAAACACAATGCCAAGATGCTCAAGAAGAAGGTTGCCCGTGACAAGATCATGGCCACCAAAACCGAAGAAAAGGGCCTGGTGATCGTGCATACGGGCAAGGGCAAAGGCAAGTCATCTGCCGCATTCGGCATGATCTTCAGATGCATCGCGCACGACATGCCGTGTGCCGTGGTGCAGTTCATCAAGGGCGGCATGTCCACCGGTGAACGCGATCTGATCCTGTCCAAATTCACCGATAAGTGCCAGTTTTACACCATGGGCGAAGGTTTTACCTGGGAAACCCAGGACAAATCCCGGGACATCGAAATGGCCCAGGCTGCCTGGGCCAAGGCGAAAGAACTCATTGCAGATGACAATATCCGCATGGTGCTGCTCGACGAGATCAATATTGCGTTGCGCTATGACTATATCGACGTCAATGAAGTGGTCGCGTTTCTGGCCGAGCACAAGCCCGAGATGACCCACGTGGTGTGCACCGGGCGCAACGCCAAGGAAGAATTGATTGAGGCCGCCGACCTGGTGACCGAAATGGAACTGATCAAGCATCCGTTCCGGTCCGGCGTGAAGGCCCAGGCCGGCGTCGAATTTTAGGGCACAACGATCCCATGGCCTCCAGCCTGATGATCCAGGGAGCCGGTTCCAATGTCGGCAAGTCCATGCTCGTGGCAGGACTGGCGCGTGCCCTGACGCTGCGCGGGCTGAAGGTATTGCCGTTCAAGCCGCAGAACATGTCAAACAACGCTGCGGTCACTGCGGACGGCGGCGAGATCGGACGGGCACAGGCGCTGCAGGCGCGCGCCTGCAATGTAGAACCGGTCATCGACATGAACCCGGTGCTGCTGAAACCGGAAACCGAAACCGGGGCCCAGGTTGTGGTGCACGGCAAGCGGCTGACCAGCGTCAAAGCCCGCGATTATGCGACCCTGAAACCGCAACTCATGGATGCGGTGCTGGCCAGTTTCAACCGCCTTTCTTCACAAGCAGATATTGTGCTGGTGGAAGGCGCGGGCAGCCCGGCAGAAGTCAATCTGCGCGCCGGCGATATCGCGAATATGGGATTTGCGCGCGCGGCAAATGTGCCCGTCATCCTGACCGGCGACATCGACAGAGGCGGCGTGATTGCGCAGCTAGTTGGCACCCAGAATGTGATTGATCCCGATGACGCAGCGATGATCGCCGGCTTTCTGATCAATAAGTTTCGAGGCGATACATCATTGTTTGACGATGGCTACAAGCTGATCGAGCAAAAGACAGGATGGACAGGGTACGGTGTCATTCCCTGGTTTGACGATGCTCATAAATTGCCAGCAGAAGACGCCCTCGATATTGGCGGCACGTCAGGTAACGGCGATTTCAAGGTGGTGTGCCCGGTCCTGTCGAGGATCGCCAATTTCGATGACCTCGACCCGCTCAAGGTCACGCCCGGCGTGAGTGTGGAGTTGGTGAGGGCCGGAAACGCGCTGCCGGGTGATGCCGATCTGGTCATTCTACCGGGATCAAAATCAACCCGCGGCGATCTCGAGTTTTTGCGCCAACAGGGCTGGGACATTGACATTGCAGCCCATGTCAGGCGTGGCGGACATGTGCTGGGCCTGTGCGGTGGCTACCAGATGCTTGGCCGCACAATCGCTGATCCTGACGGCATTGAAGGTGCCGCCGGCACCACGCAAGGCCTTGGCTTGCTGGATGTGGAAACCACAATGATCCCCGACAAGACGCTGACACAGGTTGCAGCAAAACACATTGCCAGCAATTGCGATGTCACCGGTTACGAGATCCATATCGGCCGGACCGACGGGCCGGACCGAGCACGGCCGATGCTGGAAATTGACGGCCGTGCCGAAGGCGCGATGTCGGCCAACGGCCGCATCATGGGCAGCTATGTGCACGGTATTTTTAGTTCCGATGACTTTAGAACCCGCTTTGTAAACAGGTTAGGCGCCAGCACGGTTGCATCATTCTATGATGAAAGTATCGATACGATACTTGATAAACTCGCGGAACATCTGGAAGCTCATATCAATATTGACGGCCTGCTAAAAGTCCGGCGCAGTTGACGGCTACACTGAGGCCGTAGCAGACATTCACATATGACACGCCTGACTTCTGTGTCCTGTCGCCCTTGAACCAGCCTTCAGAATTTTCCGTTGTGGTTCTTCCACTCATTCCGGGGAGCAATTCTTTCGATTGTGTCCCAGTGTTCCGCTATCCTCCCGTTGGCAACGCGGAAGAGATCGTAAAACGAAGAATGCTCCCCAGAGAAAGAACCTTCACTCACGCAGAGCACGAAATTCCCCTCAGCCAACACACGATGGACACGCTGGTAGTCGATCAATTTGCGATCATTGTCTATGGCTTCCAATGCGGAGCGAAGCATTGATAGGCCGTCGCCTGTTCGGGGATTGTGCTCTGCATAAGCCTCTCCGTCGAGATAGGTTTCGATACGGTCGAGTTGGCCTTGAACCAGTACGGCCTCAACAAAAGATCGAACCAGCGTGCGATTGATCTCCGTCAGTTCATGATCATCAGCTTCTGTTGGCCCATCAACCATGTTGCGTCCGGATTGGTTTGGCCCGAGCCTTTGTTGGATATTGTCCCAGTGCTCAACTGCTTGGTGGTCTTCAAATCGAAACACCTCAAAGCCGATGTTTCTGCGCGCGAAGTCGTACTCGGTATGCGCAAAAACGAAATCGCCATCCTCAAATGCCCGCACAATGTTTACGCGAGGCGATGTCTTGGAAAGTCGCTTGAACAGCGCAGCAAGTCCTTCGCTTCCTTCATGGGTCTGGGGGTTGTGCTGAATGTACTTCGCCTCGTTGACGACTGCGACAGGTCCCGGGTCACCGGTCTCGATGCTTTTCAGCAACATTCGGATTTGATCTTTCCTTGCCGGAGGCATATCGATCTCCAATGTGGGTTCATTTGGTTCTTAAGGAAAAACTTTAGCAGAAAGCATCATTAACTAATCCAGGATCGCCAGAACAACCAGCAAGCCGGCAATCACCGCCAGGCACCTCTTCAGCATGGTCAGTGCATTTGCAATGGTTGCCGCATCCGGATCAGGTGCGCCGTCGTTGACCCATGAGTGCTGCTCCAGTCTGTCACCATAGCTGCGCGGACCGCTCAGGCGGCAGTTCAGGCCTGCCGCCATGGCGGCTTCCGGCCAGCCGGCATTGGGCGAGCGGTGCAGGCCCGCATCGCGCTGCATGACCCGCCAGGCCCGTTGCCGGTCCGGTGACACCAGCACGAAACCGAGCCCGGTCAGGCGTGCCGGTATCCAGTTCACCAGATCATCGAGCCGGGCGGCCAGTTTGCCGTACGCCTCATACTTGTCATTGCGGTACCCGATCATGGAGTCCAGCGTGTTGATCGCCTTGTAAGCGGCAATACCGGGCAGGCCAAACAACACTCCCCAGAACAGCGGCGCCGTCACACCATCGGACGTGTTTTCAGCAAGGCTTTCAATGGTAGAGCGCGCAATGCCGGCTTCATCCAGCTTGGCCGGATCACGGCCAACAATCATGGCCACCGCATTGCGGGCACGCTCGACGTTGCCTGCAGCAAGCGGCTGCTGCACGTCTGCAACATGATCATGCAGGGACCGGGCAGCCAGCAGCGGCCAGGCCAGCACCGCGCCCAGCACCACTCTTAAAATGCCGTCCGGCAACATGGCCTGCAGCGCCAGTCCCACGCCTGCGCAAGTCGCCACGACGAACAGGCTGGCAACCGCCCCGACCGCGATCCGGTGACTGCGCGTTGCGTCCTGCCGGTTCAGCCGGACGTCAAGCTCTGAAATCCCGCGTCCGATCCAGGTCACAGGGTGTCCGATGCGGACGTACAGCTGGTCAGGCCAGCCAAACAGCCAGTCCAGCAGCAATGCCAGTGCCATTGTCAGTGCGAATGTCATAAGGCTTGCCATATCAGCATGGCCTGGTCACGCCAAGCCGCTTGTTCTTTGCGCCCCCTGAGGTTACGACAGATGCCATCATGGCAGGCACATCCAAACTCATAACCTTAGTCCTGGGTGGCGCCCGGTCCGGCAAGTCTTCGCGTGCCCAGGCGCTCGCGGAAGCAGCAGGGTCAAAGCGCTGCTATATAGCGACCGCACAAGCCTTTGATGATGAAATGACGCTTCGTATTGCAGCGCACCAGGCAGACCGCAGCGACGGCTGGGTAACTCTGGAAGCGCCGCTGGACCTTGCCGATGCCGTCACCTCTGCGGCCAGATCCTGTGACGTTGTGCTGGTCGACTGCCTTACCCTGTGGTTGTCAAACCTGATGCATCATGAGCACGATATAGCCGAAGAAACTGCCCGATTGGCTGAAGCGCTGACGGCCTGCCCGATGCCGGTCATTGTGGTATCCAACGAGGTTGGCCTGTCGATCGTGCCGGAAAACCGGCTGGCACGGGCGTTTCGCGATGCACAAGGCAAGCTCAATCAGGATATCGCTGCTGCGGCAGATATTGTGGAACTGGTGGCAGCAGGCCTGCCCTTGAGGCTCAAGGGTCAATAATTACTTCCTTTGGTATAAAGTCAGTCCAGCGGCGGAATGCGGGCAACAAAATGCCCCTTCACACCTTGCGGCCACTGCTTGAACGGCACCACGCCAGTGTCACTGGCCGCATGGCCTGCTGCATATTCAACCAGGGCGGAGGCTGATTCCGCACCGGGTTCAAACGAGCCGAGCACGTAAGCCAGCTTTCCGTCTGACGAAATGGCGACATTGCAGCCATGCTCGCAGCCCATCAGGCACGGCACGCCGCGGACTTCAACATCATCCACATCGCCTGCAGCCCTGACAACACTTTCCAGCATGGCTTCACCGCAAGGGGTACGCTGCTTGTCGTCGCGAACGGCCGGTTGGCGGCAGGTTGTGCAGACTGTGATCGTGGTGGGCATCGGCGACGCGCGCGACATGGGCTACGACTTTCAAAACAGGACGGCCTGCCAAGCAGGAAACAATGCCAGCTTCTACACGATCATGCAGCGGATTGGCGAGCGCAAATGTTTGCCGGCAGGCAATATTCAGCCGTGCTTTGAGCAGCGCCCGCCCGGGCGTACCTTGCGCGGAGAAATCGTCGCGCTGGTGCCGAAACAGGTAATGACAATTTCACCGTTTGTTGTGCAGATGCTCGACTGGAACATGACCGGCTTGTCTGCCATGACGCGTGCGTGCTTGATCGCAAAAGCGCTCACTATGGCGGTATGGCGCGACTGGCAGGTTTTTCGGTTGTCATTGGATTTGCGCGCCGCAAAATCGACAATGCGGGCGGCACCCGTGCCGGTTTTGCCGGGTACCAGCCAGTCCGCAAACTCTTCCGGAACCGCAACCGGTGTGATCTTCGGCATGGCTTCGCGGTCTGCCTTGTCAGAGTGAACCTCTGCGGTGACCCGGTTGGAAGCTTGCAACCGAATGGCCCGCTGAACAATCAGCCGGTCAGATTTCGTGTGGCCCCAGGTCAGTTTGGATTTTCTGATGACCGTTTCGGAGCGCGCGGCAATCGCAGCTGCGGGAGCTGCCACGGTTGCCGATGAACGTGCGTCCAGAGCTTGCCAGGAAAACACCGGTAGCAGCGCGAGCGCTGACACTGCGAAGCCGGTACGCAAAGCTTGTGGTATTGCCGTTTTGTCTGTCATGACAATATCAGGCTTTTTCACGCACAATGCGCTTGCCGCTCTGATTGAGCAGTTCAAGATTATTGCGAATGATCGGATTGTCAGGCTCACGCTCGTAAGCTGCCAGGAAATGCTGGCGCGCCTTCTTGAGATCACCACGCAGCAACTGGGAATATCCCAGATTGTTGAGCATCATCGTATTGCGGCCGACCAGTTTAATGGCGTGTGCATAGGCGCGATCTGCCAGGTCGAAGCGGCGCAGGCGATCATAGGAAGCCGCCAGACCGATCCAGGCCTCCACATCGCGCGGCGATACTTCTACTGCCTTGCGATAGTTTTTTTCCGCCAGGCCAAAGCGCCCTTCACGAAATTCACCTTTTGCGGTCTGCAACAAATTGTCAGACGCGTGGTAAGGCGCGCTACCAGCATGATGCTTCGTGCCTGTTTCACCCTGCAAATGATCCGACGTAGCAGGCTGATCGCCCGGCAGACGTGGCGAAGATGAGGATATGCTCGCGCCAAAATCAGCCACATGGCTCAAAGAGAACCCTTGCGAACAACCGGCAACGCTCAACGCCATAGCGCCTGTAATAATCAATTGAATAAACTTCATAATTCGCCCTCCCAAATTCAGACTCAGGCAGGCACTATGACGAAGATCCATGAAAGAACCTTCATCATATCCATTCAAATTTTCTGCAAAATTCAAATATTAAATTTTTATGAAGATACCATTGTTAAATAAAATTGATTACATTTTTCTGCATTAGTGAACGAACACTTTACTGTATTATCACTGAACATTCTTTAATTGCCGCCCTATCATGTATCTTGTCTCGGAGTTTTACTGATTTCTGGGAGGCATCGGGATGGCAGAAAATACGACGCGGCGCGAATGGCGCGGCAAACATCACACACAAAGCGGCAAACAGCTGGGCGGTGGATTTTCCGGATTGCAGTTGTCGAGCAAAGCCGGGCGCATATTTGCGCTGGGCTGTATCGCGATGGTGTCAGGCATTGTGGGAGCCACCATTACCAGCCAGGTTTTCGCATTCAAGTACCGTAACATGGATAAGACAGCCGTCGTTCAGTCAGCTCCTGCGGAGCCGCAACTGGAAACGTCCACGGTGCTGGTTGCAACCCGCACCCTGCGCTTTGGAGACAAGATAGACAGCGCAGCGGTTCGTGCCACCAAATGGATTGCGGGAACCGAGCCTTCAGGGTCGTTCAAAAACCTGGAGGAGTTTCAGGTTGGTGTCGAGGCACGGGCTGCGTTGGGACCCATCGAAGTGGACGAACCGATTCTTGGAGCAAAGGTTACAGGCCCCGGCGAACGCCCGACACTGTCAGCCCTTGTGAAAGACAATATGCGCGCGCTGACCGTATCGGTCGACGAGGTGTTTGGCGTGGCCGGTTTCATCCTGCCGGGAGACCGGGTGGATGTCGTGCTGACGCGCGCGCTGAAAGCCGGCGATCCGACGACATCGCAGGCAGATGTACTTGTGCAGAACGTCAAGGTACTGGCAATCGATCAACAGGCTGACCAGCGTCTTGATGCGCCGAGCGTATCAAGAGCGGTTACGCTGGAAGTTGATACGGAGATGGCTCAGAAACTGTCACTTGGCAGATCCGTTGGCCGGTTGTCGCTGACACTGCGGGCCGCCGGATCTGCGCATCGTGCCGACGTTGGGACCGTGTCTCTGGCTGATCTCGCAGGCGGCACAAAACGCCGGCGCACCATGACAATCGTGCGTGGTGTCGGTGGCAGGACTGCAAGTTCAACCAGCCGATCTGCAGGTACCGCTTCGGCAGTGCCGGTTCAAGTGCCGGTCCAGGATACACCAACAGAATAGAGTTATGGCAAAGGGAGCGCCCTGGATGATCTGTCACAACAGATACGACGGATCAGAACAGGCGCGCAGGGAGATATACAATGAGTATAATGACAAACACACTGCCCGGCAACAGCCTGCGCAATCTGATGGCCCGCCTTATGGTGGTGCTGTTCAGCTGCATGTGCGTGTGGACACTGGCAGTTAACCAGGTGGAGGCCGCGACGCGAGTTCAGCCCCGGCACCGGTACGATCCAGCAGATGAAAGTGCCGGTTGGACAGTCCGAGACGGTCAAATCCGGCGCAGACATTTCCAACCTGGTAGTTGGCGATCCTGAGATCGCCGATGCCTCACCGCTTGGAACCCGTTCCTTTTACATACTCGGGCGCAAGACCGGGCGCACAAATCTGTCGCTTTATGATGCCGACGACAAGCTTCTCGGTGTCATCAATGTTGAAGTTACCTTCGATACCAGAGGGCTGAAAGATGCACTTCGCACTGTCCTGCCGCGCGAAAAAATCAAGGTTCGCAGCGTCAATGGCAGGGTGCTTCTGCAAGGTGCGGTGCGCAGTTCAACAGCGGCGGCACGAGCCATGCAGGTGGCCAAGGATTTTGCCGGCGACAATGTAACCAATGCCATGACGGTGGGTGCAAGCCAGCAGGTTACCCTGGAAGTGCGCTTCATCGAGGCCAAACGCAATGCCAGCCGTGATCTTGGTGTCAACTATTCGGTTAGCGCCGGCGGCATCAGTTTTCAGCCGTTTGGCAATGCGCTGGCGTCAAATGCCGCCACCGCACCATTCGGCCGGTTGATTGCGGACATGCTGACCGGTGGCGCATCGGCCGACATCATCGTTCAGGCGCTGGAAAAGAAGGGCGCAGCACGCCGCCTTGCCGAGCCAAACCTGACTGCACTGTCAGGTGAAACGGCGAGCTTCCTGGCCGGTGGTGAGTTTCCTGTGCCGGTTGCGCAGGACGACGACAAAATCTCCATTGAGTTCAAGAAGTTCGGTGTCAGCCTGGCGTTCACGCCAACCGTGCTCGACAATGGTCTGATCAATCTGGCCATTGAACCGGAAGTCAGCGAGCTTGATTTCAGCCGCACGGTAACCACCAGCGCAATTCAGATTCCGAGCCTTATCGTCCGGCGGACCAGAACAACGGTTGAACTGCGCGATGGACAAAGCATTTCGATCGCCGGGCTGCTGCAGACCTTCAATGCGCGCAATGCCGACCAGATTCCGTGGCTGGGCGATGTGCCTGTGCTGGGCAGCCTGTTCCGCTCAAGCGGATTCCAGAAATCGGAAACCGATCTGCTGGTGATCATCACGCCGCGGCTCGCCAAACCGGTTGATCCGACCAAACGGATACCAACGCCGCTGGATCTGACCGCATCGAGCAATGATGAGGAGCTGTTCCTGCATGGCAAGGTTGAGGTCAGCCGCAACTATCTTTCGTTCATCGAAAACGGTGGTGAAATCAAAGGCCCGTACGGTCACATGATTGATCTGCCAGGAGGTTCAAATGCAATTGTCACCAAGTAAATCAATCACACTGTGGCGCGGAGCCGGGGCAACTGTACTCTGCCTGCTGTTTGCAGGCTGCACCCAGAGCAATCTTGAACGTACAGACAAGATTTCGGCTGCGTCAGGTGACGCTGTGCGCGCCGCAACTGTCCTGCAGACCGTTGATCCATGGCCTGACTATGTACTCGATACAGATATCGACATGGATGGCGAACTGGCGGTCAAACGCGCCAATGACTACAAAAAAGGCGAGACCAAACCGCTTCAGGGCGAACGCTCATCAGGCGGTTCATCCACCTCCACCGGGGAATGATCTTCGCGGCCCGACGGCGGCAGATGGGCTGACGGGCTTTGTCATTTTCCGCATTCTCGCTTAAACACTGTTCCAGGCAGGAGCTTCGAGCTCCTGCCTGAGTTTTTGAAACACGCGAGATGAAAAATTGAAACCCCACCCATATTGGAAAGACATGCCGGCAAGCCTGATCGCGGACGCTGACTGCAGCGACTGGATTGCCGTGCTGCCGGTGGCAGCCACCGAACAGCACGGTCCACACCTGCCCGCGTCAACGGACACAGACATTGCGCGGGCCATGGTTGCTGCCACGGTGGCAATCCTGCCGCGCGATGCAATGGTGTCGTTCCTGCCGATTGAGGCAATCGGCGCATCTGCCGAGCATGGCGACACACCCGGCACCATCTCGCGTGATCCGTGTGAACTCGCCGAGGCCTGGTTTCGCATTGCGGCTGATCTGAACATCAATGGCATACAAAAACTGGTGCTGATCAGTTCCCACGGCGGCAACACGCCTGTGTGCGACATGGTTATCCAACGGGCGCGCATCGAGCTTGGCATGCTGGCTGTTGCCACGTCCTGGGCGCGCTTCGGATACCCGGACGGATTGTTCAGCGCTGACGAAATTGACCTGGGCATCCATGGCGGTGATATCGAGACGTCCATCATGCTGGCGGCCCGGCCTGACACCGTGGACATGGCAAAGGCTGAAAATTTTCCATCCCTGCAACAAGACATGATCCGTGACATGAAGCACTTGCGCGCCTATGGCCCGCATCGCTTCGGATGGATGATGCATGACCTCAACGCTGACGGCGTAACCGGCAATGCCAGCGCTGCAACTGCGGAAAAGGGCAAAGCTGTCATCGCTCATCAGTCGAGCGGCTTCATTGAGTTGCTGGAAGATGTAAGCTCATTCGACATTCAGCTTTTTAAACACTGAGATACTGGTCCCTGATTTCCGGCTGGGTTTCCAGATCTTCGAAGGTTGAATCAAACACTGCGCTGCCACCCTCAATGATAATCGCACGATCTGCCACAATGCGCGCGAAATGCAGATTTTGTTCAGACAACAGCACTGTCAGTCCCTTGGCCTTGATCTCCAGCAGCGTCTGCGCCATCTGCTCGACAATCACGGGTGCGATCCCCTCGGACGGTTCATCAAGCAGCAACAGTTTCGGGTTTCCCATGAGGGTGCGGGCAATAGTGAGCATTTGCTGCTCGCCGCCCGACATCTGCTTGCCGCGATTGTTTTTGCGCTCAGCCAGATTGGGAAACAACTCAAACAGGTGTTCCACCGTCCATTCAGGCAGGCCTTCGCGTGCAGGCTGGCGGCCAACTTCAAGATTTTCCATCACCGTCAGATCGCCAAAGATACGGCGTTCTTCCGGCACATAACCAATGCCTGCCTGAGCCACCTTGTGCGTGGCCCACCTGGATATGTCCCGGCCTTCAAATTCTACTGACCCGGCACGCGGGCGTGCCAGTTGCATAATGGTGCGCATGGTGGTGGTCTTGCCGGCACCATTGCGTCCCAGAAGGGCTACGACCTCGCCTGATGCGACCTTGAACGATAAATCGTGCAGGATATGGGCCTTACCATAGAAGGTATTGATTTCATTGAGATCAAGCATCGTTTCAGCCATGGGCCTGGCCCTCGAACAAGGTGCCGCCACCAAGATAAACCTCCTGTACGCGCGCATCATTTCGAACGTCGTCAACGCTGCCCGAGGCTATCAACTCTCCCCGGTTGAGCACCATGATGCGGTGAGCATGAGCAAACACCACATCCATGTCGTGCTCGGTGAACAGAACCGATATTCCGCGCTCTGAAACAATGTCGGCGGTAAGCTGCATGAGGCGCACCCGTTCCTTGGGCGCCATACCGGCAGTGGGTTCATCCATCAACAGCAATTCAGGGGCATGGGCCAGCGCAATTGCCAGTTCGAGCCGTTTCAGGTCGCCATAAGCCAGGATGGCGGCGGCGCGCACAGCCTGTTCGCGCATACCGACAAGTTCCAGAAGCTGCATGGCTTCATCCACATGAAGACTGGATGCAGGACGCCAGATATCCCAGGTCTTCCGGTGATGCGAGATCAGCGCCATCTGCACGTTTTCACGCACTGTCATGGACGCATAGGTTGCAGTGATCTGGAAGGTGCGCCCTACTCCCATTCGCCAGACGCGCCTGGGGCTCAGCCCCAAGATACTGGTACCATTGAGCATGACCTGGCCCGCATCGGCTCTCAGTTGACCGTTGAGCATGTTGAAGCACGTGGTCTTGCCAGCCCCGTTTGGCCCGATCAGTGCGAGCAGTTCACCCTTCGCCAGATCGAAGGAAACATCCGATACAGCCTTGAGGCCGCCAAAGGACTTGGACAGATTGCGGACACTGAGGACGGGCGCGTTCATGATGCCTGCTCCTCATTGCGTTCAAAGCCTGCCTTGACCGCAATTTTCTTGATGAACCCCGCGATGCCTTCAGGTGCGATCACCACGATCGCGATGATGATGGCGCCCAATATGGCGCGCCAGTAATCCAGCCGTGAAATCTCGTCCTCCAGAAGCCTGAACACACCTGCCCCGACAACCGGACCGGACAGTGTCTGAACACCGCCCAGCAACACCATAACAAGTGCATCCACAGAGCGCGGAATGGCAGCTTCATCGGGAAATATGGAACCTTTTGAAAACACATAGACGCCACCGGCAATACCGGCAAACATACCGGCGACCACAAAGGCTGCCCATTGGTGTTGCCTGAGGTTGATGCCGATGGATTCAGTGCGGTTGGGGTTGTCACGTCCGCCTCTGAGCGTATAGCCGAACGGCGAGAAAATCATGCGGCGCATGGCAAGAATACTGCCGCCGCACAGAACCAGCGCCAGGTAGTAATAGGCGGTTTTTGATTTGGCCCATTCAGACGGCCAGATGCCCAGCAACCCGTCATCTCCACCGGTCAGGTCCTGCCACTGGAAGGCTGTTGACCAGACAATCTGGGCAGCAGCAAGCGTCAGCATGGCCATATACACGCCCGACAAACGCACGCAGAACCAGCCAAATATGAGTGCGCCTGCAGCCGCCATCAGCGGTGCTGCCAACAATGCCAGCTCCATTGAACCCCCAGCGTATTTTATGACGAATGCCGCTCCGTAGGCACCGAGACCAAAATATGCTGCATGGCCAAACGACACCATGCCGCCATTGCTCATGATGAAATGCAGGCTGGCGGCAAACAGCGCGAAGATCAGCACGTCTGTCGCCAGTACAATGGCAAACTCGCCGGTCACGAAAGGCATGATGACAAGACCGGCCAGCAGCAATCCGGCAACCGATTTGGCAAGTGTGCTCGCAGGCCGGATCGGCAATTCAATCTGGCCTGCGGAATGGGCCAGTGTTTCGGCTTTTCCGAGCAGGCCATAGGGCCTGATGACCAGCACAACAGCCATGACGACAAACGCCAGTACAATGGTGGCCTGCGGCAGCACCAGGACACCGAATGCATTCAGTTCACCAATCAGCAGTGCCGCGATAAAGGCACCCGGGATGGAGCCCATGCCGCCAATGACAACGACGACGAACGCTTCAGCGATAATCGACAAGTCCATCAGCAGGTTGATTGACACTCTGGGAAGCTGAAGCGCCCCGCCAAGACCTGCCAGGAAAGATCCCAGAAAAAACACCGTGGTGAACAACCAGGACTGGTTGACGCCCAGGCTCGCCACCATTTCGCGATCCAGCGTGGCGGCGCGCACCAGCACGCCCCAGCGAGTGCGGTTGAGCAGCAACCATAACGCACCCAGCACAATCGGACCGAGCGCAATCAGCACCAGATCATATTCCGGTATCGGTTCGCCAAAAATGCGAACCACCCCGTCAAGTCCCGGGCGCACGGGGGCCGAACTGGTCATCGCCGCCAAAAATCAACAAAATGGCATCCTGCATAAGCAGCACCACGCCAAAGGTCGCAACCAGCTGGTACAGCTCGGGAGCGTTGTAAATGCGTTTCAGGATCAGGGTTTCGACGACGACGCCAACCAGCGCGACGATCAGTGCGGCAGCCAGTACGGACCCCCAAAAGCCCAGGATACTGCCGGGTACAAACTGTACCAGCGCATAGGCGACATAAGCACCAAGCATGTAAAACGACCCGTGTGCAAAATTCACAACACGCGTGACACCGAATATCAGTGACAGTCCGCAGGCCACTAGAAACAGCGACGAGGCGCTCGACAGGCCCGTCAGGAACTGGGCGAAATAGAAGCTCATTCAGCCCCCTTTACATGCTGTATTGAAATGGCGGGCCCGGAAATTCCCGGACCCGCCTTTGCGTAATGAGACTATTCGGCGGGGCGCATGGACTTGACGTCTTCGTCGGACGGCTGATAGTCCGCGCCGTCGGCGTAGAACCAGTCAACCATGACACCGGCACCGTCCTTGACGTCGGTCTTGCCAACCCAGGTGCCCATTGTGGACTGGTGATCCTGTGCCCGGAAAACGAACTTGCCGGACGGTGACATCACTTCCAGACCCTTCATGGTGTTGACCAGGGTTTCCGCGTCATAAGCGTCAGCCTTCTTCAACAGCGCAGCCAGTGAAGCAACCACATTGTATCCGACCACTGATCCGAGCTTGGGTGCTTCGCCCCATTTTTTCATATAGGCATCAAAGAACGCCTTGTGCTCCGGTGTTTCAATGGCGCCTTGCGGATAGCCGGTGACGATCCAGTTCTTGGGCGCTTCACCTTTCAATGGTTCCAGATATTCCGGTTCACCGGACAGCAAGGACACGACTGTGCGGTTTTCAAACGTGCCGCGCAGGTTTCCTTCCCGGACGAACTGGGCGAGATCGCCACCGAACGTGACATTGTAGATGCCATCCGGCTTGGCAGCTTCCACTGCACGCACCACAGGACCTGCATCGATCTTGAACACTGTCGGCCATTGTTCTTCAACAAACGTGGCATCCGGAACCAGTTTGGTCAGTTCCTTCTTGAACGCCGCTACCGCTTCTTTGCCATAGGCATAGTTGGGTGCGACCGTTGCCCACTTCTTGGCACCTGTCTTGGCGGCTTCCTTGGCCAGCATTGCAGCCTGCATGGTGGTCGATGGACGTAATCTGAATGTGTAGCGATTGCCTGATTTCCAGACGATGGCGTCGGCCAGGGGCTCGGCCGCCAGGAAGAACACCTTGTTCTGCTTGGCGAAGTCGGTTACCGCAAGGCCAATGTGAGACAGGAAAGTTCCTGTCAGCAAGGTCACCTTTTCTTTCGAAACCATTTCTTCGGCAATGGTTACCGCGTTTCCGGGTTTGCCACCATCATCGCGATCGATAAATTCAAGCGGGCGGCCCTTGATACCGCCTGCCGCGTTGACTTCTTCAAGCGCCAGCTGCCAACCCTTTTTGTAGGGGTCCAGAAACGCCGGCAAGCGTGAATAGGAATTGATCTCGCCGATGCGGATCGGTTCTGCCGCCTGAGCCGCAATCGCGGTCAGGGCAACTCCTGCGGCCAGCACGCAACCGGCCATGTATTTCAAGATTTTCATACTCTCTCCCTTTCGTTTTAATTATAATGATACGGCTCAAACACCGCGTCATCCAGTTTCTGTCTGAGCCCACCCCTCTTCTGCATGCAGCAGCTTTTCAATGCGGCTGCGATACACATTGGGACCCTTGTCAAAGGCCAGCCGCACCGGGCGATGATATTGCGGCTTCAATTCCTCAAGCTGAATGGCTTCAAGGATTTCCTTGTCCTCATTGAATGCCACCCGGAACATGGCGTCCATGGATTGAGACACTTTCTCGTCGTCAATCGCAACATTTCTCAAATGCATCCAGCGATCAATCGTATTGGTATCATCCACCGGTGTCAGGAAATGCAGTGCAAACACCCGAACGCCTTCATGGCGTTTGTCTTCGGGCAGGCTGAGTGCTGCATCAGCGCTGCCGAAATCGATCACGGCAATGGACGGCAGATGCAGGTAATAATAGTGCCAGCGATCCACATTGCCGGTGAAACCGCCGAACTTCTGGAAGAACCCGACCGGCGGCGCGTCGCGGATCCAGCGCCATGCAACAATCACATCACCTTCCACATCTGCGTGTACCGGCACGTCCTCACTTGCGGCATTGCCCAGTGTGGTCGGGTGAACAAAACTCACATGCGCCGGATCAACCAGGTTCTCGGCCACATTCAGATAATGGGACTGAAGATGCAGGGCATCGCCCTGGTGGGCGTGCCATTGCGGATCTGCAAACTCGGGCAGGCTGAAAATGTCGTCCGGATCGGCAAGGCTTGCCTCGCCCATCCATATCCAGACGATATGGTTTTTCTCATGCACCGGATAGGCGTGCACGGATGTCTTGGGGATGTTATTCTGACCGGGCGCGCGGATGCAGGCACCCGCCTTGTCGAAGGTCAGGCCGTGATACCCGCACTGGATTGCATCACCCGCCATCAAGTGCCCCTTGGACAACGGCAACTGGCGGTGCGGGCAACGGTCACGCAAGGCGCAAACCTTATCATCCTCGCCACGATACATGACAATGTCATCGCCAAGTATGGTGAAGCGGCGCAGCGTGCGATCAAATTCACCCGCCCAGCCGGCGACGTACCAGGCATTACGAACAAATTTCATATCGACGTCCTCCTAAAACTGGCTGGTCGTTTTGAGATCAGCGCAAACCGTCTTCACCTTTTGCTTCGTCCTTGGTCAGCCCGCCCACTCTCGGCAGCGGACGACCGGAATCGGTCACAGCTACGGCCACCAGAATTTCATTGGCGCGCGGTGCATCTGAAATGCGCACTTCCATGCCGTCAAAATGCGAGCGCACGTAAGCGGCATCCTTGTGGCCAAGCGGTACATCAAGAACCGTGCCCATGCCACCACGCTTCTTGGACGACGGCACAAGTGCAGCACCTTTTTCCACCGCCTTGCGCAAAGGTGCGCCAAGCTTGGGGTGCAGGATGGCTGCAGCATGCTCCAGTTCACCGTTCTCACCGACAAGCGCTGCCTTGCCATAGCTTTCAGCGTCTGCCGGAGCGATGCCCAACGCTGTAACCGCTCTTTCGCCCAACAGCCCGCCAAGCTCTTCACCGACCTGCATCAGGTCTGCGAGGTCTTCAACAAACCGACCGGCAAAAGGATTGTCGATAACGGCGACCGCGCAGGCCCGTCGCGTCGGCGGGTCTATCTGCCTGCCTTGTTCGATGTGAATTTCATCCACAAACACGGCGATCTTTCTGATCTTTGCAATGCTCATCTCAGCCCGTCCTCTCCCTTGATATCGCTGGCCCGCAAGCCGCCGGCGCGGTTGTGCACCCTGGCACCTGTGGTCATCACCAGCACAACGGCCATTTCATCAGCGCGCGGGGCGTCTTCCACCCCCACTTCAATGGCATCAAAATGCGAGCGCACATAAGAAGCCGCAACATGGGTGACAGGCACGTCAAGCCGCGCCCCCGGCCCGCCAACCTTCTTGGTTGACGGCACAATTGCCGTGGAAGCCGGCACATTGTCCCGCATGGAATACCCGCCCGGCGCGTGCCACAGCGCGCCGTGTTCGATCTCGCCGGCCTCACCGATAATGGCGCCCTTGCCATAGCCTTCAATGCCGGACGGCTCGACGCCCATGGCGGCAATCAGGTCACCGGCCATCTGCATGCCCAGGGGTTTGAGGTCTTCCATGAACGGCTGGATGTCTTCGACATAGCGGCCCGCATAGGGGTTTTCGATCACCTTGAGGATATAGCCGCGCCGATACGGCGTTGCAGCTTCTGGGCCACCTTCATGGAAGATGTCTTCCACCCCGGTTACGGTTTTCCTGACTTTCACTTCAGGCATGTTGTCTGATCCCCGTCATTGCAGGTCCTGCTTCAGCAGACCCCGCTTCAAGTGTGCGTATTTCATCATTGAGCCCCAAAGTCGCTGCCACGATCAAACCGCGCCCCTGCAATTGACCGGCAAATTCCAGCCCGCGCGCCAGCGCTGTGTTGACTTCCGCATCCGTCAGTTCCGCCACTTCGACCGTGACCCGGCGCTGGCCCAGGTCGCTGTCGGGATACAGGGCTGCCGCCGGTGCGCGGCGAACCTTGATGGATCGCGGCAGGTCCACCTCATTGGCTATCAGCGTTGCAGCAATGTCAGCCTGTGCCGCAGTGGCCGCCAGCACCGTTACGCTGTCGGCGATGCCGAAGGAAAAACTGCGGCCGCGCCAGCCGGATGTTGCAATACCGCGCACCGGATCTGCCGAGCGCACTGCAACCGGCCCGTTTGCCGATGCAATCGAAAAGGTCTCTCCATCAGCCAGGTGCAATGCTATATCGCCGCCATTGTTGACGTAAGCCCGTGACAGTTCGGCACTGGTGCACATGGCGCACAGCATCTCATCGGCAACACCGCCGGCAACTGCCGCCATGGGCGTAACCTTTGATTTCCAGAGCGGCTGAACCACTTCGGCCATGCGCTGCGCAACGGGACCGGATACGTAAAGGCCTGCTTCCGGCATCAGCGTGCGAAGGATTTGCAGCTCTTCTGCGAGACCTTCCAGCACGGTCTCAAACCGCACTTTGGCCGCCGCATAGGCCTTGCTGACCTGATCTGCGTGGCCGTTGGCCTCGATGATCAGGTCGATGGGTCCGTGCTGCAGGTGCAGGCGCTTTCCATCCGGCAACATGGCTGATTGAATACTCATGACTTGTCCGCCTTCTTTGACCAGCCGAAATGCGCAGGCTCGGTCGGCCACGGTACGCCGGACTTGGAGCCGGTACTGGTCTGGCCCGCCAGTACATGGTCGTTCTGAACGGCCTTGGTACCCTTGCGCGCTTCTTCCAGCGGCATGACATGCTTCATGTGACCGCCAAGCGCTTCATAGTCTTCGCGGCGCATGGTGAATTCAATAGGCGCAACAAGCGCCGGTGTGGGCACGTAACCGAAGGCGTTGTCCGGCAATTGCGTGACATCCGACATGATGGTGATACCGCCACCGGGCCAGACATAGGCCGGCGCCCCGCCACAGGTGATCCGGGTCAGCGCATGCTTGACCGAGCGGGTCAGCTTGACCGGATTTTCGGTAACACCCGCCCTGAGCGATCCACCCGCACCGCCCATGAACAACACCGTGCACAAAGCCGGCTCGCAATTTTCCTCAATCAGACCGACGGACTTCAACAACCGCTCGGGCATGTCATGGGCAACCGGTTTGAGATCATCGTCCAGTTCGTAATAGGCAAACTGTTCGCCGGTTGTCGAAACCATCAGCAATGACTGGCCCGGCTTTGCGAACTTGGGATTGAATTCCCCCAAGATGGTCAGGGGATCATCCACATTGGTGCCGCCCCAGCCGGTTCCGGGATCAGCCACCTGAAAATAGCGTCCCGGCGTGGACCGCCTGCCCTTGATCTTGATGCCGGTCGGCTGCCAGTCGAGAACCTTGCCCGCCTGATGTTCAGAGATAACGCCGGTGATGTGATCGTCCACCACGACGACCTCGTCGACCAGACCATGCCATTGCGAGGCGAACATGCCGACGGTGGCGGAACCGCACCCAACCCGCATGCGCTCTTCCCGCACACCGTTTACGATCGGCGCGGCACCTGCCTCGATGATGATCGTTGAGCCTTCGTCGATGGTGGCCTCAACCGCCTTGCCATTGCACAGGTCGAGCAGCGCCTGACAGGTGACGCGGCCTTCCTTCTTGCCGCCGCCGGTCAAATGGTGCACACCGCCCAGCGACAGCATCTGCGAGCCGTATTCAGCCGTGGTCACATGGCCGATGGGTTCATCACCGACACGCACCAGACTGCGTTCCGGACCCAGATGACGGTCCGTATCGATCTTCACCTTCACGCCGCAATAGGAAAATATGCCTTCGGTCACGACGGTGATCATGTCGACACCTTCAACCTCGCGCGACACGATGAACGGGGCCGGTTTGTAATCCGGATAGGTTGTGCCTGCACCAATGGCGGTGACAAAACTGTCATCGGGATTGATGATCTCGCCGTCCCAGTCCGGACCCTTGTCGAGGAACGGCACTATTTCACCGCCCGCCTCAATGGTCTTGTCAATGATCACCAGCGGATCAACCCGCACCAGATTGCCGTCTTCATTGGCATAGCGGTCACACGCGCCGGACCGGCCCGGCGCGATGTAGCACATCACCGGGCAGGCATCGCAGCGAATCTTGTCACCTTGTCTTGCCGGTTCAGCCATTGCCGGACACCTCCTGGATGCCTGCCATCACCTTGTCCGGCGTGGCCGGCAAATGCCGCACACATGCACCCGTGGCATCGCGGATGGCATTCAGGATGGCCGGTGCCGTGGGGATCAGCACATGTTCACCGAGGCCTTTTGCACCATAAGGCCCATGCGGATCCGGCACTTCGACAATGATCGAAGTGACTTCCGGCATATCGCCGATAGTGGGGATCAGGTAGTCATGCAGGTTCTCGGTGCGGCCAGGTTTGAAATCCTCCATCAACGCCATGCCGACCCCTTGAGCCACGCCGCCCTCGATCTGGCCTTCCACCAATAACGGGTTGATCGCCCTGCCGACATCATGGGCTGCGGTCAGGCGATCCAGTTTGATTGTGCCCAGCCGCGTATCAACGGTCAGTTCCATCATTTGTGCGCCATAGCCAAATACGGCGTACGGCGAGCCCTGTCCGTTTTCATCCAGGGCTGAGGTGGGCGGGTCATAGGTCTCTTCCGCCCTGAAAACATAGCCTTCGCTATCAGGCGCCAGTGCGGCCAGGTCGATGCGGCGCTCGCTGTCGCCATCGGTGATGATCATGGCTTTGGCATCAATCCTGATCACCGCATCATCGGTTACGTTGGCATGCCGCAGAATGGTGGCGCGCAGCGCCTCGCCGGACAAGCGTGTGGCATTACCGGACACGAATGTCTGACGCGAGGCGGATGTTTTGCCCGCATCCGGCGTGATGGCGGTGTCCGCAGACTGCAGGGATATGGCATCCGCCGGCACGCCCAGTGCGTCCGCTGCAATCTGCACCATTACCGTGCTGGACCCCTGACCGATGTCCACGGCACCTTGATGAAGCACAATGCGCCCATCGCCCGTCACCCCGATTTTCATGGTGGACGGATTGGGCAGGGAGGTGTTGCCGCAGCCATACCAGCAGGTGCCCAGCCCAACGCCCTTGCGCAAATGCGACCCGCTAACGTTAAAGTCAGCTGCCCGTATCTGTGCGTGTTTCCAGGGGCTGCGCAATGCTTCCAGGCAAGCCTTGATGCCGACACCTGATGGGAACACCTGACCGGTCGCCGTCGGCAAGCCGTCATCAAGCGCGTTGATCAGCCGGAATTCCAGCCGGTCAATTCCGGCTGCGTCAGCCAGTTCGTCAAACACGCACTCCTGGGCAACGGCAGACTGTGGCACGCCAAAGCCACGGAATGCCCCCGAAGGTGGACAATGAGTGTGCACGGCAATCGAATGCGCGTGATAATTTGCTATGTGAAACGGACCGGACGCATGCACCGGTACACGATTGGCAACGGTCGGCCCCCAGCTCGCATAGGCGCCGGTGTTGAAATAGCCCTTGAAATCAAACCCGGTAATGCGGCCGTCGCTGTCACAGCCTGCCTTGAGCGTGATCTCGCTGGGATGGCGCTTGGTGGAAGACCGCATGGACTCCTGGCGCGTGTAGACAATGCCGCATGGCCGGTTCAACTTCCAGGCAGCAAGTGCAATGAAAGGCTGCATGGAAATGTCCAGTTTCGACCCGAACCCGCCACCGCAGGCCGTTGGCACGATGCGCACCCGGTCAACGTCCAGGTCCATGATCGCTGCCATCGCATCCCTGTCCATATGCGGTGCCTGGGTCGACGCGTGGATTGCAATCGTGTCCCCATCACGGACCGCCCAGCCCGCTTCCGGCTCGATATAGGCATGTTCGATAAACGGTGTGGAAAAGCTGCGCTCGACAACATGAGCAGCATTGTCGAGGCCGGCGGATACATCACCCTTGCGAACCAGGCCCTCCACCATGATGTTGCCGGCGCGGGTCTCATGCAGTAGCGGTGCATCGGGGACAATCGCATCTGCACAGACAAGGGCGTGCGGCAGTTCCGTCCACGACACCGGAAAGTCCTCGATCTTCAAATCTGCAATTGCGTCGGCCTCACCCACAACCATGGCAACAGCTTCACCGCGATAGCGGGTTTCAGCTTCAGCAAAAACCGGCTGATCGGCAAACTGCGGAATGACACCGTGCTGGTTGATGCCGGGAATGTCCGCAGCCGTCATCACCGCATCGATGCCGGGATGGTTTGCCACAAACCGGTCAACATCACCAATCTGGAATGCCGCATGATGATATGGCGAGCGAATGATTTTCGCCATCAATGCACCTGCCGGAATGGCGTCTGCACCAAATCGTTCGTGTCCGTCGACCTTGGGGAGCCCGTCAACCCGGCGCATTGCCTTGCCGACCACCTGGCGTGTTGTGTCGACCGGCGACGCCGTGTTTGATCCGGCCGCAAACAACACCGCATCGATGATCTTCGCGTAGCCGGTACACCGGCACAGCACCCCGCCCAGCGCGTTTTCGACTGTAGCTCTGTCAGGTGTGGCAGAAGACGCCAGCAGGGCTGCAGCACTCATCAGCATGCCCGGTGTGCAGATACCGCACTGAGCCGCGCCAAACTGCAGGAATGCATCCTGCAGGCGGCTCAGGCTGCCATTGCTTTTCAGGCCTTCGATGGTGGTGATTTCAGCTCCGCTGACCTGCCCGACAGCGGTAAGACATGCACAGACGGGGTCTCCGTCCACCAGCACCGTGCAGGCGCCACAGTCACCTGCGTCACAGCCGACCTTGGTGCCGGGCAGATCGAATTCATCCCGCAATACGCCCGACAGCCGTCTTATAGGGCGCGCTGGTAACAACCGCTTCGCTGCCATTGATTGTCAACACCGTGACCGGTGGCGGAACATGGCGGTTCATGAGCGACCCTCCACGCAATCAGCAAGTGCCCGGCGCACCCCTTCAAGCGCTGCATCCAGCCGGTAGCCGGCCGGTGCGCGAACATCATCAATCGGAGACAGGCAATCCAGATGGCGCGCTTCAGGGACTGACTGAAGATCCGCCGGCTTCGTGCCGACCAGTTCATTTTCAAGGTCAGACAATCGCTGCGCCACAACCGAGCAGGCACCCACACTGACGGCCGCCGCCTTTACCAGGTCAGCACCGTCCAGATCAATGCGCGCTGCAACCATGGCAATGGAGATCACCAGATAGCGCCGTGTGCCGAGTTTGAAAAACGCCGACGACCCTCGCGCGCTGGTGTCGGGAATAAAAATTCCGGTTACGATTTCATCCGGCCGACGCGCTGTCTGGCGGTTGCCGTGCAGAAACTCGCTCAGGCCCATGCGCCGGGTGGAACGAACAGAGGTCAGTTCAACTTCGGCATCCAGAACCAGCAGTGCCGGTACACCGTCAGCCGCCGGTGAGGCATTGCAGATGTTGCCGACAATGGTGGCGCGGTTTTGTATCTGGACGGACCCCACTTCAAGGGCCGCCTGTTTCAGGCAATCGAATGACGCAGGCAGGAAATCTGCACGCACCAGTTGCGTCCAGGTGGCAAGCGCGCCAATGCGCCAGCCGGTATCGTCATCGTCTCGTGAAATTCCCCGCAACGCATCTATGCGGGAGATATCCAGCACCGGCCCTGAAACCGGCCCCTCGCCAAGGCCCGGATAGAAGTCTGTCCCACCAGCAAGCATAACCCAAGCATCTGCCGCCAGAAGCTCAACTGCTTCCTTCACCGACGTGGGTTGTGCGTACCTCTCCATGCCTGTCCTTTTTGTTTGTACACTAATGATAAGACCGGTTTTGAAACAGAGTCAATCACTGTCTGACCTGACGCCGGATTATCGAAATCAGTGCGTTGAACCATATGCCGGCTGGATTCGTTAAAAGGCGCGGGCTTAAGAGACAAATCACCGGTTACCCGGTCCGATGTGCCTGTGCCGGGAGTTTTGTGCGCATGAATAGACTATCCATTGCTGTCATTGGGTCCGGTATCTCCGCATTGTCAGCAGCCTGGCACCTGTCGCGGCACCATCACGTGACCGTTTTCGAACGCGACAACCGCCTTGGCGGTCATTCAAACACTGTGGACGTGAACACCGGTGACGGCTCGGTTCGGGTCGACACCGGTTTCATTGTCTTCAATCCGCACAGTTATCCGAACCTGGTGGCGCTGTTCGACCATCTGGGCGTGGACACGCCGTCAACAAACATGACCTTTTCGGCGTCGCTCGACGAAGGCAGATATGAATATTCCGGCAGTGGCGCGCGCGGCCTGTTCGGCCAGGTGTCCAACCTTGCTTCACCCAGGCACTGGCGCATGATTGGCGACATAACCCGCTTCTTCAAACAGGCCGCCAAAGACGCTGCCAGCATTGATCTCACGCTGTCTCTGGGTACCTGGCTCAAACAAAACAGGTATAGCGAGGCCTTTGTCCGCAACCACCTCACACCGATGGCGGCAGCAATCTGGTCTACCCCATCGGCCGAAGTACTGGACTTTCCTGCCGCCAGTTTCATGCGGTTCTTTGCCAATCACGGGCTGCTGAAAGTCCGCAACCGGCCCAGCTGGCGCACGGTTGCCGGCGGGTCCAGGCAATATGTCCAGAAACTGGTTGCCGAGGGACAGTTTGAGACACGCACAGATTGTGGAATTACCGGGGTGTCCAGGCAGCCGGGCGGCGTTACACTCAGCGATTGCCATGGCGGACGACACAAGTTCGACCATGTGGTGATTGGAACACATGCAGACGAGGCGCTTGCCATGCTGGATGATGCTGATGCAATGGAGAGCAACCTGCTTGGCAAATTCGGCTATTCGCAAAACCTCGCCGTCCTGCATACCGACCCTGCCCACATGCCCCGGCGGCGCAAGCTGTGGTCAAGCTGGAACTATATAGAACGGGCCGATGAGACGGGGCAAACCAGCTCACCGTTTCGTACTGGATGAACGCCCTGCAACCGCTAAAGACAAGTACCGACCTGTTCGTCACGCTGAACCCATCGGGCACAGTTGAACCATCCGGGGTTCTGGGACAGTTCAATTATACCCATCCGGTGTTCAATACGGCAGCGATGAGCGCACAAAAGGATTTGTGGGATTTGCAGGGCCGTCGCCGGACCTGGTTCTGCGGCAGTTATTTTGGCTACGGATTTCATGAAGACGCCCTGCAGTCCGGTCTTGCCGTTGCAGAGGACCTGACCGGTTCTCCAAGGCCCTGGGCAGTGGAAAATCCGTCAGGCAGAATTCATCGCAAACCGCTTCAAGTGCCGGAGTTGCACCGCGAGGCCGCCGAATGAAGCGCGCGCCTGCAGAAGCTGCACTTTATCACGGCAAGGTCGTGCACAAGCGGTTCACACCGGTACGGCACCAACTTTCCTACCGTGTTTTCAGCATGTTACTTCCACTGGAAAACATTGATGAGGTGTGTGGCAGAACCGAGATTCCTGTCGCATAACCGGTTCAACCTGGTGTCTTTCCATGATCGCGACCATGGCCTGCGCGATGGCTCAAGTGTTGCAGAATTCGTCACACAAACCATGCGGGCCGGTGGCGTCGATACGGACGCCTGCGACCTGCTGGTGCTGTGTTATCCAAGAATTCTCGGCTACTGCTTCAACCCGCTGACGACCTACTATGCCGTCACCAAAGCCGGCGAAATCACCGCCATGCTGTACGAAGTGTCGAATACATTCGGCGAACACACCCACTATCTCGTAACCGGCGGCACAACCCGCAACGGTACGCTGGAACAAGGCTGCGCCAAGGCGTTTCACGTCTCACCGTTCAATGAGGCAGATGGTGAATACGGCTTCCGGGTCACAACTCCAGGCGAGACCATTTGCGTCGGGGTATCGCTGAGGCGCGAAGACAAAGCCATTCTCAATGCGTATTTCAGCGGCAGCAGAACCAGGCTGACATCCGGGACCTTGTTGTCTGCAGTGGCGCGTCAGCCGCTGATGACCTGGAAAGTCATTGCCGGCATTCATTTCGAGGCACTGCGCCTGTGGATGAAGGGGTTGAAACTACGCCGCAAACCAAGGTTTGCCGGTTTGACGGTGCACAAGACGGAAAGATTTAAACGATGAGTGACGAATTACTTCAGGCAGGCCCGCGACCGGCCAGGTTGCGGCGCAGCCTTACCGGTCGTGTGCTTGAAATTCTGGGCAGGCGCATGGTGAAGGATCGCCTGCAGGGGCAACTCAGATTGACACTGCCTGACGGTCATCAGCTTGTTCTGGGACAAAAATCAACAGATGGTTTTGATGCCGATCTGACAATAAATTCATACCGGGTGCTGGAAAAATGCATTCGGCGCGGGTCGGTCGGGTTTGGTGAAGCCTATATGGCAGGCGATGTTGACTGCAGCGATCTGGTGTCACTGTTCCGGTTTTTCCTGATCAACCGCAGCGCGTTTCACGCCGCAGGCGGCAATCTGTTCAAGGTACGGCTCAGCGACAAGCTCGTCCATAAACGGCGCAGCAACACACTTGCCGGCAGCCGCCGGAACATTGAGGCCCACTATGACATGGGCAATGATTTTTACGCCCTTTGGCTTGACCCGGGCATGACCTATTCAAGCGCCCTGTTTGACGGCAAGGACATCAGCCTGGACGCTGCGCAACGATGCCAAATATGCCCGTGCTCTGGAACTGGCGCAGGTTGCAGATGAAGAAGCCATGCTGGAGATCGGCTGCGGCTGGGGCGGCATGGCGGAACACGCAGGACTGGCAGGCACGGCCGTGGAGGGCATCACACTGTCGGGCCGGCAGCTGGAATTCGCCCGGGAGCGCATGAAACAGCAAGGCCTTGATGACAAGGTTTCCCTGGCTCTGAAGGACTATCGCCAGGTGCAGGGCCGATATGATGCAATCGTGTCGATCGAGATGATCGAGGCTGTAGGGGAAGAAAACTGGCCGGCCTATTTCGCCACGCTGTCGCGTTTGCTGAAACCCGGCGGCCAGGCCGTCATACAGGCAATCACAATTGCACCGGAATATTTTGAGCGCTACCGGGCCAAGGTTGATTTCATACAGCGTTACGTTTTTCCAGGCGGCATGTTGCTGACGGACAATGCCATTTCCAGACATGCGGCCGATCACGGCATGAGCTTGGTGCACACCCAGAAATTCGGTTGCGACTACGCCACGACCCTGCGGTTGTGGAGGCAGAAGTTCAACGCGGCCTGGGATGATATCAGTCCGCTTGGATATGACGAAAAATTCAGGCGGATGTGGTTGTATTACCTGACCTATTGTGAGGCAGGCTTTGACGACGGTGCTATTGATGTGGGCCTTTACGTGCTGCGCAGGCAAGCGCACTGATCCACCTGGCTAACGGTTTCGTTAGAGATATCAACGCTCTATTTCAACTCATAAATCCTCATGTCAGGACCCACGAAATGCTTCAACGCAATCCGGACAGCTTCAGCATGCCAACATTCAACATGGCCGATTATTTCGAAGGCCGCACGCGCGCCTGGGGAATGTTCGAAACCATCACCGGAAAAGTCAAAAAATCCTTTGTGGCAGACATCGAAGGCCGCTGGGACGGCAATGATTTTCTTCTGGAAGAAGACTTCACTATTTTCCGATGGCGAAAAGGAAACCCGCATCTGGCGGCTGAAATTCAACGATGACGGCAGCTTTCAGGCAAGTTGCGCCGATACGCCGACACCGGGCAAGGGAGTGATGACAGCCATGCGCGGTGACGTGGCCTATTCGATGGCCCTGAAGGTCGGCGGCAAGAAAATGATGCTGTCATTCTCGGACCTGTTTTACCAGATCGACGAACACACGGTGCTCAATCGCGCGAAAGTGAAGAAGTTCGGCATCCCTGTCGGCCAGGTGCTGATATCCTTCCGCAAGGTGTAGGACCGACAACGCGATGTCCGGGTGACGGTCGGCCATGACGCGTCATCACTGAACCCACCCCCGACCAAAAAGCGGAGACCTCGCCCGGAGGCGAGGCCAGCATCAGGTAAATGCCACTACAGAGGGGGGCGTGCGGCACATCCCAACGCGTCTTTAAAAACCCAGGAGAGCTTACTCTGCGGCTTCGCTCGGTGCCTGATCACACATCTGGGCGATCTGATCACCCAGCATGGAGATGGCGTGGCCGACATCGCGGATCTTGCTGTCCTGCTGCTTGTTTGCCAGCGAGAGCGACGCGGTAAAGTCCATATCCATTCTCATATTGGCAGCCTTGCAGTTTCCGATCTGCGTATCGAGTTCGGACAGTTTCTGGCTCAACGCCTGTTCACGCTCTGCCAGCTCACGTTCCACATTGGAGACCTTCTGGTAGAGCGCTTCTTCGCGTGCTGCCAGTTCCGCTTCAACCTGGGAAATCTTCTTGTTGAGAGCCTGTTCGCGCTCGGTTACATCCGACTGAACGTAGGTTATCTGCTGCTGCAACATTTCTTCGCGCTTGTTCAGATCATCTTCGCGTTCTTCGAGGATGAGCAAAAGCTCCTTCAGACGGGTTTCCGTCATGGTCAGGCTGGGGCCGACCAGAATGTCGCGCAGCGTTTCCAGCTGATCAGGCGTGGCTTCCAGCTCTGGCTCGGATACGGAATTGTGGCCGACTGGCGCAGGTGCGGTTTCCATGGATTCATTCTCCTGCCCGCTCGCAGCGGTGTTCTTTTTCCGGTTCAGTTTTTTCATCGGCTCATCCTCCGTCCGGTCTGATTCTGCTTCAAACTGGGACACATGCCCCTTATGCAAGATGCGTTGCACATACTCATTATCAGCCAGATGGTAGTTGAAACTGGCAAAATTTGGCTCAAGTACAGGCTTTTTTGACCCGTTAAGCCCGTTACCCTGGGTAGTCCGCATTTGCTTTTGTCTTTCATTTCAATCAGTAATGCTGAGAGTTGACGCAAATGCCGTGCCAAACATACCCTTGCGTTATTTTTCGCTGTTTTTCGCCGATATCGTCACTGATCCGCGTTGTCACAAAATTGACCATGCGTCCCATTTTGATTGAGGAATTGGGCATAATTCCCTTTTTGAACAAAATGTTAGGGCTCGGACCCTAGCGACCCTCGATGAGCAGTCCAGTATATCCTGCACCGCCAGATGTTGTTGACCGAATGTGTCTTCCTGGTTCCGTAAGGTGCTGCAATTCCAGCGTCGTGTATGGCCGCTGCCACAGCCAGGGTCGGTTCTCAACTGCTTCGATGTCACGATTGGGCGCGTTTTCGCCAGTGAATGCCAGGAAATACAAAGTGAAATCGCGGCCAGGCACAACCTGTTTTGACAGAAGACGCATGCCCATCGAGCGCTGATAAAGCGCAAGAGCCTTATGAAGGCCTGCTACCCGCAAGGTAATCTGCCCGATCTGCGCACCACCACCCAGCGGCAGATCCGGATTTCCTGGCGATGTCCGGGGCTGACCTTCAAATGTGTGCTGCAGCAACTCGATCTGAAAACCGTCCGGGTCGGTGAGATGACACATATAGCCAATGTCGAGAAACTGGCGCGGTTGTGTTACCGGGACACCGGCCCGGTTGAGTTGCTCAAACGCCATGTCCACGTTCGGAAGCGTGATACCGATTTTCCAGTATTCATCCGAGGCATCATGGACGTAAGGTTTTGGAGATGGCAACGGCCGCAGCTCCAGGCTTGCCGCCGGCCCGCCATACCCTAACCGCAGGAATTCACCGGAGCGGTCAGCGGCCATGCCGAGGTGCTTTGTGTAAAACGCAGCAAGCTTGTCAGGCGAGGCCACGTTCAGGGCCACCCCTGCCAGCCTGAGGGCCGTGCGTGGCCTGCTAGAGCTCATATCGGCATCTCCCCACATCAAAGAAAATGTCAAGATTGTCCTGGCCCTAACAACTATGACACTTTCACCGGCCGCCAGCCAGCCGCCAGGAGTATACCGCCGGTCGCCAGGAAAAGTCCGGCCCAGGCCAGCAGGCTCGGCCATTCACGCAAAACCGGTATAGCCACCAGGGCAACCATGCCGGGCACCATCGCCATCATTGCAGCCGTGGCCGACGGGCCAATTGAGCGCACTGCAGTGGTAAACAGCAACACGGCCACCACGCTGGGACCGAGCCCCTGATAGGCACCCTGCAAAATGATCTCCGACCAGGGTGCGACATGCACCGCCTTGGGCAGGAACGCCAGATAGAGCGGGCCGAACCATGCGAGATTAACTGTCGGAATACACACCATTGCCTGCATCGGAGTGAGCTGCCAGGCTTTGGTGCCAATCATGTTGATGGCGATAAACAGTGCCGAGCCGATAAACATGAGATGGCCAATCCACGCATTGGGCGCCACGCCGCCGGTGTCGCGGTCCCAGCCGATCAGGCCGCAGCCAACCAGTATCACCGTCATACCGGCAATTTTCCAGGCACCGGGTCGGTCTTTCAGCCATATCCAACCTAAAATGGCCGCGAAGACTGGCAATGTGCCGTTCATCATGATGCCGGCGTGCGAGGCCGGCGCAAACTGGAAGCCACCGAATGCCAACAGCAGATAGGGGACACCCTGGCCACACGAAATGAGAAAAATCTGCCACCAGCGCAGGTTTCGTGGCCAATAGCGCCACACGAAAGGCGCCACGGCGATGGTTGCAACCACAAACCGCAACGCAACCATGTCGTAAATGGTCAGCGTCTGCACAACACCGAGCCTCGATACCACGACCCAACCCGACCAGATGAAGACGACGCCGAAGGCGGCAAACCATCCGATCAGGGGGCGGGAGGGGGCGGACATGGCAATGGAGTTTCCTGAAGAGTCATACAGTTTGCAGAAGGCAAAGGACCAGCCATCTGAAGAGCGGATTGAACACGGGCCGCACGCTACGTTGCGTCCACAGCCTGCTCTAACACACCCATGACAATACGGTTTATGACATTTTCAGCTAGCATCCATGCGCCAGCGCGCAGGCATCGGCATCATCGCTGCAATCGACGAGCAGGCCAGTGTCACCGGCGGCAAGCGCATCGCACTCCGCCTTGTAGGACACACAATCAGGCACGGTGGGCGTAGCAGCACACACCGGCAATTGTTTTTTCCCAATACAACTGGAAAAGTCCGCATAGCAGACCGAGCGCCATTGCGCATCACCGAAAGACTGGCGGGCACAGCTTGCATAGTCCCACCAGCACGACGGCGCATCACCTTCATCCTGAGCGTGCGCCGGATCGGTTCCGATTACACAACAGCCGATCAAGACAATCGCCCACCTGTTGATTTTCCCCATATATCCTCCTGCCCGTCGCCGACAGACTAACCTTATCTGCAGCCATTTTGAAACAGGCTGTGCAAGGCCAGGTCAGGCACGTTGCACAAAGCGCGCCATCAGCCAGAAATAGAGCCTGTACGGCAACAACCGCAACAGCTTCATGATGATCGCCAGGCGGGCGGGAAAAACGATCTCGAACCGGTCTGCCTTTAATCCTGCAATGATGCGGCGCGAGGCGTCTTCCGGCTCCAGGAGAAACGGCATCGGAAAGTCGTTGGTGTCGGTCATCGGCGTGCGTACGAAGCCCGGGTTGATGATCTGCACCTTGATGCCATGCTGGGCCGCGTCGGTTCGCAAGGCTTCCGCCATGGAGATCAGGGCGGCCTTGGTAGGCGCGTATGTAACTGCCCTGGGAATACCTCGGTAACCGGCAACCGACGCAACCGGCGCGATGTGGCCGGCACGCCGCTTCATCATCGACGGCAAAACAGCGTCGATCACACTGGCCGCGCCTTCATAATTGACCCGCATTGACTTGATTGAATCTTCCGCCTGGAAACTCTCGATGTCCCGGATGATCCAGATACCCGCTGCCATGACCACAAGGTCCAATGGCCCGATGTCTGCCTCGACAGACCTTGCAGTTGTCCGGCACGCGGCCAGATCGGTCACATCGAGCGGGTAACTGCGGATATTGGCGTTTTCAGCAGCAAGTTCTGCAAGTGCATCGCCTGAGCGCGCTGATACCGCGACAGTTGCACCCAGGCCGGCAAGATCAAGCGCAAGCCGGCGGCCAATGCCGGAGCTCGCGCCGGTGATCCAGACGGTTTTCCAGGGTGCTGCCTTCTGGTCCATGCGGGTGGGTCGTCAGATACCGACGATGGGCTGCAGCAATCGAGGCACCAACCCCTTGAACCGCGCAGGCGCTTCGGTGGCGATCAGGCAAATGCAGTCGTCGCCATCCTCAATCACCGGCTGATGTTCAACGTTTTCATCCAGATCAGCCACGTCACCGGGCGCAAAACGCCCAATCTGATCGCGATAGGCACCCCGCAGGATCAATGTCATTTCCTGGCCTGCATGGCCGTGATCAGGCAGTTTGTGACCCGGCCGCACCTTGAGCAGGTAAAGGCTGGAGCCATCCGGATTTTTCTCAATGACATGAATGCCAACACCAGGTCCCGCCGTCTTCCAGCGCACATCATCAAGCTTGTGATCGAGCAAACGGGATACCGGCAGGGGCAATGACGGATCCGGATCGTCAGACACGTCGCTGCGCGACTTAGGTTGCACCCAGTCACTACTATCAATGCGTTCGAACACCGATGACAAGGCATCAGGCTTCATTTGCTGCAGCTCACTTGTCTCCAGCAATGCAGCACCAACAGCCTCGGCTTTGCGTACCTTGGCACGGCAATGATCGCACATGGCGACGTGACTTGCAGCAACCACGGACAGGCAATTGGACAAGCTGCCGCCCGCATAGGCTACTACTGTTGCATCGTCCAGATGGAACATCGTTTTCATCTCAAGTCCTCCAGAACTGAGCCCATCTTGCGATAAGCCAGTCGCATTCTAGATTTGACAGTACCCAGAGGCACATCAAGTTTGTCTGCTATTTCCGATTGCGTCATGTCGTCCATGAACGCCATCACAATCACTTCACGCTGGTCATCAGGCAACACGTCAAGCGCTTCGGTCACCGCCATATCCTGCTGCCTGCTTATTACGATGTCATCGCTTGCCGGATCATCGCTGGCTTCTTCATAATCGTCGATATCGGTAAAATACCGGGACCCTTCACGACGTAACCGGTCTATACGCAGGTTGCGTGCGATCGTGTAAATCCACGTTGTAACCGACCCCTTGCCGGGAGAAAACATTGCCGCCTTGTTCCAGACCGCAATCATGGCGTCCTGAACCAGGTCTTCAGCCAATTCGGCATTGGCACCCTTGCGCATCATGAACCCCTTCAACCGCGGGCCAAAATGCTCAAAAAGCTGCGCAAACGCCTGGCGGTCGCGCTGTTCAGCGACGTTTTTCAGGAGCTGGGCAAACAGCACTGCCTGCGGGTTTTGGCCGGTTTTTCGGCGGATTCCATCTGTCACAGCGGGGGCAATCACCATAGAGTCAGTCTCTGGCCTGGTTGCAGATACTCAACCTACGCGCAAAGCGTGGATCCGGATCAACCAGGCAGACCGGATATTGTTGCAACGACCCTAACGGGTGAACGGGCACAGCAACAATGGGAAAATCGTTCACACCCGCTGCAGGTACCACCGAATCAGAAAAGCCGGACCATTATCCGGTCCGGCTTCCTGCACATGCAATGCAAACTGAACCTATCGCGGAGACAGGATCATGATCATCTGACGGCCTTCCATCTTCGGCTCGTATTCCACCTTGGCAAACTCGTCAGTGTCGGTTTTAACTTTCTGCAAAAGGTCGAAACCAAGTTCGGTATGGGCCATTTCACGGCCGCGAAACCGCATGGTCACCTTGACCTTGTCGCCGTCATCAAAAAACCGCTTCATGGCGCGCATCTTCACGTCGTAATCATGCGTGTCGATACCAGGCCGCAGCTTGATTTCCTTGACCTCGATAACCTTCTGTTTTTTCTTGGCTTCGTTGGCCTTCTTCTGGGCCTGATACTTGTACTTGCCGTAGTCCAGCACCTTGCACACAGGTGTGTCGGCGTTCGGAGACACTTCAACGAGATCCATCCCGGCTTCCGCCGCGAGATCGAGCGCGTCTTCAATTTTCATGACACCGCGCTTTTCACCTTCTGCGTCAATCAAAAGCACATTGGCATTAGTGATAGCTTCGTTGATACGTGGTCCGTCATCCTTGGGCGGCATTTGCCCGTTCATCGGTCTGCGAATGGTATAATCTCCTTAGAGTTTTGCGGCTGAGTTGTTCCAAATACCGCAAGAGGGTTCAAAATGCGTAAAAACGCACCTAAAGGCCTTTTATCAGATTTTGCAAGCAATGTTGAGAGGCTAGAGCAACATGGGTTCAGTTGAACCGATAAAGTTGCTCTAACCCTTTAGAAGCGATCAGGTTTATGGTTTATGTTTGCAACAACCAAAAACCATCCAACTCCATTTGCATCCATGTCCTGTTCCGCCCAAAAATCCCCCGAATACCTTGAAGCAAAAGACGGCATCGCAATCGCGTGGCTGAACGATGGAGCTGAGCCGGTGCCGGCGGGCCGATGCGGCACATTCTGGCTGGGCGGGTTCAAGTCCGACATGCGCGGGTCAAAGGCGGAAGTGCTGGCAGATCACGCGCGCACATCTGAGCGCTCGTTCGTCAGGTTCGACTATTCCGGCCATGGTGAAAGCGGTGGCGAGTTTGTGGACGGCACCATTTCGAGCTGGCTTGACCAGGCGCAAGCTGTGTTCACCCGGTGCGCGTCAGGCCGCAGGGTGCTGATCGGCTCCAGCATGGGGGGCTGGATCGCGCTGCTGCTGGCACGCCGGCTGATTGAGGCAGGACATTCTGACCGGCTCGGCGGGCTGATCCTGATTGCACCGGCTGCGGACATGACCAAAGACCTGATGTGGGACAAATACGGTGACGAATTTCGCGACGAGGTCATGCGGCTTGGCAGGTATGAACGTCCTTCGGAATATTCCGACGAACCTTATGTGATCACCAGGGCGCTCATCGAGGATGGTGCGCAACACCTGGTGCTGGAACATGGTTTGCAGATGCCCTGCCCGGTTCGCATTCTGCAAGGCGAGGATGACCCGGATGTACCGTGGCAGCACGCCTTGAAGACATACCATGCCCTGAGCGGCGATGATGTGATGTTGCAATTGATCAAGCACGGCGATCATCGGCTGTCGAGCGAGCGCAATCTGGCCCTGCTGGCGGAAACTGCAGAAGCAATTTGCGCCCAGGCAGACAAGGCTGTTTAAAGCAGCGCTTTCAGACCCTGATGATATGTCGGGTATATAAACCTGTAGCCCAGTTCCGTTTTGACTTTGTTGTTCGAAACGCGCTTGGACTCCGCGTAAAAGCTCTTTGCCATGTCCGACAGGTCTGCCTCTTCAAAGGCGACTTCCGGTGGCGGTTCGACGCCCAGCAGATCAGCAGCATAGGCCACCACGTCCTGCGGCGGGGCTGCCTCGTCATCACACACATTGTAGGCACTGCCCGGGTTGGGCCTTTCCATAGATGCGTGCAGGATACCGGCAATGTCTGTCACATGAATGCGGCTGAACACCTGGCCCTGCTTGACAATGCGGCGCGCCTTGCCGGATTTCAGCGATTGAAGCTGGTTGCGGCCCGGGCCGTAAATCCCCGCCAGGCGAAACAGATGAACAGCCAGACCAGCGTCACGCCACAGGTCCAGCCAGCCTGTTTCAGCAGCCAGCCTGGCGCTGCCGCGCGGGGTGCTGGGCGCAAGCGGCGATGTTTCATCAACCCATCCACCCTGGCGGTCGCCATAGACACCGGTCGTGGACAGATAAGCCAGCCATTTGATGTGCGCTGCCCGCTCGCCAAGATGCTGGCCATGACATTTCAGGACCGGATCACCGGTCTTGCCGGGCGGGGCCGACACAACAACATGCGTAACGCCGTCCAGCAATGAGGTATCGAGCGGCGTGTCATCATTGAACTGCGCTGCATCAAACCCGAGCTGCCTGATCTTTTCACAGCCTTCAAGAGACCTGCTGGTGCCTGTGATGGCCCACTGATCGCGCGGCAAAGCCTGTGCCAGGGCACGGGCTGAGAATCCGAAACCAAAGCACAACAGGTGATCGGGTTTTTCAGACATACCATTCCCTTCTTACATCTTCATCGGGTTCATCGGCAGCGTGAGCCGAGACCAGCTGTGCAAACTCGTCTTGCGGCAGCAGCCTGGACAATGCCCATATGGCCATGGCCCGAACTTCCGCGGACGCCTCGTCCAGCAACTTTGCTGCACACGGGATCAGATTCACGTCCCCGGAATTACCAACTGCAATCATGACATTGCGCACAAAACGATCACGCCCGATGCGCTTGACCGGCGACCCGGAAAACAGGGTCCTGAACCCGTGGTCGTCCAGTGCGGCCAGATCCGCAAGCGGCGGCGAGACAAGGTCAGCCCGCGCAGCCAGCCTTGCCTCGCGCGCTTCACCGGCAAACTTGTTCCACGGGCATACGGCAAGGCAATCGTCGCAACCATAGATGCGGTTGCCCATGGCTTTGCGAAACTCAAGCTCGATATGGCCCTTGTGCTCGATGGTGAGATAGGAAATGCAACGCCGTGCATCGAGCCGGTAGGGTGCCGGAAACGCGTTGGTCGGACATACATCGAGGCATGACGTGCAGGACCCGCAATGATCCACTTCGGCCTCGTCGGGCGTCAGGTCCGCCGCAGACAGGATGGCGCCGAGAAAAACCCACGACCCGTGCTCGCGCGACACGAGATTTGTGTGCTTGCCCTGCCAGCCAAGCCCGGCACGCTGGGCCAGCGGCTTTTCCATCAGGGGGGCTGTGTCGACAAACACTTTCACGTCTTGTTCGGTTTGTGCTGCGAGCCACCCGGCAAGTGTTTTCAACCTGCCCTTGATGACGTCATGATAGTCGCGGCCCAGCGCATAGGTTGAAATCACACCACTCGAACCATCTTCGAGCCGCGCCATGACATCCATTTCAGGCGTGTAGGACATGGCCAGCATGATGCAGCTTCTGGCACCGGCCCACATGGCATCGGGAGAGCTGCGCCTGTCCAGCGTGGATTCCAGCCAGTCCATGCTGGCGTGATGGCCGTCGCCGACAGCTTGCCGGAGCCGCTGTCCTGTTTCAGCAGGCAGGCTGGCCTGAGTGATGCGCAGTTCGCAAAACCCAAGGTCACCGGCGCGCTGTCGCAATTGTGTTTCAATAGACGGAGCCATACAGCGAGACTATCAGAAGTCGAGCTCGGAGTACTGCGAAGACGGCGGCATGCCGCGCACCTGATCCGCCAGCAATGAGCGGAATGACGGCCTGGATTTTATGCGCTGATACCAGGCCTTGGCATCCGGCACGTCATCCCACGAGATATCACCAAGATAATCGGCCACCGACAAATGCGATGCTGCTGCCAGGTCTGCCACGGTCAGGTCGTCGCCGACCAGCAGGTTGCGGGCCTGCGCCAGTGCGTTGATGTAAGCCAGATGGGTGCGCAACGCCTCCAGCGCCGAGCGCACCCGGTTCATTTTCGGTGCACCGCCGCCTTGCGATGCAGAAACGAAACGGCGCACCACTTTTTCCATAAGCAAAGGCGAAGTGACCTCGTGATGAAACTTGCCGTCAAACCAGGCCAACAGTCTTCGCACTTCGGCGCGCACCACAGGGTTGGTTCCCCACAAGGAACCGGTTTCAAGCGGCCATTGCTCGTCCAGATACCCGCCAACGGCTTCAACACCGGCGCACACCGTCCCGTCCTGATCGATCAGGACCGGCAAGGTGCCGGACGGATTCATGTCGAGAAAGGCCTCACGCATCTCCCAGGGGCGTTCCTCGTCCAGTTCCGCCGCCAGCCCCATTTCGGCAAGCGATAGCCTGATGCGCCGTGAAAACGGATCCAGAGAAAAATGCAAAAGACGCACCATAGCGCGGTCACCAAAAAGTCTGATATGAGGGCCAAAAGCCGAACCGGTTGCAAGCGATTCGCAACCCTAGGTATTATCTTAGTAAAGCTAAGTTGTGGCCAGTGCTAGCGCAACGTCAACAGGGATCAACTGCATGTTTCTGGAACAAATCATCGTACTGGCCGTCATTCAGGGAATTACCGAGTTTCTACCAATCTCATCTTCAGGCCACCTGATACTGGTTCCAGCACTGACAGGGTGGAAAGATCAGGGCCTTATTGTCGATGTGATGGTTCACATGGGCTCATTCCTGGCAGTGATCACGTATTTCTGGCGCGATGTTCTGGCCCTGACCGTGGGCGGACTGAACCTGCTGCGCGGCCGCATGACCAACCATGGCCGTCTCGGTCTGCTGATTGTCGTTGCAACCGTTCCGGCAGTTGCATTTGGCCTGTTCGTCAAGAAGACAGGCGTGATTGATGCGGTGCGCGGCCCGGAAATCGTTGCCTGGAACGCCATTATCTTTGGCATTTTGATGTATATTGCGGACCGGTTCGGCAAACACATCAAGGCCATGGAGAACATGACCTTCATGCCGGCCCTGATCATCGGACTGGCGCAGGCCGTTGCCATCATTCCCGGCACCAGCCGCTCCGGCATCACCATGACTGCAGCGCGCTTTATGGGTTTCCAGCGCTCTGAAGCAGCCCGGTTTTCTTTCCTGGTCGGCATTCCGGCCATTGCCGGTGCCGGCGTGCTGGTGTTGGGCGAAGCGATATCGGATGGCGCCACCATTTCCGGCGATGCCATAATGACCGGTATCCTGACATTCTTTACCGCGCTTGCTGCCATCTGGTTCCTGATGGCAATCGTCAAGCGGTATTCCCTGACCAGCTTCGTGATCTACCGGCTGTTGCTGGGCGCCGGACTCCTGTACCTGGTTCATACCGGGTTCTTCGCAGCAGCCGGCTAAAACCTGCAAGCTCAATCAACTGCCGCTGACACCGGTCCGGTTATTTCCCGCACCAGTTTGGCGCGGATGGCACTGCGAAAATCGTCAAAGTTTTTCGCCGTCATCATGAACGAACCAGGCCCGCCAATGACATGATTAGCGTAGTGCTCGCGAAGATCAATGTTGGCCAGCTCGCCAAGATCAATGTCCTTATTATGGATCACCAGACCATTGATGGTGATGCCGCGTGCATTGGCGGAATCACGCGCTGCTTCGGACCGGCGCGCATCGCTGGATCCGTCACCTGAAATATCAATAACCCGGCGCGCACCGAGATACTTGTTCGCCTCTATGGAATTGACTGAAAACCCGATGGCACCGGCAATATCGGTCAGACCTCTGATGGCTCGTGGCGAGGCAGAAATTTTCGCCGACAATTCCGCTGCGGTGCGGCCATCGCGCACCACATGCCAGTGAACCGCCGTGGCCTGGCGGGCTTCACCCGCCCACTGGACAAGGGTGACGGCAACGCCCTGATTGCCGGCAAAGCGAATGGCGGCAACCACATCGGGATGCAGGAAGGCTTCGGCCAGACCTTGCGACTGCAAGGCAAATTCCTGCGGATCCACACTGGTGGACGTGTCGACTGCGAGAACCAGTTCAAGGTCAACCGGCTGCAAGCTTTGCCCGCCCGCACCAGATGACAGCAATACCGACGCCAGCAGGAAACTTGCAAGGCGCCTGGCCGGCATCAGATAACCGGGGCGGAGAACTGGCCGGCCTTGCGGTAGCGATACAGATAACCCGGCACAATGGCTTCAATCGGTTCCGGCTTGATACCGAGACCTTCCAGCGTGCGGCCTTCAGCAACAGCGGCATCTGAAACGACATTGTCCGATTTCAACAGATTGACCTGATCCGACGTCAGCACCGGACTGGGCAGCAAGCCCAAAACGGTTCCCATGATGCGGGCAGCGGCAAACGGAACCGGTACCAGAAGGCGCTTGCGGCCGGTCACTTCAACCACATATTCCAGCAGTTCCCTGAAGCTGCGTTGCGCAGGCCCGCCGAATTCCCAGGTTTTTCCATTACCATTGCCGGTTGCAACCAGCTTCGCGATGGCCTCGGCAACATCGCCGACAAACACCGGCTGGAATTTGGTTTCACCGCCGCCGATCAGCGGCAGGACCGGAGAAAACCGCGCCATGGCGGCAAACTGGTTGAAGAAATTATCCTCCGGGCCAAACACGATTGACGGCCTGATAATGGTCGCACCGGGAAATTCCTCGCGCGCTGCTGCTTCGCCTTCAGCCTTGGTGCGGGCATATTCGGATGCCGAGCTTTCGTCAGCACCGATTGCCGACATTTGTATGAACTGCGCAGCACCGGCATTCTTAGCCGCGCGCGCTGCGACCCGGGCTCCATGAGCATGCAGCGCTGAAAATGTCTGACCGCCTGACGAAAACAACACGCCGACCAGATTGATCACCACATCAGACCCGGCGCAAGCTGCCTCAACCGATTCAGGATAGCGCAGATTGGCCTGCACCGGCATGATCTGGCCCGGTGTCCCCAGCGGTTGCACATGCCCGGCGAGGTCAGGACGCCTGACCGCGACCCGAATGCGGTGCCCTTGTCGCGCCAGGGCACGGGTGATATGGCGGCCAAGAAAACCTGATCCGCCAATGATTGTTACGAGCTTTGAAGATGCGGTCATGTCGGTTCAATTCGCCTTTGAAACAGCTACAAAACAAGCTGTGCGCCTTTGCTTGATTGTGAGGGTTTTAGCGATCAGCTGCGGGCTTTTAAAGACCCTTGATGCCACAACCCGAAATTCATCATGCCACACTTATTCCGCCGGCGGCCAGGAATTGCATCAAACGCCGGTTGACAAGCTGCCTTGGGTCCAACTATGAGTGCGCCTGCCTGCTGGCTTTTCTGTCCAGAAAAGCTGCATTTGGGCCCAGGTGGCGGAATTGGTAGACGCGCTAGCTTCAGGTGCTAGTTTCCGAAAGGAAGTGGAAGTTCGAGTCTTCTCCTGGGCACCAAAAAATCCAGATTGAATTGCCGGACATGACTGAACGGCTGTCGTTCTGTTCATTCTCCCTGCCTGCAAAATTCCCAAATACCTTCCATTCTAAAGGCTGCAACCTATTGGCTGCAACTGCCAGTGACCGCATCCGGCCATTACTGGTCCTGACGTCAAGAAAATGATATAGGGACCAAAACAGATGCTTGGGGTACTTTCCGTACTGCCCGGCATAGGGGGTGTTTTGCAACCAGTGCGAAAGGAACTCCCATGCCAGAACCGGACTTCAAAGAGCAATTGGAATCAACGGCGAATCTTGCATTGTCAGCAGAACTGAAAGCTGATCATGACGTTATCATGTTCCTCAACGACCCTCGTCACAGTGCACCATCCTTGTCCAGTGCGCTTGCCGATTTGGTACCGAATGCCGAGGAAGCCGCTGGCGCCATTCTGGAAAGGCGCGGCAAGCTTGGCGCATTCACGCAATACTCTGACCTCAACGATATAGCTGGCCTTGACCCAAAGGCGCTGAACGCCCTGATGCAGTCCGGACTGCAGCCTGAATGGTTGGAAAAATCCGCGCCCTCAACCTCAGTTAAGGTTTCGCTGGCCTTCCTGTCCACCCTGTATGCCGGAGCGTTATGGTGGGGGCCTTTGTTGCCGTCATTCAAATGGGGCAAAAACCCATGGCTGGGGGGTGCTTCTGTGGGCGATCTGGGCACCTGCTATGATTTGAAACAATCCATTTATGACAAGCGCATCAAGCCTGCGGAAAACGAGGTGAAAGGCCTGGAGGCAAAGCTGGAAAAGCTGGAAAAAAAACAGCAATCGCCGGAAAACGACAAGCGTATTGATGCTGTGGAAAAACAACTGGCGAAGGCCGACAACGAGCTGGCAGAAGCTTCGAAGCCGCTTCAGAAACTAAAGGATTACGCTGACGCAGGAGACAAGGAACACGCCTGGTGGATTATCCGGAGCAATGTTCTGGACTTCATCAAACACCTGAAAATGGACCTAGATGTGCAAAAAAAGCTGAAGGCAGAGGCCTTGGCGGCAGGTAACCAGGATGATGCAAACAAGGCCCAAAAAGCCATTGACGGACTGATTCCAAGCATCAAGAACTGGCAGGATTCTGTAGCGGAAACCGATGCCAAGGTAAAAGCGAAAGCGCCTTGACGATCCAGTTTGCCTGGTTATGCCGACACATGGTTTTGTTCATATGGATCAGGAAAATTTTTGGTTGTTACCGTCAGAAACCATAAACCTGACCGTTTCCAAATTGCCGGAATGACTTTATGGATTCACGTGAACCCATGCTTTTTTGATGTTTCAAACTACGTTTCCGATTCGATCGCATTGCTCCCGCTGACAGCGTTGGCAATTGTGACATTCGTATCTGATACCGATAATCCCAACCAGACCTGCACAAGAGAGCCATTTTCATGACCAGCACACTCAGTGGAAAAGCCGCCATCGTAACCGGCGCCGGCCGTGGTATCGGTGCAGCAGCAGCCAGACAGCTTGCCGCAGAGGGTGTCTCGGTTCTGCTGGCGGCACGAACATCATCAGAAATCGAGGAGGTTGCACAAGACATTCGCAGCCGCGGCGGCACGTCAGAAACCATCACTTGCGACGTCAGCGATTACCCGCAAGTGGCCGCCATGGTGGCCAAATGCAAACAGGACTTCGGCCGGGTGGACATTCTGGTCAACAATGCCGGGCTGATCGATCCGATTTCACGGCTGGCCGATGCGGATCCCGATGCATGGGCAAAAGTGGCCGATGTGAATTACAAGGGGGTGTTTTTCGGTCTCAGGGCGACCATCCCGGAGATGGAGGCACAAGGCGGCGGCACCATCATCAATATTTCCTCAGGTGCGGCTTACGGGCCCATGGAGGGCTGGAGTCACTATTGTTCGTCCAAGGCAGCGGCACTGATGCTGACGCGGTGTGCAGACAAGGAATATGCCGGCAAGGGTATTCGTGTTGTAGGCCTCAGCCCCGGCACGGTGGCAACCGATATGCAAGTATCCATCAAGGCATCGGGCATCAATCCGGTGAGCCAGCTGGATCCGTCGGTCCACATTCCCGCCGACTGGGTCGGCAAGGCGATCGTGTGGCTGTGCAAGGAGGGCGCTGACGAATTTGCCGGACAGGACTTTTCCCTGAAAAGCGATGAGGGCCGCGCCAGGGTTGGCCTGCCCGCCAGCTGACGCAGCGTGGCGCCGTCAGCGAAGTGTTGCCAATGAGGCGGCTTGTGTTATAGCCCATGGATAAATCGCGTTCAGACAAGCAAGGCACAGAGCAAAAATGGCAGTGAGAATTCATCAGGGCGATCTGCCCGACGGACTGGATTTCGGATCAAGCGTGGCCGTTGATACCGAAACCATGGGATTGCACGCCAACCGTGACAAGCTGTGCGTGGTGCAGCTTTCCGCCGGAGATGATGATGCGCATCTGGTGCAACTTGATCGCAAAACCTATCATGCGCCTCGCCTGAAAGCGCTGATGGAAGATGCCAACGTCACCAAGATCTTCCACTATGCGCGCTTTGATGTCGGCATGCTGAAAGCCTATCTTGACGTGGATACGTCACCTGTCTACTGCACCAAGATCGCCTCGCGGCTGGCCCGCACCTATACCGACAGGCATGGTCTGAAAGACCTGGTGCGCGAGATGTTGGGCATTGAAATGTCGAAACAGCAACAAAGCTCCGACTGGGGCACGCCGGTTTTGTCGGATGCCCAGAAGCAGTATGCAGCACTTGACGTGATTTACCTGCACGAACTCAAGGTCAGGCTGGACCAGATGCTGCGCCGTGAAGACCGTGCAGAGCTTGCCCAGGCGTGTTTTGACTTCCTGCCGACCCGTGCCGGCCTCGACCTTGCCGGCTGGCCAAACGAGGACATTTTTGCCCATTCGTGAGGCAAGGCCGGTTGCGTCCGCCTTTATTCGGCAAGATTTTCCGGGCAAAAGGCATGACAGTCCCTAGTTCTGTCCGGTATGTTCCGGATGAAAGGGGGAGAAAACGGCAATGATACCTAGCAGACGGGCACGACCAACCATCAGACGCAGGCGGCGCGGGCCTGCCATCATGGTGTGGTTGTTCGTGCTTGCTGCTGCCGGCGTGTTCGGGGTTTTTCTGATGCAGGCATCGGGTTTCGACATCGAAACAGTGACCAGCCCGCAACCAGCCGCGCCGGTAGCCACGCCAAAACAGGCATCGGAGCAGGAACGGTTTGCCGTGCAGGGCTCAGAGGTTGCCGGCTTCGACAATGATCAGCAGCCCTACAAAATCGCTGCCGTGGAAGCCAGCCAGGACAAGGAGCAGCCGAACCTTGTCCACATGCGGCAGGTCACCGGCCTGCTCAGGCGCACTGACGGGCGCGCCATGGACGTGACCGCCAATACCGGTCTGTTCAACTCCAAGGACAAGTCCTTGCGCCTGTCGGGTGATGTATCCATCAAGCTGGCGGACACGTTTACTGCCAATATGGACACCGCAGACATTGACGTGAAGCAGAAGGCGTTGACCTCACAAGCCGAGATAGTCGTGATAATGGATGGCGGAGAGATCAGGTCCACCGGTGTCGATGTTACCAACAACGGCGAACATGTGACTTTCAAAGCGCGGGTTCGTGCGATATTCAATTCTGCAGCGACGCAAGACAGCCCGCCTGCCACGCAGGTAGAGACATCCAGTTCAAAAGGAAATCTGCAACAATGAAACTGAACAGGACCGGAAAACTGAACAAGACCGGTATTGCTGTTGCGCTGATCGTGATGGCTGCAGGCGTTGCCGCAATGCCTGCCCATGCCCAGAAAAAGAAAAGCAAGGTCAACATCGAATCCGATCAGATGGAGCTTTTCGAGAGCAAGAACCTGGCTATCTTTCGCGGTAATGTCCGGGCCCGACAAAACGATGTCAGATTGAACTCAACCAACCTGACCGCTACTTTTGTCAAAACCAAGGGGGGCGGAACCGACGTTACCTTGCTGGAGACAAAAGGCGGCGGGGTAAAAATCATAACATCGTCACAAACCATTACCGGCGACCGCATGACGATGGATGTCAAAGCCAATACCGCCGTTGTCACCGGCAAGGTCACCGTCATCCAGGGCACCAGCGTTGTGAAAGGTGAAAAACTGAATGTGAACCTGAATACCAATGAGTCGAAATTTTTCGGAATCCCAGGAACCCGTGTCCAGTTCAGTTTCGACCCTGACTAACCCCTGCCATTCCCACCCCAAGAGGCTCAGGCAAGGTTGCTGATTGCAAATTAAGCAAACATTAACCATAGGGCTTCAGCAAACCTTAATCCTGTTGAGCGGTAATCACGTGAAGCGAACCGGCAAGTCATCGTTTTGGTCTTCGTTGTTTGGCAGACGGGCAGAAGAGCCTTCCAGCCAGACATTTGCAAGACCGGGTTCTGCGCCGACAGAGGGCCTTGTGGCGCGTAATTTGCGCAAGTCCTTCAAACGACGGCCAGTAGTCCAGGATGTCAGTGTGTCGGTCCGCCGTGGAGAAGCTGTAGGGTTGCTTGGTCCCAATGGCGCAGGGAAAACGACGGTGTTTTACATGATCACCGGTCTGATCGCTGCTGATTCAGGGACCATATCGCTCGATGGGGAAGATATCACTGACTTGCCGATGTATCAGCGAGCCAGGTTGGGAATTGGATATCTGCCCCAGGAAGCGTCCGTTTTCCGGGCACTTACGGTTGAGGACAATATTCGCGCGGTGCTGGAATTACACGTTCCCGACCGCACTGAGCGCGAACGTAAGTTGCGTGGGTTGCTAAATGAGTTTCAGATTACACATATCACGAATTCGCCAGCTATGGCATTGTCTGGGGGAGAGCGACGCCGGGTTGAAATTGCCAGAGCCCTTGCCGCAAATCCTCGATTCATCCTGCTCGACGAGCCCTTCGCAGGGATTGATCCAATTGCGATCAATGATATTCGCCAACTGGTGCGACAGCTCACCTCTAGGGGCCTCGGGGTGCTTATTACGGATCACAACGTCCGAGAAACCCTCGAGATCATTGACCGGGCCCTTATCATCCATGAAGGCCACGTATTAATGGAAGGTACACCACAACAGATCGTTGCGCATCCCGATGTGCGGCGTCTTTACCTTGGTGAAGGTTTCAGCCTTTAATATCCCGCGAACAGGTGCCGTGAACGACTGAATGGGGGAACTTTCGTTCAGGCGCGAGATCAGCACGATTTTGGTGTTAAAGCCAAAAATCGTATACCTGATCGTTTTTGTAGTGTTGGAGCAGTTTTACGGGTCCTGATGGATCCTGGTATTGCTCTGGTTTGTTGTGCGGGAGTATGCCAGCGATGGCGTTGAGTCAAAAATTGCAAATGCGCCAGGGGCAATCCCTGGTCATGACGCCGCAACTGCAGCAAGCCATCAAACTGCTGCAGATGTCGAATTTTGAGCTGCAGGCATATGTGGAAAGCGAACTGGAATCGAACCCGTTGCTGGAGCGCGACGAGAGCGACGAAGCAGGCCGGGACATTGTGTCTGACAGCGATGGCGAGACCGGCCGCGACGAAGCCGTCGCCAGCACGGAACTCAAGGATACCGCGGAACAGATTGCATCGGGCGAAAACACGCCGGAAAACCTTGACCAGTTCGATACAGGTCTTGAAAATGTCTATGCCGATGAAGCCACCGCCGATAAGATCAACCGTGAAGCCGCAGACCCTATGGGGATGCAGGATTCAGGCTGGCAGTTGTCCAGCACGGGCAACACGGCGGGCGGCAGCGGCAGTGGCGGCGGCTATGATGGCGAAATGGCGTTCGACGCGACGCTGGCCAGCGAAAGCACACTAGCCGACCATTTAACCGAACAATTGCATCTGACAGTGTCTGATCCGGCCATGCGCATGATCGGAGCACACCTGATCGGTCTGGTGAATGAAGCAGGCTACCTGACCGGCGATGTCTGCTCAGTCGCCGAGACGCTGGGTGCAAAAGCTGATCTCGTCGAGAAAACCCTGGCTATCGTGCAGACGTTTGACCCGCCCGGAATTCTGGCCCGCGATCTCAAGGAATGCCTGTCCATTCAGCTCAAGGAACGCGACCGGTTTGATCCGGTCATGCAGGTTTTCATCGAAAACCTCGACCTGCTGGCCAAGCATGACTTCGCCCGGCTCAAGTCCATGTGCAAGGTAGACATGGATGACTTGCGGGACATGGCCGACGAGGTCCGGTCGCTGAACCCGAAACCCGGCAATGTTTTTGGGTCAGTCATCGTGCAAGCGGTTGTCCCGGATGTCATTGTGCGCCCGGCGCCTGATGGCAGCTGGGCTGTTGAACTGAACACCGAAACGCTGCCGCGGGTGCTGGTCAACAACCGGTATTTCGCACAGGTGAGCCGGGGTACGACGCGTGACACGGACAAGCTGTACCTGTCGGACTGCATGTCCAATGCAACCTGGCTGGTCAAGAGCCTGGACCAGCGTGCGCGCACAATTCTGGCAGTTGCACGCGAGATCGTGCGCCAGCAGGATGCTTTCTTGATGTACGGCGTGGAGCATTTGCGGCCGCTCAATCTGAAAACAGTTGCCGATGCGATTTCCATGCACGAATCCACGATCAGCCGGGTGACGTCGAACAAATATTTCGAAACCCCGCGTGGCGTGTTTGAACTGAAGTATTTTTTCACGACCGCGATTTCTTCTTCAGCCGGCGGCGATGATCATTCTGCCGAATCGGTACGGCATAGAATCCGGGCAATGATCGACGAGGAAACTGCAGCAAAAATCCTGTCGGACGATCAGATCGTCGATATGCTGTGCGCTGAAGGTATCGAGATTGCCCGGCGCACGGTGGCGAAATACCGCGAAGCCATGCATATTCCGTCCTCGATCATGCGGCGGCGGCAGAAACGCATGCTCGAAGCCGGCTAGATCAGGATGATTTTTTGGTTGAATCAGCCAAAAATCATAAACCTGATCGCTTTCCAGGGGACAGAGCAACTTTATCGGTTCGGTTGACCAAGCCGGACAACCAGGAACCTTCCCGTCAAAAAACAAGCGGCAAAACTTTCCCACATTCTTTTCATAGGTTGATTGACAAGCCGGTCGGGTGGCAATAGGTTCCGCGCGCCTTGATCGGGAAAAACAGTTTCAAAGCAGCAAAACGAACAGTGGTTCTAAAATGCGCTTAAGCAGGTCCGATCGAAACAGTCAATATTGAAAATGTAATCGTCTTTCGACAGACTTGGTCTGCGAAGAAGGGGTAATCCTAAATCATGCAGATTCAGATAACCGGCAAAAACCTCGACATTGGCGACGCTTTGCGTGAGCATGTCGAAGGACGCATTCACAATGATGTTGCAAAATATTTTGACGGTATCGTTCGCTGCCTGGTGGTGGTGGAAAAACAGCGCTCCGGCTTCGACTGCGAGATTACCCTGCATCTCACGACCGGCCTTTCGCTCAATGCGAACGGCAGTGGCGGCGATGCTCACAGCGCGGCAGACACCGCTGTCGGGCATCTGGAAAAACGGTTGCGCCGCTATAAAAGACGCCTGAAGGATCATCACCTTGCACGCAAGGAACCTGTGAACGCGGTCCCCGCGGCCGCTTACATCCTGCAGTCAGATGTTGAGGGCGCAACAGAAGAACCGGTTGATCTGAACCCGGTGATTATCGCCGAATCAACTGCCAGCATTGATGAGCTGTCAGTAGGGGAGGCCGTCATGAAGCTTGATTTCACGAATGAACAATTTGTGCTTTTCCGCAATGGCCGCAATGGCAGCTTAAATGTAGTCTACAAGCGCAAAGACGGAAATGTCGGATGGTTGGACCCTGGCGGGAACTGACAAGCCGACCTGCTGAACGCCTTTAGCCTTCCGGACCTTCGCCGGACCGGATTCTGATACACAAAGTGCATGGAGAATCAGTCAATCATGCAATTGTCGAACATAATTTCCAGTAATGCCGTAATGCCCAACCTGAAGGCGTCCAGCAAACGCCAGTTGCTTCAGGAACTGGCACAGGAAGGCTCACGGCTTTCCGGCCTCGATACACAAGTCATCTTTGAAACCCTGTTGAGGCGCGAAAAACTGGGCTCTACCGGCCTTGGACAGGGCATCGCCATCCCGCACGGAAAATTCCAGGCACTGGATAAAGTACATGGCCTGTTTGCCCGGCTGGCTTCACCGGTCAAATTTGATTCTGTCGACGATAATCCTGTTGATCTGGTGTTCCTGCTGCTGGCTCCGGAAAGTGCCGGCGCAGACCATCTGAAGGCGCTGGCGCGTATTTCACGCCTGTTGCGCGATTCTGCCGTTGTCGAAAAACTGCGCGGCACGGACAAGGCAGAAGGGCTCTATGCCATTTTGACCGAACCTGCCGCTTCAGCACCGCACGCTGCTTAAGTTCTTGTTTTTTTGCTCTTTTTGTCCCGAAAACCGTTTCACACTTTTCGGCAAGCGCTTTAGAGCGAGATGAGGTTAAATTGGATCATTTGACCGCGGCGATTTTGGTCGATGGTTAGGCGGATTGCGCGCGGTGGTGTTATTCACCACAAGCGCAAGCCAACGACGCCAGAGGGCAAAATCGCCCGGCCCTTTCATCAACGGTATCAACATGATGGCTCCTGTCGGGGGGGGAAAATCGGTCCATCGGCGTCGTTGCGCCGCTTGCCCGATGCACCACATCGCGCTGCGCGACGCGCCTAGCCGAGTGAACCGATTTTCCGCCATCAAAGATTCAATTTAACCTCATCTCGCTCTAGTTGGGGTTGATTGGGGCGAGGTCATGCTCGACGGCATTTGCTATGGCAGCTTCGCGGCTGTCGGACACCGAAACCGGTGTGCCGTCGGCAAGATACAGACAATACAGAGGCATAGCCGGATCAGCGGCGATTTTCTGGCCGATCAGGCGCTCAACATCGTGTGCCGGCAATTCACGTACATAAGCCACCTCACCCAATCCCATATTTGCGAGCGCAATTTCACTTTCAGGTATTTGCGGTAACCGGTTTGTCTTGTGATCGGTCATGGTCTGGTTTCCTTCAATAATTGCGTCATCAGGCGGATTGCAGTATTTCAATCTTGCGCACCACGCGCTGCGGTTCCGGCCGCTCCAGGTCTATGGCAAGCAAGCCATTGTCGAGACTGGCAGACACCACATTCATTCCATCGGCCAGCACGAAGATGCGCCGGAACTGGCGCGCGGCAATACCGCGATGCAGGAACTCGCGCTCCGCATCATCTGTCTGACGGCCTTCGATCACCAGTTCGTTGTCTTCGAGCGTCAGTTCAAGCTCCTGTGCAGAAAAACCCGCCACAGCCAGCGTAATGCGCAGTTTTTCAGCAGTCTCTTCACCGCTCGGCGGCTGTTTTTCGACATTGTAAGGCGGATAGCCGTCGGGAGCGGTTTTTGCGGTTCGCTCAAGCAATCGCTCGATTTCGTCAAATCCGACGAAGAAAGGCGACGGAAAGGCCGTATTGCGCGTCATTTTTCAAAAGCCCTTTGATAAGCAGCTCAATGTTTAACCGGGCCGTTTGGTGCGGTCTGACCATCCAGCCCCGCACATCACCGATCCGGCAATCAACTTCTTTTACGAGATATTGTGCTGCAGACACCCAACGTCAAGCCTCAGGGAGCGAGCCAGCGCCTCACTTTTCCGACATTGGAGCAATACGGGATTTACTCTTTATGATGAATAAATCCCCTCAGGTTCTGGCGGTTGTTCTGCGAACATGGTCTATGGGCAATAATCTAACGATGGCGATCAGGTAGAGCACACAAGCTGATGCAAGAGATTTTCGAGCAATTTGTAACGCTGTGGGTGGTTATTGACCCGATCGGCACAATTCCGGTTTTCGTGGCAGTGACAGCCGGCATTGAAGCGAAAAAACGCAACCGTGTTGCCATTCATGCGGCCGTGCTTGCGATCTGTGTGTTGCTGTTCTTCCTGGTGGCCGGTCAATTCCTGATTGACGCACTGGGCATCGGCCTGCCCGCCTTCCAGATCGCCGGCGGCCTGATCCTGTTCCTGTTTGCGCTGACGATGATTTTCGGCGATTCAAAACCCAAACAGGAAATCAGCAAGCTGGAGACTGAAGAGGAACCGGAAAGCCCGGCAGTGTTTCCATTGGCGGTTCCGTCACTGGCGTCGCCCGGTGCGATGCTGGCGGTAGTCCTGCTCACCGACAACAACCGCTTCAGTTTCGTCGAACAGGCAGTAACAGCAGGCATACTGGTTATGGTGGTAGGCGCAGCGCTTGTTCTGATGCTGCTGGCAACGCCAATCCTGAAACTTATCGGCACAAGCGGAGCCGCCATCGTCAGCCGGGTGATGGGGATGATATTGGCCTCGGTCGCCGTCGACAACGTCATCAATGCAGTACTGGAACTGATAAAAACCAACACCGTTTGAAACCGGTTCGCCCCAATAAAAACGGCCGCCTGCACAATACAGGCGGCCGCACCGGTGTCTTGCAGTCCCCAGCTTTAAGCAGCGGCAACCTTGGTCAAGGCGCGGTCCACTGACGCCACGACCTCATCCAGGTCGGATTTGGTGCAGATCAGCGCCGGAGAGAAGCACAGCGTGTTGTTGAGGCCGCTGAGCGAGCGGTTGGTGGCACCGATGATGACCGCATCGGTTGCGAAACAATCAGCCACGATGGCCTGTGTGGTGCTTTCCGGAACCGGTTCACGCGTCTCGCGATCAAGCACCAGTTCCATGCCGCAGAACAGGCCCTTGCCGCGTACATCGCCAATCATGGCGTGTTTGGCCTTCAGGCCCTCGAACTGTTCCAGCAGGTATTCACCCATGGCAGTGGTGTTTTCCAGCAGCTTCTCGTCTTCGAGAATGCGCATGTTTTCCAGGGCCGCAGCCGGGCCGGCCGCACAACCGCCAAATGTGGAAATATCGCGGAAATAGCTCATCGGGTCAGACGGGTCCGCCTTGAACTCGTTGAAGACGGCTTCTGTTGTCACCGTGCACGAAATGGCGGCATAGCCCGACGCCACACCCTTGGCCATGGTCACCATGTCCGGTTCAATGCCGTAATGCTGATAGCCGAACCACTCGCCGGTGCGGCCCATGCCGCAGACGACTTCATCGATAATCAGCAGAACATCGTACTTCTTGCAGATTTCCTGGACGCGGTCCCAATAGCCCTGTGGCGGGGTAATGACGCCGCCGCCGGCCGTAACCGGCTCAAGTATCAGGCCGCCGACCGTGTCAGCACCTTCGCGCAGAATAACCTCTTCAATGGCGTTGGCGGCGCGGACGCCATAGTCGTCCACTTCGCCCCATTGCGAGCGATATTCGAGACAATGCGGCACCTCAACGAAACCGGGCGTAAACGGCCCATACTGGTCGCGGCGCTCGTTCTGGCCACATGACGACAGGGCGGTAATTGTCGTGCCGTGATAATCACGGTCGCGATAGAGGATCTTGTGCTTCTTGCCGCCATGCTTGTTGTGCGAAATCTGGCGGACAATCTTGTAGGCCTTCTCATTGGCTTCCGAGCCCGAGTTTGAATAGTAGACGCGGGTCATGCCGGGCATTTTGGAGATCAGCCGTTCAGCAAATTTGGCGCCTGGAATGCTACCGGCCGAATTGGCAAAATAGTTCAACTGGACCAGCTGGTCGCGAACTGCATCGGCGATGCTTTCACGGCCATAACCGACATTCACGGTCCACACGCCGCCGGATACCGCATCAAGATGCTCACGGCCTGCGGTGTTCCACACGCGCATTCCCTTGCCTTCGATGATGACAAGCGGATCGACGGTCTCAAACTTCTTGTGCTGGGTCAGGTGGTGCCAGACGTGTGCACGGTCGGCCTCGATGATCCCGCTGAAGTCATTTTCATTCGCCTGAAGGTTCATGGCACTACTCCCAAGATAAAGAAGTCTCATTATCCAACTATCCGGGGGGCACTTGGCAAGGGGATTCAGCCAGCCAGAACGGCAAATAATGTGGAACCACCCCTGCCAGGCGCTATAATCTGCGGTTGGGCAGGGCTGTCAGGAAATGTCAGCAATTGACTGTTTGCCTGTGCAAACAAGCGTTTCAGCTTATGGCAAAGGGGCCGGACAGGTGGCATAGTACGCCCACCATGAGTACAGCAGCATCCCGCCCGATCCAGTCCGGTGACCATCTTTATCTGATAGATGCCTCCGGCTATATTTTCCGCGCTTACCACGCATTGCCGCCGTTGACCCGCAAGTCTGACGGGTTGCCGGTCGGCGCCGTGCAAGGCTTTTGCAACATGTTGTACAAGTTGCTCCAGCAGATGTCGGCAGATGACAAACCGACCCACATTGCGGCTATCTTTGATAAATCCTCGAAATCGTTCCGCAATGAAATCTATCCCGAGTACAAGGCCCACCGCCCGCCGGCCCCGGAAGACCTGATACCGCAATTCGGCCTGATCCGGCAGGCAACGGAAGCCTTCAACGTCGCGTGTATAGAGCAGGAAAACTATGAAGCCGACGACCTGATCGCAACCTACGCTACCCAGGCTGCTGCGGTTGGAGCAACGGTGCGCATCGTGTCATCGGACAAGGACCTGATGCAACTGGTCACCGATCAGGTGATGTTGCTGGATACCATGAAAGACAAGGCAATCGGGCGTGCCGAGGTTATCGAGAAGTTCGGCGTGCCGCCTGAAAAGGTTGTGGAAGTACAGGCACTTGCCGGTGACAGCGTGGACAATATTCCCGGCGTACCCGGCATCGGCATCAAGACCGGTGCGCAGCTGATCGAGGAATATGGTGACCTTGAAAGCCTGCTGGCGCGGGCAGGTGAAATCAAACAGCCCAAGCGCCGCGAGAAGCTGATCGAATTTGCCGACCAGGCACGTGTTTCAAAACAGCTGGTCATCCTGAAAACCGATGTGGATGTTGATCATCCTATTGAAGATTTCGGGGTGATTGAACCGGAAGCCAAGACGCTGATCGGTTTCCTGAAGGCGCTGGATTTCAATACGCTGATCCGCCGGGTATCAGGCGATTTCGAAGCCAATGCCGCCGACATAGACCCGATAGAAGTGACCTTCAACGGCTGGCCGCCCGAGGGCGCCAATGTGGATGAACTGGGTGTACCGGTAAGCAACTGGTGGCAGCGACACACCTCCTGCAGAAGCGTCAGATGACGCAACCGGCGGTACTGCTGCCAGCGTCATGGCAGACAGGATGCGCAACCTGCCGCCGCCTGATCATTCGACCTATGAGCGCGTCACCACCAGGGACCGTCTGGACGCCTGGATAGCAATGATCCGGCAGGCCGGGCTGGTGGCTGTTGATACCGAAACCACGTCGCTCGACAACATGCAGGCAAGCTTGTGCGGCATTTCTTTCAGCGTTTTGCCGGGCAAGGCCTGCTACATCCCGACCGGTCACCGGGCGTCGGACGGCCTGGATTTTGGCGGTGGTGATCTGGAACAACTGTCCGAAGCAGAGGTTATCGGCGCGGTTAAAGACGTGCTTGAGCACGCGAGCATTCTGAAAATCGGCCAGAACCTGAAATATGACCTGACCGTATTTCAGCGCCTCGGCATCAATGTCGCGCCGATCGATGACACGATGTTGCTGTCCTATGCGCTGGATTCAGGGGTAAACGGGCATGGAATGGACGAACTGGCCGAGGTTCACCTCGGCCTCAAGCCGATCAAGTTCAAGGAGGTTGCCGGCACCGGAAAGTCCCAGGTGACGTTTGACCTGGTGCCGCTGGACCAGGCGACAAGCTATGCCGCCGAAGATGCAGACATCACGTTAAGGCTGTGGCATGTGCTCAAACCCCGGCTGGCATCGGAACATCGCGCAACCGTCTATGAAACACTGGAGCGTCCGCTGGTGCCGGTTCTGGCAGCCATGGAGCGTGAGGGCATCCTGGTGGACAGGACGGTACTGGCCCGGTTGTCGGGCGAATTTTCCAAGGGTGCGGATGCGCTGGAAAAACAGGTGCATGAGCTCGCCGGCGAGACCTTCAACCTGGGCTCACCGAAGCAGATCGGCGAAATCCTGTTCGGAAAACTGGGGCTTCAGGGCGGCAGGAAAACCGCAACGGGTGCCTGGAGTACCGACAGCCAGGTGATGGAAGACCTGGCGGCAGACGGCGTTGAACTGGCCCGTAAACTGCTCGACTGGCGTCAACTGACCAAGCTGCGTTCGACCTATACGGACGCCCTGACCGGCCATATCAATCCTGAGACCGGGCGGGTTCACACATCCTATTCGCTGGCCGCAACATCCACCGGCAGATTGTCTTCAACCGATCCGAACCTGCAGAACATTCCGGTGCGCACCGCAGAAGGCCGGCAGATCAGGACCGCCTTTGTGGCAAGCCCTGGTCACAAGCTGGTCTCTGCCGACTACAGCCAGATCGAACTGCGCGTTCTGGCCCATATTGCCGGCATCGACCAGTTGAAGAAGGCATTTGCCGACGGGCTGGATATTCACGCCATGACCGCATCGGAGATGTTCGACACACCGGTTGAAGGCATGGACCCGAGCATCCGGCGCAAGGCCAAGGCCATCAATTTCGGCATCATCTACGGTATTTCTGCGTTCGGGCTGGCCAACCAGCTTGCCATCCCGCGCGAGGAAGCAGGCCGCTATATCAAGACCTATTTCGAACGCTTCCCCGGCATCAAGGACTATATGGAGCACACCAAGGCGTTTTGCCGGGCCAATGGCTATGTGGAGACAGTGTTCGGCCGGCGGATGCATTTTCCGCGCATCAAGTCACCCAATGCATCGGAACGGGCTTTCCAGGAACGCGCGTCCATCAATGCGCCCATCCAGGGCTCTGCCGCCGATATCATCCGGCGCGCCATGATCCGCATGCCACAAGCGCTCGCAGATGCAGGCCTGAGCGCGCGCATGTTGCTGCAGGTGCATGATGAACTGATCTTCGAAGTACCCGATGCGGAGGCCGATGCAACCATCAAGGTAGCAAGTGATGTGATGGTCGCAGCACCATTGCCTGCAGTATCGTTCTCTGTGCCCATTCAGGTGGACGCGCGTGCGGCGAATAACTGGGATGAAGCACACTGAAGTGCTTTCCGAAAAGTGTTAAACGGATTTCGGAAAGCGCTTTAGCCTCGATGCTTGAAGGCGGCCCTTAGCGGTCGTTCGTTTGTCGCGCAGCGAACGGCAACTCCGAGCCCTTTGCAGACATTCGATCCCCAGTACCCAACGGCAGCTTTGTGCCAACAAGCGATGTTTGCGAGCGCAAAAACGGCATTGATGGTTTTCTGAAAGCGGTCAAATATTCATTATGAACTTCCTATGCTGTTCCAGGCTAGGCAACAGAGACACCAGAAGTGCAATAAACTCAGTTCAAAATTATTGAGTGCTCAAATATGCGGCTGGACTAATGCTTATACATGAAACTAAACTAAAACGTGTTCACGACTGACATAACCAAACCGACTATCGCCAACGTTGATCTAGGGCTTCTGAGTAAGAGCAACCTCGCGCTGTTCTTAGACCTTGACGGAACCCTGGCAGAAATCGTTGATCATCCAGATGCAATTATTATTGCTGATAGAACTCACGATGTTCTCAGAGACTTGCTACGTCGCCTTGATGGGGCAATTGCAATTGTCTCAGGACGCAGCATAGAAGAGATTGATCGTCATACCCAAAACGCTTTCGCATGCGTCGCCGGCATTCACGGATTGCAACGACGAGATGCGAAAGGCTCGCGACATGACAGTTCAATCAATAATAGTGATATTGACGAATTGGCAGCAGGGCTGGACAGTTTTGTGGCCAAGCATCCTGGGCTACATCCGGAAGTCAAAACGGCTTCTGTTGCCCTCCACTACCGAAAGCAGCCTGAGCTGAAACAACTTTGTCACTCATGGGCTGAGCAGGCTGCTCGATCAATGAAAGACGCAGAAATCTTGTATGGCAAAATGGTTGTAGAGATTAAGCTAAGTGGAACTCACAAAGGCGATGCGGTACTTGCATTCATGGAAGAGTATCCTTTTGCGGGACGTACACCACTGTATGTTGGCGATGATGTAACAGACGAATTTGCCTTCGAAGTTGTCAATGACATGGGTGGTATTTCCATCAAGGTTGGCGAGGGATCAACCATAGCCAGATATAGAGTTGAAGACACTTCCAAGCTTGCTGATTGGCTCCATCAGTTGAACATCAATTATGGCAGCAATGTTGTATCCAATGAGGAGATAACCGGTTCGTGAGCACGCTGGATCTAGGCTTTGTAGGCAACTGCACTTTCGGTGCACTGATAGACAAAAAGGGCACCGTAGTTTGGAGTTGCTTGCCGAAGTTTGACGGTGATCCCGTGTTTGCAGCGCTTCTAAAAGGTGATGAGCCGACTGACAGTCTGTTCCAGATTGAGCTAATTGGCCTCACTGGAACCGAGCAGGCCTACGTGCAAAATACTGCTGTGCTGCGCACGGTTCTGCACTCCGAACAAGGCAGTATCGAAATCATTGACTTTGCCCCAAGGTTTTATTGGCGTGACCGAATATTTCGGCCGCAGACCTTGGTACGACGTGTTCGGCGTATCTCAGGTATACCGCGCATTCGGATTTTGTTGAAGCCGACCTTTAATTATGGAGCTGTTGAACCCTCAATCACACGTGGGTCCAACCACATACGTTATACAGGTCCAAATTTTTCCGTACGTATGACAACAGACGCACCCATCGACTACATCGTCGGCGAAACCGCCTTCATGCTCAGGGATGAAATTAATTTATTGCTTGGGCCGGATGAGACTTTATCTGATGGGGTAGGCTCGACCGCCCGGTCATTTCACGAACGGACAATCGCGTACTGGCAGCGTTGGTCGCAACGGCTGGCGCTGCCTCTGGAATGGCAAGACGCTGTAATCCGGTCATCTATCACACTCAAATTGTGCACTTATGAACCCACTGGTGCAATAGTCGCAGCGGTCACCACGAGTATTCCGGAGGCTGCTCATAGTGGTCGAAACTGGGATTATCGGTATTGTTGGTTACGGGATGCCTTTTTTACAGTTCGTGCCCTTAACAGCGTTGGTGCTGTGCAGACGATGGAAAATTATGTCAGTTGGTTGATGAATGTGGTTGCCGATTGTGACGGTGACAGATTGCAGCCAGTGTTCGGCGTAGACATGCAGAAAGAGCTCACTGAGACTATTGTACCAAATCTGTCAGGATATCGGGGTATGGGGCCTGTGCGCATAGGCAATCAGGCCTACGAGCATTACCAGCATGACGTATACGGCAACGTCATCCTCGGAGCTGTACAAGCATTCTTTGATACAAGATTGCGTAGTCCCGCGAAACTTGAAGACTTTCATCGGCTTGAAACTGTCGGTGAGCACGCTTTTCGAGTCTACAATTTGCCTGACGCTGGGATGTGGGAATTAAGATCTCGGTCTGGTGTCCATACTTCATCCAGTTTGATGTGCTGGGCAGCATGTGACCGACTTGGCAAAATTGCTGCGCATCTATCCGAACATCATAGATCAGATTTCTGGGTGCGGCGGGCCAATGAGATCAAGACATTTATCTTGGATAATACATGGTCCGAGAAGCGCAAAGCTTTTGTTGATCAGGTTGGTGGTGAGTATCTGGATGCGAGCGTATTGCTCATGGGAGAGATCGGCTTTCTTCCAGCAAGTGATCCGCGCTTCGTCAGTACACTCGAAGCCTTGGAGAAGTCACTTTCGGCCGGTCCACATATGAAACGTTATGAGGCCGCTGATGACTTCGGCCAACCAGAAGTTGGTTTCAATATCTGTGCCTTCTGGCGCCTTGACGCGCTAGCACGCGTTGGCCGTAAAGACGAAGCACGAGAGATCTTTGAGGCTCTTTTATCTTGTCGCAATCACCTTGGTCTGCTGTCAGAGGATACCGATCCGAGCACCGGTGAGCTTTGGGGAAATTTCCCTCAAACCTATTCAATGGTAGGTATAATCAACGGTGCAATGCGTCTTTCACAGCCCTGGGAAACAGTCGTATGAGCCGTCTCGTTGTTGTTTCCAATCGCGTGGCCGATCTTAGCAATACAGCGCAGGCAGGGGGCCTCGCCGTGGCGATGGATGAAGCACTCAAGTCACGCGGCGGTGGCATCTGGTTTGGCTGGGACGGCAATACAGTGGCATCTGGCACAAAAGTGCCACCCAAAAGAAGCTCTGTTGGTGATATTTCACTGATAACGTTGCCGATGACGAAGCGCGATTATCGTGATTATTACTCTGGCTTCTCCAACCGTGTCCTGTGGCCATTGCTGCATTATCGACTTGACTTAGTTGAATATAAGATCGTTTTTCTAAACGCATATCGGCGAGTGAACCGGAAATTTGCAAATGCTCTGGCACCGCTGCTGAAGACGCAGGACACCATCTGGGTTCACGACTATCATTTGTTTCCACTTGGTGCGGAACTGCGTGGTCGGGGTTGCTCCCAAAAGATAGGTTTTTTTCTTCATATACCTTTCCCGCCTCCTGATATCTTGACAGCGGCCCCTCAGCATGAATGGCTGATCAGGTCGATGTTCTCATATGATTTGATAGGGTTCCAAACCGAAGCTGACCTGGTAAACTTTCGCCACTATGTGATCGAGCAGGCGGGGGGAAGTGAGCACGAGAACGGCACTTTTGAGGCTTTTGGGCAAACCACCAGAGCAGGTCACTTTCCTATTGGCATTGATGCAGACAGATTTCAGGGGTTGTCTCTCGACCTGGAGGCCCAAAACCAGATCAAACTCCAGACAATACGGCAGCAGGTACTCAAGCGAAAAACAATCATCGGTGTTGACAGGCTTGATTACTCAAAAGGTTTACCAGACAAATTTCGAGCATTTGAGCGTTTGCTGGAGTTTTATCCCGAGCATCTGAAAAAAGTCACCTTCATGCAGATCGCTCCTCCGACACGTTCAGATGTCGAAGCATATGCGGACATTCGTGGTGAGCTGGAGAAACTCTCCGGAGCCATAAATGGCAAGTATGCAGATTTTGACTGGGTGCCATTGCGGTATATCCATCGCTCAATAGAGCGTAAAATTCTGGCTGCCTTGTTCCGTCACAGCGAAGTTGCTTTTGTCAGTCCACTTCGAGATGGGATGAATCTTGTTGCCAAGGAGTATGTTGCCGCCCAGGATCTGGCTGATCCTGGCGTCTTGGTGCTGTCAAAATTTGCAGGTGCAGCCGAGACGCTGAATGAGGCCTTGATTATCAACCCGTATGATGTGGATGAGATGGCCCATACTCTGAGACTGGCCCTGACAATGCCGCTAAAGGAAAGGGTGCAACGTCACACCGCGCTATTCAAGCGCGTCAAGAAGTACGACATTACGTACTGGCATCAGAGTTTTCTCGATACCTTGGTGGCAATTCCCAGCGGAGGAGCCAAGTGACGGCCTGGCGGTTAGTGGCTGATGTGGGTGGCACCAATGTGCGATTTGCACGGGCCACTGATAGAACTAACCTCAAAGACAAGATTCAGTTTCCTGTTACTGCATACGCTAGCTTTGACGACGCCCTATCGGCCTATCTTGATGAGGTTGCAAGTGCCGGCCCATGCCATTCTGCAGCAATTGCCGGAGCAGGCCCTGTTGATCGAAATCAGATAGAGATCACCAACAATGATTGGAAAATTTCTGCAGAAGCGGTCTCAGAAATTCTATGGGATGCTCCTGTATCTCTTTACAATGACCTTCAGGCTGCCGCGCTATCAATACCGGTGCTACCGTCTTATGCGCTCAACCCAGTCATCGAAGCCTCCGAAGAACCGAATCCACGGGCATCACGTTTAGCTGTCAATGTGGGGACAGGATTCGGTGCCTCCCCGGTTGTCCGCACTGATTCAGGCTGGTATGCGTTAGCAGGAGAGGCGGGCCACATGAACGCTATTAGAAGCGGTATTGATAAAACGTCCCCCTGTTTCCAAGATACACATAGCTTGACAAGTGTGGAGGACATTCTGTCTGGACGTGGCATTCAAGCCCTCTATGCATATTTTTCTGGACAAATGTCGGATCAGATAATTTCGCCCCAGGCCATATTTAACGAGTGGGAAACTGATCCTACTTCAGCAAAGGCCTGTGATGCATTCACCCACTACCTCGCAGAAATTTGCGGCGACCTCGTGTTGGCATACGGGGCATGGGGCGGCGTCTATTTATTTGGTAGTGTTGCCTTGGAGTGGAGCAGGCATGGAGCGTCACGTAGTTTTTGTGAAACATTTACGGACAAAGGAATGATGTCTAGTCGGGTAGCAAAGGTTCCAATATACGGAGTGACAATAAGCGACGCTCCCCTTATTGGCATGGCATGTTCTAGCATATCGTCTGCAGTTCGAATTTCGTGAACTCTTCACTATACACAATTTAACACCTATTTTCGCTCGTCGGTAACGGTTCTGGTGAACAAGTGACGCTAACCTCCCCTTTGGGTCCAGGCTGTGTGAAAACGCCGGAAAATTACTAAAGTTTGGATTTTGGCAACTTCGACAGAATTCTGACATCAATAAAATCAAGAGCTTAGAAAAAGAGAAACTCGGAGAACCAGACGAATTACCGGTCAGATTGACGTTTTCACACAGCCTGGGTCATTAGCAGACATCTGTGCAATAAAATGCAACGGCAGCTTTGTCCGCTCAGCTGTCGTTGATGCATGTCGCAGCGAAGGTCAGCTCCCCGCCCTTCGGCGCCATTGAGTGCACTGCGGCGAAGGTCCTGGATGGATTCAACAAGGCAGTTCACCACAAACCCAGCGAATGGCTATGTTTGGCGAAAAAATCAGCGCCTGTATGACAGACGTATAAATTGCTGTTACTGAAGGTGGAGTAGAATGCACGACAATATCGCGTGCGTTTGGTATTGCTGTCAGACTAAATCTGAATTTTTTATAGTTGGGTATCTGCTTTTGCTTGAGACCGGATGGCCCAATCTGCCCGCTGGATGACCTGATACTACCCTATATTCGACCAGTTTGATTGTGACAATAGTATTGCATAGTCTTTCAGTGATCTGAGACGGCACCGAAACCGTCTAAGTGATTGCGCATTGATGGGGGGACTTGATGGCCAGAGATCTGAGTACCGACGACATGGTTATCCTGCTGGAGCGCCTGAGCAGGCTGGTGCGGGCGCAGGAGCATGCGTCCGATCTAAACCCGGCGCAGTGGGAAGCGCTGCGCTATCTGTCACGATGTAATCGTTTCTCCAATTCGCCGGCCGCCCTGACCCGCTACCTGTCGGCAACCAAGGGCACAATATCGCAAACCCTGATTGCCCTGGAACGCAAAGGCCTGGTGACAAAAAAGCCGAGGCCGGGCCAGGCACGCTCGGTGGTATTGGCGCTCACGGCGGAAGGCGAGGCGAAACTGCACGGCGATCCGTGGCAGCACGTGTCCACCATGATCGAGGCAAGTGGGCCAAAAACCCGCAAAAAACTTGCCGCAGGATCACAAAAACTGGTCAACCAGATCATCAAGTCACGCGGCCTGCCCAGTTTCGGGGCATGCGACACGTGCCGGTTTTTCCGTGAAGGCGGTGCACCCGAAGACGTCAAGGGCAAACACTGGTGCCTGCTGTTTGAACAGCCGTTCACCAGAACCGAAGCCGGTAAAATTTGCGCCAGTCACGATACGGCGTGAGCGCGCAGCCGTCCAGGGGTGCGGCCGCACACACTTTTGCAAGACACGCCGAGCCCTACTCGGCAGCGTCCCGCACCGCCGGTGCCGCCGCCAGCACTTCGGTGTCGACGTGGTCGGCAAACTTCTCGAAATTGTCCACAAACATGGCGACCAGTTCACTGGCTTTGGCATCGTAAGCTGCCGGATCAGCCCAGGTGCTGCGCGGATCAAGCACTGCACTGTCCACATTCGGGACAGACATTGGCACCTCAAAACCGAAGGACGCATCGGTGCGCATCGGCACATTGTTGAGACTGCCATCAAGTGCGGCGGCCAATAATGCGCGGGTTGCCTTGATCGGCATGCGATGACCTTCACCATAAGGCCCGCCGGTCCAGCCGGTATTGACCAGCCAGCAGGTGGCGCCATGCTCGGCAATCAGCTTTTTGAGCAGATTACCGTAAACGCTTGGGTGACGCGGCATGAAGGGTGCGCCAAAACAGGTCGAGAATGTCGCCACGGTGCCTTTGACACCTTTTTCGGTGCCGGCCACCTTGGCCGTGTAACCGGACAGGAAGTGATACATTGCCTGGTGCGGTGTCAGACGCGCGATCGGCGGCAGGACACCGGATGCATCTGCGGTCAGCATGATGACATTCTTCGGATGCGGGGCGGTACCGTCTTCCGATGCATTCGGAATGAAGTGCATCGGATAAGCAACCCGGCCATTTTCGGTCAACGAGACATCGTCAAAGTCCGGTGTTCTTGTGTCTGCGTCGACCATGACGTTTTCCAGGACAGAGCCCCAACGCTGTGTGGTCGCATAAATCTCCGGCTCGGCTTCCGCAGACAGATTGACCGTCTTGGCATAGCATCCGCCTTCAAAGTTGAAGATGCCGTTTGGCGACCAGCCGTGCTCATCATCACCAATAAGCGTGCGTGACGCATCCGATGACAATGTGGTCTTGCCGGTACCTGACAGACCGAAGAACAGTGCAGATGTGCCATCGTCACCGGCATTGGCCGAACAGTGCATGGGCATGATGCCCTTTTCAGGCAGGAAATAATTGAGGGTGCCGAACACCGATTTCTTGGTTTCACCGGCATATTCGCTGTCACCGATCAATACCAGTTTTTCAGTCAGATTGATCGCAATGACCGTTTCAGTGCGTGAACCGTGTTTTGCGGGATCAGCCTTGAAGCTGGGTTGATTGATGATTGTCAGCTCGGGTGTAAAATCCATGACCTCGGCACGAGACGGGCGACGCAGCAGATACCGGATGAACAATGCGTGCCAGGCAAACTGTGTCACTACGCGAACCCTGATGCGGTGATCAGCATCCGCACCACCATACAAATCCTGGACAAACAGGCGCTTGCCTTTGGCATGATCCAGGAAATCGGCTTTCAGGGCGGCGAAATGGTCGGAAGACATGCCCTTGTTATTGTCCCACCAGATATTGTCTTCGGTATCGGCGTCACGAACGATGAACTTGTCCTGGGCAGACCGGCCGGTGTGCTTTCCGGTGACAACCGCCAGCGCACCGCTATCGGTCACCATGCCTTCGTTCAGCTTGAGCGACATCTCGAAAAGCTGCGCGGCATTCAGGTTGTAGTGAACCTCCTGCGCCCCGTTGATCTGGGTTGTCTCTATAGGAAAGGCTGGATTGAAATGGCCTGTGTGTTGCAACGCGCTGCTCCTGAAACAGTAATGAAAGACACACGGCACCTAACAGCCATGAATTTGTTCATTACGTCTGTGATCTCTTTTCTGTGGATGAAACGGGTTGTGATTTCACGGCGCATCGCCCTCAACAAAAACCCTGTATGGAAACTAAACTAAGCAATCTTTTGATTGCCTTCAAGCCGTCAAAAAAATGAAATGCGATTTCTGTTGATAGCGTAATTGTGGCGAAAAACGCAAAGGTGTCGGGGCTGACGGAATGTCGCGGCCTTCACATTTTGGCACTCGCACTTGTTATCTTTTGCCAGTGCCACCATATTCCGTCCATGTTTTACTTTGCGACAGCGTAAAACATCCTGCCACAATTTGTGCCAGATCAGTCTTTACGGCTCGCCATCAGGACGGAGACAAAGCATTGGGAAAACGCATGCCAACAATTGCGCTCGTTGATGACGACCGGCATATTCTGACATCGGTGTCCATGGCACTGGAGGCAGAAGGCTACAGCACCAGCACCTATACGGACGGCGTTGCCGCGCTGCAAGGGTTGGAAGACACACCTCCGGACATGGCAATCTTCGATATCAAGATGCCACGCATGGACGGCATGGAGCTATTGCGCCGCCTGCGCCAGAAATCAGACCTCCCCGTTATCTTCCTCACCTCCAAGGACGAGGAAATTGACGAGCTGTTCGGCCTGAAAATGGGTGCCGACGACTTTATCCGCAAACCGTTCTCGCAGCGCCTCCTGGTCGAGCGTGTCAAGGCTGTCTTACGCCGGGCACAGAGCCGCGAAGGCATCGAGGTTACCGGTGAAGCCAGCAAGATCATCGAGCGTGGCCGCCTGATGATGGATCCGGACCGCCATTCCAGCACATGGGACGGAAAATCGGTCACCCTCACCGTTACCGAGTTTTTGATCCTGCAGGCGCTGGCGCAGCGCCCGGGCATCGTCAAGAGCCGCGACTCTTTGATGGATGCAGCCTATGACGACCAGGTCTATGTTGATGACCGCACAATTGACAGCCACATCAAGCGACTGCGCAAGAAATTCAAGGTAGTTGATGACGATTTTGACGCTATCGAAACGCTCTATGGAGTTGGATACCGGTTCCGCGAGATGTAAAATGAACGTGGCTAGATCAGGATGATTTTTGGTTGAGACAACCTAATTCATAAACCTGATCGCTTCCAAAGTGTCAGACCACCATGGGTTCCGGTGAACCCATGGTGGTCTGACAGCGTTTCAGTAGGGACGGCCTATGACGATCCAATCGGATCTTGGACATAACGACCGGGCGGCTTCGGTTTCTGAACATGCGGTTTCTGAAAACATCGCGCCCGAGGAGCAGTTGACCCGGCCCGCTGCATGGTGGGACCGGTTTGCACCGGCCCATCTGACAAGTCGCATTCTGATCATCAACCTGTGTGGCCTGATCATACTGGTGCTTGGTATCCTGTTCTTCAACCAGAGCCGCAAGAGCCTGATTGACAGCCGTGTACAAAGCCTGATGACACAGGCACAAATAATGGCAGCAGCGGTTGGGTCTTCGGTTTCGGTGGAAACCGACCAGCTTATTCTCGATCCGGAGCAACTGATCGAGCAGCAACTCAACCCCTCTGCAGCAGCGCCCGCAACCTCCGGGCAGACCGATTTCCTGGTAAACCCGGACCGGGCCGGGCCTGTGTTGCGGCGTCTGGTATCAAACACCGACATTCGGGCGCATCTGTTTGACCGGGACGGCGCCATGATTGTGGACAGCCGCTATTTTTACGGGCGGGGCGAAGTCCTGCGGATCAATTTGCCGCCGCGCGACACGCAGGATGAAAACTCCCTGTACGATGCACTGTGGGACCAATTCAATGAATGGTTTTTGGCTGTCGGATACAAGGAACAAAAAGAATATACGGCCACCAATGGTAGCGAGTTTGAAGAAATTCGCGCTGCCCTCAACGGCGCGTCCGTCTCCGTGGTGCGTGTCAACAAGAAGAAAGAGATCATTGTTGCCGTTGCGGTTCCGGTGCAGCGGTTCCGGGCGGTTCAGGGTGCACTTGTACTGACCACCCCAGGCGGCGAGATTGACGCGGTCCTGCGCGAAGACATGCGGATCATCCTGTTTATTTTCATGTTCACATCGCTGGTGACAATCATCTTGTCATTGCTGATGGCGGGCCATATTGCCGAACCCATAAGACGGCTGTCCAGTGCCGCTGCCGCGGTGAGCCGCGGCCATGCCAAACGTGTGGAAATTCCGGATTTTTCATCCCGGCGCGACGAAATCGGGCATTTGTCCGGCTCTTTAAGGGAGATGACAAGTTCGCTGTACAACCGGATCGAGGCCATCGAGGCATTCGCAGCCGATGTTGCACACGAGCTTAAAAACCCTCTGACATCGCTGCGCTCAGCGGTTGAAACCTTCGAGTATGCCCGCACGCCGGAACAGCGCGAACGTCTGGTTACCATCGTCAAGGATGACGTCAAGCGGCTGGACCGGCTGATTTCCGACATTTCCGATGCATCGCGCCTGGACGCCGAACTGGCCCGCAGTGAAGCCGGGCCTGTCGACATGCGCCAGTTGCTCGAGACGTTTGTCGAACTGGCCAATGAGACCCGTCGCGAAAACCAGCCGCAAGTAACCTTGAAAATCGAGCCGTTGCCGGGCGAATTTTCGGGCAAGGACGGATTTAAAATCACCGGACATGACAACCGGTTGGGCCAGGTCACGCGCAATCTGATTGCCAATGCGGTTTCATTTTCGCCGGAAAACGGGGAAGTCGCCGTGACACTACGGCGAAAGGGGCACATCGTGGAGTATGTCGTGGAGGATACCGGGCCCGGTATTCCGCCAGCCAACCTGGAGCGGATTTTCGAGCGGTTTTACACGGACAGGCCGGAAAACTCGTTCGGCAAGAACTCCGGCCTGGGCCTGTCCATCTCACGCCAGATCGTGGAAGCACACAACGGAACAATCCGGGCGTCAAACCATTATGGCGGCAAGTCCGGCACAGGTGAGGATGCCGAAATCAAGGGAGCCCGCTTTGCGGTACGGCTACCGGTTGAACGCTCGGCATCCGACCTGCCGCGCCGCAAGTCCTGACACTCGCCATGGGCGATCCGGCATCAGGATCCGTCAACACACACGGCACCTGCATTGCCTTGTCATGCGCCGGGCACACAGCCGGTGTGCTGCTGCAAGGCGCACCAGGTACCGGTAAATCGTCCCTGGCATTGCAGTTGATTGACCAAACAGGATTTGGTGCCGGATCAACCGATCCCATCCGCGGACATCTTGTAAGTGACGATCAGGTTCTGCTTGAGGATGTTAACGGTGTCCTCACAGCAAGTGCGCCGTCCGCCATTGAAGAATTGCTGGAAGTGCGCGGCATAGGCATCATCAATATCAAAAAAGCCGGTTTTCCGGTGCACCTTGATATGGTCATTGCCCACGCAGATGCGGCCGATATTGAACGGATACCTGACTCTGAAGTCATCGAATTGGCCGGCCAGAGCCTGCCCCTGCACAAAATTGACTTTTCAACCCCGTCAGCAGCAGCACAGGTCCGCACACTGGCGCTGATACACTGGGGATTGGCGGGTCTGAGCAATTCGTGAGTATCCGTTGATCGGGCCTTGCGGACAGTCACCGAAACGCTAATGTAGCCATCCGTTAAAAGGAAGGTACCGCACCGTTGCCGGCAATTTTTCCAGAACCAGTACCAAAGGAAATAATCATTAACCCCTTCGGTGGGCCAAATCAGGCATTGCACACATGATCGGACTCGTACTGGTTTCACACGGCAGGCTGGCACAGGAACTGTGCAATGCGCTGGTTCATGTGGTGGGGCCTCAGGAGAATATTGAAGTCATCGGGATCGGGCCTGACGATGACGGGGATCAGCGTCGCGACGACATCCTGTCCGCCATCAAGAAAGTCAATTCCGGCGCAGGTGTTATCGTTGTAACCGACATGTTCGGCGGCACGCCGTCCAACCTTGCCATTTCGGCGATGGATGACGACGATATAGAAGTGCTTGCCGGTGCAAATCTGCCGATGCTGATCAAGCTTGCCAGCGTGCGCGCATCGCTGCCTTTGCAAAAGGCCGCCGAAGAAGCCCAGAATGCCGGGCGTAAATACATAAATCTTGCAGGAAGCTTGCTGAATCGATGACGATGGTGCGCGAGCTTGAAATTACCAACCGCCGTGGTCTGCATGCGCGTGCTTCAGCCAGGTTTGTCAAATGCGTTGAACAGTTTGATGTCGAAGTGACGGTTTCCCATGACGGGCAAAGCGTGCCGGGAACGTCAATCTTAGGGCTTATGATGCTTGCTGCATCAACCGGCACTATTATCAAGGTTGCCGCGACCGGCAAAGATGCGAAGGCGGCCATTGAGGCAGTCACGGCCCTGCTGGCCGACCGGTTTGGCGAAGACCGCGAAGACAGCTCTGCTGATAACACCGCTGCCACTGGCGATATATAAAGATTTATTTATATGTTTATTGCGATCCTGCGCACGGCCTGATATAGACCGCCCAAATCAACGTCCTATTGCAAAATTCACACAGGAAATGCTGCCCATGACCAGCTCAAACGATTACGCCGTCGCCGACATTTCTCTTGCGGAATTTGGCCGCAAGGAAATCACCATTGCAGAAGTTGAAATGCCGGGCCTGATGTCGGTGCGCGAAGAATACGGTCCTGCTCAACCTCTCAAGGGAGCACGTATCGCCGGCTCATTGCACATGACCATCCAGACAGCCGTTTTGATTGAAACACTTGTGGCACTGGGTGCTGAAGTGCGCTGGGCATCGTGCAACATCTTCTCGACCCAGGATCATGCCGCAGCAGCCATTGCAAAGCGCGGCATTCCGGTTTTTGCCCACAAGGGTGAAACGCTGCAGGAATACTGGGACTTTGCCGACAAGATCTTCGATTGGCCGAACGGCGAAACAGCCAACATGATTCTGGACGACGGCGGCGATGCCACCATGTACATCCTGATCGGCGCCAAGGCTGAGAACGACATTTCCGAGCTGGATAACCCCGGAAATGAAGAAGAAGAAATATTCTTCGCAACCATCCGCAAACGCATGGAGCGTGACCCGGGCTTCTTCACCAGGGCGCGCGCCGCCATAAAAGGCGTGTCTGAAGAAACCACAACCGGCGTCCACCGCCTGTATGAACTGGAAAAGAAGGGCGACCTGCCGTTCCCGGCGATCAACGTCAATGACAGTGTGACCAAATCGAAATTCGACAACAAATACGGTTGCCGTGAATCGCTGGTAGACGCCATCCGCCGCGGAACCGATGTCATGCTTGCCGGTAAAGTGGCAATCGTGGCCGGATACGGAGATGTCGGCAAAGGCTCGGCACAATCTCTGGCCGGCGCAGGCGCGCGGGTGCTGGTGACCGAAGTTGACCCGATCTGTGCGCTCCAGGCCGCCATGGACGGTTTTGAAGTAGTGACACTGGATGACGATATTGAACGGGCCGATGTCATTGTTACGGCAACAGGCAACAAGGACATTTTGACCGTGGAACACATGCGCCGTGTCAAGGACATGGCAATCGTGTGCAATATTGGCCACTTCGACAATGAAATCCAGGTCGCCGGTCTGAAGAACTTCAAATGGACCAACATCAAGCCGCAGGTGGACATGATCGAGTTTCCCGCCGGCAACCGGATGATCCTGCTGTCTGAAGGCCGCCTGGTGAACCTTGGCAATGCAACAGGCCATCCGAGCTTCGTCATGTCTGCTTCATTTGCCAACCAGACGCTGGCCCAGATCGAGTTGTGGACCAAGGGTGATCAGTACAAGAACTCGGTTTACGTGCTGCCGAAGCATCTCGATGAAAAGGTTGCCATGCTGCATCTCGCCAAGATCGGTGCAAAGCTGACCAGGCTTTCCGAAGAGCAGGCGAGTTACATCGGCGTCACCCCCGACGGCCCGTTCAAGCCGGAAACCTACCGCTACTAGATCAGGTTTATGGGTCCTATCGAACCCATGTTGCTCTAGCGTTGTTTCCGACACCCCCTTTGAAATGTTCCAGAGTGCGCTACCCCGTTGATAAGATTGCAACGGGGTAGTGTGCTTTTTGCTCCCGTGCGGCTATACCTGTTAAGGGACATTGCGTGTTCGATTCGCGCGAGGACGCACTGCATGCTCAGGAAGTCCTGACACAGGTAAGTGATGTTGCTTTGCGTTTGGGACAACATGCATTCACATTAATGCGTATGGTTGCTCTAACACTTTGGAATCGAGTACCTTTTCTTCTGTCAGGTGATTCCGTCTGACCGGAGGGAGCGTTAGATCAGGATGTTTTTTGCCTTTTGGGCAAAAAATCATAAACCTGATCGATTCCAAAGTGTTATAGCAACCTGACGGGTTCGCATGAACCCATGTTGCTATAGGGAAAAACGTTTTCAGGGGGCCTGAAACGCTTTGCACTTTGTGCGAGACACTGGCGGGGGGTCATGTGCGGCAACACTGATGGTTGCCGTAACGGTCGGATTATGTGCACTGACGCCCGATGCGGCCGCTCAGAGTTCCTTGACCACGACGGTTTCCGTCCAGAACAGTTATGCTGTTGCAACCCTGCTTTTGTCGGCAGTTGTCATGCTGTGGGCCTTTATTGCGGTGCGCCGCATGACGATGCGCAGAACCGAAGGCGAGGCCCGAATTGCCGAGCTTGAAGCGGATCTGAACGAGGCTCAGGCCATCATTAATGCCGAGCCGAGTGTGCTGTTCACCTGGCGGACCAGCCGGGGAGCACCGGATACCATTTCAGGTGATTTGCGCGGCACGGTTCAACTGAACACCGATCTTGAAAATCTGGCTGATTTTTCCACTTGGCTTGATGAGGAATCCATCGGCGCCGTGGAAAACGGGCTTGATGTCCTGCGCGCGGCCGGGACACCGTTCAACATAGCCCTGAAGACTCTGGATGGTGAACTGGTCGAGGCAGACGGACGCGTCGCCGGCGGCATCGCCACCATGCGCATCAAGCCATTGTCCGGCGAGCGGCGCGACACGAAAGAGCTGATGTTCGACGCCAGACGCCTGGGCAAACAGGTTGAACGGCTCAGTTCGATGCTCGACAAAGCACCGTTTCCGGTTTTTCTGCGCGATGAAACAGGTGATCTTGTCTGGGTCAATCAGGCCTATATGGATGCCATTGAACACTCAGATATTGACCAGGTGATTGCACAAAACATTCCCCTCATCGATCGCGAAGCCTTCACGCCGGTTACATCGCCCGCCGATGATGAGCGCTCGATTTCCCGGGGTGCCGCTGTTGTGGCAGGTGCCAAACGCATACTGGAACTGGTGGAAGTGCCGTTTGACAACACGACCGCTTCGTTTGCGCTGGACATGACGCGCCTTGAAGATACCCAAAAAGAGCTTGATCGCCAGATTCGCTCTCATGCCAGTACGCTGAACAAGATTACAGCTGCAATAGCCACTTTTGCAGCAGACCAGAAGCTTTCGTTTTACAATGCCGCTTTTGCGGAATTGTGGTCGCTGGATATCAAGTGGCTCGACAGCCAACCCAGCCATGGCGAGATTCTCGACCGGCTGCGCGAGGAACGCAAACTGCCTGAGCAGGCCAACTATCGCAGCTGGAAGACAGAGCAGCTTGCCTCTTATGCACGACTGGATACACCGGACGAGTTGTGGCATCTGCCGGACGGTCGTTCCCTGCGCGTCGTGTCGGAACAGCCGCGCTCCGGCGAAGTTTCGGTTTTGTATGAAGACGTGTCCGAGAAAATTCAGCTTGAAAGCCGTTACAATGAGCTGATCGGTGTACAGCGCGAGACGATCGACAACATGCATGAAGGCCTTGCGCTGTTTGGTACAGATGGCTGCCTGAAGCTCTTCAATCCTACATTCGGCCGCTTCTGGCAACTGGATGAAGCCTTCCTCGATACACGACCGCACGTGGTTGAAGTGTTTCAGCAGTGCGCGCGATTGATGCCGCAAGCGGAGATGTGGAACGAGGTCAAACTGGCCGTAACATCGCTGTCTGACAGTCGCAGGCCACTTCAGGACCGGCTGATCCGCCCGGACGGCATGGTGCTGGACTACAATGTCGTGCCGTTGCCCGACGGCAACACGCTGATTACCTATGTGGACGTAACAGCCAGTTCGGGCATTGAACGGGCGCTGCGCGAGCGCAATGAAGCCCTTGAAGCAGCAGACCGGCTCAAGACCGGTTTCCTGTCAAATGTGTCCTATGAACTGCGCACACCACTGAACTCGATCTTAGGGTTTGCCTCGATGCTGTCTGCCGGCATAGCCGGTGAGCTTGCCCCGAAACAATCGGAGTATGTTGCCGACATACAGTCATCATCAAACGACCTGCTGGCGGTTATCGACGCCATTCTTGATCTGACAACCATTGATGCAGGCGCCATGGAACTGCGCCTGGAAACGATCAAGGTTGAAGACCTGTTGTCCGACGTCGCCAATGATTTTTCCAGGCGTATCGACCAGCGCGACCTGACGCTGAACATCGAGATTGCCGAAAATGCAGGGTCGCTGAGAGCCGACAGCCGGCGGCTTCACCAGACCATCGGACATCTGTTGTCGAATGCCATCGGCTTTTCGTCCACCGGCGCCACGGTGCGCATGGGTGCACGGCGCGATGGCAGCGATGTGCTGTTGTGGGTGGCGGACAATGGCAGGGGCATGGATGATGAATTCCAGAAGAAGGCATTCGAACGGTTCAATGCGAAACCGCTGGCAGGCGGCCATCGCGGTCCCGGTCTCGGCCTGGCGCTGGTGAAAAGTTTCGTGGAATTGCACGGCGGCTCGGTTCGTCTGATGTCGAAGCTGCAACAGGGCACAACCGTTATCTGCAGACTGCCTGATTCAGGCCCGCGCGAGGTGGTTTCACCCTCCAAGATTGAACAGCCCCGATCCGCGTCGATGAGTTGAACATCATGATGTCAACCAGTGCCAGCGAGCCAGGCTTGCGAATAGATTTGGCGGATGAGACCGCCAGTGAGCGGCTTGCCGCCGGCCTTGCCATGCTGGCAGGCAAAGGCGACCTGATTGCACTGGAGGGCAACCTTGGCGCCGGCAAGACCACACTTGCCAGAAGCTTCATACGCACCCTTGCCGACAACCCGGCTCTGGAGGTGCCAAGCCCGACATTCACCCTGGTCCAGACATACGAACTGGACGGCACAAGCGTGGCGCACATGGATTTCTATCGGCTCGAAGAGCCCGCTGAGATCGATGAACTTGGCATTGATGAGGCGCTTGATGCAGGAACCGTCATCGTTGAATGGCCGTCGCGTGCCGGTGATTTGCTACCGCGCGGCGGATTGCTGATTGAACTGAGTGAAAAAGACGGCGGGCGTAGCGCCCATTTGACAAGCAGCAATGAAAACTGGTCTGCACGTCTCGACAAACTGCAGCATATCGACGACCTTTTGGCAGCAAGCGGCTGGGATACTGCAACACGCCACAAGATGCCCGCCGATGCCTCGTCACGGCGTTATGAGCGTTTGACCGGCGGGCCGGATGGCGCGAGCGGCCTCTTGATGGACATGCCACCGCGTCCCGACGGTGAACCGGTCCACAACGGACTGTCCTATAGCGGTACTGCGCATTTGGCAGAGGATATACGTGCCGTTGAAGCGATCAATCGCGGTCTGCTGGCACAAGGTCTGTCGGCACCGGAAATCCATGCGATCGACACCCGCAACGGGCTCGCGGTCATCGAGGATTTCGGGGCGGTGAGTTTCCGATCACTGCTTGATGACACCGAACAGTTTTCCCTGTGCCTGACAGGTGCCGTGATGATGCTGGCCAATATGGCGCAAAAAAACTGGCCGGACCGAATTGAACTGTCTTCGGGCGATGCCTACGCGCTGTCGCACTACGATATGGATGCGCTGCTGATCGAGGTGGAACTGTGCCTTGACTGGTACTGGCCGCATGTGGGCAGCGCGCCATTGCGCGGCGAGGTGCGCGATGAATTCATGGCCTCGTGGCGCGACGCTCTGGAACTGGTGCTGGTCAGCCGGCCGGCCTGGGTGTTACGTGACTTTCATGTCGACAACCTGTTCTGGCTGCCACAGCGTGACGGCGACCGCAAGATCGGGCTGATCGACACGCAGGACTGTGTGCTGGGTCATCCGGCCTATGATCTTGCATCCTTGTTGCAGGACGTGCGCGTGACAATCCCCGCTGATGTGGAGAAAGATTACTACGACATGTATGTCGCAGCACGCAGCGCCGATGACGAGGACTTTGACACCGGTTCATTTGCAGCCGCCTACGCCATATTGGGCGCCCAGCGCGCCACCAAGATACTGGGTATTTTTGCCCGCCTGAATGCCCGCGACGGAAAACCGGCTTATCTCAGGCATTTGCCGCGCGCCAGTGATGTAGCTGGAGCACAATCTGCGCCACCCAGCCCTTGGTGCAGTGAAGTCATGGTTTGACAGGTATTTGCCGCGCACCCTGCGTGATGGTGCCGGTTCATGACCGGCGCACGCGCCATGGTGCTGGCTGCGGGCCTGGGCACCCGCATGCGGCCACTGACCCTGGACAGGCCCAAGCCGCTGATCGAAGTTGCCGGCAGATCATTGCTGGATCGCGGCGTGGACGTACTGCAACGCTCAGGTGTGACGCACATGGTCGTCAACAAACATTATCTGCCTGACCAGATCGAAGCCTGGGCAGGCGACAGAGATGATCTGGACATCACTGTGCAGGATGAAACCAGCCTGCTGCTGGATACTGGCGGAGGTGTGGCGCGGGCATTGCCGCAACTGGGTGATGAACCGTTTTTTGTGCTGAACTCGGACTCGTTCTGGGTCGATGGACCCACGCCGGCTTTGCAGCGCATGGCAGCGCTGTGGGATGACGCGCTGATGGACTGTCTGTTACTGTTGTCCTGTAAAGCCCGTTCGATCGGTTTTGACGGACCCGGTGATTTCGAGATGAACACGATGGGACAATTGTCGCGCCGCAGCGGCGATACTGCGCCACTGGTCTATGCCGGTGCCTACATGGTGCATCCGCGACTGTTCGCCAGCGCACCGGACGGCGCCTTTTCCATGAACCTGCTGTGGAACCGGGCAATCGCCGATCAACGCCTTTATGGCATGGAGCACGATGACTGGTGGTTGCATGTCGGCACGCCGGCAGCCATCACACAGGCCGAAGACAGGCTTGCCGCACTGGGCGCGCCATGAAGCAGCACGCCCCAGCGTCTGTGTTCACCATCCCATTGTCCTGTGGTTTCCTGCCAAGCCTTGTTGCATCCATCCTTGAAGGGCACTTGTTGCCGGGCCCTGAAGGCGCGCCCGACCCACTTGAGTTGAGCACCTGGACAATCCTGCTGCCGACACGGCGCGCGGTGCGGGCCTGCCGCGACGCCTTTATCGAGGCGGACCCCGACACGGCACGCCTGTTGCCGGTCATTCGCGCGCTGGGCGATGTGGACGAGGATGAAATCCACATCACCGGAGCATATGGACCGGGTGCAGCGGGTGATCTGGATCTGCCACCTGCCGCCACACAGGTGCAGCGGCAATTTTTGCTGACACGCATTGTATGTGACTGGGCAAGGTCTAATCCCGTCAGTCCGGCAGCCCGTGCCGTCAATGACAGCGTTTCGCACGCGCTGCAGATGGCCAGATCGCTGGTGCAACTGATCGACAGCCTTGAAACAGGCGATATTACGCTGGCCGATTTGCCCGAACTGCTCGCCGGCGATCACGAGATGCCGCTGCATCGCAACGAAGCAGCGGACTTCCTGAAAATTATTGCTCAAATCTATCCGGCTGCCATGGCGGAGGCAGGTCTTACAGGGCCACAGGCACGCCGGTCCGCCCTGCTGCAGGCTGAAGCCGACAGATTGCGGCAGCGACCGCCTGCGGGGCCCGTGATCGCGGCAGGCTCAACCGGGTCAGTACCTGCAACTGCAGATCTGTTGGTGACAATTGCCCACCTGCCCCGCGGCGCGGTGATATTGCCGGGTCTTGATCACAGACTGGACGGCGAAAGCTGGACTGGCATCGAAGCATCTCCACAACATCCCCAGTACGGCATGAAGGAGTTGCTTGAAAAAATCGGTGTTGAGCGTGCCGACGTGGCTGACCTGCCGGGCGTGCGCGTGACTGAAACCGGGCAGGCCCGTGCCCTGCTGGCATCCGAGACGATGCGGCCCAGCGAAGCAACCCATTTGTGGAAGAATCTCGCAACGTGGCGCACCGAATTCAAGCTTGCATGTGAGACCATCACTGAACTGGTGTGTCCCGAAATGCGCGAGCAGGCGTTGATGATTGCGATGCTGATGCGACAGGCACACGATGAACACCGCGCCTGTTCACTGATAACACCGGACCGGCAACTGGCACGCCGGGTCGCATCCGAACTGGCGCGCTGGGACATTCATGTCGACGACAGTGCCGGAGAACCGCTCGCCGGAACCGAGCAGGGTATTTTTTTCCGGCTGGTGGGTGAGGTTTGTGCACCGGCAGCGCGGGCGCACGACATGGTTGCCCTGCTTGGCCACAGCCTGATGGCAGATGAGCTGGTTGCCGGAACCGATATGCGTTCATTGGCCAAAACACTGGAAATTGCTCTTTTCCGGCAAGTGCCCGGCGGTCATCATCTGCGCGGCCTTGCAAAGCGCATTTCACAGGCAAGAAAACTGGCGCAGGATCCATTTGCTCATCCGCTGGCCAAAAACATTTCATCAGAACACTGGGATGCCCTGTCCGCCCTGGCGGTGCGGATTGAGCAGGTCATGACGCCGTTGCTGGATTTGTCAGACGCCCGCGACGGCAGTCCGCTGGCCAGTTTGCTCAACGTCCATATTTCAGTTGCCGAGACCCTGAGCGCCGGGGCAACCGGGGTTTCTGACAGATTGTGGACAGGTGAAGCGGGTAATGCGCTATCGGAAACCTTGCGCGAATTGCTCGATCATGCAGCCGCAGCGCCCACAATGCCTCACGCGGATTACTGCAGTTTCATCACGGACACGTTGCGCACCGTGCCGGTTCGCAGGCGATATCCGTTGCATCCAAAGCTGCAGATACTGGGATTGCTGGAGGCACGCCTGGTTCAGACGGAACTGGTCATTCTCGGTGGCTTGAATGAGGGCATCTGGCCGGGTGACGCTGATCCGGGCCCCTGGCTGTCGCGCCCGCAGCACCTGACTGCCGGCCTGCAACTGCCGGAACGCAGGCTGGGTCTGGCGGCACATGATTTCGTGCAAGGCCTTGGTGCCGACACCGTGGTGCTGACCTGGGCTCGCAAGGTCAATGGAACACCTGCGGTGGCGTCACGCTGGTTGTTGAGGTTAAGGGCCGTGCTGGCTGCAGCCGGCCTCAAGGACGTGCTGCAGCCTGATCCGGCAACCGACTGGGCTGGCTGGGCGCTGGGTCTGGATTGGCATGCAAAGATGGCAAGCGGCGAAAAACCGGCCGCCGCACTGCCGCCAAAACCGGTTCCACCTGTTGCAGCACGACCGCGGCGATATTCGGTTTCGCGGGTAGAGCGGCTGATGCAGGATCCATACTGGCTGTATGCAAATGCCATCTTGAGACTGAAACCGCTGCCGCCGCTTGATCGCGAAGCGGGTGCGGCTGAACGCGGCCAGCTTGTTCATGCCGTGGTTGAGAGGTTCACCGATCAATATCCGGTCGCACTGCCTGATGATGCACAGGCCATCATGCGTGATATTGCGGTGAAACTCATTGGCGACTTTGCACCCGATCCCGCCCTGCGGGCACTTTGGTTGCCGCAGGTGTGGCGCATGACCGACTGGTTCTGTGAACACGAAGCCGTCTTACGCGAGGATGTCGCTGCGCAGCTCACAGAGCTGGAGGGAGCGCATGCCTTTCAGGTCGATGGCGAAGATGTTAATCTCACCGCGCGGGCAGATCGAATTGACCGGCTGCAGTCCGGCTCGCTTCGCATTGTTGATTACAAGACCGGCGGTGCCAGTCTGATGGCGCTCCGTGACAGGAACGGCAAGCAACGCAAGAGTTACAAGCCGCAACTCTACCTGGAAGGCTGGATCGCGCAGCAGGGCGGGTTTGCGAAATTACCTGCCACGCAGGTTGAAGAACTCTTGTATATTCGCCTGTCCGGGGGTGATCCGCCCGGCGCACTGATCGGGCCGTCGGGCACGGTGGATATTGCAGACGAGATTGAAAACGCTGCCGACGGCGTGCGCTCGCTCATTGCCAGTTATCTGAGCGCCACACAAGCATACCCGGCCCGGGCGGGCGAAGAAGCCTGGAACCGAAAAGGCGACTATGACCACCTGTCACGATGGCGCGAATGGGGCCAGGGCAGCGATCACGGGTCAGATGCCGGAGACGGCGAATGAGCGCGACGGCGGAATTCGACACAGCCAGACGCCAGCAGGACCTCGCATCCGGACCTGACGTCTCGGCGTTCGTGCCGGCAAATGCCGGTGCCGGCAAAACCCACGTGCTGGTTGGCCGCGTTATCCGGTTGCTGCTCAACGGGGTGCAGCCTGAACGCATTCTGTGTCTGACCTACACCCGCGCGGCCGCGGCTGAAATGTCGGAACGCCTGTTTGACAAGCTGTCCGGCTGGATTGCCAGAGACGACCGTGAGCTGACCGAATTGATCCGCAAGGATGTTGCGCAATCCGATATGGAAATACGCAACCTGGACGAGGCGCGCAGACTGTTTACCCGTGCCCTCGAAACACCTGGCGGGCTGAAGGTTCAGACGATCCATGCCTTTTGCGAGCGCCTGCTGCAGCGGTTTCCGATTGAAGCAGGCGTGGTGCCCGGTTTCCATGTGTTGAGCACAACCGACAGCCGCGACCTGATGGCGGTGGCGCGCGCGCAAGTCCTGACCCGCGATGACGACAGGATCCGGGAAGCTGTGTCGACGATTACGCCGTTTGCCAATGAACAGGCATTTTCCGGCCTGCTTCACGAACTGCAAAAGCACGCCAGCGAACTGCTGGCAGCCTTTGGCACCCAGGAGACATTTCCGCGGCTGAAGGCCCACCTCAACCATATATTCGGCCTGACCGGCGAAGAAACGTCGCTGGACATTGCAGAAGACTTCGCAAAGCGGCTCGACAAAACCTCCCTGCAGCACGCAGCCACGCTGATGGCAACAGACAGCGCGGTGACAAACACAAATCAGGCAACACTTATTACCCGGATGCTGGCGGCACACAACCCGCAGGACGTCCTGTCAATTGCCAGGCAGATTGCTCTGACCGGCAAGGGCAAACCAAAGGGCGATACGGCCCTGGTGACCAAAAAACTGGACGAGAGTCATCCAAAATGCCGTGAGGCATTGCTGAAGATGCGCGAGTTGCTGCTGGCGGCACTGGAAAGCGTCAACGGGATGTTGATCGTGCGCTCCACCAATGCACTGGTGTATCTCGGGCTGGAGATCATCGCCGCCTTCAACAGGCTGAAGCAAAACCTTGCGGGCTACGACTTCGAGGATCTGATACATCAAACAGTTGATCTGCTGCACCACAATGCCGACGCTGCCTGGGTGCTGTACAAGCTCGACGGCGGACTGGATCACATTCTGATAGATGAAGCCCAGGATACCAGTCCCGATCAGTGGCAGATCATCAACGCGCTGACGGAAGAGTTTTTTGCCGGTGAAGGCGCGCGCGGCGGGTCAGCGAGAACCATGTTCGCCGTGGGTGACCGCAAGCAGTCGATCTATTCGTTCCAGGGCGCTGACCCGCGGGAATTCGAGAAGCAGGCAGGTCTTTACGAGACCCTGATCAGCAATGCCGGGGAGACCTACCGCGAGGTCCCGCTTGAGCACTCCTTCCGCTCCAGCGAACTGGTGCTGCGTGCTGTTGACCTGGTGTTCAAACGTGACGATGCAAGCAAGGGTGTCACGTCTGAAATCCAGCCGGAGGTCCGGCATCTGCCAATCCGCAAAGGCGAACAGGGACTGGTTGAAATCTGGGACCTCGAGCGCGGCCAGTCGGTTGACGATGTTCAGCACTGGGCGCCAAAATCAGGCGAGATTGTTGACCCGCCGCATCTGGTGATGGCGCGCCGCATCGCGACAACAATTGCAGGGTGGACGCAAATCCAGTCGCCTGAAATGTTGAAGCAAGATCGCCCGGTCATGCCATCCGATATCCTTATTCTGGTGCGCCAGCGATCATTCCTGATGGCAGCAATCGTGCGGGCCCTCAAGGAGGCTGGTGTGCCGGTTGCCGGTGCCGACCGGCTAAAGCTGCTCGACCACATCGCGATCCAGGATCTGATGGCGCTGGCACAGGTCTGCATTCTGCCACAGGATGATCTCAACCTTGCAGGTGTGCTGAAAAGCCCGCTGTTTACCCATGATGACGGTGTCACGCGGTTTGACGATGACAATGACCTGTTTGGGCTGGCCCACAAACGCGAAACCAGCAACCTCTGGAACAGGCTGGAGAACGCCGCCCGGGCGGGCAAACCCTACACGAGCGCCTGTGAACAACTGGCCCGCTGGCGCAACCTGGCTGCACGGTCCAGTGTGTTCGACTTCTATTCAGCGGTTTTGTCACGCGATGGCGGCAGGCGGGCCCTGCTGGGCGGACTTGGACCGGAAGCGGCTGATCCGATAGATGCGTTTTTGCAACTGGCTCTGGAGTATGAACAACAGCACGCGCCGTCACTGGCCGGATTCCTGGCGTGGCTTGAGACGACCCAGGCCGATATCCGCCGCGACATGGATCAGGCCGGCGGCGAAGTGCGGGTCATGACGGTACACGGTGCGAAGGGTCTGGAAGCGCCGATTGTGTTCCTGCCGGACACCTGTTCGGTTCCGGATACCAGGAAAATCGACAGCGTCGTGTTCACCGATGCCCATATACCGGTGTGGCGGCTGAAATCGGACTATGCCACCCACGTGACGGATACACTAAAGGACAAGGCCTTTGAAGGTCTGATGGAAGAGTACAACCGGCTGTTATACGTGGCGATGACCAGGGCGCGTTATCGGCTTTATGTTTGCGGTTTCGTCAAGCCGAAGAGCAAGACCGCACCGGCTGAAGCACTCAATGCCAGCTGGTATGCCATGATGCATGCAGCGCTGACAGGCGGTGACACTGCCTTGTTGCAGCGCCATGTTGACAGTGAAGGCCTTAGCACATGGCGGGCCGGCCAACCGCAGGTCAGCGACGACAAGGAAAGCTCTGGCGGCGATGCTGCTCAGGCCAGTGCACCGCCTGATTGGGCACATGTGCCGGCTCTCAGGGTCTCCGCGCCGAGCCGCTGGCTTGCACCGTCACGCATGATTGCGGCCGGTGAAACAGACGAGGGCTGGAGCAGCGAAACGGCATTGTCGCCATTGGCACCACGCACCGATAGCCGGTTCCGCAGAGGCCAGCTGGTGCACCGGCTCTTGCAATCCCTGCCGGAACTTGCCGACGAGCAGCGTGAACCCGCCGCCCGGAAATTCCTGGCGGCAAATGGTGTCACTGAACCAGAGCTTGGTGCAACCGTGTCAGAGATCATGATGCTGTTTGCAGACGCCCGGTTTGCTGCGGTTTTTTCCACTGCCGCCCGGCCAGAAGTATCGATTGCAGCGATGATCGATCTGCCGGATCAGGACAAGCTCGGCCTGACAGGCCAGATTGACCGGCTGCTGGTTGAACCTGACCGGGTGCTGGTGGTGGATTTCAAAACCAATCGTCCGCCGCCCGACAGCGTAAATGACGTACCCGACATTTACCTGCGCCAGCTTGCAGCATACTCCAAGGCGCTGCAGCGGGTATATCCGGGACGTAGCATTGAATGCGCCCTGTTATGGACCGACGCACCTGCGCTGATGCCGGTGCCGAACGCCATGCTGGACGAGGCCTGGTACGGATCGGTGATCACAACAGCGTAAACGTTAAGCCTCGAGACTTGACCCGCGTCGGGTCAATACCTACTTGTTCAACACGTTTAACTCTTGCACTGACACCGATTCCCTCGAGTTCAGGGCAAATCTCTCTTAAGAAAGGTTTTGCAACATGGCAACGAACGCTGTCACGGATGCCTCATTTGAAGACGATGTGATCAAGTCCGATACCCCGGTCGTGGTGGATTTCTGGGCTGAATGGTGCGGTCCGTGCAAAATGATCGGCCCGTCTTTGGAAGAATTGTCCGATGAACTCGGCTCAGACGTCAAAATCGTCAAGATCAACATCGACGAAAACCCGTCCGTACCATCGAAGTTCGGCGTGCGCGGCATTCCAACCCTTATGGTGTTCAAGGGCGGCGAAGTCGCATCGACCCAGGTTGGCGCCAATCCAAAAGGCAAGATTGCCGAGTGGATCAAGGCGTCTATCTAGAGCGTCTTTTGACTGCTTGAAACTGATATTGGTTAAGTAGAGCGCGGTCCTGTTTAACTCAAGACCGCGCTCTATCTGCGTGCCGTACCTGATACCTGGCTTGGCGTTTCATCGCGATGCAGCGCCAGCACATTGCCGGCAAGGTACAATGATCCCCCAATGACAATGCGGGCGGGCGTGTCGCCCCCTGCGATCTCACCGGCAGCCCGCAAAGCATGCTCCAGGCTGTCATAGGGCCTTGCATCCAGACCTGCCGCGATGGCCTCACGGGCCAGTTCAACGGCCGGAATGGTATTTTCTTCGCCCGGGATGGCGATGGCCATGACCTTTTGCACCAAACCGGCAAACGGGCCGAGATAGCCATCTGCGCGCTTTGTATTGAGCATGCCGGTCACCAGTATGAGCGGGCGCGGCGAACGTTCATCGAGATCCGCCAGCGTGGCCGCCACCGCGCGCCCGGCAGACGGGTTATGCCCACCGTCAAGCCATATTTCAGTACCGGCAGGCACCAGCGTGTGCAGGTAACCCGGCTCAAGCCGCTCCATCCGGGCTGACCACTTCACGTTTGCCAGACCGCCGGCGACGTGGTCAGCGGTAATGCGCCGATCATCCAGGGTTCTTATGGCTGCGATCGCCAGGCCCGCATTGTCGATCTGAAAACGCCCCGCAAGCGACGGAAGGTCAAGGTCAAGCAGGCCGTTTTCGTCCTGGAACACCATGCGCCCGTACTGTTCAAAACACTGAAAATCCTGGTTGGCGACTTTCAGTTCGGCACCGACTTTGGCCGCGACGGTTTCGATGGCAGCGCGCGCCTCGTCGCGTTGAATGCCGATACAGGCGGGTCGCCCCTGTTTCAGGATACCGGCTTTTTCGCCTGCGATTTTCGCCAGCGTGTCCCCGAGATACTGCTCATGGTCCATGTCAACCGGTGTGATGACGCAGACCGCGGGGTCCGCAATAATATTCGTGGCGTCCAGCCTGCCGCCAAGCCCCACTTCCAGAAGCACATAGTCTGCCGGTGTGCGGGCGAAAGCCAGCATGGCAGCAGCCGTGGTGATCTCGAAGAAGGTGATCGGTTCTGCTTTGTTGGCCTGTTCGCATTCCTCCAGCAGATCGACCAGCGTCTGTTCTGCAATCAGGCTGCCGCCACCGGGTGCTCCCAGCAAGATGCGTTCATGAAATCTGACCAGATGGGGCGAGGTATAGGCATGTGCACTCAGGCCCGCAGCCTCGATCATGGCGCGCATGCTGGCCAGCGTGGAGCCCTTGCCGTTGGTGCCGGCAATGTGCACTACCGGCGGCAGCGACAGATGCGGATTTCCCAACGCATCAAGCAGGCGCCACATCCGGTCCAGAGACAGATCAATTATCTTGGGATGCAGCTCAAGCAGCCGCATCAGGATAGCATCGCTGACGGCCATGTCGGATCAGGCTCCGGTGTCGGCTGGTACAGCTTCAGATTGTGGTGTTTCCGGCGCCGGCAATTGTACAGCCCGGGCAGGTGTTGGCTGCTTCATCAGCATGTGCAGCACATTCGACAGCGTGGCGCGCAATTCATGCCGGTGCACAACCATGTCCACCATGCCGTGCTCGCGCAGATATTCGGAGCGCTGGAACCCGTCGGGGAGTTTTTCGCGGATGGTCTGCTCAATGACGCGCGGACCGGCAAAACCGATCAGCGCGCCTGGTTCTGCAATGTGAATATCGCCCAGCATGGCGTAGGACGCCGTGACGCCGCCGGTGGTCGGGTGCGTCAGCACGACAATGTATGGCACGCCTGCCTCGCGCAACCGCTGCACGCCAACCGTTGTGCGTGGAAGCTGCATCAATGAAAGGATGCCCTCCTGCATGCGCGCGCCTCCGGATGCTGCATACAAGATCAACGGCAGCTTGTTGTCTGCGGCTTCAAACATGGCGGTCACAATGCCCTCGCCTGCAGCCATGCCCAGCGACCCGCCCATGAACGCGAAGTCCTGCACCACAACCACGGCCTCGAGCCCGTCAATATGGCCGCGACCGGCAAAAATGGCGTCCTTGCGGTCTGCCCTGGCGCGCGCTTCCTTCAGCCGGTCGGCATACTTGCGCTCATCACGGAATTTCAGCGGATCCACAACCACGTCCGGCAAGGCAATGTCAGTCCACTTTTCATCGTCAAATGTGTGCTTCAGACGGACTTGCGGCGCCATGCGCATGTGGTAACCGGAGCGCGGAATAACGAACTGGTTGGCCTCCAGGTCGCGGTAGAACACCATCTCGCCGGTTTCCGGGCATTTCACCCACATGTTTTCCGGCACATCGCGTTTGGTGCCGAGAATGCCGCTGATCTTTGGCCTGACGAAGTTCTTGATCCAGTTCATAACCGCCTACCCATTACGTCCCTGACGCACACCTTGTGCCAATTCACTGACCAGCTTTAGCACATTGGCGACGGCTGTGCCCGTTGCAGTTCCATTTACGTCCAGGCTTTCCTTGATGGTGTTGACCAGGGCTGAGCCGACCACCACGCCGTCCGCGCCGGATGCAATACCGGCGGCCTGTTCCGCGGTCCTGACACCAAAGCCAACTGCGACTGGCAAATCCGTATGCCGCTTGATACGGGAAACCGCTTCATTGACCCGCGAAATGTCCGGCGCCTTGGAGCCGGTAATACCGGTTACCGAAACATAATAGACAAACCCGGAGGTATTGGTGAGCACCTTGGGCAGGCGCTTGTCGTCGGTTGTCGGTGTCGCCAGCCGAATGAAGTTCAGGCCCTTTTTCAGTGCCGGGATGCACAGCTCATGATCTTCCTCTGGCGGCAGATCAACGACGATGAGACCGTCCACACCGGCAGCCTTGGCATCTGCGATAAACCGGTCCACCCCGTAAATGTAAATCGGGTTGTAATAACCCATCAGCACAATCGGCGTGTCGTTGTCGCCTTCCCGGAATTCGCTGACCAGTTTCAGGGTCTTGATCATGTTCTGGCCAGCTTTCAGGGCACGCAATGAAGAGGCCTGGATGGCCGGGCCATCTGCCATCGGATCGGTAAACGGCATGCCAAGCTCGATGACGTCGGCACCGGCACCCGGCAATGCACGCAGCAATTCAAGCGAGGTGTCATAGCCCGGATCACCGGCCGTCACGAAGGTGACCAATGCTGCTCTTCCTTCTGCCTTCAAGTCAGCAAAGCGGGCTTCAATACGGGTTCCGGCACTCACAGTTTCACCCCCAGATGTTCGGCAACAGTAAATATGTCCTTGTCACCGCGCCCGCACATATTCATGACCATCAAATGGTCGGCGGGTTTGTCAGGCGCTATCTCCATGACCTTGGCAAGGGCATGGCATGGTTCAAGTGCCGGAATAATGCCCTCCAGCCTGCAGCACAGCTTGAACGCCTCAAGGGCTTCATCATCCGTGGCGGAGATGTAGGTTACGCGACCGGTGTCGTTAAGCCAGGAATGCTCAGGCCCGATACCGGGATAATCCAGCCCGGCGGAAATCGAGTGTGCCTCGTTGATCTGGCCATCATCATCCATCAGCAGATAGGTGCGATTGCCGTGCAGGACACCGGGCCTGCCGCCGGTGATCGAAGCGGCGTGTTCATCTGTGTCGACACCACGGCCGGCAGCCTCCACACCGATGATTTCAACCGACGCATCATCAAGGAACGGATAGAACAGGCCCATGGCATTTGACCCGCCGCCAATGGCCGCAATCAGCGAGTCCGGCAGGCGGCCTTCGCGCTTTTGCATCTGTTCCCTTGTTTCCTTGCCGATGACGGCCTGGAAATCACGCACCATGGCCGGATAGGGATGCGGCCCGGCTACTGTTCCGATGCAGTAGAAGGTGTCGTCCACATTGGAGACCCAGTCGCGCAGCGCCTCGTTCATGGCGTCCTTCAGCGTTGACCGCCCGGATGTGACCGGCACGACTTCTGCACCCAGCAGCTTCATCCGGAATACGTTCGGGGCCTGCCGCTCAACGTCCGTTGCGCCCATATAGACAATGCATTCAAGCCCGAAGCGGGCACATGCAGTTGCCGTGGCCACGCCATGCTGGCCGGCACCGGTTTCGGCAATGATGCGGGTCTTGCCCATGCGCCGGGCCAGCAGGATCTGGCCCATGACATTGTTGATCTTGTGCGCACCGGTATGGTTCAGTTCATCGCGCTTGAAGTAGATTTTTGCGCCACCGAGGTGTTCGGTCAGGCGTTCGGCAAAATACAATGGCGATGGCCTGCCGACATAATGCTCCAGAAAATCGTTCAGTTCGGCTTCATAGGCCGGGTCTTTCTGCGCCGCTGCGTAGGCTGCTTCCAGTTCAAGAATGTTCGGCATCAGCGTTTCGGCCACGAAGCGGCCGCCATAGATGCCGAACTTGCCGGTTTCATCCGGGCCGGTGCGATAGGAATTCGGTGCAGACGTACTCATCTATTCAACTCTCATTTACAACCGCCATGGCCGGACACAGACCTTGCGGTTCAAAAAATTCAACCAGCCTTGCTCAGTGTTCTACCCGTGCTGCCGCACGGTCTCAATGAATTTCACGATGGCTGCGGCATCCTTGACGCCGGGTGCGGTTTCGACCCCGGACGAGACATCAACAGCCGATGCACCGGTGACGGCGATAGCGTCCGCAACATTGTCCGCATCAAGCCCGCCCGACAACATGAACTCCTTGTGCAGGCGATCACGTGACAGCAGGTCCCAGTCAAATGAAATCGCGTTACCACCCGGCAATGCATTGGCCAGGGTTTCAGGTGCCTTGGCGTCAAACAGCACCATGGCAGCAACATCTGCATAGGCACAAGCTGCCTCGATATCCGCGGCATCCGAGACCTTGATGACCTTGATCACGGGCACGCCGGTTCGAGCATGAATTTCAGCAATGCGATCCGCCGTCTCCGAGCCATGTACCTGAAAGAAATCAGGTTTCACCTCGGCGTTGATCCGGTCAATCAGCGCATCTTCGGCATCGACGACCACTGCCACGATTTTTGAGCGCCCGCGCGCCAGGGTAGCAAGGCCCTGCGCCACCCGGGTTGAGACGTTTCTGGGGCTGGGCTCATAAAACATAAACCCCACATAGTCGGCACCTGCCTCAACCGCAGCGCGCACATGGGCCGGGTCGGACAGCCCGCAAATCTTGATTTTGGTCTTGCTCACCGGGTTAATCCTCCAGGCTGGCTGCAATGGCTGCAGCCGCGGCAGCCGGGTCATCTGCCTGGGTGATCGGGCGGCCGATGACCAGAATATCGGCCCCGTCGGCACGCGCTGCGCGCGGTGTGGCAATGCGTTTTTGATCCTGCACATCAGCACCTGCCGGACGAACGCCCGGTACAATCGTCATGAATTCGGAACCACACGCGGCCTTGATGGCTGCGATATCATGTGGCGAACACACAACACCGTCGAGGCCGGACTGTTTCGACAATTGCGCCAGCTTTACCGCTGTATGTGCCGTGTCTGACGCGGGATCAAAGCCTGAGGCATGAATATCAGCATCGGACAGGCTGGTCAGTATGGTCACGGCGATCAGTTTGGCTTTGCCGTCAACCGCCCTGGCTGCCGCCTCCAGCATGGCCGGTCCACCTGATGCATGAACGTTTACAATCGCCGGCGCCGGGGCCAGCGACATCAGCGAGGTCAACCCTTGCGCCACGGTATTGGGTATGTCGTGCAATTTGAGATCCAGAAACAACGGCACGCCTTGCGCGGCGACCTGCTCATATCCGGCCCGGCCTGCACGATAGAACAGCTCCATGCCGACCTTGGCCATGCCAACATGGCCCTTCAACAGCCCGGCCATCGCAGCAGCAATTGCCGGGTCGGGCGTGTCTAGCGCAACACAAATCGGATTCTGGGACATGACATCTCTTGGATTTCAACCTGACACTACCGGTGGGTCCGTCAGGCCTGGTTTTTCTGGCTCACAACCGGCACAAGACCTGTTGCGTCACTGGGTTTACGTTCGGTGGGAACGTCCGGTTTGGTGGTTTGGGCCAACCGCGCCGCCTTGCGCCACTTTCCCTGCCGCATCCATACGACAACTCCACCTACAATCATGCCGACAAAGATACCGGCAAACAGCAACAGATAGGCGGGCATCGAAATCGTCAACCAGGGATCGGCCTTGTTGATCGGGTCGAATGAAACATCGATCCAGTGGCGGTTGGCAACGGCAAAACTGACCAGCACAACTGCCACCGGCGCGCCAATGATCCACGAAATTATACGTTTTGCCGTCACGACAATTATGCCTGTTCCAAAGTGGTATAAACCCGGCTCGTCCAAATGTGACGGGCCATGTTGGTCTTTTATACGTCCTTGCCGCCATTAAGGCGCTCACGCAACTCCTTGCCGGTCTTGAAAAACGGAACCCGCTTGGCATCCACCTTTACCGGCTCACCGGTACGCGGGTTACGTCCCTGACGGGCATCGCGCTGTTTCACCGAAAACGCCCCGAAACCACGCAACTCAACCCGGTTTTCCTCAGCCATGGCCCCGGTGATTTCATCAAAAACGGTATTTACGATACGTTCGACATCGCGGTGAAACAGATGCGGATGGCGTATCGCAATCTCCTGAATAAGCTCGGACTTGATCATGGCAAATGGACCCCCCTCAGGGTTAAAACTGACTGTGCGTTTATTTTTGGCACAATATTGCGCCTCAAACCAGCAATTATCGCAAGTTAGGGTGCCAAAGCACCAACAACCCGTCAAGCTTTACCGTGCGGGCCTGAAGTGCATCAACTGCCGCAGAAAACCCAAGCCAGCGGGCAACCTTGCTCAGGCCAAACAACCCCAGGCTATCGGTTCCCGAAGACGCGGCCGGTTCCCATTCGATGACTTTCATGTCCCTGGAGATCTTGTGCTCGGTGGACAGCCAGTCAATCGCTTCATCCTCGCCACCCAGTTTGTCGACAAGCTTGGCTGTCAGCGCCTGCCGGCCGGTGAACACCCGGCCATCCGAAATCAGCGTCATCTGTGGCGTAGACAGCTTGCGGCGTTCTTTCACCAGGTCGGTGAACCACACGAAGCTATCGCGGATCATTGCGTCGGTGACAGCAAGTGTTTCAGCCGTTGGATCGGAGAACATGTTCGGTTCCGCCTTCAGCGTACCTGATTTGCGTTCTTGCATGGTGACACCAATATTGCTCAACAACTGCTCCACCTGTGCCCATTGAAAGATCACACCGACAGACCCGGTGATGGTATTGCCGCGTGCCACGATATGATCTGCAGCGATCGCCGTAATGTATCCGCCAGACGCGGCAACCGTGTTCATCACCGCGACGACAGGCCTGTCCTTGGCAATGGCACGCAGACGCTCATAGATGGCCTCGGACCCGGCGGTGGTGCCTCCGGGGCTGTCAATATGAACCAGCAGCGCCTTGACCTGCTTGGCTTTTTCGATCTTGCGCAACATGTCGAGTGTTTTGGTATCACCGGTGATCATGCCTTCCACCCGGATACGCGCCACATGGTCTGCACGTTTACCCAGATTGAAGCCGGAGCCGCTGCTGCCGTAAGCCAGCGCCACCAGTGTCACGACACCGAGCGCAATGCATATGGCGCGCCAAAACGAAACACGGCGGCGCATTTTGCGGCGGACGATCAGATTATCTGCATCAAGGGACATGGGGGTATGCTTCCGGTTGGTTGAAGCTAACTGGTTTTAAAGAACAATGTAGTGAAATCAAGATCGTCCTTCAATCTGCTCTTTGCAGATTGGAGAAAGATGATCGGACGGAAAGAGATCGTCCTTCAATCTGCACCTCGCTGATTGGAGAACAAAAAACCGGCCAGCAGAAAACTGCTGACCGGTTGATGGTGTTATTGAAGCAGACGCGCAGGATCAGTCTTCCGACTTTTCGTCCCCGCCTGCCTTGTTGAGAGCCGCGCCCAGAATGTCGCCCAGCGACGCGCCGGAGTCCGAAGAGCCATACTGTTCAACGGCAGCCTTTTCTTCGGCAATTTCCAGAGCCTTGATCGACAGCCCGACCTTGCGGGCAGACTTGTCAAACTGGGTGATGCGGGCATCGACCTTCTCGCCGACAGCAAAGCGTTCAGGACGCTGTTCCGAGCGGTCACGAGCCAGATCAGAACGGCGGATGAACGCAGTCATGTCGGTATCGGCGATCTTTACCTCGATGCCGTTCTCCTGCACTTCGGTGATTTCGCAGGTTACGGTTGCACCCTTGCGCATGCCACCTGAGGCAGCACCTTCCATCGGATCGCCGCCAAGCTGCTTGATGCCCAGCGAGATGCGCTCCTTGTCCTGGTCCACGTCAAGCACGATGGCTTTGACCATGTCGCCCTTGGTGTAGTCCTGGATGGCTTCTTCACCGGACCGGTTCCAGTCCAGATCGGACAGGTGAACCATGCCGTCAACATCACCTTCAAGACCAATGAACAGACCGAATTCGGTGATGTTCTTGATTTCGCCTTCAACGTGGGTGTTCTGCGGATAACGTTCGGAAAACGATGCCCATGGGTTGTCGGTGGTCTGTTTCAGGCCAAGTGAGACACGGCGCTTTGCCGGGTCGACTTCGAGCACTTCAACTTCGATCTGTTCCGATGTGGAAACGATCTTGCCGGGATGCACGTTCTTCTTGGTCCAGCTCATTTCAGAGACATGGACAAGGCCTTCAATGCCTTCTTCCAGCTCCACGAATGCACCGTAATCGGTGATGTTGGTGACACGGCCCTGGACGCGCATGCCAACGGGATACTTGGCTTCAACGCCTTCCCATGGATCGCTTTCAAGTTGCTTCATGCCGAGGCTGATGCGCTGGGTTTCAGGATTGATCTTGACGATCTGCACCTTCACAGTCTGGCCAACGGCGAGAACATCGGTTGGATGATTGACGCGTTTCCAGGAAATGTCGGTGACATGCAGAAGACCGTCAATGCCGCCCAGATCAACGAACGCACCATAATCGGTGATGTTCTTGACCACGCCTTCGACCTGCTGGCCCTCGGCCAGGTTCTGAACCAGTTCCGAGCGCTGCTCGGCACGGGTTTCTTCCATGATGGCGCGGCGAGACACAACAATGTTGCCCCGGCGCTTGTCCATTTTCAGCACCTGGAAGGGCTGGGTCATGTTCATCAATGGTGCGACGTCGCGTACCGGGCGAATGTCCACCTGGGAACCTGGCAAGAACGCCACAGCGCCACCAAGGTCGACTGTAAAGCCGCCCTTGACACGTCCGAAGATGACGCCGTCAACGCGCTCATTGTCTTCGAATGATTTTTCAAGACGCACCCAGGCTTCTTCGCGCCGTGCCTTGTCGCGTGACAGCACAGCTTCGCCCATGGCGTTTTCAATCCGGTCGAGGAAGACTTCAACTTCATCTCCAACCGTCAGGTCCTGGTCCTGACCAGGTGAGCGGAACTCGCGCAGCGGTACACGGCCTTCGGTCTTCAGACCGACGTCGATAATGGCCAGATCGTTTTCAATGGCAATGATCTTGCCTTTGACAACAGTGCCTTCTGCATTGGTTTCTTCGTTGAAGCTCGCATCGAGCATGGCCGCGAAATCATCGCGGGTGGGGTTAAGAGAGCTGGTTTCAGCCATCAATAAAGCCTTCTTTCAATTAACTAATATGCCTGGCCCACGGAAATAACCGCAGGGCGTCCCGATTTGCGCTGATTATCCGGCCGGTAATGGTCAGATACGGGTTGGGCAGCACGGGCACCAAACACTGGTTCTTGCTCATGTTGGATGCCGAGCACCACCGTCGCTGTGTTCCAGAACTTAGCGAGAGCAGATGATATTGATCGGCATCCAGGAACAAATTTAGGGGCGATCCGCTTTCAAGCAGATTGCCCCCGCTCATTCAAAACGCTTTCGACTAGGTCCAAAGCGGACTGGAACGCGGCTTCTATACCCAATTCTGTCGTATCGAGCAAGATGGCGTCTTCAGCCGGCTTCAAAGGCGCGACCGCGCGGCCACTGTCGCGCTCGTCGCGACGGCGGATATCGGCCAGCACATTTTCATAACTCAGGCCGTCACCGCGGCCTGCATGTTCGAGATGACGGCGCTGCGCCCGGGTCTCGGGTTGCGCCGTCACGAACAGCTTGGCATCAGCGTCAGGACACACAACCGTGCCGATATCGCGCCCGTCCAGCACCGCACCCGGTGGCGCCGCGGCAAAATTGCGCTGAAACTCAAGCAGTGCCGAGCGCACCGCAGGAATGGCGGCAACCTGAGACGCTGCCTCACCGGCGCCGGGCGAGCGAAGCTGGTCCTCGGTATAGACGGACGGATCGAGTGACTGCGCAGCCTTCAGCGCAGCAGCCTGGTCGTCCGGCCTGGCACCGATGGCTTCAACCGCCAGCCCGGTTGCCCGGTACAATGATCCGGTGTCGAGGTAGGACAACCCGTAATAGGCCGCCAGCCTGCGGGCAAGTGTACCCTTGCCTGACGCCGCGGGCCCATCAACGGCAATAACCAGGTGCGGACGGGCGGTCATGCCGCTGCATCCTCAAAACGCGCGCCCAGGCCCTCCATGAACGCCCTGAAGCCAGGAAAACTCGTGGCCATGACATTTCCATCGTCAACTGTGACCGGCTCACTGCTGGCCAGACCCATCACCAGAAACGCCATTGCAATGCGATGGTCAAGATGGGTGACGACGGTTCCGCCGCCTTTAACCTTGCCGCCTGTGACCTCAAGCCAGTCATCTCCGGTGTCATGGGCCACACCATTGGCTTGCAACCCCGCCGCAACAGCTGCCAGCCGGTCGCTTTCCTTGACCCGCAACTCATGCAGGCCCTGCATCCTTGTCTTGCCATCAGCAAAGGCGGCCGCGACCGCCAGTACCGGATATTCGTCAATCATTGACGGGGCACGGGCCGCCGGTACCGCAAGGCCGGACAGCCTGCTGGACCGGGCTGTCACATCTCCCACCGGCTCGCCACCGGACACTCTTTCATTGGAGATGGATATGTCGGCGCCCATTTCCTGCAATGTGACGATCAGGCCGGTGCGGGTTTCGTTGAGCAGCATGTTTTCCACCGTGACTTCGCTGTCATCGCTGATGATTGCCGCAACAAGCGCGAAAGCCGCTGATGACGGATCGCCCGGCACCTCGACCGCTTGAGCCTGCAATTCCGTGTGCCCTGTGACAGTAACAGTGCGGGCGCCATCGTCTGCGCGGCCGATTTTGATGTCGGCGCCAAACCCTGCCAGCATGCGTTCAGTATGGTCCCGGGTGGGTTCGGGTTCGATCACGGTCGTGCTACCTGGTGCATTAAGGCCTGCCAGCAGCACGGCTGACTTGACCTGGGCAGACGCGACCGGCAACCGGTATTCAATGGGCACCGGGTGTTGCGCACCATGCAGGGTCAGCGGCATACGGCCGCCGCCAGATGTGTCGAACCGGGTGCCAAACCCTTCAAGCGGCGTCACGATGCGGCCCATCGGGCGCGAGCGCAGGGAGGCATCGCCTGACATGCGGGCTGATATCGGGCTGGTTGCCAGCAGGCCCATGGCGAGCCGTGCCCCGGTGCCGGAATTGCCGAAGTCGATGGTTTGCGCCGGCGGCTGGAAACCACCAAGGCCGACGCCGTTGACATGCCAGCTGGCATCGTCGTTCCAGCGTTCAAGCCTGACGCCAAGCGCTGCCATGGCCTTTGCGGTGTTGATGACATCCTCGCCTTCCAGCAGACCGGTGATGACCGTTTCACCAAGTGCTACGGCACCGAACATCAAGGCGCGATGTGAGATTGACTTGTCGCCTGGCACCTTGACCCGGCCCCTCAGGCGGGGTGAATTTGCAGAGCGAAGCGGATGGGGCGTTTCGGAACTCAACTGGATTTGACCCTGGAAATGACAGGCACAGACTGCCTTGTTAGCGATGTATATGGCGGCATTATCATACCCTGTTGCGACATGCCATAATCACGGGTTGGTAATTTGGCTTTTGACACGCGCGCGTGCCCGTGGCATGGGATGCGAAATCATTCTTCATAATTGAAATCCATTTACAAAGATAAGGACGTTGTAACCGTGGTCAGCGACGAACTTGGAACCAAACGCACTTGCCCCAGCTGTGCAGCGCGTTTTTATGATCTGAACAAGACTCCCATCACCTGTCCGAAATGCGAACAGGCATTTGTGGCAGAGCAGTTGCTGCCGTCAAAGGCGGATATGCCGACCCGGGCCAAGCCGGCCGAAAAACCGGTTGAGGAAGAGGTCAAGAAGGATGAAGGCGAACTGGAGAAAGATCCGGTTGTCGTGAGCCTGGAAGACCTTGAAGACGATGACACCGATGATGATGCTGATGATGAAGCAGCGGCAATCAAGGACGTGGATCTCGGCGACACCGACGATGATGACGAAAGCGATGATTCCGATGTGTTCCTGGACGACGAGGAAGACGAATCCGGTACCGGGGTCGAAGACCTGATTCCCAAAAAGGGTGGTGACGAGGTCTGAGCAAAAACACCGAATTGGCAGATTGACATCATCTGCCCGTTGCGGGTATCACGCAGACATTGCCGGCAGTCCCCATGCTGATCGGCAGATTTCCCGGCCAGCGCCGGTGCAAATGAAAAGAGGTTTCGGGGTCATAGCTCAGTTGGGAGAGCGCTACAATGGCATTGTAGAGGTCGGCGGTTCGATTCCGCCTGGCTCCACCAGACAGTCAAGGACGTTGAGGCGAGATTGCTTCAGCGTCCTTTTTGTTTAGACATGTCCGTGGGTTAGCGGTCAGTTGCGCTGAACCGTGGGTGCGGGAGACGCGAACTTGGGCGGATTTGGTGCCCACTTTCCGGTTCGTCTCAGTTGGCTGATTTTTGTGACCACACGTTTGGTGGAATGATGCGGTCTGAGGAGCTGTTTTGCTCAGCAGAAGCCGAGCAGATCTCGCTGCTTCTGCCAGTTCATCGGCAGGTCAGGCAGGCGACGCATTCTGTCTGCAGTCAACTCGACGGGTTGACGCCCTTCTAGGATGGCCTGCGTAATGTCCGGTGCCAGATAGGCAAACCGCAAGGCACGGCTGATCTTATTCTTGTCGACTCCTTGTTCTTCCGCAAGATCGATAATTGATGGAACTGTTCCAGTGGTCAGTCTTTCAAGCCAGTAGTGCGCATGTGCAATGAGCATGATGAGAGCCTGATTTGGCTCAGCAATAGTCTGCAGACCATCGCCGATGACCAATTTGGTTTCGACGCCACGTTTCTTCAATTGGAGTGGTGAATTGATTGTGCTTGTAGCGTCCAATGGCAGATTGAGCTTTGCTTTGGATTTTCCTGCGGTGACTAGATCATAAAGCCCATTCAGCCTGATCTGGACAGCGATACTCTCGGTACTTAAGCCAACCTGCTGAACCAGTTTGCAGATGGTGGCTTTCAATTCAGCGTGAGTTTGGGTCGTCAACTCACCAGCCAGCCGTTTCGCTCCTTGAGCCAACTGCAGCATTTGATTGGCTGATGATTCTGCATTGGAGAACAGTTTGGCAAGTTTGCCTTGATCGCTCAGGTGATCTTGAAGCAATTGAAGCACCACTGCCTCAATCTTATCCGCTGCCAGCCGCCAGCCACCTGACCTTGATGCACCTGCCGACTTCAATCGGTGTGATGAATAGTAACGGTATCGCTTTCCCTTCTTCGTTGCATGGGTGGGCGATAAAGCATCACCGGTCTCATCGAACAGCAACCCGGTGAGCAGATGCGGTGACGCTTGGTTTTCTCTTTGTTGGCGGTCGGGTGCATTTGCAGTGATAAGCGCCTGGACCTTATGGAAGGTATCGGGATCAATGATTGCATCCTGCTGACCAGGATAGGTTTGTCGGCGATGCACCACCTGCCCGATGTAAATCGGCTTGGTCAGCAGCGTGTAGAGATGGCCTCGTGAGAGCGATTTGCCACCAGCAATCCTGCCATCCTGCTGATGCTGGATTTTCGTCCTGAGGCCGAGCCTGTCACATTCGTCCTTTAGCTTGGGGACGCTTCTGATCTCAAGATACATCCCGAACAGCTGTCGGACTATCGTCGCTTCGTCTTCGTTTACAACTAGACGCTTGTTGACGACGTCATAGCCAAGTGGGACCCGGCCACCCATCCACATGCCCTTCTTGCGTGAAGCTGCAATCTTGTCCCGGATACGCTCCGCAGTGACTTCGCGTTCAAACTGGGCAAATGACAAAAGCACATTGAGTGTCAATCGTCCCATGGAGGTCGTGGCGTTGAACTGCTGTGTGACAGATACGAACGACACTTCATGCTGATCGAAAATCTCAACCATCTTTGAGAAGTCCGCCAGCGATCGGGTCAGCCGATCAATCTTGTAAACAACGACCGTATCGATCTTGCCAGACTTGATGTCTCTCAGGAGATCCAGCAGAGCTGGGCGATCCATGTGCCCGCCCGAGATGCCTCCATCATCATAATGCTGTGGCAGCAGTTTCCAGCCTAGGCTGTTCTGAGAAACAATATAGGCAGCGCAAGCCTCCCGTTGAGCATCCAGCGAGTTAAAGTCCTGATCCAGACCTTCATCAGTTGATTTGCGGGTGTAGATTGCACATCGATATTTGGTTTTGTCACTCATAGGCCGAAGAACCTCGGCCCTGACCATCGTGTACCAGTAATTTCGGTGGCTATGGCGGACAGGGATTTGTAGGATCGATCCTGCCAGCGAAAGCCATCTGGAAGTACATCGACAACGTAGGTCTTGCCCTGCCAGTCCCTGACCAGGCGATTGCCTTTGCTTAGTGAAGGCGTTGAAACTGGCCTCAAAGGCGTTTCAGAGCTGGCTCTAACCAGGTTTAGAAGCTTCTTGCGGATAGCCGGCTTCAGCTTTCCAAGTTCGCGTTCTTGCAGATGATGCAGAAAAGCTCGCTCCAACAATTTACGTTTGACGCCCTTGGGTGGCAGGCAACCATAGTGTTTTTGCCAGTGCTGCACCAGATCGTTACGGGAGAGATTAGCAACCTCCTCCAACTCACAAGCCAGGTCTTGGCGCTTAGTTACCCTGTTCATTCTGCAACCTCCACATGAGGCTGCTCAATCCTGTATCGCCGGACGCCATTCTTGTCTTGCTGACTGGATAGCTGAAGGCCCAGCTTCTTCGTCACAGTTGCAGACAAAAACCCACGCACACTGTGCCGCTGCCAGCTTGACTCCTTCATTAGTTCATCCAGCGATGCGCCATTGGTTCTGCCCAAAAGCTTGATGATCCGGCTTGCTTTGGTGGTCTGTTTGCTTGGTGATTTCGTCATGGTGATCTCCTCTAAAAGTTCAGTGCGACAGCACTCATTGCTGTCATTGACCGAACCTCACAGTCGGATTGACATGCGAGGAGAGCTTTGGACCTAGCACCTGCTTGCAGGGCGGTTCAGTGTGGGTAGTCAAGACCTTTGCTCTGTGTATAGCAGAAGTCCAGCCAAGAATTGGCCCCCCATCACCCGCTAAAATGTACCGGTGCTTAGTAATTAATATGCGGGCTCGCTATCAAATCCGCTTAACCGAACCGTTTGCCGAAATCTCTAAAACTGGCGCAACAAGGTCGTAAACTGACGAATTCCGTTCCAAGGCGTTTAACTTTGCCTGGCAGAAGTCAGACGCGAGCAGGCCAACCTGCACGTTCTGGTGCACGCCCTCAGCTGAGAAGCCTGCTTCCACGTTGATGCCTCCGACGTCTGTCAGAAGATATCGCGCATGGAAGTCTTCGCCTCCGTTTCGCTCTCTCCAGGTGAAAAGGACGATGGACATACCATCCGGGATGATGCCTCGGATCCAGCGACGAGCCTGGATCTCTACCAGATCAGCTGGCGGCCGGCGGTCATGGTCGCAGAAGTGAATTTGGCATTGTATCCCGGTGTGACCGTGGGCGTGCAGAAGGTCGAGGCAGGCCTTTAATGTCTCCCGATATCGCGGGTTCTCAATATTGAAGAAACGATCAACGAAGAGGACCCTTCGAGCTGATAGTAGGATTGGTGCCATTGCGGCAGCGATATCACTGCCAACGCGTGGCACTTGCCAAGTGTGTGCAGACTGCATGAGCGGATTTAACTCATCAGCATCCTCAGCAACGACCACTGCGCCATGCCCTGTTGGATTCACCTCAGCAATGATTGCATGAAATGGTGAGACTGCATGTTGCGCTAAGGCGTTGTTGATCCAACTTCCGAGAGCGGGATCGAACGCCCTCCCTTTACGAATAATCTTTGTCTGTTTCGCCCTGCGCAGACTCTCCTCCAGCCTGGCGCGCTCGACCGGTTTCATTGCGGCTGATGCCTCATACACCTCTCGCAACCAGCTCTTGGGGAACTGTGAAATGAGTCTGCCACGATCGAATCCGAACTTCTCGAAGAGATAACGAAATTCTTGCCAGTTCGAGCCAATGGCTTTGGGTTCCACCGCGTATTCGTACAGCATCAGAACAGCTCTCCGGCGCGTTCTTCGAAGAACCCGCGTGGCCAGCGGTCCAGAAACTCCCCTTCTTCATCGACCCGAAGCGCACGGAAACGAACACCCTCATCAGAACCCTCGACGTAAATCACTGAGAGATCGTTGGGTTTGAGCCCCGTGATCCCTGGTGGAAGTTCGTCTTCATGGCTTTCTCGAATGCGGCGCAGCAGGCGGAGCATGATGTGTTCGCTGTGCGTCTCGATGAGGAGTGACTTCCCGGCTCCAAATCCAAGGTCGTCTGCCTGAATAGCCCTTATGAAAAGGTCGCCGATGCCGACCTGGATGGCGGGATGGACGTGAAGTTCCGGCTGTTCAATGGCCACGATACCCTGCACATCCCGCAGGCAGCTAACCACGACAGGCACCATTTGTGAGACACCGACGCCGACGTCGCCCGGCGCGACCACGATGCCCTTCAGAACATCCTGATCTTCCCCCACTGAATTGGTCCATCCTAAATGTTAGTAGAAGGAGGACTGAAAATGGCTACGAAACGTCACAAACCCGAAGAGATAGTCTCGAAGCTGCGTCAAGTTGATGTGCTTGTCGGACAGGGGATGGTCCGTGTTGATGCAATCCGCCAGGTGAGTATCACAGAGCAAACCTATTACCGCTGGCGTAAGCAATATGGCGGCATGGGAACTGATCAGTTGAAGCAGTTGAAGAAACTCCAGAAGGAAAATGAACAGCTGCGCAAGGCTGTGGCTGATCTGACCATCGATAAGCAGATCCTCTCGGAAGCTGCAAGGGGAAACTTCTAAGCCCCGCACGTCGCCGCAAGTGCATTGATCAGGTGCGTGGCAGGTTGGGTGTCTCTGAACGCCGTGCCTGCCGCGTACTTGGTCAACACCGCACTACACAGCGCCACGTGCCCAGGGGCAGAGAAGATGAAGAGCGCCTTGTCGCTGATATGATCGAGCTGGCACGGCAGTATGGTCGATATGGCTACCGCCGTGTTGCAGCGCTGCTGCGTGATGCGGGCTGGCAGGTGAATGACAAGCGTGTGGAACGCCTGTGGCATCGTGAGGGGCTGAAGGTCCCGGCAAAGCAACCGAAGAAGGGCCGTCTGTGGCTCAATGACGGGTCCTGCATGCGGCTGCGAGCTGAGTATGTAAACCACGTCTGGTCCTACGACTTCGTGCATCACCGAACCGATGATGGACGGGCGTTCCGAACCTTGAATGTGTTGGATGAGTTTGGCCGGGAGTGTCTGGCCATTCGTGTGAAGCGAAAGCTCAACTCTGTCGATGTGATTGACGTCCTCACCGACCTGTTCATTCTGCGCGGTGTTCCCGCTTACATCCGCTCAGACAACGGTCCAGAGTTCATTGCTGAGGCGGTTCGCAACTGGATCGCAGCCGTAGGCGCCCAGACAGCCTACATCGAACCAGGATCACCTTGGGAGAACGGATATGTGGAGAGCTTCAATGCCCGATTCAGGGACGAACTGCTCAACGGGGAGATCTTCTACACCCTCAAGGAAGCCCAGATCGTCATCGAACAATGGCGTCGCCACTATAACACCAAGCGGCCCCACAGCTCCCTCGGATACCGGCCTCCAACTCCCGAAGCCATCATCCCATTGCAACAAAGGCCGCCCATGAACTAACATTCAAACCGGACCAATCAAGTGGGGCTGGTCAAGAAGTCTCGACGATCTCATCAGATCCAACGGTGAGTGCTATATCAAACTCATTATCCTCGATGCTACCAAACTCAATTGCGATCGATGCGCTCTCGCTGAGCAAATGCCCTTTATTGCTCTTTGCAATAGAACCGCTCTCAACCCAAATTCTCGGTTTTGGCTTTGCCGTTAAGTTCAATGTGTGGGAGGTGATCTCGACCTTCACCGAGGTTGCTCCGAGCGCACAGAAACTCGCGAATCCGCTTGCTCCGACTTTAAAAGCCGGTTGTCCATCGACCATGAATGGCGAGCCTGCAACCAACATAACTTCGCGTGCATCGATGATCGCTTCTGCAGACTTAGTCGAATCGATTTGTCCGACTAAGCGACCTAACTCATGATCAAATGCCAGTACATGCGCTTTGTTCGGCAAGATCGGGATGTAATTAGTATGCTCGCGAAAAGCCCACGCGATGGATGACGGCCATGGGATCGGAAGGGGCCAGTTCTGTCCACCTCGCAGTTTCCGCTGTTCGCCTCCGATCGCAATAGACAAACGACCTTCAAGTTTGGGAATGGAAACGGCCAAGCAATTTTGGCTCCAGACCAATGATGGTCGAGGAACTGCTTCACCGCTGTATGATCCACCTGAAACCGAGTTTTCGGCCTTTTGAAGTTCGTCAAAAAACAGTTCCTCAAATGCATTGCGTGCTTCGAACTTCTGGCGATATCGTGTGAACAGGAATGCGTAATGGGCGGTCTCATCGACCTCAAGAACCATCCGTGGAATCCGGACGCCTACCGGAAGGAAAGACGCCGCGTCATCCTCCCAGCTATTGAGGGCTAAGGTATTATCTATTGGAGCTGATCCAAAGGCCCGCTCAGCAAATAGAAAGGCTTTTGCAACGTGATGCAGCTGCGCGCGTGCGATGCCCGCTTGTGCGAGATAGTCATTAACGTATCGCTTAGCCCCCTCATAGCTGAGCCCATGTTTGCCACAGACAGATCTGAACGCTGCGTTTGTTTGTTTGCGGTCATCACCTAACAATTCAACACCAAAGGCTTCGTTAAGGACGCGATAAACCGCATGGTCGTCATCGCCATACTCCTCAGACAAGGCGCTCGCAAACGCCCAAACCGTCATCAGCGGCCATTTGCCAAAGGCTGTGGGTAATCGTGAGGCCTTGCCACCCAAGAAAGTCTTGAAGCACTCAAAAAATCGATGCTTTTCATCATGCGTCAAATCGCAATGAGCTAAAAATGGTGTTGCATCTACCTGCTGGCTTTTGCGGCGGATCACCAATTCTGCAGCACGCAGCGTGTTTGTGTAATCCGGCATTTCAGAATATCTGCCAGGTCATCTATTGACTGCAAAGTTCAAAATATTTTGACCGTAAGACCCTACTCATTTTTTTGAATGCCCTAGCAACAGAAATTATACTTCTACGCCTATATTCAACAATATACTCGGAAGGATGCAAACTTATAAATAAGACATGGCAAACTCATCCTATATGGATGTCTTCCATCCCGGACCGCGGCCAGCTGATTAGACGTACGAAAGTCTGAAACGAGAATTGACAATGCCGGCGAAGATTAATTGATTTGAACAATTGGGTGCGCTGAGGTGGTAACCTTCTTAAGTTTTACACCCACGTGAGGTGAGCCTGCTTGAGTTTGTTCTCACCGCTCCATCTATACGCACAGAGATACCCCTCCTTTGCGACACTAAAATCCAAACAGGCTGCATAATCACTCGTGAGTAGCGGCTCGCCTTTCAACCAATAGTGCCCGAAAAACACAGGCGGTGGGGAGAGATACTGGTGCAGCTGTGCTGGATCCAATTCGATATCAGGCAAGGTCTGTCTAATGTCGTCTTCCAGGACTGCAACCTCGCTCAGTAGTCCACTGTGATCGAGCCACCATTTCACGCGCACGTCCGACCTTTCATTTCCGTCCTTGTCTGTAAATGTGTGACCTGGTGGCAATGGGGCTTCCAAACCCTTTAACACAACTTCGATAGCTTGATGGGCGGGTGAAATTTTATCACTAGATGCCACATATCCTTCGTCTGATAAGAGTTTATTGCCATCAAGCCATGGGCTTAGCGTCTCCATCATTTCATCATGCCAACAGGCATGCACAATTCGTAAATCTTCTAGGTCGAGATAGATGGGCAAGGTCTTGAACCAATCAATCAAATCACGATGATCTGCCTCGCCAAACGGCACGGCTTCAATGAATTTCTGATGCTGCCCGAAATTCTTTCTCGAATGCGGTCGCAGAAAATCGTCCGCCGCGGACGGGCTGGGCGTGGCGTAGCAGATCGCATTGTATTCATGGTTGCCCATAACGGAGAGCGCCGATGCCTGCTCGATCATCGGCCGCACGATGTTGATTGTCTCTATCTGCTTGGGGCCGCGGTCGATAAAGTCACCTACAAAAACTGCTTGGCGCTTGGGATGTCGATAGGCACCGGTTTCGTCAGAGTAACCCAGCTTGTTCAGGAGCCTCTTCAGTTCATCGGCATGGCCATGGATATCGCCGATAATGTCGTAACCCTCGGTTCTATCAATTGGTGTGGAAGTCATTCTCCCCCCTAGGACATTTGGATTTCTAAATTGCAGTCAAACAGCACCATCGGACACGGTTGCGATAGTAGTCAAGTTGCTCAATACCCAGTAGGGCATTGACAACTTAACGCCGCATGGGCGCAGCAAACTCAGTCGCGACAAGCACCTATGCAGCCCTGACGACATTACACCACTCTGACAATGCAGCGTGACGAAACTGGCGAAGTGTATTGCGTGAGATCAGATGGCGTTGACAGTTGAACAGATTGTAGATGGAGGAATGAACTGAGAGAAAACGTTGCGCTGAACCGGCTGACTTGAACCGTTGCATCTTGCGTTCCCGCCGTCGAACAGGCTGATGTGAATTTTCAACTCGATTGTTCTTTCTGCCACCAAAATCATGGTGCCTGGATAATCCCAGCTCCCTCAATGCAGCGCCGTATGAAGGAAGTCTGTCGGTTACAATGACGGATGGTAGAAAGCCCTGTTTCTTTAACAATTTGCGCATCAGTTTCAAGGCAGCTTTCTTATTCCGACGTGATTGAACCAGGACTTCCAGAACCTCGCCTTCATCATCAACGGCACGCCAAAGGTAGTGGGTCTGACCGTTGATTTTCACGAACACCTCGTCCAGATGCCACCGGCAACTTGGGCGTGGTCTTCTGCGATCAATCCGTCGGGCATATTGTTTGCCGAACTTAAGAACCCAGCACCGGATGCTTTCATAGGAAACGTCCAAACCACGTTCTGCGAGAAGGTCTTCCACATCGCGAAAGCTCAATGTGAAACGGAAGTACAGCCAGACTGCGTGTTGGATAATCTCTGCTGGAAATCGGTGTCGTTTATAGGAAATCTTTGTCGTCCAATGACGCTAACGCCATTGGAAAGTCTGATCCAGCGAGTTAACTTGTCAATGCCCAATTAGAGGCTTTTGAAAGAAGGTCATCATGTCAGACGAATTTTCATTCATGTCGGCCGTTGAACTAAGAGACCGCATTGCCTCGAAAGAAGTATCCCCTGTCGAGGTCGTAGCAAGCGCCCTCAGGCGGCTGGAAGAAGTGGAGCCTACCTTAAACAATTTCGTGACGGTGACGCGCGAAATCGCCCTTGAAGCCGCGCGGCAAGCCGAACAAGCCGTCATGAAAGGCGACCAGCTTGGATTGCTGCACGGCTTGCCGGTATCGATCAAGGATCTAATCAACATGGGCGACGTCAAATGCGCATTCGGATCACGCTCCGCTGCCGATAATATAGCTGACGCAGACGCGCCATCGGTCGAGCGGGTGCGCGCGCAAGGCGCTTGCATTCTCGGCAAGACGACGACTAGCGAGTTCGGTTGCAAGCCCGTGGGCGACAGTCCTTTGACGGGTATAACCCGTAATCCTTGGAACACCGACAAAACCCCGGGGGGTTCGAGTTGCGGTGCAGCCGCTTCTATTGCCGCCGGGGTCTCGCCATTTGGGTTGGGTACCGATGGCGGCGGGTCGATCAGGATACCAGCTTTTTTTACCGGCTTGTTTGGCATCAAAGCGCATTTCGGCCGCGTGCCGGTCTATCCCGCCTCGGCCACGCCGACCTTGGCTCATGTCGGGCCTCTGGCAAGAACGGTGCGCGACGGCGCATTATTGCTCATGGCCATAGCCGGATACGATGCGCGCGACCCTTTCTCCGTCGCCCAGCCAGTACCGGATTTCCTGGCTGCCTGCGACAAGCCGGTAAAGGGTATGCGGATAGCCTGGTCGCCGACATTCGGATATGCTCAACAACCCGATGCGCAAGTGGTCGAACAGTGTCTCAAGGGCGTTAAAGCGCTCGAGGATCAGGGCTGTGAGGTGGAACTGGTCGAAAATGTCATGGACGGCAATCCGAGCGACATTTGGATGGCTGAATTCTATGCCGGCGTCGGCACTAGGCTGAAAACCGTGCTTAGCGAGCAACCCGATTTACTCGACCCCGCCGTAGTTGAGGTTTTGTCCGCCGCCCTCGATCAAACGCTGGATGAATATTACGCCAAAGTCTTTGAGCGCTATGATTTTCGTGAGCGCATGCGCGCTTTTTTCGAAAAATACGACCTCTTGCTATCGCCGACGCTTCCTGTCCCCGCCTTCGATGTCGGGTTGAATTTGCCGCCGCAATTCCCGAATGCTAATATGATTTCTTGGGTAAGCTACACCTATCCGTTCAATCTGACCGGCTACCCAGCAGCCTCGGTTCCCACCGGCTTCAACGATGATGGACTGCCCATCGGCCTCCAGGTCGTGGCGGGACCGCTGAAAGAAGTCGGTATCTTTGCTGCCGCAGCGGCCATCGAGACGGCGTGCCCATGGGCGGATAAAAGGCCACCAATCTAAACCGTGCTGAAGTAGCGCTGAAAAGAGTTAAGTAATACAGCCTGATCTGGCACCATGCCCGTTTTCTTCTACTTGCCTCTTGTCCGCTTATGGCACAAAGCAAACTCGTCAATCCTGTTGCAGAATGAATATGTACTGATCGTTGATGGTCACTTTGCCCGCTTAGCCGCCGTCAAGCGGCAGGCAGTTTATCGATCGGATCGCTTGTGTACTCGCCATAAGGTTGTGTTTGGGAGTTTAAGCAAAAACGACCGTTTTTGCGCCGTCCCCATGTGATCGTTCTACTCCTGCGTGCAATGCTGCGCTGGAGCGTGACGGCCGCTCCGAGCCCTTACTGTGACAGTTTCGCGTAGATGCTTGTGACCATTAAGTTTGCTGCGCTCATGCGACGTTAAGTTGTCAGTGCCTTCCAAATTATTGAGCTGTCCAACCACCGTCGATGGTGAAGGTTGATCCAGTTATCTGAGCACCCGAGTGGGAACATAGAAAGACTACCATCGCACCAATGTCAGTTGGCGAAACGAAATTTCCGGATGGTTGCTTTTCGCTGAGAAAGGTTTGTACGGCTACTTCGGTGTCCAAGCCACGAGCTTGGGCAAGAGCTTCGATTTGAGTTTCGACCAATGCGGTGCGCACATATCCGGGACAGATTGCATTGCAGGTTATGGAATGTCCGCTAGTCTCCAGGGCGACTGTTTTCGTCAAGCCAACCAATCCATGCTTTGCGGCCACGTAAGCTGATTTGTGGACACTTGCCACGAGGCCATGAACCGAAGCGATATTGACGATCCGGCCCCAGCCATTTTCACGCATTCCGGGCAGAACATTCCTTATGAGGCGGAAGGGCGCTGACAAGTTCAGTTCTACGACGCGATTCCAGTCTTCATCGGAAAACGCCTCGATCGGCGCTACATGTTGGATACCTGCATTATTCACCAAAATATCAAGTGAGCTAAACTGCTCATAAGCAAAATCTATGAGCGTTCTGGCGGCACTGGCCTCCAAGAGGTTGTCATTACTCACCGCAACGTCAGGTGCTCCGGCCGCTAGCATGTCTTCTCGAGTTTGCTCCGCTATGTCACGTCCTTCAATTCCATTCAGCACAATCCGGCATCCTGCTGATGCCAGAGACAAAGCGATCTGCTTGCCTATCCCGGAGGTTGATCCCGTCACCAGGGCAGTTTTCTCGCAGAGAGTGATCACGCCAACTCCTTCATGTCTGCATGGCAATTGCTATTCGCGGCAAGCGGCCCGCGATCTGTTTTCACACAAGCGTTCGCCCGCCATCAACGTAAATGGTTTGGCCCGTAATGAAGGCACCACCTTTTCCTAGCAGGAGCAGGGCCGCGCCGATCAAATCCTCTGGTTCACCCAAACGACCCATGGGAATTACCGACATTGCATTCTTTTTAAATATGGGATCGGCGAGATAGTCTCGTGTCAGCGATGTTTCAGTGAGCGCCGGACCGATGGCATTGACCAGAATATTACGGGGTGCCCATTCCCGCGCTAACACCTTGACCAACTGTGCCAGAGCCGCCTTGGAACTGGCATAGGCAGCATATTCAGCATTGGCCACATAACTGGAAACCGATGCGATATGTACAATCCGTCCACCATCATCACTCATGGCCTTGGCAACGCATCGAGAGAATATGAAGGCTCCGGTTACGTTGACTTCCAGGCATTGGCGGAATGTTGTTTCGTCAAAATCGGCAGCAGCAGCGATTGGCAACTTGCCGGCGGCGTTAATGGCACCATCAAGCCTTCCAAATCGTTCCACGCTCAACCGTACCACGTCCGAGACTGCCGTTTCATTGTTCATGTCGGCGATCTGCGTCAAGGCATCGGGAATTATCGCACCAATGCGTTCCAGTGCCGTCGCGTCGATGTCGAACAAGACCAACTTCGCGCCGCGGTTGGCTAACGCTTTAGCAATAGGACCGCCCAGTCCACCGCCAGCACCGGCGATCAGATAGACATTGTCTTTCACGTCAAATAATGGGTCTTGGTGATAATATTCTGTCATAGCCTAATTTTAACGATCTCCACGCAGATAGGCCGCGCGGCTTCAGTCAGGTGGGGCGAATAGTGAAGAGGACTTGGTCAAATTCCACTAGCGTAGCATCTTCGACGAGGATTGCCTCGACGATGCCGCCAACATTGGCTGCAATGGTTGTATAGAGTTTCATCACTTCGATCATGCACAAGGGGTCCCCAACAGAAACCTTCGTGCCGACCTCTACATATGGCGCCTCGTCCGGAGATGGGCGTCGGTAAAAGGTGCCGACCATGGGTGAATTCTCGGTTGCCACGCCGGGGACGTTGGCGGCGTCTTTTGCGGCGGCCGCCGGAGCGGGCCGGGCAGCAGAATTCTGTGGCGGCGCTGGTGCTGGGCGCCTGCTTGGTCGCTGAGCCGGCAAGGTTTATTGAGGCGCCTGTATCCGGGTTGGATGAGCTGCCACGTCGAACTACCAGCCGCGTTCCTTCAGACTCCAACACCAGCTCTTCACAGTTGGAAGAGTCGATGATCTTCATAATTTCCGCGACTTCCTTGAAGCTGAGTGCCATTTTCTTCTCCGTTTATCTTTGTGCAACTGGGCCGCGTGAATAGGTCGCTGAAAGCCGCGCAGCGGCATCCTTCATTTGTGGTACGAAACCCAACATTTCATTTAAGGTCATACGTGCTTCCGGAGCTGAAATTGCAATTCCGCCAAGAGAGCGCCCATCTTCTCCAATCACCGGTACCGCAACACATACAACCCCGTGCATGAACTCTTGGTTGTCTGTGCCGATGCCGTCTCGTCTGATTTTTGCAAGAACTGTCAATAAGGCATCAACATCTGTGATAGTATTGGCGGCATAAGATGGTCGCGGCATCGCCTCGATAGTTGCAGTCAGTTCAGGCTCAGGCAATCTGCTCAGCATCAACTTGCCGATGGCTGTACAATGAGCAGGAACACGACTGCCAGCGTCAAAGCGTAAACCTAGCGGCCATTTTCCTTCTACACGGTCCAAATAGATCACCTCGCCACCGCTCAAGACGCCGTAGTTGCAGGTTTCGCCGACCAGTTCCGACATGCTTTTCAGGATTGTATGGCGGAGTGATCGCGGGGCCGCTGCAGCCAGTACCCGATGTGCAAGGCCGACCAAACTGTCACCCTCGATGAAGCCCCGGTCAAATTCGTCACGCTCAAGGAAGCCCATATCGGTCAGTAAGTTGACGATCCTGTGCGCGGTTGGCTTCGTCATCCCCGTTGTTCGAAGAATTTCAGACATTGTTGTCGGCTCTGGGTTCAGGGATATCACTTCCAATATCGAGAAAGCCTTCCCCGTCACGCCAAGTTCGGCCAACTGCTCATTGCGCTCGGTGTCAGCAGTGTCGGCTCGCCGAAATCCTTTGTCTGCCGACTTGCCGACAACCGAAAACTTTCTAGCGCTTGCTTTCATGATCTGGGCCCTTGCATTGATGACGAAACTCGGGACCCCGTCATCGTGCTTGCACTATACCGCTTGTCAAAATGATATCAATCGTCTTGTTATCTGATAATTTTAGTCAGTCGAACAGGAGTAATATAATTGATCTTGTAAAAATAAGATTATTCGTCTTGAATGATGAGACAACCAATAGGCACTGACGACCGCTACCGGCACCACTCATGAAAAATGCAACGAGCTTCAACCGTGTCCTGATTGCTAACCGCGGCGAAATCGCGCTTCGCGCCATACGCGTGTGTCAACGGCTCGGTCTGGAAACTGTGGCGGTTTATTCAACAGCAGATGCTGCATCACCGCATGTGTGGGCTGCAACGCGTTCTGTTTGCATCGGCCCTCCACCGGCACGGGAAAGCTATTTGTCTATTGCAACATTGCTGCATGTTGCCTTGGAAACGGGCTGCGATGCGGTTTACCCCGGTTATGGGTTCTTGGCCGAAAATGCCGCCTTTGCCGCGCAATGCGAAGAAAACGACATCAAATTCATCGGGCCATCCTCTGAAACGATCAGCACGATGGGGGACAAGTCCCGTGCCCGCGAAACTGCAGTCAAGTTTGGTGTTCCCGTAGTTCCCGGATCTGCCGATGCTTATGTCGATTTGGCCCAGGCTCAGGAAGCTGCCAGTGTTGTCGGCTTTCCAATCCTCATAAAGGCGCGGTCCGGCGGCGGCGGGCGAGGCATGCGCATCGTCGAACGTGAAACAGATTTCGCGGCTGCGTTTGCGCAGGCAACTCGCGAAGCTGAGGCTGCGTTCAGCGACGGTGCCGTTTACATGGAGCGATTCTTCGCAACCGTGCGTCATATCGAAGTGCAGGTACTCGGCGATGGTAAGGGAGGATCGATTGAATTTGACGAGCGCGATTGCAGCGTCCAGCGACGGCATCAAAAGCTCGTTGAAGAATCGCCTTCACCTGTCGTGAACGCTGATGTCCGACGCAGGCTTCTGGATGCCGCTGGACGCCTCACCCGAGGCATTCATTATGAGGGCGCTGGCACTGTCGAGTTCATAATGGATACTGAAAGCGATGAGTTTTATTTCATCGAGATGAATACACGAATTCAAGTCGAACATACAGTTACGGAAGTGCGCGTCGGGTTGGATCTTGTTGAAGTACAATTTCATATCGCCCAGGGCAAACCGCTACCCGAATATGACAGCGAGGCGATACCGGGCGGGCATGCCATCGAATTTCGCATTAACGCGGAGGACTGGCACCGTGACTTTCAACCTTCGCCGGGCGTTCTCAAAAAGTGGCGCTTCCCGCAAGGCCCCGGCATCCGTCTGGATACCGCGTCTTACCAGGGTCAGCGCATTTCGCCGTTTTATGATTCAATGATTGCCAAGCTGATCGTCCACGGCCGGGACCGCGACAATACACTGGAAAAAGCGCGTGGAGCGCTCGATGGATTTTGTTGCGAAGGCGTGGCGACGACGATCGATTTTCATCGGATGCTGATCGACCACGAAGCCTATCTCGACAATCGAGTTCATACCCGCTGGATAGAAACCGAGTTGTTTGCGGGCAACCAGCAAGAGGCACTGTCATGACCAGGAAGGTCAAATTGATAGATGTCACCCTGCGCGATGCGCATCAGTGCTTGTGGGCAACGCGGATGACGACGGCCATGATGAAGGATATCGCGCCCCGGCTGGATGCGGCAGGTTTTGAAGCTATCGATCTGGTGGGTGGCGCTGTCTTCGATGTGATGGTCCGCTATCTTCGCGAAGATCCCTGGGAACGGATGCGGATACTGAACAAGTGGGTAACGAAGACCCCGCTCATCATTCACACTCGCGGCCAGAGTCTTTTCACGTTCGAGTTTTTTGCTGACGATGTCGTCGAACTGGCAGCAGAACGATTTGCTGCAAACGGTATGCGTTATCATACGCCATATGATGCGCTGAACGACATGCGCAATCTCGAAATTCCGATCAAGGCTGCCAAGAAGCACGGGCTCTATGTGGTCGGTGGACTGGCCTATACCTTCAGCCCTGTCCACACCGACGACTATTACGCAAAAAAAGCTAAAGAGCTTGTCGCTCACGGCGTTGATGCAATCTTCGTAAAAGATGCCAGCGGATTGTTGCGTCCGGAACGGGTAGCGACCCTGTTCCCGGCTATCAAGAAAGCGATCGGCGCCATGCCATTGCAGGTGCACACCCACTGCAATTCCGGATTGGCCCCTTATGTTGTGCTGCAAGCTGTGGAACACGGAGCAGAAGTCGTACATACCGCAACTTCCACCCTGGCAAACGGCGTCTCCCATACGCCAACAGAACTCTTCACGCGCAATTGTCGCCGACGCGGCCACGAGGTCGACATTGACCTCGCTCCAATCGAAGAGGTAGCCGAACGTCTCGCATACATTGCAGAAAAGGAAGACAAACCGGTTGGCCTGCCGAACGAGTATGATGAGTTCCACTTCCACCACCAATGTGCCGGCGGAATGGTGTCCAACCTCCAGTATCAACTTGAGACGATTGGATTGCAGGATCGCCTGACTGAAATTTTGGAAGAGGCCGGCCGCGTCCGGATGGATTTGGGTTATCCAATCGTAATTAGTCCGTTCGCCCAGTACATCGTCACGATGGCGATCCTGAATGTAATGGGCAAAGATCAAGGCAAAGCCAGATACGAAACGGTGCCGGATGAAGTTCGTCGCTATGTGCGTGGCGGTTATGGTGAAATCGCGGGGCAGATAGACGAAAATATATACGACAAAATCACTGGTGGGACGGAGCCAATCTTGCAACGTCCTGGCGAGCTTGTGCCGCCGGCCCTTGAGCGCCTGCGCAAGGAACGCGGGCCGTTCGCCAGCGATGACGACCTTCTGTTGGCAGCATTCTACGATGACAGCCAATACAATGCGCTTAAGGCAGCTGGCCCAATCGTCACCGACTATCCCATTATGGAGACGCCATTGCTGACGCTCGTAAAGGAATTGAGTAAGCGACCATCAATAAAGAGTTTCCACTTCTCAAAGGCCGAGTGAACCCGGTTACTGAACAGAGATCCGAAGGATACGCCTATATGACAACGCCGATTATCATAACGACAGCCATCACAGGGGCTATCCCTCGCAAGGCCGATAATCCTGCGGTGCCGATAACACCTTCAGAGCAGATCGAGTCGACACACGAAGCATTTGAAGCTGGCTCGGCGCTTGTGCATGTTCATGTGCGAGACAAGGACGAAAATCCGTCGTCGGACATAGATTTGTTTGCCCAGGTAAAAGAAGGTGTCGAAAAGCATTGTCCGGGAATGATTATTCAACTGTCCACAGGTGGCAGAGGCCGCGAGCCAGGCGAACGAGGTGCGATGTTGTCGCTCAGCCCGGACATGGCCTCGCTTACAACCGGATCGGTAAACTTTCCCAATCAGATTTACGAGAACCCGCCGGCATTCATCGATGCGCTGGCAACACGTATGCTGGAGTACAAGGTAAAGCCGGAGATCGAGGTTTTCGATGCGGCAATGCTTTACAATGCCATTGCTCTTGCCAAACGCGAACTTGTCCATACCCCATTACATGTGCAGTTCGTGATGGGTATTCCGGGTGCGATGCCTGCGCGTCGCAAACTGCTTGAATTCCTGATAGACGAGTTGAAGACGCTGATGCCTGAAGCAACATGGTCAGCGTTGGGAACCGCACGCAATCAGTTCGAGGTCAACAAATGGTGCCTCGAACTGGGCGGACACACTCGCACCGGGTTCGAAGACAATATCATGGTTGGTAAAAACAAGCTCGCATCCAGCAATGCCGAGCTGGTCCAACTTGTCGTAGATGTCGCGCAAGATTACGGTCGCCATCCCGCGACCCCAACCGAAGCCCGTCAACTGCTTGGACTTGCCGTAAATTGAAACAGGGAATTTTTGCAATGAGTTTCGCGATGGCATCAGCTGAAGTGTTTAAATTGTCCCAGAAAGAAATCCCAGAAGTGTCGAGCCAGGAGGAACTCAATCAGACACTAACCTAACCTAACCTGCTCGTGAAGACTTCGATAGCTTCACCATGAGCACCATGACGAGTGAGTGTGACTGTCGTGAAAACGGCGGTGCACAGAGCACAGGAATATCAAAAAATCAACCTAGTGAGGAGGAAGTCAAATGAACATAATACGAGACTGCAAGAAACTGCTTTTGGCCGCTGTAGTAGCAAGTGTGGGCGCATTGACCGGCATGCAACAGCCGAAGGCTGCTGATGCAATTCCGGTTCTGCTGTGCCCATTTGGGTGCGGGCCGATCGCCGGTGACACAATCTTGATGAACCAATTAATCAAAGACAATGCCGACGTGCTTCTCCTGCCACAGGAGACACCAGGATACATGTACAATGTCCGTGAGATGGGACGCGCTGAACGGAAGTGGGCCACCACGGTATTTGCAACGGAAGACACACTGATTCAGATTGCATATGCAGGTGGATCGGAAGATGTGAAGGAATTTCTTCCTGAGCCTGTTAAAGTTCCATGGAAACTGCTTTACGGAGAAGCCTGGTGGGGTCAGGGAAAATTCATGGTGACCTTCGATTGCAGCATGAAGACCTTGGGTGATCTCAAGGGTAAGCGTGTTTCGCTTGGTCTTCGCGGTCAATCGGATTGGGGTGTGTTTCCGCGCTTGCTCCTGAAACAGGTTTTCGGCGTGACAACTGAGAACACCGACATTCGCCATATGACTCCTGGTCAACTGACACAGCAACTCATTGATGGTGCGACAGATGCATCGGTTACACCAATCGGGGCGGAACCGAGCCTGAAGAATTTCATAATTCCAGGCGTCGTACGTCAGCTTGAGGCGACCGGGAAAAAAATGTGCTACCTCGGAGTGACCAAGGACGACATAGCGAAACTGAACGCCAAGTTTGATGCAACCTGGCTGCATGTCGAACTGCCTGCCGGCACACTGCCGCATCAGGACGAACCACTTGGTGTCGGTTTCAATCGCGGCTTTAAAGCTGCGCATGAATCATTCCCTGAAGACCAGGCTTACAAGTTCGTGAAGGCTGTCGCCAAAATCGGACCGAAAATGAAAGAGCTTCACGCCCTTTGGCGGATTTGGTCTCCAGAACTGATGACATGCGGTCTATCCGAAGAAAACACGCATGCTGGTGCTATCAAGGCATACAAGGAACTGGGATGGTGGGATAAGCGCAAAGCGTGCGAACCCATGACCTATCCAAAAGGCTGACGCTTCTAGTGCGCAACTCAGGCCGGTCCCTAAATTGTCCATCGACAGTCCGGGACCGGCTCATGATCGTTTGTATTCACCTGGCCAGAATGTTTTCGCCAACACATTTGAGAATTGACAATGTCCATGATCAGCTGGAAATCCCTAAGAAAATTTGCTGATATTCCTTTCTTCCTGATCGGTCTTTTGCTTACGATCTATATTGCTTTTTCCGCATTTGGTTTCGTCAAAAACTCATCAGAACACTATTCAAACTTCATTTTGGGAATTTGCCTGATGGCGGGTCTGCTCGCCATTCGAAATCTTTGTGATGAGAAGTTGAGCGGTCGCGATAACCCGATAATAAGTGAAACCGGGGAAACCGTTGAACCAAAGCGTTTCTTCTGGGCGCGTTTTGTATTTGCAGTTATCGCTCTTGTCACAAGTGGCATTGCAATGGGTTACGTTCGCTACAATGCAGTGTACCTGGAACAAAACCAGCCCTTTTTCAATGATACGGATCTGGTTTTTGGCTGGCTCATGACGATTTCAATCTTGTGTCTTACATTGATCCACTGGGGTCTGCTTTTGACAAGTGTAATCAGCATTGCAATCGTTTATTTCTTTTTTGGCTACCTGATCCAGAATCCCCTGTTTCGACTCCGCAGTACGATCATGCCTTCATCATGAACTACATAGGGCTTGGCACAAACCAGGGCTTTTATTATCTCGCCCAGATCGCAGCTGATGCAATTTATTTCCTGATCATCTATGCGGCGATTCTGCTTGGCGTCGGCATGCTCGACATGATCCTCGAAATCGGCAAAGTGACAGGCCGCCGGGTGTCTGGCGGAGCGGCAGGCCCCGCGTTGATCGGCTCTGGAATTGTATCGTCGATAATGGGGCAGGCAGTTTCAAATGTGGTTCTCACTGGTCGACTTACCATTCCCATGATGAAACGCTACGGTTATTCGGGCTCTATGGCCGGTGCCATCGAAGCGACTGCTTCCACGGCCGGACAGATCATGCCACCGATTCTTGGTCTCGCAGCCTTTATCATCGCTTCATTCCTCAATCGCCCCTACATTGATGTTGCACTTTCGGCGATGGTTCCGGGACTGCTTTACCTCGTAGGCTGCGGTATCGCCATTGTCATTTATGCGAAACGCCATGATTTACCCAAACTGACTGAAAAGGCCAATACAGCAATGATCTTGCGGTTGTTGCCCACGTTCATCATTTCATTTGGTGTGGTACTCTGGTTTCTTCTTGGATACCGTTCGCCTGCAATTGCGGGCCTTTGGGGAATAATTCTGGCACTTGCACTTTGTCTCTTTCAGGGCAAGTGGCGACCATCAGGGCGTAAGCTCTATGAAGCATTGCAGGAAGGCTTCCTGCTGGTATCTCTCTTGTCTTTGCTATTGATCGCAATCGGCCCTTTGGGGCAGATCATGTTGACAACCAACCTTTCCGGCCGCCTGGGCGCCGTGCTTGTTCAATATTTGCCTGATAACCAGCTGCTGCTTCTCATGGGCGCTATGTGTGTTTCCCTGGTCCTTGGCATGGGGTTACCGACGCCTGTTGCCTACATTATCGTTGCTCTGGCGTTGGTGCCGTTCATGCAGCAAATCGGTGTTCCTGCGCTGCAAGCACACTTCTTCGTCTTCTACTTCGCTGTATTTTCCACCTTGACTCCACCAGTAGCGGTCAGCGTGTTGGCGGCAGCAAAACTCGCCGATGCCTCTTTCCTTAAAACTGCAGCGGACTCCATGAAAATTGCCGCAACAACTTTTATCATACCGTTTGCGTTTGTTTATTCTCCCGAACTGATGGCGTTCCCCAGGCTCCCGCTATCTGCGTTTTTTGACATTGCGGAGGTTATACTTGTGCAGGTGGTTGTTTCAGCCGCTGCTTACGGTTGGATGGTGCGCAATCTGGTGGGCTGGGAGCGAGCTATCGCTCTTGGCCTGGCAGTCGTTGGCTTTCTGACAATGACAATCGGGGAGACGGCTGGATATGGGTACTTGCACTGGGTTTTCTGGGGCGGCGCCGCACTTTGCCTTGTCGCTCTGTTAATGAATGTGAAGCGTGAAGCAGCCGTTGGAAATGTGGACGGGAATCTTGAATAGGTCAGCTCGCTTACAGCTGATGGTGCCTTCAATACTAGCCAAACAAACTTTGTGAATGGAGGCAAAGCTTTTGTTGGAGAAGAATAGCGTCTCGAATCTGCAAGTCCTGGTGCAGCGGATAATCAGCAATGAGGTTCCGATTGCGAGGGTTGCCCAGGAGTACCGCAAGGTGAGGGATGCAATATCTCTGCTGACCGCTACGCTGCAGCGCTTCAGCCCACTACCGTTTGCCGAGCCCGGATTGATGAACTATTTGGACCGGCAGACATACTTGCAGTATCGAGTACGCTGGACGAAGCCCCATTGGCAGAAAACGGCACGGGCAGCCCAGACATGAGTCGCGTCTGGACTCTCCTAGATTTGCCAAGCATTTCTTTTTCAAAATTCAGTGTGTTGTCATACGGATTGGTTCATCTTGATAGACTGGAATAGATATGAAGCCTGAGAGCATGAAGTGACTCTGTCTGGACTTGCCACTGTTTTGTTCCGCGTCCTTGAATGGAATTTCAGCCATCAAGGAGAACGATCATGGCACACAGGCACAATGACGAATTCAAGCGAGAGGCAGTGCGCATAGCATTGACGAGCGGGCTTAAGTCACCTTTCCGGCGACGGCGAAGATCAACATTCAGGTTGCCTCTCGGTGCCTGAATATTCCATTCAGTTTTTGTTCATCGCATTGAGCGCACACTTCACACTCAAGAGACCCAACGTCCAAGACTTCAAGAGGGTATGGTTGCCCCTATTTTGAAAGGACCAGAAGATGTTTGAGAAAGATCTGCAACGCCAACTTCTCGGCTGGAGCTTGACCACGGCTGAGATCACCTACCGGATGCCCGATCACCGTAACTTGCTTCAGAGCTACATCTGGCAGGAATATGATCTTGCCCCTCGTTTTCCGCGGCTTGTTAAATTCCTGGATTTTTGGACCAGGAATCTGGATGGCCCATTGGCGGAGATTCGTGTTGCTCACAAAAGGCTTATAGGACCAGCCGAGATGCGGATGATTGATGCAGAGTGGCGGCTGCACTAAATCTCGCAAATTGCATCCAATTGAGCTTCAGCAAACCAGGCGCCCATAGTCGATCAATCTGACTAAAAAAGCCGCCCCGGTTTTGCCAGGACGGCTCATGCTTTGTGAGGAACTAGCCGACTTTACTAGAAGTCCATACCGCCCATACCACCCATGCCGCCGCCGCCAGGCATTGGAGGCATGGCGCCTGCGTCAGCATCCTTCTTCGGTGCTTCAGCAACCATGGCTTCGGTGGTGATCAGCAGGGCTGCAACCGAGGCTGCGTCCTGCAGGGCAATACGAACCACCTTGGTCGGGTCCATGATGCCTTCGGCAACCATGTCGCAATACTCTTCGGTCTGTGCGTTGAAGCCGAAGTTGCCGGATCTTTTCCAGCACCTTGCCAACCACGATTGAGCCTTCGACACCGGCATTGGTCGACGATCTGACGGATCGGGGCTTCAAGCGCCTTCGATACGATCTTGATGCCGGCCATGATGTCATGGTTAGGGTCTGTCAGAGCATCAACGACCTTCTTCGCACGCAGCAGAGCCACGCCGCCGCCGGGAACGATGCCTTCTTCTACTGCGGCACGGGTAGCATTCAGAGCATCGTCAACGCGGTCCTTGCGCTCCTTCACTTCGGTTTCGGTCGAGCCGCCTACCTTGATCACAGCAACGCCGCCTGAGAGCTTGGCCAGACGTTCCTGCAGCTTCTCGCGGTCGTAGTCAGAGGTGGTATCCTCGACTTGCTTGCGGAGTTGCTTGCAGCGGGCTTCAATGTCGACCCTTCTTGCCGGCACCGTCGACAATGGTTGTGTCTTCCTTGTCGATGGAAACCCGCTTGGCGCTGCCCAGCATGTCAAGGGTAACGTTTTCCAGCTTGATGCCGAGGTCTTCAGAGATGACCTGACCACCGGTGAGAACTGCGATGTCTTCCAGCATGGCCTTGCGGCGATCGCCGAAGCCCGGTGCCTTGACAGCAGCAACCTTGAGGCCGCCACGCAGCTTGTTGACCACCAGGGTCGCCAGTGCTTCGCCTTCAACGTCTTCTGAAATGATCAGCAGTGGGCGTGAAGACTGAACCGTGGCTTCCAGCAGCGGCAGGATTGCCTGCAGGTTGGACAGCTTCTTTTCGTGCAGCAGGATGTATGGGTCTTCCATTTCCACGACCATCTTGTCTGCATTGGTGATGAAGTAGGGAGACAGGTAGCCGCGATCGAATTGCATCCCTTCAACCACTTCCAGTTCGCTTTCAGCGGTCTTGGCTTCTTCAACCGTGATAACGCCTTCATTGCCGACCTTCTGCATGGCCTTGGCGATCATCTCGCCGATTTCGCTTCTCGCCATTGGCAGAGATAGTGCCAACCTGAGCAATCTCCTTCGGAGCTGTTTATCTTTTTGGACCGCTTGATCAGGTCTGCAATGGCAGCAGCAACAGCCATGTCAACGCCGCGCTTCAGATCCATCGGGTTCATGCCTGCAGCAACCGACTTGGCACCGCCATGCACAATTGCTTGCGCGAGGACAGTCGCAGTCGTTGTACCGTCTCCGGCCAGGTCAGCTGTCTTGGAGGCCACTTCACGCACCATCTGTGCGCCCATGTTCTCGAAATGGTCCTCCAGTTCGATTTCCTTGGCAACGGTCACGCCATCCTTGGTGATGCGCGGTGCGCCAAACGATTTGTCAAGCACCACATTGCGGCCCTTAGGACCGAGCGTTACCTTGACGGCATTGGCGAGAACATCGACGCCTTGCATCATCCGTTCGCGAGCATCGGTGCCAAACTTTACTGTTTTAGCAGCCATAATAATATTCCTCTAAATTGTGGTTTGTGTAGCTACCTTACTGGTGCCAAATGTGATGAAGTTCAGGCGGCTTTTTTGACGGCCGTCTTGCTGTCTAGTACGCCCATGATGTCGCTTTCCTTCATGATCAGCAGCTCCTCGCCGTCGATCTTGACTTCGGTGCCGGACCACTTGCCGAACAGCACATGGTCACCGGGCTTGACGTCTGCAGCAATCAGCTTACCTGCGTCGTCACGCGCGCCTGCGCCTACGGCGACAACTTCACCCTGCATGGGCTTTTCCTGTGCGGTTTCAGGAATGATGATACCACCTGCAGTTTTGGTATCTTCCTCAATCCGGCGAACAACCACACGGTCGTGTAGAGGACGGAAATTCATTTACGCTTCTCCTTGGAGTTTCTTGTTGTCCGGACAAAGCGCAGATACCTGCGCCTTATCGCGTCACGTCATACTTGAAAAAGATCGCGCCTACGGTTCCCATGAAGAGACCGTTGGTCAGCAATCTTTTAAGTGGTGGTGTTACGATCAAGATACAAGGGTCCCGTAGTTCTGCCGCCACGCCGACCTCAACCAACTTTCCTCTGACAGGGCACATCTCGGACATGCTCTGTGTATCTCGTCAATGTCCGTTATAGAGGGCAAGGCGGGCACCTCTACTCGGCGCCCAAACCTTACGCCCTTGTTCTACTATGACTGACGAATTTTAATCTTCTTTGGGGTTGGTTTGGCTGAACTTTGCTTTGCGATCTTTAAACGCAAAACTCCATCACTGAAGTGCGCGTCAATCTTGTCACCATCTGCATCGGGCGGCAGACGGAATGCCCGCTGAAACGATCCGTACTCTCGCTCAGAGAAGTAGAACGATTGGCCTGTTTCCTGTCGTTCAGATCGCTTCTCACCACGAACAACCAAACTGTTATCCTGCATGGCAATATCAACATCCTCGACCTTTACGCCCGGTAGCTCGACATTGATCTCGTAGTAGTCCTCCAGTGAGGATGCTTCAGATCGTGGAGCGAACCAGTCGGCTACTTTCTCACCAATTTGACGAAGCGGTTCGTAAACGTTGGGCCACCATCCAGCAGTATGAGATTTTTCGACCATCAGCTCCTCCGCAATGCTGTTCACCATCTAGCGGGGACCTTGGCTGTTTGATGAACATCTTGCCTTGATCCTAATCAAACAAATCTGCAACACATTCAGCGAGTAGCGCCTTCATTCAAGAAATCCATTTGACTTCCCCTGTTAGCACTTCTCGGACATGGGTAATGGGATCGGGATAGGTCTGCTTTCGGGGGTGAAGCAGACATGAGATTATCAGCTTCCTGCAATCAGCCACTCCTTCAGTTTCGACCAACGCCGTCGCCCTGATACGTTTTTAACGGCGATCGCAACCGCCTTCTTCTGGCCCACGAGAACAACCAGTCGTTTGCCCCGGGTGACGCCGGTATAGAGCAGGTTCCGCTGCAGCATGGTATAATGCTGCGTCATGACGGGGATGATGACGGCCGGGTACTCCGATCCCTGGCTTTTGTGGATCGTGGCGGCATAAGCCGGAACCAGCATGTCCAGCTCCCCGAAGCCATAGACGACATTTCTGCCATCAAAAGTCGCAACTAGCTCGCCGGAGTCAGGATCCACATCTTCGACAAAGCCGATGTCGCCATTATAGACCTCCTTGTCATAGTCGTTCTGGATCTGCATGACCTTGTCATGGGGAGCAAATGTCCATCCAAATCGCTCGACCTTGCGCTCGCCGGCTGGATTTAGAGCGGCCTGGAGCTCTATGTTGAGGGAGCGTGCTCCAACGCCGCCCCGGTTCATTGGGCAGAGCACCTGGACGTCACGGACAGGATCAAGGTTGAAGCGTCGGGGAATATGCAGCTTCACCAGGTCGATAATGCGCCGTACGGCGGCTTCGGGCTCATCAGCTTCAACGAAGTAGAAGTCGCTCTCGCCTTCCGGTTTTGACAGGTCCGGCATCTGGCCCTGATTGATCCGGTGGGCTGTCGTGATGATCCTGCTTTCAGCGGCCTGTCTGAACACTTCGGTCAACCTGACAACAGTAATTGCACCTGAGGCAATGACATCTGCCAGCACCTGACCGGGTCCGACAGAAGGCAGCTGGTCAATGTCGCCAACGATCAGCAGTGCAGCATGATCGGGAATGGCCTTCATCAGCGACTGCATCAGAAGCACATCGACCATGGAGGCTTCGTCGACCACCAACATGTCACAGTCGATGGGATTATCTGCATCCCGCTTGAACGCACCGCTCTTCGGATCGACCTCCAGCAAACGGTGAATGGTCCTTGCCTCAAATCCCGTTGCCTCGCTCATTCGCTTGGCGGCTCGCCCCGTTGGCGCACACAGCTGCAGTTTGACATTTTTGACTGACAAGATTCGCAGGATCGAGTTGACGATTGTCGTCTTGCCAACCCCGGGACCGCCGGTAATCACCAGGACCTTCGAGATGAGTGCCAGACGAACGGCAGCGGCCTGACTCTCAGCGAGCGAGAGTCCCGTCTTTTGCTCGATCCAGGGTAGTGCCTTGTCAGGCTCAATGTAGGCCCAGGGCAGTGTTCCATTGACTAGGCAATGGATGCGCTTTGCGATCGTGATCTCTGCTCTGTGCAATCCGGCAAGGAAAATGCAAGGCGTTTCACCGACGCTATCATCAACCACAGTGGCATCGGCCAGTTCGAGGTCGAGTGCGGTCTGGACCAGCTCCGAGGAAACCTCGAGCAATCCGACGGCAAGCGGCACCAGTTCGTTGACCGGAAGCCCGCAGTGTCCGTCGCTCATCGCTTCCGACAGGGCATAGGAGATACCGGCCCTTATGCGGACCATGGCAGTCTTTTCAATGCCGAGCTTCATGGCAATGGCGTCGGCCGTCTTGAAGCCAATGCCGCGAATATCGCGAGCCAACCGGTACGGGTTCTCGCTCATCACCTGGACAGCGTCTGCGCCGTAGGTCTTGTAGATTCGAACTGCTCTTGCGGTTCCAACACCATGGCTGTGCAGGAACACCATGATCTCGCGGACGATCTTCTGTTCCGCCCAGGCATCGGTGATACGCCGGGCGCGAACCTGGCCAATACCAGCAATCTCGTTCAGCCGTTCAGGCGAGCTCTCGATGATGTCGAATACTTTTTCCCCGAAGGCCTTGACCATTTTTTTTGCGTACACAGGTCCGATGCCGCGGATCATGCCCGAAGCCAGGTAACGTTCGATACCGTCTGTGCTGGTTGGAGCTGTGGTCCGCACGAACCGGGCCCGAAACTGCTGACCATGTACCCGGTCATTGGTCCACTCGCCTGATGCGGTTATCCATTCGCCGGCGGAGATAGTGGCGGCGTGCCCGACAACGGAGATCAGATCCCGGTGCCCGCGGGCCTTGACCTTCAGCACGCAAAAACCATTCTCGACATTATGGAACGTCACCCGCTCGACGGACCCCGCCAGGACCTCACCGGTCGATTGCCCGGGTCTGTGTGTCTTTGTCATGACCCTCTCTTTGCCTTTTTACGAAAGGCTTGCTCAGGGCATTGACAACTTAACTCCCCATGAGCGCGGTAAACTCAATCACCATATCCGGAAACAACCGTGCAACGCCCGTACGCTTACACGATTTCCCTGATCCTCAATAATGGTTCCCTGCACCACCTGTCCAATGTAGAGCGGCTTGGTCACCAGACATTACTTACAGCGTACTACTGGAGAGTTAATCCACCTCGTTCAAGGAAGCGATGGTAGATCCTGCTGATGGCCCACGGCGCTTTGGGAAAAGCTGGCGTGTCTGGGGTGGTGAGTTACTGGAGCTCAAGCGCTCCCCAGACACGCCATTCTATAAGTCGAGGCTGTCCGTTATTCGGATCGCCTCGTGATCGGTGATATGTTGACCGACCTGGTGGGCTCCGATCGGGTTCGCCGACATCCCCACCGCCGCCATTGATCCGCCCCTGCCGACGGCTTCTCCGACGCTCCCGGCGCTTATCGGGTCCCGGTCCCCTTTGTCACCGCGTGATTGTCGCAAATCATGCAGGCGGCAGCGATTGTTTCCGACGGTCTGGCCCACACCTACACCGTCTCCTCCGTCACAATTGAAACCACCTCAGAAATGCGCTTGAACTCACTGGTTATCTCTGAGTGGTTCTGGGACAGGTATCGGCAAACGGCATCGTTCTCGAGTAGCGAGGCCAGATAACCTCGGGCGAGAACCAGGTTGAGATGGTCTGGACCGTAGCTTTCTTCGATTTGTTTCATTTCTCGTTGGACCTTGGCCATCTCGGCTTCCATCTGGGCGATTTGTTCGGCCGAGATGCCTTTGAATTTCTTTGGTTTGTTGGATTCTATGAGTTGGTCCTGTGGTGTTGCCGCCAGAAGTGCTCTCGAATAGCTAACCGAGTAGTTGTCCATCGCGATCATAAGCTCTGCGACTTCCACCTGGCGAAGGGGCTTCATCTTCTTCAAAGAATGAAACGTGTTTTGGGCGCAATGTTTGTCCTTCAGTAGCTCCACGGTCTCGGAGCAGATGCCTTCCAGCAGTGTTCGTTTCTGACGAATGGTTGCGATGTTGACGTCGAGGGCTTTTGCGATGCGCTCTTTGGGAACGCCACGTTCAATTGCTTTCAGGATCATCTTGTGTTCCTGAATGGTCGCCAACCGGCTGATCCGCTTATTGTACGTAAAGGCCTCGTCTTCAGTCGCGACGAGACAGCTGACACCGTCGACACCGAGTTCCATCAACGCCTCGGCGCGAAGATGGCCGTCGAGCAGCATGTATTTCCCTTTCTTTCCGCGCTCACGAACGACGATTGGTGGTTCGATGATCCCGACCTCGCGAATTGACGCCAGTATCTGAAGATACTTCTTCGTTTTTCGGATCCGTTTTTGAAGCTGCTTTACGGGGAGCATGTCTGACAGTTTGATGAAAACGCTTTCGGCTTCGAATGCAATGTTAACCCGTTTGGCCATGGCTACTCTCGCAACTGTCTACTAGCAACGAGATCTGCCAGCGGACGGGGCATTGTTTCCAAGCCTTCCGCGCGTAGCAATGTCAGGAAATTTTCATCCGCCAGCAGTTGCCGAAGCGCTTGAACGATGAACAAAAGCCTGTTCTGCGTGATTTCCGCTCTTTTGATGATGAGCCGTTGACGTTGCACCTCCTTTTCGTACGCGCGCACCAGCGTTTCGGACGACATCGGCGACCGTGTTGCCGTCGATGGCCCTCGACGGATTGCCTTTCCGCGCCGCTGGCGCTGTTCTACCAGGCGTTTCGCGACGAGCAGCTTTTTGCCGCGCAAGAACCCATTTTGATAAGCATCCGCAAGAGCTTCCTGGACGCCTTCTTCATCCGTCTCGGCAATGTCGATAGCGACGCTAAGCGGTATCTTGCCTGTTTCAACCGCTGAAAGCAGCCGCTCCTCGCCTTCTTCAAGAAGATGACGAATTGAATGGACATACTCGTATGACAAGCCTGTCTTGGCTGCGATTTCTGTGTCGGTGTTTCCTCGCTTTGCAAGCTCGCCGATGTCTTGCAACAATTCCAATGGCAGGTGTTTGCGGCGCGCCAAATTCTCGACCAAACTCATAACCAAGCTATCTTCTTCGCTGACATCGACAACAATCGCCGGGATCTCACGCTCACCGAGTTGAATGAATGCTTCCAGTCGACCTTGACCGCATACGAGATGGTAGTTGGCGGGGTCATCCCTGTTCGGATTTCTGTTAACAGTAATCGGCTTTTTGAGCCCGATTTTCGAAATACTGTCGACGATCTGTTTGAAGGTCTTCTTGTTACGGGCCCGCGGATTGATGACCGTGATCTGGTCGATCGGAATCAACTCAACTGTGATTTTCTCCTTCTTGGGTGTCACGCAGCCATCTCCGTGATCCTAACGCGCTCAGCCATCTTGAAGAAGTGCTCCAAAGTTTCGAACCGAAAAGCGTCGAACATAAGCCCATTCTCCTGGGCGAGCTTGATCCTGTCAGTTGCCATGCCTGAGAGAGGCAAAAGGTAGTAATCGAGCGGGATTTCATTTGCGTCGTTCATGCGAACTGCCACGGTGATATCGGGAGCCAAGCCAGTATCGAGGCGAATTTTCCAACGCAAGGAGCCCGCGGGAGTTTGTTGACAGCGGGCGATAACAATCGAAGCAGAGAACTCGCGATTGACGGTCAGTAGATCCGTAACAGGGCTGCGAGAAATCGAGCCACCCAATTCCTCGATCGCCGAAATAGTATCCGTTACAACCCCTTCGTGGTGGCGTCGAAGCGCCCGATTGATTTCGATGTATCTATAGTCCCGATCCGGCTTGAAACCGACGATGTCGTATGCACGCAGCAAGCTGCCAAATCGATGCTGATAGGTGCTGCTTGATGGCATGTCTGGAGTTTCGTCGATTATGAGACCAGACAGGTAACCGTGATTACTGAGCAGCTTCTTGAGACGCTCAAGCATTTCCTCATCAGTGAAGCGCCGATTGCGCTCACGGATCATCCCTTGTGCTGTGAAAAACACCTGTGGGTCGACAATTCCTTCAAACGCTCCATCGGCCCGAATCCACATTTCCGGGTTATTGGCGACGCGCTCCTTTTTCAGTTTGAACGAGCGTCTATTGTAGACGTTGTTGCCAATGTATTTTTCGTTGGTGAGGATCTGGTGGACGGCACCGCGCGTCCAGGGACGGCCAAGATCAGTTGTCTGGCCTTTTCCATTCAGAATTGTAGCGATCTCGCTCTCGATCTTTCCACCGTCGACGAACTCGCGATACATCCATCGGACCGTTTCCACTTCTTCGCTTGGACCGGGTACCAGGATGACACGATCAGTTTGCAGGCTCTTGTGCTCGCCTAGTTGTAGTATGCCTTGAGGAACGCCGTTTTGATCCACCCGCATACGGCGCAGTCCGAACCCAGCCATGCCACCTTGACGGAAGCCTAGTTCAATCAACCGACACTGCCCGGCAAAAACCTTTGCAGATAGCTCCCGGCTGTATTCTCCGGCCATTGAGCGTTTGACGCTTTTGAATATTGTCGACGCTGGGCTGCCGTCATTCTCGAACTGTTCGGCGCAGTAGTGAACTGAGACGCCGCTGCGCCTGCAAATGTATTCGTAATAAGCGCTCTCGTCAGCATCCTGGAACCGACCCCATCGACTTATGTCGTAAACCAGGATGACGTCAAATCCGATGTCACCACTTTCCACGTCGGATATGAGCTGCCTCAGCGCGTGCCGTCCCTCAATCTTCAAGCCACTTTTTCCGGAGTCCGAATACGTGCGCACAATTTCCATATTAAGGGCATCCGCATAACTGCGGATCGCGTCGGCCTGATTTTCTGTCGAGTACTTTTGGTGCTCGGTTGACATACGGACATATTCCGCCGCGCGGATCGTGTCTGTGTCCGCGCTATCGGTGATGATGGGTTCTGCTCGGTTTTGGTGAGCCAACTCACTTTCCTGATCTGTTTGCTATTGAATTCACAGTCGCCACCAAGGTCCTGCCTCAAAATGAACCGAGCAAGCGCATGATGACCGGCAATGTTCTTCATGATTTCAAACCATATTTGTGGAGAACAGGAATGTCGTTTCTCAAAAAGGGCCGAAAATTTCGGACCGTTTCCGGAAAAACTTTTCCAAAATCAGCTGATAAACTTGACCAACCAGGCGGTTACGGATTTCGATCTGTGATCGCAGAGACATTGCACGAAGCATTTGGTGGTACTCGAATTTCCGTCAAAGCCGTGATGGCTTACACTGGCGCTGGTGAGCGAACCGTCAAGAACTGGTTTCAAGGTAAGAACGGCCCGAACGGAGAGAACTTGATAGACCTCATGCGGTGCTCAGATGAGGTTCTGGAAGTCGTGCTGTGGATGGCAGGAAGGGACGAAATTCTGGCTGGAAAAATGTTAGTCGACGCACGGGAAAAACTGGTCGAGATGTTGAACATCCTCGACCAACTTCAATTCGCTGAGGAAACATCGAACTCTGGTGATGAATAACAAGGTCCCTGCACCAGGAATTGATTTGTAAGCGTACGGGCGTTGCACGTCTTCAATTGTTGACAGGATTTTGGGCTTTCCAGTTCCAGGGTAGCAGTTCGTCGAGCCGATTTGCAGGATGGTCATCGACCATGCGTTGAAGCACATCGGTGAGATAACTGTAGGGCTCCACCTTGTTGAGCTTGGCAGTCTCGACCAGCGAACAGACAGTTGCCCAGCGTTTGCCACCACGATCACTACCAGCAAACAGATGGTTTTTCCGGCCCAGCGCGATGGGGCGGATGGCGCGTTCAACGGGATTGGTGTCGAGTTCGACGCGTCCATCTTCCAGGAAGCGGCTGAGTCCGCTCCAGCGGGTTAGTGCATATCGGATCGCCTCGGCCAGTTTTCCGCTCTGGGGGATGCGCGGCAACTGAACCTCCAGCCATTTCCTCAATTCCATGATGAGCGGTCGTGCCATGGCCTGGCGCACGGCAAGCCGTTCTTCAGGTGTGTTGCCTCTGATCTTCGCCTCTATGGAGTAAAGCTCGGCAATGCGACGCACGGCTTCACCTGCAATCGGCGACCTGTCTGCCCTGGCGATCTCGTAGAACTTGCGCCTGGCATGCGCCCAGCAGGCGGCAAGCACGATCCTGTCATTGCGGGTCAGTTGCTCGAACCCGATATAGCCATCGACATGCAGAACGCCTCTATAGTCTTTTAGATGTTCCTTCGGTCGCTGCACCCGTCGATCTGGTTCATAGAAGTAAACAGCGGCGGGTGGATCGGGACCTGACCAGCCTCGCTCATCACGGGCATAGACCCAGAGCCGACCGGTCTTGGTTCGCCGGCGCCCGGGATCGAGCACCGGCAGTGGTGTGTCGTCGGCGTAGAGGTGATTGGAGGCAAGGATACCCAGCGTGTCTCCCTCTGCAACAAGGCTGTCTTCGGGAACTGCGACATTCAACGAATAAGCCGCTCCCGAATTCTTTTGGCACGTTTTGCAGTGACAGATCACCTGCATAACGGGCTCTGCATCTGAGTGATACCTTACATTTCCGCATAGACACCCGTCTTCAATCCTAGACATTAGAACCTCCGCTTTGCTCGTGATTGATTTCGGTTTTCCTAAGAGACGGCCTGGTTGCTGCCAGTTTTGTCAGCAACAATTACGTTACGGTAACGGATTCTCCGCCCCTGTGCCAAGAGGGTCCGTTGTCAGGGGTAGAGCGGACGTGCCTGCCGAGTGCCCCGAACTTCCGAAATTGACCCTGAACGGTCATCTGGATGCAGCGCAAAGACGGCAACACCGAGCCTAAAAATGCGCTATTCTTATGTTTCGCTGTTCAACCCTCGGAGCGCACGCCCTCGATATCTCGCTGTGCGTCACGGATAATGATCCACGAAGAGTGCAGAAAGAGGCCAGCGATTGCAAAGGCCACGACCAAGTCAGGCCACGCGGTGCCCGTCCAGGCGACCAGCCCCGCGGCCAATACGACGGCTACATTGCCAATTGCGTCGTTTCTAGAGAACAGCCAGACGGCTCGGACATTCGCATCTCCGGCACGGTGAGGGATCAAGACCAAAGCCGCCGAAATGTTTACCGCAAGAGCAACAATGGCGAGAACGCCCATCAACTCTGCTTCAATTTGTTGTTGCGAGAATACGCGCCAGATCGTGTTCCCGATCACGCCCAGACCAAGTGCGCCAAGGAATAGGCCCTGGAGCAGCGCCGACCGCGCGCGCCACAGCAAGCTCCAACCAATGGCAAGCACACCAAGGTAGGTGATTAGCCCATCTCCGAGGAAGTCAAGCGCATCCGCCTTTAAAGCCTGCGACCCCGCTATGAAGCCACCGATCATTTCGATGAGGCCATATCCCACGTTCAGTGCAATCACGATCCAAAGAGCACGCCTATACGCAGGCGTAACGTGAGGTTGGGCGGCTGCAATCCTATCACCCGATGAGTCTCCAATGATGCGGTCGAGATGGTATCCGGCCTCTGTGACGGCCCGTTCTACACTGGCAAGGCGTGCATCGCTTGCGGGCACTTGCAGCCGAAGTGTCTGGGATGCCGTCGATACTTTCGGGTCGGCGACTCCGGCCGAACGAACCGCCTTTTCAATCTTCGCGGCACATGATGGACAATCCATTCCCGTTACGCGGTATCGTATTTCTTCACTCAATTGGGTATCACCTACAGTCGGGCTACAAACCGCTTATCTAACGTATGTTGAAAGGGTCAGGAAGGGTCCACTCAACCGACCTGGAGGATGGGCTGTGTGAAATATATGAAAGTGGCACCAAGCTGCCGATTTAAGTGATACTTGAACAGGTCAGTTTTTGGGGCAAAGCTGCCATTCTCAACGACAACCAAAACCGGCCGTTGTTGACCCTGAACAGTCATCTGGATGCAGCGCAAAGAACGGCAACACCGAGCCTAAATTTCCATAATGCTGCAGCATGTCGAAAGTCTGCTGTTGGGATAAGTTGAGCGAGATACGATCGCATTTTCTCCGACCGAAAGGGCAAATAAAAAGTGCGCTGCGAAACAATGAAATTGTTTGGGTTAGAGCAGGCTCATCTTCGACTTGTCACTAGAGTGTCGACTTTTTATTCCAGAGACTCTCAAGAGGCTGAGAAGAGATATGTCGCGATCAGCCCGTCGTTTTGACATCCTGCACGACGTCCCAACCCAGGTTTGCCGACATCTCACGCGCCAGTTGCGTGATCTGGACTCCAATTTTTTCGCGGAAAGCCGTGGTGAAGACCCGCACCGATCCCGTGGCACCAATGGACATCGTGGCGCCCGTTCCGCTGGGCGCAAGAGGGGCTGCGACCGAGCACATGCCGCGCTCGATCTCTTCCACGCATTCTGCAAAACCGCGCCTGCGGATGGTTTCGAACTCCGTTTCCAGGTCATGGACGTCTGTCAGGGTGAATTCCGTGTAGGCGCGCAATCGGCCTTCCATTTCTCCTGTCAAAAACAAGTCCGGCGAAAACGCGGCAACAGCCTTGGAACAGGAACAAGCATGCAGGGGCCGCTTTCCCAATCCGGGATGCAGATAGGAAACACCTGTATCCGGCGTCTCAACATGGATGATTTCAACGGACTTCCCGCGCAGTCGTGACAGAAAAAACGCGGTTCCAAATTTTGTGGCGGCCTGTTCGAGCACGGGCGCAATCACCTCCAGCAATGCGCGATCGGAATGGTCGCTCAGCGTGATCCGTTTCAGGCGGGTCCCAATCGAAAACTGCCCGCGCGCGAAGGTTCCAACAGGCCGACGCCAACGAGATCCTGCACCAACCTGTAGGCAGACGGTTCGGGGAGGTCCGAGTGCGCGCAAATCTCGGCCACGGTTGCCTCTCCTTTGTCCAAGACTTCGAGAATACTTGTGAGGCGCTCAAGATGCATAATTTTTACCTTGCGAGAATAGTTTTCTCGAAGTACGAGATTTGCAACGTGATCGCAAGAGAGGAATGTGATGATGGACGGAGCATGTTGCGGCCCAGGATACGCAAGCCCTGCCGAGGCGATCAAAGCGCCGCGCGAAAAACTACTATACACGATCGCCATCTATACAGGAACGGGCATTCAAAAGCCCGACTATCTGGCGACGGTTGACGCGGACCCGGACAGCCCGACCTATTCCCAGGTTATCCACCGGCTGGAAATGCCCGGCATCGGGGATGAATTGCATCACATGGGGTGGAATGCGTGTTCCTCGTGCCATGATGATGCAGGCATGAGCCGGAAATACCTGCTGGTGCCGGGCGTTCGGTCAAACAATATCCATGTCATCGACACCGCCACCGACCCTCGCGCGCCGCGCTTGCACAAGGTGATCGAGGGCGCCGAGATCAAGTCAAAGACGAACCTGAGCGGACCCCACACCGTGCATTGTCTGGGCTCTGAAATCATCATTTCTTTCCTCGGCGACGCGCAGGGTGAAGCCCCCGGCGGCTATCTGCATCTGAATAAGGAGCTCGAGATCGTCGGCCGCTGGGAAAATTCGATGGGAGATATCCCGTTCGGCTACGATTTCTGGTATCAGCCACGCCACAACGTGATGGTGTCATCCGAATGGGCCGCGCCAAACACATTTATGCCGGGCTTTGACCTCGAAGAGGTGGGCCGATCTGAATATGGACGCCGCCTGCATATCTGGGATTTTGAAAAGCGCGAGCCGATCGAGACTATGTATCTGGGCGAAGACGGTTCGATCCCGCTAGAAGTAAAAATCCTGCACGACCCCGACAGCAGCCATGGGTTGCCGCGGGCAGCCCTCAGTGCCAATGTCATCCACTTCTCGGAAGTCCGAGGCGGGCAAGTGGGAATGGGAAAAGATCATCGACGTCGAAAATGAACGGCACCCGGAATGGCCTATCCCCGTGCCAGGCGTGATGTCAGCGATCCTTGTGTCGATGGATGACAAATATCTCTATCTCAACAACTGGCTACATGGCGACATGCGCCAGTATGACATCTCCGATCCGCATAACCCTGTATTGACCGGGCAGGTCTGGGATGGGAGGGCTGCTAGGCAAGGCACCCGAAAGTCAACAGCGTGAAAATGGCGGGCGGGCCGCAGATGTTCCAGCTGTCGCTGGACGGCAAAACGGCTGTACGTGACAACCTCTCTGTTTTCCACATGGGACAACCAGTTCTACCCAGAGATCCGCACCCAGGGTGGTGTCATGCTGATGATTGACTGCGACGTCGAGAATGGCGGTATGAAAATCAACGAGGAATTCATTGTTGATTCTGGTCAGGAACCTAATGGCCCAAGCCGCTGCCATGAAACCCGCTACCCCGGTGGCGATTGCACGAGCGATATCTGGCTGTGAGCGAGACCTGTACCATCACAATCGCCAACCGCGAGGGTGCGACATACCGTGTGGAAGCGCGACGTCCCTTGCTGGATACATTGCGCGAACAGGGTGTCGATCTGCCTTATGGCTGCAAATACGGCGGATGCATCGACCTGTGCGGCCAAACTGATCGCGGTGAGGTCGATCAGCGCCGTCAGGTGGCGCTCGACAATCGGCAGATCAATCAGGGTTACGTCCTGTTGTGCGTGGCCCGCGCCACGACCGACTGCACGTTAGAAATCGGCGTTGAAAGCCACGACAAACTCTACCGCAACCCATTCCTCGATCCGCTGGAGCCGCATGAGCTGAAAGCGGATATCGCGACACCCAAGGAGGTCTGAGCCATGCCTGCCGCTTGCACTGGACGAACTTTATGATTATGATCCCGAATACCTCGCCAATATCCTGAAGTCGGTAAAAACGCATTGCCATGGTCGGGCGAGCGCTGAGACGCGAAGTTCAGCTATGGGGTGCTGCGTGTGCTGCATGCAACGGATACGATATGATCCCGGTCAACCGAACCCGAAGCTGACCGAGATCCGCGGCATTCCGGTGTACCATTTCCTCGAAGAGATCGACCGCTGCGTGGATATGGTCGAGGTATTCCGCCCGAAAGAGGAACTATACGCCATCACCGAAAAGGCCATTGCCATCGGTGCAAAAGTGCTTTGGGGACAGATCGGGGTTTAATGACGACCGTGCAGCGAAGTCTCGCCGCGGATGCGGGCCTCAAGGTGGTCATGAACCGCTGCCCCAAGATTGAACTCTTTCGCCCGTTCTGGAAGCCCCGCCTCGATCTCGCCATTTGACCGTCTTGGCGGGGATCAAGACCGTCGAAAGACACAAGGAAACTGAATATGCCCTCAAACAATCACCAAGAGCGCGAAAGACATCGTGCAGGAGGCATTGGCCGCCTCTGCCTGCCGATCAGTGTCGAGGAGGCATCGAGCTGGTCGGATCACCCGATCACATCTTCGTCGACCTGTGCGATGGTACTGAACAAGCCAAAGAACCGGTATCATCCAGGATGCTGTCGCCTCGTCGCGCGGCA
>CAVWYF010000029.1:0-111737 GCA_963759095.1 uncultured Alphaproteobacteria bacterium | reverse complement strand
CAGATTTTCATCTTCAGGGTTTGGCAGTGCAAAAAAACCGGCAAGTGTGAAACAGGAAACCCAGGATATCGAAACGACGGTAACCTATCTGTCCATGGATCATCAGGCGTCTTTGCGGGTTATGCCGCCTGCCAATCTCAAGCTGGCATTGATGCACGTGCAGGACCCGACAATCAGTTATTATCGGTATCTGTATGACTGGCGCAGTCGGCGCCGAACATCACTGGGTCGATCGCAAGCTGTTAAGCGACGACCAGTTGGCGGCTGTCATCAATGTCGATGGCGTGGCCATCTATGTTGCCTATTGCGCCGGCAATCCGGCCGGGTATTTCGAAATCGACGCTCGCGACACGGAAAAATGCTGGCTGGCCTATTTCGGGCTGTTGCCGGAGTTTCACGGGCTCGGTATCGGCAAATGGCTGTTGTCGGAAGCCGTGCGCACCGCCTGGTCCGACAAACCTGAAAGCCTCCACGTGGAGACCTGCACTCTGGATTCCCCACACGCCCTGGGGCTGTATCAGAAAATGGGGTTCATACCCTATGAGCGCCGCAACAAGACCATGACCGTACCGGTATAAAGACACCATGCTCCCTGCCCGCACCCGAAAACTCATCGGGACTTTCGTCTTTTTGACATTCCTGATTGTCTATTCGCTGATCGCCATGGCAATTGGCGCACGCTACCTGTCGACCGTTCACGGCATCTGGCAGTTTCTGTTTTATGCCTTTGCCGGGCTGGCCTGGCTGCCGGGTGCCATGGCGATCATCTCGTGGATGGCGAAAGCCGACAAGCAGTAGCTTCCATTGCATAGTGTCCTGACGCGGCAAGGTCCGACGAACGACCCTGTATCAGGTCGAAATATTCGCGCCTGATCAATTTCCCGTTTCCGCCCAACCTTTGATGCGATTTCCTGTTTTAACTGTGTGCGCAGGCAAGGTGTGCGGTTTGCCACAGACCGTCGACCCGACTGGCATTGAACAATCGCCTTAATGGATCGCCAAGTGGCCGGCGATCATCCGCCCCGGCCAATCTGTCCGGGCGGAAATAGTCATCCCCGGCGAAAAATCGCGTCAGCGACAAAGACAAACGCAGCCGGGAAATGCCACATATCCAGATTCGGAGGATTGAGACATGGTCGCCATTCCTGTTCTGATCGTTATCCCGGCAACCGATACTGACACGTGAATCAGCACGCGTATCCGCGCGAACATTTGCGTCCGGATCCCAGGCCGGTACGGGCATAGACAAAGCCGCGGAAAGAGACCTGCCCGACGGTGTCGTGCTCGACACAAATTTTGCAGCGGTGCCCATGGGGATGGCTACGCCGACCGCAAAGAGTTTCAAAATGACCGCAACCAGCGAAGACAAGCAATTCGTTGTCCGCGGCATGGTGGATTCCGAACAGATCCCCTCGCTGACCACCACCAGTTCAGACGGACCGCGCGTGTTTTGTCGATGCCCAGGTGGGATCTGATGCCGATTTGCCCGGGAGACCCGGCCCGGGGCAATGCGGCGGACGTGCGCGGATTGCTGGGCGTCAGCCAACTGTCACGCCGGCACCTGAGCGGCGATGGCGTCGCCGTTGCCATTGTCGATACCGGCATAAACCTTGCCCATTTGCGCCAGCGCGGATTGTCGGCCCGGCTCGACCCGCATATTTTCTGGACCCCGACCCCGAACATCAAGCCGGGTGAATATCCGGTTGACCACGGCACCATGTGCGCTTACTGCGTTTCGATTGCAGCACCGGAATGCACCTTGCTCGACTTTCCGCTTCTGGGGTCAACGACAAGCGGCGGCTCGGTAATGGACGGGTTCCTCAGTGATGCGGTTCAGGCCTACAACGTCATGCTGACCATGATGCGGAAACCGGAAGAAGAACGCCCCTACCATTCGCTGGTGGTCAACAACAGCTGGGGCATGTTCCACCACAGCTGGGACTTTCCTGCCGGCCATCCGGGACGATATGCCGACAATCCAAACCATCCGTTCAACCTGATTGTCGGCAGCCTGGCACAGTCGGGAGCCGATATCCTGTTTGCCGCCGGCAATTGCGGCACTGATTGCCCGGACGGACGCTGCCAGGGCGTTACGACAGATGTCATCACCGGCGCCAACTCGCACCCGGATGTATCTGTCAGTGGCAGGTGTGGACGTTGATCGCGATCGGGTCGGCTATTCATCAATGGGTCCGGGACAAGCGCCCCTGGCAACAGAAAAACCCGACATTGCCGCCTATACCCACTTTAACGGATCAAATGCCTTTGGTGTCGGCAGTGCCGATGGCGGCACGTCCACAGCATGCCCGGTCGCTGCCGGGTGCATAGCGGCTGTGCGAACCAGCCTGCCGCCAAGCATGATGTCATCGGCCGACCTTGCCCAGGCGGTCAGGGACAGTGCAGTGAAGCCCTCAGGCCCGAGCGGCTGGGACAACGAAATCGGCTTCGGGATCATCAGCCCGACAGACCTGGCCAGTCAGGTGAACCCGATTGTGTAAACATGGAAGACCAGTGCGGTTTCCGGTAACCTTGCACGGGTACCGGAAACTGAGGGCGAGATGCAACTGAGAGTAGAGTACGCATGGGTGAAATGGTGATGATGAATGTGCAGTGTCTGGACGACGAGCCGTCCATCGAATTCGTTGCAGAAAAAGCTCAACGTGACCGTATCCGCGATTGACGCGAAATTCGGTGTTATTCTGGTCGATCTGGAGCACCACATCTACACGGTGCGGGTCGACAAGGACCAGCTCCCGAAAGACATGCAGCAATCTGAAAGGTTTCCGGCCCATACTCCGATCCGAAGATCGCCCCGTTTGGAACGCCCGAACCGGATGACGGGTAACTAAAAGGCCTCACCCGTGTGCCCGGTATGGACCTTTGAAAAATTGGTCGGAGCGGCGGGATTCGAACCCACGACCCCTTGTCCCCCAGACAAGTGCGCTACCGGGCTGCGCTACGCTCCGACTGGAGCGGGGTATAACATTCACCGGACGTAAAAGAAAAGCCCGCAAGTTCAATTGCGGGCCGATTATTCGTATCAGTGATCGAGGTCATTTGGGCTGGTCGGGCACCAGCAGCCGCCGGGCTGCGGCGAGATCGGTCAACACCAGCCGCAATTCGTCAATCTGTGCCGGGGTGAGTTCGTGTACGATCCTGGTTTCACCGGGCGCGACAGGTGCGGGAACCGGACCGGTGTCGGCCTTGGCTTCGGCTGGCTTGGCGACTGCTTTGCGGGCTGCCTTGACGGTTTCATCCGCCGGATCAACCGCCACTTCGCCTCTGCCGATGCCGATGACATGGGCAATGCCGTTGTCCTTGAGGATCTTCTGGGCACCCCGAATGGTATATCCTTCACCGTACAGCAGTGTCCGGATGCCCTTGAGCAGGTCAACGTCGGCGGGACGGTAATACCGTCTGCCACCGCCGCGCTTCATCGGCCGTATCTGTGAAAACCTGGTTTCCCAGAACCTCAGCACGTGCTGTGGCACGTCCAGCTGTTCAGCTACTTCGGATATGGTTCTGAATGCTTCCGGCGCCTTGTCGATCAAATGTCAGCCTCTTTCGCGTTGCATGGTCCAGATCAAGTGCCGGGGGACCCCCGTACACCCATTCACTCATCACGCTACAGAACAATCAGTCGTCCCCGCCGGACAGCACTTCCCCGTTTACAATCGCCTTCATGATCTGGCTGGGTCGGAAAACCAGCACGCGGCGCGGCGTAATCGGAACCTCTTCCCCGGTCTTCGGGTTTCGGCCAATGCGCTGACGCTTGTCGCGCACATCGAATGTTCCGAACGACGACAACTTGACCTGCTGGCCGTCCACAAGGGCGTCCGACATCAGATCAAGAACTGTTTTAACCAGATCCGCAGATTCAGTTCGTGAAAGTCCTACCTTGCGATGGACCGCTTCACTCAAATCCGCACGTGTGAGTGTCTTTGTCATTACTCCACCCCCTCGATGGTGTGTTATCCTAACACCCAATTGCCGGGTAGAGTCAATTCCAAGTTTGTATTTAGATCAAGCACTTGCTTTGGGAAACATCCACCGCACTGCAGCAGCCGCTGCAAATTTTCCGCAAGGTCACCAGCGAGCCAGCACTGCGCCCCAGGTAAAGCCGCCGCCCATGGCCTCCATGAGCACCAGTTTGTCAGGCTGCAGACGCCCGTCTTCGCGGGCCACATCCAGCGCAAGCGGAATTGATGCAGCCGATGTATTGCCGTGATGACCGACGGTGATCACCACCTTCTCGGTGGTCAGGCCGAAGCGGCGTGCGGTTCCGTCCAGAATACGCTTGTTGGCCTGATGCGGTACGAACAGATCAATCTTGTCATGTTCTATACCTGCCTCTTCAAGCGTCTCTCCCATGACATCGGCGATATTGGTGACGGCGTGTTTGAAAACCTCCCGGCCTTCCATCCGCAAATGGCCGACGGTCTGGGTGCTCGAGGGCCCGCCATCCACATAGAGCTTGTCACGATAGCGACCGTCAGAGCGCAGGCGCGTTGCCAGGATTCCCTTGCCGGGATCATCATCCTCACCGGCAGCGGTGACAACAACCGCACCGGCACCATCACCGAACAGCACGCAGGTGCCGCGATCCGTCCAGTCCAGAATCCGGGAAAATGTTTCAGCCCCGATAACAAGGACGTTGCGCGCCGACCCGGCGCGTATAAAATTGTCTGCCGTGGTCAGGGCATACACGAACCCCGAACAGACCGCCTGAAGATCAAAGGCAGCACCTTGTAAAATTCCAAGCTCGCCCTGAACCGTCGCTGCGGTTGCCGGAAAGGTCTGGTCAGGCGTCGACGTCGCCACGATAACCAGGTCGATGTCCGAGGCTTCAATGCCCGATCTGGAAAGCGCTGCCTGAGCCGCCTTGATTGCCAGATGGGAGGTGAACTCGCCATCTGCCGCAATGTGGCGCTGGCGGATGCCGGTGCGTTCGACAATCCATTCATCAGATGTATCGACCATTTCGGCCAGCTCGGCATTGGTCATCACTCGCTGCGGCAAGTAGGATCCGACTGAACGGATTACGGAACGTATCATCTATATTATTTAATCCTGCTCAACTGGCGCTGGCCGCTTGGGCTTGTTGGTCTGTGTGATCGTGATGCTCGTGTGGCGCAAGTTCCATGCCTCTGTCAATTCTATCCACGAGATCATTGGCCACCATGTCAGCTGCAACATGAATGGCAGATGAAAATCCAAATGAATCCGTGTTGCCATGGCTTTTGACCACGACGCCATTCAAACCCAAAAATACACCGCCATTGTAAGTGCGCGGATCAAGCCGCTTCTTTAACCGCGAAAACGCACCTTTTGCAAACAAAGCCGCGATTTTACTCACAAGTGTGCGGGTCATCTCCTCACGCAAAACAGCAACAATCTGTTGCGCGGTGCCTTCTGCAGTTTTCAAGGCAATATTACCGCTGAACCCTTCCGTAACAATCACATCAACCTTGCCGGTTCCAATATCTGTTCCCTCCACAAATCCTTCATATTGCAGCGGCAGATCGGCCGCACGCAGCAGCGCACCAGCCTCACGGACAGCTTCAACCCCCTTGACCTCCTCAACACCAATGTTTAGCAGCCCGACCATCGGCCTTCTAATGCCGAACAGACAACGTGCCATTGCCGCACCCATGATGGCATTTGAAACCAGTTGATCGGCATCTGCCCCGACGGTCGCGCCCATATCAAGTACAATGCTGCGGCCCTTCAAGGTCGGCCATATCCCGGCAATGGCCGGCCTGGAAACGCCTTCGGTGGTCTTGAGCAATACCTTGGCCATAGCCATAAGGGCGCCGGTGTTGCCGGCCGAAACGGCTGCATGGGCCTCGCCCTGCTTCACCGAGTCAATTGCCTGCCACATGCTCGATGTCTTGCGGCCGCGCCGGATTGCCTGTGAGGGCTTGTCGTCCATTGCGATCGCCACGTCGGTGTGATGCACAACCGAACGGGCTTTCAGCGCCTTCAGGCCATCGAGTTCGGCCATGATCACTGTCTCGTCGCCGAACAGAACAAAACTGAGCTCCGGGCGCGCAGCAAGGGCCTCGGCGGCTCCTTGCAGCACCACCGTTGCTCCGTGATCGCCGCCCATTGCGTCAAGCGCAATAATTATGTCTCCGGAATCACTTTTCAATCCGCATGCCCCTTTTTGTCGAAAGTCGGAGGATAGTGGTTTGCGACATGGACACAACAGGTAATCACTACCTTTGGTATAAGTGTCGATTGTACAATTGCCGGCTTAGTCTGTGTTCTTGAGCTTCAGCTGCTTCAATACAGCAAAGGGATTGGCTTTCGCTTCACCCGCCGGGGCTTCCGTTGATGATACCGGCAATTCGGCACCATCTTTTCGCGGATACGGATCAAGCTCCAGACACAGGGCTTCGACCACAAATTCGCCCAGTTCTATTTCACCGTCGTCGACATAGCCGATGTCATCTTCGTCATGTGACACCACGACTTCAATATCATCCGCAGCTAGCCTGCCGGTTTTCGCGACGAATATCTGATCCAGTTGCGCGCGAACAACACTGTCGAACGGGTCCAGCGTCACTACGCAGGTCTGCGTGATGTTGGCAGTTGCTTCACCGCGTGCGCGGAATCCGCCGCGTTTCCAGGGCTGGATGTGAATGGTCGCAGATACCGATTGCACGGCTTCGACCCCGAAGCGCGCTGCGATGGCCTGACATTCTTCAACAGTCGCACTAATGGTCTCAGAGGCACCTTCGGGTGCCATCCTGCTAATATCGAACGGGCGGGAATATTCAATGGCTTTAGTCATATACTTCTATCGGCTTTACATGTTTCGTGTCACGGGCGCAGGCCGCCCAGGTTCAGTTTGCCGGCCCGAATGTCTGCCCGGTCAATCAAACCAACCGCGTCATGCATCAGTCCGGTGTACTTGGCAAGCCGCTCAGCAGCCTGCGCTCTGGTTTCATCACCTTCGAAAACATTTCTCACCAGTGCCGCCACCAGTGACGCATCGTCTTCAGCGCGCGCATTTGCATAGGCGTTAGCCCGGCCATAGTAAACCGTGGCCATCTTCTTGACCCGCTTGCCGACCCCCATATCTCCGACACCCATTTCGCGCAGGGACCGGTCCATGTCGCGAAACAATTCGTCAATCAGCGCCTGGGCAAACAGCTTATCTGCTTCCTCACCGGCCTGCATATGGCACATCACAGCGTCATTGTGCAGGATGATCATGTCGAACCGGCCATCAAGCGTATCAGGCACGCCAAGCTCGGAATACAATTCCGACCGCCGTGCCTGTGCCACAATCGCCTCGTAGACGGTTCTTACAGGGTTAAGTTTCTGCGTGCGGGAAAGAATGCTTTTCAGTATCATGCAGGACCAGGTAAACAGAATTTGAAATTTGCAGCTACGGGTGACGTGGCTGAACGATAACCAGCAGCAGGTGTTGCTGCAATTGGCCAGCCGGTTTCAGGCTTGCCGCAACAGAAGTGATACGTTAAGTGCGAACCTTCAAGGCCAATCTGGCACCTGCATCAAATAGTCTCCGCAAAGCATTGCTGTGCTCCGGCCTGATTTTGGCCGCTGCCGCCGTTTTGTCAGGCTGTTCGCGTGACATCGAACACCGCGGCTATCAGGCCCGTGCGCAGGACTTGCAAAAGCTGCGCCTTGGTTTGACCAAGGACGAAGTTCGCAGTGCACTGGGCTCGCCGTCGACAACCGCCACGGTCCAGCATCAGGGCGACAGCTTCTACTATATTTCGTCGCGTGTGAAAACGAGCGCTTTTCTGGATAATGAAGAACTGGACCGGCAAATTCTTGCCGTGCGCTTCAGCCAGTTCGACCAGGTGCAGAGTTTCGGGCAATATACCCTGCAGGATGGAAACGTCATTGACATGAATTCGCGTGAGACACCATCCCGCGGTCGTGAGCTGACAATCCTGCAACAGATGTTCGGCAACCTTGGCAACTTCACGCCAAACAATTCCGGTCCTCCTAAAGGCAACCCTCTCGGACGGCAATAAGCTGCGCCGCTCAGACTTTGTTTGTTTCCAAGAGGCGCCGACAGAATCAAAAGCCCCCGTGCAGCATTCACACTGCACGGGGGTTTTTCATTGTCTGAAGGATTTTTTAGTGCGCCAGGATCGCCAGCAGCAGCAGGGCTACAATGTTGGTGATCTTGATCATCGGGTTGACTGCAGGACCGGCTGTATCCTTGTAAGGATCGCCAACCGTATCGCCGGTTACAGATGCCTTATGAGCTTCTGAACCCTTTTCATGCTTGACGCCGTCCTTGTCGACGAAACCGTCTTCAAAGGCCTTCTTGGCATTGTCCCATGCGCCGCCACCGGCAGTCATGGAAACTGCAACGAACAGGCCATTGACAATCACACCAAGCAGCATGGCACCGAGCGCCGCAAAGCCCTGGCTCTTGTCGCCGGTGATTGCATACACAAAGTAGAAGCACACAATCGGAGACAGCACAGGCAGCAGCGAAGGAACGATCATTTCCTTGATCGCAGCGCGGGTCAGCATGTCAACAGCGCGGCCATAATCGGGCTTTTCAGTCCCTTTCATGATGCCGGGCTTTTCCTTGAACTGCCTGCGGACTTCTTCAACGACAGCACCGGCAGCGCGGCCAACAGCCGTCATGGCGATACCGCCAAACAGGTAAGGCAGAAGACCACCGAACAACAGGCCGACAACCACATAAGGGTTGGACAATGAGAAGTCGACATTCACGCCTTCGAAGAAGCTGCCAGGCGTTGCATTTGCCGCGAAGAACTTGAGGTCTTCGGTGTAGGCTGCAAACAGAACCAGAGCACCCAAGCCGGCTGAACCAATGGCATAGCCCTTGGTAACAGCCTTGGTGGTGTTGCCCACTGCATCCAGTGCATCGGTGGTCTTACGCACCTCGGCTGGCAGATCAGCCATTTCAGCAATACCACCGGCATTGTCTGTAACAGGACCGAAGGCATCAAGTGCGACAACCACACCGGCAAGCGCCAGCATGGCGGTCACCGCAATGGCGATGCCAAACAGGCCAGCCAGCGCAAATGTTGAAATAATGCCAGCGATAATGATGAGAGCCGGAATTGCTGTCGCTTCAAGGGAAATAGCCAGGCCCTGAATGACATTGGTGCCGTGACCGGAAACCGATGCCTGCGCAATGGAGCGTACGGGGCGATATTCGGTTCCCGTGTAGTACTCTGTTACCCAGATGATGAGACCGGTCACCACCAGGCCGATAAATCCGCACCAGAACAGGTTGGCACCGGTGAAGGTTGTTCCACCTGATGTGGTGAAGACGGTGTCTGCGCCCAGCCAGAACCATACGATACCTGCCATGGCAATCGCCGACAGTACCGAGGTGGCGATAAAGCCCTTGTAGAGTGCACCCATGATCGAGTTGTTTGCACCCAGCTTTACGAAGAACGTACCGATGATGGAGGTCACAACACATGTTGCCCCGATCAGCATCGGGAACAGCATCAGGTTAACCGCAGTATCTCCGGTAAAGAAGATCGAAGCCAGAACCATGGTGGCCACAATCGTAACCGCATAGGTTTCGAACAGATCAGCCGCCATGCCGGCACAGTCGCCGACATTATCGCCAACATTGTCGGCGATGGTTGCCGGGTTGCGCGGATCATCTTCCGGAATTCCGGCTTCAACCTTGCCGACAAGATCGCCGCCGACATCCGCGCCCTTGGTGAAGATACCGCCGCCGAGACGGGCAAAGATCGAGATCAGGGAGGCCCCGAAACCGAGTGAGACCAGAGCGTCAATGACCACACGGTCGGTTGGCGCATAGCCCATCGGGCCGGTCAGGACCCAGAAATAAACCGCAACACCCAACAAGGCGAGACCGGCTACGAGGAGGCCTGTAATGGCACCGGACTTGAACGCAATTTCAAGACCTGCTGCCAGGCTCTTTGATGCAGCCTGTGCGGTTCTGACGTTTGCGCGTACAGAAACGTGCATACCGATAAAGCCGGCTGCCCCTGACAACACAGCGCCGATCAGGAAGCCAAAGGCTGCCGTCGCGCCGAGCAACAGGAACGCTATAACGAACACCACCGCTCCAACGATTGCGATGGTAGTGTATTGACGAGTGAGATAAGCCGTTGCGCCCTCACGAATGGCGCCGGCAATTTCCTGCATGCGGGCATTGCCTGCGTCAGCTGCCAGAACGGACTTGGTAGCCCAGATGGCGTAGACGATAGACAGGATACCGCAGCCTATAATAAGCCAGAGTGTCGAACTCATGGGTGAAATCCTTGCTGTTTATATGATTAAGATCCGGAAATCTGGAGAGTACTCGCCTGGCTGTGTCAGCATGCACAGTACCAAGACGGCCCCTGCTCTTTTGATAGAGAATCCCCTCGAATACCCTTTAATCCGGATCGACCGGGGCGGAACATATTAAAACTCTGTTAATTAGGCAACCGCTTTGGTCAGTTGTTTCAACACTACTATCGGCTAGGTCGAACTGAGCCCGGATAACTGCCATTTCGGAGCCATTCAGCACCTTAACTCGCGCACGCTCGTTTCACTCTGAATTGAAATGGTGACCGGTTGGATGCGCAAATGCCCGGAACGTACCGCAAAGGCAAACAATTTCGCCTCCGGTTTTTGGCATTTTGCAACGAACAGCACCAGTATATGCGCGGTTGAAAACCCGTCGTTCAGATTGCTCTGACCCTTACAAACTCGCTGCGCGAAGGGAATTCAGGCTGAGCCACGCCAGCGCCAGCAGGCACAATCCTACCATCGGGAACAGTGCCAAATTGACAGCGCTCCAGCCAATGGCGTCGAGCAGCTTTCCGGACGTCAGAGACGCTGTCGCGACAGTTGCAAACACACAAAAATCGTTGACCGCCTGAACCTTGTTTTTCTCGCTGGCGCGATAGCATTCGGTCACCATGGCGGTCCCGCCGACATAGCCAAAGTTCCAGCCGATGCCGAGCAACACCAAACCAACGGCAAAATTGGCAAAGGTAATACCGGTCAGCCCGGCAATGCCCGCCATGCTCAACAAGACCATACCCGCTGCCAGCACCCGCTCAACACCAAACCGTGAAATCAGACTGCCGGTGAAAAAGCTGGGAACAAACATTGCAAGCGCATGCCACTGGATGACCCAGGCACTCTGATCAACCGTGAACCCGCAGGCAACCATGGCGATCGGTGTCGACGTCATCACCAGGTTCATCATGCCATAGGCCATCATGCCGGACATGATCGCCACGATCAGCCTGGGCTGGCGTAATATCTCCGACAATGGCCGCGCATCCGATTTGCTCAGGTCTTCGCGTTCATGAGGGATGTTGACGAAACAGATGATGGCCATGGCCACGATTGACAACGCGGCTACGGCCGCAAAATTGCCGGCGAACATAACCGGTTCGAAATAAGACCGGCTGGCAATCACAATCATCGGCCCGAACACGGCTGCCGCTATGCCACCCAGCATGACCCAGGAAATCGCCTTCGGCTTGAAAGCCTCCGATGCAGTATCGGCAGCGGCAAACCGGTAGTATCCGGCAAATGCCTGATAGCCGCCCTGCAGAAACGTGCCAAGCGAGAACAGCCAGAAATCGCGCACAAATATCGCATATACGCAAATAACCGCGCCGACGAACCCAAACATTGCACCGGTCAGAAACCCCGCCTTGCGCCCGACATGGCGCATGAACAAGGACGCCGGTACCGTCGCAAGAGCAGTTCCGATCACGTAGGTGGAAATCGGCAACGTGGCCAGGCTCAACGATGGCGCGATCTGTGTGCCCACCAGTCCTGCAGTAATGAATATGTTGATGGCACCCATGCCATAAAAGGCCTGCGCAAGCGCCAACACCAGCGCATTGCGCCGGGCAGCCCTGTCATCAACATGGGAAACATCTTCAGAAACAGCAGTCGTCATGTTGCGCACATTGCTGCAGAATTGGAGGTGGCGCAAGGCGCGCTAAATGCAACTCTCGTATGCGGACAGACCAAGGGCTTGTTGGCAGTGCAAATACAGCGCACAATTATGTTATATTCAAAGTTGGATAGACAAACCGAACCCAACGGGAGGACATGACAATATGCAGGTTCAGACCATACTCAACGCTAAGGGAACCGACGTTACTACAGTTTCACCTGACTCAAGTGTGCGTGCCCTGGCAACGCTATTGCGCGAAAATCGAATTGGGGCGGTCGTGGTAAGCGGCAATGGATCATCAATTGAAGGGATCGTTTCCGAGCGCGATATCGTCCGGCAACTAACTGATTTCGGACCCAAGTTTCTGTCCGTCAAGGTCCGTGAAATCATGACCAAGGACGTTGTCACCTGTTCGCCAACCGACACTGTAGACAATTGCATGGAGTTCATGACCGGAAGACGCATCCGTCACCTGCCGGTCGCTGTTGACGGCAAGCTGACCGGCCTGGTGTCAATTGGTGACATCGTCAAGGCCAAGATGGATGAAATCCGGGTCGAAGCGAAATCACTGAAGCAGTACATCGCGTCCGGCTAAAGTAACCAACGGTTACATTTCTTCCGGGCGTCGCTCGTGGGCCAAGGCGTCCAGACTGGCATTTATGAAGCCTGGTTCGCTGCCGGAGAAGAACGCCTTGGCGACTTCGACATATTCAGAAATTGTCACTTTGGGCGGAACGTCGTCCCTGAACATGAGTTCAAACCCGCCTGCCCGGAGAATCGCGCGCGACGTCGCTTCCAGTCTGGCAAGGGTCCACCCTTCGCCCAGACATTCGTTGATCTTCTTGTCAATCAACACCTGATCCTGGACCACGCCTTCAACTATGGCCTTGAGAAATCCGTAGTCCGCATCGCCACACTGGCCGTCGTCAAACTCCACCCCAATTCTGCCTGACCCGTAATCAGCCAGTACATCGGCGAGTTCGGTGCCGCCGATGTCCATCTGATACAGAGCCTGTACGGCACCCAACCGCGAGGCAGAACGCGCAATACCGGTGCGAGGCCTGGGTTGCTGTTTACCGACCGGTTTTGCCGACGGGCCTTTTGCTTCAGTCATCACGAGATTCCTGATCAAGCCTGAACTGCATCATCGCAAGACAAGCCTCGGCAGCCCCTGCCCCCTTGTTCATGTCCGCGACATTTGCCCTTTTTATCGCCTGGTCTTCATTCTCCACCGTCAGGATGCCATTACCAATACAGGCACCATCAATGCTCAGGTCCATCAGGCCGCGTGCACTTTCACCGGAGACAATTTCGTAATGCGTGGTCTCACCGCGAACAACACATCCAAGAGCAACAAATCCATCGTAGTCGCCGAATTCATAGGCAATGGAAATGGTGCCCGGTATCTCCAGTGCGCCAGGCACACTGGCAATTTCGATTTCACATCCGGCAGCCTCCAGACGGGTCTTCGCACCTTCGAGCAATTGAGACGCGATATGCTCGTAATAAGGCGACTGCACGATCAGCACGCGAAATTTCTCGGCCGGTGATGCAGCCGGAATGGAGGGTACTTTTGTCATTTGTTGACACTTTCATAGAGGCGCGCCACGTAGCGGGCCAGCATGTCGATTTCCAGATTCACCTTGTCACCCGCGCGAGCACTGCCCCAGCATGTGACCGATAAGGTATGCGGTATCAAGTTGACACCAAAATTCACTCCGTCGACCTCGTTTACCGTCAAAGACGTGCCATCAAGGCAGACAGACCCCTTTGATGCAATGAATCTGGCGAGTTCTTCCGGTGCACGAAACACAAACCGGCGGCTGTCGCCTTCATCGTCAATCGAGACAATTTCCGCAACCCCGTCAACATGGCCGGAAACGATGTGCCCGCCCAGTTCATCGCCAGCCTTGAGGGCACGTTCAAGATTGATCCGGTCACCCTCTCTCCAGCCGCCAAGGGTGGTCTTTGACAGACTTTCAGCAGATACATCCACCGTGAAATGACTGCGACCGCCGGCAGCAGCCGTAACGGATGTAACGGTCAGACAACACCCGGAACAACAGATGGACGCTCCAAGTGCTATACCAGCCGCTTCGTAGCCGCTGGAGATCGTGAACTGTGTGTCACCACGCGAGTTCAACGCTTTCGATCGTGCCAATATCTGTGATGATGCCGGTAAACATGGCAATCGTTTAACGTACCCGAACGTATTTGGCGAGCCAATCCGGGCCCAGGGTTTCACTTTCTCCCCGCTGCCTGAAACGAGCAGATGCCCTGATGGTATCCAGCGGCAGGCCGGCCATCGCTGCAAGCCCTTGCGGGCCGATTTTGCCAGGTGCCTGCAGCAACACTGCCTCGTCAACGAGATCAGCCTCCACCAGGGCTTTCGCCATATGTGCGCCGCCTTCGGCCAGCACATGGGAAACGCCTCTTTCAGCCAGTTTTACCAGCATATCATCAAGATTCACTTTTCCATCGTCTGTCGCAAGGCACTCGATCACCTGAACACCTTCGGCTTCCAATGCAGTTCTGGTGGCCGGGTCCGCGGCATTCGTTGTCATGATCCACACCTGTACGTCATTGGCGGATGTAACCAGCCTGCTTGTCAGCGGTATCGACAATTTGCTGTCTGAAACAATACGGACAGGTGACCGGTCCGCCATTCCGGGCAAGCGACATGTCAGTTCCGGATCATCGGCCAACACCGTACTGACACCGACAAGGATGGCATCGACCTCGGCGCGCATCAGATGCACGCGGTTGCGCGCTGTTTCACCGGTGATAGCGGTCGGCTCACCGGGTCTCGCCGCAATTTTTCCATCAGCAGAAACGGCCAGTTTCAGAGTCACATAGGCGCGTTTTTTAATGTGGCGTTTGAGGAAAGCGCGCAATTCCCACTTTGCCTGATCCGCCAGCATGCCTTGTGTAACTTCAATGCCGGCATCCAGCAGCGCCTGGTGTCCGCCGCCGGACACTCTGGGGTCAGGGTCGTCGAGTGCCGTCACCACCCGCGCAACACCGGCATCAATCAGCGCATCAGCACACGGTGGCGTGCGGCCGTGATGACAACAGGGCTCCAGCGTAACGAAAGCTGTTGCACCGCGCGCGGCCTCGCCTGCCATTGCCAGGGCCTGTGTTTCCGCATGTGGCCGACCGCCTGGTGCAGTTGATGCTACCGCGACAATCTCACCATCAGATACGATCACACACCCGACCGACGGGTTTTCTGCGGTCGAACCGCGACAACGTCTGCCCGCGGCGATAGCCTGGCGCATATAGGTTTCGTCGTTCATGAACGGGCTGCTTCAATCAGAGGCGCCATCGCGGTCATCGGCTGTGGTCTTGCCATTGTCATCGTCATCCTTGCCGGGAATCTCGTCTTCAGATGAAAGCTCACCCAGCAATTCCTCGAAATCACGCGCTTCCCGGAAATTCCTGTAAACGGAAGCAAAGCGGACATAGGCAACATCATCAAGAACCCGCAATCCCTCCATGACATGTTCGCCAATCAGGTCACTGGTAATCTCGGTTTCACCCAGGCTCTCAAGTTGCCGGACAATAGACGACATCATGCGCTCAAGGCGGTCCGGGTCGACAGGCCGCTTGCGAACCGCAATTGCAACGGATCGCGCCAGCTTGTCCCGGTCAAACGGCACCCGCTTGCCAGACTTTTTAAGCACTATCAGTTCACGCAACTGAACGCGCTCGAAAGTCGTGAACCTTCCACCACAATCGGGGCAATGGCGCCTGCGGCGAATGGCGGCGCCGTCTTCCGATGGCCGGGAATCCTTCACCTGCAAATCGTGGCTGCTACAGTAGGGACACCGCATGAGCAGTCAGCCCCTCCTTTTTGATCTGACGGTTAAACTCAATCTCTTCCGATCAGGAATAAATCGGAAAACGACCGGTCAATGCAACTACCTTATCCTTAACCGCTGATTCTACAGCAGAATTTCCATCCTCGCCATTGGAGGAAACTCCATCCAACACTTCGATAATCAACTGCCCGACTTCGCGGAACTCCGCAACGCCAAAGCCACGAGTGGTACCGGCGGGTGAGCCCAGGCGAATGCCAGACGTGATCATCGGCTTTTCAGGGTCGAACGGGATACCGTTCTTGTTGCAGGTGATGTTGGCACGGCCAAGGGCGGCTTCGGCTGCTTTTCCGGTGAGGTTCTTCGGACGCAGGTCTACCAGGATGACATGAGTGTCGGTGCCGCCTGACACCAGATCAAGGCCGCCTTCCAGCATTGCCTCGGCAAGTGCATTTGCGTTGGCGACAACGGCTGCGGAATAGTCCTTGAAGTCAGGTCGCAAGGCTTCTCCGAACGCAACTGCCTTGGCTGCGATCACATGCATGAGCGGTCCGCCCTGCAAGCCGGGGAAAACAGATGAGTTGAACTTCTTTCCCAAAGCCGAGTCATTGGACAGGATCATGCCGCCGCGCGGACCGCGCAGTGTCTTATGGGTTGTGGTTGTGGCTACGTGGGCATGTTCGAGCGGATTAGGATGCGCCCCGCCTGCAACCAGACCGGCAAAGTGCGCCATGTCAACCATGAACCAGGCGCCCACCTTGTCTGCGATTTCACGAAACCGCTTGAAGTCAATAAATCGCGGATAGGCGGAACCACCGGCAATTATCAGTTTTGGCTTGTGCTCAAGGGCAAGTTTTTCGACCTCGTCATAGTCGATCCTGTGCGTCACCGGATCGACCTTGTAGGGAACCGGGTTAAACCACTTGCCGGACTGGTTGACGGGAGACCCGTGGGTCAGGTGACCGCCACAGGCAAGGTCAAGTCCCAGATAGGTATCACCGGGTTGCAGCAATGCAAAGAATACTGCCTGGTTGGCATTTGCGCCCGAATGGGGCTGAACGTTGGCATATTCACAGTTGAACAACTGGCAGGCTCTTTTGATTGCCAGTTCCTCGGCAATGTCGACATACTGACATCCGCCATAGTACCGCCTGCCGGGATAACCTTCGGCATATTTGTTGGTCAGCACGGAGCCTTGCGCCTCCAGCACGGCACGCGACACAATGTTTTCTGACGCAATCAGCTCAACCTCATGCTGCTGGCGGCCAAATTCCAGGGAAATTGCCGATGCCAGTTCAGCATCCGAACCGGCCAGGGTGTCGGAAAAAAAACCGGGAAAGATATTGGATTGGGGTGATTTCGGCTGAGCGGTCATGATCGGAGCTTCCCTCTGCACTATTTTCGGGCAACACAAGATGATCCGTATGACAGATAAGTAACGGATCACGCAATGCGTGTTGTTCCGCAAGCGGCAATGCGTCGCTGAGTCCTGGCGATTCAGGTTTTGATCAAATCAAAACCGCGCCCTGATCCTTTAGTGCCGCATCTCTCTATCCGCAAAACCGCACACACTTTTGCGAGACATGCGGTGAAAATGCAGCATTCACTAACGGAATGGAAGAAACTACCCGGCGCGGCCTTCAGGTGAGCCAATGGGCTGGCCGGTAATGAAGCCGGTGCCGTCAAGATCATAAATGTCGTCGCGAAAACGCACCATGCCGTCAGGGCCTGCCCATGCAGTCAGATAAACCCAGTGAACAGAAACCTTGCCTTTCAGGGCAACATCAATGCGATCCTCCGAGCGCGCAACAGATTTTATCTGGCGCAGATTCCAGCCATCCTGATTGCCCAGCACCCAGGACGTCAACTGGTGAACGTCTTCCACGCGCACGCAACCTGAGCTGAAATAGCGCTGGTTTTCCTGGAACAGTGTTTTGGTCGGTGTATCATGCATGTACACCGAAAACTTGTTGCGGAAGTTGATCTTGACCGACGCCATGGCATTTTCTCCACCAGGCTCCTGGCGGAAATGATACTTGTCGGCAATCTCTTCTGCCGGCGCTTTCCAGTCGATTGAACGCGGGTCCACTTCCGGCCCCCGATAACCATCAAAAATCTTGATCTGCATTTTTTCCAGGATCGATTTGGACTTGCGCACCTTGGGTACGATGTCCTTGATCACGATGGATTTGGGTGAATGCCAGTAGGGATTGAAGTTTATTTCGCTTATCTCACTGGTCACGATTGGCGACGGGCGCTCGGGCTTGCCGACTATAACGGCATGGCTTGAGACGACCCGGTTGCTTTCCACTGCCTCGAGTTTGGCAGCCGGAATGTTGACAAGCACATACTTGCTGTTCAAGCCCTTGGTGTATTCAGGCAGGCGAATCAAATTGGCCTGCATGGTATCCAGCCTGGCCCTTGCAGGCACCGACATCGCGGCAGCCGTCGCCTTATCGACACTGCCGGTAACCGGCAGCCCGTGATTTTGCTGAAATCCCGCAACTGCCTGTGCAACTACGCTGTCATATTCTTTGCCATCAGCCGCACTGCGGGGCAGATAACCCTCGATCACCAGGCGACGGCGCACTGCAATAACAGCCCGGCCTTTGCCGCCCTTGCGAAGAGACCTGGAAGCGGAAATCCGACCCCATCCACCGCCGCGTGCAATTTTCTCGTAGAATTGAATTGCAGACCCGAGCGCTTGTGCGCTGCGTATGTTGAGCATTGGAGCAACTGAACGATTGCTGCTGTATATCTGGGTGCGCGAGGACAACTCATCCTGACCTTCGGCACTCGATGGCGAAGACCTGAGCCAATTCGTTGCGGAATTCAATGTGGTCGCAGCCCGCTCGCCACTGGCATCAATACCAGTGTTCACAGGCTGTTTGGATCGAGTACGCGGATAGTACTGGCGCTCAATTGATTCAGCACCGGCATCTCCAACCGGCAACGCGGCATACGAAAACGTGCTTGCCATCAAAGCCACCAGTGAAATTCTTGCAATCCCAGCCAACATCTCACATTCCCTGAACAACGAACATTGTGCCTTTGTGCATACATCATTCGCGGATTTTAGGATAGTGAATGTCTGTTAATTCCGGCCTCAATGGGGCGACAAAATTCGGTTCCAAGCCTGTTCAACGAAAAAACCCGCGAAAAGCAAAGACCTTCCGCGAGTTCAATTTATCGAGAGACAGTGGGCAAAACCCTACTGAGAATGGATTTCAGGCGCAAACAATGTGCTTCTTCGTCCAAATCGTCTCAGTGCTCTGCCGCCAATAGTGTTACAGACGGTACAGAATCTGATCTGTCCAGAACCGCTCGAGACGGCCCAGAGCCTTGTTCAGGCGATCAAATTCATCGACGTCAATGTCGGCAACTTCGCGCAAAGACAGCAACTGACGGTTATAAAGAGCGTCAATCTGTTCGCGAATCACCTGACCACGTTCAGTCAACGAAATGCGGACTGAACGCTTGTCTGCGTTTGAACGTTCATGGCTGACATAACCCTGATCAACCAACTTCTTCAGATTGTAGGATACGTTTGAACCCTGGTAGTAGCCGCGGGTTTTCAATTCACCTGCAGTGAGTTCACTATCGCCGATGTTGAACAGCAAAAGCGCCTGTACGGAATTGACTTCCTGCTCGCCGTTGCGTTCAAACTCGTCCTTGATCACATCCAGCAAACGACGGTGAAGCCGCTCGATAAGTGTCAGTGATTCAAGATAGCGGTTCTTGATTTCGGATTTATCCTGGTCCACGTCATCATCGCGAACCGCCATTGCGGTCATCTTATTCATGTTCAATACCTGCCCGTTTATGTTTTAAGTTCGTCTATTTTTAAGTGGCAGGTTTTGTCCCTGCCTTGACGATGACTCTAGGGCGGGTTTTTTAAGATCAGCTCAATGATATAGGTAAATCAGAGGCTAATTTGCTTCAAATTTGACAGACATGGAGTCACGGTTAGTAAAACCTTGCAGACTTGATTTTTCGCTATTTTCTGCCTGCCAGGTACCTGATTATGCCTGAAAAATCCGTGTCTGCACCGCCTGCATCCATAAACTCTTTGTAAAGCTCAAGCGCACGCGCGCCCATTGGTGTGAAGGTTTTCGAGCTTTCCGCGGCGCCTTTTGCCAGATCGAGATCCTTGAACATCATGGCGGCGGCAAAACCGGGCTGATAGTCATTGTTGGCCGGTGACGTCGGAACAGGGCCGGGTACCGGGCAATAGGTGGTCATCGACCAGCTCTGGCCCGACGCCGTTGACGAGATATCAAAAAACCGCTGCGCATCCAGCCCGAGCCGCTCTGCCATGAGGAATGCCTCACATGTGCCAATCATTGAGATGGCAAGCAGCATGTTGTTGCAGACCTTTGCCGCCTGGCCATTTCCCGGGCCGCCGGCGTGGATGATGTTCTTGCCCATGATATCCAGAAATGGTTTGGCACTTGCAAAAGCAGCATCGCTACCACCGCACATGAAGGTAAGCGTACCGGCTGCTGCACCGGTCGTGCCGCCGGACACCGGCGCATCAAGCATCTGGTGGCCGGCGGCATCCGCCAGCGCAATCACCTCTCTTGCTGTCTCGACGTCGATTGTGGAGCTGTCGATCATCAACGTGCCAGGTTCGGACACGGAGATCAGACCACCATCGCCCGTGTAGACGTCCCTCACATGCTTACCGGCAGGCAGCATGGTCACAATCACATCCGCGCCTGTAACAGCCGCAACAATGCTGTCGGCAGCAACACCGCCAGCCGCGACAAATCGGGCCACGCTGTCAGCGGAAAGATCAAAGCCGCGAACCTGATGGCCTGCCTTGACCAGATTGTCTGCCATCGGGCCACCCATGTTACCCAGACCAATGAAACCGATACTCGCCATGAAACGCTGCCTCTTTGTGATCATGTGTTTTGCTGTAGGGGTAACATCGCAAGTACTGGCAGTGACATGCAAGAGGCATCGGACAAGACGTTGCATCTTCCAATGCAACGCCCTTGTACAACTGAGAAGCAGGCTGATAAGACGTCGTCCAACGGGAGTTCTTTTCGATCCATGATGACTGCACGTTCTTATACTTTTACGCACGCCATTGTGCGCGAACCGAGTGCCCGAATTGTTGATGGGCTGCGCGCCGTCGATACCGGCGCACCTGATCTGCAGCGTTTCCAGATCGACCATGCACACTACGTCTCGCTGCTGGCGGCCACAGGCGCTGCGGTGAGTGTCCTTGAACCGCTTGATGACTATCCCGATTCTGTATTCGTCGAGGACGCCGCTCTGTGCCTGCCGGAAGTTGCAATTGCCATGCGGCCAGGTGCGCCGTCGCGTATTGGCGAGGCGGCTGTCATGGCTCCGGTCCTGTCAGAATTTTACGGCGAGGTGATCGCGATTGACGGACCCGGATTTATCGACGGCGGTGATATACTGGTAACCGAGAAGGAAATACTTGTCGGACGGTCTGCCCGCACTGATGCGGCAGGGATTGCCGAACTGGCGCAGATTACTTCGCGCTGGGATTACCAGGTCCGGGAAGTCGAGACCCCTGCTGGCGTGCTGCACTTCAAGACTGACTGTTCCGTGATGGATGAAGAAACAGTGCTGGCCACCGCTCGACTGTCGGACTCAGGCTGTTTTGACGGATACAGGGTAATCAACACGGCCGATGGTGAAGACGCGGCTGCAAACGCCATCCGGTTCAACGAGCTTGTCATTATGCCTGCCGGGTTTCCTCAAACCGCTGAAAGACTTTCCGCGGCAGGATATGATGTGCGTGAAGTCGGCAATACCGAAGCGGCAAAGCTCGACGGCGGGATGTCGTGTCTGTCCTTGCGGTTTTCCCCGACCGCCTGAATACGGCGAGACCGGGTTGCACCATCATCAGACCGGCAGCTCTTGCGGTAGCGGATCGAAATAGGCATTGATCTCTTCATTCCTGACTGCGCCCAGAGTTGGCGGCTGCCAGTTCGGTGCCATGTCCTTGTCGATAACGACAGCACGGGTTCCTTCAAAAAAATCATGCCCCGTGAAAATCCGATTGACGATGCGGTATTCCAGCCGCATGCAGGCGTTGAAGTCCAGGGTCAGCCCGTCACGCAATTGCCGGTGGCATATTTTCAGGCTCGTGGGCGACTTCAGCGCCATGATGTCTGCCTGTTTCTGTGCCCAGTCCGACGGATCCGACCTGAGGCTGTCCAACACATGCTCTGCAGAGTTTTGCAGGAAGTGCCGGTCAATCGCCCCACGGTGGCGGCCGAACGTCTCTGGATCAATCGGGACCGCATATTGCTGAATGGCTTCATCCACATCAGCGAACGCCCTGAGGGCACGTTTCAGGTTCGGCAGTTGTTGTTTTGGCACGAAATGCGTACCGACGCCTGCATATATGGCGTCTCCGGCTTTCAGCCGGGCGCCGGTCAGGCCCATGTACATGCCGGTTTCACCGGGGCAGCGCGGCAGGAAGTAAGTTCCTCCAACGTCGGGAAACAGACCAATCCCGGTTTCGGGCATGGCAAAAACAGTGGCTTCCGTGACAATACGATGCGAGCCATGCACCGAAACGCCCACACCACCGCCCATGACAATACCGTCCAGCAAGGCAATGTATGGTTTGGGATAATGCTTGATGTAAGTGTTGAGCAGGTATTCCTCACGGTAGAAATCGAGAAACTGCGGATCCATCGCCAGGCCCCAGTCATATAGCTGGCGAATGTCACCGCCTGCACAAAACGCCTTGTCACCGGCGCCTTCTATGACAATGCGTTTCACGCCACGATCGGTTTCCCAGGCGCGCAGTTGAGCATCCAGCGCACGGACCATGCCCACAGTCAAAGCGTTCAGTGCCCGCTCGCGGTTGAGCGTTACAATTCCGACCCTGCCTTCCTGGGAAAATTGTATCTCATTTGAAGTCGTCATCAGCGGTCACAAACCAATCTAATCAAATCTACTGACGCAGCATGTCGCGTGAAATGATCAGTCGCATGATTTCATTGGTGCCTTCAAGAATTTGATGTACGCGCAGGTCGCGCAAATAGCGCTCCACAGGATAATCCTGCAGATATCCGTAACCGCCAAACATCTGCAGTGCGTCATTGACCACCTGAAAACCTGTATCCGTTGCCTTGCGTTTCGCCATGGCTGCAAACCTTGTGGCCTGGGGGTGCTTGTCATTTACCTTCTGGGCAGCGGCGTAAAGCAGGATTTGGGCGGATTCGAGTTCTGTCTGCATGTCCGCCAGCCGGAACTGCAATGCCTGAAATTCAGAGATCGCCTTGCCGAAGGCTTTTCTGGTCTTCATATAGTCAACAGCGTGATCAATGCAGGCTTGCGCACCGCCGATGGAACAAGCCCCGATATTCAGTCTGCCACCATCGAGGCCAGCCATGGCAATCCGGAAACCATTGCCCTCCCCGCCGATCAGGTTTTCTGCCGGAACACGGCAGTTGTCGAAATTCACCTGCGCTGTCGGTTGTGAATGCCACCCCAGCTTTTTCTCGTTCGCACCAAAACTCAGTCCCTCAGTCCCGTCCTCAATCATGATGCAGGAGATACCGTTTGGCGTGTCATCGCCAGTACGCACCATTGTCAGATAGAGATCATTGACCCCAGCGCCTGAAATAAACGCCTTGGAACCGTTCAGAACATAATGGTCACCGTCTCTTACTGCCTTCGTGCGCAGTGCTGCTGCATCGGAACCGGAACCCGGTTCAGTCAGGCAATAGCTGGAAATCTTGTTCATTGCAGTCATGTCCGGCAGGAACTTCCGGCGCTGGGCCTCGTTGCCAAAGCTGTCAATCATCCAGGCGGCCATATTGTGAATTGAGATAAACGCAGCCGTTGAAGGACATGCCCTGGACAGTTCTTCAAAGATCAGCACGAAGTCCAGACGCGACAGGTTCGACCCGCCGACATCATCCTTCACATACAGCCCGCCAAAACCCAGCGCTGCGGTCTGTACAATAGTGTCGCGCGGGAAGATGTGTTCAGCGTCCCACCTGGCAGCATGAGGCGCCATTTCATCCGCGGCAAAAGATGCGGCAAGATCACGAATGGCGCGTTGTTCTTCCGTCGGTTCAAAATTCACTGTATTGACCTCTGCCTTTGTGGTTTCCACTATGTGTTGTTGATAGAGCCGCATTGCCCAAACGGTCAACATGACTAGCGACTGACAGACACATGGTGCATAGTTAAAGAGTAAAAATCCATGAGAAGCCCGTTTTGATGACCCATCCCCGCTCCCCAACACCGAATACACTCGCGCAAAGCCCGGCTGGACAAGAGGCGGCACCTGGTTTTCCGGGCACCCGTCTGCGCCGAACAAGGCAGGCAGACTGGTCACGCCGGCTGGTACGACAATCAACGCTGACACCAGATGATTTCATCTGGCCGATTTTTGTCATGGGGGGACAAAACGAACGCGAACCGGTGTCCTCCATGCCCGGCGTTGAACGCCTCAGCATCGACCTAGCCGTGGCGGCAGCCAGGGAAGCCCGCGATCTCGGCATTCCGGTCATTGCCGTGTTCCCCAACACGCCGCCGGAAAAGCGCAGCGCAGATGGCAGCGAAGCACTGAACCGGGACAATCTGGTTTGTACCGCAGTCCGCGCAATCAAGGACGCCGTGCCGGATATCGGTATCATGACCGATGTTGCGCTGGATCCCTACACAACCCACGGTCATGACGGTTTGTTGCAGGACGGCCGTATTCTCAACGACGAGACAATTGAAATCCTGGTGGCGCAATCCCTGATCCAGGCCGAGGCCGGTTGCGACATTATCGGCCCTTCCGACATGATGGACGGACGCATCGGAGCCATTCGGTCCGGGCTGGAAACATCAGGCTTTCAGGATGTGATGATCATGGCCTACACGGCCAAGTATGCGTCTGCCTTCTACGGACCCTTCCGGGATGCAGTTGGGTCATCGGGAACCTTGTCCGGCGACAAGAAAACCTACCAGATGGACTTCGCCAACATTGACGAATGCGTGCGTGAGGCTGAACTCGACATTTCGGAAGGCGCAGACATGATCATGGTCAAGCCCGGTATGCCCTATCTTGATGTGGTGGCGCGGCTGAAGACCGAGTTCGGTGTTCCTACCTTCGCCTACCAGGTGTCGGGCGAATACGCGATGCTGACGGCTGCTGTCCAGAACGGCTGGCTTGACGGCGACAAAGTCATCATTGAAGCGCTGCACAGTTTCAAACGTGCCGGCGCGGATGGCGTGCTGACCTATTTCGCGCGAGATGTGGCTCGAAAGCTCAACGGCTGATCACGAAAAGGAGCATGCAATGAGCGACAAGGTAGTCAGGCTGCTGGCAGGTGGTGATCCCGTTTCCGGCATGCAGAAGTCGGACCTGACTGCAACGGATGCATTCACCAGCGATGATCACACCGAACTCAATCACACATTCTTCGCCACGTCAGATGAGTCCGTTCTGGCAGGCGTTTGGGAATGTGCGCCGTGCAGGGAAGAGATCGACAGCTATCCGGTGCATGAAATGATGACGGTGATCTCAGGTGTATTGACAGTCACCAATGCCGAAGGTCATCCGGAAACTTTCAAAGCCGGTGACACTTTCTACATTGCCAAGGGTGCAAAATGCATCTGGCATATCGAAGAGACGCTACGAAAATTCTACATGATTGTGGAATGATGCAGCCATGTCATGCCGGAAATGCATCCACAGTTACATAACTTAACTGCCCGAGACCGTTGAAGTCGGTGCGCAGCGCATTGGAGTATGCTCCCATCCATCCAAACACCACATAGTCTCCGTCATCGATCGCGTCCGGCAACTCAATCCTTGTCGGCAAGACGTCCAGACTGTCGCAAGTCGGGCCGAAAATAGTGAAAGCGCGGCCCGCACCGTCAAGCCTGTTCCCATCCGATTTGAACGCGGTAGTCGGTGGCACGATTGCCGAGAATTTTATCTCGTTCATGGCGCCGTAAATTCCGTCGTTCAGGTAAAGGCTGTCTTCCTTGCGCAATTGCACTTGTGCAATGGTGGCGCCTCCGGTCCACGCCAGAGCTGATCCTGGTTCACAGTTCAGATCTGTGCCGTTCATGTGCGCGGCCTTGGCAGACTTGATGACTGCAAAGAAATCTTCCAGCCTGCGGTCCTTTGGCATCAACACCGATGGATAACCGCCGCCAAGATTGGCATATTTCAGGGAAACACCGGCAGCCTCCGCACACCCGGCGCCCATCGCCATCGCTTCACTCCAGGCTGCCGGATTGGACGCCTGCCACCCCACATGCATCGCCACTGCCACGTCAAATCCCAATTCGCTTGCACGCCGCATCAGATTTGTTGCAGTTTGCCCGTCACAGCCAAACTTGGAATTCAGATCGACAGCAGAATCCGGATTGGCCTTGGCGATACGCACTTCGATGGTGCAATCGCGCCCGCAAATATCCGCAAGCTTGGCCAGTTCCTTCTCATGGTCGATAACGAAGTCCCGCACACCGAGATCATCATAGGCTGCCGCTATATCGGCGCGTGACTTGACCGGATGATTGAACGCACAATGCGCATCGCCCAGTTGTTCGCGGACCAATTTGATCTCAGCGATTGAAGCAACATCAAATCCTTTAACACCACCCTCGGTCAGCCAGTGCAAGACCGCCGGATGCGGGTTTGCCTTGACAGCGTAATGAACATCGCCCGGAAAGCCGGTTGCAAACCTTTGCGCTTCGTTGCGAAAGGCAGATGGGCAAAAGCACATGACGGGCTGGTCCGGCGCTGCCGATGTGAGCAATTCATCGACAGACCGATAGTGCGGAAGCGTCATGGGCTCAGGCCTTACTTGTCTTTGTCGAGCAGCGCGATGAGGCTGGACGTATCCCAGCGACCGCCACCCATGGCCTGGATCCGCGAATAGAACTGGTCAACCAGGGCAGCAACCGGAAGGTGCGACTTGTTGTTGCGTGCCTCGCCCAGGCAGATGCCTAAGTCCTTGCGCATCCAGTCCACGGCAAAACCAAACTCAAACTCGTCCGCAATCATGGTCTTGTAACGGTTTTCCATCTGCCAGCTGCCTGCTGCTCCCTTGGAGATGACATCCACAACTGCTTCCATGTCGAGGCCTGCGTTCTTGCCGAAGTGAATGGCTTCAGACAAACCCTGTACCAGGCCGGCAATGGCAATCTGATTGCACATCTTGGCGAGCTGACCGGCGCCGGGTCCGCCCAGCAACCGGCAACTCCTGGAGAAACAATCAATCAGCCCTTCTGCCTTGTCATAGTCGGCCTGCTCGCCGCCGCACATCACCGTCAGCGCACCGTTCTCGGCACCGGCCTGGCCACCGGAGACAGGGGCGTCGACAAAGCCGATACCCTGCGCCGCAGCAGCAGCCTGCAGTTCGCGCGCCACATCAGCGGACGCGGTTGTGTGGTCCACAAATACCGCACCTGTCTTCATCGACTGAAACGCGCCGTCCGGACCGGTTGTAACAGAGCGCAGGTCATCGTCATTGCCGACACAGGCAAATACAAAATCAGCACCTTCTGCAGCCTGTTTCGGCGTCAATGCATGCGAGCCGCCATGGTCTCCCACCCACTTTTCTGCCTTGGCGGTTGTGCGATTGTAAACCACCACATCATGGCCACCCTTGGAGACCAGATACCCTGCCATGGGATATCCCATCACACCCAAACCGATCCATGCTGTACGAACGCCCATGCCTCAAAACCCTTTCAAGCAAATCTATTTGTTGGATTGATTGCTATTGGTATTCGCTTTAAGCCAGCCATTCAATCCACATGGCACTTCAGTTTCAGCAGGCAGGATGACAATCACATTCGAAGACATACAGCGCGCAGCCAAGTCCATCGCCGGCAAAGTGCCACACACGCCATTTGTGCGGGCGGCCACCTTGTCTGGTCTGACCGGCGCCAATGTAATGTTGAAGCTGGAAACACTGCAGACAACCAATGCGTTCAAAGTGCGCGGAGCCTTGAACAAACTTCTATCCCTGACACCGGACGAGCGTAAACGGGGCGTCATTGCCCTGTCAGCCGGCAACCATGCCCAGGCAGTTGCCTATCATGCGACCCAGCTCGGCATTACGGCGACCATCGTCATGCCGGAGACAACGCCATGGACCAAGGTGGAACGCACCCGCCATTTCGGCGCGACAGTTGAACTGGCCGGTGAAACACTCGCGGAAGCGCGCGATCATCTCAACCGCCTCATTGAAGACCGCGGCCTGGTGCTGGTTCATCCATATAATGATCCTCTGGTCATAGCCGGCCAAGGCACAGTCGCGCTTGAAATGCTGGCTGAAGCCCCGGATATTGATACGCTGATAATCCCGATCGGCGGCGGTGGACTGATCAGCGGCATGGCGGTGGCCGCACGGGAAATCAAACCGGATATTGAAATCATCGGCGTTGAGCTTGAGCGTTATCCTTCCATGCATGCAGCCCTTTATGATACCGGCGCTGAATCCGGCGGCTCGACATTGGCGGAAGGCATCGCGGTCCGTGATGTAGGCGAAATCGCTGTCGAGTTGTGTCGGACTCTTGTCGATGACATTGTGCTGGTGGGCGAAGCTGCGGTGGAAAATGCTGTCGCCACATTGCTGTCGCAGGAAAAATTGCTGGCAGAAGGTGCCGGCGCTGCCGGCGTGGCCGCTGTGTTGCAAGATCCGGCGCGCTGGAAAGGCAAGAATGTCGGTCTGGTGATTTGTGGCGGCAACCTCGATCAACGGATGCTCGCATCCCTGATCGTGCGTGAACTTGGGCGGGATAAACGCGTGGTTTCGCTCAGATTTCGCATCGAAGACCGGCCTGGCGTTCTGGGTCTCATCTCATCCGCGCTCGGCGAGCAGAAAGCCAACATTCTGGAAGTTCATCACCAGCGCAATTTTCTTGATGTGCCCGCCAAGGGCGCTGTATTGGAGATCACCATCGAAACCCGCGGACCCGACCATGCTGACGAGATCATGGCCTTTATGCGCAATCAGCCTTATATTGCCAAAGTGTCACAACTCGGTACTGGTGAGTAAAGTCACAGACAATATGATTGCTTTGTTGACAATCAAAGCTGCACATTTAACCCTTGCACCAAAGTCTGTGATTGTTTGTACAATTGACCACCTGTAACCACGCCAAAACAAACGGAATGCCAGACCTTGAGTATTGAGCGCCGAAATTTCCCGCAGTTTTTTATTACTGCCCCGGCACCCTGCCCTTATCTCGAAGGCCAGCAGGAGCGTAAGGTGTTCACTCATCTGATCAACGCGGATGCCCGCCAGCTTCACGATACACTGGCACAGGGCGGGTTCCGGCGGTCCCAGAACATCGCCTACCGGCCTGCTTGCGACGGGTGTGCGGCGTGCGTTTCAGTGCGGGTTCCGGTTGCCCGGTTTGAGTGGACCAAATCGTTCCGGAAACTGTTACGGCGAAATCGCCATATCATCGGCAATACCATGCCGGCAAAAGCCACGGCTGAACAATATGCCGTGTTCAGGCGCTACATCGATGAGCGCCACGGCAGCGGCGGCATGTCTGATATGTCGATGATGGACTATTCCGCCATGGTGGATGAAAGCTTTGTCGACACCCGCCTGATCGAATACCGACTTGCAGCACAGCCGACACTGTCGGGGCCGGATGGGCGTAAAGGTGAACTGGTTGCAACTGCGCTGACCGACATTTTGGAAGACGGGTTGTCGATGATTTATTCGTTTTTTGCGCCGGAGTATTCGACCGGCAGTTTCGGCACCTACATGGTTCTCGATCACATTGAACGGGCAGAACGCGCTGGCCTTCCCTACGTATATCTGGGATATTGGGTCGAAGGTTCGCAGAAAATGGACTATAAAGCCCGCTTCCTGCCGCAGGAGCGGCTGACCCAGACAGGCTGGTTGTTGCATCAACGACGAGATATAGACCTCAAATGACAACTACTGCGGCTCCTGCGTCCGGATTAACAGCGGAAAGAGGGATCGCCCTGTCATTTTTGGGTGGTCTGCTGCTTTCGTTTGACGTGCCATTGCTGAAATTGTCCGGTGCAGACACCTGGACGATCATCTATGTGCGCGGCACGATGCTGTTTATCGCATTGTTCCTGTTTTGGATTTTCACCAACAGGCTGCGGGAAAACAAGACCCGCTTCATCAATGGGAAGCCCGGTTATGTGATTGCTGTCCTTGCCGGGGTTGCAAATATCATGTTCGTTGCTTCCATCAGCATGACATCAGTTGCAAATGTTGTCTTCATTCTAGCTTTCAATCCGATGTTTGCCGGATTGCTGGGCTGGCTTTTCCTAAAGGAACGCCTGGGCCCTGCAACCTGGATTGCCATAGGATGTTCTCTTTCGGGGGTTTTGCTGATTGTGGCGGATGGCTTGCAACTCGGGACCTGGCAGGGTGACCTGCTGGCCTTGGGGGTTGCATTGGCTATGGCTACTTCCCTGACGATCGTTCGCTATTCAGGCACCAATCAGTCCCTTAGCGCAGGCGCGGGACACCTTATGTCGGCCATTGTTGCCGCACCATTTGCGGTCCCGGGCAGCCTTACGGCCGCTGGATGGGGCTGGTTGTCGATCAACGGACTTCTGGTCACTCCGGCGGCAACCGCATTTCTAATGATTGGCCCGAGATATGTCGCAGCCGCAGTTGTGGCCATGTTCTTCCTGCTTGAAACAGTCCTCACTCCAATCTGGATGTGGGCCATATTTTCAGAAATGCCAAGCACGCTTTCGCTGATCGGCGGAGCCATTGTCATTGCGTCTCTGGCCGGCCACAGCCTCTGGCGGTTCAAAACGAAACGCGACCGCACACCTGTGCCACAATGACCACAATGACCGTCCGCACACAACATATCCGTTGCATCCTGCATTATTCTGCCAAATCGGGCTGCTTTTCAGATGGCACGTTTGTTGCTGCTATTCACGTAGTGGTGAAACGATTTGCAAGCAGAGGGCAGAATGCTGCATCGGGGACTCAATAATCCATTGGCCGCAGTGGATGTCGTAAATCAGTTGACGGCGGTTTGTGACAGGTATGGAACACGCATCAGGTTTTCCAATGATCTGGAAGCGTTCTATTCCGTTCGCGAGGAGGTCCGTCATGGCGTGCCATCGCCCATGTTTGATTTCAATGTCACCGGACTGAAGGATAAATCATTCTGGATTTGCCTGCTGAACAGTGATGATGTTGTTGTAGGATTGCAGGCATGCCGGCTCGACGTGGTTGATACCTCGCTTGCCGAATGGGCCATTGGCTGGATGAGCGGTCTCTACATGAAGCGCGATCAGCTGATGGTGCCCGCCCAACTTGAACCCTATCCAGATTCCCGCTCCTTCCAGCTGAAAGGGAAAATCGTCTATCACGGCGAACTATGGATCGCCAGTTCGGCAAGGCGGCAACCGGGTCTTGCCGACGCCTTCTGTTTCATGGGCATGGTGTTGTCCCACATTAAATGGCAGCCGGACGCCATCTGGGCACTGGTCTCAAACACCATGGCCACACGTGGAATGGCCACCCGATTTGGATACGTTCGCCAGGAACGAAGTTTCCTCAACTGGAAGATTTCACCGGACGACGTGCCGCACAACGAATGGCTACTCCTGCTGGAGAAACACGACATGGAACATCTGCTTGAAGAGCGTGCTGCGAATGGCCCGATAACTACGGAATCGTGATGTCCACATCAGCGAAATCCGTTACGACCGACACGCCTTTTCGTCCATCACCAAATGAATACGGAACAATGGCACGCTGATAGCCCATCCATTTGTTCACGGTGTCAGTCACCGGGAAAACCGCCATCACATGATCATAAACGACCTGTTCGGTCTTGAGCGACTGCTTATAGGCCTGTGAAACAATGGTGTCATAGGAATGGCCAGTGAGGCAGGGAAAAGAATCCGGCGCCATGCCATAGAGCTTCGCCAGGCTGGAATTTGCTCCTATGCGCTCCACAACAAACCGGCCCGTCGAGGTATCATGAACACAATCTACACAGTTTTCCGGATCAGCCCGTCCGCCCACCAGGGTTTCCCCGATCAAATTGCTGACACTACCAAGGTTGTCGGTTTTCATTGCTTTCACGAATGTCTTCTGACGCAAGTGAATATCACTTTTGACGATCAGATCATGAAGACGCAGATATGCTTCTGTCGGGTCGTTCACTGTCTGGGTAAACCAGCCGGACAGGAAAAATTCAAATGTATAAGGCCCGGGCAGATTGCGAAGTGTTTCAGCCACATAGTAGAGCGACGCCCAGTTGGACGCAAACATTGCCCAGCGAACCACTGTGCCTTTACGGGCCGTGTTCACATGAACTCCTCCTGATCGCTGCATCAGCTGTTCAGGGCTCTTGATTTGCGGATCCGAAAAAGGGTCGAGATCGACTTTTCCGTTGACCACCCAATATATTGTGCCGTCCATTTTCCATACCGTTGATTGATCCAACAGTCACGCTCTCTGCCAAGTTGAAAATTTAAGTCGCTCTGGCCAAGGAACTCCATAATTAGGTCACATTTGAGGAAACAAACAGTTAAGCGGCAAACCGGCTTTTTGTACTGACAATTAGGAAATGGCGGGAATTGTGAAGCATATTGCGCAAAATTCTGCACGACATTGAGATAATGCCGCGCAAGATGAATTGAGCAGTGGACTTGTCTTACTTCAACCCGACACCAAGCTGGTCGCTAGTTTAGCGGCTAAACACCGAAACTGTTGTTTCGCGGAAACCCTTTTGGTGGCAAACGACCTGCCTGGGCACGGCTGCCCAGCCATTCATCCAGATCTGAAACTGTCCAGGTACGTCCTGAAGTGTCGGTCCAGCAAAGCCCGTCAGACAGCTTGAAGCTTCGCACGTCAGCCAGGCCACCATCTTTGAACTTCTGCAGGCGGACACCTTTTCCGCGCGGCATTTCCGGTAATTCATCGAGTTTGAAGATGACCAGCTTGCGGTTCTCCCCGATGCTGGCCACATGATCATCGCCCTCCATAATGTGACGGCAAACATGAGCCTCGACGGGAAGTTTCACATTCAGAACCTGCTTGCCTTTCCGGGTGTTGGCCAGACAATCGTCCTGGGCAACGATGAACCCGTCGCCATTGGTCGACGCCAACAGCAACCTGCCGCCGGATTGATAGATAAATAACGCTACTATGGCGTCTGCTGCGTCCATGTCGGCTATCAGGCGCACCGGTTCACCGTGCCCCCTGCCACCGGGCAATTTGTTGGCATCAAGTGTGAAAAACCGCCCGGATGAGCTCAGCAGCAAAATCTTGTTTGTGGTTTCTGCATGTACCGCAAACCGTGCCTTGTCCCCATCCTTGTAGGATATGGTGCTGGTGTCCTGAAGATGCCCCTTCAGTGCACGGATCCAGCCTTTGTCTGAGCAAACAACCGTGACCGGTTCCTTCTCTATCATTGCCTCTTCGAGGTTGAAGTCGATGTCCGGCGCCTCGGCAAACTCTGTGCGCCGCGCACCAAGTTCTGTCTTCTTGCCAAACTTGTCTCGCGTTTCGCGGACTTCAGCAGCGATGCGGCTCCATTGCTCATCATCAGAGGCAAGCAACGCCTCCAGACCGGCCTTCTCCAGGCTCAAGGCATCATGCTCCTTGCGAATTTCAAACTCTTCCAGCTTGCGAAGGGCGCGCAGGCGCATGTTGAGAATGGCTTCAGCCTGAACGTCGGTCAGCTCGAAACGCGCCATCAAAACCGGCTTTGGTTCTTCTTCAGCCCGGATAATCGCGATCACTTCATCAATGTTCAGATAGGCGATCAGGTATCCACCGAGCACCTCCAGCCTGCGTGAAATCACGCCGACGCGATGATTGGAGCGGCGGACAAGCACATCCTTTCGATGTTCAAGCCATTCGCGAAGCACCTCGGACAAAGACATGACCTTGGGCACTTTGCCGCCGGACAGCACGTTCATGTTGAGCGACAACCTGCTCTCCAGATCGGTCAGCTTGAACATCTGTTCCATCAAAAGGACAGGATCAACCGTCCGGCTCTTCGGCTCCAGTACAAGGCGAACATCTTCGGCAGACTTCATCACGCACATCACCGAGCAGCGGCAATTTTCGATCGGTCAGGAGTTCAGCAATTTTCTCAACCAGCCTGCCCTTCTGCACCTGATAAGGAATCTGGGTGATAACGATCTGCCACGTCCCGCGCCCCATATCTTCAGTGGTCCAGACCGAGCGCACCCGGAAGCCACCGCGCCCGGTCCGATAGGCTTCGAGCCATCTGAGCAGGCGTGTCGGTAATGATGCCGCCGGTCGGCAAGTCAGGCCCGGGGACGAACTGCATCAACTTGTCGATGCCGGCATTGGGAAACTTGATCAAATGCAATGCCGCATCACACAGTTCACCTGCATTGTGAGGCGGAATGGCCGTCGCCATACCGACTGCAATCCCTGTAGCGCCATTGGCCAGCAGATTGGGAAAGGCACCGGGCAAAACGACGGGTTCGGAATCCTCGCCATTGTAGGTTTCGCGAAAATCAACGGTGTCTTCGTCAATGCCATTGAGCAGCGCCATGGCCACGTCGGTCAAACGGGCTTCGGTGTATCTGTAGGCAGCCGCGTTGTCACCGTCGATATTGCCGAAATTGCCCTGCCCTTCGACCAGCGGATAGCGCTGGGCAAAATCCTGTGCCAGGCGCACCATGGCGTCATAAACCGCCTGATCGCCGTGCGGGTGGTACTTACCGATGACATCACCCACAACACGGGCGCACTTCTTGAAGCCCTGACTGGGGTCGAGTTTGAGCATGCGCATCGCAAACAGCAGGCGACGATGCACCGGTTTCAGGCCATCGCGCACGTCAGGCAGCGCGCGATGCATGATTGTCGACAGCGCATAGGCCAGATAGCGCTCTTCCAGCGCTGATCTGAGATCAACCGGTTCAATTCCTTCAGGCGCGCCGGGCGGGGCCAGGTCAGACATGATTCGCTTCCTTCAATACGTCATCCCAAAATGCCGCTTTTCTGGTGATTCATGCAACATATTCGGCATTCAGATCCCCGAATAGTGTGCGCAGGACCAATCAGGTTTCTGTTTCCAGGCAATGAAAGCCGCGACCAGAACGCAGGTCAGCGGGATTTGGCGCCGATTTGCAGAAATGGCTAAACCCGATGGATCAGCACATGGACGATGGGACGCTTGCCCCATTCTGTGTCGACACGACGACGGATCGACTGACGGAGTTTTTCCTCCACGACCTCGTCATTCTGGCGACGTTTACGCGGAATTGACTCAAACACCTCTTCGACAATATCCAGCACAAGCTCAAAGAACTCATAGCCGGCCACGGTCTCTTCAGGCAAACCATCCAGAACCACTTGCGGGTCATCCACCATCCGGCCATTGCCATCAATCACCAGAGACACCGCAACCACGCCGACATGAGCAAGTTTGCGCCGTTTGCGCGCCGGGCCTTCTACGCTGGATACGATAATGCGGCCGTCCACATGCATTCTGCCGCCGGGTACTTCATCGACGATTTTTGCATCTCCCGGTGCCAGCCGCAGCACCTGCCCCGCCATCACTGTAGCGGTTTCGGGAATACCGCATTCAGTGGCAAACTCGGTTTGTTTCATGAGGTGGCGTGCCTCGCCATGCATCGGCACAAGCAGCTTCGGCTTAACCCAGCCATAGAACTGGCGAAGTTCATCCTGACGCGGGTGACCGGATGTGTGGACCAGTGCATCGTCGGAGGTGATGACCTCAACCTGTTGTTCGGCAAGCTTGTTGAGCAACTCGCCGACAGACTTCTCGTTGCCGGGGATGGTCTTTGAGGAGAAGATTACCAGGTCATCCTTGTCTAGAGTTATATCGGGATGATTGTCAGCCGCTATGCGCGCCATGGCTGCGCGTGGCTCACCTTGCGAGCCTGTGCACAGCAAGACCACCTTGTCCCTGGGCAGATAGCCGTATTCGGTCTGGTCGCGGAAGCTGTTGCCTTCCTTCAGGAGACCAACTTCGCGAGCAGCAGCAATGATGTTGTGCATCGCCCTGCCCGCCACCACAACCTCACGGCCATTTGCACGTGCTGCCTGCGCAATAGAGGTTATGCGCCCAACGTGACTAGCAAATGTTGTAATCGCCACCCTGCCTTTGGCTTCGCCCATGATCTGCGCGAGGTTATCGGAGATTTCGGACTCCGACGGCGAATGACCTTCGCGCAGCACATTGGTCGAGTCGCACACAAGCACGTCGACTCCCTCGTCGCCAATCTGCCTGAACCGATCAATATCCATCAGTGGAGGAATGGTCGGCGTCGGATCCAGCTTCCAGTCGCCTGAATGGACAATAGTGCCGGCGGCGGTGCGAATTGCCAGAGCCGCAGGTTCGGGAATTGAGTGGGTAACAGACACATACTCAACCGAAAAATCACCCACTTCGACCGTTCCGCCAACCGGCACGACCCGCAAGGGCACCTCACCCAGCAGCCCGGCTTCGGCAAGTTTTCGTTTCACAAGTTCCGCAGCAAAGGGAGTACAATAAACCGGGCAACGCAGTTGAGGCCATAGCCACGCGATGCCGCCAATATGATCTTCATGGCCGTGGGTCAGGAAAATGCCAAGCAGGTTCTTAACCTGGCTTTCAAGATAACTGACGTCCGGCAGGATCACATCAATGCCGGGGTCCCTCTCGTCGCCGAACTTCACGCCGCAGTCGACCAGTATCCATTTACGCTTTGCACCTGTGCCCAGCCCGTAGGCGTAGGCATTCATGCCAATTTCCCCCATGCCGCCCATAGGCAGCAGTACCAGTTCCGCCCCAGGCTTCTTGCGCCCCGTCATTACTTCCCCAGTCCACATATACCAACAGGAACAAGACCGTTCCTGATCATTTAACCTGAAGCTTCACAAGACCGTTTACGAAGACCCACGCTGCTCAAGCCATTCGACATCACCTGCATGATGGCTCCACGTGGTTCCATCGTCCAGTGCCAGCTCCAGCGCACCGTCTTCACTCAGTCCTGTGAACACACCTTGCCTGCCGCCTTCAACGGATATCCGGCTGCCGCGACCCAGAGCAGTACTCATCCAGTCATCATGAATACTGGCAAGCCCTGCACCGTCTGCCCATTGCCTCAACCGCGTGTGCATCGCGCTACGCAAGTTCTCCAGCATCTCGCGCGGCTCAACCATGATGCCGCAAGCAGAAATACTTGTTGCCGGCCACCGCGTGTCTGCCGGATGGTGAAGCAGGTTAATACCGCAGCCGACAATCACGACGCGGGATCCCGCCCGCTCCATTGTCTCAATCAGCACGCCTGATACTTTCTTGCCGCCAACCAGAACATCATTGGGCCACTTCAACTGTACCGGCGCGGTGACGCCGGCCAAGATTACAGCATCGCGTACCGCCAGTCCCGCAACAAGAGACAAGCTCGCCAGACGCCTCGGTTCTGCATCTGACGGCCATATCAGGCTCGCGTACAGATTGCCGGGCTTCGAAACCCAGTGACGTCCCAGCCTGCCCTTGCCGCACGTCTGCTCGGCAGCGGCAATCCACACAGGGTTGCGGTCTTCGCGGGCGACCCGCGCCTGGGCTTCATCATTGGTGGAGCCGACAGTATCGTGCCAGATGACGTCGGGCAGCGCGCCGGATGATCCGTTCACAGGAACAGCGACGCCGCTGCGGCATTGGCCGCAATATTGAGTTGCTTGAGAACCAGCACCATGCCGATTGCCATCACACCGGCCGCAATGGCGATGACACGTATTTCCATCGGCGCAACATCGAACTCATCCACAGGTTCATCAAAGTACATAATCTTTACGACCCTCAGATAGTAAAATGCAGACACAACTGACGCGAGGACACCAACAACCGCCAGTGTGTACATTTTCGCGTCTATGGCAGCAAGAAACACAAAATACTTGCCGAAGAATCCGGCCAGTGGAGGAATGCCGGCAAGGGAGAACATGAGCATTGAAAACACGAACGCCATGACACTGTCATTGCGCGCCAGACCCGAGAGATCTGAAATTCGTTCAACCGCTGTACCGCGCTGGCGCATATAGATCACACAGGCAAATGCACCCAGGGTCATGATCAGGTAAATAGCCATGTAGATGACCACGCCGCGTACGCCCGACTGGGTACCTGCGGCAAGACCGACCAGCGCATATCCCATGTGACCGATTGAAGAATAGGCCAGCAGACGCTTGATGTTATTCTGGCCGATGGCAGCGAATGCGCCAAGCACCATTGATGCAATGGAGATGAACACTATGACCTGCTGCCACTGGGCGACCGCGCCGCCAAATGCATCATGCATGACCCGCACAAACACAGCCATCGCAGCTACTTTCGGTGCGGCTGCAAAGAAGGCGGTTACCGGTGTTGGAGAACCTTCATAAACATCCGGAGTCCACATGTGGAACGGGACGGCGGAGATCTTGAACGCCATTCCGGAAATCAGGAACACCAGGCCAAACAGCAGACCAAGGCCAACCTCTTCTCCTGCGGCTGCCCTGGCAATTTCGGAATACGCCACCGACCCTGAAAAACCGTAAATCAGTGAGGCGCCATACAATAACATGCCGGACGACAGCGCGCCCAGAACGAAGTACTTCAACCCTGCTTCAGAAGAACGCGCACTGTCCCGATTGAAGGCGGCAACCACGTAAAGCGACAGCGATTGCAGTTCCAGGCCCATGTAAAGCGCTATGAGGTCGTTGGCGGAAATCATCATCATCATGCCGACCGTGGCCATCATGATCAGTATCGGATACTCAAACTGGTCCAGTTTCTCGGTTTTCATGAAGCTGGACGACATGATGATCGCTGCCGCAGATCCGAACAGGACAAGCATCTTCATGAACCGGGCAAACCCGTCCACGACAAAACTGTCCAGGAAGGCACGCTGCGTTTCGCCATCAGACATGACCACTACGAGGCCAGCCGTGACAGCCAGCCCGGCAAGCGCCAGCGTGTTGATCATCTCCGTCGGATTTCGCTTCGAGAACACACCAAGCATGAGAAGCGCCATGGTTGCCACAGCCAGGAATATTTCCGGCAGCGCGGCAGTTGCATCGGCTATCGCTAGTATATCGCCCATTTACCCGATCCTGACTTTCTCAAACCTGTTGAAGCAAATCCATCTGGCGTTCATGCCTGATTGCCCCTGCTGATTGTGTTTTTAATTTCCAACTGCCGCCGCCGCTGCCCGCACAACTGCAGACTGGGCGTCGAACGCTGTCTGCATATCGACCAGCAAATTGTCCACGGATGCGGAAATTGCCGTCATTATCGGCGCTGGATACACACCGAAGTATATGGTCGCAGCAACCAGCGGCAACAGCGTCACAGCTTCACGTGGTGTGATATCTGCAATTGCCTTCAGGCTGTCCTTCTGCAAAACGCCGAACACAACGCGGCGATACAGCCACAGTGCGTAACATGCCGACAGTATGACGCCGGTAGTGGCACAGAATGCCACCCAGGTATTTGCCTTGAAAGCGCCGGTCAGTGTCAGGAATTCGCCGACAAACCCGGACGTACCCGGCAACCCGACATTGGCCATGGTAAACAGCAGGAATATCGCCGCATAGGCAGGCATTCGGTTGACCAGACCGCCATAGGCGGCAATCTCGCGGGTATGCATCCGGTCGTAAACCACGCCGACGCACAGGAACAGCGCACCAGAAATGAAGCCATGGCTGATCATCTGGAAAATTGCGCCATCAATGCCCTGCTTGTTCAGTGAGAATATTCCCATGGTGACAAAGCCCATGTGAGCTACCGACGAGTAGGCGATCAGCTTCTTCATGTCTTCCTGCATCAGCGCGACCAGCGACGTGTAGACGATGGCGACAACAGACAGAACGAACACCATTGGGGCAAACATTTCGGAAGCCAGCGGGAACATTGGCAGCGAGAATCGCAAAAAGCCGTAACCACCCATTTTCAACAAGATTGCCGCCAGCACGACCGAACCGGCCGTCGGGGCTTCAACATGGGCATCAGGTAGCCATGTGTGCACAGGCCACATCGGCAATTTCACCGCAAAGGACGCGAAGAATGCCAGCCACAGCCAGGTCTGCATCTCAGCCGGGAAATTCTTGTCTGCCAGTATCTCGGTAATGTCGGTGGTGCCGGCATATGAATACATTGCCATGATGGCCAGCAACATCAGCACCGAGCCGAGCAGCGTGTACAGGAAGAACTTGAAACTTGCATACACCCGCCGGGCACCGCCCCAGATGCCGATAATCAGGAACATCGGAATAAGGCCCGCTTCAAAGAACAGGTAGAACAACACCAGATCCAGCGCACAGAACACACCGATCATCAGGGTTTCCAGGACCAGGAATGCGATCATGTATTCCTTGACGCGCTTTTCCACGCTCCAACTGGCGATGATGCACAACGGCATCATAGCCGTGGTGAGCAGCACAAACGGCATGGAGATGCCGTCAACACCGAGGTGGTAGGTCATCAGACCGCCAAGCCAGGTGACCTTGTCTTCGAGTTGAAAGCCTGATTGCGAAGGATCGAAACCGTTCCACGCCAGAAGCGACAGCACGAAGGTAATAAGGGTCACAGAAAATGCAGTGGCGCGCATGTTGCGGCGTGCAACGGCATCGTCACCGCGGATCACCAGAATGAACAGAGCACCAACCATGGGCAGGAAAGTGATCGTTGATAGAATGTACCAGCCGGTCATCAGTGAGCTCCTGCAAACATGTACCAGGTGATCAGGAACGCGGCCCCGAGCAACATGGCAAAGGCGTAGTGATAAACGAAACCGGACTGCAGTTTCACAATGCGACCAGCGGCATCCATGACGCGGGCGGACACGCCGTCCGGCCCGAAGCCGTCAATCATCCAGCCGTCTCCCTTCTTCCACAGGAAGCGGCCAAGCCACATGGCCGGGCGGACGAAGATAAGATCGTACAGCTCATCAAAATACCATTTGTTGAGCAGGAACTTGTAGAGCGGCTCATTCTGGGCAGCCAGCCGTTTCGGCAATTCCGGGTTGCGAATGTAGAACAGCCACGACAGCGCAAAGCCTATGACCATTGCAACGAACGGTGACCACACGACCCAACCCGGCACATGGTGCATCTGGGTCACAATGTTGTTTTCGGGCAACCGGTAAATCGCGGTTCCCCAGAACAACGCCTCATCATGTCCGATGAAGTATTCCTTGAATGCCAGGCCGGCAAACAGAGCACCCAGCGCCAGCGCGAACAGCGGCACAAGCATGACATAAGGAGATTCATGCACATGGTTCATCACATCACGGCTGGCGCGAGGTTTGCCGTGGAATGTCATGAATATCAGTCGCCACGAATAGAACGATGTGAAACAGGCTGAAATCACCAACAGCCAGAAGGCCATTGTGGCAGCGCCGCCGTGCGCCGCAAAGGCGCTCTCGATAATCGCGTCCTTGGAGAAATACCCTGCCGTCAGCGGGAACCCGGTCAGCGCCAGCGTGCCTATCAGCATCATGATCCAGGTCAATTTGAGATGGGGTGCAAGACCGCCCATGTTCCGCATGTCCTGCTCGTCGGACATGGCATGGATGACCGAGCCGGAACCGAGGAACAGCAACGCTTTGAAGAATGCATGGGTGAACAGGTGGAAGATCGCCACGCCATAGGCGCCCACGCCCAATGCGACAAACATGTAGCCAAGCTGCGAGCATGTGGAATAGGCGATAACCCGCTTGATGTCGTTCTGGACCAGGCCAACGGTGGCAGCAAAGAATGCGGTGATTGCGCCGATCACAGTGACCACCGTCAGCGCGGTAGGAGACAATTCAAACATGGGCGACATGCGGGCCACCAGGAACACGCCGGCTGTCACCATGGTCGCCGCGTGGATCAGGGCAGACACCGGTGTCGGACCCTCCATGGCGTCCGGCAACCATGTGTGCAGCAGGAACTGCGCAGACTTGCCCATCGCGCCCATGAACAACAACAGGCAGATAACCGTCATCACGTCCAGTTCCCATGACAGGAACTGCATCGTCTTGCCGGTTTGCCCGCCAGCCGCGGCAAAGATGGTGTCGAGTTCGATGGACTGGAATATGGCGAATGTCGCAAAAATACCGAGTGCAAACCCGAAGTCACCGACGCGGTTGACGACAAATGCCTTGATGGCAGCAGCATTGGCGGATGGTTTTTTGTACCAGAAACCAATCAGCAGATAGGACGCAAGGCCAACGCCTTCCCAGCCGAAAAACATCTGCAGCAGGTTATCGGACGTGACCAGCATCAGCATGGAGAAGGTGAAGAACGACAGATATGCAAAAAACCGCGGCTGGTTGTCATCGTGGCTCATATAGCCAATCGAATAAACGTGCACGAGCGACGACACTGTTGTGACAACAACAAGCATCACCGCGGTCAGCGTATCAATCCGCAAAACCCAGTCTGCCGCCAGGCCACCGGAGCGGATCCACGTCAACACTTCGACCTTGTAGGAATTCTCATTGACGGCCACGTCAAAGAACGCAATCCACGACAGGGCCGCCGATATCAGCAGTAAAGCGGTCGGCAGTAGTTGTGGCCAGGCGGGACCGTGATGGTGCCCTTCATGACCTGAGGGTTCCTGGGTTCCGCGTAACAATTTGGTACCGAAAATACCCGAAATCAGGGCGCCGATCAGCGGCAGAAAAACGATGAGGAGGAAGATGGTGTTCATGGCGTCAAACTTTTCCCGTCAGCCCTTCATCATGTTGATGTCTTCAACCGCGATAGACCCGCGGTTGCGGAAGTAAGTGACCAGAATGGCCAATCCGATGGCAGCCTCGCCGGCGGCCACGGTCAGCACCAGAAGTGCAAATACCTGGCCGACCATGTCGTTGAGGAACGAGGAGAATGCCACAAGGTTAATGTTGACCGACAACAACATCAGCTCAATGGACATCAGAATGATGATCACGTTCTTGCGATTCAGGAAGATGCCGAAAATCCCGATCGTAAAGATGATTGCCGCTACAGTGAGATAGTGTCCCAGTCCGATTGTCATGGCCTAAATCCCCTGCCCCGGTTTGACCTTGCGCACTTCAATGGCCGTAGCCGGTCCGCGTGCCACCTGGTCTGAAATGTTCTGGCGTTTGACGCCTTCCTTATGGCGCAGCGTCAACACGATAGCGCCAATCATGGCAACCAGCAGCACTAGGCCTGCTGCCTGGAAATAGTAAATGTAGCGCGTGTACAGCAGTTGTCCGAGCGCTTCGGTATTGTTGGCGACGCTGGTTGCAGGTGCCGGAGCGGCAAGTGCGCCTGCAGCCTCCGGTGAGAAAGTCCACACACCCAGCACCAGGGCCAGTTCGGTAAACAGGATCAACCCGACCACCATGCCAAACGGCGCGTAGGTCAGCATGCCTTCGCGAAGTTCGGAAAAGTCGATGTCCAGCATCATCACTACGAACAGGAACAGCACTGCCACCGCGCCCACATAAACCACCACCAGGATCATGGCCAGGAATTCGGCTCCCAGCAGGATGAACAGGCCCGAAGCGTTGAAGAACGTCAGGATCAAAAACAGCACTGAATGAACCGGATTGCGTGAGGCAATCACCATCACCGCCGATGCAATTGCAACGGCAGCAAATAGATAGAAAAACGCGGCAGTTACTGCCATCTCTTCAACCCCTGTCTTGCCGGATAAACCGGCCTTTATCCTCATTCACCGCAACCGCTGATCAGCGGATCAGCGATACGGCGCATCCATGACTATATTCGATGCAATTTCACGTTCCCACCGGTCGCCATTGGCGAGCAGCTTGTCCTTATCGAACAACAATTCCTCGCGGGTCTCGGTGGCAAATTCAAAATTCGGCCCTTCCACGATGGCGTCCACCGGGCAGGCTTCCTGGCAAAATCCGCAATAGATGCACTTGACCATATCAATGTCATATCGCGTGGTGCGCCGGGTGCCGTCATTGCGGCGCGGACCGGCCTCAATGGTAATCGCCTGGGCAGGACAGATCGCCTCACACAGTTTGCATGCTATGCAGCGTTCTTCACCGTTAGGATAACGGCGCAGCGCATGCTCACCGCGAAAGCGCGGGCTTACCGGTCCTTTTTCAAACGGATAATTGATTGTTGCCTTGGGCGCAAAGAAGTACCGCATCGACATGAAAAACGCGTCGACGAACTCCTTCAGGAACAGCGATTTGGCAGCTTGAGCAAGTTTCATGGGTTCAGCTTTCCATTCATCCTCAAGGGGCCAGGCCAAAGGCGGTTATGACACCTGCGGTGACCACAACCCAGCCCAGTGAAATCGGCAAAAACACTTTCCAGCCCAGACGCATCAGCTGATCATAGCGATAACGCGGCACGAACGCCTTGACCATGGCAAACATGAAGAAAACCAGGAACACCTTGGCCATGAACCACAACACACCGGGCACCCAGGTAAACGGCACAACATCAATCGGAGGCAGCCAGCCGCCGAGAAACAGAATGGCCGTCATGGCGCACATCAGCGAAATCGATACATATTCACCCAGCATGAACAACATGTAGGGTGTCGAAGAATACTCAACCATGAAACCGGCAACCAGTTCCGATTCTGCTTCGGGCAGGTCAAACGGCGGACGGTTTGTCTCCGCCAGGGCGGAAATGAAGAACACCACGAACATCGGCAGCAACGGAAGCCAGTACCAGTCCAGGAACGAGCCCGGCAGTCCCAACCAGGTTCCGATACCGGTTGACTGGCTCATGACGATACCGGACAGGTTGAGCGTTCCAGCACACATCAATACGGTGATGATCACAAAGCCGATGGAGACTTCATAAGACACCATTTGAGCAGCCGAGCGCAGCGCGCCCAGGAACGGATACTTGGAATTGGAGGCCCAGCCGCCCATGATGACGCCATAAACACCCAGCGATGAAATGGCGAACAGGAACAGAATGCCGACATTGATATCGGCAACCACCCATCCGGCGTTTACCGGCACAACCACCCACGCAGAAAGTGCCAGGATACAGGTCACCAGGGGCGCAATCAGGAACACGCCCTTGTTGGCGCCATCGGGAATGACGACTTCCTTGAAGACGAACTTCAACATGTCCGCGAATGACTGGAACAGCCCCCAAGGTCCAACCACGTTCGGGCCACGGCGCATCTGCACGGCTGCCCAGATCTTGCGGTCGGCGTAGACCAGATATGCCACGATGACCAGCACAGCGATCAGCAGGGCCAGCGACTGCAGCACGATAAAACCGATTGTGAGGAGTACTTCGTTCATGAAAATGTCCTACTCCGCCGCCAGCTTTTGCTGACCGGCCCGCAATGACGAACATTCCGCCATGATGCCGGACGCCCGCGCAATCGGGTTGGTCATGTAAAAATCAGAAACCGGAGACACAAAACCCTTCGATGTCATCTTGCCCTTGACGGTGGCCAGCGCATCAAGGGAACCCGCATCGGCCGGCTGGACGCTGTCCAGCGCTGCAAGCTGCGGTGCCGCCTTATACATCGAAGCGCGCAAATGCTCCAGATTGTCAAAGCCGAGTGACAAATCCATCTTGCCGGCCAGAGCACGTATGATCGCCCAGTCTTCACGCGCATCGCCTGGCGGGAAATTGGCACGGCGCGCCATTTGCGGGCGGCCTTCGGTGTTGACGTAGGTTGCCGATTTTTCGGTATAGGCGGCACCCGGCAGGATTACGTCTGCACGATGCGCGCCGGCGTCGCCATGGGAACCCTGGTAGACGACAAAGGCCTCGCCAAGCTGGCCCATGTCGATCTCGTCGACACCAAGCAGATAGACGAATTCAACACTTCCTGCCTTTGCAGCCTTCAGGATCGCAGCCGTATCCTTGCCGCCGGGAAGCGTCGGCAGTGCGCAGACATCCAGCGCTCCTACCCTGCCCGCTGCTGTGTGCAGCACGTTGAAACCGTTCCAGTCATTCTTGATGACACCAATCGATTGCGCAGCCTGCATGGCTGTAGCCAGCACCGCTGCACCATCGGGACGGGACAACGCGCCCTGGCCAATGATGAACATTGGACGTTTCGCCCTGGATTTCTTGTGTTTCGCCAGATCCGCCAGCGCCGCGGGCCCGTCGCCCAGATAAGCGTACGGGTAAGTGAGATCAGCGCGCTCACCAATTACACTGATCGTGCAGTCGCCTGACAGATAGCGCTTGCGGATACGGGCATTGAGCACAGGTGCTTCAAGCCGCGGATTGGTGCCGATCAGCATGATGGCATCAGCATCTTCAATACCGGCAATTGTCGAATTGAAAATGTAGCCGGCGCGCCCGCCTGCTGCCCCCAGCGGCGAGCCCGCTTCACGGCAGTCGAGGTTTTTGACCTCAAGGGCTTCCATCAGTTTTTTCAGTGCGAACACTTCTTCGGTACCGCACAGATCGCCGACCAGCGCTGCAGTTTTTTCCGGACCGGCCGCCTTCAGCTTCGACGCGATCAGGCCAAAAGCTTCGTCCCAGCCTGCGGCACGGAGTTTGCCGTTTTCACGAATATAGGGTTTGTCGAGACGCTGCGAGCGAAGCCCATCCCAGATGAAGCGCGATTTGTCGGAAATCCACTCCTCGTTGACCTCTTCATTCAGTCTCGGCAGCACGCGCATGACTTCACGGCCGCGCACATCAACCCGGATGGCGGAGCCAACCGCGTCCATGACGTCAACAGTTTCGGTCTTGCGCAGTTCCCACGGACGCGCCTTGAACTCGTAGGGAGCCGACGTCAATGCACCGACCGGACACAGGTCAATCACATTGCCCTGCATCTCCGACGTCATGGCCTGTTCGAGATAGGTGGTGATCTCCATGTCTTCACCGCGGCCAATGGCGCCGAGTTCTTCAATGCCGGCAACCTCGGTGGTGAAGCGCACGCAGCGGGTACACTGAATACAGCGGGTCATGGTGGTTTTCACCAGCGGACCGATAAACTTGTCCTCGACCGCGCGCTTGTTCTCGTCAAAGCGGTTCTTGTCGATGCCGTAGGCCATTGCCTGGTCCTGCAGATCGCACTCGCCGCCCTGATCACAGATCGGGCAATCCAGCGGATGGTTGATCAGCAGGAATTCCATCACCCCTTCACGGGCCTTCTTCACCAGAGGCGAATTGGTACGTACTTCGGGGGGTTGACCTTCCGGGCCGGGACGCAGGTCGTTGACGGACATGGCGCAAGAAGCTTGCGGTTTCGGCGCGCCTTTCACCTCCACCAGGCACATGCGGCAATTGCCGGCAATCGACAACCGTTCATGATAGCAAAACCGTGGAATCTCGGCACCGGCAGCCTCACACGCCTGGATCAGCGTGGTGCCGTTTTCAACCTCGATCTCTTGTCCATCGACTATGAGTTTAGGCATAGTTCTGTACCTTAATGGCAGAAAGCCAGTCCGTAGATATTGAATTCAAACCGATCATCGGCAGAAGCCTCCGACGGTGTTGAAAGATACTGATATGAAGAATACCGCTATCACACCAACAACGAATATTGCGATATTGAAGATTGCGCTCGGACCAGCCTTGGTTCCCTGGTCAGGAGCATTTTCACTCATGAAAGTTGATGCAAAATATGCCGCAACCCCCACAGCAATTGATGCCAGAAGAAAGAGCATTCCGCTTGGACAACTGCTAACAAGCTGGTCTGCGGAATAAGCCCGGATGCCCAAAGGCAAATACTGCGCTGTCACAACGAAGATCGCTCCAAGAACCATCAACATTGCGAAGTGAATCTGGACCTGACGCGTCATGCTGCTTTACTCCGCCGCCACGCGCGTCACTGCCCCTTCGGGGTCAGGCCGAGCTGAGAATTGGTCAATACGCGCTTCGATTTCGTGCCGGAAATGCCGGATCAGACCTTGTACCGGCCAGGCGGCAGCATCTCCCAGTGCGCAAATCGTATGACCTTCAATCTGGTATGACACATCAAGCAGCATGTCGATCTCGCGCTTTTCGGCACGGCCTTCGACCATGCGCGTCAACACGCGCCACATCCAGCCGGTGCCTTCGCGGCAAGGTGTGCACTGGCCGCAGCTTTCGTGCTTGTAGAAATAGGCCAGCCGTGCAATCGCCTTGATCATATCGGTGGAGTTGTCCATCACGATAACGGCAGCTGTGCCCAATCCCGATTTCAAGTTGCGCAGGCTGTCAAAATCCATGTGGCAGTCGCGAATCTCATCGCTCGGCACGCAAGGTACTGACGATCCACCGGGGATAACTGCTTTCAAGTTATCCCAACCGCCGCGAATACCGCCGCAATGACGGTCAATCAGCTCGCGGAACGGGATACCCATTTCCTCTTCAACCGTGCACGGCTTGTTGACGTGCCCGGAAATGCAAAACAGCTTGGTACCGACATTGTTCGGTCTGCCGATACCGGCAAACCAGTCCGGCCCGCGACGCAGGATTGTCGGCACAACCGCGATTGATTCCACATTGTTGACCGTCGTCGGCGCACCGTACAAACCGACATTGGCGGGAAACGGCGGCTTCATGCGCGGCTGGCCCTTCTTGCCTTCGAGGCTTTCCAGAAGTGCGGTTTCCTCACCGCAAATGTAAGCACCTGCACCATGATGAACGTAGAGATCGAAATCCCAGCCATGCTTGTTTTTCATGCCGATCAACTTGGCGTCGTATGCTTCATCAATGGCGCGCTGCAAGGCTTCGCGCTCACGAATGAACTCACCGCGCACATAAATGTAGCCGACATTTGCGCCCATGGCGAAGCCTGCTATCAGACAGCCTTCCACAAGCGTGTGCGGATCGTGGCGCATGATATCGCGGTCTTTACAGGTGCCGGGCTCTGATTCATCAGCATTAACCACCAGGTAGTGCGGTCGCCCATCGGACTGCTTGGGCATGAAGGACCATTTGAGGCCGGTTGGAAAACCTGCACCGCCACGGCCGCGAAGGCCGGATGCCTTGACCTGATCGATGACACCATCACGACCCAACTGGATCATGGCTTTGGTGCCGTCCCACGCGCCCCGTTTCATGGCGCCCTTCAGGCCGACATCGTGCTGGCCGTAGATATTGGTGAATATGCGATCTTTGTCCTGCAGCATGATGTCCTACCTCGGCTTCTTGCCGAATACCTTGATGTATTCAGCTTCGCCGCCTTTTGCCAAGGCTTTGGCCTGCTTTACCCAGTCATCGCGCTCTATGCGCCCTTTGAAGGACAACTCGTCGTCGACAATACCGATGTCCTTTTTTGTCCATTTGCCGATCTGTGCGAAATGCCAGAAGCCCAGCTTGTTCAGCGTCTGCTCGAGTTTTGGTCCAACGCCTGAAATCAATTTGAGATCATCAGCTTTGCCCGTGGGCTTGGCCAGACGCTGCGGTCCGGCTTTCTTCACGAGCCCGGTACTGACCTGCTTGGCTTTCCCGTAGACGGCCTTGGTGGCCTTCTTTGCAGGAGCGGCCTTGGCCGGTGCGGCCTTCTTAGCCGCTTTGGCTGCCGATTTTGCCGCCGCTTTTTTCGGTGCTGCTTTTTTTGCCGGTACAACTTCACCGTCAAGCGAGGTCAACCCGCCTTCAGGCGCCGACGTGATGCGGTCAATCTGCGGGCCAGGCTTGATTTTCTGTCCCTTGGCAATTTTGTCGAGTAGCTCTTCCATCGCATTCGGCGTCAGATCTTCGTACGTATCCGCGAAAATCTGGATCATGGGTGCATTCACGCAGGCGCCAAGGCACTCTACCTCTTCCCACGAAAAATCGCCGTCCTCAGACACTGTGTGCGGCTGTTCGGCAATCTTTCGCTTGCACACAGCCATCAGGTCTTCCGAACCGCGCAACATGCATGGCGTTGTGCCACACACCTGGACGTGAGCCTTCTTGCCGACCGGTGCGAGCTGGAACATGGTGTAGAATGTGGCGATCTCGTAGACCCGGATAAACGGCATGTCCAGCATGCGGCCGACTTCTTCCATGGCTGCACGCGACACCCAGCCGTCATGCTGTTCCTGTGCCCGCCACAATACCGGGATGACAGCAGACACCTGCTTGCCCTTGGGATATTTCTTGATGGTCTGTTTGGCCCAGCTCAAATTCTTCGCCGTGAAGGCGAATGATTTGGGTTGAACACTATCATCTGCTAAGCGGCGTACACTCACCGGTCGACCTCACCAAACACAATATCTAGAGAACCAAGCACTGCCGACACGTCCGCCAGCATGTGACCACGGCATATGAAATCCATTGCCTGCAGATGCGCAAAACCGGGCGCGCGCAGTTTGCAGCGGTACGGCTTGTTGGAGCCATCCGACACGAGGTAAACGCCAAATTCGCCTTTGGGCGCTTCAACGCAGGCATACACGTCGCCTTCGGGTACCTTGAAACCTTCGGTGTAAAGCTTGAAGTGATGGATCAACGCTTCCATCGAGCGCTTCATCTCGCCACGCGTCGGCGGCACCACCTTGCCGTCCATTGACGACACAGGCCCCTGGCCTTCCGGCGAGTTCAGCATCGTGATGCACTGTTTCATGATCTTCAGCGACTGGCGCATCTCTTCCATGCGGATGAGATAACGGTCATAGCAATCGCCGTTCTTGCCGATCGGAATGTCAAAATCCAGGTCCGAATAGCATTCATAAGGTTGTGACTTGCGCAAATCCCAGGCAGCACCCGAACCGCGTACCATGACGCCGGAGAACCCCCAGGCAAAACATTCTTCCAGCGTCACGACACCAATATCGACGTTGCGCTGCTTGAAAATACGGTTTTCGGTGAGCAGACCTTCAATATCGTCCAGCACCTTGGGATGGTAATCACAAAATCCATCAATGTCGTCGATCAGGTCCTGCGGCAGATCCTGATGCACCCCGCCCGGGCGAACAAAGGCTGCATGCATGCGCGAGCCGGACGCGCGCTCATAAAACACCATCAGCTTTTCGCGCTCTTCGAAGCCCCACAGCGGCGGGGTCAACGCGCCAACATCCATGGCCTGAGTGGTCACATTCAACAGGTGCGACAGAATACGGCCGATCTCGGAATAAAGAACGCGGATGAGCTGCCCGCGAATCGGCACCGTGATCCCCATCAGCTTTTCGATGGCCAGCGCGTAGGCATGCTCCTGGTTCATCGGGGCGACATAGTCCAGGCGATCGAAATACGGCACCGCCTGCAGGTAGGTCTTGGCTTCGATCAGCTTCTCTGTGCCGCGATGCAAAAGGCCGATGTGCGGATCAACCCGTTCCACCACTTCACCATCCAGTTCCAGCACAAGGCGCAAAACACCATGCGCTGCAGGATGCTGCGGGCCAAAATTGATATGAAAGTTTCTGACTTGTGCCTCAGCCATCAGTTCTTCGCCTTCTCGTCGCCGGGCAGCTCGTATTCAGTGCCTTCCCACGGGCTGAGGTAATCAAAATTGCGGAACTCCTGAACCAGCTTCACCGGCTCATACACAACCTTTTTCTTCTCGTCATCATAGCGCACTTCAACATGGCCCGTCATCGGGAAGTCCTTGCGCAGCGGATGACCGGCAAATCCATAATCTGTCAGGATGCGGCGCAGGTCCGGGTGACCGGAAAACAGGATTCCATAAAGATCAAACGCTTCCCGCTCGAACCAGTTGGCAGCCGGAAATACTTCTACAGCGCTTGGCACGGGTGTATCTTCATCAGTCTGCAGTTTCACACGGACACGGGTGTTCTGGTACGGACTGAGCAGGTGATACACCACGTCAAAGCGTTTCTCGCGAGCCGGATAATCAACTCCGCAAATGTCGATGAAGCAGACAAACTGGCAACTCGGATCATCGCGCAGGAACCGCAGGACATCGACTATATTGTCGCCATTGGTTTGCAGGGTCAGCTCATCATGGGACATGGCATATTTGACCCCCAGCTCTTGCAGCTCGGAGGCGATATGCTCGCCAAGATCAATCAGGTTTTCATCCATCGTTTCGCGCTTGGCCCCTAGCGTTCTATCGTACCGGTTCGGCGAATCTTTTTCTGCAGTTGCAGGATACCGTATACCAGCGCTTCTGCAGTCGGCGGACAGCCCGGAATATAGATGTCCACCGGTACAATGCGATCACAGCCGCGCACGACCGAATAGGAATAATGATAGTAGCCGCCGCCATTGGCACATGAGCCCATGGAGATCACGTAACGCGGCTCGGGCATCTGGTCATAGACCTTGCGCAATGCAGGTGCCATTTTGTTGGTCAGCGTGCCCGCCACAATCATGACATCGGACTGGCGCGGGCTGGCGCGCGGCGCAAATCCGAAGCGCTCGACGTCATACCGCGGCATGGACGCCTGCATCATTTCAACCGCACAGCAAGCCAGGCCGAAGGTCATCCACATCAGCGAACCGGTGCGGGCCCAATTGATCAGATCATCACTCGTCGTAACCAGGAAGCCCTTGTCGGCAAGCTGGTCGTTCACTGATGAGTAAAAGGCTTCCTGTTCCGGTGTCAGCACAGCAGGAGCAGCAGCCGCCTGCAATGGTTGGCCGTTTTTGTCGATCAATCCCATTCCAGTGCCCCTTTGCGCCATTCATAGACGAAACCAATGGTCAGGATGGCGAGGAATATCATCATGGACCAGAAACCGAACACGCCGACTTCCTTGAGCGATATCGCCCACGGAAACAGGAACGCCACTTCAAGGTCAAAGATAATGAAGAGAATGGCCACCAGGTAAAAGCGAATGTCGAATTTCATGCGCGCATCGTCAAATGCATCAAACCCGCATTCGTAAGCCGACATCTTCTCAGGGTCAGGCCGACGAATGGCGATAACGAACGCCGATGCCATCAGGGCGATACCAAGAGCAATGCATATTCCCATGAATATGACGATGGGCAGATAATCCTGCAGTAGTTCCGTCATTGTTCAGCACCTGTTGCGTGGTAGCCATTCAGCCACCGCAGCCCCTCTACTCGACTCTGATTGCCTGTTGGGTTGGTACCGCAGTGCAACAAGCGACGCAAGCCTGAATCCCGAGCTGGGTGCATGGTGGAAAACTGTTTTGCCAGCCGGATATTCTGCCATTCATCCTGTTTAGCGGAAAACCAGGTTAAATGCAGCAAAATCACGAAATGCCGGGAGCGGTAAAATGGCGCGAGTGACGGGGCTCGAACCCGCGACCTCCGGCGTGACAGGCCGGCACTCTAACCAACTGAGCTACACCCGCGCGATGTAAGGCAAACCGGGCCACGACCCAATGGTTTGCGTTGGTTGGGGTGGATTACTCAGTTCGCTGTCGCAAGTCAAGCGGCCATCGGCGGATTATGCCCTCAGCAGCAAAGAAATTAGCATCTGCGCCGGCTCAGGCCTCATCTGCCTTCTTGCGCTTGATGGTCAGTTTGGGCGCATCGCCAAGCACGCGGATCTCGCGCTGCGGGAACGGAATGGAAATATTGTTGGCTTTCAGAGTGTCCCAGACAACCAGAAGAATGTCGGCGGTGAATTTGTTCTTACCGTCATCCAGACCCTTCGACCAGAATTCAACGGCCAAATCGACACCTGAATCACCAAAGCCGCGCAGTTCCGTATCCGGGGGTTCCGGATCACTCAGCACAGACTTGTGTTTCGCCACTGCCGCACTCACCAGCCGTATGACTTCATGGATGTCGCTTTCGTAGGCCACGGAGAATTCAACCTCGAAGCGCTGGCGCGGATCATCCCGGGTCCAGTTGATGAAGCTGGTGGTGATGAATTTCTCGTTCGGCACCATGATTTCCTTGCCGTCAAAGGTCTCCAGCGTCGAAGAGCGCATGTTGAGCTCCTTCAGTATGCCGGCCTTGCCATCTTCCATCTCGATATAGTCACCGACACCCAGTGAGCGCTCCAGCAGGATTATGATGCCTGAAATGAAGTTGGACGCGATCTGCTGCAATCCGAAGCCAAGTCCGACACCCAGCGCGCCGCCAAATACGGTCAGCGCGGTCAGGTCGAGACCGAGAATCTGCAACAGCAGGATGAAGACAATGATGAACAGCACGATCTCGAAGAGCTTGGCGAAAAGCTCCTTGGTGGCCTTGTCGAGGTCTTTCTGGTTGCGGATCGCCCTTTGACCCGCAGTTGTCGACAACCGGCCCAACCAAAACAGCAGGCCACCGAACACAGCCGCCTTGGCGAGGAAGTAAAGCGAAATACGAATATTGCCGACTTCCAGTGACACGCCATCCAGAAAGGCGCTGGTCTCGTCCCACCAGCCAAACACCTGCAAGGTGGCAATGGGGATGCCGACATAAATCGCAGCAGCACGTATAAGCGAATGAGTGATGAACCGGTTGATGGCCGCGTACAGGACACCCACGACACCAACCGACTGGGCAATCCGGACCAGCCATGCGCTGCCGACAGCCGCCAGGCATATCTGTATGGCAACCGCAAGAAACAGCACCGCCAGTACGGGAAACAACAGATCACGTAATGAATGGGCAAAATTGAGCCAGCGGGCAAACTTGTGGTCATCGGCCACCGGTTCGCGCATTAACACGACGCGTTTTCTAAGTTGCGCCGCAACAATACGCGCTACAAGAACCGCAATGGCGATTGCACCGACCTGCGCATAGAACTGGGGAGACGTCGCCCAGCCGGCAAGTTTGTCCAGAAACTCCAGCCCAGTGGCCTTCAACTCTTCAATTGAAAGCATGGACCATGGCGCCTTCTGACTGGTGGGATGGTGGGCGATGACAGGCTCGAACTGCCGACCCTCTCGGTGTAAACGAGATGCTCTACCAACTGAGCTAATCGCCCCCACTAATCTGAGCGATGTATTAGCGCTCTGAGTGCATTTGAGCAAGCGCCGTTTTAAATAATTTTGGCCCTGCGTCTTTTCTGAAGAGCACGCAGGGCCTGATAAATGCCTACGACCCGTTTGGGGCCGCGGCTGGAAGTCGGTTGGCTTTAGCCGTTAACAGCCTCCTTGAGGATTTTACCAGCTTTGAACTTGGCGTTCTTGGATGCCGGAATATCGATGGCACGGCCGGTGCGCGGGTCGCGGCCCGTAGATGCTGCGCGTTGGCCTACTGAAAATGTTCCGAAGCCTACAAGGCGCACATCATCGCCTTGCATCAGGGCTTTCTGGATGTTCGCCAGAGTAGCTTCAATTGCCTCGCCAGCTTCACCCTTGGTGAGCTTGGCGTCTTCAGCAACTTTTGAGATGAGATCATTTTTGTTCATGTGAATGGATCCTTTCACCAGATTTCCGACAATGGATACTCAAGTACGAACGCCTCGTGTATTGAAAGTCGCGGATTTCAGCCAATTAATGCAAGAGCTATGCGCAATTGCCTGAAAAACCGTCATGTTTACATGCACTTATTGATATGCAGTTTTATGGCTGGATTTGGCCAAAAACTGGGATTTGCGCATTTTTGACAAATTTGATTCGCGGAACTCCTTGATTTCAAAACACTTTGGTGGACACTTGCCGGCGTTTTCGCCCGCGATCCGTTCCCCCGGCAACACCTGGTTGTTCGCGCAATTACCGTCCGACAACCACACCGAGTAGCCGTCCCGACACCCGCAACCAAAAGGCGCGACCAGAAAATCTGATCGCGCCCTGGATTGCACTGTAGTGCGTGAAATTAGCGGATAAAGGAATCCGCAACTGGAAATCAGTGAGCCGTTACGCTTTCACCGGATGCCTTTGCTGCATCGGCTGCAGCTTTGGCAGCGGCCTCTTCAGCTGCCTCGTCCCACTCAATGGCTTCAGGCAACGATACAAGCGCATGCTCGAGCACTTCGTCAGCATGAGACACCGGCACGATTTCCAGGCCGTTCTTCACATTATCCGGAATGTCAGCCAGGTCCTTGGCATTCTCCTCGGGAATAAGCACCTTGGTAATGCCGCCGCGCAAAGCTGCGAGCAACTTCTCCTTAAGCCCACCGATCGGCAAGACCCGGCCACGTAGTGTGATTTCACCCGTCATGGCCACTTCCCGCCTGATTGGAATGCCGGTCAAAACTGATGTAATGGCCGTCACCATGGCGACACCGGCAGACGGTCCGTCCTTCGGCGTTGCACCTTCAGGCACGTGCACGTGAATGTCCTTCTTGTCGAACACCGGTGGTTTGACACCAATTTCCGTCGACCGCGAGCGGACATAGGATGATGCAGCCGAAATCAACTCCTTCATCACATCGCGCAGGTTGCCGGTCACGGTCATCTTGCCCTTGCCCGGCATCATCACGGCCTCAATGGTCAGCAACTCGCCACCCACTTCGGTCCATGCAAGCCCGGTAACGACACCGACCTGATCTTCCAACTCAGCCATGCCATAGCGATATTTCTGGACACCCAGGAAATCGGCCATGTTCTTGGCTGTCACCTTGACCTTCTTTTTGGCACCCTTGGCGAGAACGATTTCCTTCACTGCCTTGCGGCAAAGCGTATTCAGTTCACGCTCCAGGTTACGCACGCCGGCTTCGCGGGTGTAGCGGCGCACGACTTCCATCAAACCGTCATCGGTGAGCTCGAATTCGGTCTTGTCGAGACCGTGATTCTCAAGCGCTTTCGACAACAGGTGCCGGCGGGCGATCTCAAACTTTTCGTCTTCGGTGTAACCGGCAATCCGAATGATTTCCATGCGATCCATCAGTGGACTCGGTATATTCAGCGAGTTGGCCGTGGTCACAAACATCACATTCGACAGGTCGTATTCAACCTCCAGGTAATGGTCCATGAAGGTTGAATTCTGTTCAGGATCGAGAACCTCCAGCAATGCGGACGATGGGTCACCCCGGAAATCCATGCCCATCTTGTCAATCTCATCCAGCAGGAAGAGAGGGTTGGATTTTTTGGCCTTTTTCATCGACTGGATGACCTTGCCCGGCATTGATCCGATATAAGTGCGCCGGTGACCGCGGATCTCCGCTTCATCGCGCACACCACCGAGCGACATGCGCACATATTCGCGACCGGTTGCCTTGGCAATCGACTTGGCCAGTGAGGTCTTGCCGACGCCGGGAGGACCGACCAGGCACAGAATTGGCCCGCGCAGCTTGTTGGCACGCGCCTGCACCGCAAGGTACTCGACAATGCGCTCCTTAACCTTCTCAAGACCGAAATGATCCGACTCAAGCACGGCCTCAGCTTGTGCAAGGTCGTTTTTCACGCGGGACTTCTTGCCCCACGGTATAGACAGCAACCAGTCCAGATAATTGCGGACAACCGTGGCTTCGGCAGACATCGGAGACATCTGCTTGAGCTTTTTCATTTCCGCGTTGGCCTTTTCACGGGCTTCCTTGGACAACTTTGTCTTGGTAATGCGTTGTTCCAGTTCGGCCATCTCGTCATGGTCATCGCCATCACCGAGTTCCTTCTGGATCGCCTTCATCTGTTCGTTGAGATAATACTCACGCTGGGTCTTCTCCATCTGGCGCTTGACCCGCGAACGAATGCGCTTTTCGACCTGCAGCACCGAAATCTCGCTCTCCATGAGGCCGTATACCTTTTCAAGGCGACGGGCGACGGAAGCGGTTTCCAGCAATTCCTGCTTTTCGGAGATCTTGATGGCGAGATGTGCTGCGATGCTGTCGGCAAGTTTGGCATAGTCGTCGATCTGAGTGATCGATGACACCGCTTCCTGCGGCACCTTCTTGTTCAGCTTTACATAGCTCTCAAATTGGGTAACAGCGGTGCGGGCAAGCGCTTCGGTTTCCCCGCCATCAGCATCGGAACCATCAATTGTGCTGGCCTTGGCTTCGAAGAAATCAGCGCGGTCCGTGTATGACACGATCTGCGCCCGTTCCAGGCCTTCAACCAAAACCTTGACCGTGCCGTCAGGCAGTTTCAGCAACTGCAGGATCGAACCGATTGTGCCAACTTCGTACATCTGATCAGAAGTTGGATCGTCATCGGATGCGTTTTTCTGAGCGACCAGCAATATCCGCTTGTCCTCGCGCATCACTTCTTCAAGTGCTGCGATCGACTTTTCACGCCCTACAAACAAGGGCACAATCATGTGTGGAAACACAACAATGTCGCGCAGCGGCAAGACTGCGAAAACGTCCTCGATCATAGCTGTTTTCTTTTTAGTCATTCAATATCCTTTCGGTGGAACCCGAAGCGGCCGAGGGGCCTTTTTTCAATCATGTGCTGGAATTGTTAACGCTGAACCAACGCTACCGGACTAGTCAATTGCCCGCAGATGCACCGGATACGCCGCTTTCCAGCAAATACTGACGCTACTTAGGCACGATTCGTTACATGCTTGCAGCACCGTCGATGTCTGTTGGTAAATGGCTGTGGACAGCGCCAGATTCAAGTGCGTAATTATCAACACCCCGACAAAACTGAACAATGCTACCAGCGTCAACTGCATCAGGCCTAATGAGCGCCCTGATCAGGACATCCTCCGGTTGAATCAGCCAGGGAACATAAACCTGGTTGTCTCGATAATGTTCCAGCAAACTTCAGGGCCCGGTGACCCCGTATTGCTGCAGGCATCAGCCAACCTGAGCAGGTAGCCGTTGGCCGTTGCGGTCTTCCACGAACAACTGGTTACCGTCCTGTACAAAGCTGTCGCATCTGGTCAGCCCGGTTGTGAATTGTACGCACACCGAAACATCACGAATTTGGTAAGTGCCTACTGCTATTGCCTGTCCGTTGCGGGTTTCCTGATAAGAACCGGATGGGCCATATTCGAGCCTGCGACCGTCCGCGACCACGATGGATTTGCCTGCCAGCATTGAGCGAAGTTCTGTTTCCGACAATCTCCGGCCGGCAGGAGCCGGTGAATTTGAACCGGTCGCCAGACCGCCTGCCCCGGGTTTCGGAGCGGGGGCAAATGTCGCCTGTCCAGGAGGTGGTATCCGTGGCGGTTGACCGTATTGCGGCTGGGTGGTTGCAACCTGTTGTTGTGGAACTGTCGAAGCTGTTGTTACCGGCGCCGGATCGCTCGATGTGAAACTGCCCATATCCGTCGCGCAGCCACTGACAAGTGACAGCATGGCGACAGCCGCCAATGTTGTTGATTTACGCAACCCTATAACCCCACATTCATCAAACCCGCTGATCCGAAAGCAAAAAGATTCTCCCAGATGTACCTTTTTTGCCACAGGAATAAGGCCAATGGAAGGCCATTCTGGTACCCATAACCAGGTATTTTGGCTCCGAAAGCCGGAATTGTGGACCATTATTCGTTCAGCGACCAGTCGTAATGAGTGTCGGAAATGCGTCCGGCTTTGGTCAGCTTTTCTGCCAGATCAGGATTGGCGAATTTGAGAAGATGCTACATCACACCGGTTTCCGAATTGCCGAAATCATGAGCAAACCAGGAATAGATCGAGGAAACCGACACGTTGCCGCGCCGGCCGATTTCGATACCACGGGTTGAGTTGACGTAGGATCTGGCGCCGGCGTCAAGTTGGGCGGAGGCGGTCTTGCCGGTAAATGCTGACATCTGCAGGTTCGGGCAACCAACTGATGCACAATTGACGCCGTAATGTATGCGCGGATCCTTCCAGATCGGACGCAGAATAGCGTGTTCAATGTGATCAAGCGTCAGTGGTGTTTGTTCCACCGTTACAAGCTCTTTCTGCCATGGCCCATTCTTGAGAAACCCTGATATATCGATGTCACGGATTGTTTTGACCGGATAATGATCCAGCACCACCCTGATCGTCACCGCATTGTAGAGATTTATCCAATATGCCAGTTGCTCGTCTCTGCTGTAACCGGTCACCTCAACGGCCTCGAGCGATCTGATATAGTTTTGCAGTGCGGCTTTAGCGCCCGCCGTCACTTTGCCGTACGCGAATGTGTTGAGCCCTGATCTGCCCGGCTTTACGTATTTTTTCAGCAGTGCAGTCCATTCGCCATGATCAATCACCCTGGTGTCCTGCGGGTTGCTTTGCGCCCAGTCCTCCCAGGCTTGCGGGGCCTTTGACGAAAAGCCAAAACCTGAAACCACCAGCCAGACGCTCAAAAAGGCAATAATCCGGGTCATTGTTCTGGCACGTGAGGACATGAGACATCGGCTCCTGAATATGGACTAAATCTGGCTGCAGACCAACTGGCCAACCCGGCATAGTTCCGATCATGAGGTTCACACCATAGGTGAACTTCGTGGGAGCAAAATGGCGGTCTCAATGATGATTTCGTGAACCGGATCGAGTTTTGAAACCCGGAGTATTTACTATCTTGGCGCAACACGAAGGTGTTGGATTTTCGTCATGTCAGCCACAAGACAATCTGCTCGCCCATGCATGAAGGAGTTTAAAATGCGCAAAATTCAAAGTGCCTTCGCACTGACAGCACGACATGAAAAAACCCGGTCAGAAACAGGTTGACCGGGTTCAATATCGCTGCTTATGCAAATCCGGGGTCAGGCGCTGCCCGGCCCGCTTGCAACCTTTGACTTGGGCTTCACGCTCTTGTCCTTGTCCGAATAGATCATCAACGGCTTGGCTTCTCCGGTTACGACTTCAGCAGAAATCACCACCTCCTCAACACCATCCATTCCCGGCAGGTCATACATGGTATCAAGCAGGATGCCTTCCATGATGGAACGCAGGCCACGAGCACCGGTTTTGCGTGCGATCGCCTTTACCGCGATTGCAGACAAGGCATCTTCGGTAATGTTGAGATTGACATCTTCCATTTCAAATAGACGCTGGTACTGCTTCACAAGGGCATTCTTCGGTTCAGAAAGAATTTCGACCAGTGCAGCTTCGTCCAGATCTTCAAGCGTCGCGATAACCGGCAGACGGCCTACGAACTCGGGAATCAGGCCGAACTTCAGCAAATCCTCCGGCTCCAGCTCACGCAGGAGTTCACCTGTCTTCTTGTCATCCGGCTCTTTCACATCAGCGCCGAAGCCAATACCGGCTCCCTTGCCACGTGAGGATATGATCTTGTCAAGTCCGGCAAACGCGCCGCCACAAATGAACAGGATGTTGGCGGTATCCACCTGCAGGAACTCCTGCTGCGGATGCTTGCGGCCACCTTGCGGCGGAACCGACGCAACTGTGCCTTCCATGATCTTCAGCAAAGCCTGCTGTACACCTTCACCTGACACATCACGTGTGATGGACGGATTGTCGGACTTCCGCGAAATCTTGTCGATTTCATCGATATAGACAATACCGCGCTGCGCCCGGTCGACATTGTAGTCGGCTGATTGCAGCAGCTTGAGGATGATGTTTTCAACATCTTCGCCCACATAACCGGCCTCGGTCAGCGTGGTCGCATCAGCCATCGTGAACGGTACATCAATGATCCGGGCAAGGGTCTGCGCCAGCAATGTCTTGCCGCATCCGGTCGGGCCGACAAGCAGGATATTGGACTTTGCCAGTTCGACATCATTGTTCTTGGCTGCATGCGCCAGACGCTTGTAATGATTGTGAACAGCAACCGACAATACACGCTTTGCCTGGAACTGCCCGATTACATAATCATCCAGCACAGTGCAAATCTCAGTCGGTGTCGGCACACCGTCACGAGACTTCACCAGCGAAGTCTTGTTTTCTTCGCGAATGATATCCATGCACAACTCAACGCATTCATCGCAGATGAACACGGTTGGTCCCGCAATCAGCTTGCGAACTTCATGCTGGCTTTTGCCGCAGAATGAGCAATACAGGGTATTCTTGAACTCACCGTCGCCGGACTTTGTCATCTGTACTCCTTCGGTCCATCATTGAACCGTCACCTGACGCTGTCAGGCCAAGTTGAAACTCAAACAGTCTGGAACAATCGAGTTCGAGACCGGCAATCTTCGAATCTTTACATTTCACCATGCTCGACGATGAACAATCAACAAATGATTAACAAGCCGCGTCAGTATGAACCGCTTTGTGATATACTTACATCCAGAACACGTCGAAAACCGCTATGCAACTCATATGCAATTAAAACCGCTATGCAACTCATATGCAATTAAAGTTGTATGCAATTCACGTGCCCCACCGACGATTGAACATCATTTCTTGGCGTCATCTCCACCGGTGTCGGGCCGTTTGTCGATAACCTCGTCGACAAGACCGAAATCCTTTGCTTCTGCAGCAGTCAGGAAATGGTCGCGGTCGAGCGTGTTTTCAATCGTATCGTAGCTCTGCCCTGTATGGTTCACGTAAATCTCGTTCAGACGTTTCTTGATCTTGATAATGTCCTGAGCATGGCGTTCGATATCCGATGCCTGGCCCTGGAAGCCGCCGGACGGCTGGTGAACCATGACCCGGGCGTTCGGCAAGGCGAAGCGCATGCCCTTCTCCCCGCCGGCCAGCAGGAGGGACCCCATGGAAGCCGCCTGCCCGATCACCGTGGTGGAAACCGCCGGTTTGATGAATTGCATGGTATCGTAAACTGCCAGGCCGGACGAAACCACGCCGCCAGGCGAATTGATGTACATGGCGATTTCTTTCTTGGGATTTTCAGCCTCAAGAAACAGCAATTGTGCCACGACCAGCGTTGACATCTGATCTTCAACCGGGCCGGTTATGAAGATGATGCGCTCCTTGAGCATCCGCGAAAAAATGTCATAGGAGCGTTCGCCGCGGTTTGTTTGCTCCACCACCATGGGGACGAGCTGAGCATAAGTTTCAATCGGATCGCGCATTGGAAAGCAGGCCTTGTTTTTAAGAACAGGTGAGTGGAAACCGTCACATACACAAAAGAATCGTGACGCTTGAATGATGCACAATAGATAGGCGAATTGCCGCTCCAGTCAAAGGGGCCTGTGGCAACAAATCTCCATATTGGCAAAGAACATGGTTTCTGTTCTGATAGTGGCGGGCTTGGTGGCGCGCGCCAACATGGCCTAAAATAAAAAACAAACAATTGAACTTGGGAGAATTTTTGAATGGAACGCCGTAAATTTATCAAGGGAGCAGCCCTTGCAGGCACGGCCGCAGCCGCTGCGACACTCGCCACACCGGCAATAGCACAAGCCAGGAAAGAACTGGTAATCGTTTCCACCTGGCCGCGGGATTTTCCGGGTCTTGGTATCAGTGCCCAGCGTCTCGCAGCCCGCATTACCGAACTCACCGAAGGTGCAATCACCACCACATACTTTGCCGCAGGCGAACGTGTAGGCGCGTTTGACGTGTTTGACGACGTGGCATCCGGCAATTCGCAAGCCTATATTGCGGCTGACTATTACTGGGTCGGCAAACATCCTGCATTTGCCTATTTCACTTCGGTGCCGTTCGGCATGACGTCACCTGAATGGAATGCCTGGATCAAGTTCAAGGGTGGCCAGGCCTTGTGGGACGAACTGTCCGGCTCGTTCGGTCTGAAGGCGCTGCCATGCGGGGGCACCGGCACCCAGATGGGCGGCTGGTTCAACAAGGAAATCAACTCGGCGGATGATCTCAAGGGCCTGAAAATGCGTATTCCAGGCCTTGGCGGCACGGTGATGTCCAAGCTCGGCGTTTCCACCGTATCGCTTCCCGGCGGCCAGATTTATGAAAACCTTGTGTCAGGCGCTATCGAGGCAACCGAATGGGTTGGCCCCTACAATGACTACTTCATGAAGTTCTATGAAGCGGCCAAGTTCTACTACACCGCCGGCATGCATGAACCAGGCGGCGGTCTCGCTTTCGGCATGAACCAGAAGTTCTGGGAAGGCCTGTCGGCAACCGAGAAGGCCATCATCACGGCTGCCTGCAACGAAGAACATGCTGCTCAACACGAAGAAGCCTCGGCCAATAATGGTGAGTATCTCAGCAAGTTGATCAATGATCACGGTGTGAACCTGCGCTCGTTCAACGAAGATGTCTGGGACACGTTCGGCGTCGCAGCCAAGGAAGTATTCGAGGAAACCCGCAACCATTCCGCCCTGGCCGCAAAAATCAATGACGACTTCCAGGTCAAGCTGCGCGAACTTGGCGGCTTCCGCAAAGTTGCCGAGATCGAATTCTCAAATCAGCGCAACCGTGTGCTCGGCATATAAGCACCGTCTAAGAAGTAACGCGGGAAGTTTCGGCTTCCCGCGTTCAGAGCTCCGATTGTTTGGTAATCAGGCCGCCGGCGCGCCAGCCGATCATCATGGCAGCTGCATTTGTGTTGGCGGAGATGATCCGAGGCATCACGGAGGCGTCCGCCACGCGTAACCCGTCAATACCATTTACCTTGAGATCAGGTCCGACGACACTCATCGCCTCTTCCGCTCCGCCCATACGGCAGGTCCCGACCGGGTGATAGAGTGTATCGGCGCGTTTCCGGATCCAGTTGATGATTTCGGCATCGCTGTTCACGCCGTGCGTGTGCATTTCCTTACGCCGGATGGACGCGAACGCCTCATGTTGAAACAGCTCCCGGACCCTTTTGAAGCCTGTCACCAACCGGTTGACATCATCTGTATGGGACAAATACTGCGGGTTGATCTGTGGTGCCTGGAGCGGGTCCCTGGAGTTGAGGGAAACCCGGCCTCTCGAATTCGGCTTAAGCAGTGACAGATGGATCGACATGCCATGCCCGGCGTGCATCTTGCGGCCATGATTGTCCACAATGCCAGGTGCAAAATGCAATTGCAGGTCCGGTGTCTCCAAGTCGTCACGGCTCTTTATAAAGGCACCTGCTTCAGCAATCGGTGATGTCAGCTTTCCCGTGCGGTGGTTTCGCCATTGCTTCACGGCATCCATGATCGCCTTGCCGCCACTTGCAGATGCCCCAAGCGTCTCCGGACCTGCTTTTGTCTTGTAGGTCATGACGTAATCGACATGGTCCTGAAGGTTCGCCCCTACTCCCGGCATATCAAGCAGGACCGGGATATTATGTGCCTGCAGCTCTCGAGACGGGCCGATGCCGGACAGCATCAGCAATTGCGGGGTCTGAAAAACGCCTGCACACAGGATCACTTCGTGAGTGGCAAGCGCCTCGCGCCATGCCCTGTCCTTGTGGTAGCGCACGCCAACGGCATGGCCTTCAGAAATCAGGATACCGCCGGCCCTTGCCCCGGTCAGCACGGTCAGGTTCTTGCGATCGCTGACGGGCCGCAAAAATGCATCAGCTGATGAACATCTTTCACCGTCCCGGATCGTGGTGCGATACAGGCCGGACGCTTCTGTGTCCAATTCGTCAAATCCTGGCATCTGAGGCACACCGGACGCCGCACAGGCTTCAAGAAACATGGTAGATGCCGCAAACGGTTCTGCCTGATCACTTACAGTCAGGCCACCGCTTTCCAGCGCAGCGAATGAGGGTTCAACATCACGCCAGCGCCACCCCGAAACCTCCCAGTCATCGTAGTCGCTTTCGCGGCCGCGCGTGTAGACCATGGCGTTGATCGCTGACGAGCCACCGAGGCCTTTGCCACGGGGCTGGTACCCCTTGCGTCCTTTCAGGCCTGGCTGAGGTTCGGTCTTGAAGGCCCAATTGCAGATCGGCCATGGCAACAGGGCAGCGAAACCCGCAGGTGCACGCAGCAGCGCAGAGGTGTTGTTGCCGCCTGCTTCCAGCAACAATACGCGAACGTCAGGATTTTCACTTAAGCGTGACGCCAGCGCACAACCCGCTGACCCTGCCCCGATGATGATATAATCTGCTTGCATGGTTGTTGTATTGGCACGTCACAGTTGCTGCCTGCAACAAGATCAGGATGATTTCTGGTTAAATCAACCAAAAACCATAAACCTGATCGCTTTCAAAGTGATCGAGCAACTTTATGGGTTCACTTGAACGCATGTTGCTCTAAGGAGAATATCATGATCAATCGCCGCAGTCTCATTACATGGCTTACTAGCCTCGCTTTTGCAGGGCCGGTGATGGCGCATCACGGCTGGCGCTGGACGGCCGATGGAAACTTTGAGCTCACCGGGATCATCAAGAGCGCTCGCCTGGGTAACCCGCATGGTGTGCTGGAAGTGGACGCAGATGGTGAAATCTGGACCGTTGAGGCAGGCCAGCCCTGGCGCCACGAGCGTGCCGGCCTGGATGAAAAGCTGCTCGCACCCGGTACCGAAGTCAAGGTTTCCGGCGGCCGCTCAACTGATGCAGCCGAAAAGCGGGTCAAAGCGGAGCGCATCACCATAGATGGCAAATTATACGACCTGTACCCGAATCGGGATTAGAGGTGGAACACCTGCTTTTGAGCCTGGAACAATCGGCTCTGGGCGATGCCATGCGCACCTGGCGCTGGTTGTACCCGATCGTCAACACTGCCCATATTGCTGGTATCGCGCTGCTGTTTGGCTCAATTGTTTCGCTGGACCTTCGCTATCTTGGACTGTGGAGATCTGTCGGGGCCGACGGGCTGGCCCGCGTACTGGTGCCGGTGGCAATGGCCGGCTTTGTGCTGGCGTTGCTGGCCGGTGGCTTGCTGTTCACCACTGATGCCCGCAAGTACGCCGCCATGCCGCTGTTTCAGATCAAACTGGTCCTGATCAGCCTGGGTGTTTTGAATGCGCTGTACCTGGCACGAAACAGGGCGACCACATGGGCCGCCCTGATCTCTCTTGCCACCTGGACCGGCGCGCTCGTCTGCGGGCGGTTCATCGGCTATTTGTGACCTCGGATTTGGTTCGAAATCAGTCAGCCTTTTTCTTGGCGGCGGCTTTCTTGACCGGTGCCTTTTTGGCTGCTGGCTTCTTGGCAGCAGCTTTCTTGGCGGGCTTTGCATCTGACCCATGATCATGATCGGGATGATCACAGTCTTCGCCATGCTCGTGGTCATGTTCCAGCATGTGCTGCAATGACTCCCGGCTGACCAAGCGCTCGCTGACGGTCGCGGCTTCAGCAATATGATCGACTACCTTTTGCTCAAACAGCGGTCCGCGGATTTCGACCAGCGCATTCGGATTGTTGCGATAGAACTCAAACACTTCCTTTTCCTGACCCGGGAACTGGCGTGCCCGGTCCATCAGGCCGCGCTGCAGTTCTTCATCACCAACGGTGACGCCGGCGGCCTCACCGATGGTACCGATGACCAAGCCAAGACGCACACGGCGTTCTGCAATGGCCTTGTATTCGGTGCGAACCTCTTCTTCGGTGGTGTCCTCATCGGCGAAGGTCTTGCCTTCACCTTCCATCTCGCGTTCAAGAGCAGCCCATATCTGCTCAAATTCCTGATCCACCAACTTTAGCGGCAGGTCGAACTTGTACTCTGCGTCCAGCGCATCGAGCATATCGCGTTTCATCTTGGCACTGGACATGTTGCCAAACTCATCAGCGATACGTTCCTTGACCATTTCCTTGAGCTTGTCGACGCTTTCCATGCCGAGCTTTTCGGCAAATGCTTCATCGATGTTGGCAGCCTTCGGCTGTTCAATCTTGGAGACTTTCACGTCGAATTCAGCAGGCTTGCCGGCCAGGTGCTCAACACCATACTCCGCCGGAAAGGCAACCTTGACGGTCTTTTCATCACCAGATTTTGCGCCGACCAACTGCTCTTCAAACCCCGGTATAAACGAACCTGAACCCAGTTCCAGCGGCACATCATCTGCGGTACCGCCCTCGAACACTTCGCCGTCAACCTTGCCTACAAAGCTGATGGTGACGCGATCGCCGTCTTCAGCCGCACCCTTGGCACGGTCTTCATAGTCCTTGTACTGGCCGGCAATACTTTCCAGAGCTTCGTCGAGATGATCATCCGTGACCTCAACCACCAGCTTTTCAACCTTGAGGTTCTTGAAGTCCTTGATCTCGATATCAGGGACTATTTCAAAGTTCATGGTGAAGGACAGATCAGCATCACCGCTCATTACCGCCTGCACATCCTTTTCGTCTTCCGGTAACACGATCTCCGGTTGATAGGCAGCCTTGAGGCTCTTTTCATTCAGGGCTTCGGTGCTTGATGTCTCAATGGATTTCTGGACGACTTCCGCCATGGCCGACTGGCCATACAATTTTTTAAGGTGACCAATCGGTACCTTGCCAGGCCGAAATCCCTTGATCTGGGCCGTGGCTTTCAATTCTTCCAGCCGCTCGTCTACACGAGTCTGAAGGTCTCCTGCCGGAATGACGACTTTAAGCTCGCGCTTGAGGCCTTCATTGAGTGTTTCGGTCACCTGCATGATGTTCAATATCCTTATGAGCCTTACATCAAAGGCCGACGCCGGTTCCACCCGGACAATACGAACCTTCAGTTAAATTCAACAGTCCCTGATCGTTTAGTCTCTGGTGCGGGCGGAGGGACTTGAACCCCCACAGCTTTCACCGCTAGAACCTAAATCTAGTGCGTCTACCAATTCCGCCACGCCCGCTTGAAAAGACCAGCGGCGCGCCTTTACCAAGCGCGCCGTACGTCAGCAATCGCGCCGGTGTATAGCAAAGCATGTGCGGGTATGCCAGAGGTTTAGGCACCTGAAATTCAACAGTGTGTCAACTCACTGCAGCGCCTTGATGATCTCTTCGGCAGTTGCATGGGTTTTGATAGCACCACGCTCGTGCACAAATCGCCAGGTTTCACGGCCATCCGAGCCGAAAACAGCCACGGTCGGAATGCGGTCAATGGTGCCAAAAGCCGCCGATATGTCCGGGCTGCCTTCAACCAATGCAAATTCCGGCCTGGTGCGGGCGATAAACCGTGCCATGCGGGCTGGATCTTTCTCACCGCCCCAGGCTTCGAACAGGTTGACGCCGATAAAGGTGACCGGCCTGTCGCCAATGGCTGCCTGTACTTTCGCCATTTCGTCAAACTCGTTGGTACATGGCGGACACCATGAGGCAAAGAATGCGACAACCACCGGCTTGTCCCGCACGCCTGCAGGTTCAAATGGTTTTGCAGATACATCCAGTGTACGTGCATCTTTCAGGCTCTGCAAAGCCCGCAACCCGTCTGCTGCCAGCGCGACCGGCGCCAGCACCATCATAAACAGCGATATGATAAACGCACGTGTTTTCATGGGCATGCACCCTAACACAGCAAATTCGGCAGGCGCGCTCACAAATGTGAGAAACCAGGATTACAAATCGTTTAGACTAGGGTCAGGACCCTGGCTAATGCTTCAGGAATGCTGCCGGGCAGGTCCTCCGCTATCAGTCCGGGACCGAACCGGTTGGCTGCTTCGCCGTGCAGCCACACCGCACAACCGGCAGCTTCAAAAGCCGGTGCCCCTTGCGCCAGCAATCCGAGACACAAGCCCGCCAGGACATCGCCGGACCCGGCCGTGGCAAGCCAGGGCGGCGCATTGGCGTTGATGGCACTGCGTCCGTCACTATCGGCAATCACCGTGTCAGAGCCTTTCAGCACAATCACCGCACCGCTTGCTTTTGCAGCTTCGGCGGCGCGCTCACATTTTGATTCATCCGGTTTGCTCACGTCTTTGAAAAGCCTGGCAAACTCACCTTCGTGCGGTGTCAGGATCACTTGCCGGTCCGGCTTCGCCCTGATCGCGTCGAACAGGAGGTCAGCAGTCCCCTCGAAACTGGTCAGCGCATCGGCGTCCAGCACCACTGCGCACCCGGATGCAAGTACGCTTTGCACTTTTTCGATCGTGTCATGCCCCACACCGCATGCCGGACCGATGCAACAGGCCGTTATGCGCTTGTCGCCAAGCAGCCTCGCAAGTTCGCGTGCGCTGTCGGCTTGACGCAACATGATTGCCGTCAGATGGCTCGCAAGGATTGGAAGTGCGGCCTCGCAAGCAGCCATGGTAACCAGCCCTGCCCCACCCCTCAGTGCCGACATGGCGGCGAGCCTCGCAGCGCCGGTGTTCCAGGCATCTCCGGACACCATCACAGCAGAGCCGCGCGAATATTTGTGCGCCGCTACACCCGGCATCGGGATAAACTTAGCGAACTCATCCGGCGCATTGAGGCGGCACATCGGTTCAATGGTGTGCAGCACATCATCGGCAATGCCTATGTCCACCACATGCAGTGCACCACGCCGGCTTCGTCCCGGCTCAAGATAGTGACCCGGCTTTGCGCGAAAAAACGTGATTGTGTGATCGGCTTCAACCGCGGTTCCCCGGATACTGCCCGACGAGCCATCGACACCGCTGGGCATATCCACCGCAACCCGAACTGCATCGGCCTCATTGAACACCTTGACCAGGTCAGCGAGTTCGCCATCAATGTCACGCGACAACCCTGCCCCGAACAGCGCGTCCACCAGGAGCACGGCACCTTCGAGTTTGTCCGCATGTGCCGGCAGCACTTCGCCCTTCCAGGCCTTTGCAGCTTCAGCGGCATCTCCCTTGAGCAAAGCCGGATCACCAGCAAGCAGGAGCTTGACCGGCCAACCTGCCTCAACCAGCAGGCGCGCAATCACAAATCCATCGCCGCCATTGTTGCCGGGCCCGCAAACTACACAGACCGGGCACGGCTCACTCAGGGTTCGAATGAATTCGGTACAGGCAAGCCCGGCTGCCTCCATGAGATCGATACCAGGCACGCCCGCCTTTATCGTCAGGCGGTCGGCCTCGTACATCTCATCCGGTGTCAGCAGTTCTGTCATGACTGCAAAGCTTAGGGTCTGTTGACAGAAATGAACATGGGTTTGACGGGCCATATTTTGAGTGATTTTTGCGGGAAATCCGGTGCCGCAGGCTTGCCGCCTTCAAGCCGGATTTCCTGCAAAAAGCGCCAAAATATGGCCCGCCCTAAAGGGTTTTGCATAAATCGTCCACTAAAGGCGGCTTTGTCCTTGCAAAGGGGGCAACCCTATGCGGCAGACAAAGCCTGGTTATTGAACGATTTATGCAAAATCAAATCCATGTTCATTTCTGTCAACAGACCCTCACGCAATCAGGAAGGTTTTGTCGCCTTGAGTTCAGCGACCTCAACTCGCAGGCTGCGCAGTTCCGTCAGGATTGTCGAGACCTCGTTGTGAAGGTCGGCGCGATCGGCCTGTGCCTCGGCTTCGTGCTCTTTCTGCATGGCGTCGACAATGACACCGATAAACAGGTTCAATACGGTGAAGGACGTCACCAGGATGAACGGCACGAACAGCGCCCAGGCCAACGGGTACTGCTCCATGACCGGGCGCACGATACCCATGGACCAGCTTTCCAGCGTCATGATCTGGAACAGGGAATAGGCGCTTTCGCCAAGCGAACCGAACCATTGCGGAAACGCGGCGGCAAACAGCTTGGTGGAGATCACCGAGAATATATAGAAGATCAGGCCCAGCAGCAGCACAATTGAACTCATGCCCGGAATGGCCGCCAGCAGCCCGGTCACCACGCGCCGGATTGCCCCGATGGTTGATATCAGCCGCAGCACCCGCAGTATCCGGAAGGCGCGCAGCACCGAGAACGCGCCGGTCGCCGGCATCAGCGCAACCGCCACAATGGCAAAGTCAAATATCCGCCAGGGATCACGCCAGAAACCCCTGAAATCGACAATCAGCCGTGCCGTAACCTCAGCCACGAATATGGTCAGTATGGCTTTGTCGATGAACAGCAGAGCTTCGCCGAACCTGCTCACCCACCAGGGACTTGTTTCCAGCCCCAGTGTTATGGCGTTGAGTACAATCAAGCCTACGATGACCTGTTCGAAGCGAGCGTGATTAACAAGGCTGGCGAGACGTGATCGGAGCATGGCGGGTATCTTCTCGATGGTTTGGTGAATCCACACGGACCTGAGCTATGTGATACCTGATTGCTACGGCGTCAACCGGCGCAGCGGGATCAACCGGCAGACAGACAAGTTTGCTCTGACCGAGATCCTTCAACTGCCAGGACATACACGCGGTACCAATGTGCAGTAACTGCATATTTTTTAGGCAACTGCATATTTTTTAGCACTTTGCATTTGGCGATGTGATTCAGTTGCTGGCCCCAAGGCATTGTTTTAACGCCACTATACCATGTTTCAGCAATTGGCACGGCTTATGCAATTCGCGAGAGATAATAATAATCGCGGCAACTTACCTGAACCCCGTCCATTCGCCGTTGGAGGCAAAATGAAAAAGATCGAGGCTATCGTCAAACCGTTCAAGCTGGACGAGGTGAAGGAAGCCTTGCAGGAAGTCGGCCTGCAGGGAATCACTGTTACCGAGGCCAAGGGTTTCGGCCGCCAGAAAGGTCACACCGAGCTGTATCGCGGTGCCGAGTACATTGTTGATTTTCTGCCAAAGGTACGTATCGAGATCGTGCTGGATGACGGTCTGGTCGACCAGGCAGTCGAAGCCATCTTGCAGGCAGCCCGGACGGGTCGCATTGGCGATGGCAAGATTTTCATTTCCACTGTTGACGAAGCAATCCGGATCCGGACCGGCGAAACCGGCGTCGAGGCCTTATAACCAGGCCCGCGACCACAACAGCCACACACATGGCAAGTTCATAGCAAAACCACCCCTAACCCACTTTAACTGAAAGATGACGAGGGCAAACAGATGGCCAAGACACCTTCTCCTGTTGCAGGAGCAATGAAGTACCTGAAAGACAACGAGATCAAGTATGTCGACCTGCGCTTTACCGATCCGCGCGGGAAAATGCACCACGTGACCCAGGACATCTCGACAATCGACGAGGATGTATGGGCCGATGGCCTGATGTTCGACGGATCATCGATTGCCGGCTGGAAAGCCATCAATGAGTTCGACATGGTCCTGATGCTTGATCCTGACACGCTGCATGTGGATCCGTTCTATGCACAGAAAACAGCCGTCGTGTTCTGTGACATTCTCGAACCCGGCACCGGAGAGGCTTATGAGCGTGATCCGCGCACCACGGCCAAGAAGGCGGAGGCTTACGTAAAATCGACCGGTATCGGTGATACAATCACGGTCGGCCCGGAAGCGGAATTCTTCATGTTCGACGATGTGCGCTTTGCTTCCGATCCGTACAACACCGGCTTCAAGGTGGACTCAACCGAGCTGCCATCCAACATGGATGCCGAATATGAAATGGGCAATATGGGTCACCGCCCGCGCACCAAGGGTGGCTACTTCCCGGTAAACCCGGTTGATTCAGGCCAGGACATTCGCGGTGAAATGCTGGCAGCCATGGCGTCCATGGGCGTTACGGTTGAAAAGCACCACCATGAAGTGGCCGCAGCCCAGCACGAACTCGGCATCAAATTCGAAACAATGACAAAGTGTGCCGACCAGTTGCAGATCTACAAGTATGCCATCCACAATGTCGCGCACCAATATGGCAAGTCGGCTACCTTCATGCCGAAACCTGTGTTCGGTGACAACGGTTCAGGCATGCACGTTCACCAGTCCATCTGGAAAGGCGGCAAACCATTGTTCGCCGGCAACCAGTATGCAGACCTGTCGGAAATGTGCCTCTACTATATCGGCGGCATCATCAAGCACGCCAAGTCGCTGAACGCCTTCACCAACCCGTCGACCAATTCCTACAAGCGTCTGGTGCCCGGCTACGAGGCCCCTGTGCTGCTGGCATACTCGTCGCGCAACCGGTCTGCCTCGTGCCGGATTCCGTGGACGGCATCGCCGAACGGCAAGCGTGTTGAAGTCCGCTTCCCGGATCCGACTGCAAACCCATACCTGGCGTTTTCCGCCATGGTCATGGCCGGCATGGACGGCATCATGAACAAGATCCATCCGGGCGATCCGATGGACAAGGATCTCTACGACCTGCCGCCGGAAGAACTGAAGGACATTCCGACAGTTTGTGCATCGCTTCGCGAGGCACTTGAATCACTCGATGCCGACCGGGAATACCTCAAGGCCGGCGGTGTGTTCTCCGACGACCAGATCGATTCCTATATCGACCTCAAGATGGAAGAAAACATGCGCTACGAAATGGCGCCGCATCCGATCGAGTACGACATGTACTACTCGGTCTGAAATACTCGCAGTTCGTCCGGCTACCTTTGCCGGACCTACAAATCGGGCTGGTTTTTGCTTTTGCGGGCAAAAATCAGCCCTTTTTCTTGATAGGGTCCCTCCCCGTTAACTTTTCGGTAACCAGTACACGTACTATAATCCACAAACGGGTTTCTGATTCTGGAAACGGGGCGCACGATGGACGGTTTTTCTAAGTTTGGCATTTGCCTAATATGTATGCTGGCACTGGTTCTGCTGGCCATGACACCAAACACCACCACCTCGAATGGCGTTGTTGGTTTCCTGGGTGAACCGATGCCGGCAAGCTTGCCGGTTTCGGAGCAAACCGACCATGCCAAGACTTATGCAATATCCATGCTTGTCGATGCTGTGAAGCACAATCCCGGGTAATGCCTTACTGAATTCCGTGCGGTCGGCACCGCAAGATTGTTGAGCCTCATCGCTGTCTATGGCCGTCAGTCGATAACGGGCCTCATTCCGATCGATCATCGCAAACTCCCTTGCCAATGCTCCTGTCCTGCGGCAGTTTCCGCACTTGTGAAAACGCACAGGCTCTTCATCCATGACCCACGTTGACGGCAAGCGCTCTGAACTGCTGAGCGACTGGCGATTGCTTTTGTTTGGCACATTGGCGTCGTTAGCATCTGCGCCAGGCCAGACCCTCGTCATATCCCTTTTCAATGCCGACATTCGCGCCGCCTTCAACCTTAGCCACGGCGAATTTGGCACCGCTTACATGATGGCAACACTTGCAAGTGCGGTTGTGATCCTGTGGTCGGGCAAACTGATCGACCGATATGATTTGCGCATTGTGTTTGGCGTTACCACCATAGGTCTTTGTGTGGCTTGCCTGGTGGCCGGCAGCAGCACCGGATGGCTTTCACTTCTGCTGGCACTGTTTCTGCTGCGCCATTTCGGTCAGGGCCTGATGAGCCACATCGCCGTCACATCGGTAAACCGCTATTACCAAACAGTGCGCGGCAAGGCATCGGCAATCGTCAATCAGGGCTTCACGCTGGCCGAAGCCACCCTGCCGATCACGATTTCAGCTTTGATCGTGGCGATAGGCTGGCGCTATTCGTGGTATGTGCTTGGCCTGGTTGCAGCCTGCATCGTGTTGCCGCTCCTGCTATTGTTGATTGCCGATCATCGCCGCCGCCATGGCAGGTATCTGGATCAGATGTCGATCCTGGAAGCTGACACGGCTTCAGAAAATGTCTCCAGAACCCAGCGCCAATGGAGCCGGGCCGAAATGCTTCGCGACCCCCGTTTTTACGGCGTCCTGCCGGTCGTGCTGGCGCCGTCATTCCTGAATACAGGTTTGATGTTTCACCATCAGCACATCGTCTTGTCAAAAGGCTGGGAACTGGAAACCTGGTATCTTCTGCTGATGGCATACGCAGCCTCATCGATCGCTTTTTCCATGCTGGCAGGCATCATGGTCGACAGGAACGGTGCACGTCCCCTGATGCCGCTGTTCACGTTGCCCATGGCCATGGGCGGGTTAAGCCTGATGGCCGGAAACAATGATGCCTGGATATTTGGTGTGCTTATTTCGTTTGGTGCAGCATCCGGCATGACCAGTGCGGTGACGGCTCCGTTCTGGGCGGAAGTTTATGGCGTGCAGCATCTGGGTGCAATCAAGGCTGTCGCGACCGCGGTCATGATATTTGCCAGTGCCGTGTCTCCTGCGCTTTACGGCGCCATGTTTGATGGCGGCATTACCGTACCGGCGATCGGCCTGCTCAACATCGTTTTCGTACTTGCTGCGTCTGCGTGCGCGTTGCTGGCCCTGCGCAAATCATGAACGGGCAAATTTACCGTCCACCGGCAGATACCGGCCTCGACATCATCCACCAGGACAGCGACCTGCTGGTAGTGAACAAGCCTTCCGGGCTTCTGTCGGTTCCCGGCAAGGGCCCAAATCTGGCCGATTGCCTTGAAGCTCGTGTGCACGCCACGCACCCCGGTGCCCTGATCGTACACAGGCTGGATCGTGATACGTCAGGTGTGTTCATCATGGCCATGAATGCCAACGCGCAACGGCACCTGGGCCTGCAGTTCGAACGCAGGCATTTGAGCAAAACCTATCAGGCCATTGTTGCGGGTCGCGTAGAGGCAGACGACGGAGAAATCGACCTGCCGCTGATCGCCGACTGGCCCAACAGGCCCCTGCAGAAGGTATGCCATGAAACCGGCAAGCCAGCCCTCACCCGGTGGCGCGTGATATCGCGCACTGACACGTCGACCCGCCTGGACCTTGCACCGCACACAGGCCGGTCACATCAATTGCGCGTTCACCTGAAAGAGATCGGCCACCCGATACTTGGTGATCCGCTTTATGGTGACGCCACCGCCACGCCACGGCTCATGCTGCATGCCCACACGCTGACAATTCGCCATCCCACTGGTGGTGCGGTCCAAACCTTTTGCGCTGACGTCCCGTTCTAGAAGGTCAGTTCTCATCGCAGGTCTGGATGCTGTTTTGCCTATTGGGCAGGCCACCAGTCGGGCGGCAGCAGCCCGGTTGTAACCCCGTAAAGCAGTGCTGAAACGGTGAGCACTGATACTGTGGTCGTGACCAGAACGCACGCGGTGGCCCGCTCAACCCAGACGCCATATTGTTGGGCAATGACAAACACGTTGGTCGCCGTCGGCAGTGACGCCAGCAACACCGCGGCAAACACCCATACAGGCTCAAAATTGCCGACATAGCTCAACACGAAATACATGGCAGCGGGATGCACGATCAGCTTTATGGGCACGATGTAACCTAGGGCCAGCGGCATCCGCTTGAGCGGACGCAGGGCCAATGTGACCCCCATTGCAAACAGCGCACATGGGGCGGCGGCCTGTGCCAGATAGTCAATCAGGCGTTGCAAAGGTTCCGGCGCCGGCCACTCCAGTATGGCAAATGCAACACCAACTGCCGTTGCGATGATAAACGGGTGAAACAGTATCTTTTTTACAACGTCGACAATCAGACTGCCCGCAGACTGTTTCTGCTTGCCTGACACCGCAATCAGTGCAGGCGCCAAGGCAAAATGCAGGATGTTTTCAAAGCAGAATATGATCGCGACCGGAATGGCTGCCTTTTCACCAAGCGCCAGAATGGCAATCGCGGGACCCATATAGCCGATATTGCCATAGGCCCCCGCCAGCCCCTGTATCGTGCCTTCGGCAATATTGCCGCGGCTTGCGATGAGGCCCAGCACAAATGTGAAAATGAAAATCGCATACGTCACCAGGATGTTGGACGCAATGAACTCCCAGCTTGCCAGTTGTTCCACCGGCGTCTTGGACAACAGTTTGAAGAACAGGGCCGGCAGCGCGATGTAGATGATGAATGTGTTGAGCCACCCGGCCTCTTCAAGCGGTTGTTTGGTGATGCGCGCGGTTACGAAGCCGATAACGATCAGCCCGAACAGCGGCAGTATCAAACCCAGAATATGCAGCATGCGCGAGCAGTCCGGCGTTGCAAAACAAAGATGAGGGCCAGAGCCTTAAGCGAAACACCGGAAACTTGCAAACGCACAGGTTGCAACCCCCTGATGCGTTTCACGTTTCCACATTGGCCTTGTGAGGTAGGGCTGATAGGATCATCGTTAGAACAATTATCAAACCCCGTTTCGAGAGACCCGATCCATGACATCATCACGCACAACCAAGGGCCGCGGCCAACTGTATGACACCATTCTGGACACGATCGGAGACACGCCCTGCATACGTATCAACCGGCTGGCTCCCAAGGGCGTCAGGCTCTATGTAAAGGCCGAAGCTTTCAACCCGGCAGCATCGGTAAAGGACCGTCTCGCCGTGTCGATCATCGAAGAAGCCGAAAGCTCGGGTGCATTGAAGCCGGGCCAGACTGTTGTCGAGGCAACCAGTGGCAATACCGGTATTGGCCTGGCCATGGTGTGTGCCGCCAAGGGCTATCCGCTGGTGGTTACAATGGCGGAGAGCTTTTCAGTTGAGCGGCGCAAGCTGATGCGGTTTCTCGGTGCCAAGGTGGTGCTGACACCGAAGGCTGAAAAAGGCTTCGGCATGTACAACAAGGCGGTGGAACTGGCTGACGCAAACGGGTGGTTTCTGGCAAGCCAGTTTGAAACAGACGCCAATGCAAAGATCCATGAGAACACCACTGCGCGCGAAATCATGGCGGATTTTGACGGTGACCGGCTGGACTATGTTGTTACCGGATATGGTACCGGCGGGACAGTTACCGGCATGGGACGGGTCCTGCGCAAGGAACGTCCTGATACAAAGATCATCCTGTCCGAGCCTGCCAATGCACAGCTCATCGGTTCCGGCACGGCGCAAGGCCGCAATGAAACCGGCCAGCCGGCGCACAGCCACCCGGCGTTTGAACCGCACCCGATCCAGGGCTGGACGCCGGATTTCATTCCGCTGGTACTGCAGGAAGCCATTGACGGCAAATACTATGATGACCTGATGCCGGTTGCCGGGCCTTCAGGCATGGAATGGTCACGCAAGCTGGCACAGCAGGAAGGCATCTTCACCGGTGTCTCCGGCGGCTCGACATTTGCCATTGCCATGCAGATTGCCGAAACAGCGCCGGAAGGCACCGTCATCCTGTGCATGTTGCCGGATACCGGGGAACGGTACCTGTCATCTCCGCTGTTCGAAACCGTGCCCGACTACATGACCGAAGAGGAAGTGGCTCTGTCGCACTCAACACCGGGTTATCAGATGCCTGCTGAATAGAGACCGGCGCGGCAGGCAATCGGAATTAGCGGCCGAGGTTGGCGAGGTTTTCCACTGTCTCATCCGCAGTGCGCACTGCTGCTTCAAACCGCTCTTCGTAATTTTCCATGCGCCTTTTGGGCTCTTTGTAAAAGGCGGTGAGCTTGACCAGCCTGATGAAGGTTGAATTCATCACCCTGCCCCAAAACCGCATCGGGCGGTCGAAATCAAAAATCAGGATCACCCGCTCTTCATCGGTATCGTTCCAGACTTCGTGAGTATAGGTATCGTCAAACGTAAACGCCTCTCCGGGCCGCCATACGCAGACTTCATTTTCCACCTGCATACGGCATTTTTCTGCGTCCTTGGGTACGATCAGACCAAGGTGTGAGCGCAATATGCCCGATGTAACGCCTTCATGGCGCGGAATGTGGTATCCTGGGGCAAGGATGGAAAACCAGGCACTTTGAATGTTCGGCACCTTGTCGAGCAGGCTCGCGGTTACCGGCGCCTTGGCACAGTTTTTGTCCAGCCGGGTCCCAAAGCCATACAGAATGAAGGTGCGCCAGTTGTTGCCCTTGGAGATGCTGCTCTGGTCTGGGGACACTTCATGAAACAGGGGAACGGCTTCGCGGTGTTTCAGGATTTCGGTAACTTCTGCGTGGATGGTCTTCCAGTCCTGTTCGAAATCTTTCAGCAACGGAAACTGGTCTTTGTCATAAACCGGGACTATGGGCACAAGCGACTGCCGGTAAAAGAAACTCCGCAATGCCCGGGTGACAAAATGGCCAACCCTGTGAACGGCCCGGGCGCGTTTGTGCCGCAACCGTGCACCCAAAGTCACCTTCCGAACCGCTTGTTTTGTAGCCATGGCCGCCTACCTGTCTGATCCTGTCTTATATCGGGTTTATGCATGAGAAACGGCGGTAAATCCAGTTGTATGTGTAATTACACTAGCGGCTGTTTCAGTATGGCCAGTGTTCCTTGGCCCGGCCCGGCCAGATCAAGCCAAGCCGTTTTAATCATAGTATGAACACAAGTCCTGCCGTGTTATCCAACCAGCCTCACAATAATGAACGTCTCAAAACCTGGAAACTACCAATGACCAAACCTGAGTACACACCGCCGAAAATCTGGAAGTGGAACCAGGACATGGGAGGGAAGTGGGGCAGCTTGAACCGGCCGGTAGCCGGACCGACCCACGACCATGTGCTGCCGATTGGAAAACACCCCCTACAACTCTATTCCCTGGCCACTCCCAACGGCGTGAAGGTCACGGTCATGCTGGAGGAACTGCTGGCGCTTGGCCACTCAGGCGCAGAGTATGACGCCCACCTGATAAGGATCAGCGATGGCGATCAGTTTGGCAGCGGGTTTGTCGGGATAAACCCGAATTCCAAGATCCCAGCCCTGATGGATCACAGCACGCCGACGCCGACCCGAGTATTCGAGTCCGGTGCAATCTTGTTGTATCTGGCAGAGAAATTTGATGCCTTTTTGCCGTCCGATACACCTGCAAGAGCTGAATGCCTGTCATGGCTGTTCTGGCAAATGGGCAGCGCGCCCTATCTCGGTGGCGGCTTTGGCCACTTCTATTCCTACGCGCCGGAAAGACTCGAGTATCCGATAGACCGTTTTGCCATGGAGGTAAAACGCCAGCTTGACGTGCTCGACCGGCACCTGGCGGATAACCAGTTCATGTGCGGCGATGAGTACACGATTGCCGACATGGCCATCTGGCCATGGTATGGCGCGCTGGTTGCCAACCGGCTCTATTCAGCTGCGGAATTTCTGAGCACGCATGAGTACACCCATGTCATGCGCTGGAATAACCAGATTGCGGTGCGCCCCGCGGTAAAACGCGGACGAATTGTAAACCGGGTATCAGGCCGGCCGGATCAGCAACTGCGCGAGCGCCATGATGCAAGCGACTTTGACACCAGGACACAGGACAAGCTGGAGGCATAGCGACCGCATAATTATGGCACGTATTCAGATCACCAACAGTATCTGGCTCCTGGACGATGAGCTGGAGGAAAAATTCATCCGCTCAAGCGGACCTGGCGGGCAGAATGTCAACAAGGTTTCAACCGCCGTGCAGTTGCGGTTCAACGTCCGCCTGTCACCGTCCCTGCCCGACCGGGTGCGGGAGAAAATCCTCAACAGTGGCGACAGCCGGCTGACCAATGACGGTGAACTCATTCTGGTCGCCGCCCGCCATCGCACGCAGGACGCCAACCGGCGCGATGCGCTGGACCGCCTCAAGGAGATCATCAGGGCTGCCTCGCATGTTCCACGCAGGAGAGTTGCAACCAGGCCGACGCTGGGTTCAAAGAAGCGCCGGCTGGACAGCAAAACCAAACGCGGATCCATCAAGAAAAACCGGGGCGGCAAGATAGATCTGGACTGACCGAAGTGTGGCTCAGGCCGCCTTGGCCTTGGCCAGTTCTTCGTCCAGTTTAACGGTAAGGCCGTCCAGTTCGGTTGAATAGATCAACTGACAGGACAGCCTGGAGTTCTCGGCTACGGTCGGCACTTCGTCGAGCATGGCATCTTCATCATCACGCGGTTCATGCAGTTTTGCCTGCCAGTCGCCGTCGACATAGACATGGCACGTAGCGCATGCACAGGCTCCGCCGCACAGGCCTTCCATCGGCAGGCCGTGCTCGCGAATGATTTCCATTACCCGCCAGCCTTCAACGGCCTCCAGTTCATGTGCCGTGCCCTCATGGTCGATCACATTGATCACGCCCATAGTCTTCAAACTCCATCTTGGTGATTGCGCACCAACCGTCCGTCGGCGCTTAGAGCCCTTCATGCCTAAATAGAAGCATTTGACCGGTTTTCTGCGTTCGCTGGCAAGGCACGGTTCCCGCCGTGGTCTGGTTGACCACAAGGGAGACGTAACGCTGTCCAGCGGGTGCAGAAAATCGGCCTTCGGTGGACCAAATCAGTCCATCGGCGTTGTTGCAAAGCTTGCCCGATGCACCGCATCGCGCTTCGCTGTGCGCCTAACCGAATGAACTGATTTGGTGCCATCAAACGCTTCTATTTAGGCATGAAGGACTCTGGTGAATACCGCATTCGGTCTTGTCCTGCCCGGCCCAGCGCCCGGCCCTGGGATCATCGGCCGATCCGCCGCGCTGGGTGCAGTCTGCACAACCGATTGAAAAATACCCCTGCTCGACCAGGGGATGAGGCGGCAGATCATGTTCTTTGAGGTAGCCAGCAATGGTTGCTGCGTCATAGCCTGCCAGGGGTTCACCCTTCACCCTGCCCTTGCCATCAAGGCTGACAGAGGCAAGCCGGTCGCGGCTTTCGCCGTGATAGCGTTTGCGCCCTGACAACACGGCATCGAAACCTGCAAGAGCGAGCTCAAGTGGGCGCACCTTGCGGACATCGCAACAAGCATCCGGATCAGTCCCGGACAAGGTGCCTTGCGGGTCCAGCAGCGCAATATCACCAGCGAGAGGCCTGATGATGCGAACGTCCTTCAGGCCCAGCAGGTCAATGATCTTCGACCGGTAGTAACCGGTCTGCCAGAAATGCTTGCCGGTATCCAGAAAGATCACCGGTATCGCCTGATCGACACAGGCCACCATATGCAGAAGCACGACGGATTCCGCGCCGAATGACGACACCAGCGCCAGCCGGTCGCAATACTCGTGGCGCAGCGATGCGACAAGAGCCTCGCCTTCCAGCCCATGATGACGGGCAAGGTCATGGTCTTTGGTCATGGGTTTAAACCGCTTTTGTCAGTTATCCGTAGTGAGGCTGTTCCGGCCTGGCGCCCGCTTCAGCGAAAGGGCGCGTTGCCAGGCCTCCCGTTGCATAGTCGCGCTGATAGGTTGCCGGCACCGCGTCGGCGTGGCGAACCCATTCTTCCAGCGAGAAGCGATCTGACACTTCGAAACTGTCGACACCCGACTGCAGCAGAAAGCCGTACTGGTCCGGCAGGAAGCTGCCGCGGGCGCGGACGGTGCCGCCGAAATGGCCGGTGTGGCGAATGCTGCGGGCCTGTGAAAACGCCCTGCCGTCAGCGAAACCGGGAAAATTCAGCGTCACAATGTCAAGCCGCGCCAGATGCGGGGTGAGCTGGTCCACATCGACATCGTTCGGCACATCGACACCGAGGCCGCGATGACCGGCCGGCCAGTCGGCCAACGCCTCTTCCAGCCGGACCAGCGGTACAATGATCATGCTGCGGTCCTTGGCGCTGTCGCCATCATCCAGATGGGTCCAGACGTCCTCAACAAATGAGCTGTTTTCAATTACCGGCATAGAGAGCCTCCTTGAAAGGGGCCGCGCCTAAGCGGCGGTAGGTTTGCAGGAATTCTTCGCCCTGCTCACGCACGTTCAGATAGGTATCGACGACGGTTTCAACCGCATCGGTAATCTCTTCCGCACCGAAACCCGGCCCCAGGATTTTACCGATCGAGGCATTTTCGGCAGACGAGCCGCCGAGCGTGATCTGGTAAAATTCCTTGCCCTTCTTGTCCACGCCGAGAATGCCGATATGGCCGACATGGTGATGGCCGCAGGCATTGATGCAGCCGGATATGTTCAGCTTCAAAGGCCCGACATCATGCTGCTTCTTGATATCGGCAAAGCGGGTCGAGATTTCCTGCGCCACCGGAATCGAGCGGGCCGTTGCCAGCGCGCAGTAATCCAGGCCGGGACAGGAAATAATGTCGCCGATGAGGCCGATATTGGCTTCCGCCAGGCCCTGCTCTGAAAGCTGTTCCCAGACTTCGATCAGGTCCCTGGCGCGCACATGCGGCAGGGTCAGGTTCTGGGCATGGGTGACGCGGACTTCACCGAACGAGTACTTGTCGGCAAGTGCAGCCACCGACCGCATCTGTTCTGATGTGGCATCACCGGGAATGCCGCCGGTCGGCTTGAACGAGGCATTGACGATCGTGTAGCCGGGCACCTTGTGGGCAGCCGTGTTGGCGGCGAGCCACTGCCGGAAACCGCGATCAGCGAGTTTCTTCTCCTCGATCTCGGGCACGAAGGCGGCAAGAGTTTCCCATGCAGGTGGCGCGAAATAGGACGAGATCCGCGCCAGTTCGCGCGCGTCGACCTCGATGGTATCTTTCGGTGCCTCGGCAAACTCCTTTTCCACAGCAGCGGAAAACGCCTCCGCGCCCATTTCGTGGACCAGGATCTTGATGCGTGCCTTGTACTTGTTGTCCCGCCGGCCGATCAGGTTGTAGACTCGCATGACGGCCGTCAGATAGGGCAGCAGGTCAGCTTCGGCCAGCCAGTCACGCACGGTCACGGCCACCATGGGTGTTCGCCCCTGCCCGCCGCCGACCAGCACTTCCCAGCCGCGCTCGCCCTGCTCATTCAGATGCATGCGCAGGCCGATATCGTGGACCCGCACAGCTGCCCGGTCGTTCGGTGATCCGGTCACCGCGATCTTGAACTTGCGCGGCAGATAGGTGAATTCCGGGTGCAGGCTCGACCACTGCCGGATCAGCTCACACGCCGGGCGCGGATCGGCCAGTTCATCGGCAGCCGCACCAGCGTAAGCATCGGTGGTGGTATTACGGATACAGTTGCCGGATGTCTGGATGGCGTGCATCTCGACACCGGCCAACCTGTCCAGGATATCAGCGGTATCTTCCAGCTTGACCCAGTTGTACTGAATGTTCTGGCGGGTGGTCCAGTGGCCATAGCCGCGATCATATTTGTCGGCGATGTCCGCCAGTACATTGAGCTGGCGCGATGACATGGTACCGTACGGCACCGCCACCCGCAGCATGTAGGCATGAAGCTGATGGTACAGGCCGTTCATCAGCCGCATCGGCTTGAATTCATCTTCGGTGATGGTGCCGTCGAGACGGCGCGCCACCTGGTCGCGGAACTGGGCAACCCGGGCATCGACGAATTTGCGGTCAAACTCGTCATAGCGGTACATGTTGGGTTCAGGGGTCACGTGCACGTTCATTGGTCCACAACCTCGCTTGTCGAAAATCCTTGAGCCACTTGCGCCAGGTCGGCGCGCACCGTCGGGCCCAGTGCCCTGATGCGCTCGCGGATGTGTACCGGGCGCACGGCACCGCTTTCACGCGACACTTCAACCAGATAGGCACCCATGACGATGTTGGCGTGTTCATCCTTCTGCGCTTCACCGAGCGCCACGAAACCGGTGTCCTCACACTTCAGCACGGTCGCATCGTCAATGCCGCGCACCCATTTTTCATCCGCCGTGCGAAACACCGTGTCGCCGGACAACACCTCGTTGGCGGTCACAACGTATTCACTGCAGTCTTCGGTTATATCGTTCATGACGCGATCCTTTCTTGTGCTGCGGCCTGCGTCTCAATGTGCGCATCCAGAACATCGGAGCGCGCCGGGTCGAGACCGACATAGATGATGGCCGGGCCCTTGATGGCGCCCAAGGCGAGTGTTCTGGTCAACGTGGCGATGGTGCCCACTGCCGTCTTCTGGTCAGCGCGGGTGCCGTTTTCGACCACCACGACGGGCGTGTCGTCGGCAATGCCTGCCCCCAATAGCTGGCGCTGTATGTGACCCGCCTGGCGCACGCCCATATAAATGGAAAACGCTGCGCCGGGCTTGGCGAGGGCTGCCCAGTCATGGTCTGCAGCGCCGTCACCGGCCGTGCCGGTCATCACGGTGAAGCTGCGGTTTTCACCGCGCCAGGTCAGCGGCAGGCGTATGGCAGCAGCACAAGCGACGGCTGCGGTAATACCCGGCACCACGTCGACCGGAATACCGGCGTCTACAAGAGCGGCCTGTTCTTCACCGCCACGGCCAAACACATACGGATCGCCGCCTTTCAGGCGCACCACGCGCTTGCCGGCACTGGCATGTTCAATCAGGATGTCGTTGATGCGGGTCTGGCTGACCGACAGCTTGCCGGGCGCCTTGCCCACATCGATGCGTTCCGCATCACGCCGCGCATAGTCCAGAATGCCGGGACCGACAAGACGGTCATAGACTATCACGTCTGCATCCAGCAGGCGGCGTTGAGCCTTCAGTGTCAACAGGTCGGCATCGCCGGGACCGGCGCCGACCAGAGAGACCGAACCGGTCGTCTCGTGCCTTTTGCCGGACAATGCGTGATCAACCGACTGTTCGAAGCCGGTATCAGGTTCGCGGTCGAAAGCGGCGCGGATGCCGCCAAAGAAGAACGAGCGCCAGAAATCGCGGCGCGGGCTGCCCTTGTCCAGTGTGCGGGCCACGCGTGGCCGCAAGGCAGATGCCTTGTCCACCAGCGCGCCGATGGACGGCGGCAGCATGGCTTCCAGGTGGGCCTTGATGCCCTGCCCCAGAACCGGCGCTGCCCCCTCGGTGCCGATGGCGATGGTGAGTGAACCGCGATCCACGATGGACGGGGTGAGGAACGAGCACTTGTCGTGCCTGTCGACGACGTTGACCGGAATGTTGCGGTCGGTCGCTGCCGCATGAACTATCGCCTCGTCAGGCTCATCCAGACCACAGGCAAATACCAGCGAAGCACCGTGCAGGTCATCAGCATCGAACTCGCGCGATATAAGGCAGGCACCGGCAGCATCGATTTCGGTGGAGAGTTCACGCTCTGCAAACGGTGTAATGACAACAATCCGCGCCGGCGTCTTGGCCATCAACCGCAGCTTCTGCGCAGCTTCAGCCCCACCACCGACAATGACGACGGTCTTTGCTTCAAGGTCCAGAAACACCGGATAATAGCGCATGATCAGGTCACTCCAGTTCGTTCGTTAAAACGATCAACTGGAATGACATATAGAACTGTTCGTTAAAAAGAACAAGTCGTTCTTTTGTGACAATCCAGTGGCGTCACGCAGATGTGAGGGAAAGCGGGGCATGCGGAGGAGCCGTTTGAGTAAATCACTCAAACTTTATAGTCTTTATTCAGAATAGCTTACGCAATTGGTGAACAGACTGACAACCGGATGACCTGGCCCGCCTCTACAGGGAGCTCTAGACCTTGGGCGTTCCGCTGAAAGACATGAAATCACCCAAGGGCGACAACCTTCGCCCGGGCTCGGCATTCTGGCTGGTGCTGATTGTCATAGGCGGCGCGACCATATGGCAGAAAGCCAGCACGCCGCCGACACCGACCGCGGAGGCAAATTCTGCGGCAACCGCTGAATCCCGATGATAATGTCCGATTGTCCAACGACGCGCTAAACAACGGATGGAGCTGGATATGCCCTACACCATACTTCCGACATGGGGAGGCAAATACAATGGGTCACTGGAGGCCCCGGACGACTACGATGCATCCGTTTTAAGGAGGTACAAAAATGAAGTCCCATTCCTCGACTACAAGACTTACGAATGCGAACGGATCGAGGCAAGCGACGTGCCTGCAACACTTCTCTACCGCGGCAAAAACATTACTGACTTTTGCATTGTCCACAACAGCCCTCTGTATCTCAATGTTGTTAGTGAAAAATTCCGCGATCTGATCGAAGATCTGGAGCCTGATGTTCATAATTTCATACCGGTACAAATAGTGCGGCCTGACGGGAGCCAGGTTGAAGGTCAGTTCTATTACATGAACGTGCTCCAACGTGCTTACACGATAGATATAGAGAATTCTCCAAGAGCTCGCTGGCATGATCATAACGGTAACTACATCGGCAAAATCCAAATGATGCCGGGCCTACCTGACCCTGATGTAATTTACCACGCCGACAGAGTCGGCAATATGCATTTGTGGCAAGAGCACTATAGGACGAGTAGCGAGAATAGTCCGAGATACTCTCTTAGCGTGACGGGTTACACTGTTTCAGACGCGCTGATGAAGCGGATGAAGAAGAAAAAAATTTACAACTTCCGCGTCACCTTCAAGGGTGTGCTCGATACGGAATGGGACGGCTGAACAAATGGCAGCCAGTGTCAGACCGACCAACATCCATCACATGATGGAATGATACTTTCGCGCTGGTGATGAAGACGTTACACCTGCGCGATCAATCATCCTCTCGCCTGAAAGCCCGACTGCCATGTCCTCAGTTATCCCCGACCCCAGCCGCACCACCCTGCCCGTTTCCGGCACCTCGGACACTTTCCCCGTCCGCCGCGTGTACTGTGTCGGCCGCAACTATGCCGCGCATGCCATCGAGATGGGGCATGATCCGGACCGGGAAGACCCGTTCTTCTTTCTCAAGTGCCCCGAGAATATTGTCACCGCCGATGCCGGCGGCGAGATTACGTTCCCGTACCCGCCTGCCTCAAATGATGTTCACCACGAGATTGAAATGATCGTGGCGCTCAAGTCCGGCGGCAGGGATATCGCGCTGGATGACGCGCTGGGCCATGTCTATGGCTATGGCGCCGGTCTCGACATGACCCGCCGTGACCTGCAGGGCGAAATGAAGAAGGCCGGACGGCCCTGGGAAATCGGCAAGGCGTTTGATCATTCAGCCCCCATGACGGGGCTGGTACCGGCTTTGGAAATCGGGCACCCGGAGGCCGGGGCCGTGTGGCTAAAGGTCAATGGCGAAGTTCGCCAGCAGGGGGATCTGAACCAGATGATCTGGAAAGTGCCGGAAATGATTTCCTATCTGTCCGGCCTGTTTGAACTGGCAGCCGGTGACCTGATCATGTCGGGAACACCGTCAGGTGTCGGACCCGTAGTGCGCGGTGATCGCATGGAAGGCTTCGTCGAGGGTGTCGGCGGGTTTCACTGCAAGGTTGTCTGAATGACATCGGCCAGTTTCACACCCCAGCCCAGCGGGTTGACCAATCCCATTGCCCAGGCCGCGTTAATTACTACTCCGGCGGACAAATCCGCAATAATCACCCATTTGCTCACCTTGAACACTTTGTAGAGCATGTCGAAACTGTGCCTTTTTGATACACGATCGCTACGTCCCGTTAAGAACTCAGCAAGGTGCAGGCCAGTTGGAGTATTGTTGGTATCTTAATTCGCTCACGCAAGCAGCCGCGTTGCGGCTGCGCTCCGCGGGGGCGGGCCTGACCGGCCCGAGGCCCAGTCGGGCCTAGTTAGAATTCATCATTGCCGTCATCCCCATGAAAATGGGGACCCAATGCCAGCGAATGCGGTGTAGGCCGCCAAGTATGGATGCCAGCCTTCGCTGGCATGACGAAGCTGGAAAGCCTCGCCATTCCAGCGTGATCGCCTCCCAATCTTCCTGGCGTCATCCCAGCGAAGGCTGGGGGGTGGAGTCACGTTTGAAGTGCAACACGGTTGAACATCTGATTGAAGACCTCGTTTGGGGTTTTGTAGTTGAGGCACTTTCTTGGCGCATTGTTGTACCTGTCTGTGATGAACTGCAACTGTTGTGCCGGGATGGCTGCCAGGTCTGACTTTCTCGGCAGTGATCGCCTGAGCCTTGAGATGGCGTTTTCCACACCACCTTTTTGCCATGGCGCATGAGGATCACAGAAGTAGGTGCCACATGCCAGCAGGGGTTTGAGCTCATGATGCAAGGCAAACTCGGTCCCATTGTCGAAAGTGATGCTCTGGCGCAAATGGCCTGGCAGCTTGGCAAGGAAGCTTGAAAGCCGATCTGCCACAGGCCGGGCAGCCTTGGAAGGCTGGCGCATGAGGGTTGTGAACCTGGAGGTTCGTTCATGCAGCACCAACACGGCCTGACCATAGCGGGAAAACAGCATCAGGTCGGCTTCCCAGTGGCCGGGTTTTGTGCGTGACGTAACCGATCGGGGTCGTTCATGGATGCTAACGCGCTGTTTTATATGCTCAACCGGACTGATACCACCGCGCTTGAGTTTACCTCTGCAGTGTTTTGCCCGTGGCAGCAGCCTGTGCCAGTAATCCTTCTGAGCTGAACGATGGTAGATGAAGCGATAGATTAACTCATGACTGATCTGCATGTGAGCGTTATGCAGTGCCAGCCGGCCTGCAATCATCTGTGGTGACCATCCCATCGCAAGGCGGTCGCGAACAAGTGCACGCAGTGCTGGCTGGTGCGCCAGCTTGAAGCGACAGTCCCATCGTCTTCGTCGCAAGGCCAGTTGATGAGCGCGTTCACCCTCATACACCCCCGTCCATTGTTTTGTTGGTTTTGCATTGCGTTTCAGTTCACGGCTGACCGTACATGCGGCTCTGCCAAGCTGGCGCGCAATTTCTCTGATCGACTGGTTCGCCTTACGCAACAAATCGATCTTGATCCGCTCTACTAGAGACAGATGAACATAACTCTTTCCCATCGCAACAACACCTTAGCAGGTGTTGCACTTGTTACGTGAATCCAAGGGGTCCAAACCGAACTGGCGGTTCTGGCTAAGTCAGATTTTGGATACCAGCCTGCGCTGGCAAGACGGACCGGAAAGTCTCAACACTCCGGCAGGTTTACCGCGAGACCGCCGAGGCTGGTCTCCTTGTATTTCTCCGACATGTCCTGGCCCGTCTGGCGCATGGCTTCGATGCAATTGTCCAGGGGCATGAAGTGCTGGCCGTCCCCATGCAGCGCCAGGGATGCTGCAGATACCGCCTTGATGGCGCCCAGTCCGTTGCGCTCGATACACGGCACCTGCACCAAACCGCCGACAGGATCGCAAGTCATGCCGAGATGGTGCTCCAGGGCAATTTCAGCGGCGTTTTCGATCTGCTCATTGCTGCCGCCAAGGGCTGCGCAAAACCCGGCAGCAGCCATGGCGGCTGCAGAGCCGACCTCGCCCTGACAGCCGACTTCAGCGCCCGAAATGGACGCGTTGTGCTTGATCAGGCCGCCGATGGCAGCGGCAGTGAGCAGAAACGTGCGCAGGCCTTCGTCATTGGAGCCGATACAGTGATCGCGATAATAGCGCATCACTGCCGGGACAACACCGGCCGCGCCATTGGTCGGCGATGTCACAACCTTGCCACCGGCGGCATTTTCCTCGTTCACCGCCATGGCGTACACCGACATCCAGTCGTTGGCCACATGCGGCTGCGCCATGTTTGACCCGCGTTGTTCAACAAGGCGCTCATGTATCTTCTTCGCGCGGCGGCGCACATTCAGGCCACCGGGAAGTATGCCGTCTTCGCGAAGCCCGCGATCAATGCAGCCCGACATGGTTTTCCAGATGCCGTCGAGCCGATCGTCAAGCTGTGATGGATCAATATGAGCCCGCTCGTTGGCGCGCTTCATTTCGGCAATGGTCTTGCCGTGTTTCGCGCCCAGCGCCAGCATCTCCCTGGCCGTTGAAAACGGATATTTGTAACCGGCCTGCTTCTTTGCGGTTTTCAGACCTGCCGGTGTACGGTCCAGGTCCGACAGTTCGTCTGCGGTCAATATGAACCCGCCACCGATGGAGTAATAGGTCTCCTCCAGCCGCAGGGCGCCCGCAGCATCGAATGCCCGCAGGACCATGCCGTTTGCATGGCCCTCAAGCGGTGGCCCATAGTCAAAAATCAGGTCTTCATCCGGGTTGAATTTCAGCGGACCCAGCCCTGCAGGCTCCACTGTGCGGGTTTTGGCAACCTCAGCCAGAGCCAGTTCAGCCTCATCCGGATCAATGGTGGCAGGCTCAAAACCGCACAGGCCCAGAATGACTGCCCGGTCCGTGGAGTGCCCCTTGCCGGTGAACGCCAGTGAGCCGTGCAGCGTGCACTGGAGGTGCGCCGGTGCACCGGAGCCGGGTATGGGCGTCCTGCCGGAGCGCAGATCATCCAGAAACCGCGCAGCCGCCGTCATCGGCCCCATCGTATGGGATGAGGACGGGCCTACGCCTATCTTGAAAATGTCAAATACGGATAGAAACATGACGGCCTGAGTTCCACCTAAAGCAGTAGCTGTATCTGAAAACAGCACCGGCGCAGTTCAATGTGCGACACCAAAACAGCAGATCACGGCACGCCCTGCCGCAAAGCTGTTCAACCCCCCCCATGCATGCGTTGTTTTCTTTCGCGTATCATGCGGGTTGCTTCATCCGAGCCATCATGAAATGTGCCGAACCAGCGGTCCCAGGGCATTTCCTGATTGCCGTAATTGCACTCGAAAAACCTGTGGTGCAATTGATGGTAAAAGGTGCCAAGCGCCAGCCGTCGCTTGTCCCTTATCAGCAAGTCCTCATATCCAGTGTGTGTCATGGCAGCCCCCAACGCCTGGTAATGCAGGTTGTAGATCACATGGACCGGATGAGATGCCGCAACCAGATGGATCATCACGGATGTGAAATACAGCAGGTGTTCTATCGGATGCATGGACGCACCAGACCACGGGCCAATGTTGACATTGCGATGATGCAGGGAATGAAAATGCCGATATAAAAACGGCACATGCAGCAACCTGTGCACCCAGTAAAAATGGAACGCCGACCAGATCGGCATCAACACGAAAAGAGCGAGAAACCAGACCGGATTATCGGCGAAACTTGTTGTCGGCAGGTATCCGTTGGCCATGGCCCACAGAGTCAGCACCTGAAACGCCGTCCAGAACAAGACACCACTGCCCAATGACCAGAACATGTTGTCGTGCACCTGGTTCTGGAATGCAAAAGCCCGGCTGCCTTTGGCCATGTCGCGATGGTCGAACTTCAGCTTTCTGCCCTGCCCGCCCCTGATGTAGAAATACCAGTGCAGCGAACCGGCAACAGCCAGCATGAGCCCCATGTTTACGATCCAGGTCTGGACTATCCAGCCAACCGCAAAAGTTCTTGCCTCCTCGAGACTGGGATACAGAAAATACCAGGCCGCGATTGCGACAAGCAGCAACAACATGCGTTCACTGAGCGATAGCCAATTGCGCCGGAACCAATGGGCAAGAAAGCTAATATCAGGCGGCCAGCCAAAAATCGACTTATCAGCCAGCGGCAGTTCCGGGTGATAGTTCCACTTGCTGCGCGGTGCGGGCTCAGATGCCCGCTCAGTGGGCATAATCAGAGCCTTCATCGTCGAGAATGGCTTTCAGCTCGTTCAGATGGTGATCAGCCTGACCGGGATATTCCTCGATCTCGCGGGCGGTTTTTTCAGCCACTTCGTCAGACAGCACCTTCAGCTTGCGGCCGGTCCACAAGGCCTTGATGTAGGTTTCAGCGGCGCGTTCAAAATAGTACATGCGGTTGAATGCATCGGCGACGGTATCACCGATGACCATGATGCCGTGATTGCCCATGATCAATACCTGCTTGGACGGGTCGGACAATTGCCGGCAGGCGCGCTCGGCTTCTTCTTCAAACGCCAGTCCACCATACTGATCATCTATCGCATAACGATTGAAAAACACCGCGCAATTCTGATCGATCGGCGGCAGCCCCGGATCATCCAGAGTTGCCAGCACGGTTGCGTGAATGGAATGCACATGCATCGCCACGCGGGCATGTGGGCACAAGCGGTGAATGGCACCATGCAGCCCCCATGCAGTAGGGTCCGGCGCGTCGGGCCGGGTCATCGTATCGGGATCATTGGCGTCCAGCAGCAACAGATCAGACGCCTTGATGCGCGCAAAATGCATCTGATTGGGATTCATCAGAAACTGCGTCCCGTCATCATTCACGGCAACGGAGAAGTGATTGGCAACACCTTCGTGCATATTCAGCCGGGCAGTCCAGCTGAAGGCGGCAGCCAGGTCAACACGGGTCTCCTGGTGGTCGAGGCGGTTGGGACGCAATGGCGTGGCGGCAACGGTCATCGGCTTGTCTCCTTCACGATGTCATGACCAAGTCATGCGCCGAAGGATGTTTGAATTTTCGTTGGCCCGCAATGAAAAATGCAACGCCACCGTGAAGTTTTCAGTCAGGACCGGCGGCTAGAGCCTTGCACTGGCTTATGCGCAAATCCTGCAGCACCAGCACCTGCTGCATGTCCGGTTGCAAAACACGCCTGCAGCAGGTAACCGCCGGTCGGCGCGTCCCAGTCCAGCATCTCACCGCACACGAACACACCCGGGAGCTTTGTCAGCATGAAGTTTTCGTCCACTTCGTTCGCTGCAATTCCGCCGGCAGACGAGATCGCCCTGTCGATTGGTTGCAATACCGGTCACCTTCACCACAACCGTCTTGAGACTGTGGGCAAGTGCCTCATCTGTATCCAGGTTTTTCCAATCAACGCAGTCACGCCACACGGATATGGCCTGGGGCGACAACCCGGCAGCTTTGCGCAGCCTGTTGGACAGCGACTGCTTGCGGGGGATTTTGGCTAGTCTTGCAGTCAGTTGGTTCACATCAAGATCAGGGCGCAAATCAAGCTGCAAATCGGCGTAACCTGACGTCGCCAGGGCATTACGCAATTCGCGCGAAAATGCATAGATCACGCCGCCTTCAAGTCCTGACCGGCTGATCATGGCTTCGCCGCGCACAGTACGCCCGGCCAGGGTTACAGCAATGCGCTTCAGCGGCGCGCCGGCATGGCGTGCAATGGTCATGTCCGACCAATTGCAGTTCACACCGGCATTGGATGCAACCAGCGGGACGACCTCTATTCCTTTGTCCGCCAGCACGGACACCCAGTTGCCGTCGGCCCCGAAGCGTGGCCAACTGGCCCCGCCCAGGGCCAACACACACACGTCCGCATTGATGTTCGAGCCATCTGAAAAACTCAAGGCACCGTCATGTTCCCAACCGGTCCAATGCTTGCGCGTTTCGAGTACGACACCCAGTTCATTCAGCCCGCGCAACCACGCCCGCAACAAGGGCGATGCCTTGAAACTTTTGGGAAACACACGTCCCGACGACCCGACAAATGTCTCCTGGCCATGACTATCCGCCCAGGTGCGCACATCACCCGGAGAGTACGCTGTGATGGCCGGGCCAAGCCAGGCCGATGCATCGGCATAACGCAGCAGGAACTCATCAATGGGTTCAGAGTGGGTCAGGTTCAATCCCCCCCGACCCGCCATCAGGAATTTACGGCCGGCAGACGGCATGCGGTCAAATACCGTAACCTGAAGACCCGCTCTTGCCATCACATCGGCCGCCATCAGCCCGGCGGGACCCGCACCAATAACCGCACCCGTCAATGCGCGCTCGATGTCAGATGGCATAGCCGCGCTCAAAATACTCCTCGGCGAGCAACCGGTAAATCTCGACATCATGCGCGCGATTGAGACCGGTCGACCCCGGCATCACGGTCCGTTGCATCGAAAATCCGAGCTTGCCGGCAATACGTGCAGACGCAAGATTTGGTGCCATGACCTTGCACCACACCTCGGTTGCGTCGAGACGCTCGATGGCCATTGCACACAATACCTCACCCATCATGGTGCCGGCACCTGTATCCCAGACCGTCGGGTCGACGCCCCAGCCAACCTCCGCGGCTCCGCCGCCGAGCAGCCAGATAAAACCGTCGGCAATCAGTTCCCCGGTACCAGCATCAACCGCACACAGCCTGAAATGCCGACGTTGCCGGATTTCTGCCGAACCAGATGGCGTTTGAGAACAACATCGACTTCTGCCACCGACTGGAGCTTTAGGGCCAGCCAACGGTTGTATTCCGGCGCTGGTCATGAAGCGCGCCAGCGCAGCTGCATCGCCCGCCTGCCACTCGCGAAAGCTGAGGCCAGGCATTGTCACTTGTGGCAGCAACAGTTCGGTTGACACAGGTATTGTCCTCACATGGAATATTGTACCCTGACGGGCCATGAAGAGTTGAGCCTAACCGCTTATGTCGACATGGTCGAGGCAACTTTGACCTTCATTGGCATGTCGCAAACACGCAGTAGTAATCGACAGACGAAAAATCTCCTGCAATTGTGCCCCTTACAAAGGTGAAAAAGTAATGTCGAACAGCAACGAACCATCATTCAGTAACAAGGCAGAGGCATTCGAAGCCTTCGATGACACGCCTAACACACACCGTGGATACGGCAACGATCGGCGACGTTGTCCAGCAGCGCTTCGGCCGTCGCGACGTGTTGAAGGGTGCCCTGGCCGTGACGACGGTTTCGTATCTGATGGGTGGTGACGCATCTCTTTCCTCGGCCACGACCGAGCAATACTAAATCAGCTTTTGATTTTGACGAGTTACAGGCAGGTGTTGATGGCAACCACCATATTGCTGAGGGTTATGAGGCCGACATTCTGCTGCGCTGGGGTGATGGCCTGTTTGACGATTCGGAACCATTTGATCCGCGGTCTCAGACCGCTGCCCGCCAGCATCGGCAGTTTGGTTACAACAATGATTACATCGGCGTGTTCAAAATTCCGGATCGCTCGGACAATCTGTTGATGTGCGTAAATCACGAATTCACCAGCCCGGAAGTCATGTTTCCCGGCCTGACGGCATCGCCCAAGGACAATGATTTTGCGGAAATCAGCGACCAGATGATCGACATCGAGATGGCCGCGCACGGTGTCAGCATTGTCGAACTCGAACAACAAGACGGCAAATGGCGCCCCTTGACCACGTCGCCCCTCAACCGTCGCATATCTGCAGCCAATACGGAAATGTCAGTCGACGGCCCTGCCGCCGGGCATCCACGGCTTCAGACCAGCGCTGATCCGTCCGGCAGGCGCATTATTGGAACCTTCAACAATTGTGCCGGTGGCGTAACTCCCTGGGGTACATATCTGGCGGCAGAGGAAAACTTCCACGGCTACTTCTGGACAGACCAGATGGAGGACAAGGACGGCAAGCAGGTGCGCCGGAATAAGGGCCTCGGTGGTGATCAGGCCGACAGCTATGCCAGGTATGGCGTTCCGGCCAACTGGTATAACTGGGGCGCGTACCAGTCACGCTTCAATGTGGACAGGGAACCCAATGAACCAAACCGGTTTGGCTGGGTGGTCGAGATCGATCCGTTCGATACATCCACCACGCCGGTAAAGCATACCGCCCTTGGCCGGTTCAGGCATGAGGGCTGTGAGTGCATTTTGAACAGTGACGGGCGTGCGGTGGTCTATTCCGGTGATGACGCACAGTTTGAATACGTCTACCGCTTCGTTTCCGCCAACAAGATGTCCGATGATCGCGACGCCAACAAGACCCTGCTATCGGAAGGCATACTTTCGGTTGCCCGCTTCAATCCGAACGGAACAGTGGACTGGTTGCCGCTGGCTTACGGAGACAGTCCGCTCGTTCCCGAAAACGGCTGGGAGAGCCAGGCACAGGTTCTGATCGACGTCAGACTTGCCGCGAAAGCCGTGGGCGCAACGCCAATGGACCGTCCGGAAGATGTTCAGCCCAATGAACAAACCGGCAAGATTTACGTCATGCTGACCAACAACAACAAACGCAGGAAGGACCAGGTTGACGCTGCCAATCCGCGTGTCGACAACCTGTTTGGCCATATCATCGAAATGACTGCGCCTGGCCGTAACCACACGGCAGGCCAGTTCACCTGGCAGGTGCTGATCAAGTGTGGCGATCCTTCGGTGGCAGAAATCGGCTCATTGTGGAACCCTGCCACCTCTGCCAATGGCTGGTTTGGATCTCCGGACAATTGCACGGTCGACGGAGACGGCCGGCTTTGGGTGGCAACCGATCAAGGCAAAAACTGGCACAAGACCGGCAAAGCGGATGGCATGTACGCAGTTGATACAGAAGGTGAGGCCCGCGGCACAGCGAAGCTCTTCTTCCGCGTACCGGTCGGCGCCGAAATGTGCGGCCCCTGTTTTACCCCTGATTTCGAAACGGTTTTTCTGCCCGTACAACACCCTGGTACAGATGGCACCAAAGAGTTTCCAGGATTTGAAAGAGCCTCGACATTTGAGGACCCGGCGACCCGCTGGCCGGACTTCTCGGCTAACATGCCACCGCGCCCATCCATCGTCGCGGCACGCAAACAAGGTGGTGGGCGGATTGGCGGCTGACGATGCAATCCGCCGCAGCGGTACCGGACTGTTAAAGAGCTTCACGTCCGCAAGGTTTCTGGATTCAGGACATCCTGCCGGGTTATCCGTTATCCGTCAGTTGGAAGCCGGCGCAACGCCCTGTTGCGACGCGAAGGCGCGCTCAATGGCCACTTTCAGTTGCAGCAACGCTCTACCGCGACTGTCGCCCGGCGGCAGCATCAGATAGGCCGCATTTACATCTTTCATCGCCTCTGGCAGCTTGTTTGTCCGGTAGTATGTCGTCGCCCGATTGACAAACGCATTGTAATCATTTGGATCAAGCTCGATAGCTTCGCCGAAAAATTTCAATGCGATGTCATAGTTGGCGAGCATAAAATGATTTTTGCCCATCAGGTTTACCGGGACTGAATTTTGTGGATCCAGCTTTATTGCTTCTGCGAGATCCAGCATGGCCCGGTCGAAATCCCGCTTGTTGAACAATGCCCGGGCGCGGGCAATGAGGATTTTCACGTTGCCTTTGTCGTTGTCGAGTGCAGTGGTCAGATCAACAATCGCATTGTCGAGCTGGCCCAACTGACCATATGTCACGCCACGTGCTGCGTGAGCGTTGATCAACTGTTCGCCGGTCAGGCCCGACTCAATTGCCCGGCTACATGATCCAATCCGCTCAAGCGCAGGCGTCTTGCCCAGACATTCCTCAATATCGCTTGCCACCACCGCCGACGATGCAGACATTAGTACTGACATGATCAGTCCGGCAAACAAACCGGATTTCAACGACACTTTTCTAACCAACACGCTATCCTCTACGCCATCATGTATTTCACCAGCCATTGTGACACCGGCGAACGAAAATGTACTGCACACCACCCTCTCATGCGGCTTATTTGCGGAGAAACTTGGGCAGTAATCATATTTGCGATGGTACACGCTCACGGAGCAAGAAAAAAGGCCGGACTCGTATTGTCCAGCCTTGTTTCCAGTCTTGTCAGACGATGAGCTCTTTTATGGCTGAATGTCTTGCAAGTTGACCTATTTCAGCGCCTGCGCCTTGCGGGCGGCAAAATCAGCCTTGATCTGACACAGTTGATCTGAGTCCAGCAGGTGAGCTGCCTCAGTTTCAAGGCGGTGGATCGCACGTGCTTCACTTATCAGGGAAATGCGGGTCATGAGCCGGGCGAAGCGGCCTGGCTCGTTTTCATCGGTACGATCCGCTGAATGAAATTGATTAATCTGAGCTGCAACAGCCATGATCTTCTCCGTCTTTTATTGCAATGACATCCACAATCGGGTGTCTTGATGCACATCTTGTAGAGGAAGATCGTGACTGTTTTGTTGCGTTGCAATGTAAAATGCTGCAATGCAGCAATGACTGCCATGCATGACTCTCGTTGGGGCAGCCTAAAACTGCGGTTCAAGTACAATTACTGTGGGTTTTGAGGGCAAATTGTCAGTAGACAAGGTAATGGACTGCTCCTGATCCCGACGAATGGCAAAATCATTGCTGAGGTTGGCGACAAACTGTGAAAGAGAATAGTCACCAAATGCGTGCATCGGCAGAATCACCCGCGATCTGAGTTGTTTGATAACACCCGCCATTTTGTCTATTGGCAGTGTCCAGCTTCCGTCAACCGGCACCATCACAACATCAAGCCGTCCAATCCAGCCCAGGTGCCCTGCCCCCAACTCGTGATGCAGGTGACCGAGATGGCCAATACATAACCCGGCAATTTCAAAAATGAAGATCGAATTGGCATCTTTTTCCGGCGTCTGCCATCCACGAATATCGGTCGTGACATTGCGGATCAACACATCGCCCACTTCAAGATTATAGGTGCTGCGTCCACCTTCTGGGTTCCAGCCACGCAGAACATGTTCGATAGCCGGATCAGGACAGTCGGTAAAATGGGTCTCGTGCGCCTTGTTCATTGTGACCACACGCGGGATGCCGCGCCGGCCTGTCCAGCCGGCATAGTCGGTCGCAATCGTCACACCGCCCGGACTTTCAATCCAGAATGTTGAATGGCTGACATAGCTGATACGCACCATGCCTGACGCAGGCTCGCCCTGAACCCGCTTCAAACTGACAAAGCGGACCCTGGGCAGGCTCTGCGCGATGGCAAGGCAATTGCTCGGCGTGCGGGCTACACTGGCGGTTTGGGCGAGGCTCACTCCGCCAGATGCCCATGCAGATGCCGCGACCAACACGACAGCAACGCCAAACGCGCGGCAGAACCGGTAGATATGTCTCACCGATCAGACCCTCCAGCAATTGCCGCTGGGTCCGGCAAGTATTGCCGGATTACGGCTTAGTGAGTTCGATCTTCGCCTTTTCGCGAAGCTCTTTGACAATGACCTGTAACTTATCAGCTTGCAAACTGACACGAATACGCTCAGCGACATCTTTCAACTCAGGGAACGCCTGCTCGCGTTCATCAACCTTCTTGATGACGTGATAGCCAAACTGGGTCTGCACCGGTTGTTTGGTGTAAGATCCCTTTTCCATCGGAAAGACCGCAGCTTCAAAAGCCGGCACCATGCGACCGGAGCCGAAGAAACCGAGATCACCGCCGCGTGGGACCCGACGGACCGGTTGATTTGGCCTTGGCCAATTCCGCAAAATCAGCGCCCTTGTCAAGTTCAGCAATCACCGCTTCTGCTTCAGCTTTGGTCTTCAGCAGAATATGGCTGGCCTGGACTTCCTTTTTGCCTGACACCTGTTTTTTTGCTTCGTCATAACGCGCCTGAATATCGGCATCCGTGACCAGTTCGCCAGACCGCTTGCGCACAAATGCCTCACGCAATGCCTGCACTTCCAGCCAGAGATCTGACGCTTGTATTCGTCTGTTTCAGCTACGCCTTCCTTGCGCGCGGCGTCGGCCAGCAAATGCGACTCAACCAGAATGTTAACGATGAAGGCCTGCTGCTTGTCCGGTGCGACCTGGTTAAGAGCGTCGCCAAGAGTGTTTCTGGCAAATTCCACATCCTTGCTGGTGATCACGTGGCCATCAACGGTCGCCAGCGTTTTTGCGTCCTGCGCGTGAACGGAAGACACAGCTAACAATTGCCAACGCTGCGGCACCTGCAAAGCCTGCACGCAAGAATACGGAAAAAGACATCAAACATTCCTTTTATTGTCATAAACCCTGAATTTGGCGCGGACCATGCCCCGGCTGCAACGTATTACAATTAAAGAATATGTCATGTGCATGATCGCGCACGCACCTTACAAACAGTGCAAACGACGCAACAGCGGCTGCGGACATTGCCTATTTCTGGGCACAGTCGTTCATTATTTCGTTTACATGGCAGATAAGCCGCTTGGCCGGACGCTTGCATTTGTCGCGAACCGGCTCGCCATGGCCTGCATTTCCGGGCAATAATTACCTGAATTCCATTCAGGATGATTTGCTGAGAAACACCACGTCTTTGGCGATGATTTCGCACTGCATTTCAAGGTTTTGAGCGAGAACTACAAATGTGTGTTCCCGATAAAAAACCACATGAGTTGGATCATGCCGGTAGCGCCAGTTTTCAAACCGGGCGTCATCGGTCTGAAAAATAGTCATCACGGCCAGCAGACCACCCGGTTTCAGCAATCCGGACAACCGTTTGAATTCGACACCAGGCAAGTGAAAATGTTCAACCGCTTCCGTGCATGTCACGAAGTCGTAGGTTCGTGCAAGCGGAGACCTGTCAGCCTCGAAAAACGGATCAAAAACCGATACACTGTGACCGGCCTCCCGCATCATTTCGGCAAGTGCCGGTGCCGGTCCGCAACCGTAATCCAGGCCCGATGATGCCAGGCGAAGCCGGGCCAGCAATGGATTCGCCAATTTCGACAGGTAAGCCCTGTAGCCGGCATCATCGACAGCATTTTCATGCGTGAGGTAGTGGGCATATTCGGCATCAGAAGTCAGAAAACAGGATGTATCAAGAAACGTAGCCTGACAGACAGTGCAACGATGATAGGCCTTGTCGTCGCGATCAATGAGCAACACTTTCGTTGCATCACTACCGCACACAGGGCAGTTCAGCGCGACCACGCGCCATACTCCGGAACCTGGCCCTTCATATCCTCGTAAATCCAGACCATTCGGTCCATCTGCCATAACTTGCCTACAACAGTAACCACCAGTCCCAGCAACACAGCCCAGGGATTTAATACCCACAATCCCCACATCGACGGCACAAGGCCAAGCCCGGCCAAGACGCCAAGGTATGAGGCCATCCGCGCATGATGGTCGGGTATCGGGTGGATATCAGCGTTCAACCACACGCGTTCTCCAAACGTAACCTTCGACATCCAGTTGTCGGTCGAGGCGGGCCTGGGAAAAGCGCGCGGATTCCAGAACGTCCAAATGATCAGTGCCAGGAACGGAACCAGGCACCACCAGCCTATCCAGACCCTCGACCAGAAGCTCAATGCCAGCAGCGGCAAAATGGGCATCCGGGTCCAACCCGACCACGGGTTTGCATGCCGTGCCCAGGTCGCGTCATCCATTGCCATGAGGCGTTCGAGCTGGTGCGCAATTTTCATAGTCCGCCATATGGTGCCAACCTGCCCCGGATATCAAGCTACAGCTCTGTGCTTTTGCGAACAACCTTCGCCTGAACGCCGGGAACAGGTGCTTCATTTTCAAAACCAGCATTTTGCGGCTGAAACGTTCTTTCGTAGGCATCAACGATATTGCGGCGCATAAACGGGTGTTCGACCGGTTCACGGCGCCGCAAGAGCCAGCACCAGGCGACCTGAAGATAACCACCGGGATAGTGGTAGCCGCCATTGTCGCGCAAGATTTGCGTCTTGTGCTGCCGCCAGATATCCGGCAACTCCGACCAGGACACAAAGGGGTGATTGTGGTGGACGGCGTGATAGTTGTTGTTGAGAAACAGTAATCGCATCATCAGTCCGGCCTCTATCACTGCAGTACGCTCGGCAACCGTTTCTTCAGCGCGATGTTCGATGAAGGTCCGTATCATCAGTATCGACATGCCCGGGTAAGCCACGAACAGCCCGTACGTCCACAAGGGAATATCCAGCCAGACCAGCAGCGCAACGACCGGTACCATGCCTGCGAAATGCACCAGATATGCCTGAACTACTTCCCTGTTTCCGGCGCGCACCAATTTAAGGTCATTGCGCCAGAAACCGTACAGGGCCAATGCCGGGCCGACCACAACGCGGCCGGCCAGCGTACTATTGATGCCCAGCAGGGCCTGCATCAACGGACTGGTGCGATGCCAGTCGTGGCGGCTGAGATACCAGCTTTCAGGATCGTCGTAGGGGTCCGTCAGCATGACATTGTTGTGGTGGCGAAGATGGGTGTCGCGAAACCGCCGATACGGCACAAACAACCCGATTGCCGGAAACACCAGTGCCTCGTTGAGAGCGCCTGACCGGGTCGGGTGGCCGTGCAGCGCCTCATGCTGAAGGGAAGAGTGAAAAGTGGCCATCAACAAGGCCGGAACAACCCAGACCCACCCCAGCACATCATGCCAGATGACTGCAGAAAGCCAGATTGTGTAACAGACAGCGAGCGCGACCCATGTGGGCCATTCTCGGGCTGTCCTGGTGGTCCCCAGCACCGGCATCTAAAAGACAATCTAAAAAACCACACCGCCGTGAACCCGGCTGCTCGTGCGTGACAAAAACCATAGTCCAAATCGTCGTGATTGTCACCAAAATGTCAGTAGAGCGGCGGGGTCAGATATCCAGTTCGCCATCGTCCACAAACTGGGCTCGCTCGGTAATGAAGTTGAAGCGGTCTTCGGGCTTGTTGCCCATCAGTTCCTTGACCACACGGGCCGTCATCTCAGCTTCACTTTGAGCCATCTGCACCTGCAGCAAGGTGCGTTTACCAGGTGTCATGGTGGTTTCCTTGAGCTGTGCCGGCATCATTTCACCAAGGCCTTTGAAGCGGGAAATCTCCACCTTGCCGCGACCGGAAAAAGTGCTTTCGAGCAGTTCGTCCTTGTGGGCATCGTCTCGTGCATAGGCTGATTTGGTGCCCTGCACCAGCCGGTACAGCGGCGGCACGGCCAGATAGAGATGCCCCTGCTCGATTAGCGCCGGGATCAGCCGATAGAAGAAGGTGATGAGCAGCGAGGCTATGTGCGCCCCGTCAACATCGGCGTCGGTCATGATGATGACCTTGTCGTAACGCAAATCATCCTCGCGGTATTTGTCGCCCGTGCCACAGCCCAGAGCCTGCAGCAGATCGCCCAGTTGCTGGTTGGCATTCAGCTTGTCGCGGGTCGCGGATGCAACGTTGAGGATCTTGCCGCGCAAGGGCAGGATGGCCTGATTCTTCCGGTTACGCGCCTGCTTGGCTGAGCCGCCCGCTGAATCACCTTCCACAATGAACAGTTCGGAGCCTTCCCGGCCGGAAGACGAACAATCGGACAGCTTGCCCGGCAGGCGCAGTTTGCGCACCGCGGTCTTGCGGCCCACATCACGCTCGGCGCGGCGGCGAAGACGGTCCTCGGCGCGCTCCAGCACCCAGTCCAGCAGTTTGTCTGCCTGGGCAGGATGGCCTGTCAGCCAATGGTCAAAATGGTCCGACACAGCCTTGTCGACAATGCGCGATGCTTCTGCCGTGGCCAGTTTTTCCTTGGTCTGGCCCTGGAATTCCGGTTCGCGAATGAACACCGACAGCATAATGCCGGCAGACGACATCACATCATCTGTCGTGATCACCGACCCGCGCTTGTTGCCGGACAGTTCGGCGTAGTTCTTCAGGGAGCGGCTCAGCGCAAAGCGAAGCCCCTGCTCGTGTGTGCCGCCTTCAGCCGTCGGAACCGTATTGCAGTACGATGAGACGAACCCGTCAGCCCCGCCAAACCACGCTACTGCCCATTCGACAGACCCGTGTCCGCCTTCCTTTTTCAGCTTGCCGGCAAAAATCTCGTCAACCACCCGGGGGCGGCCGTGAATTGCCTCCTCAAGATAGTCCTTCAGTCCGCCGGGGAAGTGCAGAACGGCTTTTTGCGGCGTCTCATCCTTGTCTGTCAGATGAACCGGGTCAACCGACCAGCGAATTTCGACGCCACCAAACAGATAGGCCTTGGATCGGGCCATCTTGAACAGTCGCGCCGGTTTGAACTTGGCGCCCTTGCCGAAAATCTGTTCGTCAGGTTTGAAGCGCACCCTGGTGCCGCGCCGGTTGTGAACCTTGCCTTCGTTCGATATCGGGCCCTGGGCAAATCCGCGTGAATAGACCTGACGATACAGTGTCTGATTGCGGGCGACTTCAACTTCCAGCACTTCGGCCAGCGCATTTACCACCGACACGCCTACACCGTGCAAACCGCCGGATGTCTCATAGACTTTCGAGTCAAACTTGCCGCCGGCATGCAAGGTGGTCAGAATGACTTCCAGGGCAGACTTGTCCTTGAACTTGGGATGCGGGTCGATTGGAATACCGCGGCCATTGTCAGAGACACACAGGAAACCGTCGGCATCATACTCGACCTCGATAAAGGTGGCGTGCCCGGCTACCGCCTCATCCATGGAGTTGTCGATGACTTCGGCAAACAGATGATGCAATGCCTTTTCATCGGTGCCGCCGATGTACATGCCGGGACGGCGGCGAACAGGTTCCAGGCCTTCCAGTACCTCAATGTCGGCAGCGGTGTAGCCGGCTTCAGCTGCCGGGTGCTTATGCATTTTTTCAGGCGCGACAGCAGGAGCAGCAGGTACTGGCTTTGCAGCAGCAGGTGCGGCCTCTGTGTTGCCAAACAGGTCAAGTGACTTGGACATTCGTATTCCGGTTGTTCATCATTATCGTGGCGAATCAGGTGAGTACAGTATGGCACGCGCACCACACAAAATGCGAGTTTACCCGACAAAAAGGCCACAAGTTAGAACGCCAGTACCCACCGGTCATCCAGGGTCAGAACCCAGCCCGGCAAAACTACCGGCTTCAGCGCCAGAACCTCGGCAGTAAATTGAGGGTGTCAGACAGGCTTACTGCAAGATCGACCGCGTCACTTCGCCTGGGTCCCCAGTCATCAGCGCCCAACAACCGGTCATGTCCGGTCATCCGTGCTTCGTCGAGGTCGTTTACGGCTCCAAGGGTGCTTTGCAGCAATTTGGTGGTCTTGCGCCACGGTGCAATGTCCTTTTTGGCGAACAAGGATCGGGTAAACTCAAGCCAGTATCTCAACCGCTTCAGGTCCTTGCGAAAGGTATGATAGTCGCCGGTTGTTTCAAACACCCGATCAAGACTGCCAGCCCGGTACAAGTTTTGTACAGATTGATCAATGATGCCCGGAACAATACAAAGGCAGGGTTGATCAAGCACCTCGGTATCACGGCGGCGCCAACCTATCACCTGTATCTGTTTCGCAAACTCATCCACGAAGCCGATCAGTCCGGCATCCGACGCTTGAGCTCGCGCTTCGCGAACCATCGCCGCCCGGCCCTGTTGCCTGTCGCGGGTTTCAACTTCCGCTGCCTCCAGCCAATCTATGACCACGTCGTGCTGCCGCACCGGGTGCAGTATCGTCATGGCCAATTTCAGGTTCACCGCCAGCGGCTTGTATGTCTCAGCTAATACCCAGGTCTTCATGCCCTTCAGGAAAACGCGAAGCCGGCGCGCCGATACTCTGGATTTGTGTACTGATGCAGCGCTTCCGGTAATCATGAACACCTGCAGATTGTGCCTCAGATCAGCAATGTTTTCACTTGCGATCACACACACCATGTCAGCACCTGTCAGTGATGGATGCAGCCGGATGCGGGTTGGTTTGCGCGCCTGCAGTTCAGCTGGGCCGGTTGCAGCACTGTCGGCTGCCTGAAGCCGAACTGTCATACCTGGAGCACTTTCATTACATGATACTCAACAGATCCAATTTTCATGACATGAATAAAACAACCCCGCACATTGGGGCAATGTGCGGGGTTGCAGACTCCGGAGAAAACCTGAGGTCGAAGCGAGGGGGAGCTCCTAATACTCCAAGTATAAACCGATCGGGCCGGACGGGTTAGCAGGGGATTTGGGGCCCGCTAGCGCCAGATCGATCATTCTCCACTACACGTCACAAACGCTTAATCTGAATTTCTGCGTTCTATCCGCGTCTACAGCGTGATCACTTTACACGAGCAATCTTCGCTATCAAGTCTCAAAAACTAACAATTTGTTAACCATTGGTCAAATCACGATTTATGTGAGAACCCCTGCCCTATTCGTAAACAGAACAATTCAACACCACCGGCCCAAATAAACGGCCCCGCCGGAACCTTTAACCGCGCGGGGCCTTTGGCTTGTTTGCCTTTACCCGGTCAGGAAACCAGGCGTTTCATAATACGGGCACTACTGCCCGGAAATTCGGGTTAGCTATATGTCGGAATGGCTGAAATCAGGCTATAAGGCCCAAGCGCAAACGCTTCGTCCCTGTCGACTGATTACAGCATAGGATGCTTTGGCGGAGTCATTTTTGTAGACCTCCTTGCTTAGCGGATGCCCGAATGATGCACACGGACATCGTGTGTCGTCAAATCACGAATAATGTCAGCATCCCTTACATTTCATGCAGCCAGTGCCGCATCGCCGCATTTACTGCCTCCGGGGCCTCAAGCGTGGAAAGGTGGCCACATCCAGGGATCAGTTCGAGCCTGGCATGCGGAATATGCTCTGCCATCTCCTGGGCGCATTCCGGCGGCGTGATCTCGTCCACCTGGCCGGTCAAAACAAGTGTCGGACAGGAAATGTTCCTCAGTTCAGCAAGATAACTGCGGCGGTTGATGATGGCCGCCATCTGGCGCCTGAACACTGCAACGCCGGTGTCTGTTGCCATCTGAATAACCGTATCGCGCAGTTCACGCTCCAGAGACCTGCCGGCAGCGACCAGCCTGAACAGTAGGATGTCGTAGGTTATGTTCAGATATCGTCCTTCGTCCGCCATTTTGAGCAAGGCATTGCGCGCGGCAAGTTCAGCAGCGGTATCGGGTCTGGCTTTGCCGTCAAGCAGTGCCAGCCGGGTGACCCGGTCCGGTGCGAGAGACATGATTTCCAACGCCAGATAAACACCCATCGACAGGCCGGCCAGGGCAAACCGCTCAGGTGCTCCTGCAAGGATCCGACAGGCAATGGTGTGCATGTCATGTGCACCGGTATGGTCAGCGACGACCACGTGGCGAGTATCTGAAAACGCACTCACCTGCGGTTCGAACAATGCAGCAGTACACATCAGCCCCGGTATCAGCAGCAATGGTTCAGGCATCCCGACCATCCAGCATCAGTTGTGACAGCGCCATATAATCGTCGCGCAGCGGTGTCGACTTTCGCCATGCCATGGCTACGGTCCTTGACGGTTGCGGGTCAGCAAACCGTAACAGCCGGATACGACTGTCGGGTGCCTGTTCGCGGATACACATTTCCGGCAACAGCGTCACGCCATGCCCGTTGGCAACCATCTGGACGATAGTGGTCAGCGAAGAGGCACCCATGGCGCGAGACAGCTTGGAGGCCCCGATATTGCAATAGTTCAACACCTGCTCGCGCAGGCAATGCCCCTCGCCCATCAGCAACAACCGGTCTTCACCGATCATCGATGGTGTTGCCAAGACACCTGGCTTCAATTGGGCGTCATCGCGCACTGCCAGGAGAAACTTGTCAACGAACAGTTCGCACACCTCTATCTCCGGTGATTTCAGCGGCAATGCGGCGACGATCACATCAAGCTTGCCTGCTTTGAGTTCATCAACCAGGGTTTCCGTCACGGTTTCGCGCAGCCGGAGATCAATGTCAGAGTAGCGGGCCGCCAACCGCGTCAGCATGGCAGGCAGCAGATACGGCGCAATGGACGGGATCGCACCCAGCCGCAATACCCCGCTCAGCGTGCCGGTGCGCTCGCGGGCAAAGTCCTCTAGATCAGACACCGCCGACAGAATAGCCCTGGCCCGGTGCACTGCCTCAACGCCTTCCGCTGTCAGACTTACATGTTTGGGCGACCTTTCGAGCAGCGCCAGGCCCCACTTCTGCTCAAGTTCCTTGATTTGTTGCGACAGCGCCGGTTGCGATACCGAACATTCTGCGGCAGCCTTGCCGAAATGGCTGTGCCGGGCGATGGCTTCCAGGTATCTGAGTTGGCGCAGGGTGGTCATGGACCTGATAATAACAACTTATCGAACAGGTTAGGAAGTCACATTTTAAGTTATTCCGTCCAGAACACATGCATCTCAGTTTTGAGAAACAATCACTTCCAGCAATGCCTGGCGTTTCTCCCCGGTCACAACATCGATCGCCGCCTTGATCGCATCGGCAAGTTCCGACCCGTTTTCAACACGGCGGCTCCAGCCCCTGCTGGCTGCCGCAACCATGGTAAAATCCGGGATCGGTGCCAGTGACGACATGGGCACCGTGTTGGCACGCGAGGCGTGGCCGTCGGGATACATCATCAATGTCGTCTTGCGCACGGCGTTCCAGACGCCATTGTTAAAGACAATAGTGAGCAGCGGCAGGTCGTTTGCCTCTGCGATCTGATGGCAGGCGACCGGGTTGGCGAACATGTAGGAACCATCGCCGACGCAGGCCACGGTGACCTGGCTGCGGTCGGCCAGCGAGGCACCAAGTGCGGCCGGCATGCCCCACCCAAGTCCACCTGCCAGAGCGTGTGAGTGATAGCGGTTGCCGGCAGAAAAGCGCATGAACGACGGGTCGCATCCCAATTCCGAAAAGATGCGCGCGTCATCCGGCAGGCAATCCGACAGGGTCTTGCTGACGAAGGCAGCGGTCATGACACTGCCTTCGCCAATGGTTGCCTTTTGGGATGCCGCTTCCAGCCGCGCTTGCGAGCGCTTCGACAGATCGGCATGGCGCTCATCGATGTTGCGCACAAATGCACCCTTGTGCGGTGACAGTGCCTTGTCCAAAGCGATTACGGCGGTGGCTGGATCGGCTGTCAGATTGATGGTGGACCGGAACCCTCTGATGGGCACGCGGGAAAATAGCGGGTCTGCGCCGATCTGGATTATTTTTGCCGCAGGATCGGGTTTCGCCCCCGCTTCCAGCCAGGGCACCAGGGCATCCAGCACGATCACCAAATCGGCCTCCGGAAGCAGTTGCCCCGGATCGAACCCCATGTGCATCGGGTGATCTGTCGACAGCACATTACCGGAAGGCCAGAACTCACAGACCGGAATGGCGTTACTTTCGGAGAAAGACGCCAATGCGTCAGCCAGGCGGCCTTCAGGATCGCCGCGCTGAGTGACAATGAGTGGATTTTTCGCAACCTTTACCTCGTTCACGATCAGAGCAACGGTGTCCGGGTCCGGTGCCGGCGGCGATGACACGGCGTGGCGCGGTGCGCCGAACGGCATATCATCCGGCCAGGCCTCGCCCAGCGCTTCGCGTGGCAAGCCCAGATAGATCGGGCCACGAGGGTGGCTCATGGCAATGGCATAGCCTCTGTCCACCAGGTCAGGCGCCTGCTCCGGCAGCTTCAGTTCATACTCCCATTTCACAAATTCCCGCACGATTGCCGACTGGTCCCGCATATCCTGTCCCCAATGAATGGGCAGGCTGCGGGCGCCGAGCCTTGTGCCCTCGGTCGCAGGCGTGCGGCCTGCCATGAGAAAAACCGGTATATTGTCGCTGGCCGCATTGATAATGCCCATCAAGGCGTTCGCCAGACCGACATTGACATGCACCATGACGGCCTGCGGCTTGCCGGTTGCCAGGTAATAACCGTGCGCCATGGCGACCGCCGCAGTTTCATGCGGTGCAATGATCGGCGTCGGAATAGGCAGGTCAGACTGCTGGTTCTTTGAATAAATTTCGATCACGGGAGCAAAGTCGGTCCCGGCATTGGCAAACAGATAGTCGATATCGTGCTGTTTCAACCGGACAAGAATGGCTTCAGCAGCTGTTTCGGGCAGAAAATCTTCGGGCAATTCAGCCATGACAGCTCTCCGTTTCGATGGTTCTCGATCAGCACTCAGCGGCGGATGAGATTGGGTAACCAGGTGGTCAGGCCAGGGAACGCGATCAACAATGCAAGCACCCCAAGTGCCAGCAGAATAAATGGAATGGCAGCACGATAGACCTGGCCCAGCGAAATTTCAGGTGGCGCGACACCTTTCATGACGAAAATCAACAGCCCGAATGGCGGTGTCGTAAAGCTTATCTCCATGACGACCAGCATCAAGACACCAAACCACAACAGGTCAATGCCGGCACTTTGCGCCAGCGGGATGAAGAACGGCAGCGTGATCATGATCATGCTGACCTGGTCCATGAAAGCCCCCAGAACGAGAAGCACAATCAGCATCGACAGCAACAGCACCATGGTGCCTGAATCCAGGCCGGTGATAACTCTCAACAGGCCGTCCGCCGCACCGGAAAAAGCCAGTATCTGCGAAAATGTGACCGAAGCCGCAATGATGAACAGGATCATCACGGAAATCCTGGCGGTCTCAGCAATGGCCTTTTTCATCGCCGCGAACGTGAACTTGCCATAACCGATGGCCGCAATCGCCGAGGCCACGCTGCCAAGGGCAGCCGATTTCAGTTGGCGTTGCCCAGCCGCCCAGTATGCTGCCCACAACAACGACAAATATGCCCATGAGCGGCAGGACGTGGGTCAGCAATGGCTTCCACCTCTCCCACAAGGAGGCAGGTTCCACATCGTAGGCAGGCGCGAGAGCCGGGTTGGCGCGGCAGCGCACGATGATGTAGATCAGGAAGCTCGCTGCCATCATCAGGCCAGGAATGATGCCCGCTATAAGCAGTTTGGCAATCGAGATGCCGGCTAGGCTTCCCAGCAATACCGCAAGCGCAGATGGCGGGATCAGCATGGCGATGCTGCCGGTTGCCATGATCGGCCCCATGGCAAGGGTTGGATGATAGCCGCGTTTCAACATGTCCGGCAGCAGCGCGCTGCCGAGCACGGCGGTGTTGGCTATGGTCGACCCGGACAGGGAAGAAAACATCGTCCCGCCGAGCACTGAAACAATGGACAGCCTGCCGGGCACCCGGGTGATCAGTTTATCAATGGCATTGATGGCGGCAAACGCCACACCGGTCTGAAACAGGATTTCGCCCATCAACAGAAACAGCGGTATGGGGACCAGTGAGAAATTGCTGACCGAGGCGATGGTGTTGCGCACCACCTGATCAAGACCAATTTCGCCGCCCAGAAACACGAAAGCGCCAATGAGGTTCACGCCCAGAAAGGCGAAAGCCACGGGCAAACCCGTCAACATCAGGAGCAGCAAGGTGCCGAGCAGCAGAAATAGCGCGGAAGACCAGTCCAAATCTGCCTCCCTATGTCGCCGGCTTTGCCAGCCGCAGGCTGAACTCTGCAATCAGCAGAGCACCTGAGACCACAACCACAACAAAGAATGGCCATTCAGGAACGACAAGTTCCTTGAAAATCAGGTCGCCACGTTCCAGCGCATCTGCAGTCACGCGAAGCGCATACCAGGTCAGAACGGCAGAGATCAGAAGCCCCAGAACATCGGCCAGGAAAGCAAGCAACCTGCCGGCAGTGCGGGGCAAGGCAGTCAGCAACAGGTCAACCCGTACGTGGGCATTTTCTCGCAAGACCCAGGGTGCCGCCAGAAAGGTTGCCGCGAACAACACATATTCGGAGACTTCCAGAAGCCAGGGAAAATTGCCGACACCAAGATTTCGGATGGTAACGTCAATGGTGATCAAAACCGCCAGACATGCGAGAGAAACCCCAGCCGAAAACCCCAGCATGCCGACGAGTGCGGCATGCGCCTTCGAGATAACCTGCATCGTGTAGAGAACTCCCGGGAAGTTGGTGGACCGCGGGTGCGGTCCACCTGTTGGCGCTTTTACTTGCTCAAGAGTTCTTTCAGTTTTGGACCGGTTTCCGGATTGGCCTTGATGAATTCGGCCCAACCGGTCTCATAGGCCTGCTTGATATAGGCTTCGCCTTCAGCACCGCCGAAGGTGATGGTCTCGATACCTTTTTCGGCCTGCTTTTTCATTTCAGCAGTGTTGATCTCCTGATCTTCGGCGCACAGCGCTTCCATGAAACTTGCCGCCTCCTGCAGAATTTTCTGCTGCTCGCCATCAAGCTTGTTCCACGCATCGTCATTCAAGATCACTTCGACCG
>CAVWYF010000028.1:0-246745 GCA_963759095.1 uncultured Alphaproteobacteria bacterium | reverse complement strand
CAGTTAAGGTGTGATGTATGATGCGTGACCCGTTACGTCAAGGTTTTGCTGTACAATTTTTTTTCAGCACGCGTGCATTTGTTGGCACGGACGGTTAATTCACAAGGCGGTTGGTTGAGATGTATGACGGCGATTCATTTTTTTCCCTGACCATGGCCGCACGCATCGGGCTGCTATTGCTGTCCTTCGGCTTGGCCGCGCTGACGGCGGTCGCATTCATCAAGATTACCTGCCGCATGGCCTGGCCGGTACGTCTGCTGCTGGCTCCGGTATTTCTGTGGATTTTCGTCTGGCTCAGCCCACAGGTCTTCTATCTGTATTACATGACGCTGTTTGATCATCTGCCGTTGCACAACGTTGTGCAATCGCCGCCACGGCCATCGCAAATCATGCGCCTGTTGAGTTTTGCGGGCAAAGCCAGCCTTGTCGCAGCATGCAACAGGGCTTTTGGGGTGGGGTCTGATTGTACTTGCAGTTCTCGGTGAGCGGGCAGTTCCGTCGACACGGCTTCGCGCCGTTCTGCGCTTGTGAAACCCGGCTCAAATACGACAAACCCCCGGTACATGACCGAGGGGGCTTACTTGTTGCTTCAGAATTTCGCCTTATACCGGTGCAATCTCAGCCGGTATATGGCTGCTCCGTCCCGAAGCGGTGCGGGTTATATTGTGTCACTTGGCACCCTGGCGCACAGCTCTCACCTTCGCACGAACGTCCTTGCCCTTCCAGTCAACAACCGCAAATCCATCACACCATCGGCCCTTGAACAGTTGCTTTTCCTTGTCGATCTTGAAGGTAAAGCGCAGGCACTTGCCGGCCCGCTTGACCCGCCCGCCAGTATAAACACCCGGAATTTTCAGGTCGATACGGCAATCACGAGTTAACTCCGCACCGGCAGATTCCCTCTTGCCCCGAAAGTTGCCGGTGATCTTGTAAGTGCCCGGCTCAGCCCAATCGGCACCACACGAAGCTGCGTGCGCAACATTCGTAGTGCCGGAAAAATTCATCGCCGCCACAGCTACACCTGCCATGATCAAAAGTCTTCCAAAAATCATATTTCAGGTCCTGTCGGTCTAATTGTTGTCGTCAATGCAGTGGAAACACCCGCATAGCATGGATTTTGCATCAACCCGTCCGCTTTCCCTGCCGCATAATGAGGATATTTGACGTTATGTGCAAGGTGCGAGAAATTGATTTTACGTAACAATTTGTCACGGCGTTGAAACAAAGCGGCGCGCCCTTAACCATGTATTGACTTTTAAACATCGTTCAATTGGCTACAGCTTGTTGAGCGAGTTAGTATTTTATCCTATACCGGGCAACCGCTGCTGAACTCAGCAGTCATGGGGTGGGACTTGATCGAATGAAGCTGCTGGTTTGGCTGTTTTCAGTTAGTGCGCTGGTTTTGGCGGCAGTGTGCATTTTTGTGCTTGTGCGTTATGACATCGCGCTGCTGGCAGCGGTGTCCTGTCTGGCCGTGGCTGTCATTGTATCTGCGGCAGCTTCCATCCCCTCTGATGAAGCCGGCAATACGCGCTTGAACAACATGCTGTCTCAGCGTCTCGGCAAAAACACCAATGACATTGAAAGCCTGTCTCGCCGCATCGCTGACCAGGCGCAACGCCTGACCGATCTGGGATCGCGGCTGGATACCGGCAAATCTCACCACGATGCGCCGGACAAGGCACGGGCCTATAAACCGGCTTCAGCCGCGCAACGCCCCGCGGCAAAGACCCAGACACCCGCGATGCGGCCCTCCCGGGCCCCGAAGCGGCTGGCACATGGCCAGATGCAGCGCCCGCAACCGGTGCAGTTGTTCCTCGAACCGGTGGTTCGGCTGGCTGAGGGACGCACTGCCTATTACAAAGCGAGCTTCCGGTTGCGTGATCAGTCACCGGCCGATCTCACCCACATCGTTGCGTCCGCCGACCTTCCGGTGCTGAACGGCCAGAGCAGCCTGTGGGACCCGGCCCTGGATGCTCAGTTGCTGCAGCAGATTCTGCCGCTGCTTGAAAAGCTGCGCGCACGCCGTGGCGCTACCGGTATTTTCTGCCCGATATCTGTAGCGACCCTGGAAAACACCAAGGCCTTGCAGGAACTCGTCGGCCTGCTTCAGGCCAACCCGGAGGCAGCTGCCGGTATTGTGCTGGATATCCATCACACTGCTCTTGCCGGTTTGAGTGAGGCCGGACTGCAGGGCCTGGCCTGGCTTGCCAGCCTCGGCGCAACATTCTGTCTGACCGGAGAAGGCATGCTGTATGACGAACTGCCTGCACTGGCGGAGCTGGGCTTTGCATTCATTGATGTGCCTGGAGACGGACTGGATCAACCTGCACAACCGGGAATGACGGCGGAGGCGTTGTTGCAGGTAACGGAGGCCAACAATATTGCCCTGATCGCGTCCGGGGTTGAGCAACCTGACGATGCCGCTTCCTTGATGCATGCATCGTCACTCGGGCGTGGCCCCGGGTTTTCCAGCCCCCGCGCCGTGCGTGAGCGGGCGCTTCATTCGTCCAGCGCAGCGCAGGTTGCATAGTTCCTTTGTTTTAACTGGTATCATGTCCACCAACAGTTCTTTTTCAGTTGCCGAAGCGGCACGCGATCTGAGTGCTGCCTACCCGGTATGGCTGTGTGATGTCTGGGGGGTGGTTCATGACGGCCGCCAGGTCTATCCTGCAGCAGCTGAGGCACTGATCCGGCACCGCGAGCGCGGCGGCTGTGTTGTTCTCATCACAAATGCACCCCGGCCCAGTCACGTGATCGTGCCGCAAATGCACCGTTTCGGCGTGTCGGACAGCGCATATGATGCGGTGGTGAGTTCCGGTGATGTAACCCGTGAGCTGGTCAGGCGCAGGGCCGGGAGCAACCTGTTTCACCTGGGCCCTGACGAAGACAACAGCCTGCTGGAAGGATTGCCCGTTAACTGGACCACACTGGATGAAGCTGAAGCTGTATTGTGTACAGGATTGAACAATGATGGCCGTGACGGCAGCAGGGTGGAAGCGCCTGATGACTACCGTCCCATGCTGTCGCAAATGCAAAAACGAAACCTGCCGTTCATATGTGCCAACCCTGACCGTGTGGTTGGGATTGGCGACAAGCTATACCCGTGTGCAGGGGCACTGGCAGACATTTACGCAGAACTTGGTGGCCAGGTTGAAATGGCCGGCAAACCGTACGCGCCGATTTATCAGGTGGCGCTTGAGCGTGCCGGCGACATCCTGAAACGGCATATTGAGCGGTCACAGGTGCTGGCGATCGGGGATGGATTGCCAACCGATATTGAAGGGGCCCGCGCCAATGAGCTGGCCGTTCACTTTATTACCGGGGGCATTCATGCAGATGATCATCGCGGCATAGATGCGCATGCCATTGCTGTTGAACTGACCGCCACAATGCCGGGGCTGCGGGTGGCAGGCGTGGCCGCCGGACTTGTGTGGTAATAATCACTTGCTTTGGTTTAGGTTGCCGATCATGTCATTTTTGCGCAAACACGCCACACCGACATCGCATGAACCCGCTGATCGGGATCTGCTGGATGCCGCAGGTTCGGGATTGTTGATACATGCTGGAATTGATTGATCAGACCGAGGTGGCGGCTGCGCTGAAAGGCGCCTGCGTGGCGATAGGGAATTTTGACGGTCTGCATCTGGGCCATCAGGCATTGGCGGGAACCGCCATTGAAGTTGCCCGAAAAGGCCGGTTCACCGTCCGGCCTGGTGACGTTTGAGCCGCATCCCAAATCGGTTTTCCAGCCTGAGCAGCCGGTGTTCCGGTTAACGCCGCCGCGTCTGAAGGCGGCGTTGGCGCGCAGCTTCGGTGTCGATTTCTGTGCCGCCATTCCCTTCAATCGTGAACTCGCGTCGGTAGAGGCAGAAGACTTTGTTGAACGCTATCTGGTTCGTGCACTCGGCATCAGTCACATTGTGTCGGGTTATGATTTTCATTTCGGCAAGGGCAGGCGTGGCAGTCCGTCATTGCTGCAGGACCTGGGTGAACAGTTCGGTTTCGGTGTGACCATTGTGGATCAGGTGACCCGTGAGGACGGCACATCGCCGTTTTCCTCATCTTCGGTACGTGCTGCGCTGCATGCCGGCAATATCGAGCAGGCAAACGCCCAGCTGGGTTATCGCTGGACGGTGATCGGCAATGTCATCAAGGGAGATCAGCGCGGCCGCACAATCGGATTTCCAACGGCTAACATCATGCTGGATCCGGGCATGGAGCCCTGCCACGGCATTTACGCGGTGCGGGTTCGCGATATATCGGGCGACAGGCAAAAAGTCTTGATGGGTGCAGCCTATTTCGGCTGGCGCCCGACATTCGATACTGACCGGGTATTCCTGGAAGTTTTTCTGCTGGACTTTGACGGCGATCTGTACGGGCACGAACTGACTGTCGAGTTTGTCGACATGATCAGGCCGGACCGGAAGTTTGACGATCTTGATGCGCTGGTTGCGCAGATGAAACGTGATTGTGACGACATTCGCAAACTGTTGCATGAAGACGAAGCGATTGACGCCGGTCTGCCGCTGCTGACAGCCCAGATGTCAGGCAGGCTGTATGAAGAGCTAAGGTGACCTCATACTGCTGACCCTATCTCCTCAGGATCAAGCAGGCGGTGCAGGTGCACGATGAAATAGCGCATCTCGGCAATGTCTATGGTGGCACGGGCCTTTTCCTGCCAGGCTTCCTTTGCCGCGGCATAGTTCGGGTAAATGCCCACGACATCGAGATGTTCAAGGTCCTTGAAGCGCACGCCGTCCAGGCTCTCAAGCTCGCCACCAAACACGAGGTGAAGCAGCTGGTCAGATTGTTTGGCGGTTTCGGACATTATCATGATTCCTGTATTTTCGATGGCGGCTGTTTCAGGCAGCAACCGTATGAAGCCGTTCACTGATCTCGTCAAGCAGTGCTTTTGATCCAGCCATGAGGCCGTTCTGGCGCGTGCCGGCGCGATTGTAAACGAAGCGCCTGGCGTCAAGATCAAGCGTGCGTCCACCGGCTTCATGCACGATCAGATCACCCGGAGCCAGATCCCAGTCATGCTTTTTGCCGAACGCAATGGCGCCGTCATATTCACCTGTTGCAACAACACAGTGACGCAAAATCAGAGATGTCGTCATGGCACAGTTGATTTGCGGAACCGGGGATTTCCACTTGCTTTGGCTGATGGCGCTCTTGTGCGCAACAAACCTGGAACCGTCCAGCCCCGATTTGTGGGTTACCTGCATGACATTGCCGTTCAGGCGGGCACCGGCCCCCAGGACGGCTTCGTAGAACCTGTTCTGGGCCGGTGCAAATGCTGCGGCCGCGACCGGCCGGCCCTGTGACAGCAGGCACGCACCGACACACCAGTGATTTGAGCCGCTCAGATATGCCGACGTGCCGTCAATCGGGTCCACGACCCACACATTTGCCTTTGATTGTGTCGCGTCCTCGCGCACGGTTTCTTCCGACAGCCAGCCAAAGTCGGGTGTTGCTTCACGCAGTCTTGCTGCCAGCAACCTGTCGACCGCCAGATCGGCTTCCGACACCGGCGTGCCGTCTGTCTTGTCCCAGCTGTCGACACCGGCCTCGAACATGCGCAGCGCCAGTTCGCCGGCCTCGCGCACCGCATCGCATAACAGTTCGTGCTGTTTCTGCCAGAGACCGGTTGATGTGATTTCAGGCGCCTGCAACGGTCATTCCCTCCACAAGGCATGTGGGTGCGTTGGTGCTTGATTTCATCTCAAGATCATCGCCAGGTGTCAGATTGGCGAACATGTCTTTCAGGTTGCCGGCAATGGTGATTTCACTGACCGGATGGGTTATCTCGCCGTTCTCGATACGCAGTCCTGCAGCCCCGCGCGAGTAGTCGCCGGTGACCATGTTGACCCCGGATGAGAACATGGACGTGATCAGGATACCGTCGCTGACGCCTGAGATCATGTCCGGCACTGCAACACTGCCGTTGGCCAGCCAGAGATTTGTCGATGATGGAGACGGTTGCCCGGCGGTCGAGCGTGCTGCACGGCCATTGCTGGTCAAGCCCAGCTTGGCGGCGGTGCGCCCGTCCAGCAACCAGTTTGACAACACACCGTCTTCAACAAGGTTGAATGCCTCGCACATCATGCCTTCGGCATCGAACGGCTTTGAAGACAGTCCACGCACCAATTGCGGTTCGTCGGTAATGGTGATGCCGTTGGCAAAGACCTGTTGTCCCATCATGTCCTTGAGAAAGCTGGTGCCGCGCACCACGCCTGACCCGTTGGCGGCCTGTGCCAGCAGGGACGGGAATGAACTGGCCAGGCGGGCTTCAAAGATCACCGGGCATTTCTGCGAGGTCATCTTGCGCGGGTTCAGCGCACGCACGGCCCGTTCACCGGCCCGCCTGCCGATAGCGTGGGCGTCTTCCAGATCAGCAAAGTGCACCTTGGACGAATAGTCGTAGTCGCGCTCCATCGATGTGCCTTCACCGGCAATTGCCGACGCGGATATGGAATAGCCGGTGCGCCGGTAGTTGCCGGAAAACCCGTTGGAGGTGACCAGCGCAATTTCACGATGCCCCGCACTTGCAGCCGACCCATCGGTTTTGGTGACACCCTTGACCTCGTGGCATGCCGCTTCTGCGGCCAGCGCCAGGCCGGTCAGGGTTTCGGTGTCGGGCTGGGCATCATCGGCAAGTTCAAGCCTGTCCGGCGCGTCGGCTCTGCCGCTTGTGTCCTGCAAACTCAAGGACGCATCAGGCGGCGCAATCCTTGCCATTGCAACGGCACGTTCAGCCAGGGTCCGGTAATCCTCGGTGTTGCGTGCCGTACCGGACACCACGGCGCTTGCACCATTGACGAACACGCGCAGGCCGAAATCCGTGGCCTCGGATCGCTCCACCTTGTCGGTGGCACCGTTTCGCACCCTGACCTGCACCGATATACCGCTGACGGCCAGTACATCCGCAGCATCCGCCCCTGCCTTTTGGGCCAGGTCGAGAAACTGCTCGGCAGATGAAAGGGTATTGGAAGAACTCATAATGGCAGTCTCAAAAAATTGTCGAGCATTATTCCGGCAAACACAATCAGGCCGAAATTCCGGTTGGAGCGAAACAGCATCAGGCAGCGGTCAGGATCGTCCACATCAAGCCGCGCCAGTTGCCAGGCCGCGTGAAGTGCTGCGGCTGCCAGGCCGGTGTAGAAAATGATCCCGGCACCTGCATAAAATCCTGATGCAAACAGCAGTATGAAAGTAAGCGCAAAAAACAGTGTCAGCCATTTAGGCGTTGCGGCACCAAACTTCAAGGCGGTGGACTTGATGCCGATGGCCAGGTCATCCTCCTTGTCCTGGTGCGCATAGATGGTGTCATAGGCAAGTGTCCAGGAGATGCCGCCGAGATACATCAGTATGGCCGGCAATTCCAGTTCACCGCGCACCGCAGCCCATCCAAGCAGGGCGCCCCAGTTGAAGGCGATGCCCAGAAATACCTGTGGCCAGTAGGTGAAGCGTTTCATGAACGGATAGACGGCAACGGTGGCCAGCGACAACACGCCGAGGCCGACGGCGAACCAGTTGAATTGCATCAGCACCAGGAAACCGGTCAGCGACAGCGCGATCATGAAAACCTTTGCCTGCCCGACACTGACCTGGCCCGATGGTATCGGGCGCGACCGTGTGCGGGCCACGGCGGCATCAAAGTCGCGATCCACGATATCGTTGAACGTGCAGCCGGCCCCGCGCATGACCACGGCACCGACGAGAAACAGTGCCAGATACCACAGGTTCGCCATGCCGCCGCCGGATGCGGTCTGGGCCATGGCGATGGCCCACCAGCCGGGCAGCAACAAAAGCCACCAGCCGATCGGCCGTTCCAGCCGGGCAAGGCGCGCATAGGGGCGAACGGCGCGCGGCAGCAGCCTGTCTGCCCAGTGTTCGCGTACCGCATCGGCCACCCGGCCATCATTGTTGGATGTTTGCGTCATCGGGTGCGAGTGTTAGCGCAATCGGAGCAGTCTTGAAACCATCAAACGGATGCGGCAACACATGTTGTGCTGAGGCATGGGTGATTAAAGGAATGGAATTTTGAACAGCAGGCTCGCATTGTTCACGTTCGGGGTGTTTGCCAAACCGGCGGATGATCCGGCAAATGAAGGGTTTCATGTCCGCAATGATCCGATTCTGGCTGCGGTCCCGCTGGCCGAAGGCTATCTCGGGCATTCCGGGTATCCGGACGAACCGGGCCCGGACATGTGGGGCGAGTATGTGTTTCCGGAATTCTATGTTAAGAACGCGGTGACGGCTGGACACCGCAAACGCTGTCTTTGTGGCAGGACCTGGAATCGGCCATGGCCTTTGCCTATCAGGGCCTGCATGCAGAAGCATTGCGCCATGGCCGCGACTGGTTCGTTGCCGCCGCAATGGCCGCCCTATGCGGTGTGGTGGGTGGCAGAAAGATCATACACCCACCTGGCGCGAGGCCTGTGCGAAACATCTGCAGATGCATGAACATGGCGCCAGTGATCAGGTTTTCACCTTCAAACAGCCGTTCGGCGCAGACGGAAAACCGGTTGAACTGAATGCACCAAAGATAAAACAGATCGCTGCCCGCAATGCGATGCGCCTTGCGAGCATCAGCCAAGGCAGGATAGGCAGACGTCATGGCCAGATCACAGGGGCGGGTGCCCCGACTATATTGTGAGCAGACACTAGCCGCGCGCAGTGAACTTACGCTGTCACGCGAGGCTTCGCATTATCTGGTGACCGTGCTGCGCTTGAGCGAAGGAGCAGCGGTTCGGCTGTTCAACGCCATAGACGGTGAATGGCAGTGTGTGATTTCCCACGCCAACCGCAAGGCTGCCCATGTCACCTGTGAAGAGCGCCTGCGCGAGGCAACGCCACCGCCGGACATTGATTACCTGTTCGCGCCCTTGAAGTCTGGCCCGGCTGGATTATCTGGCCCAGAAGGCAACCGAAATGGGCGCGCGCCAGCTACGCCCGGTCATCACCCGCCACACGGTGGCAGACAAGGTCAACCTGGACCGCTTACGCGCCAACGCCATCGAGGCGGCTGAGCAGTGCAACATGGTCTATGTGCCGGATGTGGCGGAACCGGAAAAACTCAAGGATGTACTGGCAAACTGGCCGGATGACCGCACCTTGATTTTTTGCGACGAGCGCGCCGGCAAGGCGAACCCCATAGACACGCTGAAACAGGTGAAACCTGGGCCGATGGCCGTGTTGCTCGGCCCCGAAGGCGGGTTTTCCGAAGAAGAACGTGACATGATCCTGGCAGTGCCAAATGTCGTGGCGCTGTCGCTGGGACCACGCATCATGCGCGCAGATACCGCCGCAGTTGCCGTCCTGGCGCTGGTGCAGTCGGTTTTGGGAGATTGGCGCGCGGACAAATAAGTTTGACTTGCCCTTGACGGAAGTCACACGCTAGAGGTTCGGCAGATGTGTTTGACCACACGTTCGGTCTGATCGGCGTGTTTTGATTTAAGGCGGACTTTCCCCATGAGTGTGGCTGTTCCAGATACCGCGGAGACCCGTGCCATCATCGAAGACAAGGCACAACTGGTGTCTTACCTGGAGGCGGGCTGCAAGCCCAAGGCCGAGTGGCGCCTGGGCACCGAGCATGAGAAATTCGCATTCCTCACCGATACCTTGCGGCCCGGTCCCCTATGACGGTGAACGCTCCATCAAGGCGCTGCTGGAAGGCCTTGCGGCCAGGTTCGGCTGGACGCCCGCCATGGAAGGCGACAAGATTATCGGTCTCACCGATCCGGCTGCCTACGGCAATGTCTCACTGGAACCCGGCGGACAGTTTGAATTGTCGGGTGCGCCGCTGGAAAACGTGTTCCAGACCTGCCAGGAAGTGCATGAGCACCTGGCGCAGGTGCGTGAAGTGGGTGACGAGCTTGGCATCGGCTTCCTCGGGCTGGGTTTCAATCCGCTGTGGAAGCGTGAAGACATCCCGGTGATGCCCAAGGGCCGCTACCAGATCATGCGCGAATACATGGCCAAGAAGGGTAATCTGGGCCGTGACATGATGCTGCGTTCGTGCACGGTTCAGGTGAACCAGGATTTCTCGTCCGAAGCTGACATGCGCCGGAAAATGCGCGTCAGCCTGGCTTTGCAGCCGGTCGCGACAGCACTGTTTGCGGCATCGCCGTTCACCGAGGGCAAGCCAAACGGATTTAAAACGTTCCGGTCCGAAATCTGGCGCGATACCGACCCTGACCGCACCGGCATGCTGCCGTTCGTGTTCGATGACGGCTTCGGCTTCGAGCAATATGTCGATTATGCCATTGATGTGCCGATGTATTTCGTCAATCGTGGCGGTGATTATCTGGACTGTTCCGGCGAAAGCTTCCGTGCCTTCATGGCCGGAAAACTGCCGCAACTGCCCGGTGAAAAACCGTCGATGAAGGACTGGGCCGATCACCTCACCACCATCTTCCCGGAAGTCCGGCTCAAGAAATTCATCGAACAGCGCGGCGCTGACGCAGGCGCCTGGCGCAGGCTTTGCGCCCTGCCGGCATTCTGGACCGGATTGTTGTATGAACAGGCATCCCTGGATGCGGCCTGGGACCTGGTCAAGGACTGGACGGCGGAGCAGCGCCAGGCGCTGCGTGATGACGTGCCGGTCAAGGGTCTTGATGCAACCATAGCCGGTCGCCGTCTGCAGGATGTCGCCATCGATGTGCTGGCCATCTGCCGGGCGGGTCTTGAGACCCGCAATGTGCAGGGCCCGGCAGAGCAGACGGAAGCCAAGTTTCTCGATGTCCTCGATGAAATCGCCCAGTCCGGCAGAACCAATGCCGATGAATTGCTGGCGCTGTACGAAGGCAACTGGAATGGTGACGTCACCCGCGTCTACCGCGATTTCGCTTTCTGAGGCATTTCGGTCGTAAAACCGGTTTCCAGTTTTCGGTTTGTGCTCTAGCTTCGCCTGACAAGACTGTGTTCTGGAGCGCAACCCGCATGAAAATCACCGGCCTGAAAACCTTCGTCGTGGGCAATCCGCCACCACGGCGTGGCGGGCGCTATTTCATTTTCCTGAAACTGGTGACCGATAACGGCATTGAAGGGGTTGGCGAAGTCTACACCGCCAGCTTTGCGCCCGACGTCGTGGTGGCCATGATCGAGGACGTGTTCCAGCGCAATGTCGAGGGCAATGACCCGTTTCACATCGAAGCGTTCTGGCGCAGGACCTACACGAGAGGCTATTCGGGCCGTCCCGACATTTCGCTGATGGGTGTCATGTCCGGCATTGAAATGGCCATGTGGGACATCTGTGGAAAAGCTGTGGAAAAGCCTGTGTATGAGCTGTTGGGAGGCTGTGTACATGAGCGGCTGCGCTCCTACACATATCTGTATGCAGACGCCGACATAGACGCCTATGCCTACACCGACCCCAGCAATGATGTGTACAATAATCCGGACGTGGCGGCAGAACGCGCGCTGCACTATGTCAATCAGGGCTTTACGGCGGTCAAGTTTGATCCTGCCGGGCCTTACACGGCGTTTGACCCGCACATGCCGAGCCTTGAGCGCATGGATATTTCCGAACAGTTCTGCCGGAAAATCCGCGAAGCCGTCGGCAACCGGGCGGACCTGCTGTTCGGGACCCACGGGCAGTTTACCACCGCCGGTGCAATCCGCATGGCACGCCGCCTGGAACCTTTCGATCCATTGTGGTTTGAAGAACCGTGCCCGCCGGAAATGCCGGAAGAGATGGCCAAGATTGCCCGCTCGACCAGGGTGCCGATCGCAACCGGTGAACGCCTGACCACAAAGTATGAATTCGCCCGTGTGCTGGAACTGGGGGCGGCCTCGATCCTGCAGATGGCGCTGGGCCGTGTCGGGGGTCTGCTGGAAGCCAAGAAGATTGCCGGCATGGCGGAAGCCCATTATGCGCAGATCGCGCCGCATCTGTATTGCGGGCCCATTGAAGGAGCGGCGAATGTGCAGATTTCAGCCTGCTCGCCGAACTTTCTGATCCTTGAAAGCATCGAACAATGGGGCGGTTTTCATGCCGACATTCTGATGAAGCCGATGCAGTTTGAAGACGGCTTTGTCATTCCGCCGAAGGAACCGGGTCTTGGCGTGGAACTGAACGAGGAAGTGGCCCTGGCCAACCCTTACACCGATGATGACGGGCTGCACATCGCGCCAAGCGAAAACCACGCAGCCTGGAACGACTGATTTCAACCACGAGAATTAATGGGAGAACGGCCATGAAGGTCGGGTTTATCGGACTGGGCAATGTCGGCGGCAAACTGGCGGGCAGCCTTATTCGCAATGGTATCGACACGGTTGTCCGAGATCTGGACCGCGATGCCGCACAGAAGTTCATTGACCGCGGTGCGGGCTGGGCCGACAGCCCGAAGCAGATGGCTGAAATGTGTGATGTCATCATCACCTGCCTGCCGTCCCCGGCAGCCTGCGCAGACGTCATGGAAGGTACCGACGGTATTCTCGACGGCCTGTCGCCCGGCAAGATCTGGATGGAGATGTCGACCACCGATGAAGCGGAAGTCAAACGCCTCGGCGCCAAGGTGATCGCCAAGGGTGCGGAGCCGGTAGACTGTCCGGTGTCGGGCGGCTGCCATCGCGCCGACACCGGCAATATCTCGATCTTTGCCGGCTGCGAACGCGACACCTTCGAAAAGATATTGCCGCTCACCACGGTTCTGGGTCGCCGGGTGCTGCACACCGGGCCGTTGGGGTCGGCTTCTACGCTGAAGGTAATGACCAACTATCTGGCAACGGCAAACCTGCTCACCTGCTGCGAGGCGCTGGTCACCATGAAAGCGGCCGGCATGGACCTGGCGACCACCTATGAGGCCATGAAGATATCGTCTGGCACCTCGTTTGTGCACGAAACCGAAAGCCAGCTGATCCTGAACGGCTCACGCGACGTGAATTTCACCATCGACCTGGTGTTGAAGGATATCGGCCTGTTCCAGACCATTGCAGAGCGCAACAATGTGCCGCTGGAAATCTCGCCGATGATCATCGACATCATGAAGGACGGCCAGAAGCGCTATGGCCAGCGCGCCAATTCCGACGACATCATCAGGCGCCTGGAAGACGCAACCGGCCTGTCTGTCCTGGCCGACGGTTTCCCGGATGACCTGGTCGACGATGAGCCGGAAGAAAAAGGCTATGAGGTCGTGCCGCCGGGAAGATAGAAGGTTCACATGGGTGAGCGTTCCTATGTACCATTTGACGTGTTTGCGATGCGGGTCGAAGTGCCGGTGTCAACCGCGGTGCGCGATGGCGACCTGGGCTGGACCTGCGGGCAATGCCCGCTGAGCGATCAGGGTGCGGTGTACGCACCGGGAGACCTGCTGGCGCAGACGGAATTCGTGTGCGACATGATCGAAACGGTCATGGCAAGGGCAGGCTTCACGCCGTCGGCTGTCGGCAAGCTGCACGTATATTTTGCAGCAAAGACGGAGAGTGATGCCGTCGATGCGCTGGCATTGATCGCGGCGCGGTTTGACCATGGCCTGCTCATCGTGCCGATCCCGGTGCTACACTTTTACTATGGCGGCATGCTGATCGAGGTTGATGTTTTCGCCGCCGATAACCTGCAGGTGCTCACTCCTTTTGAGGCAGGGGGCGTCCGGTTGGAAATGGTTGATGCCGGTGATCAGGTCTGGGCATATGCCAGTGTACCGTTAGCCGATAGCACGGCAGCGGACACGGTTGTCCTCGTTGCCGACGCACTGACCCGACATGGTCTGGATCAGGAGCATTTGCTTGCAGATTTATGGATGATGTCGGGTACCGATAGCGACGCCCGCCAGATTGGGCACAGCGCGCAGAACCATCAGTTGATGACAAACCCCGAAGCGCTGGTGCGATTGGCCGATGCAGCGCCACCGGTTGTCGCTGCAGCACTGTCATTTGGCAAGCAACCCGTTGCTGTTCTCACAGACGTAAAAACTGATGACGAGTTGCGCCTGACATTGAAAAAATCCGGTCGAATGATCTGGAGCAGCGGCACGTGTACAGACTCGAGCCTCGACCTGGTCGGGCAGACCTCAATGATCATGCAAGGACTTGATGCCAGCCTGCGAGCTGCGGGGGCGAGTTTTGCCGATGTGGTCAAGCTGACGGCCCACTATACCGGCGGTGCAACGGAAGAAGAACTACACGGCAACATGAAAGTGCGGCACGGGTTCTATGCCAACCCCGGCCCGGCCTCCACCGGTTTGCCAGTGGCAGGGTTGGGCAACGAGAAGTGCCGGATTGCCATTGATGTGGCTGCGGTTTCGAATTAGCATCGGCGTTTCGAAAGCCGTCATTGTTTTTGACTGCAGCGAACAACGGCTTTGAGCCTATTCTGTTGAAAAGCTCGAAAATCGCGGTGTCTAATATTTTCTCTATCGGAGCAAAATACCGAAAACCGCCGCTAAATTTGCTCACCCCGACTCACAAGAGCTTAAGGGTCGCGATGATCGGAAATTTGCTATCCCCTCGACCCGGCTACATGGTGCTGTTCGCCGAGCGCTTTTCCAGAACTCGTACATACCGGGTGAGAGGATAGCAAAGCAGGAAAAAGATCACGGCCACGAGCCCATAGACCTTGAATGGTTCGAAAGTGGCGTTGTTGATCGCGTTCGATACCCGCAGCAACTCTTCAAACCCGATTATTGAAGTGACTGCTGTCGCCTTGATCAACTGCACCAGAAAGCCGACGGTTGGAGCGCGGGTAATTGCGAAGGCCTGCGGAAGCACGACAAGGCGCAACTGCTGCTTTCTGTGCAGACCAAGCGCTGCGCTGCCATCCCATTGGCCGGTCGGGACCGCTTCAACGCCGGCGCGCCAGATTTCACCCAGAAACGCGCTGGCAAACAACGTCAATCCAAGCACCGCGGCCGTCCAGGCTTCAATACGAATGCCGAACATCGGCAGGCCGAAAAACACAATGAACAATTGTAACAGGAGTGGCGTGCCCTGAAACACGGCTATGTAGCCCGCTGCAATATGGCGAAGCCAGGTTCGCTTTGAAACCCGCAGCATCATGATACAGAAGCCAACGACACCACCGCCGATGAACGCGGCAATCGACAAGGCGATGGTCCAGCGTGTCGCAAACAGCAGATTGCGCACGATATCCCAGTCTGTAAATTCAATCATGAAATGCCACTCGACAGAAACCGTCTGCCGATCAACAGCATTCCCCGTCGCAGTACGAACGACATGGCGAGATAGACAAGCGCGACGACGAAATACGTCTCAAACGCACGAAACGTGCGGGCCTGCCATAGATCAGCTTCGTGGGTCAGCTCGCGCACGGCAATTTGAGATACGACCGCTGATTCCAGCATCATGATGACGACCTGGCTGATCAATGCAGGATAAATGACGACAAGGGCCTGAGGCAGGATAACCTTGCCGAACGCAATATAGGGCTTCAGGCCCATCGCCTTGGCAGCGTCGTGCTGACCCCTCGGCACTGCATCAAGCCCTGCCCCGATAATCTCGGTCGTGTAGGCAGTCATGTTGAGGGTCATCGCAAGCAGCGCCGCATGGATCGGATCAAGCCGGATGCCGAGTGCGGGCAACCCGAAAAAGATGAAAAACAACTGCACCAAAAATGGTGTGTTGCGTATGACCTCGACATAGCCGGTTACACAGGCTCTGAGGTAAACATGGGCGCTGCGTTTGACCGCGGCGGCCAGCGTACTCAGCACAAGCCCGGCAACACACGTAACCGATATCAACATCAAGGTTGTGGAGGCACCGCGACCAATGGCCGACAGTGCCTCCACAATGACGTCAGACTGAAAATCGAAGCCCATACGGACTATTCTTTCAGGTTGTCCGGATTAAGCGGTGTTTTCAGCCAGGTCTTGGACGATTTGTTCAGCTTGCCGGATGACAGCATCTCCGCAACAGCTTCGTTGAGCGTTTTTTTGAGGCTCTCCTCGCCTTTGTTCAGGGCAATACGCGAAGGAGAGGTCAGCAATTGAAATTTTTGCTCAGGTGCCAGCCCTTCCTGTTTTGCGAGTACCTGCGCGCCGACATCATTGCCGACGACCATCAGATCTGCCTGTCCGGAGATGAACGCCTGAATGACCGAGCTGTAATTGTCGAAACGGCGCGCGGTCGCCGACGCGGGCTCGACCTTGGTCAGTTCGGTGTCTTCGAGTGTACCGCGATTGACGGCGATCGTCTTGTTGGCAAGATCATCGGCATTTTCCACCTTCATCGCTGCAGGCCCGATGACGGCAATATAATATGGTGCATAAGCTGCGGCATAGTCGATCACCTTGGCGCGCTCATCGCTGTAGCCGACACTCAACAGAATATCGACCCGCTTGTCGTTGAGAAACGGTATCCGGTTTTGCCCGGTTACGGCGACCAGGTTGACTTTCACGCCAAGTTTGCCGGCGATAAACTCGGCAACATCCACATCGTAGCCCTTAATGCTGAGATCAGCACTGGCAGACGAAAACGGTGGGAAGTCCGAGAATATACCGACATTGATCTGGCCCGCGGACTTGATGTCCTCAAGCGCATCTGCTGCAGCGGCTGTAACGCTTGCGCAGATCATCATTGCCGCAGCGATAAACATGCTGAGCTTTCTAAGTAACGTTAACATTTGTTCTACTCCTACGTTGACAATTTCAGTGTTGGTTGGTGTCTGCACTCGCCAGTCAGTCGGCAGGATCATTGGCCCGAAAGGTCGTTCAGACCGCTAGACCTTGCCGGATACAGAAGGCGAAAATGGCATCAGGCTGACAATTTCGAACAACATCTGCGCGCCGTTTTGAGCGGTGTTTGTGGTTGGGTCATAAGCAGGTGCGACTTCAACAACATCAGCTCCCACAAAATTGGCGCCTTTCATACCGCGAATAAGCTCCATTGCCTCACGCGTTGTCAATCCGCCCACCTCAGGCGTTCCGGTGCCGGGTGCAAAGGCGGGGTCGAGGCTGTCGATATCGAATGAAAAATATGTCGGCCCATCGCCAATGACCTGGCGTGCTTTGCGGACAATTTCAGGAATGCCGGTCTCGTTGATGTCCCTGGCATGCACAACGCTCATGCCGGACATCTCCGAAAACTCCCAAATATATCCGGCAGATCCCCTGATCCCTATCTGGATCGTACGTTCGGGATCGAGAACACCCTCCAGTACGGCATTTCGGAATGGCCCGCCATGGTGGAACTTCTCGCCTTCATAAGACCCGCCCGTGTCACAGTGGGCATCGATATGAACCATGCCGACAGGCGCCTTCCTGCCAACAGCCTTCAGCATCGGATGACTGATTGAATGATCGCCGCCAACCCCGACCGGAATGACACCCGCCTTGACAATCTTGTCGGCGAAAGCCTCGATATCGGCATGGCTTTGAGCAAGGTCAAACCTGCTCTGGAAGGGTACATCGCCAATATCGGCAACCTTCAGTTCGTGAATGGGGGCGCAGTCCAGCCCATCATTGTAAGGGCCAATCCGCTCAATGGCGCGCAACGCACGCGGACCAAACCGCGACCCGTTCCGGTTGGTGACACCGAGGTCCATCGGCACCCCGTAGAGCGCCAGATCAAGATCGGAAATGTTTGTCAGATCGGCATCCGGTTCACGATGGGGCGCATCCAGTAGAGTTGGCATACCTGCGTAAGGCGCCGGCCTGCGGCCTCCTTCGGAGAATATTTTTTCGGCAATCTGCCGGAATCTTGGATCATGCATGTCCCCGCCGGTGGCGTCTGCGAACTTTTCTCTAAGTTCTTCAAGTCGTTCGAGGGACCAGGCCAATTTCTTTACTCCTAATGACAAGCAGTATCATTGCACCGTGTTGATACGTCCATAAATTTGGAATTTCCCAAGTTTTGTTTCATATTGATGAAACAATAAATGGACGGAGTTATACAGATGGCGCGCCGGAAAAATGCCTTTTCGGGAAACCTGAGTGATGTCGACCTGCGGCTGATGCGTGTTTTCAAGACCGTTATCGAATGTGGTGGCTTGTCAGCGGCTCAAACTGAGCTGGGCGTGGGCCGCTCAACCATTTCGCGCCAGTTGTCAGATCTGGAAGCGCGTCTTGGCCTGCGGTTATGCCATCGCGGACGCAGCGGATTTTATCTGACCCAGCAGGGCAGGCAAACCGTCGAATACATTGATCAGCTTTTGAAATCCATTGAGGACTTCAACTCCAACATGGCCGGCATAAGCAATCGCCTGATTGGCAAGATCGAGATTGGCATGATCGACTATACGGTGTCGGATACGGCCAACCCGCTGGTTGGCGCGATCAGGCAACTCAAGGAGCTGGCGCCAGGTGTCACCATCAACCTGATGAGTGGTACGCCCAATGAGGTGGAGCGCGGAGTAATCGACGGCCGCCTGCATTTGGGCATCGTGCCGGACTATCATCGCCATGCCAGTCTGCAATACACCCATCTATATGATGAGACGGTGGGCCTGTACTGTGGCGGGGATCATCCGCTGGCACTGGCCATTGCAGACCGCAGGACGCTTACCGCAAAAGAAGTCTACAAGCACGCGCTTGTTTATCGCAGCTATCACGAAAGCGATACACTGCGGGACAAGAAGCAACGGTTTCCGCTGGGCAGCAGCGCATATCAGACAGAAGCGGTGTTGGCTCTGGTCCAGAGCGGTGTGCATCTTGGCTTTTTCCCATCGCATTGCCTGCACTCCATGGCCGGGAACAACCATGAAATTCTTCCTGAAATTTTCCGGTATGCGTCATCCATCTGCGCGGTGTGGAGAGCAGACAGAAATCATTCCATCGTTCTGCAGGATTTTCTGAAACTGCTGTGTAAAAGCTAGGGTCCTGGCCCTGGACGCAGCGACGACATCTCGGTCTCAACACACCAGTCTTTATCCAAAGCTCGAGGTGTTGCGTCCATCTATTGAACTCACCGCTCTTAACAGACGTCTTTATTGAGTTGTGCCGCAGAAGTGGCCAGCGGTGTAGTGATTACACAATTGGACCGGCCAAGAGTCTGGGCCTGAGCCTGGGCCTGTTGATTCAGACCAATCTCGGATGGCGCCAACAGCGGGCCAACGACAATTAGCGCACCGAGCGCCACTGCCATACCCATGCATAACCAGGCAATTGGCCGGTTATGGCTTGACTTGAGTGTGGTGCGTTGTTGCCCCGGATAAAACCGGTGAGCTGCGCCACGTTTAACACGTGTTCGTTGTGATGATCTGTTGGCGGCTCTTACCGGGGCCGCAGGCTGCAGGTATCTCGATTCGTAGCGCCAGACCAATTCGGACCTGCTGCGCTTTGACACAAAGCGTCTGCCTTTTATCTCCGCCTGCAGCATACGTACAGCATGCCGTCTGTGGTTGGCAGCCAGTTTCTTGGCCAGCGTCTGCAGGTTCCGGTGATAGGAGAAGTGCCTTCTGTAGAATTGCCGTTCGAGCTTTGCTCCAACACGTTTGAAACGGGCGGGATCCGGAGCCCCCAGAATGATAAGCTTGTATTGTCTTCCAAGCTTATGAGACAGAAAGCAGAATTTCGCATAGCGCTGGCTGAGTTCCGGGTACTGGCGAACCAGATGATCCCATCTGTCATCCAGCTTCAGATAGACTCTCGGGCGGATCTGGGGTTCTGTCGGCGCGGCCTGTTGCTGCTGCATCTGGATTTGCATTTGGGTGCGCAAATGCAGGTATTGTTTCAGCTTGTCCTCATCGCGAAGGACTTCATAGGCCTCTTGTATTTCCTGAAATCTCTGCTCCGCCTCGGTATCTTCACCTGAGTGCAGATCGGGATGAAACTTCTTGGCCAGCGCCCGATGGGCCGCCTTGACCACCTCCGGATGTGCCTCGGAAGACAATCCAAGTATCGCGAAGTAGTCCTTGTTCGGATCACACTGCATTTTACACAACCCACAACCACCTTTCTCCTCACCTGTGCAATTACACGTGTGCGAGAAAGAACCCTTCAGGAGCCATCCCTTGATAGTGGAAGCCGCAAAAAGCCTCCCCCCTTAGTCCTAGTCTTAGTCAAGATGAATATATTGACCAGAATGTGGCTTGGCCTTTCGAAACGCCAATCCAATCTTGATTTCCGGCTGTCTGCCGGTTGCAGTTGAGGTCGCCTCTTGACGTCCCCAGGCTTCCGCTTTGTGCCAGGAACTGACATTGAAGCCGTCATCTGGAATATCAATTTCGCATCACTGTCGATGGGGCATCGTAAAGCTATGTCCCTTGCAACGCTTGAGGAAAGCCACATAATCAAAGCAGTAGAACGACCGGGAGCGCCTGCAAATTTGAATACTCACATGTTCCATTTTATCGGGCTGCGGACAGCCGGGAGGCAAAGTGAAAAATGCAACCGCAGATGGGCGCCCCAGTATGAAGGATGAAGTTACAAAAGCGCCCCCAGGGTCTGCGAACAGCTTCCTGGGCTTCCCTCTGGCACTCGATCTGGACGAGCTTGACGCCGATATTGCGATTCTGGGCGTTCCTTTTGGCTTGCCATACATTGTAGGCGACCTTGCAAATGATCAAAGCCGAGCGCCTGATGCCATTCGTCAAAATGCTCAGGATGCTGCCTGGGAGGAGCCCCGCACCCGCGTTCATTTCGATTGGGATCTTGGCGGCCCGCTGCTGGACAATCGTCCGGTGAAGGTCGTTGATTGCGGCAACGTTACGTCAGATACATTCGATCCATATGAACACTACCGGCGCGCGCAAGCAGCAGCTGAGAAAATATTTCAGTCGGGCGCAACGTTGATCACGCTTGGCGGTGATCACGGTATCCCGATCCCGATTATGCGGGCTTTGCCAAAAGACGAAAAAGTGACGCTGATCCAGGTAGATGCGCATATGGATTGGCGCGACAGTGTGAATGGCGTCCGAGACGGGTATTCCAGCGGGATACGGCGTGCATCTGAAATGGACTGGATCGGCGACATTTTTCAGATCGGCCTGCGTGGCGTCGGCAGCGCAAGAAGTGAAGATGTCGAAGCCGCAAGATCCTATGGCGCAAAACTGATTTCAGCCTACGAAATGCACGACATTGGCATCGCTGCTGTGCTCGACCAGATTCCGGACGGCGGACCGTACTATCTCACTGTTGATGCCGATGGACTTGATCCGACGATCATGCCCGCAGTGAACGCACCAACTCCTGGCGGGCTGAACTGGGTCCAAATACACAAACTAATTCATGGTCTGGTCAGCAAGGGTCGCGTCCTGGGAATGGACCTCGTCGAGATTTCACCTGCCTATGAAAATGGCAACATGACCCTGGTACATGCCGAGCGGCTGATCTGCAATTTCATTGGCGCAACGGTTCGAGCGGGATATTATGACTGACGTCTCTCCCGGTTTTTGGATCACAACAACTGCTCGTTACTGTCAATTGGACAACCAATGTCGCCATTGGCAGGCATTCCGGGAATCGCAGTTGGACGCCCTCCCGGTGCCAGTTGTGGTCATCGGTCGATGGTGCAGCGAATGGCAGTTTGGAGCCCACTTGAGACCTTCACCATGTCTTCTGGCACCGGCACTTCCGGCCCACAGTTGCCGTTGGACTTGCCTTTAGAGAATGGCAGCTTTCGCACGCAAAGCGGACGTCTTCTGGCTCAAGTCACATGTCGGCTATGTGCCAGCAACTGCCATTCACCGAGTTCAGCGCCAACGTCAGGTGGGGTCAACTTCAGAATGTCGCATTTGGGTCAACAACGGACTCTTTACGATCGGCTGCAGCGAGTCCGCTTAGTGCCAACAAGAGACAATCATCTTGAAAATCTCACCCTACACGTCGCTTGGACCGTCCAACCGTGTAGATCTGTAGCCTCATCTAAGAGCACGTAATGCCAGCAAGCTAAAAACCACTAAAGTTGCGCAGGTCGGGGTCCAAACCGGTCACGCTCAGCTTTGCCAGGACTTGGGCCAAGCCCACCAAACCTTTGTTTCAAAGTTTTGGCGGATCAGGGGGCTCAATCCGATCAGCACGATACCAACGGAAAACATGCGCCAAATTGCGGGTATCTCGTTGGGATTGTTTGTCAGCAAGGTGGCCAGAGTTGGCCCTGCAAGAGCGTGGAAAACCACAATGCGCCAGGATCGGTAAGCCAGTGGCAGCAGAAAAGCCGCCAGAAAATAGGTGGGCAAGCCCGAATGAATCCCTATGGCATCCTCCAAGGGCCGCAAGAGGCCATTTAACGGGATACTCCAGGCTATATGCCACTCGCCAGATGCCAGGCAAAGCTCTGCTCCGCAAAGCGGGTCCCCGAGGCGGCAGTTTCCAGCCCACTCTAAGGGGTAGAGCTGAGCCAACATCACCGCGGAGGACACTGCACAACAAAGATAGACGCCGTGCCGTAGCCGTTCCTTTACTGGACCCGGCACCAGTTCCATGGCAAAGGCATTTATGAAGAAGGGTTGGAAGACGATATGTAGGTAGGAAAGCAGTGTGATCGTCTGGTTGCTCATGGTACCGCACTGATCAACCACGGCATAGCCTATTGCCTGAAGCGCCTCCATAACAGTGAAATATCCGAGCGTCAGCCAAATAGCCCGCGGTTGCCCGCGAACTGCGACCACACCAGTCGCCACAGCGCCGACGCCAACCATGGTGATTGACACGGTTGAACTCCAACACATGGCTTCCCCCATCTCTGCTTATCGACACGCGCAACGGTAGTCTACGGCTAGCGACGGAGGATGTCTACGAAGGCTGTTTGTCACTTCCGGTTTGGGTCAAAAGCAGACCTCTTCGCCCACCTCGTCACACGGCAGCTATGTGCCAATTCCAGAAATCAACGGCTGTCGCGAAGATCGGAACAGTATTACGTCATTTATCCTCGCTGATGTCCGACCCGATCCATCCACGGCGCCTAAAAAACCAAACAAGGCCGGCGAAAATCGCGGACATCACCAGAAGTGCGAACGGATAGCCGAACCGCCAGCCAAGCTCCGGCATATTGAATGGTGAGGAGCGGTCGAAATTCATGCCATAAAGGCTGGCGACAAACCCAAGGGGAATGAAGATCGTCGCAATAATCGTCAGGACCTTCATGACCTCGTTCATGCGGGCGCTGAGACTTGAAAGATACACATCAAGCAAGCTTGATGCGATCTCGCGATAGGTTTCCACGATGTCCATCAGCTGGATCGCGTGATCATAACAATCGCGCAGATAAGGCCGCGTTGTGTCGCTGATTTGAGGCAGTTCATCTCGAATAAGTGTGTTCAGCATCTCGCGCGTCGGCCAGACGGCGCGTCTCAGGGCTAGGAGTTCGCGCTTGATCCGGTGAAGCTGATCTACAAGGATCGGTTTCGGATTTGCGACGACTTCATCTTCCAGCGCTTCAATTTCCTCTCCCAGCGTTTCAAGGATCGGGAAATAGCTGTCGATTGCCGCATCGATAAGCGCATACCCCAGGTAATCAGCACCAAGCTGCCGAATGCGCCCCTTGTTGCGCCGCAGCCGATCGCGAACCGGGCCGAAGCAATCGCCGGGCCGTTCCTGGAATGTCAGCACATAATTATCGCCTATGAACATCGATACCTGTTCGCCGTGGGCCGTCTGCCCGTGAAATAGCATCTGAAAAACAATGAAGACATGGTCCTCATACGCCTCGGCTTTCGGCCGCTGGTGGACGTTGATGACATCCTCCAGAGCCAGTCGGTGAAGCCCGAATGCGTCGCCGACAGTTTCAATGGCTGTGACATCGGCAAGCCCCGCGACATCAATCCAGAGCACCGGCGCCTTGCCACGCAGCTCGGCAAGATCGGTTGCCTGGCAATCATGCGCTTCGCCAATTTTATCGGCACCATAGGAAATGGCCGAAATGTCTGTCTCGACCGCATTTGGGTCGGCGATTAACGTTCCAGGCGACGCTCCGGGCGCCGCTCGTTTGGAGACGACGAGATGTGGCTTTTTCCGGCGCAATTTCGAGCCTTTCTATTTCGAGCCGGCGCGAGACGCTAAAATGCCGGTCTGGGCCAGTCATGCTGTGTGGCAGGAAAATGTCGCTTGAGCCAAGGAAAATCAATACCGAAAATTTGTTCGCAATTTCGGTGAAGCTCAATTTTTCTGCTCGCAAGAATCAGTGTAATGGCAGTGACGATACGCGCAAAGCTGATGGTGACGAAGGAAAGGTCGACGTGAGTAATTCAACTCCAAGACGTGAACATCAATTCATCCATCGAATTGGCTGGTTGCGCGCGGCGGTTCTGGGCGCCAATGACGGCATCATCTCAACCGCCAGCCTGATTGTCGGCGTCGCAGCGGCCTCGTCCGACAGAACCAGCATTTTAATTGCTGGGGTCGCCGGGCTGGTCGCAGGCGCGATGTCGATGGCAGCCGGTGAATACGTTTCGGTCAGCTCGCAATCCGACACTGAGCGGGCGGGTCTTTGCGCTGATCTTGGCCAACTTCTCTCGACAACTTCTCCCGTAGTGTGATTTGCAGCGGATGGTCAAATTCCTTGGGCCGCGCCGATGTCCGTTCCGGGTCCAGACTGTGTAAAAACGTCAATTGTGGTATGATTCTCCTGTCCTTTTGCGGGAGGGTTTCATGAAGCGATTTGTTGAAGGTGTTGACCGCGAGCAGGGTACTTTGTTTCCCGAGCGGCTTGATGACTACATTGGTGAAGACAACCCAGTTCGGGTGGTGGATGTTTTCGTTGATGAGCTTGATCTGGCAGTGCTTGGGTTTGATCGGGTTGAACCACGCGCGACCGGCCGACCGAGTTATCATCCATCAGTATTGTTGAAGTTGTATGTCTACGGCTATCTCAACCGGGTTCAATCGAGCAGGCGTCTTGAGCGCGAGGCCGGGCGCAATGTCGAGGTTATGTGGCTGACGGGCCGTCTGGCACCGGACCACAAGACGATCGCCGACTTCCGCAAAGACAATGGCCCGGCGATCCGCAAGGTGTGCACCAGGTTTGTTGGCCTGTGCCGTCAGCTTGACCTGTTTAGCGATGCCAGCGTGGCGATCGATGGCTCCAAGTTCAAGGCGGTCAACAACCGGGACCGGAACTTCACGCGCAACAAGATGAAGCGGCGCCTGGAGCAGATCGAGGAAAGCGTCGAGCGCTATCTGCATCAACTGGACAGTGCCGACCGGCAAGAGCCGTCCCAGGCACGCGAGACCTCGACGGTTCGCCTGAACGACAAGATCGCCAAGCTCAAGGAGGAGATGCAGCGCCTGAAAAAGCTTGAGGCCGCGATGCTTGCGGCGCCGACCAGCAAATATCCCTGACCGATCCCGATGCCCGCTCCATGGCCACAAGTGGCCGGGGTTCAGGTGTGGTTGGTTATAATGTGCAGGCTGCAGTGGACATCAAACACCATCTGATCGTTGCCCATGATGTTACCAACGTCGGTACCGACCGGGCGCAACTGTCCAACATGGCCCAGCATACGAAAGCGGTCCTGGAGACAGACGCGCTGGATGTCGTTGCTGATCGAGGTTACTCCTCAAGCGAGGAGATTCTGGCATGCGATGAAGCCGGCATCACTGTCACACTTCCAAAGCCGCTAACCTCAGGCGCTAAGGCCAAGGGCCGGTTTGGCAAACAGGATTTTGTCTACGTGGCGTTAGACGACGTTTACATCTGTCCTGCCGGTGAACGTCTGATCTATCATTATACCAACGAGGAAAAGGGGCTGGTCCTGCGCCGCTACTGGACCAATGCCTGCCAGGCTTGCGCCATCAAGCATCACTGCACCACGGGCAAGGAGCGCCGGATCACACGTTGGGAGCACGAGCACGTTCTTGAGGCTGTCCAGCAACGACTCGACGAGAATCCCGAAAAGATGCGCCAGCGGCGCGAAACGGTTGAACACCCCTTCGGCACCATCAAATCCTGGATGGGGTCCACACACTTCCAGATGAAGACACTGAAACGGGTCTCAACCGAAATGGCCCTGCATGTGCTGGCCTATAATCTCAAGCGTGTCATGAATATCCTGGGTATCGGCCCGCTGATGGCAGCGATGAGGGCGTAGGCGCTCGTCGGGCTCCTTTTACGCAAATATCACCCCAAATCACCGCTCAGAACCGTCAAATCCCGACAGAAGCTCCAATCAACCACCCAAAACCGCCAAACCGAAAATGCCCGCGGCAAAACAATCCAGGCCCAACACCTCATCACACGGGGCAGCCCAGCGAGCGTTTTTACACAGTCTGGGTCACAAGCAGACATCAGCGGTCGCCTCGTCACACGGCAGCTTTGTGCTGTGGATTCAACTGATCGCCGCAACACACTCTGCGAACTTCTCAGCTGGAGTTTGATATTGCAAGGTCTTGCGTGGCCGTTCGTTCAACTGCCTTGCAATTGCGCCTAGCTTTACCTGGGAATGCACCGACAAATCAGTTCCGCGCGGCAGATATTGTCGCAACAGACGGTTGGTATTTTCGTTTGACCCGCGTTGCCAAGGCGACTGCGGATCGCAAAAATGACTTCGCAATAGCTGCCGTAGGACTGGCTCTAGGTGACGGGGGCTTTTGCCCCAAAGCAGAAGTAGCGCTCGCTATGATATAGAGTCTGCTGATCACCCGAGAGCTGCCGTCATCCGCAATTGCGCTATCCGGTAGAAATGTGCCGGGCAATGTCAGAGCAAACCCACTTGAGCTGACGCGGCGAGGCTCCTAGCGTTTTCGGATGAGAAATCCATTCCGCTATTTCAAGACTTCGCCCGTCATCATCCGCCTGGTGGTCATGATGTACGTTCGCTATCCACTCTCGTTGCGCCAGGTCGAAGACCTTCTTCACGAGCGCGGAATTGAAATCAGCTACGAAACCGTGCGTGCCTGGTGGAACCATTTTAGGCCAATGTTCGCATCGGAAATCAGAAAGAAGCGGTCAAATTCCATGCAGGGTATGCGGCAGTGGAAATGGCATCTTGACGAAGTTTTCGTGCGTATCAATGGCGAAATCCACTACCTCTGGCGGGCCGTTGATCTCGAAGAGGAAGTCCATGAAACGTTTGTCACAAAGAAGCGAGACCGCAAGGCTGCACTGAGATTTCTGAGGAAAGCGATGAAACGTTACGGTCGTCCGGAAGTGATTGTGACGGACCGTCTGCGTTCCTACCGTGCGGCCAGGAAGGAGATCGGTAACGAAGCCCGCCAGGCAACAGGCCGTTGGCTGAACAATCGAGCAGAGAATTCGCATAAGCCGTTCCGGCGACGAGAGCGAGCAATGGCGAAGTTCAGGAGTGCAAAGTCGCTTCAGAAATTCGCCTCAGTCCACTCTTCAGTCCACAACCACTTCAATCAAGAACGCCACCTCTACGATCGCCAGAACTTCAAACTCAACCGTGCCGCTGCCCTGGCTGAATGGCGTCAACTGGCGGTTTGAGTTTTAACGGTCGCAGGGATTTGGCAGGCAAGTTCGAGTTTCTCTGACAATGCCAGTAGAGATCTTGAACCTGCGTCACATTCGGTCTCCCAAAGATCCCGACCTATGCAACTTGGACAGATGAATTCGAGCCGAATGGGCCGATGATCGGAAGGCCCCCGTTGTAAAATCCGAGACCGGACACATTCTAAGTCGCGCACCATGCATCGGTCCAGGCGAAAAGGGACGATGTCTTGGGCATGGTGCGTTGAACCCCTAGGGCCGACATCGGAGAATCCACGCAAAGGAGTTGGTCCCAACGAGTTATAGTCTCCTATGATCGCTGTTGGTCCCTCGGTGGATCTGGCAATCATCCGCAACTGTCGACGGTTGAGGACTTGCCCATGCGACAAATGAACGTTAGCGATCGTGATACCGTTGACTTCCAGCAACTGCGCAAATCGAGTAGGCAGGCGTCCGGGCATTTTCGATGCCGGAAGCCTTAACGATCTGAAGTTCGGCAACTCTGTTCGAACTCCACGCAGCAAGCCCGTGCCTCTTCCCGGGCCAGGGTTGCTCATAGAGCCGACCGCCAACCAGTTCTGGTAGACCCTCGATCACCGCAGTTGCCTCCTGCATCAGCAAGACGTCTGGCTCTTCCTGTTCGATGAGTGCTGCAATGTCGTCCAAGAGCGCGCCTGAACGATGAAGTAGGTTCCAGCTGATGATCGTCAAACAGCGTTTCTTGCCGCTTGCTCCGGAGCCGCCGCGGAGGCGACGCCTCTTCATGAACCTATCTAGCAGCTTTTCCATATATCAGCCCCTCATATGTATGGCAGAAAAAGTCGCGCGCTGGCGTCTCGCAGACGCACCATCAACGGGCGCGCTGTCAAACAGGCAGACGTAAGAGGTTTGGCCTGTGAGATTTTTTCATCGATGAGCGCATCAATTGCCGTGACCATATCCTTATCATAACATTCAAGCAGAAACTCAAAATTCAATCGCAAGCTGCGGACGTCCCAGTTTGCGCTGCCGACCGCGCACCACTTCCCGTCGACGGTGAGCAATTTGGAATGATCGAAGGGGTTTGGAGTCCCAAAGCACTTCATTCTTTCGACAGGGAAAAATGACAAATGCGCTCGCATCGCCCAATCCATTACAACGTGGTCTGACCGGTCCGGTATTACAAGTTCGACCTGCACGCCTCGAAGCCCGGCCAAAATGATGGCAGATTTCAGTCTCTCATCGGGCAGGAAATACGGCGTAACAATCCGGATGCTGCGCTTAGCCTGACCCAGTGCGGTGGCAAAGATTGTCTCTATACTGCCAACATCCTCATCTGGGCCCGAACTTATGCCCCGCGCAATGACGTTTCCTTTTCGTCCGATCATGGGCCACCAAGCGCTGGCGTCGAGCGTTTCGCCGGTCGAGAAATGCCAGTCTTCGGCAAAGCTGATCATCAGTTGAGCTACAACAGGACCGTCCACCCGAAAATGAATGTCATCGACCTTGCGCTTGCCGGTTCCGGTGAGGGTGTTTTCTCTGCTTAAGTTCAATCCGCCAGCGAACCCCACGACTCCGTCAATGATAATGAGCTTTTTATGATTTCTCAGATTGACGAATGACATTCGCCAAGGCCGCCAATCGTGCATAAATCGCATCGTAGTTATTCTGGCACTTCGCAATCGGCGGACAACTGGAGAGAAGAAGTAACCGCTGCCAATCCCATCGACGAGAACTCGCACCGCTACACCGCGCTTGCGCGCTGCGATCAACGCGGCCACGAACTCGGAACCAACTTCATCAAGCCGAAATATGTAGGTCGTCAAAGCAATACTGCAACGAGCGTTGGCGATCGATGACAGCATTTCGGGGTAGGCTTGGGCCCCACCTTGGAGCATCGAAACGCGGTTTCCCTGCGTTAGAGGAAGTTCTGTTATCTGCGAGCCGACGTCAGCGATAGGGCGAATACCGGCGTCTAGCCTTGTTGTGTCAAACGTGGAGTGATCTGCGAACTCGATGTTCGAACCGGGGTCTCGGCTGATTCCCGAAGCCCGGCGCGCGACCCGATTTATGCCAAAGGCCGAATAGATGGCCGCTCCGGCAAATGGCGAAAGCCATATCAGGTGTGGATTCAACTGATCGCCGCAACACACTCTGCGAACTTCTCAGCTGGAGTTTGATATTGCAAGGTCTTGCGTGGCCGTTCGTTCAACTGCCTTGCAATTGCGCCTAGCTTTACCTGGGAATGCACCGACAAATCAGTTCCGCGCGGCAGATATTGTCGCAACAGACGGTTGGTATTTTCGTTTGACCCGCGTTGCCAAGGCGACTGCGGATCGCAAAAATAGACTTCGACATCTGTCGCTATTGTCAGTCGTGGATGATCTGCCAGCTCTTTGCCGCGATCCCAGGTCAGGGATTTGTAGAGTTCCTTTGGCAACCTTTGAGACTGTTTGATCAATGCCGAGATGACGCTTTCCGTATCCTTGTTGGCCACTTTGACCAGCATGACATAGCGCGATTGTCGTTCCACAAGTGTCGCGATGTAGCTGTTCTTTGAGCCACCAATGAGGTCGCCTTCCCAATGACCCGGTACGGCACGGTCCTCCACAGATACAGGCCTTTCGCTAATCGAGACGGCATTTTTGACCTGTCCCAATCCATTACGTTTGAGACTGGCGTGCCTGGAGCGGCGAACCGTACGTTTGGCCCGAAGATGTTCCAGAAGTTCCTTCTTCAGCACGCCACGCGCCTGTATGTACAAGCTCCGATATATCGTCTCGTGTGACACTTGTTTGTGCGCCTCTCCCGGAAAGGTGCGTTTAAGCCAGCCAGCAATCTGCTGCGGTGACCATTTACGTCGCAGCTTTGCCGATACTGCGCGGCTCAAAGATGGGTGACAAGCCAGCTTGCATGTCTTGGGACGCAGGGCACGGTCCCATGCAGCCTGATCGGAAGCAGTGGCCCGGTATGCCGCACGTCCTCCATTGCGATAGACTTCACGGCTTATGGTAGATGGTGCGCGGCCCAGGTGACGTGCAATAGCACGCAAGGATTGTTTGATACTGAGCCCTCGAGATATCTCTTCGCGTTCACTTAGGCTCAAAGCTTGCCTGCCGCGTTTGCGGTCCGGAGGACGGATGCCACCTGTGGGAGAGATCACCGAAAACACAGACGATGATTGCCGATCAAACACCCGCCCAATCGAGTTCATTGACTCCCCGCGCTGCCAACGATCCCAAATCTCGGCCCGCTGAGCGGCTGAATAATAAATACGGCGACGATACTTCATGTCCAACACTCCATCTTTGGTCAAAGATTAAAGTGTTGCGTCCACCTGTTGAGCCCACCGGCCAATCCAGCCGATCGCCGATCTGAAATCGCTCTTGTTGACGAGAATATGGGTCGTACCCGTGGCCGCAACGACAATATGCAGCATTGCCAGAATGCCAAAGACCATATCGCGTTGCCTCCTCCTACCTAAGTTGTCTACTCAGCTGTAGCCTCCTACAACCATCGTTGCTCGAAACTCCAATGCCGGTGTAGAGAACATAAGGTGATCAGTGCATCGAATTTCAATGGCCGGATTTGACGCAGGCTCGCGGAGGGCATTGTCAAGGGAATCTGATTTAATTCAAGATGTCTGTCGATCAACCGCGTTCAAGCCGCAAGTTGGCGCCACTCGCTGAGTGCGACGCTGCGGTTTTCTTTGAAGTTCTGCCGGTTGTAGAGATGCCGTTGCTGATTGAAATGATTGTGAACTGATGCATGGATCGAAGCGAATTTCTGAAGTGACTTTGGGCTTCTGAATTTTGCCATTGCCCGCTCTCGTCGCCGGAACGGCTGATGTGAATTTTCCGCTCGGTTGTTCACCCAGCGGCCAGTTACGTGTTGTGCGGCATTGCCGATCTCCTTCATGGCTGCCCGATAGGAGCGAAGTCGATCCGTGGCCATTCCCTGGGTGGGGCCGTTGGAATCGGCTTTGCTGAACTAAACCAACCGTTGACAGCCAAAATTGTGGATACCGGGGATTGGGAAATCGACGTGGCCGGAAAACGCGTCAAGGCGAAGGCTTCATTGCGTCCATTGCTCGACCCAAAGATGGAGCGCATCAAATGCTAGCCATCTTCTAGGCAGCATCGAACCAATGCGACCGATATCCGCCAAATGTCAAGATTCTGGCCGCTCTGCACGCATTCAACAATGGCTGGAATTGGCACACAATCCCCTGCGGCAGCCGGGCGAAGCTTCCACAGTACCTTCAGCTTCAGACATATTGCGTGCTGACACGGCACAGCCGCTTATAGCGCATTCTCACCGTGCGGCGCCGGCAAGCGGACTTCTCAGTTGGGTCAAAAGCAGACCTCTTCGCTCACTTGGTCACATGTCGGCTATGTGCCAGCAGCAGTCATGCCAAGACGGTCCTTAAGTAACGCGAAGTTCTTGCTCCACCATGCTTCCCAGGTCTCTCAAGATATCAACCTGTCTAGTACTCAACTCCCGTGGCCGGATATCGATGAGACATAGTGTGCCTACGCGAGTTTTGTTGGGAAGCGTCAGAGGATAACCCGCATAAAAGCGTATGCGCGGTCCACCAGTCACCAATGGATTGTCAGCAAATCGAGGATCGGCAAGTGCATCGGGCACCAGCATGACCTTCTTGTCGAGCATTGCATGTGCGCAAAAAGAGACCTCACGAGAGGTTTCAGTGGCGTCCAGGCCATAGCAAGATTTAAACCATTGGCGATCTTGATCAACAAGACTAACTAGCGCGATCGGGACACCGAACATTGACGCGGCCAGGCGGGTAATCCGATCAAAGCGGTCCTCAGGTTCAGTGTCGAGAATAGATAATTGGCGAAGCGAGGCCAAACGATGGTCTTCATCTTCGGGTAGCGGCGGCCTGATCCAACGGCATGTATTGCGAAGCAGCCAGGCGCGTATTCGGGTGCGGGCAAACTCGTTGGAAAATGGCTTGATAAGCCAGTCATTGATATGTTCTCTAACATCATTGATGTCGCGTTCGTTTGCGGCAACAGCGATAATTGGTACTTCGCACGCATAGGTGTCATTGAGGCTGCGGATTGCACGGCAGATCTCCGCTTCATACGCAGAAACCAGCTCTGCATCAAGCATGACGAGAGATGGCTTTTCCGATTCCACATATTGCAAGACAGAAGCCGCGTCTTTTTCAACATGCAGAGCGATGCTTTCCGCCTGCGCAATGTCGGACACCAGCTTCACTAGAGTAACGTCTGTGGTGCCGAGTAAGATGCTGTGTTGCAACAGCGCAGCATCAATCTCTGTAACTGCGGAGAACTCAGGCGCATCCGCTTTAGCTGACTGTCTTGCAACCCCACTCAGTTCGGTCTCCAGGCCCTCTTTCGCAGCAAACACATCCAGCTGGGCACCTGTTTCAGACGCCCGCGTGCGTGCAGCTTCCTGTATCAAATCGACCCCGTCATCATCCCTGAGTGGATCATGATGAGTTAACGCCAACCGCTTCACTCCAGCCAGGCGACACATATCGACGGCAGCTTCAAATGTGCTGTGGCCCCAGCCAATCTTGCTGGCATATTCATCTGCCGTATACTGCGCATCATGAATGACCAGGTCCGCATCTCGCAGGAAATCAATATGACGCTGGTCCTGGTCGGCTATATTTTTGCTTCCGTCTGCAAGTTGCTGCGAAAATGGTTCGTGGTCACAAGCATAAACCAACGATGCGCCGTCGACCTCAAGTCGATATCCAAGAGTTAAAGCTGGATGATTGAGATACTGTGTCCGGACAATGATATCTCCAACCTCTACGACACCCTCCACCAAATCGTGATATCTAATAGTGGCTCCTAGTGCATCAAGCGTAATTGGAAAATATGTGTACTCCATTTGCCCTGCAAGAATGTCACGCAAGGTTTGGCTAAGGCCCCTTGGTGCATAGATGTCCCATTCATTGCCTGGCACAAAAAGCGGGGCGAAGAAAGGCACTCCTTGAATGTGATCCCAATGAGTATGACTGATGAGAATGTGACCAGTCATTGGATGGGGCGCATCTCTCATCAAAGCTTGCCCAAAGCCCTGAATACCTGTTCCACAATCGACAACCACGATGGTACCGGCTGCTGAACGAACTTCAACGCACGATGTGTTGCCACCATACCGAACAGTACCCAATCCAGGTTTGGCGATAGAACCGCGTGTTCCCCAAAATCTCACATACATGATTGAACCGCCCCCTTTACTCGCCTTGGAACTGACGAATGGTAACACAGTTTACAATTAAGCACCCACCGGCGATGTTCTGTCAGATCTGAGGGAATAAAGCATGTCAGCAAAGGGTTAAAAACAAACTCTCTGCTCTTCTGTAGGGTAGGTCTGTTTTGTGCCACTTGCAGACATTAGCTGGTCTGCTATTGGCCCAAATCCACCCGACCTCTTCAGGAAGGTAGAATACCTTTGCCCAGAAAGACTACGGCTAGCGGAACAGGCGACACCGCCAGTCCGACCGTTAAAAGAAATGCGGGCGTCGAAAACAGGCGGCTCACACCTGCAAACAAAGTTATACCGCCGCCGCCGCCAACAATGAAATTACCAGGAAGGTTGAGGGCTACGGCAAGTGCGAGGTAGCGGTGTCTTAACAGGAAGGGTAGAAACCGGGTGGGCACTTTCTCGATAAGAAGCTCCAGCCGTTGCTGCCCATTAAGAGGTTCTACTGATTTAAGAAACGCTGTTGTTCGCATTAATCCCAGCCGTTCGACAATGCGAATAAGCATTACCAACGGAATAAAACGGCCCACAATGAAGCTGATCGTTAGCCCCGCAACCGTGCATAAATAGACCAGGAGCGCAATTGACGGACCCAGCATGGCAATCAGCGCGAGACCAATCTCTGCACCCGGCACAAATGGAATTGCCAACAGCACCGAGTACAGGGTTGCGGCGATAAGAATGGTACGGTGAACGGCGTCTTCGTTACTCGGTCTGATGTCGAAATCAAGTGCGCTTGTGATAGCGTGAGTAAGGTAGTTGCCAGCGACAATCAGGCAGATCAGAAGCGTAATCTTCAAAATGGTTTGCCAACGAAGAATACTAACCCCTTGAGCCATGCTCATGCTATTCGGCTCTTGCAAGCGGAGGTGTAGACTGCTCGAGCTTGCCCGAGAACTCATACTTTCTTTCAATCGACCAGTACCATCGCTTGATGGTCCATGTTGCGACACCTTCAATCGCGTCGCCTTCGACTGTTCCTCGCCAAACGATAGTGGCTTCTTTGTACGGGCATTTGGTCTCGCTCAGAAACTCCACCTTGTCGCCCGCCTTACGCACGAAATACGGGCGCGCCGGATACTCGCAGCGCAATTCACATTCCTTGGACACAAACGTGCCGTTTGCGAAGACAAAACGATCCTCGACATCTTTGGGCTGACCGTCAGGGCCAAGAGCGCCAATGAAGGTCATGCCATCAAGCGGTGCTTGAACCATCGTCTTGTTTGCTTGGTCGGCGACCGGTTGTACTGAACCGAAAAACGAAACGGCTAATACTGCGACCACAGGCAGCAAACCAAAACGTAAATTGTGTCGTGAACTTCGCATTGCGACCCTCCAACAACACGCTTGGTGCTAGGCCGCGGATATTTCCGACGGCCTCCTAACAAGGATAATCTAACATGTTTGCCGCTAAGTGTGTAATCCAATGAGCCAAGAAGTGCTTGCAGATGTCAGCTGTGGGTCCAGACTGTGTAAAAAGCAGACCTCTTCGCTCACTTGGTCACATGTCGGCTATGTGCCAGAAGCAGAAGTTCAGGTTGAGCAGAATTCCATAAGATAAATTATGCGGACGTAGGATTTGCCGCATTGAATGCGTCTTACAACTGGTGCCCACCAACGTGCCTTCCCCACTAGTGGCGATAAGCGCAATACCAGCTGTTCACTTTTCTCCGGACGCTTTTGCAACTCGCAGGGAAGGGCTGCTATGGCCAGACTATTAGAGCGACTGCGGTCAACCCACATCCGCTAACAAACTTTCATATAGTTGACCGGGATCAACTCAGGAAGGTGTCCTAGAGAGCATTGTCCAAATTCAGCGTTTGGGATCAACGCGCGATTGTAACGCTTTGTTGTATTAGCGGGTGCATGACCAAAGATCGGTTTGATAGAATGATGGTTTCTAATGAATCCAGCAATAATCAGAACGACCCACTGTCCATCATCACTCATGAACGCAGCGCTCAGTACGAGCTCTGTGACGAATTGGAATGCATCGCAGACCAACTGGGTGGTCCTGTAGATGTTCAACTATGCGAGCCTGTTTTGTTCAAGCTGCGCCATGAGCTTCCACTCTATCATCGGGATGAGAAGGTTTTGTTCGATCTGCTGGCAGTCCATAAGCCTGAAGACAAGGTGTTGGGAAGATGCATAGAACTAGCGGTGTCGGAGCATTCCAAAATCGAGTATTTGGCTTTCGAGCTTGCGGATCCAATTAGCGACCTCAGTTCGAACATCGCTCTGAACAATCCGGATGCGGTCGGATACTTGTTGAGGTGTTGTTTCGAGATCATCAGGCAACATCTGCGCTGGGAGGATGCTGTTGTTTTTTTGGAATTGGAGAACACCTTCACTGAGGCAGATAAATACGCTCTTCAAGCAGGCCTGATCCTCAACCACAACTTGATCGGTCGGAAGTTGCGCATCGTAGATTGATGCGCCGGTGCCATTGTAAATACACCGTTTAGGGCGCAAGCTGGATATGGGGGAGAAAAGGTCAGTCCAGTGTCAGCATTGAAGCCTATGGTTATGCTCGACTTGCGATGTAAGCAATGTCCCGTTCATCATCATGCTGTTTGCGCCGCCCTTGGCGGATCTAACCTCAACGAACTAGCTGACATAATGATCCATCGGCATCTTCGTCCAGGCGAAAATATATTCCAGCAGGAAGAGACTAGCCAATTGTTTGCTATTATCGTCTCTGGCGTGGTCAAGCTGACAAGGATGTTCCCCGATGGCCGTGAGCAGATTGTCGGCTTGCTCACTACAACACACAGTCTTGGCGACGTTTATACTGGCACGAGCCACAACAACGTAGAATGCGTCACCGATGTCGAGTTGTGCTGCTTCAAACGAACACAGTTTGAAAGTGTGCTTCAGCGTCATCCAGAGTTGGAGCGCCGGTTGTCACATGATGTGCGGGAAGATCTGAACGAGGCGCAGGACTGGCTGATGGTGCTTGGGAGAATGGGAGCGAAAGAGAAGCTCGCAACCTTCATATTATGGCTTTGCAAAGATTATGGCAGCCATTGCGCTAATGTTGCTGGACGTGAATCAAATCCAATAATCCACTTGCCTTTCAAACGAGAAGAGATCGCAGGCTTTCTCGGCATGACAATCGAAACCGTCAGCCGAAAATTCGGAAGTCTGGTTTCCATGGGCTTCATCAGACTGATCGACAGCAAGACTGTTGAAATACTGGACATTGAGGCACTTCGTGAAATCGCTCAGTCTTGCGATTTTTAGACTATTGGCTCGTAGTTTTATTCAGTGTGACCACACTCAACCTCCGTCAAGGGGTGCCATCTCAACCGGGCATTGGCTCAATCACAAACTAGGCTTCGCTCGCGGTACCGCTTTCTGTCTGACCTGATATGCCCCTCATGGAAGGCTGCCCTTAAAGTCCAGACGGCAGATATGGGTCTTGGCTGTGTGAAAACTAAAAAAATTCGCAGAAATCAGAAGTTTTGCCAGCTTTCCAAAAATTCTAACCCAATGAAATCAATGGTTTAGAGAGTGGCGGTTTGCGGCGTTCAGGCGGAAGTTGCTGAAATTGTGAGTTTTCACACAGCCAGGGTCACAAGGAGACATCAGCGGTCGCCTCGTCACACGGCAGCTTTGTGCCAACAGGCGACATGATCAGATCGGTTCACGAAGGGCAATTCTGCGGAGATAGTGTTGAAAAAGTCGCTGTTTTGGCGGCTTTTGCATTTTGGCTGAGTGTTCTTGTCTGACCTTTTCAGGCGGGGTTGGGAACCAGTTTAGCGAGTTTGCGCAGGTTCTGCGCTGTTGCAGCCATTAGGAACTCGTCTTTCGCTCCGTTTGGTCCTCTCAGGCGCAGTCGATCGAGTTTCAGGATGCGTTTCAGGTGAGCAAACAGCATCTCTACTTTCTTGCGGGCGTAGCTGGCGGTGACATAGGCATCTGTCTTGGTGATATCGCGCGCCCTGTCACGGGCATGTTCATGGATAGACCGGATAACCTTCCTTGCGGGCTCTTTCGGGCAGCATCGGGATTTGAGTTGGCAGGTGTCGCAGTCCTTCTTGCTGGCGCGGTAGCGCATCAGACCCTCTGCATCGACACCTGATCTGGGCACCTTGTAGGTTCGGCGGAACTGGACCAGTTGCTTGCCGCCCGGACAGGTGTAAGCGTCTGCTTCATTATCGTAGGCAAAGTCTTCACGAGAGAACGTGCCGTCATTGCGGTGGGATTTGTCGATCACCGGAATATAGGGATCGATACCTTGGTCATCTACCAGCCAACCCAGCATGGGCGCTGAACCATAAGCTGTATCGGCGACCAGCTGATCCGGATGGAGGCCGAAGCGATCCCAGGTGCGAACGATCATCTCCTTCACCACGCCGGTCTCGGCCTGGCGGATCGGTGCTGTTGCCTCAACATCAACGATAATCGCGTTGTCCAGATCGACCAGATAGTTGGTCGAATAGGCGAAGAATGCCCGATCCCCGTTCGCGCCGGTAAAGCGTGCTGCGGGATCGGACGGAGACAGCGTCTTGGGTTCAACCGGGGTAGCTGCTCCAAAAGCTGCATCGTCCAGCGTGTCGAGATATTCCTGTGTGGCCCGCGAGACCACTTCCGGCGCGGACCATTCTGCGCGCTCCACTTTCGAGTAGCGACTGGCATCGGCCTTGATAAATGACGCATCGGTGCCGAAGCTGCTGCCGCCAACCAACCCTTCGGCGATGCAACGCGACAGAACATCCTCGAACAGATACCGGAACAGACCGCTTTCACGGAAGCGGCCATGCCTGTTCTTGGAGAAGGTCGAATGGTCTGGAACAGCATCTGTCAGGTCGAGGCGACAGAACCAGCGATAGGCAAGGTTCAGATGCACTTCCTCGCACAAGCGCCTTTCTGACCGGATGCCCATGCAGTAGCCAATCAACAGCATCCGGACCATCAGTTCCGGGTCAATCGAAGGCCGGCCCGTTGAGCTGTAAAATGGACCAAGGTATGTACGAATACCGGACAGATCGACAAAGCGATAAATCGCTCGCAGCAAGTGATCAAGAGGAACATGATCCTCAAGCGAAAACTCGTAAAACAGAGCCGCTTGCGCTTCCTGACGTGGTCCCATCATCGGCGAATCCTCCAATAGCCTGGAAGGATTGAATCAGGACTTCAGTGCGCCAGCAACCCAGACTTTTTCAACACTATCCGGACTTAGCTGCCCCTCAAATTAGTCGGACGAAGGTCCCCTTCGACCCGAAACATACACCTAACTGACTAACTCCGAATGGTTCCGGCAAGGAATTCAGGCTGTCAATTGCCGGTTTTAAAGTTGATGAAAATCAATGCCGCACATCGTTTCTGAAGCTAGTTTTCCTCAGCAATCAGGAGAGATCGCAGTGCCCAAGAAACTGGTTTGTTATTATTCCCATACCGGCCACACGCAGAAAATTGCGGAACTTATTGCAGAAAGCGTTGGCGCGGATGTCGAGCGAATAATCGACGAAAAGAGCCGTGAAGGGGCTCTTGGGTATTTGACCGCTGGTCGTGACGCAATGCTCAAACGCCAGAGCCGCATCCAACCGGCCATGAAAGACCCCTCACAATACGATCTGATCATTCTCGGAACGCCAATTTGGGCGTGGAACCTCTCGCCGCCAATGCGAACCTACATTTCCGATCACAAGGCCAAATTCAATCAGGTCGCCTTCTTCTGCACTGAGGGAGGGTCCGGCGGCAATCGAGCCTTCCAGCAAATGGCGAACCTCATTGGTACGCAGCCGGTCGCCACATTGGAACTCACCGAAACCGACCTCAAGAGGGACAGCTACAAAGGCAAGCTGGACGGATTTGTTGAACAGATTGCGGCTACTTAAGAGCCCCTGCAACTGAAGCAGCAACAGTAATCCGAGTTTGAAACAACTCAAATATCCGCTGTACTGAGTAGCGGACATAGCCCGCGCCTCCAGCAGAGAGGTTTGCAGCGTGTGTTGCGGCGATCAGTTGAATCCACAGCCAAGCTCAAGATTATCCCTGACGTTCGTCGAGCGTGAAGAGATATCCAGAGGACTTGAGGCATGCCGTTTGTCGTTGCGTTGTATTGCCCGACGCTTGCAACGCTCGGCCTCGACCATCAGTCGCGAAGTTAAACGCAATGGCGGCACTGATCATTATAGAGCGGTCGCTGCGGTCTGATCAAGCCGCCTGGGATCGTGCCCATCGCCCCAAGCTTTGTAAGCTGGCTTGACAACAGACCCTTGTGCGTAACACTATCCAGGAAGCTTCAGTTGAACTGGTCTCCTGAACAGATTGCAGGCTGGCTAAAGCGGAGCGTACCCGCAGGAAGAGCACAATCAGGTGTCGCACGAGACGATCTATAGAAGCCTGTTTGTTCAGGCGCGCGGTGTGTTGAAGAAGGAGCTTATGCAGTATCTGCGCTCGAAGCGCACGATCCGCCGTTCCAGACATGCCAGCTTGAAGCGCGACGGACTTGGGTCAGATAAAGGATGCCGTATCCATCAGCGAGAGACCTGCTTCAAGGAGACGCCAGTACGAGACCCTCCGCACGCTCGCAGTTCGTCAAACACAACAACACAGATTCTTACAAAACCCACCAAGTCCAAACTGCAGGATCCTTACTCGGAACAGCCTATGTTTCTTCTACTTATTCAATTACACTCCAATTCAAACCAAATGAAGACGCGTCGGTCGGAAAAAAGGGAGGGAAAAACAATGAACATGTTCATGCTTCGAGGCCTGCTCGCTGGATTTCTGGCAGCCGTGTTGCTCTTTGAGCCAATCAGTAAATCGCGTGCGGAAACGACACTAGAGATGGCTTACATGCCGATTGTACCATGCTCGCAGCTGTTCGTGATGGAAGGCATGGGTTGGACCAAAGAGGCGGGCATCAACCTCAAACTTACCCGATTTCCGAATGGCCCGGCGATCGTCCAGGCTATCGCTTCTGGCAATATGGACATGATGTGTTTCGGCATCGGCCCAGCGATGGTGACACGTGGCAAAGGCGTCAAATTGAAAGTCGTCGCTGCTGGCATCGTCGAGCAGATCGGTGTGATCGCGCAAGGCGATCTGGTTTCCTATTTCGAGAAATACGATGGGGCGGAGGCGCTCCGTCAGTTTGCCAAGGATAAGGGCCGGAAACCAAAGATTGCCAGCTTCCCCAAAGGTTCTGTGCCCGATACTGTGACTCGTCACTGGCTGATCAAGTCGTTGGGCATGGAACTCAATGAGGTCGAGCTGATCGGCATGGGAGCGTCACGTGTTCAGCAGGCATTGCTGTCCAAATCCGTCGATGCAGCAGGTATTCTCGAACCCATTCTCACCATAGTGGAAAGCAAACTGCCAGGTGCAACCGTCGTTGCCCGGGCCAAAGAGATGATGCCCGGACAACCTGGCTCGACCATTGCCGTGCGTGAGGAAGTGCTGGCCAAACATCGAGCTGCCATTGTCAAGTTTATCGAACTGCACATCAGGGCAACGGAGTTGCTGCTCAACGAGCCCGAGAAAGCGGCTCCACATGTGAAGAATTTTATCGCCAAGGGGCTGCTCAGCGACAACATAGTGTTGAAGGCACTCAAGTCGCCATCATCGAACTTTCGTTCCAGCCCAAACGACATCCTTGAGTCAACGCAGTATATGCACGACTTCCAGAAGAGTGCGAAGATCAAGACCAATGTTTCGGTGGATGGTTTGTTCGATCTCAGCGTCTACAAGGATGCAAAGGCTGGGATGGGCAACTGACGCGATTGAAGCTTGCAGGGGCAGGAGAATGTGAAACCGGCAACACGGTATACACTGTCAGCAACGGGACTGGTCGGGTTCCTGCTGTTCTGGGAGGCAATTGCGCGAGGCGGGTTGGTCGAAACCCACCTGTTGCCGCCGCCGTCACTGCTGCCGGGTACGCTCAAATCCGAAATTGAACTGGGCATTTGGCAAGAGATGGTGTGGGCGAGCCTGCGCCACTATTCAATCGGCTTTGTGCTAGGCTCTGTACTCGGTGTCATTCTCGGTGTAGCCGTCGCCTTGTTCCCCAAGGTGGAGGCTAGTCAGGCTTGGCTTGCTCGGGTGTTCCGGCCAATCCCGCCACTTGCCTGGATACCGTTTGCGATCATCTGGTTCGGTATAACAGAAACAGCCGCTGCCTTCATCATTTCAATCGGCATTTTCTGGATCAACTATTTCACCGCCATGGCCGCGGTACAGGCCGTCGATAAGGACCTAATCGAAGTAGCCCGCGCCTTCGGCCACCGGTCGATGGTCGCATTGTTGCGCAAGGTCATCCTGCCAGGTGCGGCCCCAGGCATCCTGAGCGGTTTGCGAGCCGGGCTCGGACAGGGCTGGATGACCGTCGTTGCAGCAGAGCTGTTCGGGATTGCCGGTATCGGCCAACGCATGATTGAGGCCTCTGGCCTGCTGGAGAGTCAGGTGGTCGTCCTCTACATGTTCTCGATCGCTTTGCTCTATGGCATTTCCGACTACATCTTTGTCCGTATTCAACAAAAGATCCTGGCATGGCAGCAGTAATCCGTACGAAAGATCTGGCTGTCAGTTTCGATGGGCAAACCCCTATATTCCAGGGTCTCAATCTGGCTATCGAAAAGGGTGAGTTCGTGACAGTGGTTGGTGTGTCAGGGGCCGGCAAGTCAACTTTGTTACGGGTGATCGCAGACCTTATTCCACCGTTTGAAGGCAGCGTTAAGGTTGATACGGCAAGCGACAATACACGCCGGCCAATTGCTATGGTGTTTCAGGCGGCCAACCTGATGCCCTGGCGGCGGGTAAGCGATAACATTACGCTCGGCCTGGAAGGCCTGGAGGTGAACGATGCGATCAAGAACGAACGGGTCGCCCAGACGCTTGAACTGATCGGGCTCAACGAAATGGCTGACCGCTGGCCGTATCAACTTTCTGGTGGCCAGCGCCAGCGCATTGGCATTGCCCGTGCTTTGGCGGTTGATCCCGATATCCTGTTGATGGACGAACCATTCGGTGCCCTTGATGCCATTACTCGTACAGCGTTGCAGGACGAGCTCTTGCGGATCTGGCAGGAGACCGGAAAGTCGGTGTTGTTTGTTACGCATGACATTGAGGAAGCGGCCTATCTCGGGGACCGAGTTCTTTTGCTTGGCGGCAAACCGGCAGGCATTGTGAAGGAGTACCCGGTTAAGATTTCGCGGACAAAACGCCGCGAGAGCAAGGCGTTCGTTAACCTGGTCGAAAAAGTTCGCACCGGCCTTTACGACGCCATCGAGGGTAACGCCTGAGGGTGGCTGGCGGGTTGGGCATTTTACAAGGCTAAGGAGACAATGAGTATTGAATTGAAAGAAAGACCCATCTTCGTCACCGGTTCGGAACGATCCGGCACAACCTTGATCATGACGATACTGGGATGTCACCCGAGGATAGCTGTTCCGGAAGTGACCTGGTACTACCCGCGCTTCCGCCCGTGGTTGTTTACATACGGCGACTTATCACAGCCGGAGAACTTCATGACGCTGGTCAATGAAATGGCTTACGAACTCAGGAAACAGTTCTTTGGCATGGATGTTAACCCTGCCAGTTTCGGCGCCGAAATTTGCGCTCGGGCCATGAATACTGAGCAAAGCTTTGCCGGTGTCTTTTGCGCCATGCTAGAGCGCTATGCCGAAGAACAGCAAAAGCCAAGGTGGGGCGAAAAGACACCCTACAACCTGTTCTATATTGAGCAACTGCTCGAAGATTTCCCAAATGCCCAGATCGTTTTCATCACCCGCGATGGACGTGATGTGTGCGCTGAATTTCTGGACTCATCGTTTGGTCCGACCAATATTTATTCCGCTGCCGAACTGTGGGATGCCGGTCAAAAGGCGGTCAAACCGTGGCGGAAAATCCTGAAGAGTGATCAGTGGCACGATGTGTCATACGAAAAACTGGTCTGCGATCCGGTCACCGAGCTCAAACGTCTTTGCGATTTCATCGGTGAAGAATACATCGACGATCTGCTAGAATTTCACACAACCCCCACCGCACAAGGGCGCGGCCGAACCAAAGACAATGCCCCGCTCGGGCACCCTATTTCAGACAAATATGTCGGTCGCTACGAAGAAGAGCTCAGCCGTCGAGATCAACGGATCATGGCCTGGGTAGCTGGTGGTACGCTGAATGAACTAGGTTATACAAATATCAAAGAGCCCCTTGCGCTGACCGAACAGCAGATAGCTTTTTTCGATGAGTTGGATGGGCGTTTCAGGGCAGCCACGCTTGAAGCTCCTGGTGGTTGGATTGTTGCAGAAAGCTATAACGATTGGCTATTGGACCAACGAGAAGTTAGGCGAAACGCTGGATTGTGGTCGCAAGCCCCCGACCCGCCACCTTTCCCAATCGGTCACAAACATGAAGAATACTACTCCGGCATGCGAGCCGCCCGCCGCTGGAAGGAGCACTTCTGCATAAAGCGCGAATACTCTCAGGCCAAGTCTGTCCTATGATCCAAATGTCTATTTTGGGTCAACAGCGGGTATTCGTGGGGCTGTTCTCAATGGCAGTTTTGTCCGCCGCATTGCCGCCGTTCGACACGTTCGAGGTAAATGACCGCTTCGGGTCCAGACTGTGTAAAAACGCTCGCTGGGCTGCCCCGTGTGATGAGGTGTTGGGCCTGGATTGTTTTGCCGCGGGCATTTTCGGTTTGGCGGTTTTGGGTGGTTGATTGGAGCTTCTGTCGGGATTTGACGGTTCTGAGCGGTGATTTGGGGTGATATTTGCGTAAAAGGAGCCCGACGAGCGCCTACGCCCTCATCGCTGCCATCAGCGGGCCGATACCCAGGATATTCATGACACGCTTGAGATTATAGGCCAGCACATGCAGGGCCATTTCGGTTGAGACCCGTTTCAGTGTCTTCATCTGGAAGTGTGTGGACCCCATCCAGGATTTGATGGTGCCGAAGGGGTGTTCAACCGTTTCGCGCCGCTGGCGCATCTTTTCGGGATTCTCGTCGAGTCGTTGCTGGACAGCCTCAAGAACGTGCTCGTGTTCCCAGCGTCTGATCCGGCGCTCCTTGCCCGTGGTGCAGTGATGCTTGATGGCGCAAGCCTGGCAGGCATTGGTCCAGTAGCGGCGCAGGGTCAGCCCCTTTTCCTCGTTGGTATAATGATAGATCAGACGTTCACCGGCAGGACAGATGTAAACGTCGTCTAACGCCACGTAGACAAAATCCTGTTTGCCAAATCGGCCCTTGGCCTTAGCGCCTGAGGTTAGCGGCTTTGGAAGTGTGACAGTGATGCCGGCTTCATCGCATGCCAGAATCTCCTCGCTTGAGAAGTAACCTCGATCAGCAACGACATCCAGCGCGTCTGTCTCCAGGACCGCTTTCGTATGCTGGGCCATGTTGGACAGTTGCGCCCGGTCGGTACCGACGTTGGTAACATCATGGGCAACGATCAGATGGTGTTTGATGTCCACTGCAGCCTGCACATTATAACCAACCACACCTGAACCCCGGCCACTTGTGGCCATGGAGCGGGCATCGGGATCGGTCAGGGATATTTGCTGGTCCGGCGCCGCAAGCATCGCGGCCTCAAGCTTTTTCAGGCGCTGCATCTCCTCCTTGAGCTTGGCGATCTTGTCGTTCAGGCGAACCGTCGAGGTCTCGCGTGCCTGTGACGGCTCTTGCCGGTCCGCACTGTCCAGTTGATGCAGATAGCGCTCGACGCTTTCCTCAATCTGCTCCAGGCGCCGCTTCATCTTGTTGCGCGTAAAATTCCGGTCCCGGTTGTTGACCGCCTTGAACTTGGAGCCATCGATCGCCACGCTGGCATCGCTAAACAGGTCAAGCTGACGGCACAGGCCAACAAACCTGGTGCACACCTTGCGGATCGCCAGGCCATTGTCTTTGCGGAAGTCGGCGATCGTCTTGTGGTCCGGTGACAGACGGCCCGTCAGCCACATAACCTCGACATTGCGTCCGGCCTCGCGTTCAAGACGCCTGCTTGATTGAACCCGGTTGAGATAGCCGTAGACATATAACTTCAGCAATACTGATGGATGATAACTCGGTCGGCCGGTCGCGCGTGGTTCAACTCGATCAAATCCAAGCACTGCCAGATCAAGCTCATCAACGAAAACATCCACCACCCGAACTGGGTTGTCTTCACCAATGTAGTCATCAAGCCGCTCGGGAAACAAAGTACCCTGCTCGCGGTCAACACCTTCAACAAATCGCTTCATGAAACCCTCCCGCAAAAGGACAGGAGAATCATACCACAATTGACGTTTTTACACAGTCTGGACCCGGAACGGACATCGGCAATCGTTTCGTCGCACGGCAGCTTTGTGCCGATACTGTTGAAAAACTCCACATTTGCCTCTGGCCCAGAAATTTCCGCCTCATAGAGAGGGTTTTGGAAACTTTGGCCGAAGGGGTAGCTAATTTTCGAGTATCGCGACCCTGAAGCCTCTGTGAATCAGGGCGAGCAAGTTTAACGGTGGTTTTCGATGTTTTGCTCCAATAGCGAAAATATTAAACTCGGCGATTCACGAGTTTTTCAACAGTATCTGCCATGAGCTGCCATTCCCTAGGCCCAACCTGGGTGTCAGCTGAGCGGAGATAGTGTTGAAAAAGTCGCTGTTTTGGCGGCTTTTGCATTTTGGCTGAGTGTTCTTGTCTGACCTTTTCAGGCGGGGTTGGGAACCAGTTTAGCGAGTTTGCGCAGGTTCTGCGCTGTTGCAGCCATTAGGAACTCGTCTTTCGCTCCGTTTGGTCCTCTCAGGCGCAGTCGATCGAGTTTCAGGATGCGTTTCAGGTGAGCAAACAGCATCTCTACTTTCTTGCGGGCGTAGCTGGCGGTGACATAGGCATCTGTCTTGGTGATATCGCGCGCCCTGTCACGGGCATGTTCATGGATAGACCGGATAACCTTCCTTGCGGGCTCTTTCGGGCAGCATCGGGATTTGAGTTGGCAGGTGTCGCAGTCCTTCTTGCTGGCGCGGTAGCGCATCAGACCCTCTGCATCGACACCTGATCTGGGCACCTTGTAGGTTCGGCGGAACTGGACCAGTTGCTTGCCGCCCGGACAGGTGTAAGCGTCTGCTTCATTATCGTAGGCAAAGTCTTCACGAGAGAACGTGCCGTCATTGCGGTGGGATTTGTCGATCACCGGAATATAGGGATCGATACCTTGGTCATCTACCAGCCAACCCAGCATGGGCGCTGAACCATAAGCTGTATCGGCGACCAGCTGATCCGGATGGAGGCCGAAGCGATCCCAGGTGCGAACGATCATCTCCTTCACCACGCCGGTCTCGGCCTGGCGGATCGGTGCTGTTGCCTCAACATCAACGATAATCGCGTTGTCCAGATCGACCAGATAGTTGGTCGAATAGGCGAAGAATGCCCGATCCCCGTTCGCGCCGGTAAAGCGTGCTGCGGGATCGGACGGAGACAGCGTCTTGGGTTCAACCGGGGTAGCTGCTCCAAAAGCTGCATCGTCCAGCGTGTCGAGATATTCCTGTGTGGCCCGCGAGACCACTTCCGGCGCGGACCATTCTGCGCGCTCCACTTTCGAGTAGCGACTGGCATCGGCCTTGATAAGTGACGCATCGGTGCCGAAGCTGCTGCCGCCAACCAACCCTTCGGCGATGCAACGCGACAGAACATCCTCGAACAGATACCGGAACAGACCGCTTTCACGGAAGCGGCCATGCCTGTTCTTGGAGAAGGTCGAATGGTCTGGAACAGCATCTGTCAGGTCGAGGCGACAGAACCAGCGATAGGCAAGGTTCAGATGCACTTCCTCGCACAAGCGCCTTTCTGACCGGATGCCCATGCAGTAGCCAATCAACAGCATCCGGACCATCAGTTCCGGGTCAATCGAAGGCCGGCCCGTTGAGCTGTAAAATGGACCAAGGTATGTACGAATACCGGACAGATCGACAAAGCGATAAATCGCTCGCAGCAAGTGATCAAGAGGAACATGATCCTCAAGCGAAAACTCGTAAAACAGAGCCGCTTGCGCTTCCTGACGTGGTCCCATCATCGGCGAATCCTCCAATAGCCTGGAAGGATTGAATCAGGACTTCAGTGCGCCAGCAACCCAGACTTTTTCAACACTATCCGGACAAACCGGACCTTGAGATAAAGCTCACAAATGGCCGCTTATGACTGCCATCTCAACCGATCATTTGACAGAATTGAATATCCTTGAGGTATGTGCCACGCTGCAAAGTGTATTGTTTGGGATTGCGGAGGTTTTCGCTATGCTGGCATCCAATATGGGTGGTGAAGTCTGTGCAAGAAAAGTCTTTAAGGGTGAGCTATGTTCAAATTAATGATGGTACCGGTTGACCTTGAACACATCGAACCCCTGTCGAAAGCGCTAGGCGCAGCAGCGGGTTTGGCAAAGCATTACAGCATACCGGTTTGTTATGTTGGTGTTGCCAACGAAGAGCCAAGCCGTATAGCTCACAATCCGGCAGAGTACGAAAAGAAATTGCAGGCCTTCACTGCCAACCAGGTAGCGGAACACGGTCACAGCGCCGACTGCAGGACTTTTGTAGGTCATGATCTCGTTGCCGATGTGGACGATGTTCTGCTCAAGGCAGTGGACGCGGTTGGTGCCGACCTGGTTGTAATGGCATCACATGTTCCAACAATCGTTGACTATGTCTGGCCGTCTAACGGCGGCAAGATCGCTGCTCATTCGAACGCATCGGTTTTTGTTGTCAGATAATCTTCTTGCCTTGGCAAACGCAGGTGGTCCCGGATCGCAATTCCGGGATGGCGATCAACTGTCCAGGTCAATTGCTCTAGGGTCTGTTGAGATTCAGGATTCCCAAATCACCTAATCAGTGATTCAAGCTCCGTGGGAGGCCGCTTGATGTCTCGCCGGCAAGAAGAACCCTGCGCCAGCATGCTTGCCGGCGCAGGGCAATACACAACACAAATGTTGCCGTTATGGTTAGAGCCCTGCTTTCTGGGTCTGGCGCAGCCCGATATATAGGCTTACGCACATGGCCAGCAGCACGATGGTGAACGGGAACCCCGTTGACACGGCCATAGCCTGTAGTGCGGTCAAGGCGCCGGAGCCACCGACCAGCAGCAGGGTCGCAGCAACCACACCTTCAAATGTGCACCAGAAGACGCGCTGAGATACGGGTGCATCGGTCTTGCCACCAGCTGTTATGGTGTCGATCACCAATGAGCCGGAGTCTGATGAGGTGATGAAGAACACCAGCACCAGCACAATGCCAATAAACGACGTGATGCCAGCTAGTGGCAGGGGCTTGAGCATCTCAAACAGTTTCAGCTCAAGGGCAGCATCTTTCACTGGTGCAGCCGCATCAGCCACTACCTGGGCTATAGCGGTTCCACCGAATGCGCCCATCCACAGAACGCACACCGCTGTAGGGATGATCATCACACAGAACACAAACTCGCGAACCGTGCGACCACGTGATACGCGGGCAATGAACATGCCGACGAATGGAGACCATGAAATCCACCAGGCCCAGTAGAACGCGGTCCAGCCTTGCGAGAAGTTGGCGTCTTCACGGCCAAACGGCATCGACAGCGGAATCAGGTTTGTGACATAGGCTGCGCCCCCAGCGAAGATGGTTTCAAAGATTGTCGTGGTTGGGCCGACCGCGATGATGAACAACAACAGCACTGCAGCCAGTCCGATATTGATCTCGGACAAGACCTTTACGCCGCCGTCAAGTCCCCGAACCACCGAAATAAGAGCCATGGCAGTGATCAACGCGATGAGCACGACCTTGGCGACATTGCCGGTACCCCAGCCGAACAGGTAGTTCAGTCCGGCGAGCGCCTGTTCTGTACCAAAGCCAAGCGATGTGGCCAGGCCGAATAGGGTGGCAAACACTGCTAGAATGTCGATGGTGTGGCCCCACCAGCCCCAGACACGATCGCCCAGGATCGGGTAAAACGCCGACCGCAAGGTGAGTGGCAGACCCCGGTTAAAAGTGAAGAACGCCAGCGCCAGCCCGACGACAGCATAGATCGCCCAGGGATGTAGTGCCCAGTGGAAGATGGTGGCTGCCATGCCGAGATTCCTCGCAGCGACCGGGTCTCCTGCGGCAGCGCCAAGTGGTGCCCAGTCGGTACGTGCTCCAGCTTCAGCAGCTGTTCCGCCAAGGGAGGATGCAAAATGCGACATTGGTTCGGACACGCCAAAGAACATCAACCCTATACCCATGCCCGCAGCAAACAGCATGGAAAACCAGCCCATATAGCTGTAGTCCGGCGTGGCATCCTGGCCTCCAAGCCGGATCTTGCCGAGCGGCGTGACCATGAGCATGAAACAGAACAATACAAAGATATTGGCCGCGCTCAGGAAGAACCAGTCAAATGTCGAAGTCAGGAATGGCCTCAGCCAGCCGAAGAACTCTGTAGCGCCTTGCTGGAACATCAAGGTGACGATCACGAAGGCAACAATCGACAGACCGGAGATCGCAAAGACCGGGTTGTGAAGATCGAGGCCAAAAGGGTTGATGTTATGTTGGCCGATTTCGTAGTCGGTCTCAACGGGGTGGGGTACCTCTTCGGCACCGTCAACTTGGTTGGCATCTGTCACTCTTGGTTTCCTCCTAATGACAGGGCGCGCGGGTTTGAGCATCCGCATCAATCATTTCTTGGCTGAAGCATGTCAAACATCGAGTTCATCAGCAAGGCAATGGTTACGATGGTATGATCCGCTAGGGGATAAGTGAATGGCGCTCAACATCCTGTTTGCGACAGGATCGTGACGTCTCGCAGGTAATCCGATGCTGCGTTACGTATGCCATCTAAGCTGCCCACGCTTCAGACAATCATCCTGACTACATAGTCAGAAGTTTCGCTACTGGCCCTTAGCTGCCGGTAGGCGGCGGCAATTCAAGGTCCGCCTGGGGCTCAGAGCAGTCAATCACGGGCTCGCCTCCGATGTCCGAGTTGGGTCCAGACTGTGTAAAAACGTCAATTGTGGTATGATTCTCCTGTCCTTTTGCGGGAGGGTTTCATGAAGCGATTTGTTGAAGGTGTTGACCGCGAGCAGGGTACTTTGTTTCCCGAGCGGCTTGATGACTACATTGGTGAAGACAACCCAGTTCGGGTGGTGGATGTTTTCGTTGATGAGCTTGACCTGGCAGTGCTTGGGTTTGATCGGGTTGAGCCACGCGCGACCGGCCGACCGAGTTATCATCCATCAGTATTGTTGAAGTTGTATGTCTACGGCTATCTCAACCGGGTTCAATCGAGCAGGCGTCTTGAGCGCGAGGCCGGGCGCAATGTCGAGGTTATGTGGCTGACGGGCCGTCTGGCACCGGACCACAAGACGATCGCCAACTTCCGCAAAGACAATGGCCCGGCGATCCGCAAGGTGTGCACCAGGTTTGTTGGCCTGTGCCGTCAGCTTGACCTGTTTAGCGATGCCAGCGTGGCGATCGATGGCTCCAAGTTCAAGGCGGTCAACAACCGGGACCGGAATTTTACGCGCAACAAGATGAAGCGGCGCCTGGAGCAGATTGAGGAAAGCGTCGAGCGCTATCTGCATCAACTGGACAGTGCGGACCGGCAAGAGCCGTCACAGGCACGCGAGACCTCGACGGTTCGCCTGAACGACAAGATCGCCAAGCTCAAGGAGGAGATGCAGCGCCTGAAAAAGCTTGAGGCCGCGATGCTTGCGGCGCCGGACCAGCAAATATCCCTGACCGATCCCGATGCCCGCTCCATGGCCACAAGTGGCCGGGGTTCAGGTGTGGTTGGTTATAATGTGCAGGCTGCAGTGGACATCAAACACCATCTGATCGTTGCCCATGATGTTACCAACGTCGGTACCGACCGGGCGCAACTGTCCAACATGGCCCAGCATACGAAAGCGGTCCTGGAGACAGACGCGCTGGATGTCGTTGCTGATCGAGGTTACTCCTCAAGCGAGGAGATTCTGGCATGCGATGAAGCCGGCATCACTGTCACACTTCCAAAGCCGCTAACCTCAGGCGCTAAGGCCAAGGGCCGGTTTGGCAAACAGGATTTTGTCTACGTGGCGTTAGACGACGTTTACATCTGTCCTGCCGGTGAACGTCTGATCTATCATTATACCAACGAGGAAAAGGGGCTGGTCCTGCGCCGCTACTGGACCAATGCCTGCCAGGCTTGCGCCATCAAGCATCACTGCACCACGGGCAAGGAGCGCCGGATCACACGTTGGGAGCACGAGCACGTTCTTGAGGCTGTCCAGCAACGACTCGACGAGAATCCCGAAAAGATGCGCCAGCGGCGCGAAACGGTTGAACACCCCTTCGGCACCATCAAATCCTGGATGGGGTCCACACACTTCCAGATGAAGACACTGAAACGGGTCTCAACCGAAATGGCCCTGCATGTGCTGGCCTATAATCTCAAGCGTGTCATGAATATCCTGGGTATCGGCCCGCTGATGGCAGCGATGAGGGCGTAGGCGCTCGTCGGGCTCCTTTTACGCAAATATCACCCCAAATCACCGCTCAGAACCGTCAAATCCCGACAGAAGCTCCAATCAACCACCCAAAACCGCCAAGGTGTCCGGCGCGATGAGATCATCTGGGCATCTTATCTGCCGTTGACGGCAAACGCAGCGCTTGAGCTGGAAGACGCCGCTTTTCGTCGTCGCAAGAGGCGCCGGTTTGAGTAGTTGATTGTCAGTATCCCAGCCTGCGATTAACCGACTCCAGCAAATCATCGGCGGCGTTGCCTGAACCGGTTCGGGTATCGCCGCCGAGAATGTCGTCCAGCGTGTTGCGGCCCCGGCCAATGGCGTCGTCATTATAGGAAGACGGGCGCTGGCGTCTGCTGCTGCGGCCCGTACTGCCGCCACCCATACCGCCGCCTAGAATGTCGCGCAGCAGATCATCGAGACCACCGCCTGGTGCGGGTCGGCGCTGCTGCGGTTGCGGCGCCGGTGAGCGCTGCTGGCCTGATCCGCCGCCGAGGATATCGCCGAGGATATCACCCAGGCCACCGCCACCCTGGCCACCCCGGGGCTGTTGCTTCTGGCCACCACCGAGAATGTCACTGATAATATCGCCAAGACCGCCGCCTTGGCCGCCACCTGAGCCGCCGCGCGGCGCCGGAGCCGGGGCGCCACCGGTAATGCGCTTGAAAATTGCCCCCATCACCATGGAGGCAATGACCGGCAGCATCTTTTTCAGAATTGCGCCGCCAATGCCGGTGGTGCCGGCTGCCTGCATGGCAACTTCGCGACTAACCTCCTTGCGGCCGAACAGATGGCCGAGAATGGCATTGCCGTCATCTTTCGCGGTGTCGTATTGAACCGCCGTATCGTCTTCCAGATAGCGTTCGTGCCCGCCGCCGGACAGCGCCTCGAACAACGAGACCATGCCATCGGGTTCGCGGGTGTTGCGGCGTACCCCGGAGGTGACCATGGGGGCAAGCTCGGCGACGGCAGCCAGCGTCTGCTCGCGCGACAGTCCGAACTGCTGACCCAACACATCCAGACCCTGGCCGTTATGGGACCGGGCAATCATCTCAATGATATTCATGGCACGTACTCACTTTAAAGCTCCCTCATCTGAAGGCTAGTTTAGTCATATTGCGCGTTTCAGCAATTCCCCGAATACATCACCCAGATCAGGCGTCTTCTTGCGCCGTGAGCGGCTGCGCTGTCTGCGGCGCTTGCGCGAGGTCTTGTAGGATTTTGCATAGGTGGCACGGTTGCGCCGCCGTCTGCGCTTGGCCGGCACATGGGTGATGCCCTTGATGATGGCTTTGACAAGCTCGGATATGAAAGTTGATGTCACGCCGCCTGTATCAGCCGCCAGATAGGTTTGCTGGCCGCGTTTGACCAGGGCTGCCACACACAAGGTGGCCGCCAGCGTCATCATCCGCTCCATCTTTTCTTCGGTAATGCCGTGCGGTTTGCGCAATGTTCGCGCAACTGCGCGCGCCCGCTCCAGCGAGCCGTAGACGTGGGTGAGGATTTCCTCGCCTTCCTCAACCGCCTCGCGCGACAGTAATGCATCCGGGTTAGTCAGATAATCATCATGCTCGCCAGCCTCGATCACGTCCAGCAGGAGCTCCAGTTCTTCCGGATCCCTTGCCTTGACGGCCATTTTCGAACCGATTTCGCGGACGTGGGTTTTCAGGGCTTTTTCTGCCGTATCAATGCTGTAGTCGCCGGCAAGCGCCAGTGCACCTGCGGTCTTGCCTTCATTGGCAGCTAATATTATGCCGATCAACTCGGTAGCCTGACCGCTCATGTGGCGTCTCCTGTAACAGGGGCCTGCATGGCCATTGTCCTTACCAGTGTGAAAGCGGTGATGGTGGCGGCCAAACCGAAAACAATGTTGACGGCACCCATGCCAACCAGTGTGCCGGTTGCCCCGCCCCATGCTGCACCAAGATGCAACAATGGAATAGTGCCGATTGTAGCCTTGCCCCAGTTGAACCACATCGACCATTGCGGCCGGTCAAGGTTGTTGAATGCAGCCTGCGCCACAAACTGGGCACCGGCAAAGGCCCAGGTTATGGCAATGAACGTATAGTAGAAAGTGATCAGTTCCGCTGCTGCCGGCGTTGCGCTGAACCAGGCCGGCATGTGCCCGGCCACTGCCAGCAGCACAATGCTGACACCAACTGTATAAAGGGTCGAAAATACCATGGCATCCTTGAGCGTCTGGCTGACGCGATCAAGTTTGCCGGCGCCGTAATTCTGCCCGATAATCGGGCCGACGGCACCTGACAGCGAAAAGATGACCCCGAACGCCACCGGCACCAGCCGGTTGATTACCGCGACAGCGGCGACCGCGTCATTGCCGAAAGTTGCCGTGATACGGGTCATGTACGCAATAGCAAACGGGGTGGCGAGCTGGGTGGCAATTGCGGGCAGGGCAATTCGCATGATGGGACGAAGATTTTGCTTGATGGATGAAATCCGGGGCCGCACCACGAACTGGTGATGGCGATGCAAGGCATACAATCCGACGGCAAATGAAGCGAGGTTGGCGAACACAGTGGCAAGCGCTGCGCCCCTGATCCCGAAGTCCATCCAGAAAATGAAGATCGGGTCCAGCACGGCATTTGCGATGGCCGTTACCAGCGTGACGTACATGGCGCGCTTGGGGTCGCCAATGGCGCGCAGCACGAAGCTGACGGTAATCGCACCTGCCAGCAACAGGAAACCGGGCGCTATGGTAATCAGGTAGGACCGGCCCAGTTCAAGCGCCTCGCCTGATGCCCCCAGAAGAGACAGCATTGGCCGGGCAAACACTACGATTCCTATGGCAACAATGAGCCCGGTGAGCAGGCTCAGGCACAGGGCCGCCGACGCCGTTTCGCGTGCCTGGTCTTCTTCGCCTCGTCCCATGGCTTGCGCGACCAGCGCGCCGGCAGCAATTGCCAGGCCAAGCCCGACCGACAGGTTTGAGAACACGATGGTGCCGGCAAACCCGATTGCGGCCGTAATCTCGATCTGGTTCAGCAGGGTCAGAAACCACAGATCAGCCAGGTCAACCAGGAACATGGCCATCAGGCCAATGGCACTGGTTGCCGTCATGACAACCACATGCCGCATGGTGGAGCCGGTTACAAAGCGCGCGCCTATGCGTGAACCGTTGGAAGGACCACTCATGTGGAAGCCTTCATTGCACCAAGGCGCACAAGCTGATGTTTCAGGTCATCAATGCCGTTGAACAGGACACCGGTCATGCCGACTTCGCACGCGCCATCGCAATGGCGTCGCTTGTCATCAATGAAGATGCAGTCCGTCGGTTCGCTGCCGAGCCGGTTTGCGACCTGCTCAAAGATTTTCCCGTCCGGCTTCTTGGTGCCGAAGTCGCATGAAAAAAACGCCCTGTCGCCGAACAGTTCTGCGGTCTCGGGCGCAAGCCGGTCAAATGCGGTTTTGGTCAGCGGGCCGTTATTGGTCAACATTGCCAGCTTGTAGTGTTCGCACAGACCGGTGGCCAGGTCATGCATATCCGGCCAGTGCTGCATGGCGGCCGCGCGGCTGGCAATCCATTCGTCGCGGCTGAGCTGATAACCGAGATGGTCGTTGAACGCGGTCAGGTAAGAGATATCATCCGGATACTTGCCGCTGTCGGCAGCATCTTCAAAGCCGGAATCCCAGATCCGGTCCAGGATGGTTGCACTGTCCAGACCGCTGATACGGGAGATGTCAGCGAGCCTTTCGTGCCGGTCGTAAGCAGACAGGACGCCATCAAAATCAAATATAACGGTCGTGAACATCATTGGTGTGTGGTTCAGGCCGCTGTGCCGCCGACGGTGATACGGTCCAGGCGAACGGTCGGCTGGCCGACCCCGACGGGAACGCCCTGGCCATCCTTGCCGCATGTACCGATGCCCGGATCAAGTTGCATGTCATTGCCGATCATGGAAATGCGGGTTAGCGCGTCCGGCCCGTTGCCGATCAGAGTCGCTCCCTTTACCGGTGCACCGATCCGGCCATTTTCAATCCGGTAGGCTTCGGTGCACGAAAACACGAACTTGCCGCTGGTGATGTCAACCTGACCGCCGCCGAACGACACCGCATACAACCCGGACTTGACCGAAGATATGATATCCTGCGAATCGCTGTTACCGTTGACCATGACCGTATTGGTCATGCGCGGCATGGGATGATGGGCGTAAGACTGCCGCCTGCCATTGCCGGTCGAGCATTCGCCCATCAGCCTGCCGTTCATGCGGTCCTGCATATAGCCGACCAGAATGCCGTCCTCGATCAGCGTGGTTTTCTGAGCCGGAGTGCCTTCATCATCCACCGACAACGATCCGCGCCTGTCATGCAGTGTACCGTCATCGACAATGGTGACGCCGGGGCTGGCGACGCGTTTGCCCATCAGTCCGGCAAAAGCGGACGTTTTCTTGCGGTTGAAATCCCCTTCAAGCCCGTGACCGATGGCTTCATGCAGCAAGATGCCCGGCCAGCCGGGACCAAGGACAACGTCCATTTCTCCGGCCGGGGCGTCTTCTGCCTCAAGCGCCACAAGACTTTGCCGCAAGGCTTCGCGTGCTGCGGCCTGCCAGTTACCGGTTGCAATGAAGCTGGCGTAATTTGTGCGCCCGCCTGCACCATAGCTGCCGCTTCCGCGCTTTTCCCCCTGACCGGTCACAACCGAAACATTGAAGCGGACCAGAGGCCTGCGGTCGCTGACGGTATGACCACCCGGGCGGATAATATCGACGGCCTGCCATTCACCGGACAGGGATACCGTAACCTGTCGCACCCTGTCATCGAGGTTGCGGCCAAATTCGTCCACCTCTTGCAGCAGACGCACCTTGTCTTCGAAGGCCATGGCCTGCACCGGATTGCCGTCGCTGTAGAGACTGACATTGGTGCGCGGCGGTGCTGCCGATACATCACCGGAACCGGACTGGATACTGCGTACCGTGTCGGCAGCACGTGCCAGGGCTGCCTGGGACAATTCAGCGGAATGCGCATAGGCCGACGTTTCGCCACAGACTGCGCGCAGCCCGAAGCCCTGGTTCACATCAAAACTGGCGGTTCTGAGCTGACCATCGTCAAACACCAGATTTTCAGACTGGCAATACTCCAGGAACAGTTCGCCGTCATCGCTGTTGACCAGTGCGTCCTCGGTGAGCCGCAATGCAGCGTCACGGTCCAGTCCGGTTTCGGCGAAAAAAAGGTCGTCACTGGGAATGGTTTCAGTCATGGGTGGCTGGCCTCCGGATAGGTACACGAAGTTTCATCGTTAGCGATATCACCCGATGGTGCAACTGCAATGACGGGAAACCCGCGATACCGGCATACAGCCTGACGGCGAAAATGGATCAGGCCGTTTGGAGACAGCCTTTTCCACTTGCCGCACAAGGCTCAGCTGTTGTCGAGCAGGGCCTTGTAGGATGCCGTAAAGCCCTCCAGCGAGATCGGCATCTTGATGGCTGCGCCGGGTGCTTCATAGATGATGAAGTTCGCCGACTGGCCTGCCTTCATTTTGGCCAGTGTGGTTTTTTGCGCTTCCGCCGTTGCCGTGCACAGGCCCGGTGCCTGACGGGATTGCGGCAGGCAGCGGACAAATGGCACCCGGCCAACCGCGGCACCGTCAATTTCCAGTGCGATACCTGTGGGCAGGAAAACCCCGATCGGTGCCATGATCTGCATCATGGTTGCTGACCGGTCGCCCTGCTTTTGCTGACGCATGATCAATGAAAGTGCAATCTGCGGACGTTTTGCATCCCGGCTGATCTGAACCATGGCGCAGACTTTCTGGGCCGGAACGTCCTTGCCCTGGGCGTCCTTGCGGGCCGGGCGCGACTCACACTGCACTTTCCATTTGCCGTTTTCAGCGATCAGTTCCGGCGCCGGACGGTTTGCTCTTGCAGCATTCGGTGTGTTGACGCGCGGCCCGAACTGTTTGGGTGACGGCGGTGGCGTCTGCTGCTGGGCCATGGCGGACGTTGCCAGGACAGACACGATACCTGCCGTTGCCAGAGCTGACATGATACCGGCTGTTGCCAGCAGTGAAGCTGTGTTGCGAATCACGTTGAATGTTTTGGCCACTGGATACCTGCTCCCTACAGATTGACTGAACTTGAACTGCCGCTCATTCCGATTAATTGCCGTGTATGCCAGAGGCGGTGCCAATTTAGCAACCCGACTGTGCGATTTCATCTTCGAAACATGCTGATCGACTGTTTTTGTTGTTCGTTGCGCACTCTTCGTGCGCAATTGAGGCTTTATTGCGATCATTGCCAAGCTTGTGATGCGGCAAGTTCAAACCGTGCAATTTTGACGCGCCTCATGACAGTTGCAGGCATGGATCGATTGTGGTTCAACAGACACATGGCAGAAGTGCGGCAATTATATCTACGGCCAAGCCTGCACATTTGAATGCAATGCATGGCGGTTTTTCCACCGCCTGCGAATTTTAAGAGGGCAATATGCGCAATTTGTTTGCGAGCTTGACTGTATTGGGAGCGGCCTTGTCTGCGGCACCTGCTGCAATCGCGGCAGGCCTTGGCCAGCCGGTAGAATGGCAGATGAACCTGCAAGAATCGGCATCACCGGTCATGACTTTCATCACCGACTTCCATAATGGATTGATCGTTCTGATCACCATAATATGTCTGTTTGTTCTGGCGTTGCTGATCTGGGTTTGCGTCAAGTTCAACGCAAACGCCAATCCGGTTCCGTCGCGCACGACCCACAACACGCTTGTTGAAGTTGTGTGGACCGTGGTCCCGATCATTATTCTGATCGGTATCGCCATCCCGTCATTCCGCCTGCTGTATTTCCAGCGCGACTTTCCTGCTGCTGAGATGACCGTCAAGGCGATCGGCAACCAGTGGTTCTGGTCTTACGAATATCCCGAACATGACGTGTCTTTCGATCAGTACCTCAAGCCCAAGGATGAACTGAAAGACGGTGAGCCCTATCTGCTCGCCACAGACACCGAAGTTGTGGTTCCCGTGAACAAGATCGTGCGCGTCATCGTTACTGCAAACGATGTGCTGCATGCCTGGACGATCCCGTCTTTCGGTTCAAAGATTGACGCGGTACCGGGCCGGTTGAACGAAACCTGGTTCAAGGCGGAGAAAGAAGGCGTCTTTTACGGCCAGTGCTCTGAACTGTGCGGAAAAGACCACGCCTATATGCCGATTACCGTGCGTGTGGTGTCTGAAGATGAGTACAATGCCTGGCTTGAGAAGGCCAAGACTGCCGGCGTCGAACAGGCCCAGGAGCATCTTGCCTCCATCCTGAAAACCAAAGGCAAGCTGGCGCAGGGCGCTGCCGGCACGTCTGCAAACTGATTTGACTGTTTAGAACGAGGGAAAGCCTTATGGCACATGCAACAGCGGCACATGACGACCATGACCACAACCCGTCGGGTTGGCGCCGGTATGTCTATTCCACCAACCACAAGGACATCGGCACGATGTATTTGTGGTTTGCGATTTTTTCGGGCCTCGTAGGCGGCTTCATGTCGATCATGATGCGCTGGGAACTGATGGAGCCCGGTATCCAGATCTTCCATGGTCTGGCGCACATGGTCTACGGTATTGGAGACACGTCTGCCGATGCCATTGATGCCGGCAAGAACATGTTCAACGTGTTCGTGACGGCACATGGCCTGCTGATGATCTTCTTTATGGTCATGCCCGCCATGATCGGCGGCTTCGGCAACTGGTTTGTGCCGTTGATGATCGGTGCGCCTGACATGGCGTTCCCGCGCATGAACAACATTTCCTTCTGGTTGCTGCCTCCAGCACTTATCCTGCTGGTTCTTTCCATGTTCGTGGAAGGCTCTTCAGGCACCTTCGGTGTAGGCGGTGGCTGGACGCTGTATCCGCCATACTCCACGACAGGTCAGCCCGGACCTGCCGTGGACTTCGCGATCCTGTCCATGCACCTTGCCGGTGCGTCTTCAATTCTGGGTGCGATCAACTTCATCACCACCATCTTCAACATGCGTGCGCCGGGCATGACCCTGCACAAGATGCCGTTGTTCGTGTGGTCGGTGCTGGTCACCGTGTTCCTGCTGCTGCTGTCGCTGCCGGTCTTTGCCGGTGCCATCACCATGCTGCTGACGGACCGCAATTTCGGCACGTCGTTCTTCCGTCCCGAAGGCGGCGGTGATCCGATCCTGTACCAGCATCTGTTCTGGTTCTTTGCCCACCCTGAGGTGTACATCCTGATCCTGCCCGGTTTCGGTATCGTTTCGCAGATCATCTCCACTTTCTCCAAGAAACCGGTGTTCGGTTATCTTGGCATGGCCTATGCCATGGTTGCCATCGGCCTCGTCGGCTTCATCGTGTGGGCACACCACATGTACACCGTCGGCATGGCGGTAGACACGCAAGCCTACTTCGTGGCCGCCACCATGGTCATTGCGGTACCCACAGGCGTGAAGATTTTCTCCTGGATCGCCACCATGTGGGGCGGATCAATTGAATTCCGCACACCCATGTTATGGGCTATCGGTTTCATTTTCCTGTTCACCGTAGGTGGTGTAACCGGCGTCGTTCTGGCCAATGCCGGTGTCGACCGTTCGCTGCACGACACCTACTATGTTGTGGCGCATTTCCATTATGTGCTGTCACTGGGAGCCGTGTTCTCGATCTTTGGCGGGTGGTACTACTGGTTCCCGAAAATGTTCGGCTACATGTACAATCCAACACTGGCGCGGGCTCACTTCTGGATCCAGTTCATTGGTGTGAACGTATTGTTCTTCCCACAGCATTTCTTAGGCCTGGCCGGCATGCCGCGCCGCTACATTGACTATCCGGACGTGTTCGCGGGCTGGAATTATGTATCCTCGATCGGATCGTACATTTCCGCATTTTCGATCCTGATTTTCCTGTGGTGCATCATTGAAGCCTTCATGAAGAAGCGGGTTGCCGGTGACAATCCATGGGGCGAGTCTGCAACAACGCTGGAGTGGACGCTGTCGTCACCGCCGCCGTTCCATCAGTTCTCGACCCTGCCGGTTATCCGGTAGGCACAAACAACACACCCGGTCCGCTGCTTCATTGACGCGGGCCGGGTTCGCACTTGGCTCAAGCTGCCGGTAATTTTGGGATACAGATGACAGACATTCGTACAGATATGATGCAGCAAGGCCGGGAAGCTCATTCGTTTGCGCTTGGCGGCAAAGGGGCTGTTGAAGATTTCTGGGCGCTGCTCAAACCGCGAGTCATGTCGCTGGTCATTTTTACAGCCATTTGCGGGTTGTTGCTGGCACCGGGCGATATTCACCCGTGGACTGCATTCATTGCCATTTTGTGCATAGCTGTCGGGGCAGGTGCTTCCGGCGCGTTGAACATGGCCTATGATGCCGACATTGACGCTCAGATGAGCCGCACGGTGAAGCGGCCGATCCCGCGCGGTGCCATTGAGCCGGGCGAAGCCTATGTGTTCGGCACGGCACTTTCAGTAGGATCGGTTGTCTTGCTGGGCCTGGCGGTCAACTGGGTATCTGCAGCGTTTCTGGCATTCACGATTTTCTTCTACGCCGTGATTTACACAATGTACCTCAAACGCTCGACACCCCAGAACATAGTCATTGGCGGCGCAGCAGGCGCATTTCCGCCGATGGTTGCGTGGTCTGCTGTTACGGGGTCGGTGGACATGGCAAGTGTGTCGCTGTTCCTGATCATATTCATGTGGACCCCGCCGCACTTCTGGGCGCTGGCTCTGTTCCGTTTCGGAGATTACGAGACTGCGGGCGTTCCAATGTTGCCAAACGTGGCAGGTGTTGACGCCACGCGGCAGCAAATCTGGTGGTATTCGCTGGCCATGGCGCCGGTTGCAGCACTGCCTGTCGTTGCTGGCATTGCCGGCTGGGTTTACGGTGTGGCTGCCTTTTTGCTGACAGCGAAGTTCATCTGGCATGCATGGGCAGTATATTCGCTGCGCGAGGGCGAAAATGCCAAGCGTGCGCCCAAGAAGCTGTTCAGCTATTCAATCCTCTATCTTTTTGTCATGTTCGTCTCTTTGCTCGCTGACCGGGCGGCTAACCTGATGGGGCTGATCTAGACGATGGCTGAAGAAATGCAGACATACACTCCTACCGATGAAGAGCGCGCGCGCCAGCGCAAGCGCTCAGTGGTGATTGCCTGGTCGCTGGTGGCACTGGTCATCCTGTTTTTCATCACCACCATGGTTCGCCTGAGTTCAAACATTTCCACACCGGCAGGAGGCTGACATGAGTTCGAGACAGCCTCGGGAAAAGTCCAATCTGCGGGTTGCCATCATGGCTGGCGGTGTCGCCGTGGGCATGGTCGGTGTGGCCTATGCGGCAGTTCCGCTATACCAGATTTTCTGCCAGATCACCGGTTTCGGCGGCACCACGCAGCGTGCCGATGCATCGCCTGAAACAGTGCTTGATCAGAAAATCACCGTTGCCTTCGATGCCAATGTCAATGCATCGCTCAGCTGGAACTTTGTCCCCAGCCAGCACAGCCAGACCATTCGCATCGGCGAACAGACGCTGGCTTTCTACAAGGCGGTGAACACCGGTCACCGGCCGGTTACCGGCACGGCGACCTTCAATGTGACGCCGGTCGGAGCGGGCGTGTACTTTTCGAAGATTGAATGCTTCTGCTTTACCGAACAGACTTTGCAGCCGGGTCAGTCGATTGACATGCCGGTAAGTTATTTTGTGGACCCGGATATCGTCAATGATCCGGACATGAAATCGGTTAAGACGATTACGCTTTCATATACATTTTATGCGGTGGACGAGGAGCCGGTGAAAACCTCATCGACCTCACGTCCTCAAAGTGACAACACGGTGAATTAATTGACTTTGTCCGATGCCAGTATGCAAACTGGCCGGACAGCTTGAGCGGGAGAAAAGGGCAATGGCAGACAGCCACGCTAAAAATCACGACTATCATCTGGTTGACCCCAGCCCATGGCCGGTTGTCGGGTCCATTGGCGCACTGATCCTCGCGATCGGGTCGATCTACTGGATGCACAACGGCCAGACCTGGAGTGTCTCGGCAGGCGCGTTGCTGGGTTTTGCCATTGTTTTCTACACCATGTTCATGTGGTGGCGTGATGTTGTGATTGAAAGCCACAAGGGTGATCACACACCTGTCGTGCAGCTTCATCTGCGCTATGGCATGTTGATGTTCATCGCATCTGAAATCATGTTTTTCGTGGCCTGGTTCTGGGCATTCTTCGAAGCCTCGCTGTATACGGATTCCGCCATACAGGCGACCCGCGTTGAACTGACCCAAGGCGTATGGCCGCCTGCCGGCATGGAAGTGTTTGATCCCTGGCACCTGCCGCTGCTCAACACACTGATTCTGCTGTTGTCAGGTACCACTGTGACCTGGGCGCATCATGCACTCATCAACAATGACCGTGACGGCCTCAAATGGGGCTTGATCTGCACAGTCGCCCTGGGTGCGTTGTTTACCTGTGTTCAGGCTTACGAATATGGTCATGCAGCTTTTGCCTTCCAGGCTGACAATGGCGGCAACATTTATTCGTCGACCTTCTTCATGGCGACCGGCTTCCACGGTTTCCACGTGCTGGTTGGTACCATCTTCCTGATTGTCTGCCTGTTTCGGGCTCTGGCTGGTCACTTTACGCCGGAGCAACATTTCGGCTTTGAAGCGGCAGCCTGGTATTGGCACTTTGTGGACGTGGTCTGGCTGTTCCTGTTCGCCTGCATTTATGTGTGGGGCAGTGTGGGCGCAACAATAGCGCATTGATCAGGGCTTTTACGCCTGATCATCTGATCAATGGACCGCATGAGGGGCGCAAAAAGTCCTCGCATGCGGTCTTTTGTATAGAGAAGTATAAAGGCCGCTTCCTGGATGAACCAGCAACCCTACTACCCGCCGCAATCGCCGGTCAGCAACGGCATAAAGGGGTTGTGTCCGCGCTGTGGCCAGGGGCGTCTGTTCAAGGGCTATCTGACGATCCCCGACAAGTGCGATCACTGTGATCTTGATTTTTCCTTTTCCGACAGCGGCGACGGCGCCGCCTGGTTCATCATGCTGTTGTGCGGCACGCTTGCCATGGGCGGTGTGCTGTTCGTTGAGTTGAACTGGCAACCGGTCTGGTGGGTGCATGCACTGGTGGCCCTGCCGCTGGCGGTTGGCTTGCCGCTCCTGCTGTTACGGCCGGTCAAGGGCATTTTTCTCAATCAGCAATACCTCACCAGTGCCCGCGAAGGCAGGCTGGAAGACAAGTGACAACACCACCCTCAAATCCTGCGCACCGCAGCTGGCCGATTGTTGCTGCGGCTCTTGTCGGCATTTTGCTGCTGGTCGGACTGGGCTCGTGGCAGGTGCTGCGCCTGCAGTGGAAGCTGGACCTGATTGAAAAACGCAACTCATCCCTGACCGGCAACCCGGTGACCGTATACGATATCGAAGCCGGCATGGAGCACGGCTATGATGTGGACTTCCTGCGGGTTCGCCTGAACGGCAAATACCGCCACGATGCCTCGCGATATGTCTATCGCGCACGTGGCAAGAGGCCGGGTTTCCAGGTGATCACACCTTTTATCGTCAAGTCAGGATTCATCGTGTTTGTGGATCGCGGTTTCATCGATCAACGCATGCTGAAAGTGCCGATTGCAGGCGATACCCGCAAGCCTGAAGGTGAGCTCACCATCACCGGTGTCACCCGCAACCGGGCGTCTGATCGAAACATGTTCTCGCCTGAGGCAGATACCGAACGCGGTATCTGGTACTGGTACGATCTGGTTGGAATCTCTGCGTCAATGCCCAACAATCTGCTGGATGGATATCAAGGACCGGAACCGATTACTTCGGCCATGTTTGTCCAGCTGGAGCCGGGCGGCGAACCTGGAACAGGCACATGGCCCGACCCTGAGGATTTGAAGGTTGAATTACCCAACAATCACCTGCAATACGCTTTCACATGGTATGCATTGGCTCTAGTGCTGGCAGTGATGAGCTGGCTGTTCGTCCGCAAACGCCGGCTAGAGCATGATTCAGATAAAGCGTAACGCGAACAAGTGACAACAAAGATGAAGTATATTTCGACCCGCGGGCAAGCGCCTGCACTTGGCTTCACCGATGTACTGCTGGCCGGCCTGGCGTCCGACGGTGGCCTCTATGTGCCCGAAACCTGGCCACAGCTGACCCATGCCGAGTTGACGGCGTTGCGCGGCAGGAATTATGCGGAAGTCGCCTTTGCCGTCATCAAGCTGTTTACCGGCAGCGAAATTGAAGATGCGAAATTGCGCCGGATGATTGATGAGGCGTATGCGACGTTTGCCCACAAGGCAGTGGTGCCGCTGAAACAACTGGACGCAAACCACTGGCTGATGGAACTGTTCCACGGTCCCACGCTGGCGTTCAAGGATGTCGCCATGCAGCTTCTGGCGCGGCTGATGGATCATGCGCTGGACCGTGCAGGCAGGCGCGCCACCATTGTCGGTGCGACGTCCGGTGATACCGGCGGTGCCGCCATAGACGCATTCGCAGCGTCGGCCCGCACGGATGTATTTATCCTGCATCCGCACGGTCTCGTTAGTGATGTGCAGCGCCGCCAGATGACGACGGTGGATAAGCCGAACATTCACAACATCGCGCTGGAAGGCAATTTCGATGACTGCCAGGCGCACGTCAAAGCCATGTTTGCGGATGAGGGTTTCCGTGACAGCGTCTTGTTGTCTGGTGTCAACTCAATCAACTGGGCGCGCATCATGGCGCAGACGGTGTACTATTTCACTACCGCGCTTGCGCTGGGTGCGCCTGACCGCAAGGTGGATTTCTGCGTGCCGACCGGCAATTTCGGTGACATTTTTGCAGGCCAGGTGGCACGCCATATGGGATTGCCGGTGGGCGATCTGGTGGTTGCAACCAACGTCAACGACATCTTGCACCGCACTATGGAAACCGGCCGATACGAAGTGCTGGGTGTTAAGGCAACGCAGAGCCCGTCCATGGACATTCAGGTATCCAGCAATTTTGAACGCCTGTTGTTCGAAGCCTGCGGCAAGGATGCAGACCACCTCTCAACCCTGATGGCCGGATTGAAGCAATCCGGCAGTTTCACCCTGAGTGAAGACATGCGCGATTACATCTCTTCCGGCTTTGCTTCCGGCCGAACCAGTGAAGCAGAAACCGCAGACATCATTCGCACAACATTGGCGGAAACCGGTGAACTGCTCGACCCGCACACCGCGGTGGGGTATGGCGTGGCCCGCACCCGGGCCAGACAGGACGTACCGATGGTTACGTTAGCAACGGCGCATCCGGCAAAGTTCCCGGACGCTGTCGAGGCAGCCAGTGGCGTGCGTCCGGCCCTGCCGCAAAGACTGGGCGATCTGATGCACCGCCCGGAACGGTTCGAAGTACTGGCCAACGACCTGCCGGCGGTGAAGCAGTTCATCCTCGAGCGCACACAAGTGGGTAAAATTTGATGAGAGCACGCACCACCACACTGGAAAACGGACTGACCATTGTCTCCCACAACATGGCGCATGTTGAAACCGTTTCGCTTGGCGTGTGGACCAGGGCAGGTGCTCGCGACGAGGCGGACAATGAGAACGGATTGGCTCATCTGCTGGAACACATGGCGTTCAAGGGCACCAAAAACCGCTCTGCATTTGAGATTGCGGCCGAAATAGAAGCGGCAGGTGGTGACATGAACGCGTCGACGTCCATGGAGACCACTGCCTATTATGCCCGTGTGTTGCGCAATGACTGGCAGCTTGCATTGGACGTGATCTCGGACATTGTCATGAATCCGGTGTTTGCTGCCGATGACCTGGCGCTGGAAAAGGGCGTTATTCTGCAGGAAATAGCTGCTGCACAGGATACCCCCGATGATCTGGTTTTCGATCTGGTCCAGAACCTGGCATGGCCGGACCATTCGCTTGGGCGTGATATTCTCGGCACACCGGCAACGGTCAAGAAGTTCAGTGCGGACAATCTCGCCGCCTATCGCGCCAAACATTATACGGGATCGCGCATGGTGCTGTCGGCAGCAGGCCGCATTGATCATGATGCACTGGTTGAAGCAGCACACGAACGTTTGTCAGGCATTGAGCATGGTGAAGGCACCAGCCGCACCACGCCGGACTATTCAGGCGGGGATGCGGCGCGCAAACGGCCGCTTGATCAGGTGCATCAGGTCATGGCGTTTTCAACACCGGGTTATTATGACGATGATGTCTACGGTATTCATCTGTTGGCCAGCATTCTGGGCGGCGGCATGTCATCGCGGTTGTTTCAGGAGGTCCGCGAGCGCCGTGGTCTTTGCTATTCAACGTTTGCCCACGTGTCCGCCTTTGCCGATACCGGTCTCATGCAGGTTTATGCGGGCACGGCGCCGGATACGGCGGCCGAGTTTTGCAAGGTGGCAACAGACGTGCTGCTGGCAAGCACGCAGGACATAGAGCAAGCCGAACTTGATCGCGCCCGGGCACAGCTCAAGGCCTCGCTGGTGATGAGCCTGGAAAGCCCGTCCTCGCGGGCAGACCAGATTGCGCGCCAGTTCCTTGCCTATGGCAAGGTGCCCGACGTTGCCGACATTCTTGCCAAGGTCGATGCGGTGACCACCGATGATGTGAAACGCCTGGCAAGCGCTACATTCAGCGGGACAAGTCTGTCACGCGCAGCGGTTGGGGATACATCACTGCTTGCACAAGGCGATGAACTTGCGGCAAGATTTGCCTGAACCATCAGCACGTGGACGACCATCGAATACTACAGTCAAAATGTCATTCTTGAGAACCTACGCATATCTGGACAATGACCCGGTCATTCAGACCGAAAGGGTCATATTGCGCCCTGCCATAGGGGCTGATTATGCCCAATGGGCGCAACTGAGATCGTCCAGCAGGGCATTTCTGGAGCCATGGGAACCAACCTGGCCTCGCGATGATCTGACCAAATCGTCCTATCGCCACCGCATTCGCCTGTACAACAAGGATATGCGAGACGATTATGCTTATGCGTTTTTCGTATTCTGCCGGCAATCCGGCAAGCTGGTCGGTGGGCTGACCATCTCCAACGTGCGCCGCGGCGTGGCACAAACCTGTTCTTTGGGGTATTGGGTTGGTCAGTCATATGCAAACCAGGGTTACATGTCTGCAGCGGTGAACGCAGCCATATCCTTCTCCTTTGACAGTTTGCGGCTGCACCGGATAGAAGCGGCCTGCCTGCCGGTCAACGAGGCTTCGAGAAAATTGTTGTTGCGATGTGGCTTTTCGCAGGAAGGCTATGCCCGCAAATATCTGAAGATCAATGGCCGATGGCAGGATCACCTGTTGTTTGCATTGCTGGATGCAGATCCGCCCGGGTGATTGAGGGTGTTGCATATGCCTTTGAGGCAGCAGCCATTTCAGTGGATATTGAACGCGATTGTCGTCAGCAGGCTTTGGTCTTCGACGATAGTCAGGCTAAGATGTATTTACCGAGGGTAAGTTAAAGAAAGAGTTGCGATGCCATTTTGGCGCTTAACGGTTGTAGCATGGGTCGGCTTCTGCATGGCGTTGATCGTGAATACGGCTGGCGTTTTGGCTCAGGACTCCGGCAAGGTCGTGCGCGCCGATTTCTCGGCCAGCCATATCGACGTTGTTCCGTTTCTGGGCGCTGTTCAAAGCGACAACAGGCAGGTCGTGGTCAAGCTGCCTGCAAACAGCGCCGGCCAAAGCGAAAGCATGAACTTGCGGGCAACAGGCGCTGGCCCGCAATACCGCTGGGCCATCTTTACAACTGCCAACCCCTCGGCAATTGAAAGGGAATTGGTAATCGATGCGGCAAGGCAATCGTTTCCCGGGTCCGGAATTGTTTCGCCGTCATATTCCAGCAGCCGCATTTCGGCTGCATCGTCTTCTCGAAGTGTAACGCTGCGCCGGTTGAACATACCTGACCGCGATGCATTTGCGTTTACCGTGCCACCGAACACAAGTCTTACGGTCGCCCTGGAACTGTCAGAGGTCGGAGTTTCAGGCGTCAGGCTGTGGCAGCGTTCGGCGTTTGATCACAATGCCTATCGGCAGGCACTGTATCGCGGCATCGTATTGGGAATGGCGATGCTGGCGGTGGTGGTAATTACCTGTCTGGTGCTGCTTTCGCCGCAGATTGTGTTTCCTCTGTCGATGATTTTCGCCGTACCTGCTGTTGGCTTTATCACATTGGAGACCGGCCAGCTTGAAGCCGCATTGAATTCCATTCTGCCGGTGCTGGTACCCCGGCATGAAGTGCTCAGTGCCATCATTGAGGCGTTAATGACGGCCGGGGTGATGTTCATGGGTGTCACCATCATGCGTACCCGCCGGCAACTGCCAACCTTGAGCGGATTGCTGATTTTTGCAGGTGGGGCGGGCGTTGCACTTGCCGCCTATGCATTCATTGAACCGGTATTGGTGAAACAGATCGTACGGATTGGCTTCGCATTGGGGGTGGTCACCGTGCTTGTGGCCTCTGCACTCCTGGCCTATCGCGGTGGTGTGCGGGCAAAGTCATCCAGCATGGTCTGGATTCTTCTGGGGTTGTGGACAGCTGCTGCCAGTTTTATTGCAATCGTGCGGCCACCCAGTGAACTTGCCTCTCCGGTTCTGGTTGGAGGACTGGCGCTGGTCCTGGTGGCGCTTGCATTCGTTCTGGCCTATTTCGCGTTCTCCAGTGCACTGAACCCGGAACAGGACACACTGGAAGCTGAACGCAACGCGCTTGCACTGGCCAGTGCGTCCCAGGTTGTCTGGGATTATGAGCCGGGTGACAATTCGTTTTTTGTCGGCACCGAGCTGGAAAAGGTGCTGGGATACGAGGAAGGCAGCCTGGACAACACCGATCCGAAGTCCTGGTTGACATTGGTTCATCCCAACGATCACAACGCTTATTTTGCCGCTCTGGAAGTGGCGAAACTGCGTGGCAACCAGCATTTTGAACAGCAGTTGCGCGTGCGCCATGCCGATGGCCGGTATCGCTGGTACACACTGAAAGGCAGTTCTCTGCCGAACGGCTCGGAGACCGGTTTGCGCCTGACGGGCGTGTTGAGTGATGCATCGCAGCAGCGCAATTCGCAAAATCGACTGTTGTCCGATGCTATCTTCGATGTGGTTACAGGCTTGCCTAACTACGCACTCTATCTCGATCGCCTGTCACAGGCCACCAAACGGGCAATCGCCAATGATGACCTGCAACTCAATATCGTGATTGTCGATATTGACCGCTTCAACGTGGTCAATGACCGGCTTGGCCAGGAAATTGGCGACAGCCTCCTGAAGACCATTGCCCGGCGTATTGAAAAGCTGTTGCCGGAAACAAGCAGTCTTGCCCGAATGCCCGGCGATCAGTTTGCGATTATTCATGAGACGTCCGCTGACCAGGACGCAATGGAATCGGCGATTATTTTCGTGGATCAGGTCCGCCATGCTGTTGCCCAGCCGGTGAGGGTGCCGCCGAACGAGATTTATCTGACCTGTTGCGTCGGTGTTGCCCATTGGGATCCGGAAATGGAAAGTGCAGACGTTCTGCACAGATGTGCCGACACTGCATTGTTTGACGCAAAGACGCGCGGCAAGGACAAGGTGGCTTTTTACAAGCCCGGCATGTTGCAGGAGACGACCTCTACCGCCCTCAGTATCGAAGATCTGCAGGAAGCGATGCGGGAACGGCGCTTTGAACTTCTGTATCAACCGATCATGCGGTTGTCCGACCGCCAACTGGCGGGGTTTGAAGCGCTGGTTCGTTTGCGCAAAGCCGATGGCGAAATTCTTGAACCCGCCAGTTTCCTGCCGTTGGCGGAACGCTGCGGATTGATCGGAGAAATCGGGGCTTTCGTGTTGTCTGAATCAGCCCGCCAGCTTGGCGTATGGCAGCGGATGTTTACGCCGGCGCAGCCGGTCTTCGTTTCAGTCAATGTGTCGTCTTCTCAGTTGACCGGACCGCGCCTGCTGCATCTGGCGCGTACCGTATTGTCCCGCGAGGAACTTGCGCCGGGCACATTGAAGCTGGAAGTCACCGAGACCATGGTGATGGAAAATCCGGAATTGTCCCTGCAGATGCTCGACCGGCTGAAAGCGTTGGGCATCGGGCTTTCATGCGATGATTTTGGAACCGGTTACTCGTCACTGTCCTATTTGAGACGCTTGCCGTTCGACACTCTCAAGGTGGATCGGTCTTTCCTGCAGGCCGGCCTTGAAACGGATCGAGGATCGGTGATCCTGGACGCCATTATTCTGCTGGCCCATGACCTCGGACTGCAGGTGGTGGCAGAAGGTGTTGAAACACAGGATCAGCTGAATCATCTGCTCACACTGGAATGCGACCTGGCGCAGGGTTTTCTGATCGGCGAACCAATCGATGCTCAGCAGGTGCTTGAAGCTCTTGGTGCGCCGTCGCGTGGTATATCGTCCAGCCAGTCCGGCATAGCATCCCTGTGGAACCGTTTGACGCGCAGGCAGCCGGTTGTGCCGCCTGCATCGATTGCCGTGGAGCCGGAACTTGAGCCTGAAGTGGAAACCCTGGCGCCATGGTCGCCATATGACTTCTACCCCGCACCCTGGGCTCCTCGGGTTGCAAATTCAGCTTACGCGCAACAGGCAATCGAGGGACCGCAAGAGCCCGAGTTTGCTTCATCAGAAGAGGCAACAGACGAAGAGCCATCGCCGATTGAGTATCCGGAACGCGGACATGAAACGACAGAAGTTGATCTGGAAACGGTGTCACGGCAGGTCAAGGATGCGCTGGCAGGTATCACCGAGACACCGGCAGCCTTAAGGCCAATCCCGCCTTTGGCACCTTTCGCACCCAAAAGGCCTGCAGCAAAGGTCAACCCGATACCGAAACCCGGCCCCGCACCTGCGCCGGAACCTGTAGCAGAATTGAAACCATCGCCAAAAACGGAACCCGCGCCGGCACTAAAACCGGCTGCAGAACCACCGTCTGCGCCAAAACCGGTGGCAAGTCCACCGTCTGCGCCGGCAAAAGAGCCTGTGAAAGTGTCGAAGCCTTCAGTCGGTGAACCGGTGGTCCCAGCGAAACCGGAACCGGTCGCTGACAAACAGCGGGAAGCGCACCGCGCAGGTCAAAAGACACTTGAAAAATCGGAGACCCAGGCTGTTGAAAAACAGGCAGCAAGTAAAACAACAAATGGTGCCGCCGACGCTGGCCATGACACGGTGGAAAAAGACCGACCGTGCCGGCCTCAGGTGCAGGGCAAGCCCAAGAAAACCAGGACGGCAAGAAAGCGGCCTGCGAAAAAGGCTGCGGCCAGAAAAAAACGCAGCGTGGCAAAAAAGGCCAAGGGGACCAATGCCGCCTAGGTCATGGCAACGCTATGAATGTGCAAACCTGTCAGGCATTGCCGAAATGACCGCCTGACAACATGGCTTCACTGACCCCGATGCGGGCGAGGGCTGACTGGTATTTTGTGTCCAGGTCTGTGTCGAACAGCAATCCTTCATCGGCTTCACAATGCAGCCATCCGTTTTGACGGATTTCGCTCTCCAGTTGTCCCGGTCCCCAACCCGTATAGCCCAGTGCCAGAAGCGATTTGCGCGGCCCTTCGCCACGCGCAATGGCCCGCAATACATCAAGTGTTGCCGTCAATCCGATATTGCTGTCGACACCCAACGTGCTTTCAGCGCTGAAATAATCTCTTGAGTGCAGCACAAAACCACGGCTTGTTTCGACCGGTCCACCTTGCAGCACGCGTGTTGAAGCGATGCTTTCCGGCAGGCGAATTGCGTTGTCATCGTCAACCAGGTCAAGGCGCTCCAGAAGCCCGCCGAAGGACAGGCTGTCGACCTCGTGATTGACCACCAGCCCCATGGCACCATCCTTGGAATGGGCACACACGAATATGACTGCCCGCTCAAATCGGTCATCTCCGATGCCGGGCATTGCAATCAACATCTTTCCGTCGAGATATTGCTCAGTCATCCGTGTATATTTCCAGGGTCAGGACCCATTAATCTTATCCATTCTGCGGGAGGATATTTTGCCTTTGACAAGGCGAAAGGTCGAAGGAAACCGTCCGGTTTTCAAGACTTTTCAACGATGTCAGGGGCAAAATAGACCCCGCCCTTCGGGTTTGAAAGAAAACACTCGCCTGAAGTCGAAAAATGCTCGAAAAGGCACAAAGCCTTATCTTGCGCTTTTTCAACATCATTCGAATGTTTTCTTTCAAACAGAATGGCATAAGATTAATGGGTCCTGACCCTAAGGCTGTACACTAAGGTACAGAATAGCACCTGCAATGAGCTTCGGGCAAATGTCCATGCGTTGGTACTCGCATTAATTTGATAGCGGTTTAATGGAAGCTATACTGAATTTGCTGCTAGATAGGTGCCATGAAAACAGTTCGCAATATCACCGTGATAACGCTGCTCGGCGCGGCTCTTGTTTCAGTATCTACACTGGCAAATGCCGGCGATACGCCAACACGGGAGTTTTCCTCGCCCTACACCTCTCTGCGGCTGATGAATGCCGGCGAGCAGTCCGGCGTCTGGCACAGTGGTGTTTACATCACGATGCAAAAGGGCTGGAAAACCTATTGGCGGGTGCCCGGTGATGGCGGGGTTCCACCGAGTTTTGATTGGTCTGGATCAGAAAATGTTGCAACAACCAGAGTAATGATGCCCTTGCCACATCGTTTCACGGACGAAAACGGTGAAGGCATCGGCTACAAGACGGAAGTGGTTTTCCCGGTCGATGTGAAGCCGGAAGATCCGTCCAGGCCCGCCAGGCTGGACCTGAAAATATTCTATGCCGTGTGCAACGACATTTGCGTACCCGTACAGGCGCAGGTGCAGGTCAACATTGATGCAGAAACAGTGTCGGCTTCCGACAAGTTCCGCCTCAGGGTCGCGCGTGCAGCCGTGCCGGTCGAAGCCGATGCGGACAGGCTCGCAGTTACATTGCTTAAGCAGGTTGATGTTGATGGCAAAATTGCTCTGGAGGTATCCCTGAAAGGTATCCAATCACCCGAAAACGCAGACATTTTTGTCGAGGCAGCCGGCAATGCCTATTTTCGCAAACCTGAACTGGTCAGCCGGTCAGGCGACACCGGCACATGGCGGATTGCAGTAGACAGTTACGGCGATGCAGTTCCACTGGCCGGAAAACCCGTCCGGCTGACCATCGCAGACGGCGACACGGGCCTTGTCCATGAAGGTGTGCTGCAGTAGACCTTGTCCTTTCCAATTCCCTTCAATCAAGTGAGTGACCCATGAGCATTTCTGTTGGCGATAAACTGCCTGAAGCAACTTTCACGACAATGACTGCTGAAGGACCTACCCAAATGACCACGTCAGATGTGTTTGACGGTCGCAAGGTTGTCCTGTTTGCCGTGCCGGGCGCTTTCACACCCACCTGCCACATGAAGCACCTGCCGGGCTTTGTCACCCATGCTGCCGACCTGAAGGCTAAGGGTGTCGATACCATCGCCTGCGTGTCGGTAAACGATGTGTTCGTGCTGAATGCCTGGGCAGATCAGTCGGGTGCCAAGGATGTGGTGACCTTCCTGGCTGACGGCAGCGCGGACTTTACCAAGGCAATCGGCCTGGAGCTGGACGCATCCGGTTTCGGGCTGGGTATTCGGTCACAGCGCTACGCCATGCTGGTCGACGACGGCGTCGTCAAGGTGCTGAACCTGGAAGAAGTGGCCAGTTCGGCTGAAGCTTCAAGTGCAGAAAAAATTCTCGCTGCACTGTAAAACCACCTGCATTTCGCAAGCAGTATCAAAAACCCGCGCCGGCTTATACCCGCTGCGGGTTTTATCTTGATTTGTACGGGGCCATTCCAGTGCGCGCCAGTTCGTCGGCGCGTTCGTTTTCCGGGTGGCCCGCATGGCCTTTCACCCAGTGCCAGTCGATGTCGTGCGGTTGCAGAGCAGCCTGCAGGGCCTGCCACAGTTCTGCGTTCTTGACCGGTTTTTTTGCCGCTGTGCGCCAGCCGTTGCGCTGCCAGCCCTTGATCCACTTGGTAATTCCGTCGCGGACATAAACCGAGTCTGTGTACAATGCGACCTTGCACGGCCGTTTCAACGCGTTCAGCGCCTCTATGGCTGCCTGCAATTCCATACGGTTATTGGTGGTTTCAGTTTCTCCACCCGACAATTCTTTACGGGCCTCGCCATGCAAAAGAATGGCGCCCCAGCCGCCCGGTCCGGGGTTTCCCGAACAGGCCCCGTCAGTATAAATGGTGACGTCAGTCAAGTGGGCTCAGGCCTTGTCTTGCTAGATCAGTATGTTTTTTGATTGAATCAGTCAAAAAGCATAAAACTAGTCGCTTTCAAAGTGTTAGAGCAACTTTATGGGTTCAAGTGAACCCATGTTGCTCTAGGTTCACGACGCAGCGCGCACAGGCGCGCCCGGCTCACCTTCGCGGCGCAGTTGCCGCGGCAGTTTGAACTCGACGTTCTCATCCTTGGTCTTGACGGTTTCAACGTTTACATTGAACCGCTCGCGGAACGCGTCGACAACCTCGTTGACCAGCACTTCCGGCGCAGAAGCGCCTGCAGTAATGCCCAGTGTCTTGATGCCGTCCATGACCGACCAGTCGATTTCCGAGGCACGCTGTACCAGCATCGACCGACCGCATCCGGCGGTCTTGGCAACCTCAACCAGGCGCTGTGAGTTGGAGCTGTTTGGTGCGCCAACCACTAAAACCATGTCGCATTTGTCTGCAATCGATTTGACTGATTCCTGGCGATTGGTTGTGGCGTAACAGATGTCTTCCTTGTGCGGTCCGTGAATGCTCGGGAATTTTTTCTCCAGAGCCTCAATGATACCGCGGGTATCGTCGACCGACAGTGTGGTCTGGGTGATATAGGCCAGCTTGTCGGCATCTTTCGGGGTGAACGCTGCAACGTCTGCTTCGTCTTCCACCAGTGTGATGGCACCGTCCGGCAGTTGTCCCATGGTGCCGATGACTTCCGGGTGACCGGCATGGCCAATCAGCACGATCTCATAACCGTCCTGGAAGTGGCGTGACGCCTCCATGTGAACCTTGGAGACCAGCGGGCAGGTTGCATCGAGATAGAACATGTTGCGCGTCTTGGCGGCTTCCGGCACTGACTTCGGCACGCCGTGGGCAGAAAAGATCACCGGGCGGTCGCCATCGGGCACTTCGTCCAGTTCCTCGACGAAAATGGCGCCTTTCTGTTTCAGATCTTCCACGACGTATTTGTTGTGAACGATCTCATGGCGCACATAGACGGGCTTGCCATGCAGTTCCAGCGCGCGTTCGACGATGTCGATGGCGCGCACCACGCCGGCACAAAAGCCGCGAGGCGCTGCGAGGTAAACCTTAAGGTCGGGAAGCTGGTTGGTCATGGCCACTGGTTCCGTTTCAAAGCAGAGACATTATGTTGGCGTACATGGGAGGTCACAGGCAGTGTTGTCAAGTTTCACTCTGGTCGCAGACGGCATGATTTGCCGTTCAGTATAAAACAAACCCTTGAGCCTTTCCGGCTTAAATACAATCATTTGACCAGTTTTTTACGCCCGCTGGCTAGGCACGGTTCCCACCGTGGTCTGGATGACCACAAGGGAGCCGTAACGCGGTCCAGCGGGCGTAAAAAACTGGCCTTCGGTGGACCAAATCAGTCCATCGGCGTTGTTGAAAAGCTTGCCCGATGCCCCACATCGCGCTTCGCTTTTCGCCTAGCCGAGTGAACTGATTTGGTGCCATCAAACGATTGTATTTAAGCCGGAAAGGCTCAATCACTTGGAAAAGGGCCGGGGGCTCGACTATTCGATGCTGGCAGACCTGTTGGACAGTGGTCTAATTAAGCTGCTTGCGAACCGCTGAAATGGACTCGTCGATAAGGTTCGATGCCGTAGCGCCTTTGACTTCGGCCCCGAGCACCCGGCTTGCGGCCTCAACGGCAAGATCAGCCGCTGCAGCGCGTACATCCTTGACGGCTGCTACTTCTGCCATAGCGATCTTCTGCTCGGCCAGACGGCTGCGGCGCTCGATCTGTTCCTGCATCTTGGTGCGTGCTTCCTCGCCATAGATTTCAGCTTCGCGCTTGGCCTGCGCAATGATCTTTTCAGCGTCGGCTTCGGCTTCTATCTTCTTGCGCTCGTAGTCAGCTAGAACGGCTTGTGCTTCTTCGCGCAAACGCTTGGCCTCATCGAGTTCATGCTGGATAGCATCAGCCCGTTGGTCCAGCGCCTTGGCAACCATGCCCGGTACTTTCAGATAGACCAGCAGGACAAGAAACAGGACAAAGGAAACACCGACCCAGAAATCAGGTTGACTTAACATGGCTACACCCTAACCCTTGGCAGCGGATGACACCGCCGACGAAATTGCCGCTTTTGTCGGCTTTTTGCCGAGAAGCTCGGTTACGATTGCTTCCGTGGTATCCTGGGCAATGCCAGAGACCTGTGCCATGGCAGCATCACGTGTCTTGGCAATCGAAACCTCCGCCTCCGCCAGCTTCTTCGACAAGCGCTCGTCAAGTGCGGCGGCTTCCTTGTTGATTTCAGCGGTCATCTGAGCACGGTTTTCGCTCACAATGGCGTGGGCATTGGCACGCGCTTCCGCAAGTGCCGCCTCATAGGTTTCGATGGCTTTTTCTGTATCTTGCTTGAGCCGCGAGGCTTCGGCGACATCAGCGGCGATGCGGCCGTGACGCTGTTCAATAGCGCTGCCGATCTTGGGGATCGCGAAGCGTGAAATGATGAAGTACAGCGCACCAAATGTGATCGCCAGCCAGATAAGCTGTGGCAGAAAATCTGCTGCAATAAGTTGCGGCATAATGCCGGTCTCCTGTCTGACCGCCAACAGGGGCGGCAGGTGGATTTGCCAGTCTCAATCGCAAAAATCCGCCGGTGCGGGAAACCCGCAATCCGGCGAGATCAATGACGATTGATTAGACGCCGAACAGCAGGATGAAGCTGATCAGCAGGCCGAACAGGCCGGTTGCTTCTGCAAGCGCGAAGCCAATGAACAGGTTGGTGCGCTGGCTGTCAGCAGCAGCCGGGTTGCGAAGTGCACCCTGCAGATAGCTGCCGAAGATGTTACCAATGCCGACACCGGCACCGGCCATTGCAACAGCGGCGATACCTGCGCCGATCAGTTTTGCTGCTTCAGGTTCCATTTTAGAAAACTCCCGTTTGAGTGATGTAGTTGAAAGGTTAGAAAAAATAACTCAGTGGCTTGGGTGCATTGCATCGTTGAGGTACATGCACGACAGGATGGCGAAGATGAATGCCTGCAGGAATGCCACGAGGAACTCAAGTCCGGTGAAGCCGACCATCACGGCCAGTGGAACAATACCTGCCCATCCCAGGGCCACGACAAACGCGGCAAACACTTTCAGCATGGTATGGCCTGCCATCATGTTGGCAAACAGACGTACAGACAGGCTGACAGGGCGTGACAGGTAAGAAATGATCTCAATCGGCACCAGCAAAGGCAGCATCACCGCCGGGGTGCCGGATGGTGCAAACAATTTCAGATAGCCAAGACCGTTTTTGTAGAAGCCATAAACGGTCGCACCGAGCCAGACCATGGCTGCAAGTGCAAACGTCACAATGATATGGCTGGTGACAGTGAACGGATGCAGTACGACCGGCAAAGTGAACAGGCCGAGCATGTTGGCGCCAAGGATGAAGCAGAACAGCGTCAGGATAAACGGAAAGAACTTGCGGCCCTCGTCGCCCATTGTGTCACGGACCATGTTGGAGATGAATTCATAGATCATCTCGCTAACCGATTGCAGTCGGCTTGGCACAATCCGCTTGCTGCCCAGCAGAAGCAGTGCCGATACCGCAATGACCGTCAGCACCATCCACAGGCTTGAATTGGTAAAGGACGCATCAATACCGCCGAACTTGATCGGGATGATACGGGTGATCTCGAACTGGTGCATCGGGTCGAGCGCCAGCCCGCCTTCGCTGCCCTGTGAAGTAGTACTGGCCACGCATCCAGCCCCTTTTCAACCTGTTGACCTTATTGATGCAGTCAGCCTCAATTGCCGGGCCAATACATCAATCATCGTCGTCGTCGATTACCGATGGCAGCTTGGATTTTGGAACATCCCCGTCACCACCAGTGGATTGCGTGATCCTATAGACGTTCATGACGCCGGCAGCAACACCCAGAAAGAAGAACACGATAAGAAACCACGGCTTGCTGTCCAGCCATTTGTCGAGACCCCACCCGATCGCAACTCCGACAACCACTGCTGCAACCAGCTCCGTGGTAATCCGAAAGGCAAATCCAAGTGCGTTGGATTGCCGTTGCCTGGGCCTGTTGCGCTCGTCTACCGAGACTTGCGCTTTTTTCAGACGGTCTCCAAGTTTCTCAAGTCGCTCGGGCGATAATTTCTTACGATCGCCGCCCATGCACCTGCTCCTGAAGGTATTGAGGCAGTTTCAGGATCACAAAACCCCTAAAACCGGGCCGGATAATAGGTTCCGGCCTATCTGGTGTCAAGTTCGGTATATGGCATTTAAGCATTTGATAGTAAATGACTTTTTCATGATGTTACGGTGTGCGGCAATTCGCCTTTGGTGCGCGTCGCCGTGAAACCGGTTTACCGGCATAAAAGCGCAATGTCAGGCTCAGCTTGCCTCGCGAAGGCTTTCTGCGGTTTCAAGGTCAACCGATACCAGCTGACTGACACCGCGTTCCATCATGGTAACACCAAACAGCCGGTTCATGCGCGCCATTGTCAGGCCATGGTGGGTAATGATCAGGAACCGCGTATCGGTACGTTCCAGCATGGCGTCAAGCAGATTGCAGAAACGCTCGACATTATGGTCATCAAGCGGCGCATCCACTTCGTCCAGCACACAGATGGGCGACGGATTGGTCATGAACACGGCAAAAATCAGCGCCATCGCCGTCAAGGCCTGCTCGCCACCTGACAGCAGTGACAGCACTGTCGGCTTTTTGCCGGGCGGGTTGGCAATCAGCTCAAGGCCGGCTTCCAGCGGATCATCTGATTCGACCAGCTTCAATTCCGCCTTACCGCCGCCGAACAGGGTTTCAAACAGTGAGCCGAAATTGGCGTTGACCCGGTCAAAGGCTTCCAGCAACCGGCTGCGGCCTTCGCGGTTCAGGCTTGAGATGCCGTGACGCAGCTTGGCGATGGCCTGTACCAGGTCATCGCGCTCGGTGATCATGGTTTCGACCTGGGTGGAGATTTCAGCCGCTTCGTCCTCGGCACGCAGGTTAACCCCGCCAAGGCGCTCACGCTGGTCCTTCAGTGTCGACAGCTTGCGCTCGGTGTCCTCGCTCGACGGCATGTTTTCAAGATCAAGCCCGGCACGCTGGCTGACCTCCTCAGGCTGGCATTCGAGTGCCTCGGTAATGCGCTGGGTCGCTTCTTCCACGCGGGCTTCTGCTGCTTCCGAGCGGGCGCCGACACGGGCGTGTTCTTCACGGGTCTTGCCATGCGCGTCACTTGCTTCGCGCAGGCCCTGATCGCGGGTGCGCAGGTTGTTTTCAGCTTCGGCCAGAAGATCGGCAGCAGTCTTGCGTTCGGCTTCTGCCTCGCTTGACGCATTCATCAGCTTGGTGCGCTTGGTTTCAAACTGTTCCGGCAGGTCGGCAAGCGATGCAAGGTCGTTGCGCAATGACGTGGCGCGGCCTTCCAGTTCTTCGATCTGCCCGCTGGCCCGCTTGGCGCGGTCCGTCCACTGATTGCGTTCCTGACCAATAGCTGCCAGGCGCTCGGCACGGGTTTTGGCCTCGCGCTCCAGTCCGTCATGGGTGGCTCGCGCTTCGGTATAGGCTGCGCGCTGGGTGTCGACGCCACCACGCAATGCCCGCAGTTCCTCTTCCGCGCCGCCGGTGGGTGCAAGCGAGGATTTCTCGGCTGAAACCTGTTCGAGCGATGTGCGTGATTCTGCAATCTGGGTTTCAATACGTTTGGCGGTTTCTTCCAGTACCGAGGCTTGCCGCAACTGCTCTCCGGTCACTTTCTCATGGTCTGACAAGGCTTTACGGGCTACCTCAACGGCAGCGGTTGCTTCGCGCCATGCCTGGCGCCCGGCGCGTTCGGCCTGTTCAGACGTCTTGACACTCTCGCGGGCCTCGTCCAGCCGGGCCCTGACTGCTTCGGTTGCAGCCGATGCGGTAGCGCTTTCTTCCTGAAGTACGCCAAGCCGGTTGCGTTCTGCCAATCGCTTGGCGGCAGCGGTTGGCGCATCCGCAGCAGCGGTGTAACCGTCCCAGCGCCACAGGTCACCTTCAATCGAAACGAGACGCTGGCCGGGGGTCAGGCTGGACTGGAGTTTCGCTCCGTCTGCCTTGTCGACAACGGCCACAAGCTGCAGCCGGCGGGCAAGGGCAGCAGGCGCCTTCACCACATCCGACAACCGCTTCAGGCCTGACGGCAGCGGCGGCACACTGTCCAGTGACGGCAGCGCACGCCAGTGTACAGGCGCTGCTTCATCGGCAGGGGCATCGATGTCGTCACCAAGCGCTGCGCCCAGCGCGGTTTCATAGCCGGCTTGCACTTTCAACGCATCGATCAGGGGCGGCCACAGTTCGTCGTCTGCCACATGCAACAGTTTGGTGAGCGTGCGAACTTCCGTGGTCAGGCTCTCAGACTTGCGTCTCGATTCGTCATAGGCCTGATGGACTTCGGCCTGTGTGGTGCGGGCCGTCTGCAGCGTCTGTTCTGCCGAGATGGCCGCGGTTTCAGAAGATGCGGCATGAGCGATTGCTGTGTCTATTGTACCGCTCAGGGACGCAGTGGCATCATCCCCGCCGGTCTCGGCGACAATGGATGCATGTTTTTCACGGGTTCTGGCAAGGTCGGCTTCATCGCGGGCGATGCGCGCTTCAAGTTCACCGATCTGGCGCGCAATCGCATTGTGGCGCGCGACCAGCTCGGACAACCGTCCATTGGCTTCATCGGCATTTGCCTGTGCCTCGGCGAGTTTTTCCGCTTCTGCCTGCAGGGTTTTTGCAGCACTGGCCCGGGCCTCACCATCGTTGGCAGCCGCACCTTCAAGAACGTCCTGTTCATCCGCCAGCCGCTTCATCACCCCATCGGTGTCGCCAAGCAGTTCTTTTTCGCGGCTCAGGTCACGGTTGATCTGTTCTATGCGGCCTTCTATTTCGGCACGGCGTTCGAGCGATTGTTTTTCCTCGCGTTCAAGACCTTTCAGTTCCAGCGTTATGCGCTGCAGGACCGCCGCGCGCACCGCCTCGTTTTCGCGCAGCTTCGGCAGGGTTTCAGATGCCTGATCGCGCATGCGTGTCATTTCGGAAACCGCGCGCGTCTGCTCGCCAAGTACACGCGTCAATTGGGACAGGTTGGTGTTTTCACCTTCGACCGCGGCACGGGCGTCTTTCCAGGCCAGATACAGGCCGGTTGCCTCCAGCCGTCTGATCTCGGATGACAGTTCCTTGTAGCGCACCGCTTGCCGGGCCTGGCGTTTCAGGCTCTGCAATTGGTTTTCAAGTTGCGCCAGTACGTCTTCCAGCCTTTCAAGATTGGTCTCGGCGCCTTTCAGCTTGAGTTCGGCTTCATGGCGCCGTGTGTGCAGGCCGGTGATGCCGGCGGCTTCTTCCAGAATACGGCGGCGTGCCTGCGGCTTCGAAGAAATGATCTCGCCGATCTGGCCTTGCCGCACCAGCGCAGGCGAGCGCGAGCCTGTCGAGGCATCGGCAAACAGCAATTGCACATCGCGGGCCCGCACATCCTTGCCGTTTATGCGATAGGCAGAGCCTGCATCGCGCTCGATACGCCGCGAGATTTCCAACTGGTCAAACGCGTTGAACGACGGCGGTGCGTCATGGTCTTCATTGTCCAGCGTCAGCATGACCTCGGCCATGTTGCGCGAGGGCCTGCTGGACGTACCGGAGAAAATCACGTCCTCCATGCCGGAGCCACGCATGTTCTTGTACGAGCTTTCGCCCATCACCCAGCGCAATGCTTCCAGCAGATTGGATTTGCCGCAGCCGTTCGGCCCGACAACACCGGTCAGGCCGGGCCGGATTTCCAGCTCGGTTGGCTCAACAAATGATTTGAAGCCCGACAGCCGCAGCTTAGAGAACTTCATCGGCGACCTCACCCCTCACTAAATGACCTGAACCGGCCTCACAAGCGCCCATGCCCCATGGGAAAAAGTGATTCTTGGCCGGTTCAGCCTAATTCGTCTGCAAGGGGAAGTCTCAACCTGTCAGGTTTTCCCCGGTAAAATCCGGGAAACAACCATCGCTCAGGAAGAGGCTGCCGCCTCGATTGCCTTGCGGAAGCCCGCGATATCGCGATCGTCTTCCATTTTCTTGCCGTTCACATAGAAGGTTGGTGTCGATTTGACATCAAACTTCTCCGCACCGTCCTTACGAATGGCGAGGATGCCTTTGGCCAGTTCTTCGTTTTTCAGGCAGGCATCAAACTCAGCCTCGCTGAGGCCTGCAAGCTTGGCCATTTTCAGCAGTTCGGTGCGCGCGTTCTGGCCGGCCCAGGTTTTTTGCTGCTCGTAGATCAGGTCAAGCATGCCGAAATACTTGTCGTCGGGAACGCAGCGGGCGACCATGAAGCCTGCAAGGGCCAGATCATCCAGCGGGAATTCGCGGGAAATGAACTTGATCTTGCCGGTGTCGATGAACTCGGTCTTGAGCTCCTTGAACACGCCCGTGTGGAACGAGGCACAGTGCGGGCAGGTGGCCGAGGCGTATTCAACGACGATCACCTTCGCATCATCAGGCCCGAGCGTCTTGTCGCCAATGGCGGGTGCAGCGTGCAACTCGTCCGGAGAAAAGCTTTGTGCATATGCTCCGGCGGAAAACGCGGTTGTCGCGGTTACCGCTATCGCTGAGAGCGCCAGAGACTGGCTGAATGTGCGTCGATTTAGTTTCATAATGACTTCTACCTACTAGATGTTGGGGGTTGTGGCGAGCCGGAAATCCGGCTGTGGAGAACTTTCTGTTGTTTGAGTTTTGAATTAGCCGGCCAGTTTGGTCTTGGCTGCGGCACTTGCAAGAGCCGCGCCGCCCAACCGGGTGAGGGCTGCCTTGAGCTCTTCGTCTTCAATAGAGCCGGTTTTATGCTGAACGCTTGCGATCACGTCCGGTGTTGGACCGGCAATTTCTGGTGCAGCGGGCTTGCCGCGATTGGCCCGGGCGCCCTGCACGATTTTTATCCTTGCAACCGCGTGATAGCCGAAAAAGCCGTTGATACGGTCAATAATCGCTGTGGTTTCGTAACTCAGCGCAAGTCCGGCTCCATGATCAGCCCGTACCGTGAGGGTGGCGCCTTCGGTCTGGCGCTGGGCCTTGTCGCGGCCTTTCGGCCACACCATGCGCTCCGGAGAGCACCGCTCAGCAATACTGTCGCCGACAATAGCAGCCCATTGCGCTACCAGATCGCCGTGGGCGAACCCGTAGTGCTCGAAAGCAGGGCGCGTAATGTGCCGGAAATGATGATCAAGGCTTTTCATATCTTACATTTTGGTCTTGCGTCCATGAACCTGTCCTGAATGATACCCCAAGAAAGGGTCGAAGATTTCACATGTCCGTTATGTTGCAAGAAGTTAATGATGACAACATGGCCAGCGAAAACAAGTCGCTCCCAGGCCAATTGCTGGACTGGTACGATGCCCATGCGCGCGTGCTGCCCTGGCGGGCGAAACCGGGCGAAACCGCTGACCCCTATCGGGTCTGGATGTCTGAAATCATGCTGCAGCAGACAACCGTTGCAACTGTGGGCAAGTATTTCATGGCCTTCACTTCACGCTGGCCCACGGTGGATGATCTGGCGCGGGCCGAGCTTGACGATGTGCTGCGCGAATGGGCGGGACTTGGATATTATGCGCGCGCGCGCAACCTGCACGCCTGTGCGAAGGCGGTTGTGGCCGACCATGGTGGACGGTTTCCCGATACCGAACAGGAGCTATTGAGCCTGCCCGGGGTCGGACCCTATACCGCAGCCGCCATTGCAGCCATCGCCTTTGACCGATCTGCCGCTGCCGTTGACGGCAATGTGGAACGGGTGGTCTCGCGTCTGTCGGCAATCGAAACACCCCTGCCTGGCGCGAAGACCGAGATCAGGGCGCGCACGCTGGATCTCGTGCCGGCGGATCGTCCGGGCGATTTCGCCCAGGCGCTGATGGACCTCGGCGCAACCATCTGCACACCGAAAAGGCCCAACTGCCTGATCTGTCCGTGGATGAGCGCCTGCCGCGCCCGTGACCTGGGCATCGCGGAAACCCTGCCGGTCAAGGCGCCGAAGAAACAACGCCCGGTTCGCACCGCCCGCATCTTCTGGGCGGAACGCGCAGATGGCGCCGTCTTGATGCGCCGGCGTGAAGAAAAGGGTCTGCTCGGTGGAATGCTGGAATTTCCATCATCAGGATGGGCCACGGGCAAGGGCAATACCGACCTCGTACCGCCTTATGAGTCCGGCTGGGCGACGACGGAAAAGCAGGTCGAACACACGTTCACCCATTTCCATCTCGTGCTGGACCTGCATCACACCGACGAGGTGTTCGATGGCCTGCCCGTCCATGATGGCGACTGGCGCTGGGTGGCCCGCCACGAACTGGCCGCAGAAGCCCTGCCTACAGCCATGAAGAAAATTGCCGTAGCCATGCTTGGCTCACAAGTGTTTCAGACCTGATCCTGAGCCGTTCAACTGTCACCACATCGCGCCATTCGTCATCAAGTTTGGCATGGCGAACATGGGTGCTGATGACACGATATGATCTTGATACGATCTTCCGGCAGCAAGAATATCAACGCTTGGCCGCGTAATAGCTCACGCGCCGTTCTAGATACGCAAAAAGCTCGGATAGGGTGAACGCCATGCCGAAGAGCACGATGAGAACCGCCCAGAAATGCTTCATCAGGAAATTGGACGAATAGAGCTCGAATAGCGCTCCAAAGCCGACGACGGAGATCAAGAGCTGGCCGATGATGACGCCCTTTACTGCGCGGATGATGCCGATTCGGATGCCGCCGAGAATTTCGGGTAGAGCGGCCCAGAAGTAGATTTTTACAAACGCGTCCATAGGTGAGGCGCCAAACGAACGGGCCATTTCCACCAGCGAGCGGTTGATTTGCATGACGCCTGCGCGTGAGTTCAAGATGATGATCCAGATTGCAAACAAGGTCGTCGTGATGATGATCGACTTCATGCCGAAGCCGAACAAAACCATGAGGACCGGGACCAATGCTGTCAGCGGTGCGCTGAGGAAGATGTTGACCCAGGGCAGGAGCAGTTCATCGAGCAGTCTGCTTTTTCCCATCAGGATGCCGACCGGTACGCCGATAATCACGGCTGACAGAACGCCGATTATGAAGGCATAGGCGGTTTCCGAGAGGGCTTTGACGAAGGCCGGAGTGCCGATCACCGTATAGAGGGTGTAAAGGACTTCCGACAAAGGCGGGATGAAGAAGGTTACGCCAAGACGGCCAATGATCTCCCAAAGCAAACCCCAAAGGATCAGCGAAGACATGGCGGGAAGTTGATAACCGTTGATTTTCATTTCACCGTTCACTCCACATAACTGCGCAGCGAGGCCCAGATGCGATCGACAATGTCGAGATATTCTGAATCGCGGCGAATGTTGTCCACACCCTTGCGGCGGAACCCACCGGGCTTGATGATTTCCAGAACGCGGCTGGGGCGAGGAAGCAGGATTGCGATCTGGTCGGAGACGTAGACCGCTTCCTCGATGGAGTGGGTGACGAAGATAAAGGTCTTGTTTTCGTTCTGGACAAGCGAGAGAAGATCTTCTTGAAACTTGCGCCGGGTCTGCTCATCCACCGCCGAGAACGGCTCGTCCATGAGGAGCACCTGTGCGTCGACAGAAAGCGCCCGGGCCAGGCCGACACGCTGGCGCATGCCGCCCGACAGTTCGTGGGGGTAGGCGTTTTCGAAACCACCAAGGCCCACATCATCGATATACTTTTTGGCAATGTCTTCGCGTTCAGTTTTTGCGACACCGCGCAGTTCCAGGCCGAATGCAACATTGCGCATGACACTCGCCCAAGGGAGCAATGCAAAGTCCTGGAACACAAATGCACGGTCCGGTCCGGGGCCCGTTACGGCCTTGCCGTTGACTTCAATGTCGCCGGAGTTGGGTTCCAGCAGGCCCGCGATGATCTTCAGAAGGGTTGTCTTTCCGCATCCTGACGGGCCGAGCAGGGACGTGAGCTGTCCGCGCGGGAAATCCAGTGACAAATCCCGCAAGGCCTCAACGTCGTCATAGGTCTTGGACACATTGCGGACCGAAACGGCGTTGTCCGCATTCGCCTCCGCAGGTTCCTCCGGGGCGTCTTTAATCTGAGGCATAGCCACGGTTATTCCCTTCAAACAGATAATTTTCCAACTTCTCCAGCACGTTCAAAAAGAGCACGGCGAGAAGGATGATCGAGAAGATCGCAGCGTACATGCTGGGGTAGTCCGCTATTGAGCGGCTGTAGGTGATGATATCGCCGACACCTGTAGGGGTGATCTTGAGTTCCGCGAGGATGGCGCCAATGAAGCCGGCAGAGATCCCGAGGCGCAATCCGGAAAAGATGATGGGCGAGGCTGCGGGAATAATGATTTTCAGAACGATATCGCGTTCGGTTCCCAGGAACGACCGCGCCATTTCCTTGAAGGCTGTGGGCGTGTTGCGAACCGCGCCGCTGGTATTCAGCACGATGACCGGCATAGCCATGATGCAGACGACGAAGACCTTGGACGTCAGGCCGATACCGTAGGCCATCACCAATAGCGGAATGAGCGCGGCGAGGGGCGCAGACTGCATCACGATGAAGATTGGCGAAAACAACCAGTCAAACTTTTCACTAAGGCCGATCCATAGGCCCAGGCCGATGCCAAGGACTGCCGATATAATGATACCCACAACAAGGGGCTTCAGCGTTTCGGCGTAGGCTGTGAAAATCGTGCCCTTGACGGTTAAATCGACCAAGGCCGACATGGATTCAAGGAAAGTCGGGAACGCATAGCTGACAGGAATCCGGCCCGCAATTTCCCAGGCGCCGAAGACGATAATTGCGGACAGCAGCTTCAGGAGAATGGGCCGGTAGCGCATTGATGACGATCCTGGTCAGGTATGAAAAATCCGATTGCCACCCACCCGTATAGGGCGGGCAGCATTAGTTTCTCGATTACTGAGAGCTGTCGAGAGGCTTCAGATACCAGAAGTCTTCAATGTTCAGCGAAGACAAGTCGCCGGTCAGTTGACCAGCTGCGGAATACCACTCCATATCCGCTTTGGCAGCTTTGCGACCACCACCATTGGCATCGTACAAGCCGCCTGCAACGGCATCCTTGTAGAAGCCATCCAGGCTGTCGAGGATTTCCTTCGGCAGTTGGCCAATCGGGCCGTCAGCCCTGGTTTCCTTGCGGATGATTGACGGGTCTTTAGCCATGTCACGGTAAACGCTCAACAGAGCCTTGACGAAGATGCCCACGTCTTTCTCGTTTGCCTTGATCCAATCCAGATTGGCGAACAAAGCTTCGTCGCTGGCGTCGACTTCAAACATTGGCAAAATGTTAAACTTGTCGCCCTGATTCTTGACCAGCTTGTTCTTGTTCGACAGGTCGACAATCGTCGCGTCCGTCTGGCCGGCAATCAACGCGACGATACGGTTGGCTGAACCCGGCACATAAGAGCGTTTGCCGAATTTGATGTTGAGTTTGTTCTCAATCACATTGGCTATGGAATCCGTGCCGCCGCCACGCGAGTGCAACAGGATCGGTTCGCCGTTGAGGTCTTCGAGCTTGCCGTATTTTTTTGATGTAACGGGGAAGAATTTCAATTTGGAAAGCTGGAAGATAATGCGGATCGGTGCTTTGGCTTTTTGCATCGCCGCATAGGGCGTGCCGAAACCGATGTCCATCTGGCCGCTGAGAACAGCCTGAATGGCGAGTTCTTCATCGGAGAAAGCCGTCCATTCATAGTCCAGGCCATTAGCTTTGGCGCGGTCCAGTGCCACGAAGAAAGCAGCCAGTTCATCGGACGGCGTTTCAGCAAGGGCGATCTTGATTTTGGCGGCATTGGCACCTGAGATGGCCAGACTGCCAAACAGCAGAACGGCAGCAAGAAGCGTCGTTAGTTTTTGTAATATCTGTTTCATGTTTCTACTCCCTGAGAATAGGTGGGGCCTATGGTTCGAACACGTTGCGTGCCTTCTTATTGTTCAAGTTTCATCGTAGAGCCGCGCCGATACCGAGCCGAGGTGGCGGCGCATGGCGTCTTGAGCCGCGCTTGCATCGCGGTTCTCAATCGCTGTTGTGATTTCGTCATGCTCTGCAAAACTCGAGTGCACGCGGGGCGGGCGTTGGGTTTTGCGTTCGACATTTCCCCAGGCCACAGCCCTGCGCACCTGATTGAGTTGATCGAAAAGAGCGAGCAGCAGAACATTGTCTGCCGCTTCAGCTATGGAGCGGTGAAACAGGTCATCATGGGTTTCATAGTCTGCCCAATTCGGTGCAGCGACGGCGCGGGCCTTTGCCAGTTTCATGCGGATGATGGCTTCGCCAGATGCGTTGATGGCGGCTTCGCGGGCGATGGCCGGTTCAATACACATGCGTGCTCGCATCATGCGAACCGGTGTGAGTTGGCGGCTTAGGTCGGCGAGGCTTCCGGCAGCGCCTGGAGCGCCGTGACTTGCCACGAAAGTCCCCTTGCCAACATGCCTCCAGATTAAGCCATCCCGCTCAAGGGCTTCCAGAGCCCTGCGGAGCATTGTGCGGCTCATGCCGAGCTGCTCGATCAGTTCGCGCTCCGGCGGCAACCGATCGCCCGGCGAATAATTCCCGGCTGAGACCAATGCCCAGACCTGGGCAATGGCGTCTTCGCGCTCTGATGTATCCGGTCTTGTTAGCATAAATTTGGTCTCACAATTGGTTGACCAATGTAGGGACAATTTCAACGATACCGCGATCGATGGGCGATATCAACCGGTTTGAGACTAATTGAGAAAATTGGTTGCGATTGATCTTGTTTTGATTTGCCGTTAGAACATGGGAAAAATCATCCAACGTACTGGAGGCTAAAATGCCGGACTTTGTGATCAAACAACCAGAAATCGCGTCATTGCCTGTGGCTGGCACGGACGCCCTGTTCCCTGTCCGCCGGATTTACTGCATTGGCCGTAACTATGCCGCCCACACGGTGGAAATGGGCGGTGATCCTGATCGTGAAGACCCTTTCTTCTTCCAGAAAAACCCGGACAACCTGGATACCTCCGGCGAGTTTCCCTACCCACCGCATTCTTCTGATGTGCATCACGAGGTGGAAATGGCTGTGGCACTGGCTTCTGGCGGCACAAGCATCCCGCTCAGCAAAGCCCTTGATCATGTGTTTGGCTATGGTGTTTCCATCGATATGACGCGGCGCGATCTCCAGGGCATTGCAAAGAAAACCGGCAGGCCGTGGGAGATCGGCAAAGCGTTCGAACGCTCAGCGCCGGCGGGCGCGCTGCGCCCGGCTTCGGAAATCGGTCACCCGGATCACGGCCGGATCGAACTCAAGGTCAATGGGGAGGTCAGGCAGGAAGGCGATCTGGATCACATGATCTGGAAAGTTCCGGAAATGATCTCACATCTGTCGGAATATTTCGAACTCGCCGCCGGCGATGTCATCTTGTCCGGCACGCCGTCTGGTGTCGGGCCGGTCAACAGGGGCGATCGCATGGATGCCTCAATAGAGGGCATAGGCACATTGTCGGTGTCTGTTGTTTGACAGTAATCACAACCGATCCAGGTTTTTGGCCGTGCTGACCAGCACCTCAAGACATGGAACGCCATCTGGTACTTCTGCGTAGCGAGAAATTAGCCCGCGATACATTAGGTCGTGATTTTTGAAACGGCGCACTCGTTGCTCACTATCGCCACTCGAAATCCTTGGCGATATAGTCGAACAACTCCTGATTGGATGTCTTGTAATAATCGTTCAAATAGTCATACACAGCGGCATCAACCGGCTCTCTGTTAAATCCAACTTGTTTGGGTGAAAGATCGCTGATCTCGATATTTGGATCAACACCAAGAAATAAATACACCTCTTTCAGCGTTTCGATCGGGTTTTCAAAAATTTTTCACTGCTAATTACCAAAATATTTTCAGAAGGAAATAGTTTGTAGTACCTCTCCAGCTGTTCTTTATACAGTCCTTTCTGTTTAAATGTTGTGCCCTCAACTTTCATGGCGTCTAAAATTTTACCTTGCTTCCACCCCTTCTTGATGCTGTGAAAATAATGAGATATCGCACGTTCAGTTGGGTTTCGGAGTAATACTATTAACTTAATATTCGGAAGTAAATTTTTCAAGCGTTCCGGAGCTTCTGAAGAAGACAGGTAATCCACAGATGCTTCGAACGTTAAAGAGTCATCATGCATTTTTTTCTTTATAGGAAAATGTGATCTATACCATTTTTCACCTTTTGAATAATATTCATCATGAGAAAAATATCGAAGTTCTTTATAATTAGATTTAAATATATAAGGATGTTGACTCAGGTAGTTGTATAAGCTGGATGTGCCGCATTTCATGCCGCCAATAATGATAAAATCGGGAAGCGCCCTTTCTTGCCATCGTTTCTCTCGTTTCTTTGTCAGTAAATCAATATAAGCTTGCAGCAACCTGTTTTCAGCGTTTTTGACGGCCGGAAATCGAGCCAGTACATGCGTGTAGGACATGGTTATAGCTCGTTCGACTTGACTTCGATATTTGCCCATATTTGTTATTGCATGATGCTCGGATTTGAGCTGTCCCCAGTGAGTGGTCAGAGGTAAATGTTAGTGCATTACTCTAGGGTTGATCCAGCAATCGCTCAACCGTCACTACATCGCGCCATTCGCCATCAAGTTTGGCGTGACGAACATGGGTGCCGACAACGCGGAAACCCAGCGACTTGCATAACTCAAGGCTGGCGGTGTTTTCCGGAAAGATCCGCGATGTGATTTTCCAGCACCCGGCTTTGGCCGCAGCGTCGAACAAGGCGATCAGCAGCATGCGGGCAATGCCGCGCCGTTTTGCCTCGCGATGCACATAGATGGAAAACTCCCGGATGCCTGCATAGCATTCCCGCGCGCCATAGGCGCTGGTCGACGCAAAGCCGAGGATCCGGCCGTCTTCTTGCGCCACGATCACAGGACAGGCGGCATCGCCAAACCAGTGGGCGATATCGTCCGGTGAGCGAGCATCTGTCTCGAATGTGGCGACGCGGCCCTCGATACCCTGATTGTAGACAATGCAGATGCCCGGTGCGTCATCGCGAACCGCTACACGCACCTCGATGCTCATGGCTCAGGCCGATTTCATCTCGGCGCGTACCTTCTGGCGCAGCACATCGATCGGCATCATCTTGCCGGACTTGCGGAAATGCCAGAACGTCCAGCCATTGCAGGCCTCTGCTCCCATGACATGGGCACCCATCTTGTGGATGGACCCGGTGGCGTCCTTGCACACCAGCGAGCCGTCAGCCCGGATGCGCGCTGCATTGCGCTGTGCCGGGTCAAACAGCGTATCGCCGGGATTGAGCAGGCCCCGTTCAACCAGTGATCCAAACGGAATGCGCGGTTCGCCCTTTTTGCCGATGGACACTTTCAGCACTTCATCATCGCCGGTTTCGATCGCAGCCACGCGCTGCTGGGCAACCGCAATATAGGCCGCATCGCGTTCAATGCCGATGAAATGGCGGCCCAGCCGCTTGGCAACAGCACCGGTCGTGCCGGTGCCGAAGAACGGGTCGAGGATGACGTCGCCCGGTTTGGTCGATGCCAGGATGACCCGGTGCAAGAGGCTTTCCGGTTTCTGCGTCGGGTGCGCCTTGCGGCCGTCACTGCCCTTGATGCGCTCGGCGCCATTGCAGATCGGCAGCAACCAGTCGGAGCGCATCTGCAGGTCGTCATTGAACGATTTCAGCGCTTCATAATTGAACGTGTAGGTTTTCTGGCCTTCGGACCGGGAGGCCCAGATCATGGTCTCGTGGGCATTGGTGAACCGGGTGCCGCGAAAGTTCGGCATCGGGTTGGTCTTGCGCCACACAATGTCGTTGAGAATCCAGAAACCCAGATCCTGCATCACCGTGCCGACACGAAAGATGTTGTGGTACGAACCGATGATCCAGATGGTACCGGTCGGCTTGAGGATGCGGCGGCATTGGGCCATCCATTCGCGCGAGAATTCGTCATAGGCCGCAAACGAGGAGAACTTGTCCCAGTCATCGTCAACGCCGTCCACCTTGCTTTGATCGGGGCGCGTAAGGCCGCCGCCGAGCTGCAGGTTGTAGGGCGGGTCGGCAAACACCACATCCACACTTTCGGATGGAATTTTCCGAAGCTCCTCGAGGCAGTCGCCTGCAAGAATCGAGTTCAGAAGCGGCACAATGTCCGGCTTTGTGGCAATACCCATTTGTACGCATAACCTGTTTTGACGCATCACTGACAAACGGGCATTTTTTACGCATGCCCGCGCCTTGAGACTGACGTCTGATGCGTCTTTGTCTTCATGGCTTGAGGCCTATGTTGAATCACCCGGACTCCGAGGTGAATCTAATTCTTAATGAATGGTTAACGCGCTTGCGTCGCGAGTGCCTTGCGCACCGGCGCAAACGAGTTGCGATGGTGGGCTGTGGCCCCGTGAATTTTCAGCATTTCAAGGTGAAATGCCGTGCCATAGCCCTTGTGGCGGGCAAAACCGTATTCGGGCAGTTGCCGGTCAAGCGATGCCATGATCCGGTCTCGCGTCACCTTGGCGACAATGGATGCAGCAGCAATGGACATGGATTTCGCATCGCCTTTGACAATTGCGTTGGCGCGACAGTCGAGTTTCGGGCACCGGTTGCCGTCGATAAGGGCCAGGTCGGGTGCGTGTTCGAGATCGCCGATCGCTTCGCTCATGGCCCACATGGTTGCCCACAAAATGTTCATCTCGTCTATGCGGGCAACGTCTGCCACGCCGACCCCGATATCTGCCGTCGCCAGGATTTCTGCAAACAACGCATCGCGGGCCGGTTCGGTCAGTTTTTTGCTGTCGTTCAGGCCGTCGGGAATATGATCGGGATTGAGGATGACGGCAGACGCCACCACCGGACCGGCAAGCGGACCACGGCCGGCCTCGTCCACGCCGGCCACAAGACGTGCGCCGCCGTCAAGTGCGGTGCGCTCAAGGGAGAAATCAGGTTGTGTTGCAGATCGAATCGCCATTGCTGCGATCATAGCGAATGCAACTGCAGATGCGATAGCTGATTGCCGAATTCATGTAACCAGCACGCTCAACAGTACGGACAGCGTGACCACGGACAAGGCAGTCGAAATCACCACCGCCGCATTGGCGCGCGCGACGAAGATCTGGTATTGCTGGGCCAGGACGAAAACCGGCACACCGCAAGGCAGTGCCGCCTGTATGACGGCAACCGCAGGCAGTATGCCGTCCAGTTCAAACACGTGATAGGCCAGCCACCAGGTGATGAGCGGATGGATGGCCAGCTTCATCAGGACCAGCCATCCGATTTCCCGGCCATCACCTTTGACGGAGCATCCCACCATGAACAGCCCGGCCGAAAACAGGGCGCACGGGGTGAATGCGCCGCCCAGAAGGTCACAGAAAGTCGCCACCGGTTTGGGAAGCTCGAACCCCGATGCGGAGACCAGCAGACCCGCTGCGGTTGCCATGAATACGGGAGTGCGGGCCACGTTGATAAGCGGTGTCAGGCTGAACCGCCGGACCTTGTCACCATTGCTGATTTCTACAAGAATGATCGCAAGCGGCAGAAACACCGCGCCTGTTATTACCGCGCCGATGATACCCGGCACCAGTGCCTCATTACCAAATGCAATGAGCAGGATCGGCAGCCCGATATAGCCGGTGCTGGAGTACATTGCGGTCAGCCCGTGCAGGCCAAGCTGTGCCAGGCCACCGGGAAACACCACTCGCGCCACTGCCATGGAGATGAGGAATGTCGCCAGCATGCCGCCGCCCAGAGTGCCCAGGAACGGCCAGTTGAAGAACTGGTCCACCGTGACGCGGGACAGGGAGACGAAGACCAGGGCCGGCAGTGAAACCACGAACACGAAGCGGTTCAGGACGGCACTGCTGGTCTCTCCGAACAGGCCGGAACGGCCGGCGAAATAGCCTGCCAGCAGGATCGCGAACAGCGGCAGCACGATATTGACGGTTGCACTGCCCACTTGACGGCCTTCGGCTTGAGACGTGAAAGGATTGAAAGATCAGCAATACGACAATTGTGGCGGTGATGGCCAGATCTGAAGCCATCTGGATCTTCAGGCTGCAACGAATGCCTCCCGGATTGCCGACTGCATGGCTTGCACAGGCACATCTCCGGCGCAGCCACGGGTGCCGAGCACAAGTTTCGATGTGGGCATGCCGGGGAAGCCGTGCTTCGTCTCCATGCATGTCAGATTGCTGCTCAGCGACGATTGTCCCAGAAGCCCGATAGCAACACCTGCCTCGATGGCGGCGGCAACACCTGTGACGCTCTGGCTGGAATAGACAATCCGGAATGCACGGCCTGATGCTTTGAGAGCGGCAAGTGCCGCATCCCGCCACCAGCACTCGCGATCAAACAACGCAACCGGAAGCGGATCGCGGTGCAGCAAATCATGATGCCGGGACATCATCCAGAAGGTTTGTTCCTCGCGCAAAATCTCGTGTTCGCTGCCGGGTTGTTCCACCTCGTAGACAGCAATGTCCATGTCACCGGAAGCAAGGGCAGCCGGAAACCCGGCGCTCAGCGCGCACGACACTTCAAGCTCGACCATAGGGTGGGACTGGGCAAATTCGCTGATGATATGCGACAACATTTGCTGGTTCTGATCATCCGGTATGCCGAGACGCAGTTTTCCACGCAGGTCATCCGATGTCAGTTCACGCATGGCGGACGACAGTGTGCGGGTGACATCATGCGCGATGGGTAGCAGCCGTTCACCGGTTGCCGTAAGCGCGACCCCGCGCCCATGCCGGTCAAACACCGGCTGACCGAGCAGCTCCTCCAGCTTTCTGATCTGCAGGCTGGCAGCGGATTGCGAGCGGAATATGCGGGCAGCGCCGTCTGTCATGCTGCCGGTCTCTGCCACTGCCAAAAAGGTGCGTAACAGGTCGCTGTTCAATTGATTCATCTGAATTTCTCATAACTGAGTTTTAGATTACCTGTTTTACTTATGGCTCATTCACCCGCATTTTCCAAGAACCCATAGTAAGCGGAGCGCAATCCATGTCCGAACACGGTCAAACCGCCAAGCGACCTGTTTCGATGAAGTTATTGCTGATAATGGCCGCGTTTTCCGGGCTGGCGTTTTTGCTGTTGTGGCCACAAATCCTGCTGGAAATGGCCGGGTTTGTGACTTGGGGTCTGCTTGTGGTGGCGCCGATTGTCATCCCCGGCATTGTTCTGGCTGCCTGGATCATGGCCAGCGGAGCAAGCAGTCATATCGCAGGTGCTTTCGAAGGACGCACAGTCTATGCCGTCTTCGCGGCCTCTGCGATCGGCGCGATTACGCCTGTGTGCGGCGTTACGGTATTGCCGCTGATGGCAGGATTGCTGGCCGCCGGTGTGCCGCTGGCCCCGGTCATGGCGTTCTGGCTGTCGTCGCCGGTTACCGACCCGGCCATGCTGGCAACCACGGCGGCAACGCTGGGCGTCGGATTTGCGGTTGGCAAAACCGTGGCGGCGTTTGGTCTTGGACTGTGGGGCGGGGCGATCACGTCTCTATTCGCCAGGCGGGACTGGGCAACAGCCTCCTTGCGCAACAACCCGATTGTCGGAAAGCTGTCGCAACGTGACTGCGGCACTCACTTGCCGTTCGATCCCCGCATCTGGAAAGACCAGCAGCGCAAAACCATCTTTCGTGAGAATTTCGCCGCGACAACGAGGTTGATCCTGATTTGCCTTGTTCCGGCGTTTGCGGCCGAATATGCCCTGAATGCGGTTTTGCAGCCTGACGCTCTGTCTGCCTATGTCGGCAGTGATGTCTGGTGGGCCATCCCGTTTGCTGTATTCGTCGGCGCGCCCGCCTATCTGGACGGCTATGCCGCCCTTCCGCTGACGCGCGGGTTGATGGATCACGGCATGTCGCCAGGCGCTGCCATGGCCTTTCTGGTCTCTGGCGGCGTGGTGAGCGTCTGGGGCGCAATGGCCATCTTCCCGGTGCTCAGGCTCAAGCCGTTTCTTCTCTATCTCGCGCTGGCATTGTCGGGCTCATTGGCCGCCGGATATATTTTCGACTGGGTAGTTTAGAGCAATGAAAGCTGTTCACCCGGCTGGATGGGCCGTTCAAACAGGTCGGCACGCAGTTTCAGTTTTGCCTTGTTGAGGCCCAGCCGCTTGCAGGCAAGCTCGAACCGCCGCCCGATCTGCCAGGCATAGGGGCCGCGGCCCGTCATGCGTGCGCCGAACTCCGGGTCATTGTCGCGGCCGCCGCGAATGTCGCGCACCAGGTTCATCACGTGCTTTGCCCGGTCGGGAAATTCCCGCTCCAGCCATTCGCGAAACAGGTCTTTCAACTCGTGCGGCAGGCGCAGCAGGACGTAGCCTGCCTCACGCGCGCCTGCCGCTTGTGCTGCACCGAGAAGTTTTTCGATTTCCATGTCATTGATCGCCGGGATGACGGGCGCGGTCATGACGACAGTGGGAATGCCTGCGGCTGACAAAAGCTCAAGCGCCTGCAGCCGCTTGCCGGGAGCAGAGGCACGTGGTTCCATCTGGCGCGAAAGCTTGTGGTCCAGCGTGGTGATCGACAGCGCGACCTTGACCAGGCCTTTTTCGGCCATGGGCTTCAGAATATCGATGTCGCGGGTCACCAGCGCGGACTTGGTTACAATGCCGACCGGATGGTTGCATTCGTTCAGGATTTTCAGGATATCGCGGGTCAAGCGGTACTGCCGCTCAACCGGCTGATAGGGGTCCGTATTGGCACCCAGGGCAATGGTCGCCGGCTCATAGCCTTTTGCGCCGAGCTCTTTCTGCAGCAACTCAACCGCATTGGTCTTGGCAAACAACCGGCTTTCAAAATCAAGACCGGCAGACAGGCCCATATAGGCATGGCTGGGCCGCGCATAACAATAAGAACAACCATGTTCACAGCCGCGATAAGGATTGATCGAGCGGTCAAACGAGATATCCGGCGAGATATTGCGGGCAATGATGGAGCGCGCCGCCTCTTCGGTTACATGGGTTTTGAGTACCGGCAGGTCTTCATCTTCACGATGCCAGCCATCATCAATATCTGATCGCTTGAAAGCTTCAAAGCGTCCGCTTGAATTGCTGCCGACACCACGTCCGCGCGCTTTGACCAGCGGCATTGCAGGAGCTGTTGCGGGCGCGCTGTACAGATCCAGCCTGGAGGGAGTTGGGTTCATGTTCATAATAAGGAAATGCTACATCAGAAAACAGAACATAACAAGAACAAAAAACATGAAACAGGATGTTCCCACTCACCTATGCCGACGTTATTGTCCGGCCATCATGCTGTCTGTCATCATTCCGACCCGTAATGCCAACGCCAGTCTGCCCCGCACCCTTGCCTGTTTGGCCGAGCACAGGGAGGAGGCCGTTATTGGCGAAATCATCGTGGCTGATGGCGGTTCCGTGACCTCGCCTGATGTCAGCGAATTCGGCGCTGTGCTGTTGCGCGGACAATCCGGACGAGGCGTTCAGATGGCGAAAGGCGCGAAGGTGGCAACGGGCGACTGGCTGTTGTTCCTGCACGCAGATACAGTGCTGGGCAAGGGCTGGGCCCGGGCGGTTCGCGCCCATACGGCACAAAGTCGCAAGGCGGCAGTGTTTTGTTTCGAACTCGACGACAGCAGTATCAAAGCCCGCATTCTGGAGAAACTTGTTCACGTGCGCTGTCGGGTGTTTGCCATGCCCTATGGCGACCAGGGATTGCTGGTGTCACGCAGCCTTTATGACGAGGCCGGCGGTTTTCGTCCGCTGCCCCTGATGGAGGACGTCGATCTGGTCAGCCGCATCGGCAGGTCGCGTCTGGCCTATCTGGAGGTGCCCGCGATAACCAGTGCCGAGCGCTATGTCCGCGATGGCTATGTTGCGCGCATCGTACGCAATCTGACCTGCCTTGCAATGTGGTCTCTCGGTGTGTCGCCTGAGCGAATTAAGCGGTTTTACGAATGAGCCCGCGGACGCAACACCTGCTGGTCATGGCCAAGCAACCTCGCATTGGCCGGGTCAAGACCCGGCTGGGCGCAGGAATTGGCACCATGGAGGCAACCCGCGTCTATCGCGTCATGCTGGCTGAAACCCTCAACATACTGTCGCGCGATCCGCGCTGGCAGACGTGGGTAGCAGTATCGGGTGTGCATGAACTCAACGCCAATGTCTGGCCGGGTAATGTCAACCTGGTGGACCAGGGAACCGGCGATCTCGGTGACCGCATGCAACGCATGTTCAATACGCTGCCCATTGGCCCGGTGGTGGTCATCGGCAGCGACATTCCGAACATTGAGCGCGCTGATATCGCCAATGCGTTCCATCAGCTCGGGCGTCATGATGCGGTGTTAGGGCCTGCTCCGGATGGCGGATACTGGCTTGTCGGCCAGTCCCGCAAGCGCACGGTGCTGCAGATGTTCGACAATGTGCGCTGGTCAAGCGAGCACGCACTGTCTGATACCATGGCAAATCTGAAAGGTGCCCCGGTAACACTGTTGCGACAGCTTGCAGACGTCGATGACGCTGCAAGCTATCGCAACTGGTTGCGCGGCAGATAACTTGTCGCTCTAGACGTCGAGCTGGTAGCTCACCGGCACATAGTGATACCCGCCATCAGCGGTTTTATCGATGTAACCGACTGCCGGGAACGGCATGTGGTAACTGGTGAATGGCACCCGGTCGGCAGACAGCATATCGAGCATCTTCTTGCGCGTTCACCCTCATACACCCCCTTCCATTGTTTTGTTGGTTTTGCATTGCGTTTCAGTTCACGGCTGACCGTACATGCGGCTCTGCCAAGCTGGCGCGCAATTTCTCTGATCGACTGGTTCGCCTTACGCAACAAATCGATCTTGATCCGCTCTACTAGAGACAGATGAACATAACTCTTTCCCATCGCAACAACACCTTAGCAGGTGTTGCACTTGTTACGTGAATCCAAGGGGTCCAATGCCAGCGCGGACGATGTATCCGTTGCGGGATGGATTCCAGCCTTCGCTGGAATGACAACTACATTACAGTAGTGCAGGCCGTTCTCCGAGGCTGTACCAGCGTAGTGATGATTTCCCACTAGGCCCAGACGGGCCTCGGGCCGGTCAGGCCCGCCCTAGCGGAGCGCAGCCGCAAGGCTGCTTGCGTGAGCGGTATAAACCAAGCAGCGACTGCTGAGCAAAGTTGTTCACTCCATCACCCCTTGGTCCGTTGCAGATGCTCGTCCAACCGCGGCATGATTTCCACGAAATTGCACGGCATGTGCCGGTAATCGAGCTGTTTGACCAAAATCTCGTTCCAGCCGTCTTTGCACGCTCCCGGTGATCCCGGCAGGCAGAACACGTATTTGCCGGATGCGATGCCGGCCATGGTGCGCGATTGCACGGTCGATGTGCCGATCTTGCCGAATGACATCATGTGAAACACGGTGGCAAAGCCGTCGGCTTCCTTGTCGAGCAGTGGCCGAACTGCCTCGATGGTCACGTCACGGCCCGTCAGCCCGGTCCCGCCGGTGGTAATGATTGCATCGGTATCACTGCGCTTGAACCATTTCCGCAAAGTGGCGCGGATGGCGCGAATGTCATCCTTGCAGATCGCGCGCGCCGACAGGTCATGGCCTGCGTCACCCAGCAACTGAGACAGCGTATTGCCGGATTTATCGTCCTCCAGGGTGCGGGTGTCGGATATTGTGAGAACCGCAATTCGCACCGGGATAAAAGGTCTGGTTTTGTCAATTTTCGACATGAAGGTGCCACCAATCCTGAAAGTTCATTGAAACCTCTGCCATCCTTAAGACGTGCAGTTTCACGCATTATTCTGATGTCCATAATTACAAATTCTACATAGCCAGCAACTTTGCCTTTACAGCAAGCAGGTCACGCCAGGCAAACCTTTTGGCTTCCGGAGACCGCAGCAGATAGGACGGATGCAGTGTCGGCATGACGTCCACTTCGCCAGTGCCGGTGGCAATGGTTTTCCAGGTGCCGCGCATGCGGGTTATGCCGGTCGGTGTGTCAAGCAGCGCCTGGGCAGGAGTGGCACCTGCGGCAATGACTATGCGCGGTTTTGCCAGTTCAATCGCCCGTCTGACGAACGGCAGGCACATGACCACTTCCGACGTGGACGGTTTGCGGTTTCCCGGCGGTCTCCAGAAAACGATGTTGCTGATGAATACTGATTGCGCCGGATCGTCGCTGGCCCGGTTGAGGCCTATGCAGGCCAGCATCTTGTCCAGCAACTGACCCGACTTGCCGACGAACGGGCGGCCCTGTTCATCCTCGTCGCGCCCCGGTGCCTCACCAATGATCATCACATGGGCGCCCGGCAAGCCGTCGGCAAAGCACAATTGCGTCGCTGTGCGTTTCAGCGGGCAGGCGTCAAATGCATCAAGTGTGCGGGCCAGTTCGTCGAGGCTGTTGCATGATTTGGCAAGCTGCTCGACTTCCTCCGTTGCCATGGATGGTGCGGCTGCCGGCTGGCGCGGAACCGGCCGTGGTGCCTGGTTCGCCGGTGCGCTGGGCCTGTTGAGCGGTGCGCGCGTCCCATCGCGCTGATCTGCGACAGCCCGGGCAGGAGCAGACGCTCTGCGCGCCGCCAGTTCTGCAGACCGCGCAAACCCGTCCACGCGAAAATCACCGATCGCCTCGTCGACACCCATATGGGCATACCACTGCAGGGCGGCCGCGGCTGCGGCACGTGCAGACGGTATTTGTGTGCTTTCAGCGTCCTCAACCACGTTGCAAATGTCCTTTCAGGAACAGATTGCGTCTTTCAACAAGTCCACTATAACACCGGAAACAGACAAGAGCGACATGGGTTCAACTGAACCCATAAAGTTGCTCTAGCACTTTGGAAACGATCAGTTTTATGTTTTTTGATTGATTCAATCAAAAACCATACTGATCTAGTGGCCTTCGAAATCGGGAGTTATCAGGCACATGAATGAGGCAGCAGCAGTGGAACGCGAATCCATGGAGTTTGATGTCGTGATTGTCGGTGCAGGCCCTGCAGGTCTGTCGGCAGCCATTCGCCTCAAGCAGTTGGCGGAAAAGGCTGGAACCGAGATTTCGGTCTGTGTGCTGGAAAAAGGCTCCGAGGTTGGCGCGCATATCCTGTCCGGTGCCGTAATCGACCCGGTCGCCCTCAATGAACTGATCCCTGACTGGAAAGAAAAAGGCGCGCCGCTGAAAACGCCGGTCAAGGAAGACCGCTTCTATATGCTCGGCCATTCAGGCGCCTTGCGCCTGCCGAACTTCATGATGCCGCCGCTGATGAACAATCATGGCAACTATGCCGTGTCCCTGGGCAATGTGTGCCGCTGGCTTGCCGAACAGGCCGCAGGTCTGGGCGTTGAGATTTATCCCGGGTTTGCCTGTTCAGACCTGGTGTATCGCGAAGACGGGTCGGTAAAGGGTGTTGTTGCCGGTGTGTTCGGCCTCGGCAAGGACGGCAAGCCTGGTCCGGATTACGAACCCGGCATGGAACTGCATGGCAAATATGTCATGATCGGTGAAGGCGTGCGGGGATCGCTGGCCAAGGTGCTGATCGACAAGTTCAGCCTGTCGGAAGGCAAAAGCCCGCAGAAATTCGGCCTTGGCATGAAAGAACTGTGGGAGATCAAACCCGAAAATCACAAACCCGGCCAGGTAACCCATACCATGGGCTGGCCGCTTGATACCAAGACCGGTGGCGGTTCGTTCATGTACCACCTCGAAGACAACCTGGTTTCAATCGGCTTTGTGGTGCATCTCAACTACAAGAACCCGCATCTGTTCCCTTACATGGAATTTCAGCGCTACAAGCATCACCCGTTGATTGCCGATGTGCTGGCCGGAGGCCGCCGCGTGGCCTATGGCGCGCGCGCCATCACCGAAGGCGGTTACCAGTCGGTACCGAAACTGTCGTTCCCCGGCGGTTGTCTCATCGGATGTTCCGCCGGCATGGTCAATGTGCCCCGCATCAAGGGGTCCCATAACGCCATGGCGTCCGGCATGCTGGCCGCCGATGCGGCTGCCGCAGCCATTGCTGAAGGCCGCGAAGGCGACGAACTGACCGAATACCAGGCGGCCTGGGACAAATCTGCGATTGCTGAGGACCTCAAGAGAGTACGCAATGTCAAACCGCTGTGGTCAAAACTGGGCCTGATAGGCGGGCTTGCCCTGGGCGGACTGGACATGTGGACCAACCAGCTGTTCGGTTTTTCCTTCTTTGGCACCATGAAGCATGAAAAGAATGATGCTGATTCGACCGGCAAGGCCGCCGATTATCCTGTTATCGATTATCCAAGGCCCGACGGTGTGCTGTCATTCGACCGATTGACCAATGTGGCCTATTCGGCAACCAATCATGATGAGAACCAGCCTGCACACCTGCACCTGAGAGATGCATCAATTCCGGTCACCCACAACCTGCCCGAGTATGCAGAACCGGCGCAGCGTTATTGTCCCGCCGGTGTCTATGAAATCGTCAAGGACGAAGCCGGAAACGACAAATTCCAGATCAATTTCCAGAACTGCGTGCACTGCAAGACCTGCGACATCAAGGACCCGGCGCAGAATATCAACTGGACGGTGCCGCAAGGTGGTGAAGGGCCGAACTACCCGAATATGTAGGCAGGCCCGCCGGCAATTCGGCTATGGCAATTCAGATAAATGTGAGCCCGGAAAGTATTCTAACACTTTGAAAATAAACAAATTTATGGTTTTTGATTACGCCTGCTAAAAGTCATGCTTGTCCTGTGCCGTTGATCGTTGTCAAGGACGCTTGTTCAGCGCCTTGTTAATGTTTTCGGCATGATGTTTGCACGGCGCTTTGCATGGTGCGTTGAAGCACCTAAAGAATTGATTGAGTTGGCCAAATTGGCGTCATTTTGTTGCCTGTTTGTTGGTCATGCTGAACGAATGTCGGGGAGCCAAAAAGGGAGCCCTTTTATGAAATACAGAATCTCAGCCATTGCGATTATGACCATTGCCTGTTTTGCAGGCACATCGAGCGCATGGGCAGACGGCCTTGAACGGTCTGACAACGAGCGGGTCAATACGGTGAAGCCTCGTGGAATACAGGCGTTTACCGGTACCAAGCCAACTGGAGCCAACGAGGTTCCGGCCAGGCAGACCGTTAGATCGGTGGGCGGGCGTACCATCAATATTACCCAGCCGACCATAGCGGGCGGTGCGCAACCGGCACCGGCGCCGCAGCAAGTGCAACAGCCCGTGGTTCAACCCGGACCGCAGCAATTGCAGGCCGCTCAACCGGCAATCAAACCTGTCAAGCGCAAGAAGAGAACCTCGTCCCGCAAGCGCAGGAAGAAAACTTCACGCGTGAGCGAAGCCAAATGGTGGCGTAAGACCGGGAATCCGAAAGTGTTTGCGTTCCGCGATTGTATCTCGGCATACGCCCGCAGCCAGGCCCAGAAAATCCCCAAGCTGAACCTGCAGTCGGTGGTGTCGAAGTCCATCAAGACAGAGTGCAGCAAGTCGTTTTCTTCCATGTCGGAAGTTCTGGCCGCCAGGTTTGGAACCAAAAAATCCCGCAAGACCGCCAAGGAGTTGACCGGATCAACCTTCGTGCCGGCCGTTCGGGAAGCTGTACTGAAGGTGCGGGAGGAACAGCAGCTGGCTGCTGCGGCCACGCCACTTCAGCCGGAAGCGGTACCTGTCAATCAGGCTGCCGAGCAGACAACCGCCGCTCTGGCACCGGTTCAGTCCCAGCCCAGCCCCATCAGTGTGGAAGCCGAACTGGAACTTGCCAAGGAAGAAATGTTTTCCTGTTACCGCGACGCTGCCGACCGCACCGCGCCGCAGTCGAACCAGCCTGTTGATGCGGTTGTAGACAATGTCCTGCTGGAATGCAGTGGCAACACAAGGGCCTTTTTCGAGCGCCTGTTTGCCGTCTATCCGCACAGCCCGTCTGCACAGGCTGAACGTATGCGTACGGCAATTTCCGATAATTACCGCCCCGCAATTGAGAAGCGGGTGACTGCAATTCGCTCGACAGGTGCTTCAGTTCGCAAGCAAAAAGTTACTTCAACCGCGCAATAAATGGCCTGTTTGGCCAACAATCCACTGCCATGCCCAGTTTTTTCTGGTGCATGCCGGTGGCTGTGCGGGTGCGGAAACCGATTAATCCGTCAATGCTGTCGCCGACATTGTAGCCAAGCGTGACCATTTTGGATTGAACCTTCTTCATGGCCGGGCGGGTGAATGTATCGACCTTGCGCCAACCGGTTTTGAAGGCCCCGCCGCCTGCAATCCGGTCAGCCAGATTGCCGACATACAGTACATAGAGGTCCGACTCATTGTAGTTTTTGATCGCGTAGTAATTGTCGGTTGCAATGAACGCCGGCCCAAACCGGCCCGCGGGCATGATGACATAGCTTTTGACACTGTTGAGCCGGGCCGGCCATTTGCGGCCAGCCACCCGTTTGGCTCCGGCTGCAATCCACTCGGCCACTGGCCTGCCTTCATCAGGCCCTTCCAGCGTACAGTCCAGCGCCGCTGACGGCTCGACCTCATATGCCCAGCTCAGGCCCGGCTTCCATCCGCTTGCTTTCAGAAATGTCGCAGTGGTGGCCAGCGCATCGGGTATTGAATTCCAGATGTCCGATTTGCCGTCACCGTCGCCGTCACTGGCATATTTCAGGTACAGCCCGGGCAGCATCTGGGTATGGCCCATTGCCCCTGCCCATGAACTTTTCAACTGTGATACGGGCACGATGCCGCGCTGGGCAATTTCCATGATGGCCAGAAGCTCGGGCCGAAAGAATTCCGGTCTGCGCCCGAGGAAAGCCTGGGTCGCCAGCACCGATATTGCACTATGCGGGATTTTTGCGCCGGAAAAAGCCGTTTCCCGGCCCCAGATGGCGGCGACAACTTCCTTGGGAACTCCGGTTGTTTTTTCAATCCGGGCGAAGGCCGATGCATATTTGCGGATATTCCTGCGCCCGATTTCTGCCAGCTGGTTGAGGGATTTATCTCTGAAATATCTGCCGGGCGAACCGAATTCCGCCTGGCGTTTGCGCGACGCGGCAGGTTGCTCGCCTGCAATCTTCGGCGGGGCAAGATCGGGAATGTTCCACTGCAGGGAAATGCGTCTCACGGATGCATCGAAGACCTTGCGCGAAATGCCCCGCTGCTGGGCCTCCGGCCACAGGTCCTGCATAAATCCATCGAAGGCCTTCTGCGCATTTTTCCGGTAACTTGCCGATACTTCCAGTGCGTTACCTGACACAGAGCCTGCCAGAATCGACAGTGCGCAGACAAGGGTGGCACCGGCCAGGCGATTTGGCTTTTGAATTCGAATCAGTTGTTTCATCATGCCTGTCATGATGCGGCTGGCAGAATACGCTTTCAAGGTGTTCGCTGCAGATTTTGCAGTTGCATCAGCCGGTGCAGCGTCGCTTAAACTTTCAATCGTACCGGTCGACGGTTGCAATAGCGCATCTGTTATCGTGTGTAGCTTGCAGTTCGGTCCAAAAACCATCACATTGCACTGTATCAGTGATGCGCTATAGTTTGGCGGTCTTTAGGGGCAGCTTTGACAGCGCGAACAATTTTTCCGAAGATCGGACAAGGCAATCATGAAATTGACCATCAGGACCCTGGGTGCAGCATTTGTATTGGCGAGTTCGATGGCAGTTATTCCCGGTCATGCCGCGCAATCACAAAACGCTGATCCGTACGCCGCATTGCGGATTGATCAGGCGTCTCCATCCGGCAGCTATCTTGCCGGACGCTTTGCCAGCCGTCAGCGCGATACCGGCATTGCAGCGCGTTACATCGCCCGTGCCCTGGAAAATGATCCCGACAATCCGCTTTTGATTGAACGTGCGTTCACGCTGGAAGTGTCGTCAGGAAATATTGTATCTGCTGAAAAGTTTGCCGAGCGGGTGCTCAAGTTCAATGATCAGCACAGATTGTCGCTGCTGGTCCTGGGCCTCAGGTCGATGCGCGAAGGCAAGGCTGTGCTTGCCCGGCAGTATTTTCAGAAATCGGCCTACACCCCCATCGGTGAGTTGTCGGCAGCCCTGCTCACCGGTTGGTCTTACGCCTCGGAAAACAATCTCAAAAGCGCCCTGAGCGAACTCGACAAGCTGAAGCGCAATCAGGCATTTGAAAACTTTAGGCTTTTCCATGCCGGCCTGATTGCCGACATGGTCCAAAACCGCAACCGGGCCGAGGTATTCTACAAGTCAGCCTATGAAAAGGCGGGCACCTCACTGCGAGTCGTTCAGGCTTACGGCAATTATCTTGAACGTACCGGCCGCAAGGACCAGGCGGCCAAGGTGTATGAACTGTTCCTGAAATCGACCCAGGACAACCCGCTGGTGCGCAGTGCGCTGGATGCTCTGAAGGCCGGAAGACAGGCCGAACCGTTTATCAACACCGCAGCCGGCGGTGCTGCCGAAGCGTTGTATTCCATTGCCGGGGCGCTGACCGATGAACGCTCCATCGATATCGCACTGGTTTATGCGCGGCTTGCGCTGTCCAGCCACCCGGAGTTTTCCGAGGGCCAGACGCTGCTGGGTGAAGTTTATACCCAGATGAAACTGCACGAGCAGGCCATCGCTGCATATGACAGGATTGAAGCGGGCTCGCCGTTGCGTTCCAGCGCAGATATTCAGACAGCCACCAATCTCAACCAGTTGAACAGGTTCGACGATGCAGTGAAGGTGCTGAAGTCGCTGATTGCCCGCGAACCTGAGAACTACAATGCTTTGCTGTCGCTCGGTAATCTGTATCGCTTGAATGAAAAATGGCTCGATGCCGCCGATTCATACACTCAGGCGCTGGCGCGGGTTGATGAGCCGGGAGAGAGAAACTGGTCGGTGTACTATTTCCGCGGCATTGCCTATGAGCGTGCCGGGCGTTGGGAAAATGCCGAGCCGGATTTCCGCAAGGCGCTGCGATTCCAGCCTGAACAGGCTTCCGTCCTGAATTATCTCGGATACTCGCTGATTGAAAAACGCATCGATCTGAGCGAGGCGTTCGAAATGGTTGAAAAGGCCGTTTCACTGCGCCCCAATGACGGCTATATCGTTGATAGCCTGGGCTGGGGACATTACCAGTTGGGACGATATGAAGAGGCTGCAAAACTGCTCGAACGGGCTGCCGGCTTGCGTCCGGAAGACGCCGTGATCAATGATCATCTGGGTGATGCCCTGTGGCGGGTTGGCCGCAAACTGGAAGCAAAATTCCAATGGCAGTATGCGCTTGATTCAAATCCGACCGACGAAAACGCAGTCAAGATCCGCAAGAAGCTCAAGCAAGGGCTGCCGGACCCGGAACCTGCTTCGGCACCGACTGCTTCAGGTACTGAAAAGCCCAACAAGTCCTGATCCGTTCTTGCTGGTATTGCAATGATTACCGAGTTCGCCGCTGCGAAAATCAATCTTGCCCTGCATGTTACGGGTAAGCGTGATGACGGCTACCATTTGCTTGACAGTGCCGTGATGTTTGCATCTGACGCAGGCGACGTGCTGGAAGTATCATTTGCCGATGAAACCTCTCTGACGGTCTCGGGACCCTTTTCGCAAGGCCTGGAAACCGATGCAGGAAATCTGGTCCTCAAGGCATTTACCGCTTTACAGAGCCGTTATCCGGATGAAGTTCAGCCCTGTGCCATGAACCTGCGCAAGGCGCTTCCCGTTGCGTCGGGCATCGGCGGGGGGTCAGCCGATGCCGCGGCGGCCGTGCGTGCGATTGTGCGTCTTAACGGCTTGGCCGTTGATGCATCAACGCTGGCAGGACTGGCATTGCAACTGGGCGCGGATGTGCCGGTCTGTATCGCCTCAAAGGCTTGCCGGATGCGTGGCATTGGAGAAATCATCGATGATTGGCCACATGCCCCGTCGCTGCATGCGGTTCTGGTCAACCCGCTGGTCGGTGTTTCGACGGCGGGCATTTTCCACCATTTGGGCCTGGCTCCCGGCAGCACGGCCAATACCGACATCCCGGACCGGTTTGGAGAGGCAAGAGACAGCGCCGCCGTATTGGACTGGCTGGCAAATTGCCGCAATGACCTGGAACCGGCAGCGTGTCATCTGGAGCCCGTCATCTGTGACGTGCTGGGTGCTCTCAGCCAACTGTCCGGGTGCCGGCTTTCACGCATGAGCGGCTCCGGCGCCACCTGCTTCGGCCTGTTTGAAAATGCTGATGGCGCTGCCAATGCCGCTGCAGAGCTCACCCGGCAACATCGCGAATGGTGGGTTGTGGCAACCGCCCTGGCTTAGGTCATGGACTTCAAATGGGTCAAAATGGTATGAACCAATTTATGAGTTCATGACCTAGGGTCAGGACCCTAATGCGCCCGGGCTACGGAAAACCTGATTGCATCCACCAGAGCAGACTTGTGATCACTTTCAGGGAATATCTCCATCGCATCGCGTGCAATGGCGCCGTAGTGGCGAGCGCGTTCGATGGTTGCCTCAAGCGCGTCATGTTGCACCATCAACGCTATGGCCTTCTCCAGGTCGCCGTCGCGCTGGTCGCCTTCTTCCATTACGCGCTTCCAGAATTCCCGCTGTTTGGTATCACCGCGCCGGTATGACAACACCACCGGCAGTGTAATTTTGCCTTCCCGGAAATCGTCACCGACACTTTTGCCGAGTTGCGCCTGCTTGCCGGAATAATCCAGCGCGTCGTCAACAAGCTGGAATGCAACGCCAAGATTGCGGCCATAGGATTCAAGCGCTTCGCGCTCTGCATCATTGCGTCCGGCAATGATGGCGCCGACTTCAGCGGCTGCTGAAAACAGCGCGGCGGTCTTTGCATTGATCACCTTGAGATAGGCATCTTCCGTCGTTGATGTATTATGCGCTGCGGCCAGCTGCATCACTTCGCCTTCGGCAATGACGGCGGCTGCATCCGCCAGAACCTTGAGTGCCGCAAGCGACCCTGTTGTGACCATGATGCGAAACGCCTGGCCCAGCAGGTAGTCGCCTACCAGCACGCTTGCCTGATTGCCCCAGATCAGTCGCGCGGTGCGCCGTCCACGCCTGAGATCGCTTTCATCGACCACGTCGTCGTGCAGCAGCGTGGCCGTGTGCATGAATTCAACGGCAGTGGCAAGATCAATGTGATGATTCCCGTCATACCCACACATGCGAGCTGCAGCAATCGTCAGCATCGGGCGCAACCGCTTGCCGCCGGAATCAATCAGGTGTTGGGCAAGTTCGGGAATCAACTCCACATGGGATTGCGCATGCGACAGGATCTGTGCATTCACCTTCTCCATGTCATTTGCCACAAGGTCGAGCAAAGGAGACAGGCTTGCATCCTTGGCTTCTGCTGCACTTAACGGAACCACCACGCCCACGGGCCAAACTCCACCGCTGTCTTTAGTTGTTTACGTATCAGAACATAAGCGGCGTTCAGGCTGCCAGCAAGAGCACTATGGCCGCATGTGACGCGTTGAACTAGACTGCTGAAAGATCAATTTGTTAACTGCCTAGAGGTAAGTTGTTATCCATGCGTGAGTTGCTGCGATCCAACGACGTCGTACTTGTGTCGTATGTTGTTGATCTGCTTGGCCAGGAAGGCCTGTGTGCGGAAGTGTTTGACGGTCATATGAGTGTGCTGGAAGGATCCATTGGCGTGTTTCCGCGCCGGGTGATGATCGATGAGGATGATGAGATGCGCGCGCGCAGACTGTTGAATGAAGCAGGATTGCGGGCGCATCTGGCGGATGGCTGAATGTGTGCATATGGGAGCTGATTGAAGATGGCGGGAGAGGCTGTGATGGAGGATGAGTTTCAAGGTGGCCGCGTTGGCGATCATGCGGGCAAGACAGGCTTGTCCGACGATGCCTTTCTGGGCGGGAAACTGAAAATACTGCAACCTGAAAAAGGCTACCGCGCCGGTATCGATGCAGTATTGCTGGCCGCATCCATACCTGCATCTGATGGTGACACGCTGTTTGAGGCAGGCATCGGAACGGGCGTTGCGGCCGCCTGTCTGGCAACGCGAGTACCCGGTACCATCATTACCGGCGTGGAAATAGCGTCCCGCTATGCCCTGATTGCGGAGGAAAACTTCAAGCGCAACCAGTTGCATGAGCGCATCATGGTATTGAAAGGCGATCTGTGCGATTCCATGCGTCATGATCAGTTGGACTGGCCTGCGTCGGGCAGTGTTTCGCACGCCTATGCAAATCCGCCGTTTTTCGAAGACCACACGGTTCAGGCTCCTGCCGACAGTCTTCGCGCACAAGCTCACATGTTAAAGGCCGGTGAGCTTGAAAACTGGGTCAAGGTCATGACCAACGCAGTCAAACCCAGAGGAACCGTCTCAATCATACATCCGGCCACCTCTCTGCTCACTTTGCTGGCAGCAATGGAGCCGAAATTGGGAGCATTGACTGTCCTGCCTCTGCGGGCACATCGCAAGGATGCCGCATCGCGCATTATTGTGCGCGGTACAAAAGGCTCAAAGGCACCAGTGCGTTTATTGCCGGGACTGGTGCTGCATGAAGCAGGATCCAACAAATTTGTGGATGAAGTGGACGCTGTATTGCGGACCGGGGAAGCTCTTGAATTTGCATGAGTTTATGGCGCTCTCTTGAGGTTTTCGCGCGGGTGCACCATTTAGGGTCTGCTGAGTCAGCGGCAACTGGCCCATGCACGTCTCATTAATCGAAAAGGCAGCTCCACAATGGTCTCGCGCACATCAAACAAGAAGAAGAAAAAGAAGGCCGGATGGCTGACAAGACTGTTGCGTGGCAAGCGCAAATTTGTCGCCCATATCCGCCTGAGAGGGGCCATCGGCATGTCCGGGCCCATGAGCCAGTCTCTCTCCATGGCCGGCATTGAGGAAACACTGGAGCAGGCTTTCGCCATTCCGGGCCTGTCAGCCATGGCCTTGTCGATCAATTCACCGGGCGGTTCGCCGGTTCAGTCGACCCTGATCTTCAACCGTATCCGCCAGCTCGCAAAAAAGCATGAAGTCACGGTATTGGTGTTTTGCGAAGATGTGGCCGCATCCGGCGGCTACCTGCTGGCCGTGGCGGGCGATGAGATATTTGCCGACCGCAGCTCCGTGGTGGGCTCAATCGGCGTCATATCGTCAGGCTTTGGTTTTTCCGCCGCGATCAAGAAACTCGGTGTGGAACGCCGCGTGTACACGGCAGGAACCAACAAATCCGTGCTGGACCCGTTCCTGCCTGAAAAGAAGGAAGATGTCGCCCATCTGAAATCCCTGCAGCTTGATGTGCATGAAGCGTTCAAGGATATCGTGCGCTCACGCCGGCAGGCGCTGCTCAAGGGCAAGGAAGATGAATTGTTTTCCGGCTTGTTCTGGGCCGGAGACAAGGCCCTGGAGCGCGGCCTTGTGGACGGTCTCGGCACAATGCATGAAATCCTGCAGGGCAAGTTTGGTGATGATGTCATCATCAAGACCATTGAGCCAAAGAGCGGGTTTTCCTTGCGCAAACTCCTGCTGCCGGGCGGTGGGTCGTCTGTCGACAGTGTGGCCAGGGCAGCCGGACAAGGAGTCGCGTCCAGCGCTCTTGCGCTTGCAGAAGAGCGTGCTTTATGGTCTCGTTATGGATTATGAGAGCTGAAACGGGTAGGGGCCTGTTTGAAGGAATAAAGATACGATGATTTACAAACTGTTGTTGGCCGGCGTTGGAATTGCCTTGTCATATACCGTGGCGCGCAGGTTGTCGGACCTGCAGGCAAAGTCAGCCGTTAAGGTAAAGACTAACGATCAACACCGCGTCAGGACGGCGCGTTTGCGCCAGGACCCGAGAACCGGCGTATACTACCCGGAAGACTGATTGGTTCCGGTTCCGGCCCGAATGCAGGGTCAATAGTCAGTTCCTTTGGTATCCTGCGGTTGGCCGCTTGACCGGAATTGGTCCGCGCAATAGGTTCCGGCCAGCGATTCACTGCGTCTGGCGATCCAGAGGCCCTTCAAAGAATCTTTAAAATGACTGCGCCCTCCGGCCTAAATCCCAAAAAATCCTTTCAGGATCTGATCCTCACGCTGCATCATTACTGGGCAGCCAGGGGATGTGTCATTCTGCAACCCTATGACATGGAAGTAGGCGCCGGCACGTTCCATCCTGCAACCACACTGCGCTCTGTCGGCCCGAACCCCTGGAAGGCAGCCTATGTGCAACCGTCGCGCCGTCCCAAGGATGGCCGCTTTGGTGAAAACCCCAACCGGCTGCAACATTACTACCAGTATCAGGTGATCCTCAAACCGTCGCCGCCGGATTTGCAGGAGCTGTATCTCGGATCTCTCTATGCCATCGGCATTGACCGTGACAACCACGACATTCGCTTCGTTGAAGATGATTGGGAAAGCCCGACACTGGGCGCCTGGGGGCTCGGGTGGGAAGTGTGGTGCGATGGCATGGAAGTCTCGCAATTCACCTACTTCCAGCAGGTTGGCGGCATGGATTGCGACCCTGTTTCAGGTGAACTGACCTATGGTCTTGAACGCCTTGCCATGTATGTGCAGGGCGTCGATAATGTCTATGATCTGAACTTCAACGGCGGCGACGGTGATGATCGCGTCAGCTATGGTGATGTGTTCCTGCAGGCGGAACAGGAGTATTCCCGGCACAATTTTGACCACGCCAACACCGAAACCCTGCTGCAGCTGTTCCGGTTTGCCGAAGCTGAATGCAAGGCACTGCTGATAGCCGGCGACAAGGGCGGCAAACACCTCATGGCGCTGCCAGCCTATGACCAGTGCATCAAGGCATCTCATGTCTTCAACCTGCTAGATGCCCGCGGTGTGATTTCGGTAACAGAGCGCCAAGCCTATATTCTGCGGGTCCGCGACCTGGCCAAGGGCTGCTGTGAGGCCTGGGCCAAAACCGCAGGCGGGAGCGCGCAACACAATGGCTGAACTCCTGCTAGAGTTATTCTCAGAAGAAATTCCGGCCCGCATGCAGGCCCGTGCCGCTGCTGATTTGCAGAAACTGGTCACCGACGCATTGGTGGACCACGGCCTGACCTATGAAAGTGCCAAGGCACATGTCACGCCGCGCCGCCTGTCTCTGTGTGTGGATGGGCTTGCCGTGCGCACCGCAGACCAAAAGGAAGACCGCAAGGGTCCGCGTATTGATGCACCGGAACAGGCTGTCCAGGGGTTTCTCAAGTCTGCCGGTGTTACGCTCGATCAATGCGATGTTGAAGAGGACAAGAAGGGCAAAGGCGCTTTCTATGTGGTCCGTATCAACAAGCCGGGGCAGGAAACCCCGGATGTAATAGCTACCATTGTGCCCGATGTGGTGCGCAAGTTCCCGTGGCCCAAGTCCATGCGCTGGGGCACGAGCCAACTGCGCTGGGTCAGGCCGTTGCAATCCATCCTGTGTGTGTTTGATGGTGAAGTGGTGCCGTTTGATGTCGATGGCATCCGTTCGGGCAACACCACGCGCGGCCATCGCTTCCTCAATCCGGAAGAGATCACGGTCACCGCGTTTGACGATTACGAACAATCCCTGCGTTCAGCCCATGTCATGCTGGACGCCGGTGAGCGCATGGAGACCATTCGCACTGAAGCCGGCAATCTGGCGTTCGCCAAGGGCCTGGAACTGATAGAGGACAAGGGTCTGCTGGCTGAAGTTGCAGGCCTTGTCGAATGGCCTGTTGTGCTGATGGGCGAGTTTCACAAGAGCTTTCTCGATGTCCCGGCCGAGGTGATTGTCACTTCGATCAGGAGCCATCAGAAATGCTTTGCCCTCACCGACAAGTCGGGCAACCTCTCCAACCATTATTTGCTGGTCTCGAACCTGATTGCCAAGGACGGCGGCAAGAAGATCGCTGAAGGCAATAACAAGGTTATAGCGGCGCGGCTTTCCGATGCCCGCTTCTTCTGGGAGCAGGACAAGAAGATCGCGCTGCAAGACCGCCTGCCGCAGCTTGAGAAGATAACCTTCCACGCCAGGTTGGGCACCCAGGCTGAACGGGTTGCCCGCATTGAAGCGCTGGCCGGTGAAATCGCCAGGACCATTGGGGCTGACGAGGCCCAGGCCAGGCTGGCAGCAAAACTGGCCAAGACAGACCTGGTGACCGAGATGGTCGGCGAGTTTCCGGAGCTGCAGGGCCTGATGGGCTCCTATTATGCCAAGGCCGAAGGGCTGGATGAAGAAGTCCAGATCGCCATCCGCGACCATTACAAACCGCAAGGCCCGTCCGATGATGTCCCGTCCGGCAAGGTGGCCCAGGCCGTGGCGCTGGCGGACAAGATCGATACGCTGGTCGGGTTCTGGGCGATTGATGAGAAACCGACAGGTTCGAAAGACCCTTACGCGCTGAGACGCGCTGCACTGGGTGTAATTAGAATAATACTTGAGGGCGAGTTGAGGTTCGGATTGTTCTATGGAACCGCAGCCCATACTGCGCGTGTCGCACGCTCAATGGAAAGAGTTGAGTTTCACGATCGACTTAGTGATATCGAAAAGAGCAAAGCTTCGCTGCTAGAGAATTTCCAAGAAGTGAGTTTTGAAGATAAGCTTGTTGGTGAGATTGAGAGGTCTGGCGTAGAACTTGATGAACTTGCAAAAGATGCTCGTCAGCGAACCATGGATTTACTCGACTTTTTCGCGGATCGATTAAAAGTCTATTTGCGAGACAAAGGCACCCGGCATGATCTGATCGATGCGGTGTTTGCGCTCGGCAATCAGGACGACCTGCTGATGATCGTCAGACGCGTCGAAGCACTGTCGGCGTTTCTGGAGACCGACGACGGCCAGAACCTGCTGGCCGGTGTCAAGCGGGCGTCCAATATCCTGAAGATTGAGGAAAAGAAGGATGGCCGCAGCTTCACTGGCGCACCGGAAACCAAGCTTCTGCTGCAGGGCGACGAAAAGGATCTGAACCGGGCCGTGTCCCAGTCGGAAGCCAACGCCAAACGGGCCGTCGAGGCGGAAGATTTCGTCTCCGCCATGGGCCATATCGCCAGGCTGCGTGGTCCGGTGGATCAGTTCTTCGACAAGGTGACGGTCAATGCGGACGATCCGACTTTCCGGGAAAACCGCCTGAAACTGCTCAACCGTATCCGCGAGGCAACGCTGGCCGTGGCCGATTTCTCGAAAATCGAGGGGTAGAAGGGATTGTTGTAGAGGTCGGGCCAGTCTGGCTTGGGTTCTGTTTATATCGCTTACGCCAGCAGCCTGACGGCTGCGCTCCGCGGGGGCGGGCCTGACCGGCCCGAGGCCCGTCGGGCCTAGTTCCAGAGTTTGGCACAACTGATTTAGAATACTCCTCCGAAGAACGAAGTGCTGAGGCAAGGCCGACTGGCCGCCGCACGAAGTGCGCCCTAGCGGAGCGCAGCCGTCAGGCTGCTGGCGTGAGCGATATAAATCAAAATCAAAATCAAGTGTTGATGTGGCAATGCTGCGACTTGAAAAACCTGTCCGGTTGTGGCCTTAAACAGCCGCACATCATCCCACGGTGTGGAATCAGGACAGGGGCAGATAAATGAGCACTTCTTCCGGCAAGATGGTCTATCAATTCGGCGACGGTCAGGCAGACGGTACGGCGAAGGACAAGGAGCTGCTGGGTGGCAAGGGTGCCAACCTTGCTGAAATGTGCCAGCTTGGTGTACCGGTTCCGCCCGGTTTTACCATCACCACGCAAGTCTGCACGGGATACTACACCAACAACAATGCCTATCCCGACGGGCTCGAGGCTGATGTGGCCGCCGCCGTCAAATGGGTGGGCGGCAAGGTCGGCGCCGGCTTTGGCGACAAGACCAATCCGCTGCTCGTGTCTGTCCGCTCCGGTGCCCGGGTATCCATGCCCGGCATGATGGATACTGTTTTGAATCTCGGTCTCAACGACGAGACAGTACAGGGGCTCGCCGAACGCGCCGGTGACAAGCGTTTCGCCTATGACAGCTATCGCCGCTTCATCCAGATGTATTCCGATGTGGTGCTGGGTCTCGATCACGATGCCTTCGAGGACATGCTGGGCGAGTTCAAGGACGAAAAAGGCCACGAGCTTGATACCGACGTCACGGCTGATGAATGGGCGACACTCATCGAACGGTTCAAGGCGTTGGTCGAAGAAGATTCAGGCGAGCCGTTCCCGCAGGACGTCAAAGCACAATTGTGGGGTGCCGTTGGCGCCGTAATAAAGTCATGGCAATCGGCGCGTGCCATCACCTATCGCAAGCTCAATGAAATTCCCGATGGCTGGGGAACGGCTGTTAATGTGCAGGCCATGGTGTTCGGCAATATGGGCGACACATCCGCCACCGGCGTGGCGTTCACGCGCAACCCGTCTACCGGTACAAAGGAACTCTATGGCGAGTTTCTGGTCAACGCGCAGGGCGAAGACGTGGTGGCCGGTATCCGCACGCCGCAGAATATTACCGAGGCAGCGCGCATCGAAGCCGGCATGAGCGATCCGTCGCTGGAACACCTGATGCCGGAGACCTTTCAGGAACTGACCGGTATTTTCGATCGGCTGGAAACCCATTATCGCGACATGCAGGACCTGGAGTTCACCATTCAGGACGGCAAGCTGTGGATGCTGCAGACCCGGTCGGGCAAGCGCACGGCACAGGCAGCCCTGAAAATTGCCGTCGATATGGCCGAAGAAGGCCTGATCACCAAATCTGAAGCCGTGGCGCGCATTGATCCCGGATCGCTGGACCAGTTGCTGCACCCGACCCTCGATCCGAAAGCCGAGCGCGACATTATCGCATCCGGCCTGCCGGCATCTCCCGGTGCGGCCTGCGGCGAAGTGGTGTTCGACAGTGACGAGGCTGAACAGGCAAAGGCGCAAGGCCGCATGGTTATTCTGGTGCGCATTGAAACCAGCCCGGAAGACATTCACGGCATGCACGCCGCAGAAGGCATCCTGACCACGCGTGGCGGCATGACCTCGCATGCCGCGGTAGTGGCTCGCGGCATGGGCAAGCCGTGTGTGTCGGGTGCCGGTGCCATTCATGTCAATTATGACGAACAGAAATTCACCGTCATGGGACAAACCGTTCAGGCCGGCGACATCATCACCATCGATGGTGCGTCCGGCCAGGTGATGCGGGGCGAAATTCCCACCATCAAGCCGGAATTGTCTGGTGATTTTGGCCATATCATGAACTGGGCGGATGACATTCGCCGGTTGGGCATTCGCGCCAATGCCGATACGCCGACCGATGCCCGCATGGCCCGCGAGTTTGGTGCCGAGGGCATTGGTCTGTGCCGCACCGAGCACATGTTCTTTGAAAATGAGCGCATTGCCGCGGTCCGTGAAATGATCGTTGCCGACACGGATACGCAGCGCCGTACCGCACTTGCCAAACTGCTGCCCATGCAGCGCGCCGACTTTGTCGAGCTGTTCGAGATCATGGCCGGCCTGCCGGTGACCATTCGCCTGCTGGATCCGCCATTGCATGAATTTCTGCCGCACGGCGAGGAGGAAATTCTCGAAGTCGCCGGCAATATGGACATTGATCCGGAAGTCCTGCGTGCCCGGGTTGCCGAACTCGATGAATTCAACCCGATGCTGGGCCATCGCGGCTGCCGGTTGGCGGTCACCTATCCGGAAATTGCCGAAATGCAGGCGCGGGCGATTTTCGAGGCCGTGGTAGAGGCAACCGGCAAGACCGGTACGGCGCCGATCCCGGAAGTCATGATCCCGCTGATTGCCGGTCGTGCCGAATATGACCTTGTGGCGGCAAGCATTTCTGCCGTGCATGCGGAAGTAGAGGCCCAGTCGGGCCAGAAAATCGAGTTCTTGTGCGGCACCATGATTGAATTGCCGCGGGCTTGCCTGAAGGCCGATGATATTGCCGGGGCGGCCGAGTTCTTCTCGTTCGGTACAAATGATCTCACGCAAACGGCGTTTGGCATCAGCCGCGATGATTCGGCCCGATTCATGAATGATTATATAAACAAGGGCATTTGGGAGCGGGATCCGTTTGTGTCCATTGACGTGGACGGAGTTGGCGAACTGGTGAAAATTGGGGTCGAACGCGGCCGTTCCGTGCGTCCCGACATAAAGCTCGGCATCTGCGGGGAACACGGCGGTGACCCTGCAAGTGTGCATTTCTGCCATGCAGCGGGCCTGGATTATGTGTCCTGTTCGCCGTTCCGGGTGCCCATCGCGCGTCTGGCTGCAGCGCAGGCTGCCATTAGAGCCTCTCAGGCTTAAATAAAATTGTTTGACCGGATTTTTGCGTTCGCTGGCAAGGCACGGCTCCCGTTATGGTCTGGTTGACCACAAGGGAGACGTAACGCAGTCCAGTGGGCGCAAAAATCCGGCCTTCGGTGGACCAAATCAGCCCATCGGCGTCGTTGAAAAGCTTGTCCGATGCACCACATCGCGCTTCGCTTTTCGTCTAGCCGAATGAACTGATTTGATGCCATCAAACGCTTCTATTTAAGCCTGCGAGGCTCTAAACGCCTGAAGCCGACAATTGCGGTATTAACGATGCAGACTCAAAGCCTGTGTATGCTCCAGTTTTTCGGCACTGGTTAACTTGCTTGCATGGTTAACCTATGATAAACGCAGAGAGACTATCCTTTGGGGATGAGTGACGACTAATTCTTACGGACCTTGCAGGGAAAGGCCCGCTTGTTTGAGTAACTACGACAGACATATGCGGATGCGTGCTCAACACGACACCCGGTGGGATGATGCTGATCAATCTATAGGGTTGTCGGACATCCTGTCATATGCCTGTGCAGGTTTTGCATTTGTCGGCGCCGTCGCGGTTGCCAGCCATTACATGTCCAAGGCCACTGCCTCAAACAGCCTCGTTGAAATAAACAGCCAGTACAATGTTACCTCAGGCACGTCTTCAGCGTCGGCCCACTGGCGTGATGTAGTCTCTCCTGCCACAACAATCGCCAGCAAGGGATCGTTGCTTGACGATTCAGTGGCTGAGGATTTTCGTGTGGTGCCGACCGACAATCGCGTCGTCGTGGCAAGTCTTGGCAAGTCTGATTTTGTCACTGACGAGATTGAGCTGACGGTTCCCGGTTCGCAGGAACAGATCATAACACCGGCAGCCTATCAGCCGCAGGGTCGCATACAGCTGGTTTCAATTCCTCCTTCGCCGTCAATTTCCCAGCTTGAATCAGGGTTCCGCCTGGGTCGCGGCGAAAAACGCAAGGTGCTCAAGAAGCGTCAGGCGCGTCTTGACGAGAAAAACTGTTTGGCACGTGCCATATACTTCGAGGCTCGTTCCGAGCCGGAAGCAGGCCAGATTGCCGTAGCCAACGTCATTCTCAACCGGGTCAAGTCCAAGCATTATCCCAGCACGATTTGCGGGGTGGTGTATGACGGAGCGCATCGCTTGAACTCGTGTCAGTTCTCTTTTGCCTGTGACGGCAAGCAGGATGCGCCACGATCAGCAAAACAGTGGAACAAGGCGAAAAAGCTGGCGTCACGCGCATTGGCAGGGGATGCCTATGTGCGTGTGGTATCAACCGCAACACATTACCATGCTGACTACGTGAACCCGAGTTGGTCAGGCAGCATGAAGCGACTCATCAAGATCGGCCGGCATATTTTCTACAACGGCGTCTGATCCCCCTTATTTCACCTGCTGAAAATACCCCGATACCTCGCATGATTTTGCGGGGTTTTTTTGTTTTGGGGCTGGACGGGACGTCGGTTCATCCCGCACATTCCGATCTGGTCGTCAGTACATTGATTTTTGCAAGAATACGTATAGAGCAACATGGGTTCAGATGAACCCATAAAGGTGCTCGATCATTTTGAAAGCGATCAGGTTTATGATGTTGGTTGATTCAACCAAAATCATCCTGATCCAAGGAGGCGAAACATGGCTACGTGGACGTGGATGAACGGTAACTGGCATGACACACCGCCCATGGTGGCCAGCCCCATGACCCATGCCATGTGGCTGGGGTCGTGCGTGTTTGACGGTGCCCGTGCCTTTGAAGGGACCGCCCCCGATCTTGACCAGCATTGCGACCGGGTCGTTGCGTCCGCCAAAACCTTTGGCCTGAAGCCGATGCATGATGCGCGTGAGATCGAGGCGTTGGCCCGCGACGGCATCGCAAAATTTGCCGATGACGCTGAACTCTATATCCGACCGATGTACTGGGCCGATGAAGGCTTTGTGGATGTGGATCCTGACACGACACGGTTCGCCCTGTCGGTTTATGATGCGCCCATGCCGCCGGTCGCCGGGTTTTCCGTTACCTGCTCGCCGTTTCGCCGGCCGTCGCTTGAATATGCGCCGACCGATGCAAAAGCCGCGTGCCATTACCCCAACTCAGCCCGCGCCATGCGTGAAGCCCGGTCGCGTGGCTTCGACAATGCGGTGATGCTGGATCCGTTGTCGAATGTATCTGAACTTGCCACGGCCAACATCTGGTATGCCAAGGGCGGTGTGGTTTTCACACCCGTTCCCAACGGCACTTTCCTGAACGGCATTACCCGGCAGCGCATCATCACCCTGCTGCGTGAAGACGGCATCAAGGTGCATGAGGGCTCGTTGAAATGGCAAGATTTCCAGGCAGCCGACGAGGTGTTTTCAACCGGCAACTGGGCCAAGGTTTCACCTGTCATCAGGATTGAAGACCGTGACCTGCAACCCGGTCCGATGTATGCCAGGGCACGCGAACTGTATTGGGCCTACGCCCATTCGACGGGAAAAATCAGCTAAAGCCTGCCCAGCCTAAAGCCGCAATTGCGCAAATTTCTTCATGAAGGCAACGCCAGCCTGCTCGGCTGATTGCGGTGTCAGTTTCTGCAGGGTTGAAACCGTAGATGCGTCGAGCCCGCGGGGCCGGCCGAAAAATTTCGCGGCTTCGCCATCGGCAAAACCGGCCAGCACGGTAGCTTCGAAAAACGCAGACGCCTTGTCCGCCCGTTTGATTTGAGTTTCGACCCTGTCCGGCAAATGCGCGGGTAGTCCGAAGCGTACGTGCACAGCCTCCATCAGCCTGGCTTCAAATGCCCTGTAGTCCAGTCCGAGCGCGGCCTTGAACGGCGAGATCATGTCGCCGATCACATACTCGGATGCATCATGAAGCAGGGCTGCCAGCCGCCAGCGCGGATCAGTGTTTGGATAAAACTCTCCCATCAACTGCTCGACGACAACACAGTGCTGGGCAACTGAGAATGCGTGTGCACCATGGGTCTGGCCATTCCAGCGCGCGACCCGCGCCAGCCCGTGGGCAATATCTTCAATCTCGACATCCAGCGGTGACGGTTCCAGCAGGTCCAGCCTGCGTCCCGACAACATGCGCTGCCAGGCACGTGGTGCCTCCGGTTGTCTTGATCCGGCTGCCATCGATTAGCGAACCAGCTTCTTGCACGGCTCGTGCCGGTGGCACTGAACCAGATGGTCGTTGACCATGCCGACCGCCTGCATGAACGCATAGACAATGGTCGGGCCGACGAACCGGAAGCCGCGTTTCTTCAGGTCCTTGGAGATTTTTTCAGCCAGTGGCGTGGCCGCCGGCACGTCCTCCAGGCGGGTGAAGCGATTGACCAGTGGCCTGCCGTCCATGAAGTCCCACAAATAGCTGTCGAAGCCCTGTGCCGCCTCGATTTCCAGGTAGGCTTGCGCGTTGGTGACACTGGACTCGATCTTCAGCCGGTTGCGCACGATACCGGCATCCTGCATCAGCTCAGCCTTTTTTGCCTCATCATAGCGCGCCATGATGGCCGGATCGAAACCGTCAAAGGCGGCGCGAAAGTTGTCGCGCTTGCGCAGGATGGCAATCCACGAAAGGCCTGCCTGGAAGCCGTCAAGCAGCAGCTTTTCAAACAGCGCCTGACTATCATATTCCGGCACGCCCCATTCCTCATCGTGATAGGTCACGTAATCAGGTGCGGTTCCGGACCAGCCACACCGGTCAATGCCGTCTTCATGGGTGATCAGTGAATGCTCCCAGCCCATCAGTCATCATCTCCTGCAGTATCGGCCGCATCTGCCCATTGCGCCCAGGCTGGTTTGTGCATGGTGACCTGCTGCGCGTCAACTGACAAAGCCTTGCCAGCCTGTTCAGCCTTCGCAGCGCGGTCAAGCCGGATCAGTGCAAGGCCGTGTGAGCCTTGTGCACCCAGCAGCGTGCCGACCTGCCGGTCATCGGCAACCACCTTCGCACCGGGCGCTGGCAGCGCAGAAGAAGCATCGATAGGCACCAGGCGGGAGCGGGCGGTGCCGCGATGCTGCATGCGTGACACCACTTCCTGGCCCACATAGCATCCTTTTGAAAAATCCACCGACGAGAACTGGTCATAACACGCTTCATGCGGGAACAATTCACCGGAGCCGATCTCGGCGGCATCTGCGATACCCAGTTTGTAACGATGGTCCAGATAGGCTTCAGCAGGCTGGCTGGCGATCAATGCGATCACCGCCTGTGGTGCGATCACTCGCGACCCCATTGCCGCATTGCGCGGGTCTGGAAATTTATGACCTTCACTCAAAGATGACAGATCAGCGTCACTCCAGGCAGCCGCGACTGCCAGATCATCGATCTGATTAATGCTCAGCGCCCGGCGCAGCCGGTACATTGTGAGCCTCTGGACGAGGCCGGCGGCGCTATCCGCAGCGCAGTCCAGCAGCACACCGCCTTCAACCGCCAGAATGAAAAAGTCGAACAGTATCTTGCCCTGCGGCGTCAACAGGGCGCTGTGCACTGCTTGTCCGGGTTTCAGGTCAGCCACGTTGGCTGTCACCAGGTCCTGCAAAAACGGCAAGGTGTCGTCGCCCTTGATCTCGATGATGGCACGATCGGGCAGGCTGGCAATGAAAACTGTCATTTGGTGCGATTCTCTGTCTTGCTTGAGTGAACAGATTTACATAGTTACTTCGTTTGGTATAAGCCAAGGGCCATGATCAAGAAGTGTCCGGCCAATCGGTGTGGATGCCAGGTTACCATAACAGGAGAGACTTCCATGTCGGGTACTTTTCGTGCAATTCAGATCAACAAGACCGATGACAAGCAAACCGCCGCGCTGGTCGAACTGAGCGATGCAGACCTGATGGACGGGGACGTGACGGTGGATATCAGTCATTCCACCCTAAACTACAAGGATGGTCTTGCCCTGACGGCCAAGGCACCGATTATCCGCAAGTTCCCGCTGACGCCGGGCATCGACTTTGCCGGCACGGTTTCAGCCTCCGACAATCCCCACTACAACCCCGGCGATGCAGTTATCCTGAACGGTTGGGGGGTTGGCGAAAGCCATTCCGGCGGTTTTGCCGAACGCGCCCGGGTCAAGGGTGACTGGCTGGTGAAAATGCCCGACGGCATGACGGCCGCCCACGCAATGGCTATTGGAACCGCAGGCTATACCTCAATGTTGTGCGTCATGGCGCTTGAAGATGCCGGTATCAAGCCGGACAGCGGTGAAATTCTTGTCACCGGTGCCGCCGGCGGTGTTGGCTCGGTGGCCATCGCCATCCTGTCCAAGCTTGGATATTCGGTAACCGCATCTACCGGGCGTACCTCCGAAGAAGCCTTCCTGAAAGGTCTTGGCGCGTCCAGCATTATAGATCGCGAGGAATTCAATACGCCGCCAAAGCCGTTGGCCAAGTCGCGCTGGGCAGGGTGTGTGGACGCGGTTGGATCAACCACGCTGGCAAATGTGTTGTCGCAGATGAATTACGGCGGTGCCGTTGCCGCCTGTGGCCTCGCGCAGGGCATGGATTTGCCGGCGTCGGTCGCGCCGTTCATTCTGCGCGGGGTCAGGTTGCAGGGTGTTGATTCGGTGATGTGTCCGAAGCCGCGGCGCGAGCAGGCCTGGGCACGGCTGGCGAAAGACCTGGACATGGCCAAGCTGGACAGCCTCACCACGCACATTAAGCTGGACGATGTCATCGCTGCCGGTGCCGACATCATGTCCGGCAAGGTGCGCGGCCGCATCGTGGTGGACATCGCCTGAGCCCGTATGGGCTCCGATTTCGGGCCCGGACTTACTGCCCCGGACTTACTGCAATGTGCGAATGACGGTGAACTCACCGTTGCGAATGCGCTGCGGCAGGCGTTCGGCCATGACGGCAACCGGTTCCTCGCCATAGCTTGCAATCATGTCAGACAGGGCTGCGAAAATGGCAGCCGTTGCCACGCAATCAGGATCCAGGCCGTCATAGACGGCTTCTTCCCATGCATCGAGAATATAGCGCAAGGCCGCCTGGCGGCTGCGTTGCGCTTCTTCTCCATTGTCTTCTTCCGGCATTCGGAATTCCGGCGATTGTTTCACCCTGGTTTCCAGTCGTCTTTTTATTACCCCACCTGGCCACTGCTTTTCCGATGACTCGGATGCGTCGCTCAAGCCTGCACACTAGCATGTGGCAGGCGAGACACACGCCGATACTTGCCAAAAGGTTAACGCGCCACAATTGGCGCCACGCGAGGTAAAAAGCGGACCGGTTTGCAGGGTGGAAACGCCCGAAAAAGGGCTATTTCTGAATGACGGTGCCCGGTTCGAAGGCTTCGACGACAAAGGCAAATGTGACATCATAGGGAATGTCTTCATAGCTGCCCGAGGCATTCTTTTTCTGAACGGTGATGCTGCCGACATCGCGTCCCTCGGCAATTACGCCTGAGTCCAGTGCGGACGCCTGGCCGGCCTTCCATTTGATTGTCACGTTGCCGTGCATCAATTCTTCGCTCTTGCTCAGCATTGACAGGGCAACGGCGTTTACCTTGCCATTGATGCGATAAACCACCACCCGGGCCATGGGACTGATGCCTTCGGGCATCTTGCCGCGATACAGGAAAGGTGCAGCAGCACTGTCATAGCCTACATAGGGGTTGCGGCCATAATTGCGAAAACCGGGATTGTTGGGAACCAGAACCCGGCCATCGGGAAACCGGCTGGTGAACTCTGCCCAGCTTTCCAGCCTGGCGGCTAAGAATTTCAGGCTGCTGCCGACCTCAGATCCGGCAATGGCCTTGCCGGTGAACTGTTGCCACCAGCTTTCGCTTTGCCGGTCATACATGATCAGGTCCGAATTGCGCAGCAGGCCGGTTGTGCCGAAATCCTTCATCTGGCCGTCGACCATGCGGTCAAACACAATCGCCGCGTTGCATAGCGGGCAATAGGTGACGGCCACCGGTTTGCCGCCCACGGTGTCATTGACGATTTCGTGCCAGATCAGAATCCGCAGCGGATAGGCACGCGCATCGCCATTGATTTCAATGGAGACAACCGGGTCCTTGGCGGCCAGGTCTTTTTGTGAGCTTGCAGGCTGGAACTGCGGATTGTCGATGGGTGGAATGCCGTCGCGCGGCGGTCCGCCGGACATTACTTCGGACAGCGGTATCGTGGTTTTGGAAAAGTCTGTGTTTGACCAGCCCATTCGGACAAACCGGTCCGCCTCGCCGCTTGCCAGAGACGTTATAGTGAGGGCCGCAAGGAATAATGCGGCGACAATGCCGGTTGCCAGTTTCATGAGGCGGAAGGGTGACGTATCGGCCGGTCACAAGCCAATCAGATTTATGTGAGGGTTTTCAGGGTGTTTCTGATCAGTTCCGCGGTGCCATGCGTCATGTCCAGCCTGTCCAGGTCGGAGCCTTGCGCCCACATGACGTCGGATACATCGGTCGCAGCGACGGCTTCACCGCGCTGCCAGTGGCATAAAAACACTGAAATCACATAGTGAAAGATCACTGTACCTTGGCCATCGCGATGAATGATGTCCTGACACTCGATCAGCCTGTCGAGGCGGGCGGTGACGCCGGTTTCTTCCGCCAGTTCCCGCAAGGCGGCGTCACGGGCCGGCTCACCGGTTTCAATATGCCCGCCCGGCAGGCTCCAGAGCCCGTATCCTGCCTTTTTGGCACGCTTGGCCAGCAACACCTTGCCGTCGCGCAATGTCATGGTGCTGACGCCCGGAACCGGTTTTACACGCGCAATTGTCATTACTAATGGTTCAAATCCTGATGTGGCCGTGGCAGATTGCCGACCATGTGTAATCTATACAGCTTTCGCAAGTCGCCCGAAGAGGTCAAGGCGTTGTTCGACTATCCCGAGCAACCCAACTTCCCGCCGCGTGACGTGGTGGCTCCGGGCCAGCCCATCGCCATTGTGAAGGGGGAGAGGACCAACCGGCACTTTGCGTTGGTACGCTGGGGATTTGTACCGTCCTGGACCAAGGAGATGAAAGCCGGCAAGCCGCTGACCAATGCCCGTTCGGAGACGGTGTTTGAAAAGCCGTCTTTCCGCCATGCCATCCGGCGCCGCCGCTGCCTCATTCCCGCTGATGGGTTTTATGAATGGAAAGGCGATGTGCCGGGCCGCAAGCAGCCGTTTCATATCACCGGATCAGACAATGGTCTGTTTGCGTTTGCCGGCATTTGGGAGCACTGGACCTCGCCGGATGGCTCGGAACTGGAAAGCGCGGCTATCCTGACCACCGAGCCCAACGCCATGATGGCGCAGATACACACCCGCATGCCGGTCGTCATCAAGCCTCAGGATTTCACCCGATGGCTGGATCACTCCCGGCCCGACGGCAAGCAGGTAGCCGATCTGATGCGGCCGGTTGAAGACAGTTTCTTTGTGGCGGCAGAAACTCAGTTACCCGGCCGGAAGCGAAAGGCGCCGGACGCAAAACCGGAGCCTGAGAAGCGGTCAGACGATCAACTGAAATTATTCTGAAGGAGCCGGGATCAGCTTGCGGGCCATGCACAGCCGCGGCTCCACCTCATAGCCGAGTTTCTCGTAGAATGACCGCACGGCCTCGTTTTCAGCCCGTACCAGCAGATTGAGTTTCCACACGCCGCGTTGCGTGAGCCAGTCTTCGGCCGCGCGCATGGCGGCGGCGCCCAGGCCCTTGCGCTGAAAATCCGGGTGGGTGGCAACATAATAGACAATGCCGCGGTGGCCGTCATGGCCGACCATGACGGATGCGATAACGGTTTTATTGTCGACCATGACCAGCAGGTCTGATGCCGGGCCGGACCGGGCAAACGCGATGTCCTTGTCGGGATCGTTCCAGGGCCGGGTCAGGCCGCATGTGTTCCACAGCGCAATGACACCGGCAACTTCCGCATCCTCAACGGGTCTGAATTCGACGCTGGCCATTTTTAGAGCACCTTGCCCGGGTTGAGAATGCCGTTGGGGTCCAGCAGGTGCTTGATGCCGCGCATCATGGTCATTTCCACAGGCTGTTTGATGGCCGCCAGTTCGTCCCGCTTCAAGGTGCCGATACCGTGTTCGGCGCTGATTGATCCGCCATATTTGCGCACCGTGTCATGCACCCGCGTGCTCACCGCTTCCCACATTGCCAGGAAGGCCTCTCTGTCGGCGTCCACAGGCTGTGAAATATTGAAGTGAATATTGCCGTCGCCGATGTGTCCGAACGGAACCGGCCGGCAGCCGGGCAGCATGTCTTCGACCAGCGCAGTTGCCTCGTCGAGGAATGCCGGTACCTTTGATACCGGCACTGAAATATCATGCTTGATTGAACCGCCTTCAAGGCGTTGCACTTCCGACATGGCTTCGCGGATGCGCCATAAATCCTGCGCGGCCTGGGTGCTGGCGGCAATGGTTGCATCACTGACCAGGCCTTCCTCGAAAGCCACTTCCAGGATGCCGGTTGCCTTGCCGTTCATGTCACCTTCCGTATCAAACCCGGCCAGCTCAAACAGCACATACCAGTCCGACGGCGCCTCCAGCGGATCACGGCAACCGCCATGCTTTATGGACATCTCGACGCCACTGCGCGGCATGATTTCAAACGCCACGATCGCACTGCCGCTCATCCGGCGCACCAGTGACAACAGTTCAAGCGCTTCGACGGGCGAGGGGATGGCCGCAAACACGGTGGCCCGGTCAAGCGGTGCCGGCAGCAGTTTCATGCTCGCCGCGGTAATGACGCCGAGCGTGCCTTCACAACCGATGAACAGGTGTTTCAGGTCATACCCGGTATTGTCCTTGCGCAGGGATGTCAGCCCGTTCCACACCTCGCCGGATGCCAGCACGACTTCCAGGCCGAGGCACAGGTCGCGGGTATTGCCATAGGCCAGCATATTGATGCCGCCGGCATTGGTGGCCAGGTTGCCGCCGATCTGGCAGGTACCCTGTGACGCAATCCACAGCGGGAAAATCAGACCCTCGGCGATGGCTGCCTCCTGGGCGTTGTGCAGCGTCACGCCGGCTTCAAGCGTAATACAATTGTCGGCAGTATCGATATGGCGAACCCGGTTTATCCGGCTCAGCGACACGACGATTTCGCCCGCCGGCATCTGCCCGCCGACCAGCCCGGTATTGCCGCCTTGCGGCACGATGGCCGTGCTGGTCTCGTTGGCGAGTTTCAGGATCGCACTGACCTCTTCCGTGCTGCCGGGCTGCAGTACAAGCGGTGAGTGGCCGCAAAACTTGCCTCTCGGCTCCAGCAGGTGCGGGGCGATATCAGCCTCATTGGTAAGCGCGTTTTTATGGCCAACGATTACCGAGAATTTTTCGATCAAGTCAGGTGTCAACATGGGGCGGACGATAGTGTGGAGGTTTAATGCCGTCTAGGCCTTTTGCCGGTCACCGGAAGACGGTCGTCATATCGATCGTCAATTTGTCGCAGTCTGTTTCCGGCTTGACATTTTCTGTGCGGTGTCATAAGTTTCTGTCATGACAGAAATAAGAGAAATAGAAATCAGCAAGGCTGCCGACCAGTTCATTCTCTATTGGGGTGACATGGGCGGGCAGTGGGGTGTCAATCGCTCCGTCGCGCAAATTCATGCCTTGCTGTTCCTGAGCACCAGGCCGCTCAATGCCGAGCAGATTTCCGAAACGCTCGGTATTGCGCGGTCCAATGTATCGAATTCGCTGAAAGAGCTGGTCAGCTGGAAGCTGATCCGCCGGGTTCCCATCCAGGGTGAACGGCGTGAGCATTTTGAGGCTGAAACCGATGTCTGGGAAATGGCGATGCGCATAGCCCAGGGCCGCAAGGAGCGTGAGATTGATCCGGCAGCCGCCGCCCTGAAGGAGTGTGTCGCCAAGGCTGAGACAGAAGCCGGTATCGACCCGGTTGTCCTTAAGCGGCTGCACGACATGCAGGAGTTCATGGATACGACAAACCGCTGGTATGTACAGATGCTGGGTGTTCCGAAGTCTCAGCTCAACAGGTTGATGAAAATGGGCGACAAGGTTCTCTCGGTGCTGAAGTTCACCGGAAAAAGGACACAATAACCGGGACGTCTTTTTATTTACCCTGTTATTTCTGTTTATACAGAAACAACAGGCTTTAAAGAAAAAACGAAGCTCACAGGGAGCAGAAAATGAGACTGACACAGATTGCAAGACCCCGTACCAGGACCCCCGTCGCGCAGGCAGGTAATGACGTCTTTGACGGGCGCTTTCGCGAACTCCTGGGAACGGACGCATGGCACATGCTGCCGGCCGCAATCCGCAATCGGTTCAGCAAGCGGCTGCAGCAGGGCAGGAGCATCGCCTATCAGGGCGTGGTAACCCGCATGCAGATGAGCGGGCCTGGGTATTGTCTGGCTCACGCAGCCCGCCTGGTCGGGGCACCCTTGCCCTATGATATCAGATCCGTTGACCAGCCGGCTGTTGTGGTGGTGACCGAGGATGTCGCCACCAACGGACAGTTCTGGATCCGCCAGTACGGCCGCCGGGGCGCCTTTCCGCAGACAGTTCACAGTTCAAAGCGGTTTCAGGGTCCGACCGGGCTTGAAGAATATATCGGCTTCGGCATCGGCATGGCCTTGACCGTCGAGGCAACGCCAACGGCGCTGCTGTTCAAGAGCGATCACTATTTCCTGCAGTTGTTTGGCATGCGCGCGCGGCTGCCGCGCTGGCTGAGCCCCGGCGCATTGGTCATCGGCCACCATGAACTGGGCAACGACCGGTTCACCTTCACCCTGTCACTGCGCAGCCGGTGGTTCGGAGACCTCATCCGGCAGGACGCCGTTTTCAAGGATGCAAAGGAGTAAACACATGGACAATTCCGTTTTATGGACCCTGATCGCCGTCCAGGTCTTCATGGGCGCATTCGACACCCTGTACCATCATGAAGGCACCGAGCGGCTGGCATGGCGCGCGTCGCAGAAAAACGAGCTGCGGCTGCACGGCGTGCGCAATATTTTCTATGCTGCGATTTTCTTGTGCTTCGGCTGGTTCGAGCCGCACGGGCAGTTCACCATCGCCCTGGCAGTGATCCTGGGTGTGGAAGTGCTGATCACGCTGTGGGATTTCGTTGAAGAAGACCTGACCCGCAAACTGCCGGCAACCGAGCGCATCAACCATACCCTGCTGGCGCTCAATTATGGCGCCATACTGGCACTTGCAGCGCCCTATCTCCATGACTGGGCACTGCGCGACACCGCCATTGTTGCAACCCATTATGGCTGGTGGAGTATGTTTGCCAGCGGCTCTGCACTCGGCGTGTTCATCTTCGGCATCCGTGATCTTCTGGCGGCTGCGCGCAGTGATCGCCTGCTGCAGCCGGACGCAGAGCGTCTGGTGTCCGGCCTGACCGAGTGCAAAAGGGTGCTGATCACCGGCGGCACCGGTTTCATCGGAACCCGGCTTGTGGCAGCCCTGGTTGCAGGACGCCATCAGGTGACGGTCCTGACCCGCGACAAATCTCATGCCGAAAACCTTGCCGGTCCGATCTGTGTGGTCACCAATCTTGACCAGGTGCCCGATGATGAACGGTTTGACGTTGTCATCAATCTTGCCGGCGATCCGGTGGCAAACAGCTTCTGGAGCCCGAAAAAGCGGGCCGAAATTATCGCGTCCCGGGTGGATGTAACGAGGCAGTTAGTCCAGCTCATCGCACGTCTCGATACCAAACCTGAATGCCTCATCAGCGGGTCCGCCATTGGCTGGTATGGCCTGAACGATGACGAAGACCTTACCGAGCAAGCAAGTCCGCATGACTGTTTCGTGCACGAGGTGTGCGCAAACTGGGAACATGAAGCCGACACCGCAAGGCAGTTTGGCGTGCGGGTGGTAACCTTGCGGATCGGCCTCGTACTGGGTGTCGAAGGCGGCATGCTGGCGCGGCTGTTGACGCCGTTTGAATTCGGTCTCGGCGGCCCGATGGGGCGGGGCAAGCACTGGATGTCGTGGATTGCCCTGGATGATGTCGTGCGGATGATGGCGTTTATCATTGCCGACAGAGGAATTGACGGCCCGGTGAACGCAACAGCCCCCAACCCAGTCAGGAACGAAGTGTTTACCCGGGCGTTGGCTGCCAGCCTGAACCGCCCGGCCGTCTTGCGCGTTCCGGCACGGGTTTTGGAATTTGTTCTGGGTGACCTCGCTCGTGAAGCCCTGCTGGGCGGACAGAAGGTGTTGCCGGAGAAGGCTCTGAACGCCGGCTTTCACTTCCTGCATGCGGATATTCACAGCAGTCTGAAATCGATCACCGGAGCACGCTGAAGCGGATGGCCGGCCATGTGGCCTGGAAGCGGAAATTTCCCTATCCGTCATGCCAGCGCAGGCTGGCAGATGGAGTCACGTTTGAAGTGCAACACGGTTGAACATCTGATTGGACCAACCCAACGTTGGATTTCCTCTATCAAATGATTCAATTTAACCTCATCTCGCTCTAGGATATCAAAATCGTTGCCCGTCTGCGTTGCGTGGGTTATCCGCTGCCTGCACAGAGAATTGTTCACGGGGCGAAATGGTCAAAACCACAGGGAATTCAAAGCCGCACATGAAAGCTGACCCCGCAATCCGAAAGACCCGTGAAGTCTGCTTTCAACGTTTAACGGGATCGGTTGCCCAATGGTGCGTCGATCATGCGGCAACGACCATCATTCTATTTATCGCATTCGCTTTGCTAAGCGCCGCACTGGCTGCCACAAGACTGAAGATCGATACCAATCCTGCCTTGATGATCAATGGCGAGTTGCAGTTTCGGCAGAATTATCAAGACCTGATCAAACAATTCCCTGCGCTCGATAATGGTTTCGTCGTCATTATTGATGCTGAGATTCCGGCTAAGGGGCGTGATGCAGCGACCGAGATAGCCCGACAATTGGAGATGCGGCCAGACCTTTTTTCAGATGTCTTTGCTCCCGGCACAGGTCCGTATTTCGACAAATATGGAGTGCTCTATCTGGATGAAGCCATCGTCAGACAAGTTGCTGACGACGTCAGGGGATCTACCCCGCTCATCAATACCATGTCACTGCAGCCCGATCTTGCAGGTTTTGCCGACCTGTTCCAGCAGATGGCACCGGTCGTGGAGATTGGAGAGGCACCCCAGGAGCTGTCGGGATTTTTGGACAAGATTACAGAAACAATCCAGTTCGAGACCCGCGGGCAAGCCCGGCCGCTTGATTGGATGGCTCTCGGTAAAGAGCCTCCCTCACTAACCGAGACGCGCTGGTATGTCCTGGTCAAGCCGATCCTTGATTTCTCCGCTCTTGAGTCTGCTGCCCGCCCGTTATCAGAAGTGCGTCGCGTGATGGCTGAGTTCAATGACGATGGTGCAGGAATCAAGGTCCAATTGACCGGCGAGGCCGCCTTGAATGCAGAGGAGTTTGATGCTGTTACGGAAGGCGCTGCGATTGCAGGCGCCCTATCGCTTGCGCTGGTCACATTGACGGTGGTGATCGGATTCCCGTCACTGGTTCTGGTGGTGCCGGCCCTGGCGCTGATCCTGCTGGGTTTCCTGATCAACGCGGGCTTTGCAGCACTTGCCGTGGGGACACTGAACATGATCTCGGTGGCATTTGCAGTGCTGTTTATCGGGCTTGGCATCGATTATGCCGTTCATGTGATACTTCGGTTTGCAGAAGAGCGTGCCAGGGGTGCTGACGGAAAGAAAGCAGCGGTTGCGGCCATAAGAGGTATCAGCGCGCCGCTTGGCCTCTGCACGCTGACCACGTCCCTGGCCTTCCTGGCATTTACCCCGTCGGACTTCGTCGGCATGGCGCAACTCGGGATCATCGCGGCGGGTGGCATCGTGATTGCCTTCATCGGCTCGATCACCCTGGTGCCTGCAATACTTTCAGTTCTGCCCGGTTCTGAAGCAAAGATCACCCGGGCGTTTTCAAAGCTCACACCACAGCACGAGGGCTGGTTGCAGGCCCACCGGTCGACGATCCGAAAAGGCGCTTCATTGTTGTTGATCTTCGCCGGCATTACCAGCGTCTGGCTCATCCCACAGGTCCGCTTTGATGGGGATCCGATCAATCTGAAGAACCCGGCCGCGCCCAGCATGAAGGCGTTCAACGACCTCGTTAATCACCAGCCAGCCCACACATTCGCAGTCCAGGTACTGACGGAACCAGGCGAGCCGTTGCACCGGATGGTAGAGGAACTCAAGGTGCTGCCCCAGGTATTGGACGTCGAAACGCTGGACTCGATGCTACCACCAGACCAGGAGTCGAAACTCGCTCACCTCAATGCACTGGCCGACCTGTTGCCGACACAGATCGAGCCGGCAACCGATTTCGCTTCTGGGGAGCAGATGGGCCATCTTACCTCATGGCGTAAAGCAGTTGCCGCCATGGCCAACTCCGACAGCGCTACAGAAGACATCCGCAGTTCGGCTGCCCGGCTCAAACAAGCTCTTGAGGAATTTGTCTCTGCCAGCAATAGCTCGCCAGACGCCATTGCAGCTCTTCAGATGTCCCTGGTGCAGGGCTTTCCGAGATTGTTTGAGGCAGCTCGTCAAATGGCAGACCTTGATCGCGTTACAGTAGACAATATCGATTCCGGGTTCAGGCAGCGCTATATCGCGCAAGATGGAAGATGGCGCCTGGAGGTCTTGCCCAAGGGGGACATGCGGGACCCGGCCCAGCTGGACGAATTCGTCACAGCTGTACTCAAGGTTGCACCGCAAGCCACCGGCGCGCCTGTCGAGATAACAGGCGCTGCCAACGTCGTATCCTCTTCCATGAGCAAGGCCTCCGTAATGTCACTGGCGCTGGTGCTCCTTGCCACGTTTCTGGTCCTTCGTCGGCTAGTTGATGTCCTGCTGGCGCTTACCCCGCTGCTGCTCGCCGCAGCGCTCATGGCCGGCTATACGGTGATATTCAACTCACCGTTCAATTTCGCGAACGTTATTGTGGTGCCGCTGCTTGTCGGGCTGGGCATCGACAGCGCCATCCACTATGTCATGCGGGCGCGAGAGGCAAACACCGGTCCGGATGTCATCAGGAACTGGACGCCCCGGGCCGTGCTCATATCTGGTGTCACCACGATGGGGTCATTTGGCTCATTGTGGCTGTCTGCCCACCGTGGCATGGCAAGCATGGGTGAACTTCTTGCTGTCGCAATTACGATTACATTGCTGTGCACACTCGTCGTGCTACCCCAGTTGATTACGTGGTTTATGAGACCTATCAGACAATGAAAACCTGCGCCTCTCTGCCGACCTGTCAATATCCAACTCGACACGTTCGATGACCAAGACACGCCGTCTCACGCTGTTGCAGGTTGCTATCGTGTCAACTCTGCTTGCTGTCATGTGTGTGACACCGGCGTCAGCACAACTGCGGGAAAAGGCGTTTGGCGTATGGGCTGAAGAAGACGGCGAGGCTCATATCGAGATCGTCCCCTGCCAGGACAAACTCTGCGGGCATATTGTCTGGCTGAAAAAACCAACAGACGATAACGGTCGGCCTCAAATGGACCTAAACAATCCCAACCCTGCGCTCAGAGCCCGCCCGATCCTTGGTCTCCTGATCATGGCGGGGTTGCAGCCGAATGATGACAATACCTATCTGGAGGGACGGGTCTACAATTCAGAAGATGGCAAGATCTATGATGTCTATCTCACGCCCGAGGGAAATACCATGAAGGTTGAAGGTTGCCTGATGAAGTTTCTTTGCGCCTCACAGACATGGACACGTGTCAGATGAGGCTCAGTTTACAGCACGTGCAGCCATGTTACCCTACAAACATCGCTGGCTTGAGAACAAACCAAGAGGGACAAGTATGATTGGTTACGCAAACAGAATCCTCTCACCGGAGCAGATCAGAAAGATAGCGACGCATTTAATAGCTGCCCTTGTTGTCTTGACTACATATGCGATGTCAACGCACAACGCCCGGGCATCCAACATCTATGACGCCCGGATCTTGCAGCGCATTAAATTCACTTCGGACCAGCGGACCAAGGTAAAGCGCATCATTCGGCAATCCGACAAGGAGATTGCTGTTGTCTTCAGAAAATATGGCATTAACCCCAATGCCAAACCTGTATTTGAAAAACTGCAAAGAGCGAGCAGCGAGCTGCAAGCGATCGAGTCAAGAGAGAAGAGGCAAATGAAGAAAATCCTCTCGTCTGACCAGTACAAAACCTATCTTGCCCTGCTTCAGGCAACCGCTGCGCGAGTCATAAAAGCAACGCGCACGAAACCCTGATAGTCTCCTCAGCGAACTGTAATGCGACCGATCAGCCGACATAATACACCTTCGCTGGGTGACACCTGGATTTTGGTCGTCACAACCAAAATCATTCTGATCTAGTCTCGAGGTGCAGCGGCACGGGCCAGGCGATCATTTATGGCAACCCCCAGCCCTTCGTTGGGGATTGGTGCAACGGCTATGGTTTCAGCACCCAGCATGTCGAGGGTGTGCAGCATGGCGAACAGGTTTGCCGCTGCTTCGTGCAGGTTCTTGGTTGGCGACAGATTGCGCACGATGTCCGCTTCCGGTTCGCGTTTGCCGAAGGCCAGATAGGCCTCGCCCGGCAGGGCTTCCTTGGCGTTGAGGCGAACCGCGGCATTTGGCGCGTAATGACTGGCCAACTGACCAGGCGAAATCGGGTCATTGGTCGATCCAGTCCGGATGTCGACGGGCTTGCCCAATCCTTCTTCGAGCTGTTCGCGTGACAAACCACCCGGGCGCAAGATCACCGGCGTCTCGCCCAGGCAACTGACGATCGTCGACTCCAGCCCCACTTCGCAGTTTCCGCCGTCCAGAACACCCCAGATGCGCTCACCCAGCCCGGCGACCACATGCTGGGCCCTGGTCGGGCTGATCTGGCCGGATATGTTGGCGCTGGGCGCTGCAACCGGGCATCCCGCCAGCCGCAATAATTCGCGTGCACTTTCACGCCCCGGCACACGGATTGCCAGCGACGACAGCCCGGCGCTGGCCAGTTTGCTCACCGGGCAGTCATCGGCGCGCTCAACCACAATCGTCAACGGTCCGGGCCAGAACAGATCTGCCAGTTTCAGGGCGTCGGCGTTGAACTTGCCCAGCTTCACGGCTTCCCCGGTCGTCGGCACATGCACGATCAGCGGGTTGAAAGAGGGTCTGCCCTTGGCCTCGAAAATGCGCGCAACGGCCTGACCGTCACACGCATTGGTGCCGAGGCCGTAAACGGTCTCGGTGGCAAAAGCGACCAGTGCGCCGTCGCGCAAGGCTGAAGCGGCTGCGGCAATGTCTGTAGTGACGTGGCTCATGTCGGATAGTATCAATGCTGGAATGTTTGCGGGTCAGGATGCATGCCTTACCACACCCTTGCACCTGTCCCGTCAAGTAAAACCGCATTGGAAGTCATTCATGTTTTCGCCGCACACAAACACCCTGCACGATACGCTCAACGATGTGGCCGGGCTTTCGTCCCTGATGTCATCGGGGGTATTTGGAGACCTGAGTGATGACGTTGTCGCGGCGGTTCTGGAGGAGGCGGGCAAGTTCGCCGCCAATGTGATCGCGCCGCTGAACCACGACGGGGACAAGCACGGATGCACGCTGGATCCGGACACCAGTTCGGTCGCAACCGCACCGGGCTGGCAATCCGCCTATCGCCAATGGTGTGAAGCAGGCTGGGCATCCCTGCCGTGTGACGAAACCCATGGCGGGCAGGGCCTGCCGATCATGGTCTCGCTCGCGGTTCAGGAACTGTGGAACACCGCCTCCAATGCCTACGGTATCGGCACCCTGCTGACCCAGGGGGCGGTGGAGACCATTGAAGCCCATGGGTCCGACCAGTTGAAGCAGCAGTTCCTGCCCAGGATGGTGGCCGGTGACTGGACCGGTACCATGAACCTGACCGAGCCGCAGGCGGGATCGGACCTGTCCGGCGTCAGGTCGCAGGCCAAAGCGCTGGACGACGGCAGCTATGCCGTTACCGGCACCAAGATCTATATCACCTATGGCGAGCATGACCTGACCGAGAACATCATTCATCTGGTGCTGGCGCGCCTGCCGGATGCGCCAGAAGGCACGCGTGGGATTTCCATGTTCCTGGTGCCCAAGTTCCTGATCGATGACGCAGGCAATCCGACCCGGCGCAACGACGTCAAATGTATCGGCCTGGAACACAAGCTGGGCATTCATGCCTCACCGACCTGCACCATGCGGTTTGGCGATGACGGTGGTGCAATCGGCTGGCTGGTCGGAGAACAGGGCCGTGGCCTGAACTGCATGTTCACCATGATGAACAATGCCCGTCTTCATGTGGGCATGCAGGGTGTTGCCATTGCCGAGCGCGCCTATCAGCAGGCACTCGCCTATGCCCATGAGCGCCGTCAGGGCCGCCGGAAGGGCGATGCCGATGCCATGCCGATCATGGAACACCCGGATGTGCGCCGCATGTTGATGGACATGAAGGCCAAGACCCAGGCTGCCCGGTCGATCTGTTATCTCACCGCGCGCGCCATTGATCTGTCCCGATCAGCTTCGTCTGAACAGGAGCGCACTGACAATGCCGACCTGGCCGCGCTGTTGACCCCGGTCGCCAAGGCATTCAGTACCGATATCGGCGTCGAAGTGGCCTCCGATGGCGTGCAGGTGCACGGCGGCATGGGCTATATAGAGGAAACCGGCGCTGCGCAGCATTTGCGTGATGCACGCATCACCCCGATCTATGAGGGGACCAACGGCATCCAGGCGCTTGATCTGGTGACGCGCAAGATTGCCTTGCGCGGCGGCGAAACCATGGCAAAGCTGATCGCCGACATGCGTGAAACCGCATCCGCCCTTGGCGCGGATGCAGACGGGCTGTCGAGTGCAATCGAGGCGCTGGAGGCTGCCTCAGGCCTGGTGAGCAGTTGGCAGGCAAGCGGTGACGAGCGCGCACTGGCTGCGGCAACGCCGTTTTTACGGTTGTTCGGACTGACGGTGGGCGGTTTCGGCCTCGCCAAAGCGGCCCTTGCCGCGCGCGGCCGCAATGCACCACAGGCGGATGCAAACACCCGGATGCTTGCCTATTTCTCTGCCATGCACCTGCCGCAGGTGGCAGGACTTGCTGCGATGGTGCAGGATGGATCGCAGGCCATTTTAGCCGTTACGCCTGACCTGCTGGCGGTTCGCTGACAACGTTCTTTGGTGCATGAAACCGCTGTGCAGGCTTGATTGTGCCGCCGGTTTTCCGCAACACTCGATCTAGGGTCCAGACCCTAACAACAAATTTGCCGGGGAAGGCTTTCACATTCATGAGTACGCTGCTTCTGCACCACGATGTCTTCACCGAGCACGCACCGCCCGAAGGCCATCCCGAACGCCCCGACCGGATGCGGGCGGTTGAGCGCATCCTGTCACATCCTCATTTTGAGGATCTGCGCCGCGAGGAAGCCCCTATGGGACAGCGCGATCATGCGCTGCTGGTGCATCCGGAAGACTATGTCCACGCCATCGAGCAGTCCAGCCCGACCGAGGGCGAGATTGCGCTGGATGCCGATACCTGGATGAATGCCTCCACGCTTGAAGCCGCCTACCGCGCTGTCGGTGCCGGCACCCGCGCCGTGGACGCGGTAATGAACATGGAAGTCAACAACGCGTTTTGCGCGGTCCGCCCGCCCGGTCATCATGCTGAAACTGCCCGGGCCATGGGGTTTTGCGTGTTTGGTTCCGTCGGCATTGCAGCTCGCTATGCCCGTGAGACTTACGATCTTGACCGGGTCGCGGTGGTGGATTTTGACGTGCATCACGGCAATGGCACACAGGACATTTTCTGGTCTGATGAAGACCTGTTCTTCGGCTCCACCCATCAGATGCCGCTGTTTCCGGGCTCGGGCGCGGTGTCGGAAACCGGCGAAGGCAACATTTTCAATGCGCCTTTGAGTGCGGGGGATGGCGGCGAGGTGTTCCGTGAAGCCATGCTGTCGCGCATTTTCCCGGCACTTGATGCCTTCCAGCCCGACCTGGTGCTGATTTCAGCAGGCTTTGATGCCCATGAACGCGATCCGCTCGGTTCATTGCAGTTGAAAGAGGAAGATTTTGCCTGGGTGACACTCAGGCTGATGGATCTTGCGGCGAAACACTGCGATGGACGTATCGTTTCCATGCTGGAAGGCGGCTATGATCTGGCCGGGCTGTCAAGCTCGGTCGGTGTGCATGTCAAGGCGTTGATGCATGGTACGGGCGAAGCGGCCCAACCGGTTGATGAGGATGAATACTGATGAGCGATAAAGCACCTGCCATTGCAGACATGACGTTCGAAGCCGCGCTGGCCGAACTGGAGGCCATTGTCGAAAAGCTGGAAGCCGGCAAGGTTTCCCTGGAAGACTCAATTGCCATCTATGAGCGCGGCGAAAAACTTAAAATGCATTGCGACAAGCAGCTGAAAGCCGCAGAAGCCCGGATTGAAAAAATCACCCTGAAAAGCGACGGTTCCGTCGGCGGTACGGAACCGCTGGATGTGGAGTAGGTCAAGCGTGCAAGTGGCCGGACTAGGCCATCAGATCACGCGCCTGCAGAACGATGGCACTGACGCTGAATACAATCGTTACAACCGCAATCTGTTGTGCAAACCATAGATACACATTGCGCAATGTGCCGCCGATAAGCCGCTGCGCAACGTTTGCCTGCGGGCGGTCTCCGGGTTGCAGGATCAGCCAGGTTTCAGTTTTCTTGTAGTTGCGCGCCGGCGCACGCCACGCCAGAACCAGCAGGACAAGGCTGAGTGTTATCGACAACTTGCTGCCGACCCGCGCTGCCAGGCTGGCATCAAAACTCAATCCGGTTACGACGCAAAAAATGGCAAGGCCTGCAAAACCGCACGCCCTTCCAACCGACACATAAGCTGCATTCTCAATAGGATTTGCCATGCCACCAATCAGCCAGTTCAGCCTGTTCAAATGACTTAAGTTAGGCGCATGCCGCCTTGGCAAAACGCACTGGTTCTTCCTGCTTCTACGCACTCAACCGGGCATGCGGTATTCCATACATCAGGTGGTCGAACTGAACACCGTTGACGTGCACGAGGCAACGGTGATCACCGCCTTCAAAGTATACTTCGTCCTGGTCTTCGAGACGCCAGTCAACAATCGAGGCAATTTTGTACGCCGGTCCGATCACCGGCACGGCACCGGTTTTGCAATCGGGAAACAGCATGCTTACCTCCTGTTCCGATGCAAGTGTCACCGGCTCGCCCATAACTTTCTGCAGACGGTCCATATCCAGGCGGCGCGAAGCCGGTAAAACCGCGAGCACATAGAAGTCGTCCCATTTGACGATCACACCTTTGGCAAGCTGATCTGCCGGTACGTGGCTGACTTCTGCGGTCTTTGCCGAGCAATCGGTTTTTTTGTGTGAAGTCACTTCGTACGCGATGTGGCTGTCGTCCAAATATTCCTGTAATGTCAGTGCAATACCCATCGTCTTTCCTCCCTTGCAGCGGTTGACCGCAAGTTTTCTGGCAGAAAGAGACGGCGCGGCACAACAAGGGCCGCAAAGTCAATCCTGGAATTCACCGTGCGCAGAGACTGGAACTTGTACCGTCTCATCGGCCAGCAATGCGTCTCGCATCAATGCCGGTTACCAGGATTGATTGAAAGATACATGCAATGGCAAGGCGCGACAAGTCAGTGGTCAGACAGTTCAGGCATGAGACGTCGGGAGATGGCACTTTTCGGACGTGTATCGTTTAACTCGGCAAGGTCCGGTTACGGGGGTGTATTCAACGGGTCGACGCAACACATCCCTGGAAACGCTCTGCGAGTGTTTCCTATCCCAGCATTTTTCGAGGTTGTTCATGGAGCTGCCTTGCAACAGCGCATCAAATATTGCTATCCGGGGGGAATCGGATTTATGATTGAAACTGGTCATTTAGGAGTGAGTGCAATGGACTACAAATACAATTCACCTGAACCGTCGGATGACGGAAACCTGAGTTCCAGCATCGTCTGCGGGTTCTGTACGACACGTTCACCTGAGCCCAGCGACGACAGCAGCAACCCTGCCTAGACACCACGGGACGCTGTAAGATACTGCCTGGGACACCGGCTTTAACGGCAAGGGGCTAGTCACAGGCGATCCCAAATGCTGCCCTTATCGGTTCGTGGTGATCCGGATATGCGACCTGCACATAAACCAGGCCGTCGTCTTCAACGAGTTTGCGGGCAATCTTGCAGGCGTTGATGAGGTCTTTTTCGCGAAAAATCAGATCGATGGGTACGGCCGCATTTTCGAGCGCCATCGCGTACCGGTCGGCAGCGGGTCCATGGCAGACAAAGCTATCAAACTCGTCCGTTACTGCAGCCGCCATTTGACTTAACATGTCATCCGATGTCGCGTGGGGTGCGCTCAAGATGGCCACCCGTCTGCCTGAAACCCGAACCCGAGCTTTCGCCTGCACACCATTTTCCAGTGCCAGGGGGCCCAGTGCCTTGTCCAGAACAAGCTTGAAGTGCGGCGTGTCGACAATGCTGAACCGCGGCTTCAAATGACTGGCAAACACATCCCTCTCGAGTCCTGTGCGAATGGAGTCTCTGTCGGCTCCCAGGCTCAACGCCAGCCCCGCGGCTGCCATTGCATTTGCTGCAACATGCCTGGCGGTGCCGCCCGCTGTCTCAGGAATTGACGCCAACCGGGCCAGCACCTCGAAGTCACCGGTTGCAGAAAGCAATACAATCTGTTCGCCATCCTCACTCAAGGTGATGCTGCGTCCGCCATGGCTGATGAGTTGCCTCAAAGCCGGAATTTGCGGATCCATCGAGAAACCGGTTACCGCACTGGCGGGCCGCGTGTTTGCAAGCACCACCGAACGCGGGTCTTCAAGGTTCACGACCAGGCTGCCTGTTGAGGTCTGCACGATTGATTGCTTGACGCGCGCTGTATCCTCAACAATTTCCAGTCCGTACTGGCCGTTATGCATGTCGGATACATTCAGAAGAGCGGCTGCATCACAACGCGGCGCATACTGCCCCTGCATGACCTGACCACCAACCGTGCATTCAAGCACGGCTGCAGTAATGTTCTTGTGCCGAAACACACGCCGGGCGCCATAGTAGCAAGACCGCCCGGTACCGGGCATTTGCCGGCCGTCAACCAACACCCCGTCGCTGCACCACAAACCGACTGTATGGCCTGAAACCTTGAGTATGGCGGCCAGCATTCGGCTGGTGGTCGTCTTGCCATACGAGCCAGTGATCTTGGCAACCAGAACGCGCCGCTTCCAGACACGACCAAAGGCCAGCCACCTGACCGGCCGGGTAATCGCTCTCTCTATCCGGTAAAAGGCAATCTGAACGGCAATGGGAAACTCGAAGGGCATGACCCGCAACCTTACATCAGACCGCCGCCAAAGGTGGCAGAAAGGACTGTCTCACGCTGTCAGTTCAAACTTGCAATACACGCTGCATTTGTCAAACCTGCTTCTACACCCAGCGAACGCAAGCAGAGCAGTGCTCAACGTCCGCTTGAATCCACAAACCATACAACACAACTCATGCGCTCTCGGGTATGAAATGTCTGCTTCACCGCCTGAAGAGAGCATTGTCAGTTTGGCTGGTTCAACCAAAGGTCATCCTGATCCAGCAGCATGGTTCTTGAAAACCTCACTGCCAGGGCGCACATTATCAAGACCATGCTGACACCATTTGAAAAACTTGCCTACACGGCCCGCCAGGGCGCGCGCGTTGCCTGGTATATGGGCCATGGTCTGGCGGCGGGACAGTTCCGCAAGACCAAGCCGGGTGTGTCCGAAGTTACCCGCGACAGGCCCCGGCAGAAGGGCCCCGGCATGGAGCGGTTGCTGGGCGGTCTGGCCGGTACGTTTCAGCGCGATCTCGATAATGTTGCGGCTGGTTACTATCCGCTGCCGCGCGACGCAGACGGCTCACCGGCCCGGCTTCTGAAAACCTCACGCGCCTTTCTGGCCGATGTGCCGGTTGCCGCCGAGCGCAAGGCAAAAGGCGAAGGAACAGAGGTTTATTCGCCCGACAAGGCAGACGAGCTGCCGGCCTATTTCCTGCAGAATTTCCACTATCAGACAGGCGGATATCTGACCGAAGACAGTGCCGAAATCTACGACATGCAAACCGAGGTGCTGTTTTCAGGCTCCACCAATGCCATGCGCCGCGAATGCCTTGTGCCGTTGTGGGAGTTCATGCGCGGCCGTGACCAGCGCAAGACAAAAATTGCCGACATTGCCTGCGGCACAGGCCGGTTTGGCCGGTTCATCAAGCAGGCCTATCCGCGTATTGACCTGACCTTGTCGGATCTGTCCGACGCCTACCTGACAGAAGCAAAGCGGCATCTGAAAGATTATTCATCCGTCAGCTATGAAGTCGCAAACGCTGAAAAACTGCCCTTTGCCGACGCTTCACTGGATGTGGTTACGTCCATCTACCTGTTTCACGAAGTGCCGCCCAAGGTGCGCCGCATCATCGCAGGAGAAGTTTGCCCGCGTGCTGAAGCCGGGCGGACGGCTGATCTTCATGGACTCGCTGCAACTGGGTGATGTTGAGGGTTATGACGGCATGTTGCAGTCGTTCCCGGTGAATTTCCACGAGCCCTATTACGGCAGCTACATAAAGGAAAACCTGGCTGACATATTCAGCGAGGCGGGGCTGACCCATGCGAGAGCCGCCCGGTATTCCTGTCAAAACTGGTGGTTTGCGACAAACCCTGAAGCGGAACCGCTTTAACAGGCGAGATCGCCAGCCAACGCGTTGAAATCTGCTGCAACATGATCCACCGACCCTTCCGGAGCGGTTTTTGCACCGGCCCCTTTTCCGTGCTCGTCCGGCCTTGCCACATAGGCCGTGGCAAATCCGAGTTCCGCGGCGGCTTCGAGGTCGTCGAGATGGGCTGCCACCATCATGCATTCTTCCGGTTTCAGGGACAGCGCATCGGCTGAACCCAGATAGGCTTGCGGGTGTGGTTTGTAGGCTTGTGCAACCTCTGCCCCCAGTACCACATCCCATGGCAGGCCGGCGCGTTTGGCCATGTTGGTCATCAGCGCGATATTGCCGTTGGAGCATGGCGCAATGATATATCTGGCCTTCAGGCGCGTGAGGCCGGAAACCGCATCGGGCCACGGGTCGAGCCGATGCCATGCGGTTACCAGACGGTGCAGGTCTTCGCCTGTGGGCGCATCAAGGCCATGCTGGGCAAAGATGTCGCGCAGGTTTTCCTCGTGCAGAATGTCCAGGCGCACAAAGCCGCGATTGCCTGCGCGTATGCGCTCCATGGCCGGTTGATAAAGCCCGCGCCAGCCATCTGCAATTGCCGGCCAGTCGGCTACCACATGGGCGTCCGTGCCCCACGCGGAGAGTTCGCGGATAATGCCGGAGCGCCAGTCCACAACTGTGCCGAACACGTCGAACAGCAGCGCCTTGATTTCGTATCCGCGTATCATGAAGCCTATCCGTTCTGCCCGCGATGGCGCAGGTAATGATCTGCCAGCACGATGGCCATCATGGCTTCACCGACCGGCACGGCGCGAATGCCGACGCACGGATCGTGGCGGCCCTTGGTGATGATGTCGGTTTCCTCACCGCCACTGGTCACCGTCTTGCGCGGTGTGAGAATGGACGAGGTCGGTTTGACCGCAAAGCGGCACACAACATCCTGGCCGCTTGAAATGCCGCCGAGAACCCCGCCGGCATTGTTGGACTGAAATTCCGGCTGGTTGCCTTTCATGCGGATTTCGTCGGCGTTTTCCTCGCCGGTAATGGCCGCAGCCTCGAAGCCGTTGCCGATCTCCACGCCCTTGACCGCATTGATGCTCATCATGGCCGATGCAATGTCCTGATCGAGCTTGCCGTAAACCGGCGCGCCCCATCCGGCAGGCACGCCGGACGCGACAACTTCAATCACCGCGCCGCACGATGAGCCAGCCTTGCGGATACCGTCGAGATAGGTCTCCCAGTCGCCTGCAGCCTGCGCATCGGGGCAGAAGAACGGGTTTTCATTGACCTGGTCCCAGTCCCAGTTTTCCCGGTTGATCTTGTGCGGACCCATCTGCACCAGGGCTGCACGCACCTCAACCATTGGGATCACCTTGCGGGCAATGGCACCGGCCGCCACGCGTGCCGCGGTTTCGCGGGCCGACGATCTGCCGCCGCCGCGATAATCGCGCACACCGTATTTTTCCAGATAGGTGAAGTCGGCATGGCCGGGGCGGAACTTGTCGCGGATTTCCGAATAGTCCTTTGAGCGCTGATCAACGTTTTCGATCATCAGCGCAATCGGTGTGCCGGTGGTGACCTGGCCCTCGGTGCGGTCGTCCTCGAACACGCCGGAGAGGATTTTCACCTGATCGGGTTCGCGCCGCTGGGTGGTGAACCGCGACGTGCCCGGCTTGCGCTTGTCGAGGAAGGACTGGATGTCGTCTTCGGTGATCGCAATGCCGGCCGGGCAGCCGTCAATGACACAACCCAGCGCCACCCCGTGTGATTCCCCGAACGTGGTGATGCGGAACAGATGGCCGAACGAATTGTGTGACATAAAAAGGATATCCCTGTTGCGTCGCCAAGTCCTATGCATCGCGCCGGGCTTCGTCAAACTGATTGGAAAGTGGTTAGTGTCCGTTGCGGGCAGTGAGCCAACTGTCCTGCTGCGGAGCGGTGGTGACCTCGGCTTTGGATTTCGCGCAACAATTTTCTGCGAATGGCCCGTTCGAAGTCGTCAAAACTGGTCGCCTTTTCAACAAACGCGCCGGGACCGATAATCACTTCATCGCGGTAATATTCATCAAGTGCGGGGAAGTTCTCCGACAGGATGGGCAGGCCGTTGATGGTTATGCCTTCAGCTTGAGCGATGAGTTTGGCATCTCTGACCATGATGCCCTTGGAAAACGAGAATTCGGTTTCTATGCCGTCTCCGGACACATCGATAACGCGGCGAAGTCCCTGATGGGTATTGGCATTGAGCATGTCGACGGCTTCACGTACACCGGCACCGATACCGGTTCCGCCGCCGCCGATATCGACCGTGCGATCCTCATTCAGCTGGAAGGTTTCAACGAGCCTGGCAAAGGTGTCGGCAGAGCCGGCACTGTCCAGAACAAACCAGCCGCTCTTGATCTTCGGGAAGGCCGCATCCGACCACAACATCACCGAGACCGCTATCTTGCCCACCGGGCCGGACGTAATGGCGTCCTGGATTGCCGGATCACGAAACGCGGCCGCAGTGCCTTCCAGCTGCAGGATGTACTCCGCACTGCTGATACTGCCGGATGCATCCATGGCGAGCACCAGTTCAAGGTCTACCTCTTCTGCCTGTGCAGGAGACGCAAAACCTATGACAAGAGCCGCAAGTACACTACTTGCCCGCTTTTTAATGCCGGATGCCATTGCCGATGTCATGGCTTGAGAAATTAGACCGGCCCGGCCCCGTGTCAAGCAGACCACTTTGAAAACGCATGCCGGTTTATGCAGTTTCAATCGAAAAATGGTACCGCCCATGTGTGGCAAATAAGACACACTTTTCAGAAATAGACACAATTTCGCCATTTGTTACTTGACCCAATGTCAGCAGTCTGACTAAGGGTTAACCAGTTGTTAAGCGTCGTTATTGTGAGGAGTGAGTTTGATGAAGCGTTCGTTTTCCAGGCTGGTTGCCGTTTTTCTGTCATCAACGGCCTTAATCGGGACCGCTTATGCGGCTGATTTGCCGGAGCCGGTTATGCCGGCCGGCGACTGGACCGGTTTCCATATCGGCATCGGTGGCGGTTATGGGGCCGTAAACCATCGGCTTGCCTTGGATACACCCGGATTTGACGATTTATTAAGCTTCAGCGGCATTGGCGGCGAAGGTGGGTTGTTCACCGTTCAAGGCGGCTATGACTATCAATTCAGCAGCGATTTTGTTGTCGGGATCATGGGAGATTACACCTATTCCGGTATCGGTACCGAACTGGATATATCTGCAGCCCCATTCATCGAAGCCAACTTTACGCTGGATGCATCACACAGTTTTTCCGTTCTCGGCCGCTTGGGCTGGCTGGCTAACCCGGACACCCTGATTTACGGACTGGTTGGCTGGACATGGACGGAATTTGAAGGTGACCTGGATATCAATGGCGGCAACGTCGCGAGTTATTCTTTCGACCTTGATGGCCTGACGGTTGGTGCGGGCATCGAGACCCGGTTTACACCAAACATCACCGGCAAACTTGAATACCGCTACACAGATTACCAGGACAATACGCTGCTCGGCGGTGGCGGCTTTGAGTTGTACAACGATACATCGATGCAGACCATTCGGGCTGTCGCTTCCTACCGGTTCGGAAATCCCGGTGGCTATGTCACGCCGGTCGCAGACTACAGTGTGGCGTCTGCGGCGAACTGGAGCGGATTCCGGGTGGGCGCAGGCGGCGGCTACGGCTTCATCAACCACGAACTCAGCCTCGATGTTGACCCTGGTGGCACACTGGCAAGCCTCGACGGCATCTCCGGGGAAGGTGGTCTGTTCACGGTTGAGGTTGGATATGACCATCAGTTTTCCAACAATTTCGTCGCCGGTGTCCAGTTCGACTATACGGGAAGTTCGGTCGAGACGGTTGCCGAGCTTGACTTGGATGTTCCCGGATTTACCGGTTACAGGCTGGAAGCATCTGACAGCTATACGGTTGCCGGCAGGCTTGGTTATCTCGTAACGCCGGAAACCCTGGTTTACGGCCTGGCTGGTTGGACCTGGACCGATTTCGAACAGGACATTCTGGTCGTCACAGGAACCCCGGTCTTCACCAACGATTTCGACGCCGACGGCTTCACAGTCGGTGCTGGTATCGAAACAGTGCTTGCGGACAACATCACCGGTAAGCTGGAGTATCGCTATACTGACTACGACAAACTGAATGTGATCGAGATCGATGAAGATCTTGACCTGAACAACGATATCTCGTTGCAGTCTGTTCGTGCAGTTGTTTCCTACAAGCTGCCGATTTTCAACCAGTAGACTTCTTCTGTGGCAAGGTCGACTTGCTGCATGATGTTTGATAGTTGACGTGAATATAAAAGGAGGCAGGTTCTGCCTCCTTTTTGTTTGTCAGGATATCGTCAGTTACGTGGCCGGTTTCGCCCGGAACCATTCAATCTCACCATCTTTGAGGCGATAGAATTTCCATTGCGGGTTGCGCAAACCCGGTATCTCGGCGACGGGCAGGTCCAGCACCAGGCCGCGCACGATGCGGCTGATGCCGCCGTGGGCTACGGCGATGGTGGGCCGGGTCAGGCTGCCCAGCCAGTCACGTACCCGGGCAGTGGCGTCGGCATAGCTTTCGCCGCCTTGCGGCCTGAACGCATGGTAGCCTTCGGGATCTTTTTCGGGGTCAAGCCCCCTGGCATTGAGTTCAGGCCAGGTTGAGCCTTCCAGGTCGCCGAAATTGAGTTCTTTCAAGCGCTCATCGACGGTGATCTGGCTCCGGTCAAGATCGAAACCGTCAACAATATACTGCATGGTCTGGCGCGGACGGTGCAGCGGGCTGACGTGCAGATCAAAACCCTCAAGGCTGTCGTGCAGTCCCGCCATGGCCTGCGCAATCGCACTTGCCTGAGCGTGGCCGGTTTCGTTGAGCGGAATATCAGTCTGGCCCTGAATGCGCCGTTTCAGGTTCCAGTCGGTCTCGCCATGGCGGATAAACCACAGCTCCGGAAACACGTCAGTCACTTGGTTCCAGGCTCATGTCAGGGGCATAGGGATTTTTCATGCCGACGACATGATAACCGGAATCCACGTGATGAATTTCACCGGTGACACCACGGCTCATCTCTGACAGGAGATAGGCGCCGGACTGGCCGACCTCGTCAATGGTGACGGTCCGGCGCATCGGCGAGTTGTTCTCGTTCCATTTGAGGATATAGCGGAAATCACCAATGCCTGACGCGGCCAGCGTCTTGATCGGGCCGGCGGAAATGGCGTTGACGCGAATGTTTTTCTCACCCAGGTCGGCCGCCAGATAACGCACGGAGGCCTCAAGGGCCGCCTTGGCAACACCCATCACATTGTAATGCGGCATCCATTTTTCAGCGCCGTAATAGGTCAGCGTCAGCAGCGAGCCGCCATCGGTCATCAGCTTTTCAGCGCGTTGAGCTACGGCTGTGAACGAGTAACAAGAGATATTGAGCGACTTGTTGAAGTTTTCTTCTGACGTGTCGACATAGCGCCCGGTCAGTTCGTCCTTGTCGGCAAAGGCGATGGCGTGGACCACAAAATCCAGCTTGCCCCAGCGCTTCTCCAGTTCTGCAAACACTGCATCCATTGAGGCAGCGTCGGTCACGTCGCACGGCAGCACGATGTCGGAGCCAAGTTCTGCCGCCAGGGGTTTGACCCGTTTGCCGAGCGCGTCACCTTGATAGGTGAATGCCAGTTCTGCGCCGTGACTGTGTGCCGCCTTCGCAATGCCCCATGCAATGGAGCGGTTGTTTGCAACCCCCATCACAAGCCCGCGCTTGCCGGCCATGATTGATCCCGCCTGGGTCATGGACAACACCCTTTGCTGTTCGAAACCATAAGAAAGTCACCTGTATTTGCACGAATTCCCTCAATTGGTCCACCGCCAAATGTAGTTAGATCAGTATGATTTTTGATTGAATCAATCAAAAATCATAAAACTGATCGCTTACAAAGTGCTAGAGCAACTTTATGGGTTCTATTGAACCCATGTTGCTCTAGTGGAAAAGAACTGGCTGAGCGGGTAAAGCCGTACCATATTGATCATAGCGATTGAACGTTTGACCCGAGGCTGGAATGAGCACGACCGAAACCGAACAACAAGACTTCACGACCCGCGATGAACCGTTTCAGCTGTTTGCTGACTGGCTGGAAGAAGCCAAAGCGACAGAACCGAATGATCCCACCGCCATGAGCGTGGCTACGGTCGATGGCGATGGTCTGCCCAATGTGCGCATGACGCTGCTGAAAGGGTTCGACGAGCGCGGTTTCGTGTTCTACACCAATTTTGAAAGCCAGAAGGGCACCGAGATACTGGCGTCGCGAAAGGCCGCCCTGGGATTTCACTGGAAATCCCTGCGCCGGCAGGTCCGACTGAGGGGACCGGTGGAAGTGGTGTCCGAGGAAGAGGCGGACGCCTATTACAAGTCCCGTCCCCGCGACAGCCGCATTGGCGCCTGGGCATCGCAACAGTCACGCCCGCTGGAGAGCAAATTCGCTCTGGAAAAAGCGGTTGCCAGATATGCCGCAAAGTACGCCATTGGCAATGTTCCGCGTCCGCCGTACTGGTCCGGTTTCCGGGTAAAGCCGGTTTACATCGAGTTCTGGAAGGATGGTGCTTTCCGGCTGCATGACCGGGTGGTGTTCCGGCGTGATGGCGATGACGATGCCTGGAGCAAGTCGCGGCTTTATCCATAACGATGATTGCCGTATAGATCGCAGATCTTCCAGATCGCTGATCTTCGCCAATGGAGTTTCTCATGTCCGCAACGCAGACTGACAATGCTGATCGCAAGACCCTGATCCTGACCGGAGCATCGCGCGGCATCGGCCATGCGACGGTAAAGCGGTTTTCCTCCGCCGGCTGGCGGGTGATCACCTGTTCGCGCCACCCGTTTCCGGAAAACTGTCCGTGGGAAATGGGGCCGGAAGATCACATTCAGGTCGACCTGGCTGATATGGACGACGTGCGCCGCGGTGTCGATGAGATGAAAGAGCGTTTGAAGGACCAGGGCAGCAGGCTGAATGCGCTGGTCAACAATGCAGCCATATCGCCCAAGCTTGAGGGCGGCGGGCGCATGAACACGTTTGACACCAGTGCTGCTGACTGGAGCCACGTGTTCAACGTCAACTTCTTTGCGCCTGTCATGCTGGCGCGCGGGCTGGTCGAGGAATTGGAAGCCGGTCAGGGATCGGTCGTCAACGTAACCTCCATTGCAGGCACCGCAGTGCACCCGTTTGCCGGAGCCGCCTATTCAACGTCAAAAGCCGCCCTTGCTTCGCTGAGCAGGGAAATGGCCAATGATTTCGGCCCCCTTGGCGTGCGCGTGAATTCCATTTCACCGGGAGAAATCGAAACCTCGATCCTGTCGCCGGGAACAGAAAAGATCATTCCGAGCATTCCGTTGCGCCGTCTCGGCCAGCCGGAAGAAGTTGCCAAGGCGATCTACTTCCTGTGCACCGAAGCATCGTCTTATGTCACCGGTGCGGAAATTCATGTGAACGGCGGTCAGCATGTCTGAAGACACAAGGTCGCCCGAAACTTTCGTTGCCCATGCGCTGCACTCCGTTGAAGAGGCAACTGGCTCCATAGTGCCGCCACTGCACACTGCAACAACCTTCGCCCGTGACAGTGATTATCAGCTTCGCGGCAGCCACCTGTATTCGCGCTACGGCAACCCGACCATTGATCAGGCCGAACAGATCATTGCCCGGCTGGAAAACGGCCATGACGCACTGGTGTTTGCCTCCGGGCTGGCCGGCATCGCTGCGCTGTTTGAGACCCTCGGGCCTGGCGCGCATGTGGTTGCGCCTGAAATCATGTACTGGGGCACCCGTGACCTGATGACCCGCATGCTTGAAAAACAGCGCATCACCGCAACCTATGTCGACCCGACCGACCTTGACGCCCTGAAGGCGGCAATCGTGCCGGGCAAGACCGAACTGGTCTGGATTGAGACACCGGTCAACCCTGTATGGGATGTGATCGACATCAAGGCTGTGGCCGATATCGCTCATGCAGCAGGCGCTGAACTGGCGGTTGATTCCACATCCGCCAGTCCGGTTGTGACACGGCCCCTGGACCATGGGGCGGATATTGTCTTCCACTCCGTCACAAAATACCTCAACGGCCATTCCGATGTCCTTGGTGGCGTGCTGGTGACCCGTGAGGACAATGCGCGCTGGGCGGAAGCCCGCACGGTGCGCAATGTGACCGGCGGCATTCTGGCACCGTTTGAAGCATGGCTGCTGATCCGGGGCATGCGCACCCTGTTCGTGCGGGTCAACAAGGCGGCTGAAAGCTCACTGGCCATCGCCCGGCATCTGGAGCACCACCCCAGGGTGGAAAAGGTGCTGTATCCTGGCCTGCAGTCTCACCCAGGCCATGAAATTGCCCGCCGCCAGATGGACGGCTTCGGGGCCATGATGTCCATATGTGTAAAGGGCGGCATGGCGGAAACCGGCCGGGTGATCCGGGCCCTTAAAATATTCCTGCCGGCGACGTCGCTTGGCGGCGTGGAAAGCCTGGCGGAGCACCGCAAGGTGATCGAGGGCGAGGACAGCCCGATCCCCGACAATCTGATCCGGCTGTCGGTCGGCATCGAGAGCACGGATGACCTGATCGCCGATCTTGAACAGGCGCTCGACAAGGCATGAAGCGACTTGCGCTGGTATTCGCTGCACTGCTGCTGTCCAGCCAGGTTCATGCGCAGGACAGCGAGCGGCAGCCGGACGGTGTGGTGTCAACCGGTTCGAATGATGTGGCCGAAGCCTGGCTGACACGTCCCACCACACGATACGCCCATGGCATTCTGGGCGATGCCATCGAGGCAGGCGGCGTGATGGTCAAGATGACCGATGGCCAGCTTTACGAACATGTACTGCCCGATGGATTCGTATTCGAGGATCGCAAGGCCCGGCCGGTTGACCTGGATGGTGATGGCCGCGACGAGATTGTCGTGGTGCTTACCAGTGTGAGCGAAGGCGCGGCACTGGCGGTTTACGGCGTTGAAAAAGGCAAGCTCAAGCTCAGGGCCAAGACCCCGCACATTGGCAGATCAAACCGCTGGCTCAACCCGGCGGAATTTGTCGATCTTGACGGCGATGGCACAATCGAGATCACCGCAGTGTGGACCCCGCATCTGGGACGGGTTCTGCAGGCGTGGCGGTACATGGGCGGAAAACTGCGCCAGGTTGCCACGATCAAGGGTTACTCCAACCATGCTATCGGGTCACCGGTCCAGGACCTGACAGAGATTGTGAAACTGTCAGACGGTCGTACCGCACTGGCCATTCCCACACCTGGCTATGACGAGATCGCTTTCATCACCTTGCAGCAAGGCAAGTTTGCCGAGATTGCCCGTATACAGGCGGGAGGACGCATCACCTCTCCGGTTCGCCGCAGCAAAAACGGCCGGCAGCTTGAGTTTGCTACCGGCCGGGCGTCTTTTGTAACGGTTGATATTCCCTGATCAGGCGGCGCGCAGGCCTTCCTTTTTGATCCACTGGGCGGTGTCGTCCAGCGCTGCTTCATAGCGGTCGAACATCTCGTTGATTTCGCTTTCGGTGATGATCAGCGGCGGGCACAGCGCCACCGAATCCACCATGGCACGGACCATCAGGCCGCGTTGCTGGGCAAAATTCATCATTGTCGGGCCAACCATCTTTTTCGGATCGAATGACGCCTTGGTGGCCTTGTTCTCAACGATTTCAGCCGCGCCGATGAAGCCCTTGGCGCGCACATCGCCGATCAGCTCATGGTCTTTCAACTTGTTGAAGCGGCCTTCGAACAGAGGCGCAAGGTTGGCTACATGGTCAATGATACCGTCACGCTTGTAGATCTCGATGGTCTTCAGAGCGACAGCCGATGCGACCGGGTGGGCGGTATAGGTGTAGCCATGGCCGAACACGCCGATCTTCTTCGACTGGTCGAGCATGGCCTGGTACAGGTCTTCCTCGATGGAAATGCCGCCCAGTGGCATATAGGCCGAGGTAATCGCCTTGGCCATCGAAACCGAGGTCGGCTTCATGCCCATGGTTTCCGACCCGAACCATTTGCCGGTCCGTCCAAACCCGCAGATCACTTCATCGGCGATGTAGCGCACGTCGTATTTTTCCAGGATGGTCTGGATTTTCGCGTAATAGCCGTCGGGTGGAATGATGACACCGCCGGCGCCCATGATCGGTTCTGCGAAGAAGCCTGCAACGGTTTCAGGGCCTTCCCTTATGATCATGTCTTCCAGTTCGGTTGCCATGCGGGTGGTGAACTCGTCTTCCGTCTCGCCATCCTCGGCAAACCGGTAATGGTGCGGACACGACGTGTGCATGATGTTTTTGATCGGCAGGTCGAAGTCGGCATGCACAGGCGGCAGGCCGGTCAGGGACCCGGATGCAACCGTGACACCGTGATAGCCCTTGATACGCGAAATCAGTTTCTTCTTTTCAGGCTTGCCGCGGGCATTGTTGTAATACCAGGTCAGCTTGACCTGCATGTCATTGGCCTCGGATCCTGACGAGCAGAACAGCATCTTTGACGCTTCGCACGGCACCAGCTCTTTGAGGGTTTCGGCAAGCTCGATGGCCAGGTCGTTGGATTTGCCGGCAAAGATGTGGGTGTAGGGCAGCTTGGCCATCTGCTGGGCGGCAGCGTCCACGATTTCCTGGTTGCCATAGCCCAACGATGTGCACCACAGACCGGCGAGGCCTTCAATGTATTGCTTGCCGTCACTGTCATAGACATAGATGCCCTTGCCTTCCTCGATGATGGTCGGTCCGGTCTCACGGAATGTCGAGAGATTGGTGTAGGGGTGGATCAGGGTCTCGATATCCCGAACGGCAATGTTCGACAGCTGTTTGTTCATCTTGAAATTTACCTTTTGACAAGCGCGCGCTGGTGCGCACGATCTGCTTGGGGTTGAATATGTCAGAAACCATGAGGGGCACACAATGGCCGATATGTCGCTGATCAAGCAGACCGCAAATGCACTGGTTGCACGGCTCAAGGATGGCGATGTGAGTCCGCATGACCTGCTGGATGCGCTGGAAGCCCGCATCGCAGGTGTGGACGGCAAGGTGAACGCGCTGCCGACCCTGTGTTTCGAGCGCGCCCGCGCCCATGCTGACCGGTTGCTGAAGAAGCCGGTTGGCGACCGCGGCCTGCTGGCCGGCATGCCGGTGCCGATCAAGGACCTGGCAGATGTGGAAGGGGTGCGTTCAACCTGTGGCTCGCTGATTTTTGCCGATACGGTGCCGGAGGTGTCGGACGTGCTGGTCACCCACCTCGAGGCCGAAGGCGGTATTGTCTACGCCAAGTCCAACACGCCGGAATTCGGTGCCGGCGCCAATACATTCAATGAGGTTTTCGGCCGGACGCTGAACCCGTGGAACACATCGCGCTCTGCTGCCGGCTCGTCCGGCGGCGCTGCGGTTGCCCTGGCCACGGGAACGGCCTGGCTGGCACATGGCTCCGACATGGGCGGGTCCCTGCGCAATCCCGCCTCGTTCAACAATATCTGCGGTATGCGGCCGTCGCCGGGCCGGGTTGCCACCAGTCGGTTCAGCCAGGTGGACGGCAATCTCGGGCTTGAAGGCCCCATGGCGCGCAATGTCGAGGATCTGGCGCTGCTGTTTGACGCCATGTGCGGCGAGGAACCGGGCGATCCTGTCTCCAAGCCACGGCCGCAGACCAGCTTTCTGGACCAAGCCCGGTCAGGCTGGAAACCGAAACGGGTGGCGTTTTCCCGCGATCTTGGCATTACACCGGTCGATCCCGAAGTGGCGGAAATTGTCGAGGCGGCAGCCCGCCGCTTTGAAGACGCAGGCGTGATCGTTGAAGACGCCCAGCCCGACCTCTCGGAAGCGCATGAATGTTTTCATGTCCTGCGCGCCCTGTCGTTTGCCATTGGCATGAAGCCGTTGCTCGATGCCCATCGCGACAAGCTGAAGCCTGAAGTCATCTGGAATATCGAGCAGGGACTGGCGTTGAGTGCAGATGATATCGCCAAGGCAGAACACCAGCGTGCCGCCATGTTCCAGCGCGGGCTGGAATTCTTCAACACCTACGACCTGTTATTGTGTCCGGCGACCATTGTGTCGCCGTATCCGGTGGAACATCGTTTCGTCGAAGAATGTGATGGCCACAAGTTCGGCAATTACGTCGAATGGCTGGGCATTGCCTATGCGTTCACAAACATCTGCGCGCCGGCCTTGAGCATACCGGCAGGCTTCACTGCCGAAGACCTTCCCGTCGGCATCCAGATTGTCGGCCGGCCCAACTGCGACGGCCAGGTACTTGCCGGCGGCAAGCTGCTGCAGGACATTCTGGGGCATCACAATCGGCTGCCGATTGATCCACGCGGCTAAAACAGTAGTATTCAGACAAACAAGAAAACTTGACCACATGTGAGGAATGCCCATGCAGGGATTGATGCAGGACTGGCCATTGCTGGTGCATACGATTCTCGATCATGCTTCGAAATGGCACGGCGACCGTGAAATCGTCTCGCGCCGTGTCGAGGGTGATATTTCCAGGACCACTTACAGGGAACTGGATCATCGCGCCCGTGCGCTGGCGTCGGCGGCTCAGGGCAGGTTGGGCCTGAAGCTCGGCGATGTGGTGTGCACGATGTCGTGGAACGGCTATCGACATATGGAGACCTGGTACGGCCTGATGGGGCTGGGCTGTGTGGTCCACACACTCAACCCGCGCCTGTTTGCCGACCAGTTGGCTTATGTGATCAATCACGGCGAAGGTAAATGGATATTCCTCGACCTGACTTTTGTACCGATTCTTGAAGGCGTGCAGGACCGGCTGCCCAATGTGAAGGGCTTCGTCATCATGACCGATGGCGCGCATATGCCTGACGCCACCACGCTGAAAAACGTCATCAGCTATGAAGATCTCATTGGCGAAGGTGATCGCGACATGGCGTGGCCGTCGTTTGATGAAAACACCGCCTGCGGCATGTGTTACACGTCCGGAACAACGGGCAATCCCAAGGGTGTGATGTATTCACACCGCTCCAACGTACTTCACGCCATGGTCAGCGGCGGCGGCGATGCGCTGTGCATGGCGAGCAAGGATGTGTGGATGCCGGTGGTGCCGATGTTCCATGCCAATGCCTGGTCGCTGGCTTTCTCCGTACCCATGGCCGGGGCCAAGATGGTGATGCCCGGCCCGCGCATGGACGGTGAGGCGATCTATGAACTGCTGCAGACCGAGAAGGTAACGGCGACGGCGGCGGTGCCAACAGTGTGGCTGATGTTGCTGCAATATCTGGAAAAGAACCCGGACCTGAGGTTGCCGGACCTGCAGCGCGTGGTGATCGGTGGCGCAGCGTGTCCTGAATCCATGATGAAAGCATTTGAAGACAAGTATGACACCCAGGTAATCCATGCCTGGGGCATGACCGAAATGAGCCCGCTGGGATCGCTCGGCACCCGCAAGGCCGGCATGGAGCATCTCAGCGATGATGAATGGTGGCAGATCAAGCTGAAGCAGGGCAGGCCGGCATACACGATCGAGATGAAGATCACCGACGATGAAGGCAAGGATCTGCCCCATGACGGCACCACGTTTGGCCGTCTGAAAGTGCGCGGGCCCTGCATCGCCAAAAGCTATGCCAAGGGCGACGGGGCGGAAGTGTTCGACGATGACGGCTGGTTCGACACCGGCGACGTGTCGACGCTGGATGAATACGGCTACATGCAGATCACCGACCGGTCCAAGGACGTGATCAAGTCCGGCGGTGAATGGATTTCATCCATCGATCTGGAAAATGCGGCAGTCGGATGCCCCGGCGTTGCAGAAGCCGCCGCCATCGGCATGGCGCATCCGAAATGGGATGAACGCCCGATCCTGGTGATTGTGAAAAAGGAAGGCGCCGAGGTAACCCGCGAGCAGGTGCTGGAGCACATGAAGGACAAGACGGCGAAGTGGTCGATGCCGGATGATGTCATCTTCGTGGATGAAATCCCGCATACGGCAACGGGCAAGATCTCGAAGCTGACACTCAGGGAGCAGTTGAAGGATTACGTGTTGCCGACGGCTTGAAACAGCAGGTGTTTAATCTGGGCCTGTTCGTCTTGTTTGAAATGTCATTGTCCCGGCTTGACCGGGCAACCCAGTAACCACCGTGTTCCTGAGTGCCGCAATGGTGTACCTGAACCGCAGAATTCTGTGGATACTGGGTCACCCGGTCAAGCCGGGGGATGACATTATTGAGACGATAGCAGGCTCGAATGCCAGTCTCAGCAGTTGGCCGGACGGAAGCGAGCCTTCGCTGAAAATGACGGCTATACGGCACTCACATGTCCCGTCTGGCGCGCTAACCGACCGCCTCGTAGTCCGTGTCCAGTGACAACTCACCATGAGCCCTGACCAGGTTCTGCTCGATCAGGTGTTCAACGTGCGCCAGTGTCGACAGAGCTGCTGCCGCATGAAGCTTGGCATCGATGCCGGCATAGACCTTTTTCACCACCCCCATGATGGTGCGTTCTCCGGACGAAATATGTTGCAGGATGGCCTTTTCGCGCATTTGCCTGTGGCCGAGAAACGCCCGGGCAAAGCGTTGCGGATCTTTGTTTGCCGGACCGTGGCCGGGCAGGTAAAGCCGGTCCTGGTCACGCCCCATCAGGGTGCGCAATGAGGAAAAATAGTCGGCCATGTGCCCGTCGGGCGGGGCGATCACCGACGTCGACCATGCCATCACGTGATCGCCGCAAAACAGTGTCTGCTCGTCGTTCAGTGCAAACGCCATGTGGTTGGAACAATGGCCCGGCGTAAACACGGCTTTCCAGCGACCAGCCATTGCCCTCAACAATGTCGCCATGCGCCACCGTGATGTCGGGGCTGGAACTCATGATCACCGGCGGCATCCAGCGTCACGTCGCCTGAGGTTATCGCCTTGGCGGGGCGTCCTGACCCGTGCGGACCGTAAGCATAGGTCCTCGCACCGGTTGCCTGCTGCAATCTGCGCGTCAGCGGCGAGTGATCGCGATGGGTATGGGTAATGATGATATGGGTGACGGTCTCGCCGCGTACCGCGTCCAGCAGGGCTGCAAGCTGGTCTTCGTCTTCCGGGCCCGGATCGATGATGGCAACCTTGCCGGTACCGACAATATAGGAATTGGTTCCCTTGAAGGTGAACGGGCCGGGATTATTGCAGGTCACACGGCGCACCTGATCGCTCAGCCGGACGCACACGCCGGGTTTCACGTCAAAATCATGGTCGAACGACAACTCACTCATGTCGGTTATCACTTTGTCCTGTTGCGGCGGAGCCAAAACGCAAATATACCCATGGACCAGCAATTCGCATCCGTCAAACTCGCCAGAAGGGTACTTCGAAATGACTGCACTTTCCGCCACCTCCCCGACACTTGCCGGTACGTTGCTCGGTGATAATGGCCGCCTGTCCGCTGTTCGTATGGTGATGCTGGCAATAGCCGGCTCTTTGCTGCTGTGGGTATCCGCCAAGATCGCCGTACCGTTCTGGCCGGTGCCGATGACCATGCAGCCGTTTGCGGTGATGGGCATTGGTGCAGCCTTCGGCTGGCGCCTCGGCATGGCAACTGTTGCACTCTACCTGGTGGAAGGCGCACTTGGTCTGCCGGTGTTTTCCGGAACGCCTGAAAAGGGCATCGGCCTTGCTTATATGGCAGGTCCGACCGGAGGCTATCTGGCCGGTTTTGTCCTGGCTGCAGGGGTGACCGGCTGGCTGGCGGAACGCGGCTTTGATCGCAATGTGGTGACGATGGTGCTGGCGATGACGGCAGGCACCATTGTGCTCTATGCGCTCGGGGTTGGCTGGTTGAGCCACCTGATCGGTTTTGAAAAAGCACTGGTCTTCGGCCTGTATCCGTTCGTGCTCGGCGATGCCGTGAAGATCGTTCTGGCTGCCTTGATATTCCCGGCTGCCTGGAAATGGTTGTCGAGCAAGGGCTGATCCGACCATGCCTGAAGCATTCATCTGCGATTATGTCCGCACACCCATCGGCCGCTTTGGCGGCGCGCTTGCCAGCGTGCGCACCGATGACCTCGGCGCGGTGCCGCTCAAGGCCTTGATGCAGCGCAATGGCGAGGTCGACTGGGCTGCAATTGATGATGTCATCTACGGGTGCGCCAATCAGGCAGGCGAAGACAATCGCAATGTTGCGCGCATGTCGTTGTTGCTGGCCGGCCTGCCGCGACACGGTGCCGGGTGCCACCATCAACCGGCTGTGCGGTTCCGGCATGGATGCCATGCTGACGGCGGCACGCGCCATCAAGGCAGGCGAAGCCGATATCGTGCATTGCCGGTGGCGTTGAATCCATGAGCCGGGCGCCGTTCGTGATGCCGAAAGCCGACACGGCGTTTTCGCGCAGGGCGGAAATCTATGACACCACCATCGGCTGGCGCTTCGTCAACAAGCTGATGAAGCAGCAATACGGTGTTGATTCCATGCCCGAGACGGCGGAAAACGTAGCCGAGGATTACCAGATATCGCGCGAAGACCAGGATGCCTTTGCGCTGCGCTCGCAAGTCAAGGCCGGCAGGGCGCAAGCCTCCGGCCGACTGGCCAAGGAAATCACCCCGGTGACCATTCCACAGCGCCGCGGCGATGCGATTGTCGTGGACACGGATGAGCATCCGCGCCCTGAAACAACCATCGAGCAATTGACCAAGCTGAAAGCCCCTTTTCGCGACGGAGGCTGTGTGACCGCCGGCAATGCCTCGGGCGTCAATGACGGCTCTGCAGCCATGATCATTGCATCGGAAGCTGCCGCAAAGCGCCATGGCCTCACACCTGTCGCGCGAATCCTGGGCGGTGCTACCGCAGGGGTTGCACCCCGCATTATGGGCATTGGTCCGGTGCCGGCCACGCAGAAACTGTGCGCACGCCTCGGCATCAAGCCGGCGGACTTTAACGTTGTAGAACTGAACGAGGCGTTTGCCGCGCAAGGACTGGCGGTGCTGCGTCAACTGGGCCTGCCCGATGATGGCGAGCACATAAACCCCAATGGCGGCGCCATCGCCATCGGCCATCCGCTCGGCATGTCCGGCACCCGCATAGCCGGCAGTGCCGCGCTCGAGCTGATAGAAACCGGCGGCAAGCTCGCGCTTGCCACCATGTGCATCGGTGTCGGCCAGGGCATCGCCTGCGCCGTTGAGCGGGTTTAGAGCGGGATGTTTCATCATACTTGAGGTGCGCGGTATAAACCGTATCGTCCGCGTAACATCTTGCACACCCGGAACGGACCATGCGAGAGAGAGTGCGCTAATTAGTGTATTTGGTAAACTGTCACCGTAATTCCAATTGATTTTAGTTACGATCCTTGCCGGAATTTTTGGGAGATTTTAGCTGCGATGTAGTCACAATGTCTAATGTGTCAAGTGAGCCAATGATGTCAGTTATGGCTTTTGAAACTTCTGCCAGTTTGTCCAAGTGCACCCCAAAAAGTTCAGGTCTGAGTTTTCTGCTCCGTTCAATCTTTGGAATGGATTGATCCACAACATTGCCTTTAAAATTGATCAGTTTCCAAGTGCCATCATCAAGGGTCCATATCCCGTGGGCGAGTTGATCTCGGAGGTCTTTTAGATTGCGAAGGCCATCAAGGATCGTCTTGTAGTCTTTGTCATCTATACCGATACCTTTTAGGTATAGTAGCTGTCTAACAGCTTCAAATTTTTCATGTGGCCGTCTATCTGCTGCGCCAAGCCTCCCCTCTTCGCTGGATAGATCAAGAGCTTTCCAAAGCATGCGAGACAGTTGATAGTCGAGGAAAGACCATTTGGTTATGATTTGCCCAACTTGCTTGGTGATGTAAGCGGGAACATTTTGCCTGATTGGCGATGATTTTCTGAGGCCTTTTGCCATGAATGAAAAACCTGAGGATAAAACGAGACCGAAAGACGCGCCCAGATTTATGGGGATTGGCAGATATTTTCCAAAAAAACGCCGCCCAAGCCGCATAATGAAATAAATGCGCAAACACCGACAGAATTACAGTAATGGGATAGATGCCTCCTTGTGCTGGTTTGTCTAACGCTCACCAGTATGGCCCATTGCGAGGCCGGATGGGGCTCCATCCCATTACCGTAATTGCACCATGTGCATCGGCGTCGGACAGGGCATAGTCTGCGCGGTTGAGGGGGTGTGAGGCATTTCCTTCATTATACTTGAGTTGCGGTCTATGAACCGTGTCGCTTGAGTAAATTGATGCAGGCTCAGATGCGGATCATGCGGGAGAGCGCATGCTAATTGGAGTGCCTTTAGACCATCGTTGTAATTCGTAGTTTGGAATTGCGTTCACGCAAAGAATAACACAATATTACGTGAGGTCATGGGAGGCAAGGCATGAGAAAAATTATACCAATATCAATAGCAACGCTTCTTGTGTTTTCATTGTCTGCTGCTGCAAATTCTAACGAGCTGCATAAAGGGGCATTTGGTGATGGAAACAACACAATCTTCCAAAAATTGGACGGCACCTTTCTGATTTATTGCCGTGATGGGGCGCCCGATAGTACAGCTTGGAAATGCCGCAGGAGAAAATACGAGGCAACCGACAACGGTTTTTTTGTTCAATATAATCGGTCTGTGTCACGCGAAGATAGCATTGTGCTTGAGATAAACAGAACTGATGACGGTTATCAGCTTGTTTACAAGAGACCTCGTACTAAAGAAAAATATTGGTCTTTCGCGAATGTCAAACCGGCAAAACTTAAGTTCAAAAACGAAAAATACGCCGGAAACTTCGGGCCTGGCAAAGACTTCTACAATAGTCTACAAACATGGACGCTTGTCTCATTGCTTAAAGAAAAAATGTTATAAGCACAAAGTAAAGTCATTCGGAGTGACCATTAGGGTAAAATACGGTAACGGCGATAGGCTTTATATTACGCCAGTCTCAGACACTGAGGCAGTAGGAACTTATATCCAACCTGATGGCCAATATACAGCACACTATAAGATTGCGCAGTAGGATTACTGTGGCATTTGTTAAATGCACAAATCAGGTATTGTCTTTCGAACCTTGGGCCGGCGCTTTTTGAAGGAAATGACCGTTGCCCCCTGCTACTCCGCAGCCTCCATATAGTCCTCCAGCGGCGGGCAGGCGCATACCAGGTTGCGGTCGCCGTAGACGTTGTCGACGCGGGCCACCGGCGGCCAGAACTTGTCGTCGCGCTGTGATGGCAACGGGAAGTAGGCCTGTTCGCGGGAATAGGGCCGGTCCCAGTCCTGCAGCAGCGCGTGATGGGTGTGCGGCGCATTGCGCAGCACATTGTTGGTCTTGTCGGCCTTGCCGGTTTCGACTTCGGCAATCTCGGCCCGAATGGCGATCATCGCGTCGCAGAACCTGTCCAGTTCCGCCTTGCCCTCGGATTCGGTCGGCTCGATCATCAGCGTTTCCGGCACCGGCCAGCTCATTGTCGGCGCATGGAAACCATAATCGGCCAGCCGCTTGGCAACGTCTTCAACGCCGATGCCGGTCTGCTCCTTCACATCGCGCATGTCGATGATGCATTCATGCGCCACATAGCCGCCCGGTCCGGTATAGACGATCGGAAAATGATCTTTCAGACGATTGGCCATGTAGTTGGCGTTCAGGATGGCGACCTGTGTCGCGCGGGTCAGGCCGTCTGCGCCCATCATGGCGATGTAGGCCCACGAGATCGGCAGGATGGAGGCCGACCCCCAGGGTGCAGCCGAAATCTGGCCGATGGTCGGCCTGCCGTGGCTGGCCGGATTGACACCGCTGACCACGTCATGGCCGGGCAGGAACCGGGCCAGGTGCGAGCGCACGCCGATGGGTCCGACGCCGGGACCGCCGCCGCCATGGGGAATGCAGAACGTCTTGTGCAGGTTCATGTGGCAGACATCGGCACCAACTTCGGCTGGACGTACCACCCCGACCAGGGCGTTGAGGTTTGCCCCGTCGAGGTAGACCTGACCGCCATGGTCATGAATGATGGCGCAGATATCCTTGATGGCTTCTTCAAACACGCCGTGGGTCGACGGGTAGGTGATCATCAGTGCCGCGAGTTCATCCTTGTTGGCTTCTGCTTTTGCCTTCAGGTCGTCAACGTCGACATTGCCTTCTTCATCACATTTCACCACCACAACCTTCAGGCCCGCCATGACGGCGGACTGGCCGGGTTGGTGCCGTGTGCCGATGACGGGATCAGGCAGATATTGCGATGGCCCTCGTCATTCGATGCATGGAACGCGCGGATGGTCATCAGGCCGGCATATTCGCCCTGGCTGCCGGCATTGGGCTGCAGGGATACCGCATCGAACCCGGTGATTTCGCACAGCCAGCTTTCAAGTTCTTCAAACAGTTGCTGATAGCCCTGCGCCTGTTCCAGCGGCACAAACGGGTGCATGTTGGAAAACGTCGGCCACGTCACCGGGATCATCTCGGTGGTGGCATTGAGCTTCATGGTGCAGGAACCAAGCGGGATCATGGAACGGTCCAGGGCGATGTCCTTGGCCTGCAATTGCCGCAGATAGCGCAACATTTTTGTTTCTGACCGGTGCATGGAAAACACCGGATGGGTCAGGAAGTCCGACTGCCGGGCAAGCTGAGCCGGAATACACTCTTCCAGCTCTTCGTCAATCGCATCCAGAGGCCAGTCATCCAGGCCTCTGGTCTTGAAGCAGCCGAGCAGCCGTTCCACTTCCGACCGGCGGGTCGTCTCGTCAAACGAGATACCGATATGGTCAGCATCCACATGACGCAGATTGATGCGCTGTTCGCGGGCTCTTGGCCACCAGTGCATAAGCGCGCGCCGGCGCTCTTACGGTGATGGTGTCAAAGAAGGCGTCTGTGGTGACTTCATAACCCCATTTCTTCGAGCGCATGGGCTGTTATTTCGGCAAACCGATGCGCGCGCGCCGCCATTTTGGCAATGCCGGTCGGTCCCTGATAGACGGCAAACATGCCGGCAATCACCGCCAGCAAAACCTGCGCGGTGCAGATGTTGCTGTTGGCTTTTTCGCGGCGGATGTGCTGCTCGCGTGTCTGCAGCGCCATGCGCAGGGCAGGGCGCCCTTCGGCATCAACCGACACGCCGATCACCCGGCCCGGGATGGCGCGCTTGAACTCGTCACGGGTTGCAAAAAATGCAGCGTGCGGTCCGCCATACCCCATAGGCACACCGAAACGCTGCGCTGATCCCAGTGCGATATCCGCACCCAGTTCGCCGGGTGAGGTCAGCATGGCCAGCGCCAGCAGGTCGGTTGCCATGATCGACATGGCGCCTTCCGCCTTGAGACTTTCGATTTCCTTGCGATAGTCGCGCACCTGGCCGCTGGAACCGGGATAGGACAACAGCGCGGCAAACACCTTGCTTGCATCGAGATCGGTGGCAGGATCACCCAGCACCAGTTCAAACCCAAATCCGCGCGCGCGGGTTTCAAGCACCGCAACGGTCTGCGGATGGGTGTCGCGATCAACGAAGAACACATCGCGCCCGGTCTTCGATACCCGGTGCGCCATGGCCATGGCTTCCGCCGCCGCGGTGCCTTCATCAAGCAGCGATGCGCTGGCCAGTTCCAGTCCGGTAAAGTCGCAGACCATCTGCTGGAAGTTTAAGCAGTGCCTCAAGCCGGCCCTGGCTGACTTCCGCCTGATACGGCGTATAGGCCGTGTACCAGCCCGGGTTTTCCAGAATGTTGCGCAGGATGACCTTCGGCGTCACGCAGCCATAATATCCCATGCCGATCATCGAGGTGAAAATCTGGTTGCGTCCCGCCACCTTGCGCAAATCCGACAATGCATTGCGTTCCGACAGCGGTACCGGGAGGTCCAGCGGCTTTTCGGCCCGGATGTTTTTCGGCACCACTTTTTCCGTCAGGTCGTCCAGAGAGCTCGCACCGACAGTTTTCAGCATATCGGCCAGTTCGCTTTCCTGCGGACCGATATGACGGGGGATGAAGTTTGCGCCGGCCTGCAGGTCGGTGAGGAGGGTACGTTTTTCAGCCATTATCAGGACATTCCATTTTTGCGAATTAGAGTCGGGAAAACCGGGTGGATATCAGGCAACTATTCCTGTTCTTCCACGAACGCCTTGTAGGCTGCGGCATCCATCAGGCCGTCAAGTTCGGATGGTGAAGACAGTTTGAGTTTGAGAAACCAGCCTTCGCCTTCAGGGGCTTCATTGACCTTGCCCGGCTCGCCTTCAAGCGCCGAGTTGACCTCGACAACTTCGCCTGACAGGGGTGCGTAAACCTCACTGGCCGCCTTGACGCTTTCCACAACGGCGGCCTCGTCGCCGGGTGCAACCGTCTTGCCGACGGCAGGCAGTTCGACAAACACCAGGTCGCCAAGCTGCTCTGCGGCATGCTGGGTGATGCCGATGGTGGCAACGTCGCCGTCAACGGAGATCCACTCATGCTCTTTCGAATATTTCACATCGCTCATCGGGTATTCCTCCAGTTTGAATTTTGTATGTTGTTTATCGTTTGAATGACTTGGCCACGAATGGCAATTTGATGACCTGTGCCGGCAGGGCCTTGCCACGCACCAGCAGTTCCAGCGCCTGACCGGCCTTGGCGAGTTCGGGCGGCACAAAGCCCAGTGCGACAGGCCCGCCGGCCGAGGGTCCGAATCCGCCCGAGGTAATCACGCCGACTTCCTTGCCGTCTGACATGATGACAGTGCCGTCCCTTGCAGGTGCACGGCCTTCCGGCTTGATGCCGGCAACCTTTCGCGAAGCGCCTTCCGCAATCTCCCGCTGGATGCGTGCGGCACCGGGGAATCCACCTTCAGCACGGCGATGTTTCTGGATCGACCACAAAAGGCCTGCTTCGACAGGTGAGACCGTTTCGTCAAGCTCATGGCCGTACAGTGACAGGCCTGCTTCCAGGCGCAGGGAATCGCGGGCACCGAGGCCGATCGGCAATACGTCCGGATGTGCCAGCAGGGCACGCCACAAGCCTTGTGCCGCTTCATTGGGCACGGTGATTTCATAGCCGTCTTCGCCGGTGTAACCGGACCGGGTGATGTAAATGGCAGACCCGTCAAATTCGAACGGTGCGCCCTGCATGAACTGAAGGGCTGCAACGCCTGGAACAATCGTTTCCAGCGCCGTCTCGGCCCGAGGTCCTTGCAAGGCCAGCAGTGCCCATTGCGGCAGTTCTTCAACTGTAACGGTGCCAGGCAGGCGGGATTTCAGGTGGGCAAAATCTATTGCCTTGCGTGAAGCATTGACCACCAGATACAGGCGGCCTTCCGTGTCGGGCAGGGCGGAGCGCGACACCATCAGGTCGTCGATGATGCCGCCGTCATCATTCAGCAATTGTGTGTAACGCTGCTGGCCGGGTTCAAGCGACACGATATCGGCGGGCACCAGTGCTTCCAGCGCCGTCGCCGTGGTTTCATGGTCAGGGCCTTTCAGCCACGCCTGTCCCATGTGCGAGACATCAAACAACCCGGCCTTGTCACGGGTATGGGTATGTTCGGTCAGGATGCCTGACGGGTACTGAACCGGCATCAGGTAACCGGCGAACGGTACCATGCGAGCGCCCAGCGCTTCATGTTCAGGTGTCAGAGGTGTGGTTTTCAGGTCTTGGGGTGTTTCACTGTCAGACAATTTCCATCTCCCGGCTCGCTCTCAAAGGTTGCATACGCGCACGACATTCATTGCCGCTCGCACATGCCCCCTCTGTCCGTTACCTGAGAGATTTCACTGGCTTTGTGATGACCAGCTTACGCCCTTCGGTGAGTGGCATTTGCGCCACTGCTCTCCAGAGATGTGCCGTCCCTGCGGTCCTTTTGCCTGAGAGTTTCCGGGGCGGTTGCTCCTTCGGCGCCGGGCTTTTCAGCCGGTCTCTCCCGCAGGGTGGTACGAAAGTGCGACAATGTGTGCCTGCTTCACTGCAAAATGTCAAATCCCTTCCTTTGGTATTACTTGAATTTGCGGAAGAAACGCGTCCGGTCGAACATTTCCTCCAGGGTTTGCATGCGCTGTTTGGTGTCGCTCCAGGTGCGGGTTTCGATGGACGCAATCATGGTCTCGATCAGCAGCAGGGTGGTGGCCGACGAATCCCAGGCCGACGGCACCTCGACATGCACGCCAAAGCTGTGGTCGGCAATCTTGTCGACCGGCGAGCGCCACTGATCGGTGAACAGGATGATGTGCGCGCCGCGTTCCTTCGCCATTTCGGCAAGCCGAAGTGTTGAATTTTCATAGCGGCGAATATCAAACAACGCCAGAACGTCGCCCTGCTTCATGTTCAAAAGATAGTGCGGCCAGGCATTCGAGATCGACTGGATATTCGTGACATCGGGGCGAATGACCTGCATGTGCAGGAAAAAATAGTCCGCCATCATGCGGGTAATGCGGCCACCGGCGATGAAAAGATGGCGCTCGGTATCGGACAGGAGATCGCATGTCCGGTCAAACGCTTCATGGTCGATCTGGGCAAGTGACTGGCGGATATTGTCCAGCACGGCATCTGTGAACCGGTTGAGAATATGCTCCGTCGGCGCCTTGCCGGCCCAACTGTCGTGCTTGGTAATCGGGTTGGAGATGCGCGCTTCCAGTTCGTCGCGAAGGCTGGACTGAAACTCGGCGAACCCGGCAAAGCCCAGTTTCTGGACCAGCCGGGCAACTGTCGGGGCTGAAACGCCGGCCTTGCTGGCCACGTTGGTAATGCTGCCAAGCCCTGAAACCGGATAGTTTTCATGCAGCGAACTGGCCAGTTGCCGTTCTGCACGGGTAAAGCTGTCAAACTTTTCTGTCAGCAGATTTGTAACGCTTGCTGATTTCTGGACCAAATCCCGACCTCCGATTCTGAAAATCTAAACACAAGCGGTCATCATTTGAAGAAATATTTTCAGAAATTCTGTTGACAAAGCTGTCTGGTATGTAAAAATTTTTTCAGTTTCGGAGGGGTGTGATTTTGACACAAGCGGCAGTGCAGGCTTTTGAAGGCGCATTTACGGCACCTGCACCGCTTGTGGTCAATCGCGACGGCATCTCTCCGGTAATCGTCGTGTGCGAACACGCGTCCTGTTTTATTCCATCCGAACTGAACTCCCTGGGCCTGGATGCCGAGAGCCTGAAAAGCCATATCGCCTGGGACCCCGGCGCACTGGCAGTTGCCGAAGGTATCAGCAACAGGCTTGATGCGGTTCTGGTTGCGAGCCAGGTTTCCCGGTTGGTCTATGACTGCAATCGCCCGCCAGGCGCTCAAGGGGCGGTTCCTGCAAGAAGCGAGATTTTTGACATTCCCGGCAACCAGAATCTGGGCCAGGCAGAGCGGAATGCCCGAATTTCACTGGTGTACGAACCGTTTCTGGCAAACCTTGCGAGCGTCATTGCAGCAGCCGACAGCCCCGCAGTCATTGTGACCATTCACAGCTTCACACCTATATACAACGGCAAGGCCCGCGACGTTGAACTGGGTATCCTGCATGACAGCGATACCCGCCTGGCAGATGCCATGCTGATGAACACCCATTGGCACACTGCGCTGGACGTGCGCCGCAACGAGCCCTATGGCCCCGAAGATGGTGTGACCCATACATTGCGTGAAAATGCTGTTGCAGCCGGGTTGCACAATGTCATGATCGAGATCAGGAATGATCTGATAACCACGCCTCGCGAGCAGGATGCAATGGCAGCCACATTGTCCGGTTGGATCGTCTCAGGCTTACGTGAACTGGGTGTAGCAATACCCGGCGAGGAGGCCTGATGCCGGATTTTGTCAGGTCATATGTGCGCATTGTCGATGAGGTGAACCGGCGGCTTGGGCGGATCATTATGTATTTTATTTTCGTGATGATCGCCATTTTATTGTGGTCATCGATTTCGAAAACCACCGGCTGGCCGTCGCTGTGGACACTTGAGATGGCCCAGTTTGCCATGGTGATCTACTATATTCTGGGCGGGCCTTATTCGATCCAGCTCGGTTCCAATGTTCGCATGGACCTGTTTTACGGCGAGTGGTCGGTAAAGAAGAAAGCCTGGTTCGACGCCATAACAATTCTGTGCCTGATGACCTATCTGGGCGTCCTGCTCTACGGCGCGATTGAAAGCACTGCTTACTCCTTCGAGTACTGGGAACGCAGCCGGACCATCTGGCGGCCCTACATGTGGCCGATCAAGTCGGTGATGTGCATCGGCATACTGCTGATGCTGCTGCAGGCGATTTCGGAGTTCTTCAAGGACATTGCGCGCATTCGCGAGGTGGAACTGTAAAATGGACCAGGACCTGATCGCGATTTTGATGTTCTCCACCATGATGCTGATGCTCATGACCGGGCAGCGCGTGTTTGGTGCCATCGGCTTTGTGGCCGTCACGGCGGCGGTGTTCCTGTGGGGAACCGGTGGGTCCGACATCGGTTTTTCCGCCGCCATGAAGCTGATGAAATGGTATCCGCTGCTCACCTTGCCGATGTTCATTTTCATGGGCTATGTGCTGTCGGAATCCAAGATTGCCGATGATCTGTATCGAATGTTCCATGTCTGGATGGGCGGGCTTCGAGGCGGCCTGGCAATAGGCACCATCGGATTGATGGTGCTGATTTCCGCCATGAACGGGCTGTCGGTTGCCGGCATGGCGATCGGCGCCACCATTGCGCTGCCGGAGCTTTTACGCCGCGGTTATGACAAGCGCATGGTAACCGGCGTGATTCAGGCAGGCTCCTCGCTGGGCATCCTGGTACCGCCGTCGGTGGTGCTGGTGCTGTACGCCATGATTGCCCGCCAGCCGGTTGGTCAGTTGTGGCTGGCAGGCGTTATTCCGGGCCTGATGATGGCAGCCCTGTTCATCGTCTATATTGTTGTCCGCTGCCGCCTGCAGCCGGAGCTGGGCCCTGCCTTGCCGCCCGAAGAACGCAACATGCCGATGAACGAGAAACTGAAGCTGCTGCGCGCCGGCCTGCTGCCGCTTGGCATTTTTGCCGCCATGATGGTGCCGTTCGTCAATGGCTGGACCAGCCTGGTTGAAAGCTCGGCCATTGGGGCCATGACAGCGTTTCTGGCTGCCGTGCTAAAGCGCCGCATGACCAAAGAGGTGTTTGAGGTTTCGGTGCGTCAGACACTGGCTATTTCGTGCATGTTCATGTGGATCATTCTGGCCGCGCTGGGGTTCGGCGCAGTGTTCGACGGGCTCGGTGCGGTCAAGGCCATCGACAGCCTGTTCACCGAACAGCTCGGCCTGGAACCATGGATGATCCTGATCCTGATGCAGTTGTCGTTCATCCTGATGGGAACGTTCCTGGACGACACCGCCATGCTGGTGATTGTCGCGCCGCTTTATGTGCCGCTGGTCGGCGCGCTCGGGTTCGATCTGGTCTGGTATGGCGTGCTCTATACCATCACCACCCAGATCGCCTATATGACACCGCCGTTTGGCTACAACCTGTTCTTGATGCGCGCCATGGCGCCGCCGGAAATCGGACTGACGGACATCTACAAATCCATCATCCCGTTTGTCGGCGTGATGATCCTGGCGCTGGTGCTGGTCATGGTGTTTCCGCAGATCGCGCTGTGGCTGCCGAATTATGTCTATGGGAAGTGATGTTGAGATTTGAAGGGGCCGGGGATGTGTTCGTGAGCCTGAGTAAACCACCGAAAACCGGAGTGAAAACCGGAGTGAAAACCGGAGTGAAAACCGGAGTGAAGACTGGAGTGAAGACTGGAACGAAAACCAGCGTGAAGTGAAGAGTGGAAGAGTAACTGAAAACCAAAGTGGAGGTTTGTGATATGACGACAAGACGTAAATTTATTCAGGGAGCCGGCGTTGCCGGTGCTGCAACGCTCGCCGCACCTGCTGTGCATGCCCAAACGAAAATCAAGTGGCGCATGCAGACCTATGCGGGCCCAGCGCTGGCGGAACACGTCATCAAGCCGGCCATTGACAGCTTCAACAAGGTCGCCCGCGACGAGATGGAAATCGAGCTGTTCTTCGCAGATCAATTGGTGCCGACAGGCGAGCTGTTCCGCGCCATGCAGAAGGGCACCATTGACGCCGTCCAGTCTGACGATGACTCCATGGCATCTCCAACCGAAGTAACGGTGTTCGGCGGCTATTTCCCGTTTGCCAGCCGCTATTCGCTGGATGTGCCGGTGCTGTTCAACCAGTACGGTCTGAACGAGATCTGGGACGCGGAATACTCCAAGGTGGGTGTGAAGCATCTGTCGGCCGGCGCCTGGGATCCATGCCATTTCGCCACCAAGGATCCGATCAACTCACTGGCCGATCTCAAGGGCAAGAAGGTGTTCACCTTCCCGACAGCCGGCCGCTTCCTGGCGCAGTTCGGTGTGATACCGGTAACGCTGCCATGGGAAGATATTGAGGTTGCCGTACAGACCGGCGAACTCGACGGCATTGCCTGGTCGGGCATCACCGAGGATTACACGGTGGGTTGGGCGGATGTAACCAACTACTTCCTCACCAACAACATCTCCGGCGCCTGGGCAGGCTCGTTCTTTGCCAACATGGACCGCTATAATGAGCTGCCCGATCATCTGAAGGAACTGCTCAAGCTGACCATGGACCAGAGCCATTACTACCGTCAGTGGTGGTACTGGGGCGGCGAGGCCTCCCTGCGTGTCGACGGCACCAAGATGAAGCTGACCACCATTCCCGATGCCGAATGGCAGACGGTGGAAGATGCCGCGATCAAGTTCTGGGACGAGATTGCGGCTGAGTTGGAGACCAAGAAGAAGGTCGTCGACATCTTCAAGAAGTACAATGCCGACATGGCCAAGGCTGGACGGCCGTACCGTTACAGTTAATCGTCTAACCCTGATTGCATGCCGGCCCCACAGATGTTGGGGCCGGGATGTGGTTGTTTTCTATGTCCGCCGGGAGGATTGAATGCCGGGATTACTGACAATTGCCGAACTGACCAAAGCTGTTGAGGCAGGCGAGATCGACACCGTCATCATGGCGCAGGTCGACATGCAGAGCAGGCTGATGGGCAAGCGCTTTCACGCGCAGCATTTTCTTGACTCAGCCGTAAACGAAACCCACAGCTGCAACTATCTCATGGCCGTCGACATGGAGATGGAACCGGTGCCGGGCTACAAGTCTGCCAGCTGGGAAAAGGGCTATGGCGACTACATGATGAAGCCTGATCTTGCCACGCTGCGCCGCCTGCCGTGGCAGGAAGGCGTTGCTTTTGTGTTGTGCGATGTCATGGACCATCACGGCCATGAGGACATTCCGGTGTCACCGCGCGCCATCCTGAAAAAGCAGATCGCCCGTCTGGAAGCCATGGGTCTGTCGGCGATGATGGCATCGGAACTTGAGTTCTACCTGTTTGAAGAAAGTTTTGAAGAGGCTCATGCGCAGGGTTATCGCGACATGAACCTGATCAGCCCCTACAATGAAGACTATCATCTGTTCCAGACAACCAAGGAAGAAGATGTCATGCGCGCCGTTCGCAACGGGCTTTACGGTGCCGGCATCCCCGTCGAGTGTTCCAAGGGCGAAGCCTGGGCCGGGCAGGAGGAGATCAACGTCAAATATGCCGATGCCCTGAGCGCGGCCGACAACCACGTCATCACCAAGAACGGGGTCAAGGAGATCGCCTGGGCACAAGGCCGGGCTGCCACCTTCATGGCCAAGTGGGACTATGAAGCCGCCGGTTCGTCCTCGCATGTGCATCAGTCGTTGTGGTCAAAGGACGGCAGCGAGGCCCGCTTCCATGATCCTTCTGGCGAATACGGCATGTCTGAGATGATGCGGCAGTATCTGGCGGGCCTGCTGGCCCATGCCTCGGAGTTCACCTGCTTCCTGGCACCCAACATCAACTCCTACAAGCGCTTTCAGGCGGGCACGTTTGCCCCGACAAAGGCGATCTGGTCGCTGGACAACCGCACCGCCGGATACCGCATCTGCGGCAGCGGTAAGGCGGTTCGTGTGGAGTGCCGGGTGGGCGGTTCCGACCTCAACCCGTATCTGGCATTTGCTGCCCAGATTGCGGCCGGTATTTCCGGCATCGAGAACAAGATGCAGCTGGAGCCGGAATTCAAGGGCGATGCCTATAGCGCAAAGAAAGCCCGCGAAATTCCCTCTACATTGCGTGACGCAGCCGTGGCGCTGAAGAAGTCGAAAATGTTGCGGGCGGCCATGGGGGACGAGGTTGTGGAGCATTATGTCCACGCTGCCGAGTGGGAGCAGTTCGAATATGATCGCCGGGTGACCGATTGGGAGGTTGCCCGCGGGTTTGAAAGGTCCTGACACTCAGATGAACACGTTGAAATGTATTTCGCCGATTGACGGATCGGTGTTTGCCGAGCGCCCGGTTGCCTCCATGGCACAAGCTGAAACCATGGTTGACCGGGCACGCAAGGCGCAGAAATCCTGGGCTGTGCGTCCGCTGGAAGACCGCATATCGCTGGTGCGCAAGGGGCTTGCCCGGCTGGGCGAGATGAACGACGAAGTGGTGCCGGAAATCGCACATATGATGGGCCGCCCGGTGCGCTATGGCGGAGAGTTCGGCGGTGTCGACGAACGCGCCTCCCATATGGCGGATATTGCCGTTGATGCCCTGAAGCCCATTGTCATCGAAGACAGCGCCAGCTTTGAACGCCGCATCGAGCATGAACCGCACGGTGTCGTGCTGGTCATTGCACCGTGGAATTATCCTTACCTGACTGCGATCAACACGGTGGCTCCGGCGTTGATTGCCGGCAATGCCGTTATGTTGAAGCCCGCCACGCAGACCCTGCTGGCCGGCGAACGGCTGGTGGCCGCGTTCATCGGGGCAGGCGTACCGGAAGGCGTGTTCCAGAACATCTTCCTTGATCATGAAACCACCTCCGCCCTGATCGCTGCGAGATCGTTCGGCTTTGTGAATTTCACTGGTTCGGTTGGTGGCGGCATAGCCATGGAAAAGGCGGCTGCTGGAACCTTCACCGCACTGGGTCTGGAGCTTGGCGGCAAGGACCCGGGTTATGTGATGGAAGACGCCGACCTTGATGCCGCTGTCGACACTCTGATCGATGGCGCCATGTTCAATTCGGGCCAGTGTTGCTGCGGTATCGAGCGCATTTATGTCACTGAAAAACTCTATGATGCGTTCGTGGAAAAAGCCGTGGGCATCGTCTCCGGCTATGTGCTGGGCAACCCGCTCGATCAGGCAACAACACTGGGGCCGATGGCCAATATCCGCTTTGCCGATCTGGTACGCAGCCAGACGGCAGAGGCCATCGGCCAGGGTGCGAAGACCCACATCGACACATCAGGTTTCGCTGATGACGGTGGTACTTATCTGGCCCCTCAGATACTCACCAATGTGAGCCACGACATGCGCGTCATGCGCGAGGAAAGCTTTGGCCCGGTCGTCGGCATCATGAAGGTTGCCGATGACGCCGAAGCAATCCGGCTGATGAATGACAGCGACTTTGGCCTCACGGCATCCCTGTGGACAGCAGATGCAGACCGCGCTGCCCGCATCGGTCGCGACATCGAGACCGGCACCGTATTCATGAACCGTTGTGATTATCTTGACCCGGCGCTGTGCTGGACCGGCTGCAAGGATACCGGTCGCGGCGGTGCGCTGTCCGTCATCGGATATCGCAATCTCACCAGACCCAAATCATATCATCTCAAAAAGGCACTCACATGAACCTGACTGCGAACTGGTCGTATCCGACCGCAATCCGTTTTGGTAACGGCCGTATTGCCGAAATTGGCGAGGCCTGTGCGCAGGCCGGCATCAAGAATCCATTGCTCGTTACCGACCGGGGCTTGCGTGATCTGCCGATTACCACGCAGACGCTTGATCTGATGGACGCGGCGGGTCTTGGCCGCGCCATCTTTGCCGATGTTGATCCCAACCCCAATGAGATCAACCTTGAGGCAGGTCTGAAGGTGTTTCGTGATGGCGGTCATGACGGTGTGATTGCCTTTGGCGGCGGTTCGGGGCTGGATCTCGGCAAGATGGTCGCCTTCATGGCAGGCCAGACCAGGCCGGTCTGGGATTTCGAGGATGTCGACGACTGGTGGACGCGGGCCGATGCTGACGCCATTGTGCCCATTATTGCCGTGCCGACGACGGCAGGCACCGGATCGGAAGTGGGGCGTGCCAGCGTTATTACCAACTCCAAGACCCATGTGAAGAAGATCATCTTCCATCCCAAGGTCCTGCCGACCGTGGTCATCTGTGATCCCGAACTGACGGTCGGCATGCCGCCGGCCATAACCGCAGGTACCGGTATGGACGCTTTCGCGCATTGTCTGGAGGCCTATTCAAGCCCGCATTTCCACCCGATGAGCCAGGGCATGGCGCTGGAAGGCATGCGGCTGGTCAAGGAATACCTGCCGCGTGCCTATGCCGATGGCACCGACATGGAAGCCCGCGCCCAGATGATGGCGGCCGCCTGCATGGGGGCAACGGCGTTCCAGAAAGGCCTCGGCGCGGTACATGCGCTGTCGCATCCAATCGGCGCGGTCTACAACACCCATCACGGCACCACCAATGCGGTGTGTATCCCGGCCGTCTTGGTGTTCAACCGTCCTGAAATCGAAGACCGGATCAACGCGGCCGCCGCCTATATGGGCATCAAGGGCGGCTTTGACGGCTTCCTGGCATTTGTCGAAAACCTCAATGCGGAACTGGGCATTCCGGGCCGGCTGGGCGACATGGGCGTGGGGACCGATCGCGTAGATGAGTTGACTGCCATGGCGCTGGAAGATCCCAGCGTCGGCGGCAACCCGGTCAAGATGACCCCCGAAAACACAAGAGCTCTGTTTCTGGAATGTATCTAGAGCGCGATCGGGACGAACGGAGGCATCTGCTGGATCGCAAAATTCTGACACCCGGCTACATGCAGTTCAATCCGCCGCGGATTTGCCCATCACTGCTTCTTCGGGAAACCGAAAACCAGTTTGGACTCACTGGTGACCTGAAACCGCTCGAAGGCGAACGCGAGCAGAACCACCTTCTCACGCTGAGTGATGGACGCGCCTTTGTGCTCAAGGTCTCGTCAGCTACGGAAGATCCGGCTCGCGTGGAATTCCTGATCCATGCGTTGCAACATCTGGCCAGGGTCGCTCCACATCTGCCGGTCTCCCGGGTCGTGCCCAGGCTTGATGGGGAGTACGCTGGTGAGATAGCAGGGCCGGCTGGCGATCGCCACCTCATGCGCCTGCTCACCTATATGCCGGACGTGCTCTACGCCGAAGGTCAGCCGCCGACGCTGGCCGGTCTCCACGAGATCGGACGCATTGGGGGCCGGCTTTGCCGGGCGTTTCACGGTTACTCGCACCCGGCCGCGCGCCGTTTCATGCCCTGGGACATGACGAACGGACTGCTTGGCAGCGAGGAGTTGTGGCGCCATGGCAACGAAGACATCCGCAAGCATGAAAAAGCCTTGCGCCCTTTATTCACGCGGCTCTTTGATGAACACACCCGTGACCTCAGGCAACAGGTGACGCACCATGACCTGCATCCCATGAATTTGCTGCGAGCAGATCACACGTCCGCGGCTGTTACCGGTGTCATAGACTTCAGCGACATGGTTGAAGCGCCGTTGATCTGTGATCTCGCCATTCTGGCCTGGGGTTTCATTGGCTGCGACGACCCGGTTGAAGCAATTGTGACAGTGGCGCAAGGATACCACGAAAATCAGCCGCTAGTGGGGCGCGAGATCATGATTGTGTACGATCTGATCCTGGCCCGCGCCGTCCAGTTCGTTTTGCTGACCGACTTCCGTCTCAAGGCGACAGACGATCCGCCCGCCTTCACACGGGACCGGTCCGACTACATGGCGAACGTGGAACGGTGGCTTGAAGTCGACAGGTCGGAGGTCGAGGCCCGGCTGTTGGCAATGTGACCGCTACGCCCTGTTAACGTCAACGTGGTAGCCAATTCCGTCTGTTCCTTACCAACCTTCAATTGCATTTGGCGAAAATGGCACGACCGAAAACACCTTCCGGCCTGATTATGCCGCGCCTGCAATGGCCTGTCACCATGGAGAAGGCCGAGCTTGAACTGGATGAATTCAAGAAAAAGCAGCCCGGTCTGTTCCAGGGCCCACCCGGCCAGGGGTATCTGCGCGGCGCCGATTTCTATCTGCCGTCCGCCCTGCCGACCGTCTACCAGCAGGCACTGAATTCATTCTACGCCGCTCACAAACGCATGCCTGACCTGATCGGGCTCCCTCAGATCGTGGATTACTATTTCGCGATCAAGTTTTTTTCCGCTGTTCCAATGGCTCCAAATCCATCTGACAAGTTAAATGCATCGGCCTACCTGTCCCGGGATTTGCTGGCAGGCATTGCATTGCCAAAAAGGCCCTGGACTTCGGATGACTGGCGGCTGCCGGACGACGACGCGGTGCCTCCGGGGCGATATTTCTACAAGTTTGCCAACGGCAGCACGATGCAAGAAGAGGTTGTCTGGCCACCAACCCGGAACAAACGCATGAAACTCGAGGATCAGGCCAGGCGGTGGGCGATGAGCTATTGGGGCTTGCACTGGGGAGAATGGTGGTATTTCTCCTCAAAGCCGCGTTTCTTTCTCGAAGAAGTGCTGGAAGACCCTGCAGCTGCAATTGTGGAAGCCAGCATATTTGTTTGCCAGGGATCGCCAAAACTTGTGCAGCTGCGCAGCGATCCTAAACTTCGTGTCGCACTGGAAAGACTGTTCACCATCGAGGGCAAGCCTCTCACCGGTTCAGTGGGGGGACCGACACGAAAACGGCTGGACAAGGCGGCCACCTTGCCCTCGTGTATCGACACCATACTTCAGGCAGCGTCTGACATCGGACGCAACCTTTTTTTCGCACGTATTGATTTTCTGCATATATGGGCTGACAAGCCATATTTGGGCGAAATCACATTGTGTCCCTATAATGCAACGGCAAGTTTCAAGCCGGGTGATTTTGACCTGGAAGCAAAGAAGATGGTGTTTGGTCAGTCTGTTTTGAGTGACATGTCAAAGCCGCCATTGCCTTACCAGGTGTAATTACGGCTCTGAGCAAACTGTCGCCCCAGGTTCGCCCCAATGAGAAACCGGCCCATTCAGTATTGGTGAGCCATTCGAAGCTGGTTCTTCAAACCAAAGCCCTGGCCCGCCAAAATTTAAGGGCGCAGGTCAAGATCAATCGGATCGATCTTACCGCCAACTATGTCGATATCATTGATCAGTTGGCAAGCAGCTTTGATCTGGTCGGTTGATGGCCGCAGACGGTCGATGTGTCAACAAGGCCCACAACCGGGTGGTTTCCGGAGAATGGTTGATTTTGGATGATTCCGGTCGGCAAGCCTGTTCGCCGGCAGTTGAGCAATTGGCAGTGCGCAATCAGGGATTTTCCATCTCAAATGGTCGGAGTGGCGAGATTCGAACTCACGACCCCCTGCTCCCGAAGCAGGTGCGCTACCAGGCTGCGCCACACTCCGACATTTGAAGAATGTTCACCGTTATACTGCCCGAAAATGCCGACTTCAAGCCATGACAAAAGGGCGCAAAATCCATCGTTGCAGGGGCGCGGTGAAATCAGTATGTTGCCGCCATCCCGCTCAGGTGATGTTGCCTGTTTTTCGGATTTTGCTGGGGCGTCGCCAAGTGGTAAGGCAGCGGCTTTTGATGCCGCCATGCGCAGGTTCGAATCCTGCCGCCCCAGCCAATTCCAAATAGATTTAACAAACTGATTAAATACAGTGCCTTAACGATCTGGTTGTCAATCTGCAGCCCACAGGCATATCCCACAAAACATCGCATGGAAGTTGCCAAAGGCTACCTTGAGAGCGGTCTGGTTACAATTCCAAAAGGTGGCGAATAACGCCGGTATCAAGCTATGAGGATGAAGCAAATGGATGAGACAATGATCGATCGTGCAGCTTTGGGGCGCCTGGCCAAGGCCTTGGCTTTCATCTGCGGCGCGGATCATTCTACGACTGTTGCCCTGAGAGAGGCCGCTGAGAATGGTTCCGAGCGAGACATCAAGAAAGCCCGCGCATTGTTTCTGAAACTAAAACCAGGCGACCGGAAAGCCGCACTGGCGATGATAGACGATTGATACCACTACAGCGTGATTTTGGTACAGAAATGTGAAAGGGTAACTCGATAGTGCAGTGGGCGCTTGTCCCCCCGTACCCCCCACGACGATCGACGAATTACAGAAGCAATCAGTTGGAGCCAATCGATGAGTGTCAAACGATCTCATGAAATGCAGGTTTGTGCATACTATCTTTCTCGCTGTTCCAAGGGTGGTAGTCCGCCGTCAGCTTTGGCTACTGAAGTTTGGAAGGACGCCTATCTGGCATTCTTCTCAAAGCTTGGTGGTGGGCGTACACCGGACGCTTTCCGCAGAAGCCTGGAAAATGCTCGTGTCGCCTTCGAGGCTCACATGCCGGGTGCTGGGCGCAGGGGCTGGGTGACTACTGCCGGACAGCCCCACCGCAAAGAAAAAGGCGTGGATAAAGTTTTTTCAGATTGGGGTGGCAGGTCCGATGCTGAACTTGAGGCACAAGCTCTGAAATGGGCAACTTAACTGGCGATTGTCTGGTTGAAGTATAGTTGAGTGAGACAGTTTAGTGAGACGTGGAGAGCGTCTCATATGGGTTGGGGAATAGCATCTGACGAGGCAGAGACCACCTGCGGATACGTACGAATATCAACCCTTGATCGAGACACATCCATCCTGGAGGAGATTTTCTCGTAGGCTGATTGTGACATCATCAGTCGGAGAAGGCGAGCGGCTGCCCTGCAAAGGTACCTGACAACACTTGCTGGAAAATCTGTTGATATCAATATAATAATGGACCAGCGGTTGCTACGGTTCCACTCCTGCCGCCCCAGCAGTTTTTTGTTTTCGGTGGAACAATTTGCACGGGTACCTCAACGCCATGACAACCACCACCGCAGAAACATCGCGGGTATCGCTGGCACGACTGATCCTGACCATCCTGCTGCCGTTTTCGCTGTGCTATTTCCTGTCTTACCTGTACCGCGCGGTAAACGCTGTCATTGCGCCCAACCTGGTGTCAGATATCGGGCTGGACGCAGGCGAGCTCGGTTTGCTGACCGCTGCCTATCTGATCGGCTTTGCCGGATTCCAGATACCGCTCGGGTTGTTGCTGGACCGGTTCGGGCCGCGCAAGGTGCAGGCCGTCCTGCTGTGTGTAGGCGCGCTTGGTGCGGTGCTGTTTTCCTATGCCGCCAGCAAATGGGGCCTGAGTTTCGGCCGCATGCTGATCGGCATCGGGTCGGCCGGCGGACTCATGGCCGGTTTCAAGGCAGTAAACATATGGGTGCCGGAACAACGCCGTGCGCTGGCCAATGCCTGCATCATGGCGGTGGGTGGTCTGGGCATTCTGTCGGCCACCGTGCCTGCCGAATGGGCAACGGTGCAATTCGGCTGGCGCGGCATGTTCGTCGGCCTGATGGCCGTTACACTCGCCGTGGCGGTTTTTCTGTACCTGGTCGTGCCGGAACGCGAGAAGGAAAGTACGCCGAAAGCTGATACAGGCAGTGTGTTCAAGGCCATCGGCATCATCTACAGGGATCCGGTTTTCTGGCGCGTGGCGCCGTTTGTGGCGCTCACGGCAGGCTCTCATGTCGGCGTGCAAACCTTGTGGGCCGGACCCTGGATCAGGGATGTCGCCGGCATGGATCGAGACGCCGTGGCCCAGGTGCTGGGGTTGTCGGCTATGGGTTTCCTTGTCGGCACCTTGATGACCGGATATGTCGCGGACTGGCTGGGCCGCAAAGGCGTTGGCCTGCTGAGCACCATGGTCGGCTTCATTCTGGCGTTCTTAGGGATACAACTGGTCATTCTGCTCGAGCCGGTCGCCATGACGCCGCTGGTGTGGTTTGCCTTCGGCATGTTCGGCCAGGCCGGCATTCTGGCCTATCCATGGCTGGCGCAATATTTCGGCATCCACCTTGCCGGGCGCTCGAACGGCTGCCTCAATACGCTGGTGTTCGGCATTGCGTTTATCTCGCAATATGTCATTGGGGCCATCATCAACCTGTGGCCGGTCACCGCAGCAGGCGGCTATGAACCTGTCGCCTATCAGGTGTCCTTTGGCCTGTTCTTAGGTCTGCAGGCGCTGACATTCATCTGGTTTTTGCTGGGTGCGCCGTCGCCGCATCAGAGAAGGGAAGCAACATGACAGATCCTGTGCTGGTGGAAGTGACCCGTGGCGGCATTGTCGAAAGCCGCCATGCCGGGGCCTATGCGGTTGTCGGGCCGGGCGGCGAGTTGGTCGCCTCGGCAGGCGACATTAACAGGCCGGTCTTCCCGCGCTCAGCCATCAAGGCGCTGCAGTGCCTGCCGGCGGTCGAGGCCGGCGTGGTTGAAGCCTACGGCATGTCGGATGAGGAAATTGCCCTGGCGTGTGCGTCCCACAATGGTGAGCCGGATCACGTTCGCGTGGCGCGCTCAGGGCTCGCCAAGGCCGGTGTCAGCGAACAGGCCTATGAATGCGGTGTCCACTGGCCGTTTCCCGGCGCCATTTCCCGCGCCATGGTGGCCGCCGGCGAACAGGCCGGTCAGGTTCACAACAACTGTTCCGGCAAGCATTCGTTCATGCTCGCCTTTTCGGCAAAACTGGGCGTCGACCCGAAAGGCTATGTCAAGCGCGATCACCCGGTGCAGCAGGCCATTGAAAAGCTGATTGGTGAAATGTGTGATTATGATCTCAGCCACACACCGTGTGGCATCGATGGCTGTTCGGTGCCGACATGGGCAATCCCGCTGCGCAATATTGCATTGGGGTTCCAGCGCGTCGGGTCCGGTGAGGGTTTGAGTGACGGCCGTGCCGAGGCCTGCCGGCGGATCATTGCTGCGGTTCGCGCGCATCCATTCATGGTGGCCGGTACCAAACGCTTCTGCACCGACCTGATGAATGCCGTGCCGCGCGCCTTCGTCAAAACCGGCGCGGAAGGCGTGTTTTGCGCCACCATTGCGCACGCCGGTATCGGCATTGCGCTGAAATGCGACGACGGCGCGGGCCGGGCGGCGGAAGCCCTTCTTGCCGGCGTCATGTCGAGGCTGAATTGCTGGACGGACGCGGAGCGCGCCGCCCTTTCGGGCATGTCCGACGTCGCCGTGACAAACTGGAACGACATCGAAACCGGCCACGTCAGCGCCGTCGGTGTGTAGACGCCTATCCGGGCGGCTGGAGTGTGCTGTTGTGGCAGGTCATCACGAGGGTCTATGCCTCCACACCCGATGTCGGGCGCAGCATGATCCTGACCGGTGTCGTCATCTGGTTTGTCGTCGACAATGCCGGGTCAGTTGCCGCCGGCGCGCCGGTAAACGCCCTGTTGAATATCACATTCCTGCTGCTGTTTTTCATCCCGCTGTGGCGTTCGGTGGGCGAAGTGCAAGCATGACGGTTGCGTGCGCCTCGGCAGCCGGCTGATAGGGCGTGATGGCATTCTTTGTAATACTCCCATTGGATTTGACGTTTTCAGGCGTGTTTCTGGCGCAAACCAGCGAGGAACCTGTCTGAAAACACGCTCATATCTGATGTTGGGATCATACTCAGGATAAGGCATCTGACCATGACAGTTCTCGACCAGGAAATGATTGCAAACGTGCTGCGCCCGATTGAAGTGGCCAACGGTCTGCCCAACGCGTTCTATACGGATCCGGATGTACACGAGGCGGAAAAGCGGGTGCTGTTTGCCTCGACCTGGGCGTGCGCAGGGTTTGCCAAGGACGTGCCCAACAAGGGTGATGCCAATCCGGTCAGTTTTCTAGGCCAGCCTTTGCTGGTGGTGCATGGCGAAGACGGCAAGGTCAGGGTTTTCCAGAACGTATGCCGGCATCGCGGCATGATCCTGGTTGAAGAAAAGACAACCCTGCGTTCCGCCATCCGCTGCCCGTATCACTCCTGGTGTTACAATTTGGACGGTTCGCTGCGCACCACCCCGCATGTTGGCGGGCCGGGCAACAACCTGCATGACTGCATCAAGCGCGAGGAACTGGGTCTCATCGAGGTGCGTTCGCACATCTTCATGGATACCATCTTTGTCAATCTGGACGGCAAGGCACCGGCCTTTGAAGTCCATGCCGCCAGGTTGCTCGAGCAGTGGCGGGAATTTTCCGACAAGCCGCTATTTCACGGCGGGCCGGAATCATCTTTCACCCTGGAAGTTGACTGCAACTGGAAGCTGGCGGTTGAGAATTATTGCGAAAGCTATCACCTGCCGTGGATCCACCCCGGCCTGAATTCCTATTCCAGGCTGGAAGATCACTATCACATCATGCAGCCGGGCAATTATTCCGGCCAGGGCACCGTCGTCTACAATCCGAAGCTGGATGACAGCGGCCGGGCCTTTGCCGATTTCGAGGGCCTGCCGGACAAATGGGACACCGGTGCGGAATACATTTCGTTTTATCCGAACGTGCTGTTCGGCGTGCATCGTGATCATGTCTTTGCGATCATGCTCGACCCGCAAAGCAATGGCAAAACCATAGAGCGCATTGAGATCTATTATACGTCGCCGGACATGTGCGGTGATGACATGGTGGACCTGCGTGAGAAAAACGCTGAGATGTGGAAAGGCGTTTTTGAGGAGGACATTTTCGTCGTGGAAGGCATGCAGCGCGGCAGGTCTGCATCGCTTTATGACGGCGGCAAGTTCTCACCCGTCATGGACCCGCCGACGCACCAGTTTCACGAATGGGTCGCGACCCGCTTTGCCGGCAAATGAACAACGAACAGCGCCTGCAGCGCGACATGCTTCAGGCGCATGAACAAGACGACCTGAAAGCACTACCGGCCTTGTACCTGGCGGCAGCGAAACTGCGCGAAAGCCAGGACGACATTGATGCAGCGTGTTTTTTTTATACTCACGCTTATGTCTATGCGCTGGATTGCGGCAATCGCGACATTGCCGACAAGGCGCGCAGCAGGTTGAAAAGCTATGGGCGCGACAAATGAGTGTAATGACTCAGGTGCCGGAGACCAGTGAAGCGGTGGTAACACCTACGGCTGCGATCGCTGCCCAGACAGCGAGTTTTTGCGATCCGGCATAGCGGGGTTGATCAGACATCGCCAGCAACCAGAGTTCTTGTTCCTTGTCCGTTTTCATTTTCTTGTTCTTTCCGTTTACTTGCCGCAATCAGAACGGCTTCGACTGGTGCTGACCAGCCTCAATTCATGCTTCGGTAACGCTCCATATGGGGTGCGGGTTCACCGATTTTGACGGCGTTAAGAACAACAGCTCATCAAGAATATGTGATTGACGTTTGTGGGTCTGGGCGGGCCTGCGGAGCCACACTGGCTTAGTGCATTTCCTGTCCAGGCTTTACCTTGCAACAAGGCGCTGGAAAGCCTGCTGCAATTCGTTGCTGCCGCGTTGTCCGTTGATCACATGCTGCAGTTTCCCCGCCTTGTCGAAAAGCAGCAGCGTCACATGTTTAGCACCGTGCTTGTTGGCAAAACTCAGGCCCTTGTCAGTTCGGATATCGGCAATGACATAGTCGGGCTTATCCCCGTCAAGGTTCTCCAGTGCCTGCCGGGTTTCTTTTTGCAGGGCCAGGCACAGTTGGCATTGCGGGTCATGAATTTGCACAACTGACGCTATGCCATTTCCCACACGAGACAGATCATGCTCGTGCGAAGTGCTTTGATAAAGATGGACTACATAGGCACCAAGCCCGCCCGCGGCCACCAGCCCAATCGCGCCATTGCGCACTGAACTGATGAAGCCGCGGCGGTCTGTATCTATGGGTTCGGCTTTTGCTGCATGGCTCGTTGGCTTCGGCTTCCCTACACCCGATTTTTTAGACTTTGCCTGTTTTCTCATGTCAGGTCACCAGAATTGGTGCGTTTGATTTCACCCGGTCATAGAGATCGATGGCGTCCTGGTTGATCATCCGCACGCAGCCGCTGGAAACCGCCTTGCCGATAGACTGCGGTTCGTTGGTGCCGTGCAGGCGGTACAACGTGTCTACCTTGCCCTCGAAAATGTACAGCGCGCGTGCACCCAGTGGATTTTCAAGGCCCGGCGGCATGCCGCCATTGCGCACGCTCCACTTTTCCAGCTTCGGATCGCGGGCAATCATTGAGTCCGGCGGCGTCCACTTTGGCCATGGTCGCTTCCATGCTACCCGCGCCCGTCCGGACCATTCAAATCCGGCGCGTCCCAACCCCACGCCATAGCGCATTGCAGTGCCTGCAGGTTCAACCAGGTACAGGTAGAAGTCGCTGGTATCCACAATGAGTGTTCCGGGCTTTTCTCCAGAATCATAATCGACCCGCGTGCGCCGAAACTCCGGTGCCAGAATTTTCGGATTGATAGCCGGCAGCGGAAATTGTTCGTCAGGTCGTGCGGAATAGTTGGCCGCAAAACTGCTGTCCGGCACAAGGTCAGGCCGCGGGGCCTGCGCCTCAGGTGGATAAGTATCCTTCGGAATTGTGTTGCAGCCGGCAAGCGTCAGGGCGGCGAACCCGGTGCTGATTTTGGCGAAGTGTCGCCGTGATAGAGATTTCGTCATTACTGATATGTCCTGAATTTTGCGAAACGTCACCCGTCATTCGTGTTCTCGAAGGAAAACGGGTTTGGTCATCGATGATGATGTCGTTGATCACGTGAACAGATTGCTCCGCCATTGATTCCCGAGGGCCAGGGCGACCGGCCACGCGGAAACACAAATCACATGCACAAAACGTCAGGCTCTGGGAGGAGGTGGATCGACCGACCCGATTGAGGAGACAATGGATGTGCCACGCACCAGGAGATGGTCGTCAATGCCAGCAGACGAACTGTCAGCCACCTTGCCGATCACAGCTTTGCAGTCTGATTTATGTGACTGCAGCAGGTTACTGGCGATGTCGTGTTTGTCATCACAGTCAGAGGCTTTGACAATCGTTACAGACAGCCCGGTTGCCAGGGTGAGTTCTGAAAAACTGTCTGCGGTCACGGTGATATACGCAGGGCCTCGCTCAAAGTGCTTCAGCGAGATAGTCAGGACCAGCGCAAATATCAATAATATCCGTACCATGTCTACGACATAGAGGCGAGCGCCTAACAATTCTATAGGGCGGTAATCACTCTGTCGTGAGAACCCCGCACCCATGGTTCATTTCGCCTATTCGCCGTCCGGTTTCCAGCCAGGCTGGTCTGCAAATGTTGCGATTTTCTCGTCCATGATGTCCCAGGGTTTGCGATTTCGGGTAAAAATCGCCACTTGCGGCTGCAGTGCCGACGAATCGTCCAGGGTTCCCAGGTTCACGGTCACATAACCGGTTGAACCGCTATTGCGTCCCAGTATCTGGCTGCCGCAGGTGGGGCAAAACGCTTTGGTGACACGATTGCCATTGTCTGCATCAAGCGCGTATTCGGATAACCGTCCATCCAGCTGAAAATTCTCCACGGCAAACATGGCACCGGTGGAATGGCCGGTTCCGCTGAGCCGCTGGCAATCCTCACAATGGCAATGGGCAACAATGACAGGTGTGCCGGTCGCCTGATAGCGCACGGATCCGCAATGACACCCACCCTGATGGATCGGCATTTTTTGTTTGTTCATCTTGCACTCCTTCGATCCAGTCGGAATTTTTGCCGGTCATGCAGCTGCTGATCGACGAATTGATTTCCTATGCTATGTAAAACACGTCCATTATCCAGTCATCACCGGTTGAGCGCCGGTTACCACGTTTTCCATAAAACGGAAAAGGTTCAGGTATGGAAGCCGCCATGGCGAAGTCAGATAACAAGACCAAACCGTCCGCTGCTCCCGTTGACGAGTTTCTGAATTCGATAGAGCACGAGACCCGGCGCGCAGACGGGTTTGCCCTGCTTGACCTGTTCAACCGGATCACCGGCCTGAAGCCGAAGATGTGGGGGCCCTCGATCATCGGGTATGGGCGATATCACTATAAATACGAGTCAGGCCGCGAAGGGGACTTCCTGATCACCGGATTCAGCCCACGAAAAAGCGCTTTGAGCATTTACATCATGCCAGGTTACCGGGACATGTCTGAAAAGCTTGCCCGCCTTGGCAAGCACAAGATCGGCAAGAGCTGCCTGTATATCAACAAGCTCGCCGACATTGATTTGGCTGTCCTGGAAGAGATCGTGCTCGACGGCATTGCCTACATGAAAACAAATTATGAGGTCTTCGACGAATAGTGCGTGAGGCGGGCTATTCGCCCCAACCTGCGATTATGGCGTCGGCCTCATACTCAACCAGCCATTCCGGATTAACGAAGCGATCAATTGCCATGATCGTATCGACCGGGCGGACATCTCGAAAATACTCCTTGCGAACATCGATGGAGACTTTCCAGTTCTCGATATCAGTCAGAATGACGCGGGTCCGAACCACGTCGTGAAGCCCGGACCCTGCCTGTTCCAGGGCTGCTTTGATGATTTCAATGCACTGGCGTGTCTGCGCGGCAACGTCGCCGATCCCGACAGTTTTACCGTCACGATCAACAGGTGCAGTTCCACCAATGGTAATGAACGGTCCAACGCGAACGGCACGGCTGAAACCAACCACCATCTCCATCGGGTTGCCGTTGGAGATCAGCTCTCTGTCAAACTTCATGATGTCTGCTTTCTCTGGTTGTTGTGACAATGATGACTTGTCTGCCGGGTAGAACTTGCAGCCATACGTCATGTTTGCGTTGGCGCGTGTGCGAAACCGCCTCTACACTCCGGTTCATCGTACTTCAGTGATCGGAAGAGATAAATGTCAGAAACAGCAAAACATGATGCCTGGAGTGCGGGACAGAACTACGAACACTATATGGGCCGATGGAGCAGGCAAATTGCGGGTCGGTTCATTGACTGGTTGCAGCCACCCCGAAACGTGGATTGGCTTGATATCGGATGCGGCACGGGAGCACTGTCGCAAACCATACTTGACCGTGCCAAGCCAAAATCCCTGACCGGCATTGATCCATCCGACGGATTTGTGGACCACTCCAGCCGGACAATCGGCGACGAGCGAGCCGGTTTCAAAATTGGAGGGGCTGAGGAAATTCCTCTCGATGCCAATTCTGTTGATGTTGTTGCGTCTGCACTGGTCTTGAATTTTGTTCCCGACAAACCAAAGGCATTTGCGGAAATGCGTCGGGTCGTTCGACCGGGCGGACTGATATCATTCTATGTGTGGGACTACCCCGGCGGCGGCATGGGGTTCATTGATGCTTTCTGGAATGCAGCGGCTGAGGTGGACAGTAATGCAAGTGAACTGGATGAAGGCCAGCGGTTTCCGTTTTGCACGCTGGAAGGTTTGCGACAGCTTTGCCATGTGGCAGGTTTTGAGCATGCTCAAATTGTCCCACTGGAGGTTGAGACGATTTTTCCAACCTTTGAGGATTTCTGGCAACCCTTCACACTCGGGGCCGGCCCCGCTCCGGGCTACAATTTGAGCATCAGCGAGGAGGCGCGATCGGATTTGAAGGCGGAACTCAGGTCGCGACTTGATACGGGCGGTGAAGTCGTATTGCCTGCCCGGGCCTGGGCGGTCAAAATGACGTGTGACTAAACCGTCCCGTTCAACGTCGCTCTATTCCGCCGCTTCCTGGGAATAGCCCAGCTTGGCGTTCAGCTTGGTGAGCAGGCGCATGGCGGCCTCGGGAATCACTGTGCCGGGCGGGAAGATGACGGCAGCTCCCATGTCCGTGAGCGTCTCGAAATCCTGTGGTGGCACCACACCGCCGACCGCGATCATGATGTCGCTGCGGCCTTCTGCTTCCAGTGCTGCACGCAATGCCGGCACCAGCGTCAGATGGCCGGCGGCCAGTGACGAGACGCCAACCACATGCACATTGTTTTCCACAGCCTGGCGGGCCACTTCTTCCGGGGTTGAAAACAACGGGCCGATGTCCACCTGGAAGCCGATGTCGGCAAAGGCCGTTGCAATGACCTTCTGGCCGCGATCATGGCCGTCCTGGCCCATTTTGGCGACAAGGATCCGGGGCTTGCGGCCATCGATTTCTTCAAATGCGTCCACCATGGCCTGGGCTCTGGCCGCACTTTCGGATGCCTCGCCGAGTGCCTTGCGGTAGACGCCTTCAATGACGTGCGTCTTGGCCACATGCCGGCTCCATACGGTCTCCAGCGCCAGCGAGATTTCGCCAACCGTCGCCTTGGCGCGTGCTGCATCAACTGCTGCCGTCAGCAGGTTGCCGTCACCGGATTTAGCAATCCGCGTCAGTTCATCCAGCATTCCCGCCACCTGTGCGTCGTCGCGCTCTGCCTTCAGGCGCGCCAGCTTGTCAAGTTGCTGGGTCCGCACGGAAGAATTGTTGACCTGCAGTATATCGATCTGGGCTTCGTCACTGGCGAGATACTTGTTGATGCCAACGACGGTCTGCTCGCCGGAATCGATGCGCGCCTGGGTGCGGGCTGCCGCTTCCTCGATACGAAGTTTGGGCAGGCCCTGTGATATGGCTTCGGCCATGCCGCCAAGTTTTTCGATCTCTTCAATATGGGCCCAGGCTTTTGCAGCCAGGTCGGCTGTCAGGCGCTCGACATAGTAGCTGCCGCCCCACGGGTCCGCGACCCGGCAGGTGCCGGCTTCGTGTTGCAGGAACAGTTGCGTGTTGCGGGCAATGCGGGCTGAAAAATCCGTTGGCAGGGCGAGGGCTTCATCCAGCGCGTTGGTGTGCAGTGACTGGGTGTGGCCCTGCGTGGCAGCCATGGCCTCGATGCAGGTGCGCCCGACATTGTTGAACACGTCCTGGGCGGTCAGCGACCAGCCGGATGTCTGGCAGTGGGTACGCAGCGACAGCGAGCGATCAGTTTGCGGGTTGAACTCTTTCATCAGCTTGGCCCACAACATGCGCGCTGCGCGCATCTTGGCGATCTCCATGAAATAATTCATGCCGATGGCCCAGAAGAACGAAAGCCTCGGCGCGAACTTGTCGATGGGCAAGCCTGCTGCCACGCCGGCGCGGGCATACTCGACCCCGTCGGCCAGTGTGTAGGCCAGTTCCAGGTCAGCCGTGGCACCGGCTTCCTGCATGTGATAACCGGAGATCGATATCGAGTTGAACTTCGGCATGTTCTGCGAGGTAAACGCAAAAATGTCGGAAATGATGCGCATCGACCGGCTTGGCGGGTAGATGTAGGTATTGCGCACCATGAACTCTTTCAGGATATCGTTCTGAATGGTGCCGGTCAGTTTTTCCGGCGCCACGCCCTGTTCTTCGGCTGCAACGATGTACAGCGCCAGTATCGGCAGGACAGCGCCGTTCATGGTCATTGACACGGACATCTGGTCGAGCGGGATGCGGTCAAACAGGGTGCGCATGTCATAGATGGAGTCAATCGCCACACCGGCCATGCCGACATCGCCTGAAACCCGCGGATGATCGGAATCATAACCGCGATGGGTCGCCAGATCGAAGGCGATCGACAGGCCCTTCTGTCCGGCCGCCAGATTGCGGCGATAGAAGGCGTTGGAATCCTCAGCCGTGGAGAAACCGGCATACTGGCGAATGGTCCAGGGCTGGGTGGCGTACATGGCAGGGTAAGGTCCACGCAGATACGGGGCAGCACCGGGCCAGGTGTTCAGGAAATCGAGGCCTGCAACATCTGCCGCATCATAAACCGATTTGACATCGATGCCTTCCGGAGTCGGGAAGGTTTGCGTCTCCTGGCCCCCGGTTGCGGCCGGCAGTTCAAAACTGAATTCAGAGAAATCCGGCAATGTGCTCATGATGCATCTCCCGTGGCCAGCATGGAAAGCTCGTTCAGCAGCGTCAAGACGTTTTGCCCGGCATGGACAAACTGTTGAACCCCGGCGGATGTCAGCGCTTCTTCCGTCTCACCTGGTTTGCCGGCCAGCAGGATGCGCTTCGCGCCCTGTTGTGCAAGGGACCGGGCCGCAGTTTCCGCCTCACCGGCATAGATCGCGTCAGAAGAACAGATACAGGTAATGGTCAACTTGCTGGCGGCAAGGTCTTCCGGCGGTCTTGTAACAACGTCAATGCCGCCTGACGCCAGCAGATTGCTCATCCAGGTGGCGCGAACCGTGAAGTCGGCCGGTTTTCCCAGTAAGGCCAGGAAAACTGTCGGGCGGGCTCCCGTATCTGCAAGGCAAGTGTCACTGGCATCGCGGAGCGCCTCAAAGCCCTCACCCAGCCTGTGTTGCTGCAAGGGGTCGCAGGTTTCCATACGGACCGCCGGTGCGGCTTCGCCGATTTTCCAATCTGCCGGAACGCTCATGTCCAGCGTCTTGTTTGGTGCTTCATTGAGATTCGGGAATTCCGAGACGCCGGTCAGCGCTATCTTGCGCCGGGCAATATCCTTATCGCGCGCAGCCCGCACTTGCCTGATCATGGCCTGCACCTTGGCGTCCGCCAGCGCTGTCATCATGCCGCCGCCAGCTTCAATGGTCTGGAAAATCCGCCAGGCCGACCGGGCCAGTTCGTGGCTAAGGTCTTCGACATGGCCGGAGCCCGCTGTCGCATCGCGCACCCGGCCCACCCGGGATTCTTCCAGCAGCAGCGACTGGACATTGCGGGCCATGCGCCGCGCAAAGCCATCGGGCAGTCCCAGCGCGTGGGTGAACGGCAACACTGTGACGCTATCCGCACCACCAATGCCGGCGGCGAAACTTGCCGTCGTGGCGCGCAGCAGGTTCACATGCGGATCACGTCTCGACATCATGCGTGCAGCGGTTTCAACATGCAGGGTCACAGGCGTCGGCGCTAACCCTGACACGTCCAGCAACCTTGCCCACGACAACCTGGCGGCGCGCAGCTTGGCAATGGTGACGAACTGGTCGGCGTCCGCTGTCAGCATCATCGAAATGCGCGGTGCGGCGTCCGCCGGTGCGATACCGCCTGCCTCCAGCATGCGCATGTAGTCAACCGCTGTTGCAAGCGCAAAGCCCAGTTCCTGCGCTTCGGAACATCCTGCACCGTGATAGACACGGGCATCTGCCTGTGCCACCGGTCCCCGGTGATCGGCATTACTGGCCAGCTTGAACATGTCGCCAAACCGTCGCGACAGCTCGCCGCGTTCGGTCACCTTGCCGCCATCCGCATATGCGCCGAGGGGATCAAGGCCGAGCGTCAGACTGCAGCGCGCCAGGTCAAGCCGCTTGCGCTTGTATTCATCAAGCACCAGAAGCGCGAGATCACGCCCATGCCGCCCACCGTCAAGACGCAGATTAACCAGGTCCAGTTCGACACCGTCAAACAGGCGCTGCACGGAGCGGGCATCGGTAACTGCAACACCGGCAGTGCCCGCTGATATGCTGCCCGGCAGGACCAGTGAGATACCGCTGGCCCCGTTCGTCAGGTCATCGAGCATCTGGGTGTTGGCAGCGGCAAGCTCCGGCATGTCAGAGCGCTGTACCAGCGTCCAGGCATCTGCCGTTGCGCGTGCCGGGGCGGCAGGCAACGGGGTTGGATTTTCTGCTGCGCCATAAACCGGTTCAATGATGATGCCGTCCGACGTGCGGGTCCGCAGGGTTTCGAACGGCCGGCCTTTCAGGCTCGCATCGACAAGCGCGCGCCAGTCGTCGTGCTCAAGGGCCGGGAACTCATCTGCCAGTTTTAACTCGCTCATCGTGCAGCCCTATCCATTCGCATGTTGCGTTGCACCATTTTGTAGCGCAGCACCCTGCTTTCTGCAAATCGACTTTCGTTATACCAAAGGAAGAAAGTACTGACCCCTTTGATGGAGTCAAATCCGTTCACTCTGGCAGACGCGGTGCGCAGCGCGATGTGGTGCATCGGGCAAGCGCCGCAACGTACCAGATGGGCGGATTTGGCCCACCGAAGGCCAATTTTTCATGCCCGCTGGACGTCGTTATGCTCCACTTATGGTCAGGAAGACCATGGCGTGAAGCATGCCTAGCCAGCAGCCACGAAAAATTGGTCAAAGGGGTCAGTACTTTCTTCCTTTGGTATTATAGGTATCCCGAAATCCCCGGAATTGAGCTGGCGACGTCCTTTACCAGGTCTTCGCCGGCCTTCTCCTTGGCATAACCCAGCGTTTCCTTGCCCAGGACCTTGATCTGATCCATGCTCAGACCGCTCGCCTGCAGCTTGCTGACGGCAGCCAGCGGCCCGCCCATCATGCCGCCGCCCAGCATGCCCAAGAGCCCGCCACCGCGTGCTCCATCGCCGCCATGCAGTTGGGCCAGTTCACCCGCACCCGGAATGGCGTCGAACAATTGCGTCACCTTGGCCTTGTCGCCCTGGGTTTTGACCAGTGACAGCATGATCCCGGTCGCCTTTTCAGCCAATTCCGGCGCAAGACCGGTCTTTTCAACGATCCGGTCAATCAAATCCTGCATCTGTGTATTCCTTTTGGTATTTTACAGGTTAGGCATTGCCCTCGGCGATGTTGTATAGCAATTTCACAACACACCAACAGTTTTGGCAGGCAGGAAATAGAAAATGACCGATGGAACAGTTTTTCTGGGGCAAAGCGAAAAACGCGAAGAGCTATTCCTGAAGCTCGCCAACCGGCACGGCCTGATTACCGGCGCCACAGGTACCGGCAAGACGGTGACCCTGCAGATACTGGCGGAAGGATTTTCCGCTGCAGGCGTGCCGGTATTTGCAGCAGACATCAAAGGCGATCTGTCGGGCATTTCGCGCGAAGGCGAACCAAAGGATTTCCTGCTCAAGCGTGCCAAGACGATCGGGTTTGATGACTATGGTTTTGAAGCCTTTCCGACCATTTTCTGGGATCTGTTCGGCAAGCAGGGTCATCCCATCCGCACCACCATTACCGAAATGGGACCATTGCTGATTTCGCGGCTGATGGGCCTGACCGATGCCCAGGAAGGCGCGCTCAATATTGCGTTTCGGATTGCCGATGAGGAAGGCCTGCTGCTCTTAGACCTGAAAGACCTGCGCGCGATGTTGTCGGAACTGGCCAATCGCGGCAGCGAGCTGACATCTGACTATGGCAATGTGAATTCGCGCACCATCGGGGCCATCCAGCGCCGGCTGATCGTGCTGGAAGAACAGGGCGGCGAGAACTTCTTTGGCGAACCGGCGCTTGATATCAAGGACCTGATGCGGACTACCCAGGATGGACGTGGTTTCATCAACATTCTTGCAGCCGACGAACTGATGCAGTCACCGCAATTGTACGCTACCTTCCTGTTGTGGCTGATGTCGGAGCTGTTTGAGGAAATGCCCGAGGTCGGCAATCCGGACAAACCGAAACTGGTGTTCTTTTTCGACGAAGCCCACCTGCTGTTCAATGAAGCGCCCAAGAGCCTGCTGACCAAGGTTGAGCAGGTGGTGCGGCTGATCCGCTCGAAAGGGGTTGGCGTCTACTTCGTTACCCAGAACCCGCTTGATGTACCCGACACGGTGCTGGCCCAGCTCGGCAACCGGGTGCAGCACGCGCTTCGTGCCTTTACCCCGCGCGATCAGAAGGCCGTCAAGGCGGCAGCCACAACGTTCCGGCAGAACCCGAAGTTCGATACCGAGGAAGTGATTACCCAGCTTGGTGTGGGTGAGGCGCTGATTTCCACGCTCGACCTGAAAGGTGTGCCGTCGATGGTCGAGCGCACGCTGATCCGCCCGCCGTCGAGCCAGATGGGCCCTGTGATGCCGGCAGAACGTACGCAGTCGGTCAAGGACAGCCCGGTTTATGGCTTGTATGACGAAGGCATTGACCGGGATTCGGCTTATGAGAAACTGCGTGTGAAAGCAGAAAAAGTTGCCGAACAGCAACAAGCTGCTGCCGAGGCGGAGGAAAAGGCCAAAGCGGAAAAAGCGGCAGCCAAGAAGACCCCGTCGCGATCAACGGGACGGTCGAGGCGCACTGATTCCGCTACCGACCGGTTTGTCAAAAACATTGCCAGCACGGTGGGCCGCCAGGTCGGCAACATGCTGGTGCGTAACGGCGGGTCGATCGTGCGCGGTATTCTGGGCGGTCTGTTGAAGAGATAAAGCGCGATCCGAAAAGTGGGAACCGGTTTTCGGACAAATTGTGCGTAAAGCAGAAATGTTTCGGAATTCAGCTATCCAGGATGATGGTATCGGCAATCTCGATGTCAAAGCCGGACAGGCCGACATAGTGCCGCGAGCGGCTGGCAATCAGCCTGATTGACGTCACCGACAGGTCCCGCAGGATTTGCGCGCCAAGACCCACATCGCGCCAGCTTTCAGCGCGGGCCCGCGAAGACGCGGTATCTTCATCAAGATCCGGCTGGCCAAGCTTTGACGCCGGCACACCGGCCACGCCTTCGCGCAGATAGATCAGGATACCGCAACCTTCCTTGCGGAAAATCTCATAAACCGCGTTCAGCGTATCGCGATTGCCCAGAACATCTTCGACAAGGTCCTGCCGATGCAGGCGAACCGGAATATCCTTGCCGGATGATGTATCGCCATAGACCAGTGCCAGATGCTGAACCGGGTCAAACGAGGTGGAATAGGCAATGCCGTTGGCCGGACCGGACGGTGTGTCCACCGGAAACTCGCCGTCACGTTCCACCAGGCGCTCGCGCTGCTGGCGATAGGCGATGAGATCTGCCACGGAAATGATCTTGAAGCCGTGTTCACGGGCAAAATCCGTAACCTGCTGGCCCCGCTTGACAGTGCCGTCATCATTGACCAGTTCGCAGATCACACCGACCGGCGGTTCACCGGCAAGCCGGGTCAGGTCGACGGCAGCCTCGGTATGGCCGGAGCGCATCAGCACGCCGCCGCGCTTTGCAATCAGTGGAAACACGTGACCGGGCCTGACAAAATCTTCAGCGTGCACATTGGCATTGGCCAGCGCATGCACCGTGGCGCAGCGTTCTTTTGCCGAAATGCCGGTGGTCAGGCCTTCCTTGTAGTCGATGGACACCGTGAAAGCGGTTCCCAGCGGAGCGTCATTGTCCGATACCATCGGGTCCAGCTTGAGGCGCTGTGCGTCCTCGCGTGTCATCGGCGCACAGACAATGCCGGAGCCGTGGCGCACCATCATCGCCATCTGTTCGTTTGTGACCTTGGAGGCAGCGGCAATCAGGTCACCTTCGTTTTCCCGGTCGTCATCGTCGACCACCACCACCATTTCGCCGGCCTTGATGGCAGCGATTGCACTTGCAACGGTATCCAGCGAACTGGTCATGTCATGTTCTCCTTCAAGGTGCGGTGAAAAATCCACCGGCTTCACCTTGTCGCGGGTCAGGATCTGAATTTTGACGGCAAGATCGAGCGACGGCGTGTCACCTGCCAGCAACTGCGAAATTCGCCCGGCGGAAATGTCCAGCGCGCGGGCAAATTTCGCCTTGGTCGTGTCAGCCTGCCTGAGCCATTCATCGAGCTTCATGGCAGAAGGCTTTAGCAGGGCTAAAGGATATGGGGAAGGGGGTTATGTGACGTCGCACACAAAAACCCACAGCCTGGGATCAGGTGAGCGGGATCAGGTCCGACCACCCATCAATCTGCGGGCACGAGCCAGCAGGCGACCGTCGGTAATCGCCAGGCCAAGGGCGATAAGGCCGAACCCGAGCCATGCTTCAAGCCCAAGCTGTTCACCAAGGAACGCAACGCCCAGGCCAATGGCAAATGGCGGGATCAGCAGCGTTACGAGCATGAGGTTGGCAGCACCGGCACGCGCAAGAATGGCAAAATACAAAAGGTACGCAATTGCGGTGGAGAATATTGCTACCGAAATGAGCGACGCCCATACATTGAGGGACAAGTTCAGCACCGGCAGACCGTCTGACCAGATGGCGATCGGGATCATGAGAACAGTGCTGCCAGTGAGCATGCCGAGTGCATTCATCTCCGGCGCATTGTCGGACAGGGAGACTTTACCCCACACACTTGCGAACGCGTAAGACAGGGACGCGCCAAGAACGGCGAGTTGGGCGAGGTTCCTGAGGTCGAGATTCGTGAGAGCGTCAAACCCCATAATCACGGCAACGCCAAACACACCAAACACCGCGCCGATGATTTTTCGCGATGTGAGCGGTTCATCAATCAGCAGCAGTCCGGAGACGACGGCCCCGAAAACCGCCGTTGTGCCATTGAGAATTGAGGCCAAACCGCTCTCGATTGCCTTTTGGCCCCAGAAGATCAACGAAAAGGGTATGGCATTGTTCAAGGCGCCCATGACGAGATAGGCGAACCAGGTTCGCGGCGATATGGGGATTTTCGTCCCCCGCCACAAGATCACCAGAAACAGCACCGGCACTGCCCAGAACACCCGGTGCAGCGTAATGGTCAGCGGCGGCACTTCTGCAAGTGCAACCTCGGCAAAGAAGAAAGACCCGCCCCATACGGCGGCCAGTGCCAGCAGTAACAGGCCGGATGTCAAATCAATCGTGGGGGCGGCTTTTTTGATCATCAGCTCTAGTTGCATGAAACTGAAATTCAGACCACCCGTTTCCTGGGCTGACTGGCAATTTAAACTGGGGGTGCCCTGGTTTTTAAATAGTCCGATCTGAAAAAACAAAACCCCGCCAGAATGACGGGGCTTGCCAGTGGTCTGCGGAGCCATTGCAACGGCTCCGCTTTCCCGGTTGAAATGTCGCTGCTACCAGTCAGGCAGCAGAATGCAGCTGCTCGACATAGTCCCAGTTCACCAGGTTGTCGAACCAGGCTTCCAGGTATTTCGGGCGCGCATTGCGGTAATCGATGTAATAGGAATGTTCCCACACATCGCAGCCCAGGATCGGTGTTGCACCGTGCATCAGCGGGTTTTCACCATTTGCGGTTTTCATGACGGCAAGCTTGCCGTCCTTGACGGCCAGCCAGGCCCAGCCGGAGCCGAACTGCGTCGTGCCGGCATTGATGAAGTCTTCGCGCATCTTGTCATACCCGCCAAGATCGCTGTCGACTGCGGCCTGTAAGGCGCCCGGCAGGCTCTTGCCGCCGCCGTCCGGCTTCATCCAGTTCCAGAAGTGCAGGTGGTTGTAGTGCTGGCCGACATTGTTGATAAGGCCTGCATTGCCTTCTTTAAAGGCTGCCTTGCAGATGTCTTCCAGAGACTTGTCCGCATGCGGGGAATCTTTCAGCAGGTTGCCGCCATTGGTGACATAGGCCTGGTGATGTTTGTCGTGGTGAAACTCCAGGGTTTCCTTGGACATGTACGGGCCAAGCGCATCATAGGCGTAGGGGAGATCGGGAAGTTCAAGAGCCATTGGGTGTAAGCCTCCAGTTTTTAAAGTTACAGGGCCCAGGGTCGAGACCCTAGAAGAATGCCTGGATGCCGGTTTGTGCCCGGCCCAGAATGAGTGCGTGAACATCGTGTGCACCTTCATACGTATTCACAGTTTCAAGGTTCACCATATGTCGAATGACATGATATTCGTCTGAAATGCCGTTACCACCGTGCATATCGCGCGCCATGCGGGCTATGTCCAGCGCCTTGCCGCAATTATTGCGCTTCAGGATGGAAATGGATGTAGGTGACAACCGGCCCGCTTCAAGGCCGCGGCCCAGCGCCAGGCAACCGTGCAGGCCGAGCGTGATTTCTGTCTGCATGTCGGCGAGCTTCTTCTGTACGAGCTGCGTGGCGGCCAGCGGGCGGCCGAACTGCTTGCGGTCGAGCGTGTATTGACGTGCCCGGTGCCAGCAATCCTCAGCAGCCCCGATCACGCCCCAGGCAATGCCGTAGCGCGCCTTGTTGAGACAGCCGAACGGGCCGGACAGCCCGCGCGTATTTGGCATCAGGGCGTCTTCGGGCACTTCGACATCGTCGAGCACAATTTCACCGGTCACCGATGCGCGCAGGGAAAACTTGCCTTCGATCGTCGGCGTCGAAAAGCCCTTCATGTCGCGCTCGACGATAAAGCCGTGAATGCCTTCATCCTCCAGCTTTGCCCAGATGATGGCAATGTCGGCGATGGGGGAATTGGTGATCCACATTTTCGAGCCGTTCAGCACATAGCCGGACGAGGTGCGCTTGGCGCGGGTCTTCATGCCGCCGGGGTCGGAGCCTGCATCAGGCTCGGTCAGGCCGAAGCAGCCGACCATTTCGCCGGTGGCCAGCTTGGGCAGGTATTTCTTCTTCTGGGCCTCGGAGCCATAGGCCTCGACCGGGTGCATGACGAGCGAGTTCTGTACCGAAATGGCCGAGCGATAGCCTGAATCAACTCTTTCGATCTCACGCGCGATCAGGCCGTAGGCCACATAGCCGAGACCCTGACCGCCATAGGCCGGATCAGTCATGATACCCATCAGGCCAAGTTCACCGGCCTCGGTCATGATTTCGCGGTCAAAGCGTTCATCGCGAAAGGCGGACTTGACCCGGGTGGCCAGCTTGTCGTCGGCAAACTCGCGCACACTGTCGCGGATCATGCGTTCTTCTTCGGTCAATTGGCCTTCCAGGTCGAGCGGGTCTTCCCAGTTGAAGTCGGCAACCACGGCAGGTTTTGCGGAAATGGAATGGGCGGCATCTGACATGTCAGGCCTCCTTGTTGTTGCGGATCAGATTTGACGGCAATGTGCGACGGATTGAAACCGGTTGCAAGGTTTGTGAGGGGGTGGTTGGTTGAAACCAGCTATTGCCGGCCAGGTGAGGCAGCCTGCATGATTGCACCATGGGTTTACTGTCTTCGTTGATTCTCTATCTGGCCGGCATCAATCTTGTAACATTCGCCATGTTTGCCTGGGACAAGTACAGCGCGATCAAAGGTCAATGGCGCATCCCGGAAAAGACCTTGCTGACGCTGGCGCTTGCCGGTGGAACCCCCGGTGCGATAATCGCCCAGCAACGGCTGCGCCATAAAACCCGCAAACAGCCTTTTCGGGCGCAACTCATATTGATTGCGGGCCTGCATGTTGTGTTGCTTGTGGCGCTGGCAATACCGTTCACGCGTCAGCTTCTGCTTGAGCAACTGCATGTGCTGTTGGTGTCCTAGGCAGGCTGCCACCGTAATTTATTTTGCCGACTGCCGCCGTAACTCGTCGGAATTTATATGTAATTCGAGGTTGCAATACTTTTTAGAAATTCTTTCCAACTTCCCAAATCTTTTATGTCGTCTTCATCGCCGATATTCGTTGCTGAAACGTACATTATTTCTCGCTTGCCTTGATAAAATCCAAATATATTCCCTCCACCGTCAGTGGCAAAAAACTTGTACTTTTCAGGATACTGTTCCGTTAGATTTTTAACATGATCATGAACTTCTTCAGCCGACCATATTTTGAAGAATGACTCTCCAACCCAGCCGCCCCCTCCTTCAAAAGAGCGGTAAAACAAGTTCATCTCACACTGACGGCCATATTCAGGCCAAACATCCATATCGCGCTTTCCTGAAATTGGGATTTTATCCGGTATATCTTCAAACATCTGTTGTTACTTTATGTCTCTTTGGAACCGCAATTACGGTGGCATTTTACTAAATGCACTTATCTTCTATGGCAGTCACACGGCTCAGTTGTCATGGATGAGGAGCATCTAGCGCATTCAACCCGGCGCGGGCAGACTGATGGACCGTGCGGCCCATATGGCCGGTTCCCAGTAGGTTTCGCGCGGGTCTGTCAGGCTGTTTCAAAACTGTCTATCGCCGCCAACTTGCCAGCAAGGCGCGGTGCCTGTTCGTGCAGATCATGGGCAGCCTGCATGTTCATCCAGTACTCGGCAGTTGTGTTGAAAAACTTGGCCAGCCGCAATGCGGTGTCAGGTGTCAGGGCTGTCTGGCCTTTCACGATGCGTTCAATACGGGTGCGCGGCACATGCAGCTTGCGCGCCAGCGAACCGGCGCTCATGCCGAGCGGTGTGAGGTAAAGTTCGCGAAGCACCTCACCAGGCGATAGGGGGACTAAACTGTCACTCATGGTCCTTGTGTCCTTAGTGGTAATCGACAATTTCAACATTCTCCGGACCGCCCTCTGTCCAGACAAAACAAATGCGCCATTGCCGGTTGATGCGAACTGAATGCTGGCCTGCTCTGTCGCCTCTCAGCTTTTCCAATTGGTTGCCCGGTGGAAAACGCAAATCCTCAAGTTCCGCAGCGGCATTTAAAGCGGTCAGCATGGCTCGTGAGCAAGTGATCAGATCTTCCGGAAAGCCCTTTGGCGTCCTGTTTTCAGCCAGCAAGCGAGCGCGCTTGTTTTTGTATGACTTAATCACGTATGTATCATAGTGTGATACATATTATTGTCAAACAAAATGTATCATGGCGTGATACGATTACACATTATAAGATGTGCGAAAGAAGCAAAATAAGATGTGCGAAAGAAGCAAACTCTAAGACGCCGCCGCATCCATCCTATAAGTGAGTAGAAGGAGAACTTGAAGCGCACCCTTTGTTTGGGCCTCCCGGCTGGAGATTTTCGGGATTTATGGCTCAGGGCGGTGGTTCTACGGCTGAGCCGTTTAGCGGCTGTCGTAAAGAGTGATAATATCTGCGATCCTGCAACTGAATTCGACGCTGGCAATTGTGGCTGCGAAGGGGACGACAATGCATAAATTTTGTAAGAGGTTACTGCTGGTCCTGTTCTGTCTAGTTGCGGGAACGACAAAATTCGCGCAAAATTCCGCCGCTACCCAGCCATTGGAATTGACGCCACAGTATGGTTCGGTCAGGGGCGGTCAGCTCGTTTTCGTTGAAGTCGAGGAGACAGCCGCCTTAAAGGGAAAGTCATCGGTCGCGTGCCGGTTCGCTTCCGAGCCGGCAGTTTATGCGCATTATGATATGAAATCTGGCCACTATACTTGCCGCGCCCCACCTCATCCGCGTCCAGAAACCGTTGGTGTGATAATTTTCGTCAACGGTAAGCAATTCAAAATGGCCGAGCCTTACGTCTATACGACCCATGGCAAATATGACTCTCCGGTCACCAAGATTCATGTTTCAAGGCTGCAGGATCGGGTACGGAGGATTAGGGGACAGATACCTGACAAGGTGAAACTCTGTGCTGTTCTAAAGAACGGAAATCCGCCCGGGTGGCTCGGGAAAGCCATGAGCTCAGCCGCGACAGTAGACTATTTTTGTGTTCCACGGGTTCAGGACGGTATCGCTCTGCGCCGGGCAGGCGTGAAGGCACCGATCATCGTCATGTATTTGACCGATGCTTCCTATGTACCACAACTGCTTCACTATGAACTGCAACCGGCCGCCTATAGTCTTTCATGGGTGAAGGAGGCCAATCGGTTACTGGAGAGAGCTGGTGGCCGGCTTGATGTCCACTTATGGATCGATACCGGTACTTCCCGCGAAGGCGTGCTGCCGAACGAAGCGCTGCCGTTAGCGCGCGCAATTCACAAGAGCCCATTTCTACACCTGCAGGGTATTTCAACCCACTTCTGCTGTCTCGATGAGGATGATCTTGCCGCAATTCAAGACAACGATCAGAAAAACGAGACGGTTTTGCAGAAGCAGCGATTTGACAAGGCTGTGCAGGAAATTCGTGCCGAGGGAATTGGTCTCGATGCGCTGTTGCACGCCAGTTCGAGCGACGGACTGCGCTACGGTCTGACCCCGGTCTACTACGACATGCTGAGAGTTGGCACGATGTTGTTTGAAAATCCCGAACCGGAAAAAAGGAATTACACGTGGAAGACCAAAATTCTGCAGGTGAAAACCATGCCACTGGGCTGGTGTCTGAATTACGGTTGCAAAGAAAGATGGGATGAGGAGATACAGGTTGGTATTGTTGGTCATATACCGGATAACGAGGTGGAATATTATATTCGCGGGAAGAAAGTTGAGAAATTCCTGGATCACGAAGTGGTAATCGTTCTGGACCTCAGTGAGTTTCCCGATATCGACGAAGGTGAAGAAGTCACCATGGTTTTTAAGGGGGACAGTTCAGTACTGGATACTTCCTATTCAGCACCAGTCACTCTACAGGATGGTATCAATAGTGAATAATGGCGTACTCTCAAGATGATCGTAATATGAGAGGCAGATCACATTCTGACATCTTGGATTAAAAAAGTAATGCCGAATCCAACCCCATTTTTCTTTCAATGAAGTCATAAATTCTAGATCACACACCGGACTGGAATTGCCGCGCCTACAACCAAAATAGTCATCAGGTAAACTGGATAAACAAGTAGGCCTTCCGACCAATTCCGCGATCTAACGCGAATGATCGACGTATCCGCCGCCTTCTCGAAGCACCCGAACAGCAGGGAAAATAAGTTCCTTGAGTGCCTCATTGTTCGACTGGTTAAGGCTGCCCGTAATGAGTACACCTGCCTCAACCCACAAAAACGAGAACGCGTTATGTATTCCGGTGTGCCCGATGAGCGTCATGCCGGGTCCTGCGTTGGCCTTATAAAGGCCGATCCCATACACGATTTCCTCACCAAGGTCGCTCTCACCCCAACGCTGCATTTCCGCAAGGCTTTTCTGCGAAATCAACTTGCTGTCGAAAATACCGCGAAGCAGTTTTATTTGATCTTCCAGCGTGCTGTAAATGCCGCCACCCGACCAGTCCGCACTTTGCATTCTATTGTCAGTGACGTCCAGATTGTCCTCGTAGGAGTGTGTCGGTGCAGCGCAACCCTGAGGCAACGGCTCCTCGAAAAACATCCAGCTGCAACGCATTTTGAGCGGTTTGAAGATCTCCGTGCGTAGCTGCTCATGCAGTTTCCGGCCCGTAAGCCGCTCGAGCGCAAGACCGACGATAACATAGTTCGTATCTGAATACTCAAAGCACGACCTGGGCGCGCAGACCGGAGCTTGTTGCCCAGCCCAGTCCATAAGCTCGGCCGGATTCCATTTCTTATCTTTGGCCTTCCGCCAGGTGGCAAGAAATGCGTCGCCGTCCCAGTAGTCGGCGAGACCGGAACGATGCGCAAGCAGATCGCGGAGGGTCAAAGATTCCAGGTTGCGTCGAAACTCCGGATTGTTTGCGCGATTTAGAAGCCAGCCATCGTCGCCAACGAGGCCAAGGACCGGCGCGTCAAGGTCGAGAAGACCGCGCTCCGAATAAATGAAGGTCAGGGTCGCCACCATTATCTTCGTTATACTGGCGATGCCGAAGGGCGTGTTACGGAACACCGGCGCGCCGTCTGATCGGCTATGTGTGCCGACGACGAGTGCGGTGACCAGTCGATCATCCTCATCCTTGGCTTTCAGCGTAGAGACAGCGAGCAACGCGGCGCCCGGGTTGGGTTTCGAATGGGAAACCGCATGCTTGAGCACAGCCTGCAACTGGTGCTGGATGTTGGGGTCGGCGATTTCAGCGCTTGGCACGCCAGAACGGTCTTGGGCAAAGCTTGCAGTCGGCAGCCATACCAGACCCGCAACCGCGATGGCGATGCTCGTTCGCCGGAAAACCTTAAAACCGTCGCGAGAGAGGTAGTTTTGGCGCATCGAATTCTCCGTCTATAAAAGGCGCAAAAACCAGTTCACGTCAAGGCACCTCGCGGCTGGCATGCTGCCAATCGAAATTCGTTCTGCTCTCTATACACTTGAAAAAGCTCGGCCGCAAAGGATCACCCCCCTATCTCTTTCGCGTCTTATGGAAAGTCAAAGGTACAGCACATTTTCATAGCGCCGCTGCCGCAGCTTTCGCGGTCACGATGTCCCGACCCCGCCTAGCCCAACGCCTCATCTTCTCAGAAATAACGTCCCTAAACCCCAGCCGCATCCATCCTGTCAGCCACCATCAGGCCAAACGCATAAACCAGTGCGACCTCCTTCAAACGGTCGAACCTGCCCGGTGATCCGCCATGGCCGGCGCCCATCTGGGTCTTGAACAACAACAGGTTGTCGTTGGTTCTGAGCTCACGAAGTTTGGCCACCCATTTGGCCGGTTCCCAATAGGTGACGCGCGGATCGGTCAGGCCGCCGACCGCCAGCAGATTAGGATAGTGTTGAGCCGATACATTGTCGTATGGGCTGTAGGAATGCATGTAGTCGAACGCTTCCTTGCTCGCGATCGGATTGCCCCATTCCGGCCATTCCGGCGGGGTCAGCGGCAGCGTGTCGTCGAGCATGGTGTTTAGCACGTCGACAAACGGCACTTCGGCGATGATGCCCCTGAACAGCTCCGGCGCCATGTTGGCGATGGTGCCCATCAGCATGCCGCCGGCGCTGCCGCCTTGCGCCACTAGATGGCCGTCGCTGGTAAAGCCTTCTGCCACCAGATGCCGAGCGGCACTGATGAAGTCGTCAAAGGTGTTCTTCTTGTTCATCATCTTGCCGGCCTTGTACCAGCCATAGCCCTTGTCCTTGCCGCCCCTGACATGGGCAATGGCATAGACAAAGCCACGGTTGGCCAGCGACAGGATGTTGGTGTTGAAGCCTGCCGGAATGGCAATGCCGTAAGAGCCATAGCCGTACAGCCACACCGGTGCCGACCCGTCCAGTTTTGTGTCCTTGTGATAGAGCAGGGAGATGGGCACCAGCGCGCCATCTTCGGCAGGTGCCATGATGCGCCGGGTCACATAATCGGCCGGATCATGGCCCGATGGCACCTCCTGCTGCTTGCGCAATGTGCGCTGCCGGCTCGCCATATCATAATCAAACACCTGCGACGGGGTGGTCATGGACGAATAGGAAAACCGGATCATGCTGGTGTTGAATTCATAGCCCGACGACATGCCGAGCGAATAGGCTTCTTCATCGAAGGACACCGTGTGTTCTTCGCCGGACCCCAGCTCCCGCACAATAATGCGCGGCAGGCCTTCGTGGCGTTCAAGACGCGCCATGTGATTTGCAAACACCGTGTGATCCAGGATCAGCGTGCCCGGCGTGTGCGGCACCAGGTCCTGCCAGTTTTTTCGGATGGGGTCGCTCACCGGAGCCGTGACAATGCGGAAATCTTCAGCATCACCGGAATTGGTGAGAATGTAGAGTACCCCGTGTGCCTCATCGACACTGTATTCATGCCCGGGCTCACGCGGTTCGATCAGACGCGGCGTTGTCAGGGGGTCTTTGGCCGGGATCAGCCAGCTTTCTGATGATTGATGGTCATGGCAGTCGATTATGATCCAGTCGCCGGACTGGCTCTTGCCGACACTCATGAAAAAACCGGCATCGGGTTCTTCGTGCACCAGCACGTCGTCGGCGACCGGGCTGCCGATTTCATGGCGGAAGAGTTTTGACGGCCGGTGGTTTTCGTCCAGGCGGATATAGAAGATATGCTTGCAATCGGCTGACCACACGCCACTGCCGCTGGTGTCAGGAATCACGTCAGCCAGGTTTTCAGACGCACCGGCTTCGCGCAGCACCAGGGTGAAGAACTCCGATCCCTTGTCGTCATAGCCAAAGGCCACCAGCTTGTGATCAGGCGAGTGCGATGCGCCGCCGATGCGGAAATAGTCCTTGCCGTCGGCTTCCTGGTTGCCGTCAACCAGAACGGTCTCGCCATTGCCATCATGATTGGTGCGCACAAACAACGGTTGCTGGCCGCCGGTGATGTATTTGACGCCGTACGAATACTCGCCGTCGGGTGACGGCACACTGGAATCGTCTTCCTTGATGCGGCCTTTCATCTCGCCGAACAGGGTCTCCTGCAGGCTTTCCGTCGGAGCCATGGTGTTTTCCACCCAGGCGTTCTCGGCTTCCAGATAAGCCCGGATATCCGCATCCAGAACCGACGGGTCGCGCATCACCTCCTGCCAGTTGTCGGCGCGAAGCCAGCCATAGTTGTCGGTCAGCGTGTGGCCGTGAACATCGCGGGAAACAGGCTTTTTGACCGCGCGTGGAGGTGTCGTTGTCATCGAAAATCCGATTCACAAAAGGAGAGAAAAAAGCTCAGGCTTTCGGCCTGAATTTCATGGCGGCACCGTTCATGCAGTAGCGCTGTCCGGTAGGAGCCGGTCCGTCCGGAAACACATGGCCGAGATGACCGTCGCACGATGCGCAGCGCACTTCTGTGCGCTTCATCAAAAACGACCGGTCGGAGTGCTCGCTGACGGAGTCAGGCGACTTGGGCTGAAAGAAACTCGGCCACCCCGTACCTGAATCGAATTTGGCATCCGACTTGAACAGATCCGTGCCGCATCCGGCACACACATAGGTGCCGTCGTCCTTGTTATTGTTGAACGGGTGGGAAAACGCCCGCTCGGTCCCGTGCTTGCGCAGCACACGATATTGCTCGTCGTTCAATTGTTTACGCCATTCAGCGTCGGTCTTGCTGTTGTCGTCAGTCATCGGCCTGATCCGTCCTGGTTGAAATACAATATTATCGATTGGGCAATCATTGCGGGTTTTTCAAGTCGTTCAACGAAAATTGAAACATCGAAGATTGCCCTGACAAAATTATCTTCGCAACTGACCCTGGCGATCTTGACCTCGGCACGAACCCTGTCGCCTGCCAATACCGGAGCGATGAAGCGGACCTTGTTCATGCCGTAATTGACGATGCGGCCAACGTTCTCAATGCGCACCAGATCATACATCATGACGGCAAGCATCGATAATGTCAGATATCCGTGCGCAACCGGCGCATGTCCCAGCTCGTTTTGCGTCCGTTCGGCGTCCAGATGTATCCACTGCCGATCATCTGTGGCCTCAGCAAAGGCATCAATGCGCGACTGTGGAATATCCACCCATCTGCCGGGGCCGATGGTTTCGCCGCCGTGGCGTAAAAGCTCTTCCGGTGTGTCAATCTCAAGCAATGTCAGCGATCCGTTAACTGGCTCTTTCTTTGCAGTTTTTTTTGATTCCATTAAGCCGGTTTACACTATTGCTGGTGTTATCTACACCTCTGATAGGGACAATGCGTAGACAGTATTGAGCGGATTTGGTGAGTTTCGACGGCGATATTCAAGCGGTGGCAGGCGTTCAACCCATTGAAGGGTTGATTGCGGCTAGCCTTTTGCGTTGTCATCCTGCCAGGGTGATCCCTCAGGTTGATGAAATCCCCAGTGACACAAACAGTCTGATCGAGCACCTGCTGACGTCGTCTGCGTCTCTGAAACTGTCGGAAAACGTCGTAAGCTGCATTGTTGAACTACCTCAGGTTGAGGCGGAAACTGTCGAAGCAGTTGAACCGGCCAAGGCCGCTGAGGCAAGCACCGATCAGGCCGCCGCAAAAGACAGCAAAACCAGCAAAACCAGCAAAGCCAGCAAAGCCAGCAAAGCAGCCCCTGATGTTGCGACGCCGGATAAACAGGCGCTGGAGGATGCGAGTCGCGATCTGGTCGCGATCATGATCCTGCCATCCGGTCAGGCCCAGCCGCAGGAGCGGTTCTTCGCCGGTGACGCACTGCTCAGTATTCTGCCGCATTTGCCGCCTGCCGATCTGACCAAGCTGGCCAGAACCGTGGCCCGCCTGGATGTTGTCTCTGAGCGGTTGCGGACATTCCTTGTAACCCACCCCGACAACGACATTTCCTGCAGAATGCTGAAAGACGCTCACTTCATTTCGGATGTTGACCTGTTGAAAGTAATACCAACAGGCAGCGAACAGCAATTGCGGCTGATTGCGCGGCGCAGGCTGTTAAATGTGGTGGTCTGCGACGCGATCATTGAGGCAGGCAATACGGCTGCAATTATTGAACTGTTGCGAAATGCCGAAAGCCAGTTGTCCACGTTGGCCTTTGTCAAGCTGATGCCGATCGTGGTTGGCAACAATGACCTGGAATCTGCATTGTGCAATCGCAAAGACCTGCCGCAGGCGGTCGGTCTGGAAATGTTCTGGCAGGGGGGACAGAACCTGCGACGCTATCTTCTGACCCGATTCCTGACCGAGTCAGCCGCCCTGGGTCGGGTAATGAATATCGGCATGAAGGTGGCTGCCATTCCGTCATTCGGAAGCAAACCATCTGCGGAGGACATCGAAAAGTTGATTTCACAAGTAGAAAAAGGCGACCCCAAAGCCGCCGATACATTGACACGTTACTGCCGGATTGCTCCTGAGACCGCCAAGAGAATCGTAAATGATGCCGGTGGTGAGCCCATTATGGTTGTGTTCAAATGCCTTACCCAGTCGCGCCTTGTTATGGCTCAGGCATTGCAGCGATGGGTGGAATCCGCCAAATGCCCGATAAACGGGGAAAACCGCATTGTAGAACTGCATGCCCAGTTTGATGGTATGTCGTTCAATAAAGCTCGTATGCTGTTGGCTTACTGGGATTGGGCCAGCCGTGAAGCCGGGCCTTTTAGAGTTTGATACCAAAGGCCGGTTTTTCGCGCTCGCCGGACGTCGTTATGCTCCACTTGTGGTCGGCCAGACCACGGCGTGAAGTATGCACAGAGCAACATGGGTTCACTTGAACCCATAAAGTTGCTCTGACACTCCGGAGGCGATCAGGTTCATGACTTTTGGTTGAAAAACCAGAAGTCATCCTGATCTAGCCGGCAAACGCCAAAAACCGGTCAAAGGGGTCAATAGGTAGTTCCTTTGGTATAATTGTCAGACTACTGTAAATCCCCAAATTCAAATTCGAAATATTTATAGTTATCGTTACGTAAGAATTTCTGTGCTGTTGTGGATATTGGAAATATATTGCGTAGAAAAAAACGAATCTTTGTATATCTCTTGATTTTAATTGATTTCACAGTTAAATCCAACCGCTATCGAGTGTTCAAAAGAGGGCTCGAGTCTAAGTTCTCTGGTGGGGAGAGATTTTTTCGACATTCCTGAGAGGACGAAAGATGTCTGAAATTGAAGAAACTGATACGACTTATGTTGAGCTGACCGCTGAGATCGTTTGTGCCTATGTGGGCAATAACGCTGTTCCCGCCGCAGATATACCCGCATTGATCAAACAGGTTCACGGTGCTTTGTCTGAGGCAGCTCAAGAAAGTGCAGCCAACAACGGACCGGCACCCGAACCCGCAGTTGCTATAAATCGCTCCATTACTGCGGACTATCTGATTTGTCTTGAAGACGGCAAGAAATTCAAATCCCTCAAGCGGCATCTGCGTACGTCTTATGACATGACGCCGGAAGAGTACCGTGAGAAATGGGGTCTCAAATCCGACTACCCGATGGTCGCGCCGAACTATGCGGCTGAACGTTCCAAGCTGGCCAAGAAAATTGGCCTCGGACAGGGCCGCCGCAAGCGGGCTTGAAACCTCATCATTGATCAGGCGGTTCAAAATCCGCAATTCTGATCGTTCTGGATATTTCATGGCAGCATGCGTTTTTCGCGAACGCATGCTGCCTTTTGTTTATTTGTCACTGATCGCCATTGTGTCCCTTGCGGATCAGTTGCCCGATGGCCAATATCCACAAGGAGCGAACAGGAGCGTTTGTGATTCTGATTGAGTCAAAACCAGCGTTTTGGACATTTGTGCTTGCATGTCTTGCTTTGTAAAACCGCATGTAATTTTGCGGGACATGCCACGGCTTTAAGGACGGAACTGATCGTGATCGGCGATTTTAATGCCTTTCGGGCGCAACTGGTGTTGCCTGCGCAATGCGAGCTGTTTGACTACTGGCTTTCCTGCAGCATCGATGATGCGATGCCGCGTCGCCAGATGTTTACGCCGGTTGCAATTCCCCAACTGCTTCCGCACGTAAGTCTGATTGACGTGCAACAGGCTGGCCGCTTTCGTGTCCGGCTGGCCGGCACGCAACTGCGTGATGTATTTGACCGGGAAATTACAGGACTTCAGGTAAGCGAGCTTGAACGGATGTCCAGCGCCGGATACTGGCAGCGCGCCTGTTCTTCCGTTGTCGAGACAGGTCTGCCAATGCAGGGTGCGATAAAATCGCCCCGCATCACCAAGGATCACCTGGTCCAGTTCTGGTTGCGTTTGCCGTTTGCAGCGCTTGACGGCTCGATCAGGCAGGTATTGGGGTTCGATGCCTGTATTCCCGCAGCAGACCTGCAAATTGACCTTTCCCAGTGCGATCAGGGTGAACCGGATTCACTGGCGGTTTAGGGTCCTGACCCTATTTATGAGTCCATGACCTAGACCGACAATAGCGCAGCATCAGCTTTCAGCCGCGAAATCATGGCGGCCAGACCGTTGGACCTTTGTGGTGTAAGCGCTTCGTGCAGGCCCAGTTTTCCCAGAGCAGCCTGAACATCGGTCTCGATGATGTCGCGGGGCGCGCGCCCGGACAGCAAAATGTGCAGGATAGCAATCAACCCCTTGACGATCAGCGCGTCGCTGTCTCCGCGAAACTTCAAAACCGGATTTGCGCCGGATCTGTCTGTTTCAGACACCAGCCAGACCTGGCTTGCGCAACCTTGCACCTTGTTGTCGGGGGTCCGGGCCTCATCTTCAAGAGGCTCAAGCGCGCGGCCCAGTTCAATGACGTATTTGTAGCGCTCCTCCCAGTCGTCGAGGAACTCGAAATCATCAAGTAGCTGCTCAAAACTTGGTTCACTCAATGCACAGAACTCCCTGACGCCCGAAATAGTCGGCTGTTTGACTATTCGATAATGGGTCGCGGCAATGATAACAAGCCGCCACAGCATCGCACCTCCCATTACCCAACCCGGTCACTTTGAGCTCGCACCGGCATTCATCGATATGTGTGGTGCGAACTGAAAAAAAGGCCGCAAAACACTAATGGGCAGGTGTGCTTTGCGGCCCAGTAGCCCGGTTGGGATGCCGGGTGGGGTTATTGATCAGTTGCTGTCAGGAACTGACTGTCGAGTGGAATACCCCGAATGCCTAGCCTTGCCGGCTTGGTTCAGGGCCTCGCCAGTCCGGCAGAATGTCTTCAATACGCAGTGTGTTGGTGCCGGTGTCAGCGTCAGCGATTTTCGTGGTCGAACCCGTAATCAGTGGATCGGCTGAAGACGAATTGAGAAGATCAGAAATGCTCTTTCCGCCAGCAGCGTCCGGCTCAGGCATCTCGTTTACTTCATGATGAGTGCCGGAAACAGGTAGTGCATCGTCTGCAGCGGGATGAGCAGCGTCGGCAGAAACGCCTGTGCCATTGGCCCATTCGTAAGCCAGCCGGAGCGAATATTTGGCCTTGGCCTGGGCAATGGATGCTACATCACTCATTGCCGTACAGGTTAGCGGCTGACGTTCGCAGAATGAGCTGACATCGGTGAAGGTGCCGATAGCCACGGACACCAGTTGATGTGTTTGCAATTCTGCTGCCGGTGGCAGGTTTGCCGACACGGTTGTGTCTTCAGGAGGCATTGGCGCCAGTATCAGTGCTGCCACGCCCACGATCAAAATTCTTGTGATACCCATCTTGTACCCCATGACATTCGGTTGATCCAAATATTCATGGTGCAACTATGGGCATTTCTTGTTTCACTCAAATAAAATACATAAAAACTATTTGATTTGTATTTTAATAAAAATTGATTAGAATTTTAATAAAATTGTTCCGGCAGCTCCGCAAGTCAGCAGTTTTCAGGCTTTTCTGCCATATCCGCAAGCGAAATTGTTGCTGTCAGGCAAGGCTGTGTTAACCCAGTTGTGGCATCAATTGAAATTAGACCCGATCGCAACCGCAAACCCATGGCAGGAGGCTTGATGAACCACGATTACGACGATACCGGCGAAATGCGCGAACCGCGCCATGGCGTCCTGATCGTTGGAACTGGTTTGGCCGCCGTTCTGGCAGGTTCGGTATGGATGAATTTATTGTCAGGCGATCATGCCGTATTTGAGCGTACCGCAGCAGCGCCGGCGCCGGTGATCGAGGAAGTGTCAAATGATGCTCCGGCTGGCCGCAGCACGGGCTTCTTTCCATCGGCCAGGGTGAATGTTGAAGTCAAATCCTCATCTTCCCGGCGGATTGTCGAAGATCCGCTGGCACAGCTTATTCTGCAAACCGAAAACGCCAGTGAACCGGAGATTCCGATTGCGCCGAACAGTGAGCCGGAACCGTCTCTTGTGTTTTTGGCGCAACGTGAACTGGCCTCGCTTGGGCTCTATTATGGCGTGGTGGATGGACTGGCCGGTGCCGATACCCGCGACGCGGTTCGCAAGTACCAGGCTCTCAACGGCCTGGCTGTAACGGGTGCCGTGACGCGCCCGGTGCTTGATCACATTCAGTTTGCGCGCCGGTTGAGCGATGCCGGCAATACCAGTATCGCAGTACATCAGGTGCAATCCGCGCTGGCAAAGCTGGGGTATTCGCCGGGCAAGATAGACGGTCAACTGGGCCAGCAGACGAAGATCGCCATTCGCACATTTGAGGCAGACAGAGGCTGGCCGGTCACCGGAAAGGTGTCGGACGAACTGTTGCAGGAGCTTCAGGGTACAAATGAGCAGGCCAGTATTGCTGTTCAATGAACCGGCGGCCCGTCGACCAAGTTATCTGGCAGGATATCTGAAATGTCGATAAAATCCGATATCTGGATTGCGGCCTATCGCAAGCGTTGCGATCTGAAGGCATTGCCATGTGTGGTTGTTCGCAAAGGCGCGCTGGATGCCGGCATCATCTATATCTGTATCCGAATCAGCGATGACGAAGTCTGGTTGATGGGTCCGCCGGCGGGACCGCTGCTGGATGATCTCGGTGACCGGATTTTTGAACCTCGCTTTGAGACCCCTGTGCCCCAAGGCCAGATTGATGAATATCTGGCCAGACAGGCCGGATATGACCCGGATATCTGGGTTTTGGAGGTGGAAGACCGGGATGGTCGGGCCTTCCTGAGGTAGGGCAGGAGCCGATCATGAATCATCTTAATGCCTTGCTTGCCACCAAGGTTAGTCAATTTTTAACCAAACCGGTTGCCTAATTGCATGTGTAGTTGCAATCAGAGGCCTCAAGGTGCCACCAGCAATGACAAATGTTTTGGACTTTTTGAACCTGCACCGGAAAAGTGCGCCACGAAAGCCGGCGCCCGAGGCTGAGTGCGAGGTCATTATCTTTCCCGGCGTGCGAAGAGAGCGTCGCGAAAGTGCGTTTGAGCATCCCGGCCGAGCATCCGGCACAGAGCGATCAGTCTAACGCTGAATTGCGGCCGGGTTTCACATCACATTCAAAGCGCACACGCTTGACCATGCTCTAGCTGCTGGCCAGCGAACACGAGGTATTCTGCAACGCCTCTGCAGATCTTGCAGCTTCAAGCCGGTTTGCTGCGGCTGAACGAATGACCACGATGCCTGTCTGGGTGCCTGTCAGTACGGTAATGGAATTAATACTGCTTCCAACCGAATTGGCCGCATTCACGATGGCCTCCGGATCCGGATCATCATCATACAAATACAGGCTGAACTGCTTGCGGGGCGCCTGCTGGTCGTTCAACGTGTAAATGGTTCCCCCGCGCGTGTTATAGACCTCCAGAGCCCAGTATTGATCTGGCACCCGTGCATTGATGCGAAGCGGCCCGGTGGACAGGTCAAACAGGCAAAGCGCATACGTCAACTCACCGGGATATTCTGCTATGCTGGCAGCAGCCGTTCCCGGCACTGCCCGTGTCAGCTTGTTGATGCCGTTTTCGGCAAGGATGGTGTCCAGTTTCGTCTGAAACTGTTGTGACGGCACAAACAGGATGTAGCAAAGATGAGCTGCTATCGCCGTCAGCACGGTGAACAGCGCCCAGAATGTTCTGGTTGATGTCATGAGCAGGATACCCGCGTCAGAATTGGCAGCCCAAGCGCACCGCTGCCGGTTCCCTGTGTAGTGATCGTGTCGCCGTCATACAAACGAAACACGACCCGCGGATCGTCGGCATTCGACATGCGCAGCCAATTGCCCGGTTGAGGTGAGGCCGAAAGCAGGACTGTGACTTTCTCGCCCATCGACATTACATCGTTCTGGGTCAGCACCTGAGGAGTACCGCCGGCATTTCCCGTCAGGGATATCGACCACCGGCGCGCCGTAGGCCTGTCTACAGACATCAGATACGTGCAGTCTTCCGTCAGCTTGTCGCCTCCATCATCCTCGCTCCGGTAAAACGTCAGCACTTCACTGAAGTGTTCCGGTAACTGGCCGTTGGCGATGAATTTTGCCTGCGTGTAAGGGTTGTTTGACGGATTTCCGGCCACAGGCCAGTTATTCCAGTTGCCGTATTGATGGGTGAAAAAAGGGCTCTGTTCCGTCGTCATATAGCGTGCGCTGACAATGCCGACAGTAACACCAACCAGAACACTCACCGCAAACCTGACTGACGGGTTCATATTTCTACAACGCTGCTAATAGGCCGGTTTTCGGTGAAACCATGTCCACTCCCATAACCGGCTCGAATTCTCATACACCTTTATAGTCCATAGCGCGGCAAGTTGTGACAAGAATCAACCTGATCCACAGGGGATTTTTCCAGGGCAACTTGGGTTCAAGGTTAACCCGTGAACCTGATCTAACGTGACTGAAGCAGCTGGCGCAATCTCTTGGAATTGCGTTTGCGAACGTTTCCCCGGCGGCGTCGTTTTTCAGCGCGACGGGTTTTCGCCGAACGGCGCGCGTTTGTTATCCTCTTCGATTTGATAACCTTGAGTTTGCTATCCTCGTTCTTGAACAGGGTGAACATGTCTCTCAGCACGTTGACAACAGCATCCTCGCCTGAATCTTCACCGGATCCGTCGATCTGGATTTCTTCGTCGGTCTGTACGGCTGCAACCTCGACTTCAGGACCGCCGATATTGTCCAGTGTATTGCGGTTGTTCTCCAGGAAAGCAAAGTGTTCTTCTTCAGCAGGCAGGCCGATAAGTGATATCGGTCTCTTGGCCCTGTCCGCCCGCAGCATGTAGGCTTTCCAGGTACGCGCAGGGATCGAACCACCTGTGGCCCTGCGGGTCGGTGAGTAATCGTCATTGCCGTACCAGACACCCGTGACGTACTTGCCCGTGAAGCCGACGAACCAGGCGTCACGATAGCTTTGGGTAGTGCCGGTTTTGCCGGCTGCCGGTGTGTAGCCCAGGTCGGCCCGCCGGGCGGTGCCGGATTTTATCACCTGGCCCATCATGCGGTTGAGGTCGCCGGCAACAGATGCAGGGATGACCTGGCGTTCAGGCGGTGCATGGCGTCTGCGGTTGTAAATGATTTCGCCCGAAGCGCGACGGATTTCCAGCACTGTGTGCGGGTTGCTCAATCTGCCGCCATTGGCAAATGTTGCGTATCCCTGGGTGATGTCCAGAACCGTCATGCCATTTGCGCCAAGAACCATGGACGGCACAGACAAAAGCTCGGCCTGAACACCGACGCGCTTTGCGGCTTCGATGATTTTCTTGCGTCCGATCTGGGCCATGATGCGGACCGGAACGGTGTTGTAGGATTTCGCCAGCGCCGTGATCAGATTTGTGCGCCCCGCATAGCGATGTGAATAGTTTCTTGGTGACCATTTGCCGATGGTTATCGGCGCATCCACAATGGGCGTTTCAGGTGTCATGCCGTCGAGCAGGGCAGCAAGGTAAACGAATGGTTTGAACGCAGAGCCGGGCTGGCGCAATGCGTCCGTGGCCCGGTTGAACTGGCTTTCTTCATAATTGTTGCCGCCAACGATTGCCTTCACGGCGCCGCCGGGCGTCATCGAAACCAGGGCTGCCTGGCTGGCATTGTAGCGTTCACCCTCTGCCGCCAGCATGTTGGCAGTCTCCAGTTTTGCAGCCTTCTGCATCGCCAGATCAATGGTGGTCTTGACCTCTACAACATAGTCATCCGTCAGGTTTTGCTCTTCCATGACGGCGAGCGTTTCCTTGTAGGCCCAGTCAAGAAAGTAATTGGGGCTCGCAAAGATGTCGTTTTCAATTGCCTTGGCCGGATTCTGGGTTGCATCAAGAAACTGTCCCTGGGTGATGTAACCAACATCCAGCATGCGGCCCAGAACAACACTGGCCCGCGCAATCGCAGCTTCGCGATTGGCATGCGGGGCATAGCTTGACGGCGCCTTGAACAGGCCGGCCAGGATAGCGGCTTCAGGCAGGTTCACATCACGCACCGATTTGCCGAAATAAAACTGCGTTGCCGCTTCCATGCCATAGGTGCCGCCGCCGAGATAGGTACGGTCAAGATACAGTTTGAGGATTTCAGCCTTGCTCAGCCGGGCCTCGATCCACAATGCCAGGAACGCCTCATGTACTTTCCGGCGCAAGGAGCGTTCAGGTGATAGAAACAGGTTCTTGGCAAGCTGCTGGGTCAGGGTTGAGCCGCCCTGGACAACATCCTGCGCCTTGGCATTGGCAATCATGGCGCGGAAGGTGCCCACCACATCAACGCCGAAATGCTGGAAGAAACGCACGTCTTCGGTCGCCAGCACCGCCTTGACCAGTTGGGGCGGTACTTCTTCCAGCGGAATGGCATCATCCTGCAGAACGCCGCGCTTGCCGATTATTTCACCATTGATGTCAGTGAAGGTGACCGCGTACTGGCGGCCCGAATTCCAGATATCGTCGGTTTCATTCAGTGTCGGCAGGGCGACAGTGATAACACCGAGGGCAAAGACGGTGCCGAATGTGGCGGCATCATCGAACAGATCGACTATGACCCGCTTGATGCCGGTTACCCTGAAGCGCATCAGAAACTGGGAATACGCAACCCAGCCGCGTCTGAGACCATCGTACAGCTCGAAGGCATAGTGGGAAAACAACTCATCCAGTTTCATGAAGAACTGGAAAAATTTCCTGAGTATCGAATTGTCAATCAATCTCTTGCTTCCGGTATTGCCAGGTGCTGTGATGAGCCATCGTCAACCAGTAGTGTCAGTCGAATTGTGCTCTAGAGCAACATGGGTTCAAGTGAACCCGTAAAGTTGCTCTAGCACTTTGAATGCGATCAGGTTTATGATTTTTGGTTAATGCGACCAAAAATCAACCTGATCTTGTGTGTTACGCCAGCCAAGCCTGCCGTTTTGTATATATGGTCCGGACCCTAGTATAATCCTAACTTAAAACAGATATTTGAACAACTTTCCAACTTCACATGATCTTGAGCGCCGAAACATGAATTCCTCAGCCCCGTTTTGGGAGGTCAAGAAACTCAAGGATATGTCGCGCAAGGAATGGGAATCTCTATGCGATGGATGCGGCCGCTGCTGCCTCGTTAAGCTGGAAGATGAAGACACCGGTGATATATATACTACCGACGTGAGCTGCAAGCTGCTCAATTGCCAGACCTGCCGCTGCAAGAGCTATGCGAACCGGCATGATATCGTGGATGATTGTATCAAGCTGGATCCGGCTAATGTTACTGAACTTGGCTGGCTGCCCGACACTTGCGCCTATCGGCTGATCTGGGAAGAAAAACCGCTGCATCCCTGGCACCCCCTGATTTCAGGAACACCCGACAGCGTACACACGGCCGGCATTTCGGTGCGCGGCAAGGTAACCAGCGAAGATCAGGTGGCGTTGGAAGACCTGCCATCGCGGATATGCGACTGGCCCTAGAGCCCTTCACCCTCAAATAGAAACGTATGACTGGTTTTCTGCGTTCGCTGGCAAGGCACGGCTCCCGCCGTGGTCTGGTTGACCACAAGGGAGACGTAACGCTGTCCAGCGGGCGCAGAAAATCAGCCTTCGGTGGACCAAATCAGCCCACCGGCGTCGTTGCAAAGCTTGCCTGACGCACTGGCATCGTGCTTCGCTTTGCGCCTAGCCGACTGAACTGATTTGATTCCATCAAACGTTTCTATTTGAGGGTGAAGGGCTCTGGTCATCCGAATGGTTTCCAAACCGGCGATTCTTGCACTAGTTTGCTGACCAACTGATTTTTCTCTGGCTGGTGGTACATCCATGAATGTTGAAGACGCAGCACGTGCACGATACAGCTGCCGTGCATTTCTTGCCGATAAACCGGTAGACCGTAAAACAGTTGAAGAGCTTCTCAACATCGCTGCGACCGCGCCGTCTGGCGGTAATCTTCAGCCCTGGAACATCATTGCGCTGAGCGGAGAACCGCTTGCCGGGCTTATCTCTGATGTGCAGGCACAGGTGAGCGACCTGCCGCGGGGTGAGGGCAGTGAGTACCGTATTTACCCGCAAAACCTGAAAGAGCCGTACTTTGCCAGGCGTCACAAGTGTGGCGAGGATCTTTATACCACCATTGGCGTGGGGCGTGAGGACAAGCCGGGCCGGATGAAGCAGTTTCGCCGCAACATTGAACTGTTCTCTGCGCCGGTTGGCCTGTTTGTCTATCTGGACCGCCAGATGCAGCCCGGCCAGTGGTCCGATGCAGGCATGTTCATTCAGACATTGATGCTGGCGGCAACTGCACGCGGGCTTGCGACATGCGGCCAGGAATTCTGGGCCATGTGGCATAAATCGGTTGCCAGTTACACCAGTCCGCCGGAAGACTGGATGCTGTTTTGCGGCATTGCACTTGGCGTTCCCGATCCCGCAGCCCCGGTCAACTCCCTGAAAACAGACCGGGCCCCGGTATCGGAGTTTGCGCGCTTCACTGGCTTTTGAAGTGTGTATTTAAGTGTTCATCACGTGTTCATGTGCAATAATGCATGGTCCGTCTCGAAATCGGCACCCCATGAAGTGAGCAAATTGAAAAAGCTATTGATAACATTGATTTGCCTGGTGATAGGCACAGGCACTGCAGGCGTTTCAGCGTCTGCGGCGCCTGTGATGTCGGTGATGCAAGCCTCCGTTCTGGAGACCATGACCGAAGGCCCAACGGCAGATGCTGCGGACGCATTGCCCCTTATGGACGCAGCCGGCCGTTTCAGACCGCAACGGGCTGTTGGCAGACGTGCTGATCGTGCACTCAGGAGACCGCGTGGTTTTGGCAGCCGAGGTGGTCTTGCAGACATTGCGCCTCTTATTCGTGTGGCCGGTGCATCCAGTGCAAAGCGTGCTGCCGAGCGTGCTGCCGGCGGGCGCGCGGTTAAGGTGGTCAAAAAGGGTGGCAGGTTTATTGTTACCGTGGTATCGGGCGGTAGTGCCAGGCGTTGCGTCGTGGATGCACAAAGCGGACAAGTTCTGGGCTGCCGTTAGGCCATAAGTTCATGGCCTGGATCAAATTGGCTGAACGATCTGAACAAGCGAGGATGGTGTGCGTTTACTGGTAGTTGAAGACGATCCGGATCTGAACCGGCAATTGGTGACGGCGCTTGGTGACGCAGGCTATGCTGTAGACACCGCGACCGATGGTGAAGAAGGCCATTTTCTCGGTGATACGGAACCATATGACGCCGTCATTCTCGATATTGGCCTGCCCGTCATGGATGGGGTCAGCGTGCTGGAAAACTGGCGCCGTGACGGCCGCAAGATGCCGGTGCTCATCCTGACCGCACGTGATCGCTGGAGTGACAAGGTCGCCGGTTTTGACGCCGGTGCAGACGATTATGTTGCAAAGCCGTTTCACATGGAAGAAGTGCTGGCCCGGGTTCGCGCACTGCTGCGTCGGGCATCCGGCAATGCATCATCCGAAATGACCTGTGGAGACCTGGCGCTTGACACCAGCAGCGCACGGGTCACGGTTGATGGCGGCGCGATCAAGCTGACCTCACTTGAATTCCGCCTGCTCAGCTACATGATGCATCACAAGGGCAAGGTCATTTCGCGCACCGAGCTGGTTGAGCATCTCTATGACCAGGATTTTGATCGTGACTCCAACACCATCGAAGTGTTTGTCGGCAGGCTTCGCAAGAAGCTGGGCATTGACGTACTGAAGACCGTTCGTGGTCTTGGCTATTGCCTGTCAGAGCCGGATGATCAGTCGTAGTTCACTTGCCTTCCGGCTGATCGCCGCTGCCTCGGTTGTCAGCGTAGTGCTGCTGATCGCCGCCGGCATTCTGCTGAGTTCACTGTTTACCGCTGCGGTTGAGCGCAGTCTTGATGCCCGCCTGCAGGCCGTGATGGATGGTTTGCTGGCGTCGGTCGAGCTTGAGAAGGAAGTGCCGAAAATCAATAACGTTCTGGCTGACACGCGCTTTGAAATTCCATTGGCAGGCTGGTACTGGCAGATTTCGTCGCTGGATGGCGATCCCACGCGGCAGGTTGCATCCGCATCATTGCTGGACGAACGGCTGCCGCTTACTCAGTTCATGAAGCCGGACCGGCGCGCGGGAAATCGCATGAGCGGCTATCTCGAAGACCAGTCCGGCAATACTTTGCGGGTCATCGAACAGCGCTTTACCCTGTTCGGCAGCAAGGAACAGTATTCTTTTCTTGTGGCGGGAAACTTTGACGAACTGCAAACCGAAGTGTCCGCCTTCAACAATGCACTGATTGCCGTGCTCGGCCTGCTGGGCGTTGGTCTTGTGGCGGCAATCCTGCTGCAGGTCAGATATGGTCTGCGGCCGCTGTCGGACCTGCAGGGCGAACTGTCAGAGATCCGCGAAGGCGAGAAGGAGCGCATCGCCGGCAGCTATCCTGACGAGATCCAGACGGTAACCGATGAACTCAATCTGCTGTTGAAATCCAACACGGAAGTAATTGAGCGCGCCCGCACCCAGGTGGGCAATCTGGCCCATGCACTGAAAACACCGTTGAGTGTCCTGACCAATGAGGCCGGCATTCATGGCGGCAGCCTGGGCAAGAAAGTGTCTGAACAGACCGGTGTCATGCGCGACCAGGTGTCGATGTACCTGGATCGCGCACGGCGCGCGGCGCGCGCCAAGACAATCGGCGCTGCGACCGACGCCAGCGATGTGGTGAAGTCGATCGTGCGTACGCTGGAACGGATTCATGTCGACCGGAAGGTCTCGGTCAAGGCCAGGTACGACACTGACATTCGCTTTCGTGGCGAACGCCAGGACCTGGAGGAGATGGTCGGCAACCTGCTGGACAACGCCTTCAAGTGGACCAATGGCAAGGTTGCCGTTGGCGTTCACTCGTCAGCATCGCCCCTCGACAAGCGGATTGCCTGGATTGATGTGTGCGTGGAAGACAATGGCCCCGGCCTGCCTGACGGCGGCGCAGCCATTGCCATGGAGCGCGGCAAGCGGCTTGATGAAACCAAGCCCGGTTCCGGCCTGGGCTTATCGATCGTGAGTGAAACCGCGGCCATGTATGGCGGCAAACTGTTTCTCGGCAAGAGCGATCTTGGCGGCCTGCATGCAACCCTGACCTTGCCGGCCGCGCGCCGTGGCGATGGGTAGAGCAAAAGGCTCTAAGTCTGTTCCTCGGATACCGAACTGTTGGGCAGGCCGCGCTCGCGGTATGGTGTGCGCGAATAATAGGCGCGATAGCATTTCGAGAAATGCGATGGGGATGAAAACCCGCACGCCAGCGCCACATTGATCACCGACATGCTGGTTTGCAGCAGCAAGGATCGTGCTTTCTTCAGGCGCAGCTCCAGGTAATAGCGTTTCGGCGAGCGATCCAGATAGCGCCGGAACAGTCTTTCAAGTTGCCGCGTTGACAGCCCGGCCTGGCGCGCCAGCAGGCTGGGCGACAGCGGGTCTTCCAGATTGTTTTCCATCTGCTCGATGATATCGACCATTTTCGGGTGGCGTGCGCCGATACGGGCAGGCAGCGACATCCTTTGATGTTCACCGGGTTGCCTGATCGGTGAATGCAGGATGTTTTCGGCAACGCTGGATGCAAGCACCTGTCCATGCTGCGATGAAATCAGCGCCAGGATCATGTCAAGGGCGGATGTTCCGCCGGCACCGGTAAAGCGGTCACGGTCCACTTCGAACAGGCCTGAAGTCACATTGATGTCCGGAAATTCCTCGATGAAGCCCGGCTGGTTTTCCCAGTGGATCGTACAGGTATACCCGTCCAGCAATCCGGCCATTGCCAGCAATTGTGCACCGGTACAGATGGCCCCGATATCGGTGCCGCGCCGGGCCTGTTTGCGCAGCCAGTTGAACAGGGTTTTTTCGCCGTACTGGTGAACATTTGTACCGCCACAGACAATAACGGTCGCATGGTCGGGTATGGCCTCCAGATCGCCGTCCGGCACCAGCGTAATGCCGTTGGACGCCGTTATGGGTGAACCATCGCTTGAATGGATGGTCCAGCTGTACAGCTCTTTTTCGGACAGTCTGTTGGCCAGTCGCAACGGATCAATCACTGACGTCACCGGCAAAAGCGTGAACTCCGGCACCAGGACCAGGGCAATCGGCATCGGTAAGTCTCTGGATTTGTCACCAAACATTGGCTTCAGACTTTCCTCGAGCTGCGGGTGCAAGCGAGGTAAGTTTCGCGAAACCCACACTTTTGTCCCGAACCGTTGTTGGCGCCGGACGCCGACCACATTGTGTGGAAACGCGTCGCATCTGTCACTGCCAAGTCGCAAAAACCATGCCTGCCTGTAGACAAATAACGCATGATCTGCAGCTATCTGCTTATGAGGACTACGTCAATGGGTATCGCATCAACAACCATCATCCCGGCTGCGGGAAATCAAACTGCATCCGCAGCGTTCCTGCGAAACATGACGCTGGAAATTACACCTCGGCAGTCCGAAAAGCTGCCGCTCATTGCGCAACATGTGGCGCCGGGAACCCACATTTTTGTAGCGCTCGTTGATCCCTCACATCTTGAAGACCAGATTACCGCAGTTGCGGAAATCAGAAAACTGGGCCTTGAACCGGTGCCCCATGTCCCTGCCCGGTTTGTCCGGAATGAAGACGACCTGAAGAGCCGTATCGAGCGGCTGGCCACATCCGGTGACGTCACGCGCTACCTGGTGCTCGGCGGCGGCGCGCCCGAGCCGATCGGCGACTATCACAGCGCACTGCAGTTGATGGAAACCGGCGTGTTCGAAGCCAATGGCGCGAAAGCGCTTGGCGTGGCGGGTCACCCGGAAGGCAATGCGGACATTGCCAAGCTGCACGGTGAAGCCATGCTGATGCAGGCGCTGAGTGAAAAACAGGCTTATATCAGGGACGCCGGTCTGGACGGCTTTATCTCGACGCAATTCCTGTTTGAAGCCGCCCCGGTTGCAAGCTGGGCAAAGATGCTGCGTGACAACGGCATTGATCTCCCGGCGTTCATCGGCATTCCGGGTCCGGCATCCATCAAAACGCTGGCAAAATACGCAGCGGTTTGCGGTGTCGGAAACTCGGCCCGTTTCATTCGCAAGCAGGCCCTCAACATCACCAGGCTGCTCACCGTCTCAACGCCGGATAAGTTCATTGAAGACCTGGCGGCCATTCACGCCGGCAATCCGGAACTCAAGGTCATGGGTCCGCACATGTATCCATTTGGCGGTTTCGACAAGCTGTTCGACTGGTTGTCCACCCTGCCGCGCTGAACAGCCCGACAGGATCGGCGCGGTTTGCGATCAAACAAACGAGCTGGGTTGTCAGTATTGCACCTGATATATTGACGGCTGGGGTAGCGTTATTAATGGTAGATCACAGGGTATATGGTGAACAAAAAACTCAGAGTCGGCATTCTGTTCGGGGGTAAATCCGCAGAGCATGAAGTGTCACTTCAATCGGCAAAAAACGTAGCCGACGCAATCGACAGGAACAAATACGACGTCGCCCTGATCGGGATTAACAAGTCCGGCGAATGGCTTCTTCCAGATCAATCTCATTTTTTGCTCAATGCCGCTGATCCGAAACTCATAACACTCAATAGTGAGAACCAGGAAAGCGTGGCACTGGTGCCTCAAAGCGGTGGAGAATTGAGTAACCTGTCCGCTGGTGGAGCTCACTCCTCGATCGATGTTGCTTTCCCAATTCTCCATGGCCCTTTTGGAGAAGACGGAACCGTGCAAGGGCTGCTGAAACTTGCCGGCGTGCCTTTTGTCGGTTCGGGCGTGCTCGGTTCAGCAACAGGTATGGACAAGGATGTCATGAAGCGCTTGCTGCGCGATGCGGGCATCCCGATCGCCAAATCCTTGACCTTCAGGCACGGGGATATCCTGGACTTCGAGGCCATCTCCCGTGAAATTGGCCTGCCGCTGTTTGTTAAGCCAGCCAACATGGGATCATCCGTTGGAGTTCACAAGGTTTCCGGTCGGGACACGTTCGACGAGGCCGTTCTGGATGCATTTTCCTACGACACAAAAATTCTGATTGAGGAGTTCATTGATGGCCGCGAGCTTGAGTGTGCGGTACTCGGCAATCTTCGACCGGAAGCCTCTGTTGTCGGTGAGATCAAGCCCAGTCACGACTTCTATTCCTACGAAGCCAAGTACCTGGACGAGCACGGGGCGGCGCTGGAGATTCTTGCCAACATACCAGATGCCGTCAGCGACAGAATTCGTGACCTTGCCGTGAGAACCTTTCAAACGCTTGAATGCGAAGGCCTTGGCAGAGTGGACTGCTTCCTCAAGAGTGACGGCGACATAGTCGTGAACGAGATAAACACCATGCCGGGGTTTACGAAAATCAGCATGTATCCGCGCCTCTGGGAGGCAAGCGGCATTTCCTATCCGGACCTGATCGACAGACTTATCGAACTGGGGCTGGAGCGCTTTGAACGAGAACAGAAGTTGAAGACCTCGTTTTAGGTTGGTTCGCCCTTATCCTGACCGTTTGCCAAACAGCCCGATGGTCGCGGCCGGTTTCGCCGTTGCCTCGATCCACTTCCACGTGTAGTCCGCATAGGAGCGGAAGACATAGATATCGATCGTCCACGGCTTGTCCGCCACGATGTGGGCAAGTGCTGCGATTTCAGCGAACATCAGGCGGCGAACCAGCCCGGCTGTATACTCCGGCATCGTGAAGTCGATGGATGAGCCTTTCATCAGGACCTCACGCACATTGTCGCCTTCAAGCCGGATGATGGTCCGCGCGTCGCCCACGTCCACGGCGAGCGAGTGAATTTCGCCGAGGCTTTTACGCAGCTTGCCGATCAGAGCACCTGCCTTGGCGCGGGGACAGCAGACCAGCCACTGGTCAACCGACAACCACAACACCGTCACGTCGCCTTTGATGGCAGTACTGCGTGGTTTCAGCGGCAGGTCGATACCAAGAGCTGCCCTGGCGGCCTGCCGGAACTTTACCGAGCCTGCCTCGCCTCTCAGGTCGATCATGCCGCGATTTGAAACCTCTGACATGGAAATGCTCAGCTCTGCAGCATCGCGGCTGCCGTCAAGATGCCCGAGCGGGCTGGTATAGACTGCTTCAGACATTCTGGCGTTTTCCTTCTGCATCGAGGAATACCGGAGAGGCGATCACTGCCTCGACGACCTTGCCGCCCTCCAGGGGAAATGAAACCGTTTCACCCATTTTGCCCTGGCCGCCTTCGATCAGGGCCATGGCGATGGAGCGCTGCAATGTGGGGCTGAAATAGCTCGACGTCACGTGTCCGATCATTTTCATCGGCGGTGCGGATTTGACGGTCTCAACGGCGTAGGCACCGTCCGGCAGCACTTCCTGAGGGTCAGTGGTCAGCAATCCGACCAGTTGCTTGCGGCCTTCAGATGCCAGAAACGCCTGCTCCAGCGAACGCTTGCCGATAAAGTCAGCCTTTTTCTTAGACACGGCCCAGCTCAAGCCGACATCATGCGGCGTGACAGTGCCGTCCGTTTCATCACCGATAACGATGAAGCCTTTTTCAGCCCGCAACACATGCAGGGCTTCGGTACCGTAGGCCGTGATGCCCTCGCTCTCGCCGGCCTGCATCAGCGCCTCCCAAAGGCCGCGTCCATATCCCGACGGCGTGGCGATTTCGTAGGACAGTTCACCGGAAAAGCTGATCCGGAACACCCGCACCGGGTATCCGGCCAGCGTGCCTTCGCGATAGCTCATGAACTCGAACGCCTCAGGTGACAGGTCAATATCACTGTCCAGCTTGTCGAGCACCGTGCGCGCCTGAGGCCCGGCAATGGCAAACTGCGACCATTGCTCGGTCACTGAAGTGACGAACACTTTCAGCGATGTCCATTCCGTCTGAAGCCATTCTTCCAGCCACGCCACGATATTGTCGGCCCCGCCTGAGGTTGTGTGCATGAGGAAATGGTCATCGCCCAGACGAACCGTCACGCCATCGTCCATCAGGAAGCCCATTTCGCTCATCATCAGGCCGTAGCGTGCCTTGCCGACTTTGAGCGTTGAGAACATGTTGGTATAGACCAGGTCGAGCAATTTGGCCGCATCCGGCCCCTTGATCTCGATCTTGCCTAGGGTTGATGCATCAAGCAGACCGACCTTATCGCGCACCGCCAGAATTTCCCGGTTGATGGCATCCTGCCTAGTCTCGCCTGCCTGCGGATAGCAATAGGCCCGCCGCCATTGCCCGACCGGTTCCCAGTTGGCACCTTGCTGCTTGTGCCAGTCATAAATCGCGGTACGGCGCACCGGCAGAAACAGTTCGCCCGTCTTGGTGCCGGCAATGGCGCCGAACGAGTAGGGCGTATAGGGCGGACGGAATGTCGTGGTGCCGATTTCGGGGATCCGCTTGCCGGTGGCATCGGAAATGATGCCAAGACCGTTGATGTTGGAGGTCTTGCCCTGGTCCGTTGCCATGCCGAGTGTTGTGTAGCGCTTGGTATGCTCGACAAACTCATAACCTTCGCGCTGCGCAAGCTCCAGATCGGCCGCCGTCACATCGTTCTGGAAATCAATGAAGTGCTTGTTGCCTTCATTGTACTTGCCGGTGGCAGGCGCAAACCAGATCGGCTGGATGGGGCCGGCGCTGCGGGCTTTGACCGTTGGTTTTTTCTGGATTCTTGTAGCTTTACCACCAAGCGCTTTGGCAGCTGTTTCACCACCGGCGAAACCTTCTTCAACGCAAGCCTTCAGGTCAAAATTGCCATTGGCGCTGCCCACGACCATGATCGGGTCACCATGCCGGTCGGGCCGGAAGCTTTGAATGTCATCATCGAACCTGAGCTTGCCACCGTTATGGCACCATAAATGCACCACCGGATTGTACCCGCCGGACACGGCGACAAAGTCACAATCAACCCGCTCTTCATTGACCACCCGGCCACGGCCGACGGAATAGGGAGCGATCTTGACCGCGGTAATCTGCTTGCCGCCGGAACTGGTTTCAACACCGGCGATGGCTGCGCCGGCCTGAACGTTGAGGCCCGCAGTGCGCGCAGCATCCGCCACGCCGGAAGGGACATCCTTGCGCACATCGATGATGCGGCTGATCGCGATGCCGGCGTCATGCAGTTTCAGGGCCGTCAGATAGCCATCGTCATTGTTGGTGAAGATGACGCCGTTCATGCCCGGCGACGTTGCATAGCGCTCCACCATGGCACGTGCTGCCGATGCCATCATGATGCCTGGACGATCGTTATTGGCAAAAGCAATCGGGCGTTCCAGGGCGCCGGAGGCCACGATGATCTGGCCGGCGCGGATTTTCCACAGCCGGTGGCGCGGTGCGCCCTGTGCCAGCAGGTCTGGGTCGTGGTCACAAACGCGTTCCGCCGCCAGCACGTAATTGTGGTGATAATGCCCGACCACGGTGGTGCGCGTCAGCACATGGCAGTTGCCGGATGTCTCAAACTCCGCCTGCCGTGCGGCAATCCAGTCCGTCTGGCTGACACCATCAATGTCTCCGGCGGAGATATCGGCCACCCCGCCAAGCACCGGGTTCTCGTCTGCCAGCATGACCCGTTTGCCGGACGCAGCAGCCGCATAGGCCGCGGCAATGCCTGAAACACCGCCACCGACTACCAGCACATCCACATGAACATGCATTTGTTCGTACGTGTCGGGATCGTGTTCGCGTGGCGCTTCGCCAAGGCCGGCCGCATTGCGGATAAACGGCTCATACACTTTTTCCCAGAAGCTGCGCGGCCACATGAAGGTCTTGTAGTAGAAGCCGCCGGGCAGAAACCGGGAGAACTGGTTATTGATAATGCCGATATCAAAATCCAGGCTCGGCCAGCGGTTCTGACTGGTTGCTGTCAGGCCGTCATAAAGCTCCACCTGGGTTGCTCTGAGGTTTGGTTCGCTGCGCCCGCCTTCGCCCACACCGATCAGCGCGTTCATCTCTTCGGACCCCAGCCCGATCAGTCCGCGCGGACGATGGTACTTGAAGCTGCGGCCCATCACCCTGCGTCCGCTCGCCAGAACGGCAGACGCAACGGTGTCGCCGGAAAAGCCGGTCATCCTGGCGCCGTCAAAGCTGAACGATATCTGTCTTGAACGATCAATACGCGAGCCCCTGGCGGCTGTCTCGGGCAGTCTGTAAGGTTTGCCGGTCATGACTTTTTCGCCTTTGCTTGGGCAGTTTTACGCGCAGGGGTTTTCTTCGCAGCCGCCTTTTTGGCAGCAGGCCTGCTTGTCGTGGCTTGCTTGAAGAAGTCGGCCCACTGGCCGGTTGCCTGTTTCATGACATCAGCGGGCGGCAATTCGGTAATGCCGTAATAGGCCTTGAACTCCAGCGAGGCCGTATCGCGCGCGGCATGAAACCACTTGCCGCACCCGCGATCACAGCGCCAGCGTTCAAAATGCAGGCCCTTGGGGTTGAAGCGCATGAACAGGTAGTCGCGCTGTTCGCCGTCAGCGATGTTGTGAGGGTCGGACGTTGCCGGGCGCGCGATATGAGCCTGCCCGCCGCAGTGGAAGTCCGTCTCATCGCCTTCAGCCCCGCACACGGGACACTGGATAATCAGCATAGCATTGTTCCTAGTGCGCTACGGCCGCGGCAACGCTTTCATCAATGAAGCGGCCCTCGGTGAAGCGGTTTAGTCCAAATGGCGCGGCAATCGGATGCGGCCGGTCATTGGCGATGGTGTCTGCGAAAACGAAGCCGGAACCTGGAATGGACTTCCATCCGCCGGTTCCCCAGCCACAATTGACAAAAAGCCCGCCCACATCGGTCATGCTGATGATCGGGGATCGATCCCCGGTCATGTCAACGATACCACCCCACTGGCGCAACATGCGCAGGCGCGAGATGATCGGGAATGTTTCCACCAGTGCCGACACGGTGTGTTCGATTGCCGGAAATGAACCGCGCTGTGAGTAGTTGTTATAGGGGTCCGCGCCGCCGCCGATCACCAGTTCGCCCTTGTCCGACTGGCTCATGTAACCGTGCACGGTGTTGGCCATGACCACGCAGTCAATCACCGGCTTGATCGGCTCGGACACCAGTGCCTGCAGGCAGACACTTTCCACCGGCATGCGCACACCGGCCATTTCCATGATGTTGGAGGTGTGGCCGGACGTGACGACGGCAACCTTCTTGGCGCGGATGGTGCCCCGCTTGGTTGCAACGCCGGTAATCTTTCCACCTGAGCGCAACATGCCGGTCACTTCGCAGTTCTGGATGACGTCGACACCCATATCGTCGATGGCACGGGCATATCCCCATGCAAGTGCGTCATGGCGGCCGGTGCCGCCGCGCGGCTGGTAATAGGCGCCAAGGATCGGATAGCGCGCATCGGGACTGTCATTGATGATCGGTACAATGCGTTTGACTTCCGCTGCATCGACCATCCGGCAGTCGAGGCCCGCCAGCCGGTTGGCATGGGCGGTGCGCCTGAATGCCCTGAGTTCATGCTCGGTCTGGCACAGCATCAGTACGCCGCGCGGCGAGAACATCATGTTGTAGTTGAGTTCCTGGGACAGCGTCTCATACAGGGAACGCGCCAGTTCATAGATGGCGATGGACGGGTCCTGCAGGTAGTTGGACCGGATAATGGTGGTGTTGCGCCCGGTATTGCCGCCGCCAAGCCAGCCTTTTTCAATGACCGCCATGTTGGTAATGCCGTGGTTCTTGGCAAGGTAGTAGGCTGTTGCCAGACCATGGCCGCCGGCCCCCACGATCACAACATCGTATTCTTCTTTCGGGTCGGGGCTGCGCCACGCGCGTTCCCAGTCCTTGTGATAGTTCAGGGCATTTCTGGCCAGCGAAAATATCGAATAACGTTTCATGGGCGGTCTTCCGAGCCGGATTAACTTCGCGCAATCTAGCAAACCGCCATAATTATCACCAAATGATTGCGACATACAGACCGGGAAGTGCGACACTGGTGCATAACATGGCCGCATTGGTGACGCTAAACTCGCTGTTTCGTGAGTTGTATTGCTCTTCGTGCGATTGCTAAGTGGTATTATGTTGTTATGGATTTCATTTGCCGTCTTGACGGCCCTGGTTTTGATGGCGCTGCTGTCGCCATTACGTTCTCGTGCGCAGAGCGGGGATGCTGAACGGGCATCCTTCGATCTTGCCGTATATCGTGATCAGTTGAGCGAACTGGAACGGGACCAGAAAGCCGGGTTGATCCCGGATTCCGAGGCCGATGCGGCGCGCAATGAAGTGTCGCGGCGTATTCTGGCGGCCCAGGCCGAACTTGCTTCAGAAGCAAAGGCTGCACGCCCGGTTCCGGCCTGGTTGCCGATTGCAACCGGGGTCGCTGTTCCGCTGATCGCGCTTGGTGGATATCTGCAGATTGGCCGCCCCGACCTGCCGGCCCAGCCGCTGCAGGCGCGCATTGACGGCGCTGTCGCAAACCAGGACATGGCGGCAATGGTGCGCCAGGTGGAACAGCACCTGGAACAGAAACCCAATGACGCACGTGGCTGGATGGTGCTGGCACCGGCCTACAAGCGCATCGGCAGGTATACCGACGCGGCCAACGCCTACAGGAAGGCGCTTGCCATATCCGGGCCCGATGCTGACCTGATGACCGATATGGGTGAAAGCCTGGTGCTGGCCAACAATGGCCTGGTCTCCAATGAAGCCCAGAAGATTTTTGAAGCGGTTCGACTGACTGCGCCAAAGCACATGAAGGCGCGCTTTTATGTGGCACTTGCCCATCGCCAGGAGGGCAGGACGGCTGACGCAGTTACCGGCTGGAATGCCATGTTGGCCGAAAGCGCACCGGATGCGCCGTGGCGCGCCGCTGTTGAACAACAGATCTCGTCTGCCGGTGGTCAATTGCCCAAGGCGCCGGCTCTGACCGGTGGCCAGATGCCCAAGGGGCCGGTGCTGTCCGAAGAGCAGATACAGCAGGGCCAGCAGATGGATGCCACCGACCGCACCGCGATGATCCGGTCCATGGTTGAAGGTCTGGATGAACGCCTGACCGAAGACGGTGCGGATATCGATGCCTGGCTACGGCTCATCCGCGCCCGCATGGTGCTGGGTGAAAAAGACAAGGCAACAGACGCTCTCAACCGGGCGGCCAAAGCTCTCAAGGACAATCAGCAGGCCGTGGCCCGGCTTGAGGAAACCCGCAAGGCCCTGGGGCTTTGATGACAGGAATGATGTGATATGGCGATGACACGAAAACAGCAGCGCGGCGCACTGATCGGAGCCGGTCTCGGGGCTCTTGGCCTTGCAGCAGGGCTGGTGCTCTATGCTTTGTCAGACACAATAACGTTTTTTTATACCCCGACCGATGTTGTCGAAAAGGGCGTACAGCCCGGAACCCGGTTCCGGTTGGGAGGCCTGGTGGAAGACGGCTCGATTGTCCGCGGCCAGGGCAAAACCGTTTCATTCAAGGTCACAGACACTACCGGCACCTTGCCGGTGACCTATGTCGGCATCCTGCCCGACCTGTTCCGGGAAGGTCAGGGGGTCATTGCAGAAGGCATGCTGGACGCTGGTGGAAGCTTTAAAGCCGATACGGTTCTGGCCAAGCATGATGAAAATTACATGCCGCGCGAAGTGTCGGACGCCCTGAAGGAAAAAGGCGTCTGGAAGCAAAGTGGTGAAGCAGCAAAAGAAGGTACCCAATGATCCCCGAGATTGGCCAGTTCGCGCTTATTCTTGCATTTGTCACGGCGATTTATCAGTTCAGTGTGCCGATGTACGGCGCCTGGCGCGGCGACAGCCGGTTGATGGCGGTTGCACCTCCTGCAGCCTTGTTGCAGTTCGGGTTGATTGCACTGTCTTTCGCCTGTCTGACCATGTCGTATATCGCGTCGGACTTTTCGGTCCAGAATGTGTTCCAGAACTCGCATTCCGACAAACCGCTGATCTACAAGATCTCCGGCGTGTGGGGAAATCATGAAGGCTCGATGTTGTTATGGGTCATGGTGCTGGCCTTGTTCGGCTCCGCCGTTGCAGCCTTTGGCGGCAATCTGCCACCCAGCCTGAAAGCCCGTGTTATTGCGGTTCAGGGCTCAATCTCGGTGGCGTTCCTGTCATTCATCCTGCTGACGTCCAATCCGTTCAACCGGCTCGACCCGGCACCGATTGAGGGCCAGGGGTTGAATCCGATCCTGCAGGACCCGGCACTGGCCATCCATCCTCCGCTTCTCTATTGCGGTTATGTCGGGCTATCCATCGCATTTTCCTTCGCGGTTGCAGCCCTGATCGAAGGCAAGGTCGATGCGGCCTGGGCCCGGTGGGTCAGGCCGTGGACGCTGGCTGCCTGGATGTGCCTGACGGCCGGCATCATGCTCGGGTCCTGGTGGGCATATTACGAGCTTGGCTGGGGTGGATGGTGGTTCTGGGACCCGGTGGAAAATGCATCGTTCATGCCATGGCTGATAGCGACGGCCCTGCTGCATTCGGCAATTGTCGTGGAAAAGCGAAACGCCCTGAAGGTGTGGACGATCCTTTTGGCCATTCTGGCATTTTCGCTGTCACTGGTAGGTACTTTCCTGGTGCGCTCCGGTGTGCTGACGTCGGTTCACGCTTTCGCCGTTGACCCGGCTCGAGGCGTTTATGTGCTTGGTATCCTGTGTGTCTTCATTGGCGGCTCGCTGGCCCTTTATGCCTGGCGTGCTCCGACCATCAAAACCGGTGGCCTGTTTGCGCCGATCAGCCGTGAAGGTGCACTGGTTGTAAACAATCTGCTGCTGACGGCAGCCTGCGCCGCGGTGTTTATCGGTACGCTTTATCCATTGGTGCTGGAATCCATTACAGGTGCCAAGATCTCCGTCGGCCCGCCATACTTCAATCTGACATTCGGACCGCTGATTTTGCCGCTGCTGTTGCTGGTGCCGATAGGCCCACTGATGTCGTGGAAACGCGCCGACATGTGGGCCGCTGCCCAGCGGCTTTGGGCAGCTGCCCTTGTTGCACTGGTGGTGGGAGTAGCCGCCATGGCATGGCAGTGGCGCGGGCCGTGGCTGGCACCGTTTGGTGCCGCTCTCGGGGGCTGGCTGATTGCCGCAAGCGTTCAGGAAATGCTTGCCCGCACCAAGTTTACATCAGTTCCGCTCAATGTGGCCTGGGCCCGCCTCAAAGGTCTGCCGGGTGCCGCCTGGGGCATGATGATCGCCCATGCCGGCGTCGGGGTCATGGTGATCGGCGTTGTTGCCATTACTTCATGGAAACAGGAAATAGTGACGGTGATGAAGCCGGGCGAAGTCATGCAGATTGGCAACAGGGATGTCACTTTCCTTGGCGAAAGTCCCATCTCGGGCCCGAATTACACGGCTGACCGGGGGCGTTTCGCGATTTCATCCGGCGGTGTTGCCGTGTCTGAAATCTGGTCGGAAAAACGCGTCTTCAAACCGTCCAACCAGCCGACCACCGAGGTCGGTATCGAGCCGTTCATCGATGGTGATCTGTACGTTGTAATGGGTGACCGGGCGCCTGATAACGCTCGTACGATCAGGTTCTATTTTCACCCGTTGGTCTGGATGATCTGGCTTGGAGCCGCATTGATGTTCCTGGGCGGATGCTGTTCGCTTTTCGACCGGCGCTACCGGGTTGGTGCACCGAAGAAGGCCAAAACCCCTGTCGTTCAACCTGCGGAGTAACATTGAGATGCTGCGTCGCTTAGTCCTTGCTGTTGCTTTCGTGCTGACCACATTGCCCGCTGCATTCGCCGTGCAACCGGACGAGGTGCTGAGTGATCCTGAGCTGGAGGCGCGCGCGCGCGTGTTGTCGGCCCAGATGCGCTGCCTGGTATGTCAGAACCAGTCCATCGATGACAGCGATGCACCTCTGGCCAAGGATTTGCGGGTGCTGATCCGTGAGCGGCTGGTCCAGGGCGAGAGCAATGCGCAGGTGGTTGACTACCTTGTGTCGAGGTATGGCGAGTTTGTGCTTTTGAAACCGCGCTTCAACTCGCGTACGCTGTTGTTGTGGGGTGGCCCGTTTGCGATTTTGCTGATCGGGTCGCTGGTGATTTTCCTGCGCAGACGCAAAGGCCCCGGCCTTTCGGTGCCGGAACAGGCCCTGTCTGCCGACGAGCAGGCCCGTCTGGACGACATTCTTAGGGACAGGACCCCTTAATCATAGGAGTAGCGGGATGGCAATCAAGTCCACGCGGATCGAATTTGAAGGTTCGCAAGGCGACATGCTTGCAGCCCGGCTGGATGCACCAAACGGCGCCGTGCGGGGGTATGCCCTGTTTGCCCACTGTTTCACCTGTTCAAAGGATGTGTTTGCGGCCAGCCGGATAGCCTCGGCCCTGGCAGCCCACGGCATCGCCACCTTGCGGTTTGACTTTACCGGCCTCGGGGCCAGTGAGGGTGAATTTGCCAACACCAATTTTTCATCAAACGTGGCTGACCTGATTGCCGCTGCAAACTGGTTGCGTGAAAATCATACGGCACCGGAATTGCTGGTTGGCCATAGTCTGGGTGGCGCAGCGGTGCTGGCCGGTGCCGGTGACATGCCCGAGCTGAAAGCCGTGGCCACCATTGGTGCACCTGCCGATGCGGATCACGTGGTGCATAATTTCCACGCCAGTCTCGACACGATTGAAAGCGACGGCGAGGCTACCGTATCCTTGGCAGGTCGCGAATTCACCATCAAGAAACAGTTTCTGGACGATGTCCGTGGCACCAGCCTGAAAGATCGGATTTCGGCGTTAAAACCGGCATTGATCGTATTTCATGCCCCGCTTGACCAGACCGTCGGCATTGAGAACGCATCGACAATCTTCTCTGCCGCCAGGCATCCGAAGAGCTTTATCTCGCTGGACGGAGCCGACCATCTGCTGTCGCGCAGGCAGGATGCGGTGTTTGTGGCCGATGTACTGGCCGGGTGGGCTAACCGGTTTCTGTCGTCTGTTGAGCGCCCGAAACCGGCTTCGTCGGGCGTGGTCAGAGTGCGTGAGACGCGCCAGGGCAAGTTCCAGCAGGACGTGCTGGTTGACGATCATCATCTGTTGGCTGATGAGCCGTCGTCGGTGGGCGGTGACGGCACCGGCCCGTCGCCCTATGACTATCTGTCGATCGCACTTGGCACCTGTACGTCCATGACGCTGCGTATGTATGCTGATTTCAAAAAGCTGCAATTGGGCCGTGTCACGGTCGATGTAACTCACGGCAAGGTTCACGCGGATGACTGCAAGGACTGTGGTGAAGGTAAAATCGGCAAGATTGACCAGTTTGAGCGCACCATATCAGTGGATGGCGAGATTTCGCCCGAACTGCGCGGTAAACTCGAAGAAATTGCCGGTAAATGCCCGGTTCACCGCACACTTGAGGCCGAAGCTGCGGTCGTGACCAGAGTTATCGAGTAAGCTTTGCAACATTAACGTGTTTTAACCCGCCGGACACCATCGTGTAATGTGACGTCCGCTAAATCTCCATGCATCAGATTCCTCTGGATCCCTGCAATGGAGATTTTACCGAAATGCCTATACACACGAAAAACGGATCAAAAAGCCGCACGGCGGTTTATGCTCTGATGATTGCCGGCCTGCTTGGTGCAACGGCCCTGACCGGCACCATCAGCCATGCCGGTACACAATCGACAGCAAAAGCATCGGTCTCTCTCAACAACGCACCAGCATCCGGCTTCGCCGACCTGGTGGAAAACGTGATGCCGTCAGTTGTGTCGGTGCAAAGCAAGTTTACTCCTGTCGCGTCCCGCTCCGAAGATGGTACGCGCGAGCAGCGTCGGCAATTCCAGTTTGGCTTCCCGCAAGGATCGCCTTTTGAGCAGTTTTTCCGCAATCAGCCTGGCCGTAACGGCGGGGCAATGCCTCAACCGCATCGTCGCAACGGTACCTCGCAAGGGTCCGGTTTCATCATTTCTGAAGACGGTTACCTGGTTACCAACAATCACGTTATCAAGGGCGCCAGCGAAGTTTCGGTCAAGTTCTCTGACGGACGCGAACTTGACGCCAAGGTTATTGGAACCGATCCGAAGACCGATCTTGCCTTGTTGAAAATCGAGAGCGGGGACAAGTTCACCCCGGTAAAGTTTGCCGCTGACAAGCCGCGCGTCGGTGACTGGGTAGTTGCAGTCGGCAACCCGTTCGGCCTTGGTGGAACCGTTACAACCGGTATTATTTCGGCTGCCGGCCGCGATATTGGTGCCGGCCCCTATGACAACTTCCTGCAGATAGATGCGCCGATCAATCGCGGCAATTCCGGCGGCCCGGCCTTTAATCTGAAAGGTGAGGTTGTTGGTGTCAATACAGCCATCTTCTCACCATCAGGCGGTAGTGTCGGCATAGGATTTGCCATTCCGGCATCAACTGCGGAAGACATCATTGCCGATCTGAAGGACGACGGCAATGTGACGCGCGGCTGGCTTGGTGTTCAGATCCAGAAGGTGTCGGAAGACATTGCCTCCAGCATCGGCCTGGACAAACCGTCAGGTACATTGATTGCTGCGGTTACCGATGGTTCGCCGGCCGAAAAGTCTGGCTTGCGCACCGGAGACACCATTTTGAAAGTTGATGGTACGGACATCAAAGGCCCTAAGGAACTGTCGCGCGAAGTCGCCAAGCTCAAGCCGGGAACGACGGTGGAGATGACTGTGTTCCGCAGCGGTAAGCAGCGCGACATCAAGGTGTCGATTGGTGAAATGCCGGGAGAAAAGCAGGCATCCATCAACCCTGGACGCGACAGCAGCGGGCCCGCCGCAGACCAGCAGCTTGGTCTCGCACTGGCTCCGGCTGAAGATGGCGAAGGTGTTGTTGTGGCCGAGGTTCTGCCCGGCTCACCGGCAGCCGAACAGGGCATTCGTCAGGGCGATGTTATCCTCGAAGTCGATGGTGCCTTTGTTGATCAACCGGAGGCCGCAGTGGCCGCAATTCGCCAGTCATCTGCCAGATCCGGCAAGTCTCCAGTGTTGCTGCTGGTGAAAAATGATCGTGGACAGCGTTTTGTAGCACTTAAAATTTCAAAAGGCTGATACTATATAAGAATGGCGGCGTGAACTCTGCCCCCTCTGTACCCACGCCGCCGTCGTGCCTTCGTGTGCCTCACAATGTTGTTTCGGGTAGACCTCCCGCCCCCCCTGCCAACGGTCTTCTGAAACACGAGGTGTACGGAGGCACACTTGATTTTTCCTCTTAAAATAGGCACCAACAACAGGTGATCAGGTTGTGGATTCAAATTGCATGAAAATTCTTGTCGTAGAAGATGATCGCGAAGCGGCCAGTTGGCTTGAAAAGGGCCTGGTTGAAGAAGGTCACGTCGTGGATCTGGCCGCCAATGGAACCGATGGTCTCGAACTGGCGCGCGAGCAGACCCATGATGTCATTATTATGGACCGGATGCTGCCGGGCATGGACGGTCTTGAAGTTGTCAAGACACTGCGCAGCGAAGACATCATAACGCCGGTGCTGATATTGTCGGCGCTCGGCGAAGTGGACGACAAGGTGCTCGGTTTGCGCGCCGGCGGCGATGACTATCTGGCAAAACCCTATGCATTCACGGAACTTTTGGCCCGTGTTGAAACCTTGCGCCGTCGCCAGGATGCCACCCCGCACACGACCAAATTGAAGGTTGCAGATCTCGAGATTGACCTGCTGGCCCGCACGGCAACCCGGGCAGGCGAAGACATTTTGCTGCAACCGCGGGAATTCAAGCTGCTGGAATACCTGATGCGCAATGCCGGCAGTGTGGTGACCCGCACCATGTTGCTGGAAAACGTGTGGAACTATCATTTCGACCCGCAGACCAATGTGATTGACGTCCACATTTCCAGATTGCGGGCCAAGGTGGACAAGGAATTCGGCGAACCGCTTTTGCACACTGTTCGCGGCGCCGGATACAGTATTCGTGCGGGCCGCTCTTAAACTCCTGCAAACGTCGACCTTCCGGCTGGCGGCTGTCTACCTGACCGTGTTTGCCATCTCGGTGGGTGCCATTCTTGCCTACATATACTGGAACACCGCCATTTTGCTGGAGCGCCAGACCGAGGATACGGTCGAGGCGGAAGTGCAGGGCCTGGCCGAGCAGTACAAAATCCGCGGGCCTCGGGGACTGCTTGAAATCATCAAGGCACGCAGCGCGGAAGCAGATGGCGCGGTCTATATCCTTACCAACGCCGTGGGACGCAGGCTTGCCGGAAATCTGCAATCCTTGCCGGTTGAAGCGGTGGGTGAGCGCGGCACCATTGATTTCAAATTCCCCTATGAAACCGGCAGGGGACTGGTTGACCATACGGCACGGGCGTTTTTCGTTCGCCTGGACGGCGGTTTTCAGCTTGTTGTCGGCCGCGATGTGGAAGAGCGACGGCAGTTCAACCGGATCATCAGAACATCATTGTTCTGGGCTCTTGGGCTGACACTTGTGCTGGGCGTTGGCGGTGGCCTGCTGATGAGCCGCAATTTCCTGCGCCGGGTGGACGAGATCAATGGCGCAAGCCGCGCCATCATGGCCGGTGACCTGGGTGAAAGAATGCCGGTTTCCGGGACCGGTGACGAGATTGACCGCCTGTCGGAGAGCCTCAACGACATGCTGGACCAGATCAATCGGCTGATGACCGGCATGAAGGAAGTGTCATCCAATGTCGCCCATGATCTGCGCACGCCGTTGACCCGGTTGCGTGCACGCGCCGAAGATGCATTGCGCTCAAACTCTGCGGAAGATCACAAAGCCGCGCTTGAAGCCAATATAGCCGAGGCAGACGGCCTGCTCACCACATTCAATGCCTTGCTGTCTATTGCGCGTGCCGAGGCTGGCCAGATGCGCGAAGGGTTTCAGGATACTGATCTTGTGGCTTTGCTGGACGATCTGGTGGAGCTTTATGGTCCCATCGCGGAAGACGCCGGCGGCACGCTTGTTCTGGATGCGCCGGAAACCGCACTGGTGAGAGCTGACAGGCAGCTTGTGGCCCAGGCAATGACCAACCTGCTCGACAATGCGATCAAGTATGGCCGAGACGCGAAAACCGGGGCCCCTGCGATACGATTGCAGATTGCCCGTTCGAAAGGGGATGGCTGGACCGTCCATGTCAGTGACACCGGGCCTGGTATCGCCGCAATCGACAGGGAGAGGGTCAAGGGTCGTTTTGTCCGGCTCGACAAAAGCCGCAGCGAAGCCGGAAGTGGGTTGGGTTTGGCGCTGGTCGACAGTGTCATGAAGCTGCATGCAGGTGATTTCGAAATCGAGGATGCAAATCCGGGGCTCATCGCAAAGCTTCGTTTTCCGGTCAGGGCATAAAATACAGCGAAAACTGCGGATACACTTTTGCTAATCCCGTTCCAGAGGTTAGGGTCGGAAGTCTAGTTTCGGTTTTTGCGGTTGGTATCCATGAACAAGGCTTTGTCTGCAGCACAAGTATCGTTACCTGTGCAACCTGATGAGCAGGGTCTGCTTACCGCGATCGTGGAGCATGCAGACGTACTGCAGCCCTTATGCGAGACGTCTTCAACTGTCCGCGCACTTCTGGCTCACATTTCGGCCGGGTCTCCGTTTCTGTCCGGGCTGGTGCGGCGCTATCCTGAGTTTGCTCTCGAGGCGCTGAGCACGCCGCCCGATCACCTGTTCACTACCATCTGCGCACGTCTTGAGACGGAGGCTGCATCTGCGCCATCACAGGCCGATCTGATGCGTCATCTGCGTGTCGCACGTAATCATGTCGCCCTGCTGATTGCGCTGGCTGACATTGCAGGCATCTGGTCCTGCGAACAGGTAACGCGCGCTTTGACCCGATTTGCCGATGTGGCGGTTGCAGGCGCGGTAAACTGGTTGTTGGAAGAGGCCGTGGAAGCTGGCAAGCTGACACCGGATGAAGGCCAGCCCGCATCAGACGGATACACGGTTCTGGCCATGGGAAAACATGGTGCAGGCGAATTGAATTACTCGTCTGACATTGATCTGATCGTACTTTACGATCCCGAAAAAATTCCTCTGGAACAAAGAGATAACGCAGCTCAAATCTATGTTCGCATAACCCGGACACTGGCCAGCGTCCTGCAGGACCGTACCGAGGACGGATATGTGTTCCGCATTGATCTGCGATTGCGGCCGGACCCTAGGGCAACCCAGATCGCCATCGCCATTGGTGCGGCCGAAAACTATTACGCATCGATGGGTCAGAACTGGGAACGGGCCGCCATGATCAAGGCGCGCGCAGCGGCAGGTGATCTGGAACTGGGACAGGCATTTCTCAAACGCCTGACGCCGTTCGTCTGGCGTAAATACCTGGACTTTGCCGCCATCGCGGACGTGCAGTCGCTTAAACGGCAGATGCACGCCCACAAGGGCCATGATTCCATTGTGGTGCTGGGCCACAACATCAAGCTGGGACGCGGTGGTATTCGCGAGATCGAGTTTTTTGTGCAGACCCAGCAGCTGATTGCAGGTGGCAAAAACCCGGACCTCAGGGGCAACCGCACACAAGCCATGCTGGACAAACTGGTGCAGGCCGGATGGATCGAGCAGGCAGCCAGCGATGAACTGAACGAGGCGTATGTGTTTTTGCGCACCATCGAGCACCGCCTGCAGATGGTTGCCGATGAGCAAACCCAGACATTGCCCGCGACACACGAGGCATTTGCCGGGTTTGCGCGGTTTTGCGGCTATGGCGACCCGGATGAACTGGCTGACAGGCTCACCGCGACTTTCAAGCAGGTGCAAGGGCACTATGCCGGTCTGTTTGAGGAAGCGCCTGACCTTGGTAGCGAACTGGGCAGTCTGGTGTTTACCGGTGGTGATGACGATCCGGAAACGCTGCGGACACTTGCCGGAATGGGATTTGCCCAGGCTTCTGAAGTTTCTGCCACCATTCGCGGCTGGCATTTCGGGCGCTACCCGGCAATGCGTTCATCTGCCGCCCGCGAACGGTTGACCGAACTGATGCCGGCACTGCTGACGGCCCTGTCACGTTCCGGCCAGCCGGATCAGGCGCTTATCGCCTTTGACCGGTTTGTTGCCGGACTGCCGGCCGGCGTTCAGCTGTTTTCCATGTTCAAGGCAAATCCGTTCCTGCTCGAACTGATGATGACGGTGTTGGGGTCTGCTCCCCGCCTGGCGCAGAGCCTGTCGCGTCGTCCCCGCCAGCTTGAAGCGGTGCTCGATCCGGATTTTTTTGGTGCCATGCCGGAAGAGGCCGAACTGGCTGACTGTTTTGCCGCCTTGCGCAGTGGCGACGCGACATACGAAGAGATTTTGAGCGCAACCCGCATCACGGCCCATGAATTGTCGCTTCGTATCGGCATGCGCATTTTGTCGGAAACGGTCAGTGCAGAACAGGCCGGCCTTGCCTATTCGAAGCTCGCAGATGCTGTGACCGCTCACATGCTCCACGTTACCACCGCTGATGTGGGCGTGCGGCACGGGCACGTTCAAGGCGGCTCAATGGTTGTCATGGCGCTGGGCAAACTGGGTGGCTGCGAGATGACGGCGGCATCCGATCTGGACCTGATCATGCTGTATGATTTTCCCGATGAGGTCGACGCGTCCGACGGCGACAGGCCGTTGCCGCCATCACAGTATTTCTCCCGGCTGACGAGACGCCTGACCACTTCACTGACCTCTCAGACCGATGAGGGCGATCTTTACGAAGTTGACATGCGGTTGCGTCCGTCCGGCAATAAGGGGCCTGTTGCCAGTCACATTGGTTCGTTTGACAACTATCAGGCAACCCAGGCCTGGACCTGGGAAAAAATGGCACTGACCCGGGCACGTGTTGTGGCTGGTGATGCAGCCTTGCAGCAACGTGTGGAGAAAACCATTCGCACGGTGCTGTGCGCCCGCCGCGACCGGGACCAGACCCTCGTTGATGTGAAGGACATGCGGTTGCGCATGCTTCAGGGCGCCGACACCGGCAACCATTGGGACATCAAGCATGTACGCGGTGGTCTGGTCGAGATCGAATTCGTTGCCCAGGCCCTGCAATTGATCCATGCCCATGACACGCCGGACGTGCTGCAACGCAATACCATTGCAGCCCTTCATGCCTTGCGTGATGCCGGACATCTAGCTGTGGCAGACCATGATGTGCTGGTTTCTGCAGCGACATTGTATCAGGGCCTGACCCACATGCTGCGGCTGTGTTCATCCGGCCGGTTTGAGCTGGAAAGTGCGCCGTCCGGCCTTGTGAAATTGCTGTTGCGGGCCAGTGCTGCGCCGGATGTTGCCACCATGGAGGCTATGCTGATCGATGCAAACCGGCAGGTTTCTGAGATTTTTGACCGCCTGATCGGCGTTCCGGAAGACCGCTGAAACTTTTTTCAGACCGAGCGACGGATTGTTGCGGGTGTTCTCGTCTTGTTCATGTGCGTTGGCCAACACACTCCGTGGGACCCAGAGGTTTGCGAACCTGAGGTCCCGGCAACATCTACAAGCTAAGGAGATTGATCCGTTATGAGCATTCGTTTTTCAGCCGCTTTGTCTGCTGCGTTGGTCATCGCAGGCATGTCAGCAAACACAGCGCTTGCCCGCGAGCCCGGCATGCCGCGCGGTGAGCGCACTTTTGAGCGTCTCGACAAGAACAAGGATGGCGCACTGGCAATAGAAGAACTGGAGGCAAAGTCGGTTCGCCGGTTCATGCGCCTTGATGCCGACAAGAATGACAAGGTAACCAGGGCCGAGCTTGAAAACTGGCTTAATCGGCTGTCTCAGCGCCGCATTGATCGTATATTGTCACGCATGGATGCAGACAAGGATGCTGCAGTTACACGCAAGGAGCTTCGCGGTTACATTGCCGGCTTGTTCGTCTCGGCAGATGCCGACAAGTCCGGCGGGGTGACTTTGCAGGAATCGCGTGCCTATCATGTGACCGCACGCAAGAAACGGACCGAGGCTCGCAAGGCAAGGTCACAGGCCCGGCAATAGGAGGGCTGATGAACTGGCAAACAGCGCGTCCGGCTTGGGGAATGGCAGGATACAGTGAAAACACAGCGGCCACGTCGACTGCCGGAGATGCGTCTCCGGCAGTCGATGCCGTGTTGCTTGAAGGGGTTGTTGCCGGTGATGAAACCGCGTTTGCCACACTGGTTGACCGGCATTATTCCCTGGTTTTCAGGTTATCAGCGCGGGTTTTGGGCAACGCCGCCGATGCTGAAGATGTGACCCAGGAAGCGTTCGTCAAATTGTGGCGCGATCCGCCGGTTTTACGCAATAAGACGGCCCTGAAGGGGTGGCTTGTACGGGTAGCGCGCAATCTTGCCATTGACCGCCTGAGACGGGCGCGCAACACGTCTGACAGCGAACTGGAATTGCTGGTTGATACATCTACCGCACCTGACGGACACTTGCGCCACGGCCAGGCGGCTGACGAAGTGTCTGCCGCGCTGGCTCAGTTGCCCGAGCGCCAGCGCACGGCCCTGCAGTTGACCTATTTCGAAGCATTGGGCAATCAGGAGACTGCATCGATTATGGACGTCAGCGTTGAAGCGGTGGAATCGCTGTTATCGCGGGCAAGACGGTCTTTGCGAACACTGCTCAACCCGGTGTGGACAGACCTGATTGACGAACTGGAGCAACTGAAATGACGGCACGCAACAACAACGGCAAAGGGCAGGGCAGCGCAGGTGATGCGCGCCTGACTGAAGTGCTGGCGGCCTATGGCCGCAATCCGCTGCGCTGGCCTGAGGCTGACCGGGTACGGTTTGCCAACCTGTTGCGTGAACCTGAATTGTTGCCTCCAGATCTGAGCACCGAAGCCGACCAGTTGGATAAATTGCTTGATACGGCCACCGCTGCCGGCATTTCTGAACCGGAAGGTGCCCGCAATCGCCTGCTTTCAGCCATTGCGGCAGGAAACAGAACCGACGGACCTGCTACGATGCACGGCAGGAAGTCCCGTTGGCATTCCGGTTTTCTGCCCCATCAGCTCCTGGCGGCCGGCGCGCTTGCGGCAAGCGTCATGTTGGGTGTGTTTGTCGGGATCGGTACAGATGCCGGTACGCTGCTGGCCGACAGCCTGCAGTTTCCGGCGGCATCCGATGACGTGCTGGACGTTGTGCTGATTGACGACGGCGATGACGGGAGTTTGCTATGAGCGATGCGCAAGCTCCAAAGACCCGCCGCTGGTCATGGGTTTGGATTGCGCTGATCGCGTCTTTGGCCATCAATCTGGCGGTTGTTGCTGCCATTGTTTCCCACCAGGCCGTCGGTCCGCACCGCCATCGCTCCATCACCGGACCCGGTTTTACCCAGATACTGCCGCGGGCGTTTTTCCGGGAGCTTGATCGTGACCGGCGCGATGAACTGGTTGGCGAACTGCGCGAACACCGCAAAGGATTTCGCGACCTGCGCAAGAACGTGCGCGAAAAGGCCCGTGATGTCGCTTCCGCCTTGCGGGCAGACCCATATGATGAAGCTGCTGTTACAAAAGCGCTGGAGGTGTACGAGGCCGAGGCGCAGACCATGGTGGGTCGCGGCCGCGACATTGCCGGTAATTTCTTTAAGCGTCTGACACCTGATGAGCGCAAGCTGATCGCCGACCAGATTGAGCGCAAGACAATGTCGAGACGGCGCTGGAAGCGCTGGAAACACGAGCGTGAAGAGTAGTTGGTGGTGCGGGTTGTTTTACTCCGCTCACGCAAGCAGCCTGCGGCTGCGCATTTGTTGGCGGTCGAACAGCTTGTCCTCGCTTCGCTCGGGCCGTTCTCCGA